>CANBFE010000057.1 GCA_947367855.1 uncultured Lachnospiraceae bacterium | reverse complement strand
AAATACAGGGAAATCTTATTTCTTGCCTTAAATTCCTTCCTGGAAAGAGGATATGCGCAGAGAATGGTCATAAAAATATTCACTGCAGTACCCACAAACAAGTAGAAGAATGAATTTGCAAAACCTCTCAGGATTTTCTTATTCTGAAACACGGCTTCATACCCTCTCAGAGTAGGGCGCACCGGAAAGATGTACACTTCCCCGCGTATCACAGCCTGAGGATCGGAGAAAGATGCTGCCACCACATAGAGCAGAGGATACAGCACAATCACCAGAATCAGAGAGAGAATGAAATATACAAGAAACACAAATGTTTTATCTACAAGGCTCATATTACGGAATTTTGATGTTTTCATGTGCTTTCCTCCCTCATCACCACAGACTTGTCTCTGTAACTTTTTTCGCGATCTTATTCACGGCCACCAATAGAACAAAGGCTACCAGGGATTGGAACAGTCCGGCCGCCGTAGAGAAGCCGAAGTTCGAATTTATCACACCGATCTTGTACACAAAAGTAGAAATAACTTCCGATACGGATGCATTCAGGTCATTCTGCATCAGGAAAATCTTGTCCATACCGATGCTCACAATATTGGAGCAGCCAAAGATCAACATGATGACAATGGTGGGC
This sequence comes from uncultured Lachnospiraceae bacterium, assembly GCA_947367855.1. Lineage (GTDB taxonomy): Bacteria > Bacillota > Clostridia > Lachnospirales > Lachnospiraceae > Acetatifactor. The sequence continues at coordinate 2,036 of CANBFE010000057.1, read as the reverse complement.
ATAATGGCCGGAATATCCACATGAAGAATCCTCTTCAGCCTTGTAGCGCCGTCTACAATAGCCGCCTCCTGAAGCTCCAGACTCACACCGGACAGCGCAGCCACATAGATAATGGAGGAATATCCCATAGTCTGCCAGATACCGCTCCATACGTACACCGACCGGAAAATACTGGCGTCTCCGAAGAAATTCACAGGCCCCACACCGATCTTCTGCAGAAGGACATTGATGATACCTGTCCTGGGATCCATCATCTGCCTCATCATACCTACCATTACCACGATAGAAATAAAGTATGGCGCATATGTAACCATCTGGACAGTTTTCTTGAACACACGGTTCTTCACTTCATTAATGCCCAAAGCCAGCAAAATAGGTACAGGGAAACTGGCGATAAAGGAATAAAGACCCAGAATAAGCGTATTCTTGATTACAGTTACACTGCTTGTGGAGGTCAGGAACTGTTTAAAATATTTCAGTCCCACCCACTTACTTCCCATAATTCCCTTCCTGATACTATAATCCTTAAAGGCAATAATAATACCTCCCATAGGAATATAAGCAAATACTAATGCGTAAATCATCGGCAGCGCAATAATCGCCCAAAACTGCCAATTGGAATTTTTAATCTTATTCTTTTTCACAGCGGGTACTGTAGCTGATGTTTTCTTCATTAAGCCCCTCCATAAATTTTCTGTTGTTATGAACAGGGCTGCCTGCCCTAAGACAGACAGCCCCTTCAGCCCTGCATAACGATAATGCCGTATAAATTTACATACGAAACTCAGATCACTTTAGTTTGCTCTGTCATAAGCTGTCTGGTACATCTCTACAAGCTGTGATGCGCCTGCGCTCTCCATATCACTCAGGAACTTATCCCAGTCGGACTCAAAGTTCTTCTCGCCTCTCATAAAGGCTGCAGAATTCTCGGTAATGATCTTGGTCACTTCGGTAGCCAGAGTAGAGCTGTCGGTAGCTTCTTCATCCGTAAACTTAATCTGACCGGAACTGAAGTTTACAATATTGCTGCTGGAACCATAGGGCTCATACAATTCCTTGGAAGCATCAAACAACAGTTTCTCCAGGCCGTCAGGGGTATAAGGATCCACCTCTGCATCTACTGCCCATCCAAGACGATAAGCCTCAGGAGCTACACGAACACATACATCCTGCCAGTCATGGTTCTGAGCCTCACCGGAATAAGAATTCAGAATCTCACAGAAAGCGGGTTCATCATTCAGACCAACTTTTCCTTCAGGATTCAGCACCCAGTCAACGCCTTCCTCAGCGCCGTACTGTGAGCAAAGGTCTCCTGTCTCACTGTAGAAGAAATCCACCCAGCGAAGAGCTGCTTCCACATCAGGGCAGGCGTCAGTAATCATGACACCACCAGCACTTACACCATAGTTAGGCTGTGTCCATGCGTTCCTGGTTCCGTCCGGACCTGCGATGGGAGCCATAGGAGCGTACTCTCTGTACAGCTCGTTAGCGGACACGGAATCAATAATATCGGAAATGGTTCCTGCGGGGAAGAACAAAACGTCAGTGGTATTTACCAGACGCTTCATGTCTTCTGATGTCTGGGTAAAACATCCGTCATCAATAGCGCCGATTTCATACAGCTCGTTGATGTATTTCAGACCTTCCTTGTACGCATCCGTTGCGGCCACATTCACAACCGTGCCTGTTGTCTTATCCAGTGCCAGCTTGTTGGTGCTGCTGGGGATAAAGGTATATGCGCCGAGAATCCAGTCCTGCATACGCACAAACCATCCGGTATCTGCGCCAGCTACAGCCACTCCGTCAGGAAACTTCTCTACAAACTTCTGACATACATCCTTGAACTCCTCAGTGGTTGTGGGGATTTCGCAGCCGATCTCTCCCAGAAGTCTGGTGTTTACCCACATTTTACGGGCATACTTACAGTGGAAACAGTCGTTGATGTTGGCCAGGGAATAGATCTTGCCGTCTGTCTCACGGGTTACATTGATATCGAACTGGCTCATCATCTTCATGTAGTTGGGCATGATATCTTC
>CANBFE010000056.1 GCA_947367855.1 uncultured Lachnospiraceae bacterium | reverse complement strand
TGTATATGTCAGTCGGAGAAATCTGCCGCGAATACAGATGGTCAAAAAATCAGGACGAACAGATCCGTATCCTTTCAGATCTGAACATTGCGGATCCGGTAGAGATTATTTTGCTTCTGTGGGAAAACGGGGAACAGTTAACAAGGAATGCATACAGGCAGCTTTATCAAAGGCTGGATACATTAAACAGCGAGATCATGGACAGGGAAAAGGCATATCGAAGAATTGCAGCAGCATTAAACGGGAGATAGAAGGAAGGTGTTGATTTGATCAATGGAGAACTTATAGTTGACAATTTTGCCGGCGGAGGAGGCGCCAGCACGGGGATAGAACTGGCTACAGGGGTCAGCGTGGACATTGCCATCAACCACGACCCGGAGGCCATCCGCCTGCACAAGGCTAACCATCCATACACGAAACACTACTGCGAATCTGTGTGGGACGTGGATCCGGTAAAGGTATGCAATGGACATCCGGTGGCACTGGCATGGTTTAGCCCGGACTGCAAGCACTTCTCGAAAGCCAAAGGAGGAAAGCCCAAGGATAAGGCCATCCGTGGCTTGGCATGGGTAGCGCTTCGCTGGGCAGCGCTTGTGCGCCCAAGAGTGATCATACTGGAGAACGTGGAGGAATTTAAGACCTGGGGGCCGCTGAACAGGCGGCACCACCCAATTAAATCTAAACGGGGGCGGACCTACGAAAGGTTCCTGGAACAGCTTGGAAGGTTAAGGTATGAAATTCAGACAAAGGAGCTTGTGGCAGCAGACTATGGCACACCGACGACACGGAAACGGTTCTTTTTGATCGCCAGGTGCGACGGAAAACCGATCATCTGGCCAGAGCCAACCCACGCACCCAAGGATAGCCCGGAGGTGGCAGCAGGCAGGTTAAAACCTTACGCAGGGGCATGTAGTCAGATAGATTTTTCCTTGCCATGCCCCAGCATCTTTGACACGTCGGAGGAAATCAAAGCAAAATACGGCATCCGGGCAGTGCGGCCTCTGGCCGAAAATACTATGCGGCGGATTGCCAGGGGGATAAAGAAATTTGTCCTGGATAACCAAGAGCCATTCATTGTTCCCATTGGATACGGGGAACGAAAAGGGCAGGAGGCGAGAATACATGATGTAGAATCACCGCTGCCCACCATCGTATCCAGCGGGAAACATTATCTGTGTGAGCCGTATATGGTGCAGATCGGACAGACAGGATTTGAGGAAGACAGAAGTAAGGACGTGCGTGCGCCATTAAACACGATAGCAAGTAAGAATAAGCATTGCCTGATCGCGCCGACGCTAATTCAGTATCATTCAGAGATGGCAGCAGGAGGAGTCCGCGGACAAACCATAGAGGAACCAATTATGACCGTAGACGGATCAAATCGTTATGGATTAGCAGTCAGTTTTTTGAGCAAATTTTACAAATCGGGAACCGGCCAGGACATCCGGGAACCGCTCCACACGGTAACATGCTCTCCGGGTCATTTCGGGGAAGTCCGGGCATTTCTGATCAAATATTACGGCCAGGGGACAGGCCAGAGCGTCAATGAACCATTGGATACCATTCCAACGCATGACAGATTCGGCCTGGTGACGGTTAAGGGCGTAGACTATCAGATCATTGATATTGGCCTGAGAATGCTGGAACCGAAAGAATTATATGGCTGCCAGGGATTTCCGGATGATTACATCATCGACCGGGATCTTGGGGGAAAAGTTTACCCACGTAGCGAACAGGTAAAAAGGTGTGGTAATGCAGTATGCCCGCCAATACCTGCGGCGCTGGTAAGAACCAACTTGCCGGAGCTCTGTATGGCAAAGAGGATCCCAAATATGAAGATTCAGGAAGAGTCACAGGGGCAGTTGCGGTTTGCGTGATGGGGTATAGAGGATGAGGATAGGATTAATAGATGTAGACGGCCACAATTTAAAAATTATAAGTGAAGGAGGAGAATATGGATATGCAAGATAAAGAAAGGCAGCAGGCCAGCAAAGGAGGAGATGAAAATGCATGCAGCATTTGGAAAACCAGGAACATGTAAATATTGCGGAAAGAGGATCTTATGGAAAAAGACAGCATCAGGGAAATACGTCCCTTGTGATGTAAAAGCAATTTGTTATCACGTCCCCACAGGAGAATCAGGGTCAAAAACAATCGTAACAGGGGATGGCAGGATCATATCAGCAGATGCGGTCTTCAGCACAGTGGCGGAGGGAGTAGGCCATGAGCTGCACTTTACAACCTGTAGGAGGAGCAGACAATAATATGGCTGATGGCAGCAGGAAGGTGTAGGAAAGGAGAAAAGTATGGATTTAGGCTACGATATAGGTGACAGAGTAATACAAATAGAGGATGGAGTGGTAGGCAAGGTTGTGAAATTCTACCCCACCGCTGCTTATAGGCAGCAGACCACGATTTCATGTGATGACGGGATGGAGTATCACGCGCCATCCAAGACATTCATCAAGGTTGATACGCTGGCAATGGCAGTCATTTCCGCAATCAGAAATTGCCATCCAACATTCATGATGGCAGCAGCTCTTCCGGCGGCACAGGAAGCATCGCAACCCGTACTGGTTCCGCATGATTACAGGAATGTGAAGGTTGCAGAGGGTACGACGATTACTATTGATTTGGAGGATTTGAAAAAGCAGTTAGCCGAAAGTTATTATCCTCAAATCGGATTAAATCATGGAGCACGACGTAGGCGGGGTGTAAAAAATGGGGGCAAATAAATAATGCTGATGGCAGCAGGACAT
>CANBFE010000055.1 GCA_947367855.1 uncultured Lachnospiraceae bacterium | reverse complement strand
TTTAACTATATTTCATTTACAATTATAGAGGGATTCAGGAGATTAGAAAATCCGCAGGAATATTTGGCGCTTACAATCTGTCAGCGGATACGGTATTTTATCCGGATTCAAATTCAACCAACAGTACCTACCAGAAAATACTGCGCCTGCTGAACCGTTGCGATGAAAAGCAGCTCTGTTCCATCCTTTCCACAGCGGAAACACTTGTAGCCTTAAATGAAAATCCTTCTAAATCGGGGCAATAGACATCCTGTAAAAAGGTATTTTAAAAGGCTGTCGTACCTATCTACGACAGCCTTTTAATGATTATTTATTTCTGTTCCTCCGTCCGCAAAATCCATTCCATCTCCTGCACATACACCTTATAATCACGAATCCCCATTTTGTCCAGCTGCGCAGATATCTCCCGGTAATAATAACTGCAGATAATAAGCCTTCTCTTGTTTTCCGGCACCTCCAGGATATCCTGAGGTCTGCGGATGGGGATCCCCATCCTGGAACGGCCCCATTTATTTTCGTCATTATCTGCCAGAAAAGCAGGGCGGTGTCTGTCCCCATATTTTTTCATATAATCTTCAAACATCAGGCCTGCGCCAAAGAGAATAATCTTTCTGTTCTTTATATCTGCAAAAGTGTCAAACAACAGCTCTGCATAAGCCGTATAGGGCTGTTCCGGATCATATATGCCGCGGTGTTTTGGCTTCCGCTCCTCTTTTGGAGGGTATTTCATATAGTCTCCGCCCATGATCTCGAACAGATATTTTTTATAACCTGCAGGAACAGGTACCTTTCTGCCTTCAAATTCCAGTTCTGCCCTCTCTTCAAAATTTGCAGCCTGCAGTCTCCGGAACTTTCCCATACCGGTAAAGAATGCTATCTCACCCGAGTCCTCCTCTGTATACATGCGCTGTGCCGTATCAAGTTTTTCGCATAAACGTTTCTGTCCCAGACATTTTGCAAGCAGGTGGGAAACTCTCCATTCCCAGGGGTTCATAGCCAGGTAGGACTTAAAATCCCGGCCATAGATCCCCGCATACAACAGCTTCTGGCACCTGATGAGCGCTTTTTCCTTTTTTTTCAATTTCCGTTCGTCCCGGGTACACACATCAAACGGAAGAATGTCCACCCAGACCCCAAGGTTTCCCCGATGTCCCATGTCCCTGGGTTCTATTGCCGTGGTTTTGCTGTTCCTGATTCGAGCATAGGCTCCCCAGAACAAATCCCTCTCTGTAGAAGGTGTATGGAGGGAAAGGGGCTCCTGCAGTTCCTGAGAAGCCGCTTCCAGAAAACGGTCGTAATCCTTTCTGGGCATGGCAATGTCCAGGTCATCATCCCAGGGAATAAAACCCTGATGACGCACTGCCCCCAACAGACTTCCATGTACCAGAAAATATCGCAGATCATACTTTTTACAGATACGGTCTATCTCATCCAGTATAGCCAACTCCACTGCCCAGACACGCTTCATTTTACGGGGTGTCTCATACCCGGATTCCCTTTCTTTTTCAAGGTCTGTCCCTGTATCGGACTGCCCACCTCCGGAAAGGCGGCCTGTCCTGATCTCCGTAGTACTGATGGCTCTGGTATATTCAAAAAACTCCATATCAGCCCCGACTTCCCGAAGCTGCTCCAGGTCTTTTGTCCAGTCTGTGCCGTGGTCATTGCCGGAAAAATGACAGTCAAAGCGATACTTTTTCCAGGCATCAATCTTTCGTGTATTTGTGAAATCCACCGGAACTACCCTGTCCACACAGGAAACTGCGCCTACGATTGCAGCACGCTGCGCATAAGGAATCACAGGTTTCCTCTTCTTAAAATGTTCCACCAGTTCATCCGTCAGGACTCCTGCAATCAGATATTCGCAGCGGCTCTTTGCATTGCGCAGAAGGTTTAAATGTCCTATATGGAACAGGTCAAATACACCGGGAACATAGCCTATACGGTAACGCTTTGTCCTCTCTCCGGATCTCGGTGAGAGGCCTGCGGCCGTCAGCTCCATGGGTACGGCGCACTCTATCGGCAAGGGACGGTAATACTGGTAGTCTGTAATCCCCATGTCTTCCAGCTGCTTCCCGATCTCCACATGACGTGCAGCACAGATTACCACATAAAAGCTTCCGTCTTCCCTGTCCTGCAGTACGTCAGGTTTGTAAACGGCAATCCCACACTTTCTGCCCCCGACTTTGTCCGGATCGTTGTCCACGGCAAAAACAGGCTGCCTCCCCTCCTCCTGCCCGTACACAGACATGTAATTTTCAAAATATTTTCCTGTGCCAAACAGCACAATGTCTTTTTTCACCATATGATATTATTCCGTTCTTCCGCTTTCCAGACGCCTGATGTTTTCCAACAGCCTGCTTCCGTCAACTTTCGTTCTGCGATAAAACTGACTGTACTGCTCCCTGTTGCGCACTTCGTCCAGAAACCGGGTCTCTTCCCTTAAATAAAAATCCCATGTGCTCTCCATTCCATATATCTGCAGAAGCCTTTTCTTAGGACAGTATCGTTCCGCGTCAGGCGTAAAGCAATAGATATAGTGGATTGCCCGGAACAGCACATACTTTGCAGGATAATTCTCCCGCACAAACTCCTGGTCAAAATAAAGGAAGTCTCCTGTCTCCGGATGATAAAAGCAGTTCAAGGGAATCAGCTCCATGTAGGCCTTTTTCAAAATCGGGCCAAACGTCCCTTTCACCGCCCGAACCTCCGGTTCTGACAGACTCAGCCCCAATGCGGCAGGAAGAAGGTTTTCCTCCTCCGCCACCTGGACGGAAGACTGAAGAATATATGCGTAAATCCTGCGGATCAGCTCCAGAAATCTCTCCTGGTCACGCGGCATGATTTCCTTGATATAGTTTGACAGAGTGGGCCAGGAAATACGGGGCATCTCCAATGTATCTCCTTCCAGAAGCCTGTGCCTTACCACCGGAATTCCATGCGACTGCAGATCCAGAATATTTTCATAAAGCCTTCGGGCATTGCCACGCCCTTCCTCATACAGCGGCCTTTTGCAGACTATGCCGTCTGCCCCAATGGTGGTTGCATAACTTCTGCTCTCTCCGCGGTCAGTGGAAACTGCCGCATATAGGATCCCATCGTTTTGTCCGAACGCAGCCTCCCTGCGCCGCACAGTTTCCTCCAACCGGCACTCCACCAGAAAAGAATTGGCAAAGAAGGGAAAGACGCCATTGGAAACAATCTCGTCGTAAAGTTCACGTTCCGCCGCCACCAAAGTGCCGCTGCTCCGGTAATAAGGTATAAGCCGCTCCCTGAGATTTTTCTCCGGAAGATATGCATCTGTATAAATTAGCTGGGGCAGTTTATAATCCGGCAGAGGATAATAGAACTTATGGTATCCAAAACCTGCCTCCCTCACTATATCCTCCAATTCTTTTCTTGAAAAAGACCGCCCCCGGGTTCCCCCCATATAATGGTTGAGCCCGTCAAAAGGCCTCCCTGTATGAGGCTCCGCCTCCCCGCAAAAATATCGCAGCCCAAAGCGGTTCTCCACAGCAAAGAGCAGTGTGCCGCCTGGCTGCAGCCATTTCTGCACGGATTTCAGATATTCGGCATACCGTTTTCTGTCCCGGCTGCCCCCTGCTGCACGTTCCAGAAGCCCGATTATAATGATATAATCAAATTTTTCCGGAAATACTAGTTCCGAAATATCCCCTGCATAGATATCCAGATTTTCTTTCCCTGCATAACGAATGGAAATGGCCCTGGCCCTGTATGCAGAACGGTCCGTAGCAGTGACATGAGCGCATTTTCCACACAGACATCCCGTAAGCGTGCCAAAACCCGCCCCAACCTCCAACAAACTGGATTCCGGCGGAAAATCATACCAGCTTAGGATCCCTTTCCGCAATTCTGTGAGCTGACAGAACACCTGCCAGTCATCCTCCTGTGCCATGAAAGAGTCGTAACAGACATCTCCATATTGTTCAATATAGGCTCCTGTCTTTTTGTCAGATGCGGATACTCTGTCCGTATCTATGTCCGGAGCTGACAACTTTGTGTGTAAAAATGCCATGCTTTCCTTTTCACCTGCCTCAATCTCTGCTCTCCCTTGCCATATATTTCAGCGCCTCCTGTGCCATGCATTGGGACAGAGAATCCCTGTTGTAATAAGCCGTACCGTCCTTTGACCAACAGACATTCCTACGGATAATCTTTGCAGGATTGCCTGCGAGTATGACTTCCTTTGGAAAAGTTGAGGAAGTAACTGCCATGGTCCCTACGACGCTGTTATCCCCCACGGAGGCATTTCCCAACAATGTGGCTTTGCGGCAAATCCATACATGGTTTCCTATTTTTATGTTTCCGGAATGGTTGATTCTTTCCCCTGTATTACTGTCAAATATGTGATGTCCATCATGATTCCGCAGGGTCACTTCCGTAGAAAAAAGGCAGTCCTGACCCACCTCAATTCTGCCGTCTGTAGCGATAAATTCCGCTCCCTCTATCTCCGTCCCTTCCCCAATGCTGCAGAACACGTTTCTTCCGCAATGAATTCTCAATTTACCAACACTTACCATTCTGCCAATGCTGACAAAATTATTGTCACCCAAAAAACTGACTGAGACAGAATCCTCTATATCCGGAAAAAACGCAATCCGATTCCCCCTGCCATCCAGATAAAGCTGACTGCTCTGTTTTTTCAGATCCCTTCCCGTTATCGTGCTTCGTCCCCCAAGGACCCTGTCTATATGGGCATATGGAAAATGCAGACCATCCAACATTCCTGAAATAGACTGCCAGTTTCTGATATTTCCAGAAAATACTACCACAAATACATTCTGCATCTTCTTCAGAGTATCCGGAGAAACCACTTCCAACCCGTCGTACTCTGCGCCAATCTGTTCGAAGCGGGCGTCACAGAGAAAATCCAGATGCAGTTCCGGCGGGAGCTGCGGTTTGATATAGTCGTAGTACTGGCCTATGCCATAGCCTGCTATGTATTGGTACTCTGATAAATCCATTGTCATGATATCTGAATTTCCTTTCGTAATACATCCTAATTCTGCATCGGTGCTCCTTTTCACACTTCCTGATTGGTAACCGCCAGAAACCTTTTCCTTAACAAAAAAAGGAAGAATTTATCCATTTTATCTTTTGTATACGTACAGATATCATTCTTCCTGGATAAACCCTTCCTGCTATTATCATAACATATATTCTGTTTTCTGGCAATTATTTTTCTATTTATATCTTCAATACTAAAATTGACTCATCTAACGGAAAATCCATCTTCAGATAAATCTTCTTTTTTACATGAACCAAGTGGGGTCTTACTATATGCTCCCTTTTAAACGTAAGCGCCAAATATTCCTGCGGATTTTCTAATCTCCTGAATCCCTCTATAATTGTAAATGAAATATAGTTAAAC
>CANBFE010000054.1 GCA_947367855.1 uncultured Lachnospiraceae bacterium | reverse complement strand
TTGTGATTGTTGATAACAGAGGTTTTCCAGTTATCACAGCCCTAACAGTTGCCGCTGTCGGGGCTTTTTTCTTCTCCGTTGGTGCTTCCCTGCCACAGATATTTTGCTCCGTCCAATACCCAAAGGATTGCTTTCAACATATCCTCATATGTCGTCTGTAATTCTCTGATTTCTTCGGTAGTGACCTCCGGCTTTTCGCCTTTTATCTGCTCTGCCAGTTCTTCCATACGGCTCTGCATTTCCTGCAATTTTTCCACAATCTGATATACCGTTTCTTTCTTCCCCACCACGCATACACGATTGTAAATACAGGAACGAACAAAATAATCTTTCTTTTTCATGCCGCTTGCAAAAATCTTTGCTTCAATTTCTTCCCGTTCTCTGGGAGAAATGCGAAAACTGATTGTTGGATATTTGTGTGTGCCGCTCATTCTTTTGTACCCTCCTTAAACTCTGCGTTCAGCAACTCTGCCATTTGTATCTGTTCTGTCGGGAACATATGGGCGTATCGAAACGTAATATCCACGCTTTCATGCCCTACCCTGTTCCCGATTGATACCGCTGAAAATCCCATGCTGATTAACAACGAAACGTGCGAATGCCGTTACGGTATAATAACGACAAACGGAAAAAGCCTTTATTTTCAAGGGGTTTGAGCGTTTGTCGTCATTTATTCAATTCCTTTTCCAAGTTGAAATATGACGAGAAAATCATCGAATAAAGGAGGCTGTTTTATTAACGACAAAATTTAATAGTGCCAGCGGTCCGGTATATTGCCGGAGCGCTGATTGCCGTGGGCGTTTCACTTTTACAGGTGGACGCCCTTTTTTCATACCCATTTTCAGAAGAAAGGAGATTCACATGGAATTAAATGAAATGGAAAAACGGCTGCTGTTTCAGGTTGAGGGTGACTATCAATCCAAAGTCCTGAATGAGCTTTACATGACTGCCCGGTACACGAAGAACCCCGAACAGCGGGAGGCAGCGGAAAATCTGATGGCAAAGCTGCGTGTCCTGACGGATGCCGAGTGCATGGACATCGTGCGGGATATTCAGAAGAATTACCGTCTGCCCTACCCGCCCCGGACGATTGGGGAAAAGATTGCCGAGGCCAGGCAGCAATCCGGCGCAGAGAAATTAAAGGGGCACGACATCATGGCGCTGGAACGCTTCGACCCGGAGGTACGCCACATGATCGTCTTTGATGTGCTGTCTTATGATTCCCCTGTGGGTGACAAGGGCGATAAGATGCGCCTGTTCCTTACGGATGCCGGCTATCAGAAATTCTTAGACAGCCAGGAACGGGGCGAAGTCAAACTGAAAAACCATGCGAAGGTCTCTGGCGGGCACCTCCACTATGACCGCAGGGACCGCGCCTTGTAACGGAAATAACCGGAGAAAGGAGGCTGTGAAATGGCTGTATTCCGGGTAGAAAAAACGAAGGACTTCACGATCATGTGCAACCACCATCTGCGCAATACGGAACTGTCCTTAAAGGCAAAGGGGCTTCTCTCCCTCATGCTGTCGCTGCCGGAAGATTGGGACTATACCACAAAGGGGCTCGCCCATATCTGTAAGGACGGTGTGGATTCGATCACTACCGCCCTGAAGGAGCTGGAGCGGCATGGGTATCTCACCAGGCAGCGCCTCCGCTATGAGAACGGGCAGCTCGGAGACATCGAGTACACGATCCATGAAAAGCCTGTAAACGCTGAAAAACAGGCGTTTTCACCTAAATGGGAAAATCCAAGACAGGTAAATCCAAAACAGGCAAAACCTGAACAGGCGGAACCTGGACAGGAGAATCCCGCACAATTAAATACTAATCCATTAAAAACTAAAAAATCAAAAACGGATATATCAAGGACTTATCCATCAATCTATCCGGCAGAGCCGGAGGCGGCAGGCCGCCCGGATGGGATGGATCGGATTGAGCTGATAGACGCATACAGCAAAATCATCAAAGAAAATATCGAGTATGACTGTATGGTCTCCCGGTATGGGAAAGAACGCTTGGACGAGACTGTGGAACTTATGCTTGAAGTGGTTTTATCCAAACGGCCATATATCCGTATCGCCGGGGATGATTTTCCCAGGGAGGTGGTAAAGAGCCGTTTCCTGAAGATCAATTCCGGCCACTTGGAGTATGTCTTTGACTGTATTGACAAGAACACCACAAAAGTCGGAAATATCAAGGCATACCTGTTGGCGGCGCTGTATAATGCCCCGGCGACAATGGACAGTTATTACCGTGCCGAGGTCAACCATGACCTGTACGGCTGTTAGGCGCCTCCGGGCGTCTTTTTCATCACAGAAAGGAGGCAAAGCACGATGAAAAGAAATACTGTGCCGGCACGATGCCCGGCGTAACCAAAGAACAGATTCAGGCGGCGCGGGAGGCGGACCTGTTCGCATACCTGCAGTTCCATGAGCCTGGGGTGCTGAAACGGGACGGACCCAATTACCGCCACAAGGAACATGACAGCCTGGTCTATGTGACCGGGAAAAGGTACTGGTACTGGAACAGCCGGGGCCGGAGTATCAACGCCCTGGATTACCTGATCCAGATTCGGGGCTATGGGCTGGTGGATGCGGTTCATACGCTGGTCGGCGGAGAAATCCAGCAGGCGCCGGCTTACCGGAGTACAGCGGCAACAGAATGCGTGCATAAGGAACCGGAGAAGAAACCTTTTTCTCTCCCCTGGGCCAGACGGTGCGCCACCTCTGCCGTTTCTTATTTGCAGCGGCGCGGGATCAGCCGGTGTTTTCGGGAAGGGCTGTTCTATGAGGCGCGGTATCATGGCGAGCCTGTCTGTGTGTTTGTGGGAAAGGATGATGCGGGGAAAGCGAAGTTTGCCTGTATGCGGAGCATTACCGGCAGTCTCAGAAAAGATGTTTACGGCAGCAACAAGGAATATAGCTTCTGCTATCCACCGAGGAATCCGGGTAGCCGCCATGTGGCGGTTTTTGAGGCGCCCATTGACGCCCTCTCCCATGCCACGCTGCAGGGGTTAGAAGGCTGGAAATGGGACGGCTACCGATTGTCGCTGGGCGGCACTTCCCATGTGGCGCTGATTGCATTTTTGGAACGCCACCCGGAAATCCGGCGCGTCAATCTCTACATGGACAATGACCTTGGCGGCCTTAAAAATGCCAGGAGAATCAAGGCAATGCTCCATGAAGATCATCGCTTTAAGCATATCCGGGTGGGGATCAACCCGCCCCGCAGCGGAAAGGACTACAACGAAAAGCTGCTCCATGTTACGGAGAAAATGAAAGACCATCAACAACAATGCCGCCAGAAACAGGCGGCTATTTCAATTTGACAGGAGGATTTTAGAAATGATGAACACAGAGAACACGGCTTTACAGATGATTGCCGAAGCTGCCCGGTGCCCGGACTATGGCCCTGACATGGTTAAGGCGCTGATGAAAAAGCTGGATATGAACGAGAAAGGTTTTGCGCTTCTGATGAACGTCGCACCTTCCACGGTCCGGCTCTGGACCAGCGGGGCGGCGCAGCCTTGCGGAACTGCCAAGCGGCTCATGCAGATTTATGAGACCGGGCCGGAGATTGTCAGCAAGATTGCCGGAGGGCAGCCGCCGGCAGATGGGAGAGATTCGTAAATGGCGGAGGAAAGGCAACAGACTGATTTAGGCACGGAAACGCCGATTGCGGAAAATGGACAGGTCAGGGCGCTGCTTGCGCTCTTAAAAGAAAGTGATTCCCCCGCCTATGCAGACTTCGCAGAACTGATTGAATCTGTCACAGGGATGGAGGAACGTCTTTCCATAGCGGTTGGCGAGCTGTCTGCTATGTGGGAGGATTTGCAGAGAATGCAGGACCGGTCCCTGAAAGTTTCACTCCAAAAGACCTGTAAGGCACTGGAGGGCAATATTTCCTCTATGCAGCAGAAATTATCAGAGCTAAAGGGCAAGATTGTTGAGGGCTGCAGGCATATCCTGGCGGATTTTAAGGAGCGCGGTACCGCCGCTTTGAACGGGATTACCCATTTCCTCCACCTGAAACCCACATTGGAGGCGATCCGTCAGGGGGCGGAAAAACACCAACAGGCCAGCAGCCGGGCAATGGAAAAGATTGACGCTTTTGCGTCCGAGTACCATGAGGCAGGAAAGCACATGAAAAATATGCGCCTGGCGCTGATGGGAAAGGAACCGGTGCAGCAGGCAAAGACCAGCGGAGAGATTGCGCGTTATGTCAAGGCGCCCTACCGTGCCAGCCGTGCGTGCATGGGAGCCATGAAGAAAAACGCAGAAAAGGCAATAGCCGTGCTGGAAGGGCTGGAACAGGCAGCCGAGCGCCGTCCCTCCGTTTTGGCGGCCATGCGGGAACAGGCGGCAAAGGCGGCTCCAATAAAGAATCAGCCGGAGCCTTCCCATGACAGGGGCAGCCGGTAAACCATTCTGAATGAAGGGAGGAAACGAAATTGAAACAGGAACCACTTCCGCAGATCCATTTAGTCCGTGATACGGATTTAGGCGTATTTGCCTATGAGCTCCATATCCTGGCCGGGGATTTCCTGCGGGAAAGTGAATTCAACCTGCGCTCATTGGCAACCAGCACCGGGCCGGATTCGATTGCGATTATGGGGAGAAACCACATGTGGCTTTCCGACGCCGTATTTGCGTACTGTTCTACCGGGGATCTACACCAGATGATCTTCACAACGGAATACATCGGGGCGAGGGCTTTTCTGTTCCATACCAGCCGGAAGGAGGACGGCTATTTATTTGGTGATGTCCTGATGATGGATCTGGACACACTGCGGCAGGATGTGAAACATCATACGCTCTATCCCGGCGGGGTCAATATCAAGCAGAAAGACGGCTCCGCAGCAACAGTCAGCCTTGAAAAATGGCACTCAATGGAGCTGTACGAAAAAGATGCCTTGAAAAGCTGGGGATTTTCCTATCCCCCGGAGCTGGTGGCAGAATGGCAGCAACACTACTCTACGATTTTTGACAAATGGAAGGAGCAGGCATTTTCTTATATGCCCCAGGATTTGGAGGAATGGCTGAATGTGGAATATATGGAGGCGGCGCAGAACCCGGACATGGATATGTACCGCATACCGCTGGGAACAGCGAAGCAGATGCTTCTCTATGATGCGCAGGGAAACGGACCGGATCATGGGAATACGCCCGCAGCCTGATAAATTACAGGAACGCCGCCCAGCCCCGGAGCGGTGATTTTTTATGACAGACTGGAGGTGATATTGATTGGCGGATAACATACAGCATGAAGATTTCGGGGAAAAGATCGGCGGCGCAAAAAAAGACTTATGGAAAGACCGGGGGCTCTATGTGAACGACCTGGACGCCATGAATGACCGCGAGGCCGAGAAATTCGTAAAGAAAGATAACATTTGGAAGAAACCGGACTATGAGGCCATGCTGGAGGAAGGGATTCCCCTTGGCGTGGTCTATTTCATCAAAAAGGCGCGGGACGGACTGAATGCCTCCCCGCAGTATTACCGCAGGGACGACACATCGGAGAAACGCCTTGCAAGGCAGAAAGAATATATCCGGACGGTACGGGAGCTGCAAAGCGCAGTTTCGGAGGTGCGCACCGTGGAGGACGCCATGAAGGTCTATGACCGTTTCTTTGTGGAGAACGGGTATCTGGAACAGGTGCAGGGCTGGGGCAGCGGCACACGCTACCAGGCGACGGAGAAGGGCCGGGAGAACCCTGCAATTACAAACAAGCTGTCCAATGCCCTGATGATCCGCTCGGCAGGATATTTTGAGCGAAACTTCACACAGAAAGCACAGAAGGAGCAGTTTGGCGTTTCCAAAGACCAGAAGGTGCCGAAGGGCTATGCGATCCATTTCAATGACGGGAAGAATACTTATTCCAAAAATAATGACTGGAAACCCGATACCTGGTATGTGACGAAGGGCTATTCCATCTTACAGACAAATTTTGAAACGCGGGAAGCTGCCCTGAAATGGGTGCAGGAGCTGGCGAAAGGACGCAGTAAAAGCGGAAAGACGCGGTTTGTGCCTCCCCAACTCTCCCATGTGCGGCGGACCGGGCCGGATTACAGGAATGGCGCAGAGATCACCGGGCAGCACTACCTTGATACTTTCGGATTCCGCGGCGGCGAGTTTGGGAACTGGATGAACCAGAATGACCGGCAGGCTTCCCTCAACATGGGGTTTGAAGCGCTCAAAGATTTGGCGGCAGCCCTGCAGGTCAGCGATAAGGATATTGCCTATCAGGGAACGCTTGCTATCGCTTTCGGCGCCAGGGGCAGCGGCAACGTGGCAGCCCATTATGAACCGCTGCGCAAGGTCATCAACCTTACAAAGATGCACGGAGCCGGCTCTTTAGCCCATGAATGGTGGCACGGATTAGACGATTATCTAGGTACGAAAATGGGCGCAAAGGGGATGCTCTCGGAACAGCCCCGCCTCTATGCGCCATTTCAAAAGCTGATTGATACCATGAAATATAAGCCGGAGACGCCGGAGCAGGCGGCGAAACGCACCGAAGCACAGACAGAGCGCACCCGGAAAAATGCGGCAGGCTGGCTGGATTCGGCGGTGCTCGGCTCCCTGAAACGGCATGGCAATGAGAAACAGATGGAAACCTACGCGGTTCTCAGGGAGGCGTTCTTGTCCGGCGAGGCCGGCTCCGTGGAACAGATCAGTGCCTTTAAGAAGTCTGTCACCGGGCGGGTGATCCCGAAAAGTGAGCGGGAACGGCTGGAAATATTCGAGCACATGCTGTCCGGGATGCAGGCGCAGGAGGCACCGCAGATCGGACGTGTGGAGACCGATTTTTACCGAAATTCCGTGCGCATGGGTAAGGAATGTGAAAAGGATGGCGGCTATTGGGACAGCAACACGGAAATGACCGCCAGGGCCTTTGCCTGTTACATCAAGGATAAGCTGCCCTACAATTCCGATTATCTGGCGGGCCATGCGGATTGTGCCGTTACTCTCGTCTCCGATAAAGACGGAAAAATGGATGTTTTGAAAGCCTATCCCGAAGGTGAGGAACGAAAAGCCATCAACGCGGTATTTGACGAGATCGTGGCAGACCTGAAACGGGAGCAGATACTTACCCATTCGGATGTGACGCTGCCCCTTCCGGTGCAGCCATTGGCGGAGAATGAGCAGATTTCCATATTTACAGCGGATCGGCCTTCGGTCATGGCGCAGCTTGCAGCGGCGAAGCCGGCAGAAAAAACAGCCCCGGCACAGGCGGCCCCGAAAAAGAGCCGTGCGCCGGAGATTTAAGGAGGTGTGAAAGATTTTGGAAGAAAATAAAGATTACCGCGCTTACCGGTACGGCGATCATTTGGAACCAGGTTCAGAGTTGAAAATCGAGCACAGTGTTTTTTGTGAGGATGTGGATATTTC
Organism: uncultured Lachnospiraceae bacterium; assembly: GCA_947367855.1. Lineage (GTDB taxonomy): Bacteria > Bacillota > Clostridia > Lachnospirales > Lachnospiraceae > Acetatifactor. Next base: position 1,387 of record CANBFE010000054.1, on the reverse strand, counting down.
TTCCCTGATTACAATGGGCGCCGAAAACCTGGAGGCCATGCGCCAGGGAAGTATCGACGGTGAACAGAAAGCCTATGAGATTGTGGTCGCTGCGGCAAAACAATGGGAACAGCAGGCGGCGGCCACGCAGATGATTAACCGGGCGCTTTCTTACCTGCGGACCCCGGAGGTGGAGCATACCGCAAATGAATGGCGCAAAACCGGAAACTGGCGGGATGACGAGGAAATCAGTAACCGCGTCTACCGTATGACCTGTAGTATTTGGGAAGATACCAAATATGACCGGGCAACCAAACAGAGCGTACCGGTTGCCTGGTATGTGACCTGGGATGTCTATGTGAACTCCCCGAAGCAGGGCTATGGCGAAAAGATTGCCGGGCAGAATCAGAAACGCTACACAGTCAGAGCCGATGCAGAAAAGTACCTGAAAGGACGGAAAAAAGCCTATTCCCATTTATTTACGGAAATTTCCCCGCAGATACCCAAACAGTATGAGCGCCATTTTACCGTGTATGGAGCGCTCCTGCCGGGGTACACAGTGGAGGGTCAGGAACCGGTAAAAACAGACCGCACCGCCGCCGAAGTTTCGGAAGGTGGTATTTCTATTCCCGAAAAGCCGGAGAAACCTTCCGTGCTGGGAAAGCTGTCTGCGGCCAAAACGCAGGAGAAAACATCTGCCGCTCCCGGTGCGGCAAATAAAAAGAAGGAGGATATGCAGCTATGAAGGTGTTAATGGTAGAGCCGGGCAAATCTCCCTATGAAACTGAAATTGAGGGCGGGCTGGAATCCTTGCAGGCTGCCGTTGGCGGAGATATTCAGGCAACTTATCCCTATGAGGACCCGGTGGCACTGATCTGTAATGACGAAGGCAAGCTCTTAGGGCTGCCCTTAAACCGGGCTCTTTATGATGATGGCGGGCGTATGTATGATATTGTTGCCGGAAATTTTTTGATTGTTGGGCTTGGAGAGGAAGATTTTACCGACCTTTCCCCCGAACTGATGAAAAAATTCAGCGAGCAGTTTAAGCACCCGGAGAAATTTGCCCGGATTGCCGGAGAGATCATTGCAGTCAAGCAGCCGATCACAAATGAGCATCAGGAAAAAACGCCCAAACATTCCGGCATGGAATTGTAGGAAGGGAGGGATGGCATATGCTGATGGCAGTCGAAGGACCCTATGCGCTGATGGTGCAGCCGGACGATATTTTAATCTCTCCCCGTGAGGTGGACGAGCATTTTGGAACGATGGTCTGCTTCCACCCCCGCTATGCTCTCGGTGACAGCCACAATTACATGGATAAAGACGATTTCCTGCGGGAGATGTATTTAGATACCGTGGGGCATGATGAAGCGGGCCTGAAACGCTATGAACACATGGTAAACATTGT
>CANBFE010000053.1 GCA_947367855.1 uncultured Lachnospiraceae bacterium | reverse complement strand
AAAGTGGTTTCTGCCGTATGCCTTGCGGATGTGGATATTGCCTGCAATGAGTTAAAGAACGCCAGAACACATCTGGAATACGCGATCCGGGAGGGCGGGACGTTGTATGTGGTGGAAGATGCCCGGCGTATGCTGGCGGAACTGGCGCAAAAGGAGCAGCAACCCTGATTTATGTTTGGAGGTATTATGGATATACATGAACTCAAAATGATATATGAAGACCTGTTGCACCCTGTTTTCGGAGAACACTTTCGTATTGATGACAGCGATGAAGATAAAGATTGGGTAGTGATCCTATTGGATGGAGATCAAGAAGATTTTTATTTTTCATTATATGGGGTAGATTGTGTGCATTTGTACTGGTGTAATGAATGTTTTATTTTTGATAAACAGAGAAATAATTTAGTTTCATCCGATACCTATGGTGAAGTTGTATTTGAAAGTGATTTTGACATTGAATACCTGCCTTATTTGATCGTGGATCTCATCATGCAATTAAAAGACTGTACTTACATAACAAAAAGGGAAATCGTCAAGGGGAAAATACCATCGGGTTATGATGATATAAAAGAGTATGTCATAATGGCAAAAACTGAAAACCTGGATCTGCAGAAATATCAGCTTGCCAATATTACGATAGAGTATATTGGGGAGGAATGAAGCAATGAAAAAGGATCAATGCCTGGCCAGATTAAAACAAAGAACTGCAAAGCCAGGAGAGGTATATGCTTTTTATGTGGAAATGCTGGGGAAATATGGCGCCTGCCAGATCCTTGCCGTGGATGGCAAAAGCATTTGCTATGTGCTGCTTGATTATCTGGAGGATGACCTGCCCGGGGAAGATATTTTGGAGCGGTTACAACCGTATTACCGGGAATCCTTTCGATATCACCATCAGATGATAAAAACAGGGATTGAAAATACTCCTGTTCCCAGGGATTACCGGTACATAGGCCAGTGCGGGCTCAAAAGCAGTCCGGTATGGGATTCCTACTCCTGGAAGTGGCCCACAGGGGAAGACTACTATTATGAAGAGCGTTGGAAGTCTTTTGACGAAACCGACAGATCGGCATACAAAAAATATAGTAACAGCGGCGATTTTGTATCTGTACATGGCAGGATGTTCAGGAAAAATACCGGAGGACTGCGGGATGATCTTTACCAATGCCTGACAGAAAAAGATACGTTAGAAGAGTTTCCCTGTATCACTTATGCCGAATTGCAGGGGTATTCCGGTAAGTTTCAGAAGCTGCTCTCCAAAGCACCGCTGCTTCGGACACTACGCCTGCAAAAGGCAGGTGTGGAGGTACTTGACCTTGGGAAGACCTGCCTGGACAATCTGGAGCTGGATATGAGCGGAATCAGAAAACTGGTACTTCCAAAAGATACCCACTTTCTGAAGCTGTATGGGAAGATCCGGCCGGAACTGCAAATTGACGACAGCCTTTGCAGTGGGAAACTGACCCTGGAAATATCCTTGAAAAAGGCATTGCTTCAGAGATACGGACTTCAAAAAAACCGGGTCTCAAGGCTCTGCCTGACCGACATAAAAGAGCTGGATATGAGGCAGGCGGCCGAACAGTTTCCAGAGGCGGAGTATTTAAACATAAGCGGAGCTCCCGGCACCGTAACCTATATGCAGGAGGCAGGAAAGCTGTCCGGGCTTCGGAATCTTTACTGTAAGGATCTGTTTGGATATGATGAGAGGGATATGGAAGCATTGGAGGGGCTGCGGGAATTGCGGGAGGTGGATTTTGACAGCGTTCCCAAAGGAGCGGGCCTGTACCTGAAAAAACACTGGAAAGGGAAGCTGGACAGGCTAAGTGTCACCCACCTGCGGGATGAAGGATGGCTTAGGGATAACCTGGAGAACCCGCTCCGCCATTGGGATGGAAACGAGTTTATTCCTGAGGCGGCATACCGGAGCGCCAGAAAGTGTTACAAAGATACAAAGAAGCTGCTGACGGAGGCGATGGGCAGGGCGGCGGACAGAAAAGAAATCGAGGAGATTGTCCGCAGGTACACCGGGTATTTTAATAAGCTCAATGACCGCTATGAGGAGTTCATCGAGACAGAGGAACGGGAGGATATCTTCATGACCATGCAGAGGCTTTACGAAGAGTGTATCCTGCAAGGAGAATATGGACAGGCGGACGAAAATGCGGCTCCGGTGACGCTTTCGGAAATTTGGAATGTCATGGATGAGGTGCGGGAGAACTGGTAATCGATGTCCGGACATGGAATGACTGGAAAGGAGGCAGATACATATGAAGGTACGGAGATTTCGCTTTTATGCCAAACGAGAGGATCTGCAGGCTATCCTGGAAGAATTTCAGAGTAAGTTTGATGTTTATTATGTGCCCACATATTCAGATGAAGGCCCTGTCTTTTTCAAGGACGCTGCCAGCCTGCCAGACCTGGGAACTAATTTTTTCGGCTCCCATCAGGGCAATAAGCAGATTCTTGCATTTTCAGGAACAACTGCCTGCTCCTGGAAAGAATACAGATGGAGCGACTACGAGAAGGGAGGGATACGATATACTTCCCTTTGTGACGAAAATATAGAACGGATAGATATAGACTTAAACGGCGTATACCAGGAAACGGCAATCTTCCCCACGGAGACAGCAACGATGCATTATGACAATGCAGCGGCAAAGAAGCTGTTTGACGGACTGAAAAAAATCGTGCGAAAGCAGTCTGTCAAAACTGTGAACGGCTGTTTTATTTGTAAAGGGGCATATGAAAACAAAGAAACATACAGGTTCTGTACAATCAACATAAAGTCGCCGGAAGAATATGACCTGAAAGTTGAATAAGCAGGAAAACGGAGCCGGTTGTGGGCAGGGATTTTTAATTAGGAGGAACTTTTAAAATGATGAAACAGTATGGGATCGATCCAAGACTTGTGATCTGGATTCAGAGAAACACAGGACATGACCTGCAGACATTCAGCGATCTGACGAAAATGAAAAGCCTGGACAGCAGAAGAAGAAATTTTTCGGCTGTTAAAAAAGTAGAGGACATACGTCTTCCTTCCTGGCTCATGGTAAAGGAGAATGATTTTTCTCTGATTGGGGAGATGACAAGGCTAAAGCAGCTGTCCCTCCATGATGTGGCAATCGACGACTATTCTTTTCTGGCCGGATGCAAAAGTCTAAATACCCTGGATCTGCAGGATACCAACTTTTCAGACTGCCGCCTGCTGGCAGAGCTTCCGGCGCTGAAGAAAGTCCTCCTGCCTCCTTACAGCCAGCTGAAACATAGGGAGGTGCTGGAACAGCTGTCCTGCCTCCAGGAGATAAAAGAAGAAAAAACAGAAGAACCAAAGGCGGCAGGGCAGCCCTGTGGGGAGGAAACTCTTTCTGAGGGCAGCCCGGCATCAGAGGAGCCGCTGCATCTGGGAGATACGATGCATTTGAGTATTGATGGCATGGGGATTGTCCTGTTTTCCCCGGAGGTTATGGGATATGTTGTTCCGGGGAGCAACTTTTTGACAGAAGAATTCACGAATCCGAACCAGGTGGGGGAGCATATCCGAAAAGGGGATATCACGGCGTTCTGTACGGGTACGGGAGGCGATTTTATTCTCTGGTTCCGGCCCGGCTATCCGGATTCCAATGCGGAGAAAGAGTTTCCGGTGATGATCCGGCTGGCGGTGGAGGTAAGGGGCGGTTCCCTGCAGTTTGGAGACCTGTTCTGGCTGAGTGACTGGAATCCGGATTTTCCACAGGACCAGATATTGTCTTTGCCGGACGGGTACTATCATATCACAGCCTGCACCAGAAGGCCGGAATCCGGATACTGGGGAGACGACCAGATCATCTGCCTCTATTTCAACAGGTTGGAAGAAATGCCAAAGCTTATGTGGCAGGGGGTTCCCTACCTGTTTACGGAAGAACAGGAGGAAGAGCCGCAGGATGCAGGCGCTCAGGGGCAGAACCAGAGAGAGTATAGGGAAGAGATCCGGCAGCTGTATGGGGTGGAAGAACTGCAGGGATACACAGAAGAAGAGTTGGCTGTTGTGAAAAAATACTTTTCTCCCCTTCCTCCCGTTCTGGAAGAGTTTTGGAACAGGGCGGCTTGCACGGAGGCAATCCATAAGGTACAGGACCGGTGGATCAGGCCGGAAGATTTCGATCAATGGGACTGGTTAAAGGACGGCGATTATCTGGTGATCCTGATTGAAAATCAGGGATGCTGCCGGGCAGGAATCCGAAGAAAAGACCTGACCAAAGCGGACCCTCCGGTTTATGTGGCTGCGGATCAGATAAATGACCAAAGATGGACCTTGTGTGCCGGAACGCTCAGCGGATTTCTGAGGGCTGCCCTTGCCTATGAAGCGGTATTTGCCTTTGCTTTTCATGGGGAGGAGCTTATGTACTGGCTTACAGAGGAAGAACTGGAAACCGCCCGGTCAGGCCTTGAAAAACAACCCTTTGGGCTTTCTGGATGGCTGGGGATGGATATGAGTTTTTACAGTAATGCATCTGACAATATGGCTGTGGTTATGGAGTGCGGTGATCTGGAAGTGCTTTATGGAGCCGCCAGCGAGGCAGGGTATAAGAAGCTTATGGAAGTCATGGAAGGACTTGGAGAAGCGATATAAAAGAGAACGGAATTAGAGCAGGGTATGAAGGAAAAAAAGGGATTGGACAGCAGAGGGAAAGTATTCGGCAGAATCAAAAGAATGGCAGTAACAGGGATTCTGTCAATGTTCCTGCTTACCGGATGCAGCCGGGAACGGATGGAGACACGGCAGGAAATTGACCATATCTACCATGCGGCAGAAAAAACAGCGGAGGACAGGGCAGCAGCTTATATCACGGAAAAATATGGGATAGATGCTTCGCCACAGGGATACTGGGTTCAGGGGTATCATGATTTTTTTGCACCTTATGTCAATTCCAATGTGGTGGTATTTATGGAATATGAAGGCAGGAAGTTTTGCGCAGGCATTGATGTGAATGATGAGACAATCCTTTGGGATAATTACCAGAGGGAAGAAATAGAGGCTGTCCTTCAGGAATACTTTACAGAGCTGTATCATCTGCCGCAACCTTATAAAACAGATATTGAATTTCAACTGGAAAATGCCCCAGGATATCGTGCAGCTACACCCGCAGAATGGCGGGAGAGAGGATTTGACCATGGGAATATGGCGGATTTTTATTTCCAGGGTCAGGCGGCAGAAGAATTGCTTGCGATGATGAGCTGGGTGGAATTCCATAATTCCTGGCTGTCCATGAAGCAGCCGCTTACCTCACTTTCATTCGAGGCCGGGGACTGGCCGGTCTGTGAAGGGGGCTATGTTGCGTGGAACCTGCGGGTATATGCTTCACCGGAGGCGGAATGGGTAGACCGTTCTGTGGAATATCCGGATATCGCAGGCTTCCCATATTTCAGGGAGTGGAGGCGGGTCTGCCTTAAAGACAGGGGAACAAAGCAGGAAGAACTGTCAGAAGATTCCTGGGGATTTCATTCCATGCAAAAGGAGGGGATTATGGTTATATCAAGGCTTCCTTTTGAAATAGAAGATATCCTGTGCATCAGTGAAGGTGCAGAGGAATGGCATATTGACCGTGGAAACAGCGAAACCCAGATATATAAACTTGTGTCGGATGTGTATGAAGTGACAGAAGAAAGCCCTGACAGCAATTATGCAACGATAATGCATGTGCCGGAAGATTTCATGGCCCAACATGAAGGCGCCCTGTACATACTCAGCCGGAACCGGGAAACAGGGGAAGTAAAGCTCGTGAAAGACATCTCGTCAAAGGAAGAATTGGATTTGTTGCCAGAGGATGAATTTGACAGAGATTATAAGGTACATTCCAATGGAACATGCGGCATGAGCGCAGGCTTTCAGTATGCAGTGGCAGAAAGAAAAGGGGAGGAAGAATAAGGATGGGATTTCAGGACGAGATGAAACAGATGTTTCTGCGCATTGCGGCAGGAGATGTAGAACCGGTGGAGTGGGAAACTTGGTGGAACAGCAACAGGCTTAAGTTGGAAGAAACCTTGACCCGGGGAGACCAGGGGCGGATTATGCCCGCTTTATGGAGTGCAAACTATTACTGGATGACAAAGACCCAGGGCGGTGTTGCCTATTATTTCCATACCCAGGGGCGCCCGGTGAAGACGTCCGGTTATTATGAGGAAAAAGCACAGGAAGAGGAGATCCGTGACAGGCAGAAAGCCATGGAAGCCTATCACAGGAAAACGGCGTCTGTCAGGCGTTCCTGGGAGGAATATCTGGAGAAACATCCGACAGAATCCATTTCTTTTGACTGGAAGAGCCTGCTGGGAACGCCGCCCGGCCAGAAACCGGCGAAGGCTTTCAGCTATAAAAATGCAAGGACAATCGAACAGTGGAAAGAATGCGGGGAAGAACTGAAACTGCGCCTAAAAGAGAACCTGCAGGCAAAGATCGCCCCTGTCACAAAGGCATACGGTATGAAAAAAGCAGGCCCCAAAACCTTTGTGCGGGAAAGGAACGGCCTGGTATCCCGGATTCAGTTTATCGGTTATTTCAGGGGCGGCGGATATGAGGCCATCATCTGTTATCTCTGTCCCATATATGCCATACAGTACGGCATCTTAGGGGTGCCGGGCCATGTCAGCCAAGGAGAATATTTTCAAAAGATGCATAATGGATGGGGCGTGATTGAGTATGGTGGGGAAGCCGTAGATGCTGCCGCAGTGGAGAGCATCAACGGAAAATTTGATGATATCCTGACCTTCCTGGCCGACGGCATGCTGCCGGAGTGGCAGAAAATCGACAGCCTGGAGACCTACTTTGCAAAAGAGCGCCGGGATTACCTGAAAGCCACAGAGAAAGGCCCGAACGATCCGAGAACTGGCCGGCCCATGTGGGATCTGGATGCGGAGGAAAAACCGGATCCCTGGAGAGCGGACAGCTATCTGTCTGGTGTATGGAACCTGCTGACTGGAAAGGAAGAGGAAGGATATGCGCGCCTTGAAGAATGTGTGAGACATAATTCCGATTATATGAAAGACCATCTGAAGGAGTTCCCCAATGCCTGCAATGATCCAAGAGACGCCATAGCGGTGATGTACCGTAATGCACAGCTCTTTCTGGAAACAAAGGAGATTTCAGACGCACAAGAACGCCAGAACGCAATCCGGGAGACCTATGAGGAAGTATGCCGGTTCATGCGGTACTACCACGGTCTGGCCAAAAAGACGGAGAGATCCTGATAACAGGACGTTAAAAGGCTTGTATACAGTCCGAACTATCTTTTGACAATACTGGAGCAGGGGGAGGATACTGAAGATACCCTGGCAAAGATGGAGCAGGTCATGGCAAAATACTGTGCTCCCCGTAACTATGCGACGGAAGAATTGCAGAGCTTTGACGAAGGGAGCGAGAAACAGAACGACTGGAGGAGCCTGCTGTTTGAATTGAGCCCCACTGTCAGGATATTTTGGGCGGAAAGATATAACCGTTATATCAATCCTAACGGGAAATATCAGGCACTTCTGGGATTTACGGATATGCGGGAACGGTTCCTGCAGGTGTCCCATGAAAGCAGCACGGAGCTTCTCTACCGCGTTGGATGGAAGCCGATGGATACCATGTGCGCTTATCTGCTGGGGATAACCACAAACCGCATGTACAACCTGTCTCCGGATGCAGTCAGGGCCGCTGCCCGAATGGATCGGGAATCGACAGTCCGCCTTCTTGACAAAAAAGTGCTCGGAGAGGTGATTGTTCATCATCATTCTTCCTATCAGACGGAATGGCAGAGAATATGGATGGAATTTCTTTACCTGTTCTGCGGGTTTGACGATCAGACATTCCTGCATGAAGAGCATAAATTAAAAAAGCTGAAACAACAGTGCCAGGTCATCTATGAGAAACTTGCCAATCCGGATTATGAGCAGCTGGAACTGGAGAAAACGCTGCGTGCCTGCGCTCTGCTTCCTGTACAGGAAGAGCCAGGTGATGTTTCCGATAAAAAATTCATAAAAAGACAGAAGGCGGCTTTCCGGGCAATCATTGGAAACAGTAAAAAAGAATAATAAAGAGGCTTTGAAACGCTAAATGCGGATATGGACGGAAGGGGGAGCGCAGATATGAAATGTTATGAAGTAATCGGATATTATATATGTGAACTATGCGATACCCCAGAATGACTGCAGGGAATCAGCAGACAGATCCTGTCGGTCAGCGGCTGCACAGGGGAGCAGTATCCCAGATGGGAATGCTTTATGGGCGGATGGGGCAAAGAGGCTTTTTGATGCCGGGAGTCTTGATTTGGACAGCAGATTTTTACGGTTCTCGGATGCCAGGGATTTTTATGAAAGATTTTGCCAGGCTGTCTCCTGCCATGTAGTAAGCGTCTCTACAATCAGGGAGTATTATGAGATTCTGGCAGGCGAGCTCAAGAGCAGTAACAGCCATGGACGGATGAATGGGGAGGATGACCGAAGCCCATGCCTTGGAAACGATATTCTTGGCTGGGATATCAGCGGGTTCCACTCGTTTCTCTGCAATTCCTTACAAAAAGAGCTGCCGGACATAAAATTTAACCATATGGGACTGCTGGATCACGATTTCCAGGAGGTGGCACATTTTGCCAGCCAGATCAAAGGAAAGGGAGAACCGGTGGAATAGATTCCCTGCAGAATCGGAGTATCTGTATGAGCGGCAGGCTTTGGATAGAAAATCTCTTATAATTAACATTAGATAAACATTGATTATGGTACAATAAAAAATCCATATAAGGAGGATTCTAAATGAGAGTGTTGATTATAGAGGATGACAGGCAGCTTGCCAAGGAAATGAAAACTGGTTTGGAACGGCAGGGCTTTACTGTTGATATTGCCAATACTGGTCTTGAAGGAGAGGAAAAGGCAAGCATAACAGATTATGATGCTGTTCTCCTTGACTT
>CANBFE010000052.1 GCA_947367855.1 uncultured Lachnospiraceae bacterium | reverse complement strand
CTTGCCAGTTCCGCAAGCTGTTCGTCTTCCATGAAGTCATAATATTCCGCCACCGGCTTTCCCCGTTCATACTGCTCATACGCAAACTTTCCCACATCCTCTTCGTCCAGAAAATCAAGCATATCTGCTATGGATTCACCCTTTCGGATCTTCTGCCCTGCCAGTTCCGCAAGCTGTTCGTCTTCCATGTAGTCATAATATTCCGCCACCGGCTTTCCCCGTTCATACTGCTCAAGCGCAAACTTTCCCACATCCTTTTCGTCCAGAAAATCAAGCATATCTGCTATGGATTCACCCTTTCGGATCTTCTGCCTTGCCAGTTCCGCAAGCTGTTCGTCTTCCATGAAGTCATAATATTCCGCCACCGGCTTTCCCCGTTCATACTGCTCCAAAGCAAACTTTCCCACATCCTCTTCGTCCAGATAATCAAGCATATCCGCTATGGATTCACCCTTGTCTATCCGCCGCCGCGCCACTTCCCGCAGGGTATCCTCATCCAGATACGGATAGAAAACTTCGATACTATCTCCATTTTTTAACAATGAGCCGTTCGCAAGTTTCTCCACCTGGGCGGGCTTCAATATCGGAACCGCAGCCTCTAGCTCCTCCCTTGATATCTCGTTGTTCTCTGCATATTCCTGAAGGCTGTCCGACATGGCTGAATGCAGCAGCTCCGACTTTTCATTCAAAATCTCATCCACCGTACAGCCAAACAGGGCAGCCAACTCGGGAAGCTTGGAAATATCCGGCATACTTATACCCCGCTCCCAATTGGAAACTGCCTGAAAGCTCACATCCATCTTGTCGGCAAGCTCTGTCTGCGTCATATTCCGTTCTTTCCTCATTGTAACGATCCTTTGCCCCACCTGTTTCATATTAAACATCATTTTCCCTCACCTTTCGTTTTTTATTTTGAGAAAAAGCTTTTTCTGAAAAAGATTATATCATGGCAGGGTTCTTTACACTATAAAGGAGTAATTGAATACCATATTTATCAGAGTTTATCCGAATTCAAGCGTTCCTTGAATCGTATATGACAGAAAAATTCTGCCTCTGTCACCGGGTCCACTGCGGCATTGGACTCATCCAACAGAAGCAACACAGGATATGTCACAGTGGTTTCTCCGCATAATAGTCAGCCTGAATCTGATAGAGCCGTTTATACTCTCCGCCCAAAGCCATCAGGCTCTCGTGATCCCCCTGCTCACACAGTCTGCCGTCCTTGAACACCAGAATCATGTCGCAATAACGCGCACTGGCCAGCCTGTGGGAGATGTAAACGGCTGTTTTATCTTTTGAAAAGGTCCGAAAGCTCTCATAGATCTTCTTTTCCGCATCCGGGTCCAGCGCCGCCGTGGGCTCATCCAGTATCATGATCTCAGACTCCCTGAACAGAGCTCTCAGGATGGCAACCTTCTGCCCCTCGCCTCCGGAAAGGTTCACTCCCTCCGCATCATAATCCTTAAACAGCAGGGTATCCAGTCCTCTGGGCAGGCCCTTCAACATATGGTCCGCCCCCAGGTATTCTGCCTTCTGTAAAATCTCCTGGTCCCTGTCCGCTCCGTCTTCGTCAAACAGAATATTTTCCCGGACAGAAAAGGAAAAGAGCCTGTAGTCCTGAAAAACCACTGACAGAATCCCCTGATATGCCCCGTAATCCAGCTGGCGGATATCCCTGCCGTTGATCAGAATCTGTCCCTCGTCAGGCTCGTACAGTCTGCACAGCAGTTTGATGAAACTGGTTTTCCCAGCCCCGTTGTCTCCAATCACCGCAACCTTTGTAAAAGGCGATATCCTGACATTGATATCCTTCAGGGCGTACCTGTTCTGGTTTGGATACCGAAATGAGACATGCCGGAATTCAATCTCCACGCCCTGCTCCGTCTTCGTCTCTATAAGCCCGTCCCCTTTGTGACTGTCCCCCTCCAGTTCCATGAATTCCAGATAATTGGAAAAGTACCGCCCCCGGTTCAGGACTTCGATAATACCGTTGATCATTCCGCTGCAAGCGTTTTTAAAGGAGGTAATGGCGCCGAATACCATGGTAAAGTCACCCACTGTCAAGGTTCTTTCCACCAGAATCTTATAGCCCAGCACAAGGTAGGCCATGCCCTCCTGCAGCGAGGACAGGAAGATTCCCATGCATTTTACAATCCCTTCCGAATTCGTGATCCGGTCAAGCAGATGATAATAATGATCCGACAGTCTCCTGTATTTTCGAAAGATAAACTCCTGCAGCTGATTGACCCGGATCTCTTTTGCATACTCGATATTGGCGCAGAACTGCATAAACCACACCATTTTCCGGTCAATGGGCCACAGATCGCTGTCCATCCTGTATCTGTACCTCTTCAGCCGGGAATTTGCACAGGCATTGGCCAGAATCACCAGGGAAATCACCAGCATCAGCGCAAGGTCCACAGACCCGATGATCCCTGCCACCCCCAACAGAATCAAAGCGCTGGAGAAAAATGTCCGCAGGGACAGTACCAGCTCATAAAAATTCAGGGACATCACACATTTGGTGGCTTTTCCAAACTTATCCTTTGTATCCGCATCATCCAGCAGCGCATAATCCATGACGGACATCTTGTAGAAAAGCCTCTGAATCGCCCCGTATTCCAGGCGTTTGACCTTTTTATCCAATTCCGTGTCAATGAATTGATTCACTGTCCTGAGCAGCCAGTCCAGAACCACCATAAGCGCGATCATTCGTACTGCCGTCATGTAGTCGCTCTCCCCGGTAAAAGCATTGATGACTTTCTTCGACAGCAGAATATAGGGAAATGGCGCCAACGCCGATATGACTATGGAACTGCCTATCCATAAAAAAATCCTGCCGTCGTTAATGCAGATAAACTGTAGCAGGGAACGGATATTTCTCCAAAAATTTCCTGTCTTCATCCTGTTCCTCCCCGTCTCCTTTGCTGTGTCTCAGGGACAGGATACCAGAACGGATCTTATTTTTCTTGACCAAAAGTGCTGTTCTTTATTCGGTCCAGCTGCCCCCGCAGAGAACGCTGCCTTTCTTCAAGTTCGATGGCATTGCGGAATGGCTTCAAAATTTCCATAATGACTGAGGAACGGCTTTCACATCCCTCCCTGCGGGAATCATCCAATTCCTTTGACAGAAGCTCAACTATAAAATCCGCATAGGCTGCAGGCAATTGAACCGTTATGGATGAGCGTGCGTCTTTTTTGGCTCTTTTACGGACAGCCATCACCCTTACACCCACTTTCTTCTCATTTTCGCTATTTTACACCATACCAAAAATCCGGCCTGTACAACAAGGGTGCTTTCCTGCTTTGCTGTTTTTTTACCCGGTTTGCAGTATGAGATTCTTGACACCGGCCGCTTTACCATTTACGCTATAGAAGAGTATTTGTGGGAGGTGGAAAATATGCTGCCTGGGAAACGGAAAAGGGCATTGCCCGGATGGCTGGCGGGAGCGGCCTTTCTGGCCTATACAATTGCGCTGTCGCTGCTTCTTGCATCGGAGGCGGTTCCCCGCAGGGATCGGCTGATGTTGGAGGGCAGCGTCAACGGCAGTGTGATGGATTTGATGGAAGGCTATCATTATGGCGGTGCGCTGACACTGACAGTGTCCCTTCCGGAATGGGAAAGCCGGTGGTATCCGATACTGGAAATCTCATACACAGGCGGGGCGGAAGTGTTTTTGGACGGGAAGCTTATGGGACATATGGAGGCATGGGACGGGAAGACACTGGGCAGCACACTTTTTATGCTGCCCCGGGACTGTGCCGGAAAAACGGTAACCCTGGAAACGATAAAATCTGAGGGAGAACCGCTTCCCTTTTTGTATCTTACGGACAACGGCATCATGGAAGAAACAGTCAGAGCCTATACTGCCGGAAACACGCTCCCGGCTGCCGTCTTTGGCGTGGTATCGCTGCTTGCCCTTGGGCTGTTTTTCTATGGACTTGGAGAGGGGAACTGTGCCTGGCCTGTTCTGCTGCTTGGTTTCGCAGCCTTAAGCCAGATGTTCTATTTCCATGTGGAAAACCGCGGCGGATATATGCTTTCCCCTGCGCTTTACGGGCTGTGGCGTTTTCTGGCCAGGGCGGCGCTGTTCGCCCTTCCTTCGTTCTTTCTCCTGCTGTACATGCGAAAATGCAGGAAGCTGTTTCTGCCTTTTGCTGTTGTGCCTGCGCTGCTCTATTTTGTGATTGCAGGATTCCAGACGGTGGTTCCTGCCTTTTCCATGATTGGTTCCCGGATCGGGGAAACATTTTATATTACCGCTGCTGCGCTTGTGGTGTGTTCCATAGCAGAATACCGGGATAAAAATCAGATGTTCCTGCTGTTCCTGCCGGGACTGGCGCTGTCTGCCGCCGGAATCGGAACGGCATGCCTGTTGTCCCGGCTGTATGGCGGCAGCCTGTTTCTCTATATGCAGTGGCTCATGGAACAAGTTACCTGGCATTTTCCGGATCCTCCGCTGTACTGGTGGAACAGCCTTCTGTTCCTGCTGTGCTTTCTGGCAAGCGCCCTGTCCCTGCTTCGTGACCTGGCGGCCCGGGAGGCCCGGCTGCAGGCGCTGTCCGCACGGGAGAGCATGGCCCAGGAGCAGCTTGCGGTGGTGCAGGAGAGCGACCAGTCCCTGCGCAGGATACGACATGAAACCGTAAGTCATTATACTGTTTTACAAAAATTATCCCAGGCAGGAGAATGGGACAGGCTGGAGAAATATCTGGAGGGCCTGTTGGCTGATGTGGAGGCGGTGCCTGCCATGGCATATGTTGCACACCCTGCCATTAACGCGGTCCTGACCATAATCCTGGCCCGCGCGCAGAAGCTGGGCATAAAAGCAGAGCATGAGGTGAGCGCACCGGAGACGCTGCCGTTTTCCGATACAGAGCTTTGCACGGTTTTGATGAATCTCCTGCAAAATGCCCTGGATGCCAACGCCCTGGCTCCGGAGGGCGCAGGAAAATGGCTGCGGGTCAGCATACACATCCGGGGAGCGCATCTGTATATCGGTGTGGAGAATCCGCGGTTTGGCCCGGTAAACTATGATGAGGAATCCGGGCTGTGCCGCACGACAAAAGAAGACCGGGCGCTTCACGGATATGGGCTGAAGGCAGTGCAGGCCGTGGCGCGGAAGTATCAGAGCGAGCTGCTGCTAGAGTTTCCGGACGGGCTGTTTTCTGCTTCCACAGCCCTGCAGATGCCGGAAAAATAACAGGGTTTTCCGCAAAGGGGAACCCTGTATGTTTTATTTGATAAAAGCAATATACTGTTTTCTGAGTTCCTTCTGCCGGGAGCGGCTGACAGGAAGTTCCCTGCCGTTGTCCAGTATAAGGGTACTGTCGGTCAGGCGGTGCACATGCTCCAGGTTCACAAGGATGCTGAAATGGCTGCGGCAGAACCGTCTCCCGTTCAGACGGGGAAGCAGGCCGGAAAAACTCTGGTTGATATACAATACTTCTCCCCCCTGCAGGTGGACGGCAGATTTATGGTTGGTGGCTTCTGCGTAGAGGATGTTCCGGGCATCCACAGTCCGCCAACAGCCGTCTGTCAGGAGCTTGATCTGTTCCGGATGGTAATTATCCCGCAGATCCCGGTGGATTACACCTGCCAGCTTTTCCCGGTCAACCGGTTTGAGCAGGTAGTGAAGCGGCCTGGTGTCAAAGCAGTCGAAAACATAGTCCCGGTGAGCGGTGATATAGACAATGGAGCAGTCCGAACCCGTCTCCCGCAGATGCGCAGCGAGGGAGATGCCGTTTTCATTCTCCAGCTCAATGTCCAGCAGGAGGAGGTGAAAAGCGGCCGGATGCCTTTCCAGCTGCGCAAGCAGCGGCGCAGGGGAGGCAAAACAGTGGACGGAATAATCAATATCCCTTCTAAAGTTTCTGGCATCCAGAATCTGGCAGAGCAAGATTTCATTCCGCTCAGCCGCATGGGGTTCGTCATCGCAGATGGCAACCTGGTACATAGACATTCCCTCCCCTCACGCTTTGCTATTTCCGGCCCATCCGGAGAGCTTGTCAACGGCAAGGGAAATCGTTGGCTGAAAGTAAATATCTTTTCCCCTGTTGCTCTCATACATAAAATCCTTTAACGGCTTGCTTGTATATCCTGAAAAGTCGCCGTATATCGCAAATCTCACCCCATAGTTGATGAATTTCTGCAGTATTTCCCCTGCCAGACAAGTGCTCAGGACAAAGAAATCCTCTGCAACAGCCTCCTTGTTCAGCACAATATTTGCGCAGCCCGTTTCGTAACTTACGGTCATAACCAGGTCTAAAGCGGACTGGACATCTGTAATCAGCAGTTCTTCACTGCTCACAACTGCAATTTCCGTATTATTTTTCTTAATCACTTCTGTCTTCATTTTATACCTCCATTGATTCTAAAACTTTATTCAAACAGACTGTCTATCAGATGATCAACCATAAAATCAAAGGTTTCCATGTGATTGCGCGGAAGAATATCCTTATTTTTGATATTCATTATTAAAGAGTAGATAACGGACAGGGCCAATTCGGCATCCACCTTAAATTTCAGATAAGTCCGGCCCGCAAAAAGCTGTCGGCTCCTTTGATTGGACTCCCTGATTTCTTCCGCCTGTTTCTCCGATAATTTATTCATCAAAATGATGTAGTCCGTACTGTCCGACTGGTACAGAAAATTGTTTTTATCATATTCCCGATAAATGTACTTGATCGCTTCTGCCGCGCCATGCCTGTCTTTGTACTGTTCCATTATCTCAGATGCCGCATGGCAGATCTGTTCCTGCACGGAACATAATACCTGGCAGAAAAGCGCTTCCTTTGATTCATAGAAAAGGTAAAAGGCCCCCTTTGAAATGCCAACCTGCCTGCACAATTCATCCACGCTGGTTTTCTTATAGCCGTACCGCGTCCAGCTCTGCTTACAGTTTTCCTGCAGATTTCTTTTGATGTTTTCTTTTTCCTGCTCCGTAAAATTTCTTGCCATATGTGTTTCCTCTTTTACGTGACCTAAAATACTGTTATAGTCATAATACAGCTTGCGGCTGTAAATGTCAAGTGTAATTTTAAAACTACTTGCGTGCGCACGCATATTGCGGTATAATACTTGCGGCTTTACCCTTTCGTGCTATCGCACAGCGATTTAAATTAAGAGGAGTATATCTATGCAACTATTAAAATGGCTTTCAATAACAGACCGATTTTACAAAATCTATTTGGACAAGCAGCTTGCCCCCTTTGGAATCAACAACAGTCAATATATGTTCTTAATCAAAATCTGCCATTCGCCCGGTATTTTACAAGATTCTTTGTTGGATATGTTTTATGTTCATCCAAGCAATATTGTACGGACGGTTGCGGCATTAGAAAAGCAGGGAATGATTACACGCTCCCCTCATGATAAGGATAAGCGGACATGTAAGCTCTATCCTACAGAAAGAGCATTGTCTGTTATTGACGAGATACAGACGATATGTGAAAAGACAGAATCTCTTTTATTACAGGGTATCAGCGAATCCGATCAGAACCTTTTTATGGATTTCTTAATACAGGCGGGCAAAAATATTACATCAGAACTTCATATAGAGAGAAAGGAGGATGAATTCAATGACTGAAAATCCGCTGGGCTGTGAAAAAATTTCAAAACTGCTGAAAAATTTTGCTGTTCCAAGTATTGTAGCGTCTCTTGTCGGCTCAATCTACAATATTGTGGATCAGATTTTTATTGGTCAGGGAGTCGGCTATCTGGGAAATGCAGCAACCAATGTTGCCTACCCGTTCTCTACCATCTGCCTTGCCATTGCACTGCTGGTCGGAATTGGCAGTGCCTCCCGTGTTTCCCTCTGTCTTGGACGCAAAGAACCGGAAGCGGCCGCCAAAGCAGCGGGAAATGGTATTGTTCTGATGGGGATTTTCGGAATTATTTATTTGCTGCTTGGTGAAGCTTTGCTGCCTTTGCTTCTAAAGGCATTTGGGGCAACCACAGATGTGTTTCCATATGCAAAACAGTATGCCAGAATCACATTGATTGGAATGCCGTTTCTTATTGTAACGAATGGCATGAGCAATTTGATTCGGGCAGATGGAAAACCAAAGTATTCGATGATCTGCATGGTTGTGGGAGCTGTTGTCAATACCATTCTTGACCCTATTTTTATTTTTGTCTGCGATTGGGGAATTGCCGGCGGAGCCTGGGCAACGGTCATTGGGCAGATTTTTTCCTTCCTGCTCGCATTCCGTTATCTATGGCGTTTCCAGACAATCCATTTTGAAAAAGAGTCGTTTCTATTGGACATCAAAGAAGGCCTGAAAATTTGCAGCATGGGAATCAGCAGCAGTTCAAACCAGATTGCAATTACCGTGATTCAAATCATTCAGTATAATTCGTTGACTTATTACGGCGCATTAACAAAATACGGAACGGATATTCCCTTAGCCTCCTGCGGAATCGTTATGAAAACAAATGCCATCCTCCTTGCGATCGTTGTGGGAATCTCGCAGGGAGCCCAACCGATTATCGGCTTCAACTATGGGGCAAGGCAATATCATCGTGTACGGGAGGCTTATCTGCTTGCAGTAAAATGGAACCTCATTGTTTCTGCTATTGGTTTCATCGCCTTTCAATTCTTCCCGCATTCTATCATTTCACTATTCGGAAACGGCGATGGACTGTATTTTGAATTTGCCGTTTTGTTCATGCGCACCTATCTTTTCATGGTGTTGGTAAATGGTGTACAGTTGCTTTCTTCCAGCTTTTTTACCGCAATAGGAAAACCGTTAAAAGGCGCTCTGCTGGCATTGACAAGGCAGACCTTTTTCCTGATTCCGCTTACCCTGCTGCTCCCGCTTCGTTTCGGAATTATGGGCGTACTGCTTGCGGGACCTGTTGCTGATTTTTCAGCGTTTGTGCTATCGGTTGTATTGGTGGGGCTGGAATTAAGAAAACAAAAGAATGCTGCACAGACTAATCCGGCGTGTTTAAATTGAAGGAACAGGATCAGACCTATAATCTTACAGAATGCCAGCCAACCATAGCGAAGCAGAGATAAAGGGGCGAAATAAATCGCCCCTTGCCTGCAATTTCTTTCAGCTATAAAACAGCCTTTAATTTTTCTGTTTCTTCTTCAATTACTTTCTTATCAATCCTATGG
>CANBFE010000051.1 GCA_947367855.1 uncultured Lachnospiraceae bacterium | reverse complement strand
TCTTTTCAGACTCCGTTCTCTGAATTTTCCGTTTTGGAATTTTCAGGGTTGCATTACTGTTGATTTGTCAAGGTTCAGTTTTGTTGTCTGCGGCTTTGTTTCTGCCGCTCCGTTGTTCTCGGTGACAACTCTGATAGGATATCACATCTTCACTTTGTTGTCAACAACTTTTTTAAATTTTTTTCCACTTTTTTCTGAAAGAGTTTTCAGCGCCTTTCATCGGGTGGATTTTCATTATAACACCATGTATTTGAATTTGTCAACAGTGTTTTTTGAATTTTTTACACAATTTTACATCCCGGCGCATTACATGCCAAGAATCTCCATCAGAGGCACAAAATCAAACTCATTCAGAAACTTTGCTATCCATTGTGCCAGATAGTTATGCCTGTAAACCCATGAGAGAATTTCGCTGTCTTCCGTATAACTCAGAATACTCTGGCCAATAGTCCCCATATCCATCATCATAACAAATGCATATATTGTCCAAAGTATTAAAATAATTTCAAAAACTCCAAAGACGATCCCCAACAGCTTGTCAAGAGAATGCACAATGGGCAGTTTGGAAAACATTTTAGCAGAAAAAAACACCAATCCCAGAAGATGATGCACCGTGAGAACCAGGATCAGCAATATTACAACCACGCCCACATTGAAAGCCTTTCCGTCATGATAGCTGTTTACCCCATATGCAAGCAGCGCTGCCACAATACAGAGTACCACCATGGAAACCAGGGAGATGATTTCCCTGATCATCCCTTTTTTATATCCGTCCACCATTTTAACCAGAACCGCTATGACTGCCACAATAAGCATTATATTGATATTCATTTTCTTTTTCTCCTGTTCTTCTTATTATTTGAATGATGTTGGGTTCAAAAGGTATTTTGACCCCGGTATCATTTTAATTGTATCGTATCCATGGTATCATCCGTAATAAGCAGATACTTATATGCGCTTCCTGTGGGAACCATAAGACGTACCGGCTTCCTGAAATTTCCGTGATACTTTTCTGTTCCGTCCATGGTCATCACCTGACACTCGGTTTCATTATAGATTACAACATTTCCTTTTCCAAAAAAGATATCTGTGTAATCCAGATCAAAATAAAAATTTTTCGCCTTGGAATTGACATTTGCCGTATCATACACGTCCAACTGGTATCGGCTTTCACTTTTATCTGAAAAAAATACAAGACCGATATATCTTTCATTATAAAAAACGGCCTGTACCTCTCTGTCGTACAAATGCTCCGCTGCTGGTCCCGGTATATGCCCTCCGGAATAAATCATCAGCCTGCTGTCTCCCACTGCAAACGATATATTGTCATTCATAAACCTTACATATGGAATCAGCATATCCGTGTATACCCAGCTGCTGACAAGAAAGTCACTGACATTTGAGCCCACTGCTCCAAAATTGTAAAAGGCGATCCTTGTTTTCAGCACTCCCGCATCCACATAAACATAAGCCACAGCCAACAGCTCGCCTCCCGGGGACATGCTGACAGCCATGGGATAACCGGAGTCATCCATGTGTGTCCGCCCCTCCCGTTCCAGTTCGCCGCTGCTGTTATAGGTATTAACCCATGTGATTTCCCCGTCCTCAAGCACTGCCGTCACATAGCCTGCCTCTGAGACTGCCAGGTCACGGATGGGCATGGCTGTGGTGATTTCTCCTGTAAGCTTTTCAGTATCCGCAATAAAAATGCTTCTCCCGTTATAATCTCCTATGGCCACAGTATCTCCGCTGACGGACAGCCTTGCATCCTGTATCTGAAAAGTCTGGTTCCAGTTTACATTCCCTTTTTCGTTGGTACAGTGCGCTCCGTCCTTGCTGTAAGTTAACACCGCATTTCCCATTCTTACATCCGTTGTTCCGCTGATTGTCTCCCTGTTCACAGATGCTATGATATCATAATCAATATAGATACGGCGCTTGTATTGTATGTAAAAAAAGGCTGCCACAATAGCCAGGAATACCCCTATTCCTAAAATTCTATAGAAAACGGCCATTCTGTGGCGCGCGATCTTTTCCCGGTACCCGTCCTGCTTCTGTTCTCTTCTTGCTTTTTCTTTCATGTAATTTTTGATATCCGCCATGCGTACAACCCCTATTATATATGAAAGACCATCCATCGGCCGGCAATGGCATTGGATGGCCTCTCAGGATTTTCCTGTCAAAAATAAAGTTCTGACTACAGGACCCCGGAGGTTCGCACCGCAGTCCCTGCAGCAGTAAGCTGGCTTGAATTCTGCGTCAGCAGAATCATTATACCATAAAATCCTCATTGTGGCAGAAATATTTTTTCACCTTCTTTGATATCATCCGGATTGTTTATATTATTCAGAGAACATACCTCCGATACGCGGGCATCGCTTCCGTAGTTCTGTATACAAATACTGGTAAGGGTATCCCCCCTCTTTACCGTATAGGAAATCATTTCTTCGGCGGGACCTGCTGCCGGTACCTGTTCGTTTCCGGGCACGGCTTCCTGGCTTCCTTCCTGCTCTGTCCCGGGGGTTCCTTCCTGGCTGCCTCCCTGCTCTGTCCCGGGCGTTCCTTCCTGGCCGCTTCCCTGCTCTGTCCCGGATGTTCCTTCCTGGCTGCCTCCCTGCTCTGTCCCGGGCGTTCCTTCCTGGCTGCCTCCCTGTTCTGTACCGGGTGTTCCTTCCTGGCCGCTTCCCTGTTCTGTACCGGGTGTTCCTTCCTGGCCGCTTCCCTGCTCTGTCCCGGGTGTTCCTTCCTGACTGCTTCCCTGCTCCGTTCCTGTCTCCTGGAAAGCCTCAGAGGAATCTGCGGAGGCATTCTCATTCAAAATCGCGTCTGTAAGCCTGTCCTCCGCCACAATGGTTCCAACCTGGGCAGAGCCATTGGATACTTCCACCACATCAGGCAGCTGCTTCTGGGATACATCCTCCATCAACTGGCGGATCGCCATCTGCCATTCCCCCAGTTTTCCCCCGTTTTCCATGCTTGCCAGACCGGCGACGCAGAGCAGGGTAAATACAGCTGCAGCGGCGATTTTCATGTTTTTCAGTCTTCCCCCCAGGGCATTGGGAGCCGGATTCTGCACAGGGGCAGCGGATGGTCTGGGCCCGAAAGCATGTCCACCTCTTTCTGCCGCCTGAGCCCGTCTCTCCTCCTGACGTTTCTTTACAACATTGTATTTTTCCTGATCAACGGTTTCCGGCGCTGACGCTTCCTGGCGTTCTTCCAACATAAATGCCAGCATGGCGTCATTTTTCTCATAAAACTGCGCATATCCCTCCACATATCTGCACACGTTCTGCTCGCAGATAAAAAATCCCTCCACCATTTCACCGTTGAGTATCCGGTATCCCAGAAAAATATGATTTGAAAAAAACTTCTTCCTCTGTTTCTCCACCTCCTGCTGAACTGCCTGGGACAGGTGACGGCATTCTTTCTGAAGGAAGGTAATCCTGCAGGCTCCGTACAAAAACAAGTAAGTAATTCCGGCTTCCTCTTTTCTGACACCATACAGCGCCACTGCCAACTCTTTTTCAGCGGCAAACTGATTCAGCTGTTTTATGTAAGAAATAACATAATCCTCTACATACACCTTGCAATGAGGATTCGTTTCTCCAATTTGTGTAATGTTTTTTGGTAATTCCATATAAAAACACCTCCCATACCGTTTACATCCATCATAACATCGGTATGCGAGGTATTTTAGCATTCTTTGTCGCACCTGAAAAAGAACTCTTCGACAAACTTTGCATTGTCACCGGGTTACGTCGAAACGGTAAACCGTGACGGAATCATAATCCTTCTCTCCCCCGAAAAAAGCGTCGGGGAACTCCGGCTTGTTCACGGAATCCGGAAAATACTGTGTTTCCAGGCAGAGTCCAGAGCGGAACCCATAGGAAGCGCCTCCTTTTCCGGTCTGTGTGTCAATAAAGTTTCCGGCATAAAACTGCACCCCGGGCAGCGTGGTGTACGCCTTCATAACCCTGCCCGACTCAGGCGCTTCCAGGGTTGCAAAATGGCGAAGCTCTCCGTCCCACCCATCAATTACCCAGTTGTGGTCATAACCTTTTGCAAATCTCAGCTGTTCAAAGTCAGCGTCTATCTCCTGTCCCACCCGCTTTGACTCCGTAAAATCCATAGGACTGCCTTCCACAGCCGCAATCTCCCCCGTAGGTATGGAACCTGCGTCTGCAGGCGTGTAGCCGGACGCCTTCAGCAGCAGACAATGATCCTCTATCCTGCCGCTGTCATGCCCCTCCAAATTAAAATATGTATGGTTGGTCAGATTTAAAACCGTTTTTCTGTCACTTGATCCGTGATAGTGAATCTTCAGGGCATTTTCTTCATCCAGCGAGTATGTGACACTTGCCTTCTTATTTCCGGGAAAGCCCAGACTGCCATCGCTGTCTTCCAGAAAAAAAGTGACACTATTGTCATCCATCTCGGCCTGCCACAGCCGCTTGTGCCACCCTTTTTCCTTATGACTGTGCAGATTGTTTGCACCGTCATTTTCATCCAACTGATATGTCACGCCATCCAGGGTAAAGGCCGCCCCTCCCACACGGTTTGCATTGGGGCCTATAACCACGCCGAAAAAACTGCTGTTAGACATATAGTCGCTGCCTTTGTCAAACCCAAGCACCACATCTGCCATGGCCCCGTCCCTGTCAGGACAGAGAATCTTGACGATCGCTGCTCCAACATTGGTCACCGCTGCCTGCATTCCCTTTTCATTGGAAATGGTATACAGCATGATCTCTCTTCCGTCCGGGTATGTTCCGAAAGGACTTACCGTAACTGCCATACCTGCCGCCTCCTGTTCCGTATTTTTCTTCGCTTCCTTTATAATTCCACACGCCCCTCCAGCGCGCGGAGCAACGTGACCTCGTCGATGTATTCCAGATCTCCGCCCACGGGAACGCCACTGGCAATCCTCGTCACCCGGATGCCTGTGGGTTTCACCAGTTTGGCGATGTACATGGCTGTGGTCTCCCCCTCCAGACTGGAATTGGTGGCAATAATAACCTCTTCCACATCCCCCTGGAGCCGTTCCATCAGCTCCTTCAGCCGAATATCGGCAGGGCCCACCCCCAACATGGGAGAAATAGCCCCATGAAGCACATGGTATACGCCTTCATATCTTCCCGTCTTTTCATAGGCCGCCAGATCTCTGGTATTTTCCACCACCATGATCTGCCTGTGATTACGTTTCGCGCTGGCGCATACAGGACAGACTTCCTGATCTGTCAGGGTAAAACACTCTTTGCAATACCGTACATTTTCCTTTGCCTCCGTAATTGCATCCGTGAGGCGCCTTACTTTGTCGCGGGGCATGTTAATCAGGTAAAATGCCAGTCTCTGCGCTGACTTGCTGCCAATGCCCGGAAGGCCCGCCAGTTCTTCTATCAATTTGTTAATATGACCGCTGTAAAGATCCATCAGAAAGGCAGCCCTCCCAGGCCTCCGGTCATCCTGCCCATCAGTTCTGAGCTGGCCTCCTCCGCCTTGCGCAGCGCCTCATTGACACCGGCCACGATCAGATCCTGGAGCATTTCTATGTCCTCCGGGTCCACAACCTCCTCCGACAGCGTAACCTTCAAAACCTCTTTCTTGCCGCTTACCGTAACCTCAACCGCTCCGCCGCCTGAGGAAGCTGTAAATTCCTTTGTCTCCAGTTCCTTCTGTCCTTCCTCCATCTGGCGCTGCATCCGCTGTGCCTGTTTCATCAGATTCGTCATGTTCCCGGGCATGCCTCCCCCCGGAAAACCTCCGCGTTTTGCCATTTCCTATTCCTCCTCTTCCTCTTCCTCTATCTCCATCTGAATCATTGCGGAAATATCCACATAATTCTCCTCAAATTCCTGCTGCCCCCTCACTGTCTGAATGCCGACTTCTATTTCCTTCCCGGAAAAGTCGGACAAAAGTTCCTGGAGCCGGGTCTTGTTTTCCGGATGCTGTGTAAAGTAATCCGATGCCATGCCGTCTTCCAATACCATCAGCAGCCTGTTGTCTCCGCCAAGGCTCAGCTTTGCGGCCTTCAGGTAAATCCTCATGGGATTCTCTGCGCTTCCCACAATGGCCGGCCACCTGGCCACAATCTGTTTCACATCCTCCGGAATGGCCTGGGGAAGCTGCGGCTTCGCCTTCTTCCCGCTTCCGGCATTACCGCCCGGCGCAGACGGCACACTGCCCTCCGGCACTACTGCCACCACGCCGTTTTCCACTTTTTCCTCCACCTGGCGGATGCGGTCAAGCATGGCTTCCTGGTCTGTCTCCATCTCAGGTTTGCAGAGCTTGATCAGCGCCACTTCCACCAGAATCCGCTTTTGGGCCGAATACCGGATCTGTCCGGACAATTCCGAAAAAATACGGATAAACCGTATAATCCGGTCTGTATCCGCCATGCCCGCCTCTTCCTTCAGCCGGTTCAGATTTTCCGTGGACATATCGATAACATCCTCCAGATTATCCGAAGACTGCACCAGCATCAGGTTCCGCAGATACCATGTAAAATCCGTCACAAACTGGGTCAGTTCCCTTCCCTGCATCACCACTTCTTCCAACAGCCGGATACAACCCATTACATCCCGCTCCAGTATGTTCCGGAACAGCCTGCTGAAAACCTGGGTGTCCACTGCCCCAAGCACATCCAGAACCTTGTCATACGTGAGTTCTTCTCCCAACAGAAATGCAATGCACTGATCCAGAAGGCTCAGGGCATCACGCATGGAACCGTCTGCCACCTTGGCAATATACCGAAGGGCTTTTTCCTCCACCTGGACATTTTCTTCATGAATCAGATGCTTCATCCTGTCCGTGATGGTCTCTATGGTAATCCGCTTAAAGTCATATCTCTGGCAACGGGACAGAATGGTGATCGGCAGCCTGTGAACCTCCGTTGTAGCCAGGATGAAGATCACATAGGAGGGAGGTTCCTCCAAAGTCTTCAACAGCGCATTAAAAGCCCCTGTGGAAAGCATATGCACTTCGTCTATGATATAAACCTTGTATTTTCCTTCTGCAGGAGAATAGGAAACCTCTTCCACGATCTCGCGGATATTGTCAACGCCATTGTTGGACGCAGCATCAATCTCAATGACATTCATGCTGGCGCCCGCTGCTATGGCCCTGCACATACGGCATTCGCCACAGGGTCCCTCCCCAGTGGGATTCTCACAGTTTACTGTTCTGGCAAGAATCTTCGCCACAGTGGTTTTTCCCGTTCCCCTTGTTCCGGTAAACAGATAGGCATGGCCGATCCGGTTTACTTTCAGCTGGTTCTTCAGTGTGGTTACTATATGGTTCTGCCCTTTCACATCCGCAAAAGTATCCGGGCGAAACTTCCGGTATAACGCCGTGTATGACATAGTCTGCTCTCCCTTATTTCCCTCTGTTCCCGCGCATGCGGCCCCCGCTCTCTGCGCCGTTCCACATGCATGAAGGAAACCCCCATACTTTTTATGAATGCCCTACTGCCCTGGTATGGGGGTTTTACGATCTTTTTATCCTGCTGCGCTAATCACAGCATATGTCCATTCTCCGCGCACCTCAGTCGCCGAAACAAATACCCAGAAGCTTGGCCTCCTGCACAATGGTGGCATCCGGAGAAACTTCCTTCAACTTGCCTGCCACATCCTCCAGGGGAACGCGAACTACTTCACGGTTCCTGTAGCCTACCATGAATCCGTACTGGTTGTCCAGAATCAGCTTGCCTGCCTCTGCGCCCAGACGGCTTGCAAATACGCGGTCATACGGGCAGGGGCTGCCGCCGCGCTGCATATGTCCGGGAACCGTGACGCGGACCTCTATGCCGGTCTTCTTCTGGATGGCCTCCGCCAACTCATAGGATACGGACGGGTGGATTCTCTTTGCCAGTTTTTTCTTGTATTCCTTCTTGGAAAGCTTTGCGTCTTCCTTGGAAATAGCGCCCTCTGCCACTGCAATGATGGTGAATCCGCTGCCCTTTCTGTTCCTGTCCTCAATCTTGTCCACTACCTTCTTAATATCATAGGGAATCTCGGGAATCAGGATGATGTCCGCGCCACTGGCCATTCCGGCATTCAAAGTCAGCCATCCCACCTTATGCCCCATTACCTCCACAATGAAGACACGGCTGTGGGACGCAGCTGTGGTATGGATGTAGTCAATGGCATCCGTGGCAATGTCCACAGCGCTCTGGAAGCCAAAAGTCATGTCCGTTCCCCACAGGTCATTGTCAATGGTCTTGGGAAGGGTAATGACGTTCAGACCTTCCTGCCTCAGCAGATTGGCAGTCTTATGAGTACCGTTGCCGCCAAGGATTACCAGGCAGTCCAGCTGCAGCTTGTAATAATTCTGTTTCATGGCCTCCACTTTGTTCAGTCCATTCTCGTCCGGGTCCTGAATCGTCTTGAACGGGGTGCGGGAAGTTCCCAGCATAGTGCCGCCCTTGGTCAGGATTCCTGAAAAATCCTTCCCTGTCAGCATCTGGAACTTGCTGTAGATCAGGCCTCTGTATCCATCCAGGAAGCCGTAGATCTCCACCTGCTGCCCGCTGTTGTACAGGGTCTTCACCACTCCTCTCATGGCTGCGTTCAATGCCTGGCAGTCTCCTCCGCTGGTCAACATACCAATTCTCCTCATGTGCTCATTTCCTCCTATCGTTTTATATTTGTGCTTTTTTGCTGTTGCGTATTTGCACTTCTATCTAAAATATTACCCTTTTCCGAATGATTTTGCAACCATTACTGAAAAAAAGCAGGAAAAATTGCAGGAAAGCTGCAGGAAAATTATAAGAAAATTGCAAGAAAATTGCTTATAGAAAAAATACAGGAAAGTCTTGCAAAAATCCCCGGAATGATTTAAAATAAAAAAGTATCCGGTTTGTTCTGTCAGGAAACCGTGCCGGTGCAACAGGGAGAGTTATCGAAGCGGTCATAACGAGCTGCACTCGAAATGCAGTTGTCCTTTACTGGGCACGTGGGTTCGAATCCCACACTCTCCGCTTTTAAAAAACCTATATTTATAGGCTTTTTTCATTTCCCGGACAAATTTCTGGACAAATTTTTATTCGATACAATTTTAATTGTAGAATGCTGCCTGTATGCTGTTATATCCGGCGATTCCGTCCGCCTTCAGGCTGAGCTTCCGCTGCAGGGCAAG
>CANBFE010000050.1 GCA_947367855.1 uncultured Lachnospiraceae bacterium | reverse complement strand
GAGGTTGGAACGATTTCTTCGGCGGTAGACCATTGCATCAGTCTCAACTGCGGCTGGAAACTCAGATTTTTATTTGATCGGTTTTCTACTTGAATTGATACGAGGCCATCCCCCTCATAGGTGGCGGAAAGGCTCAAATCATCTCCGTCCAAAGAAGAAAACAGGCTGACTGCAAAGGCAGTCATTGTGAGGCAGCACACCATCACAGCTGCCATAAGCACAGAGACTCCGATAGGACGGCGGCGACGGGATACCAATTCAACGCCGGTTTTTTCCTCGAAAATATCTTTTATGTTCTTCAAATTTGTTTTACTGAAAGAACTCATATTGTCCTCCTTCTGAGCGCGTAAGCATTTCACGCAATCTCCGTTTTGTCTGGTACAGCCGGTTGTCGATTTGTTTCACGCTCATATCCAGCGCCAGTGCGATTTCTTTGGGCTTTTGATCGTAGTAATACCGGCGAATCAAAATTTCACGATCCGGTTCACCAAGAGCGTTGACTGCCGCGAGCAAGGCTTTGCGTGTCTCCGCCTCCAGAACGGCATCCACAACACTGAGCTGGACGATAAAGTCTGTATCTTCCAGAGGGAGTGTATTGCGCTTTGTTATTTCCCGATATCGGTTCACAGCCTGTGTGCGGGCAACGATAGACAGCCAGGTTTTCAGTTTTCCCCGTTGGTGATCGAATTTTTCCGGATGTTCCCATAAGTAGATGAATGTATCAGCAACACATTCCTCCACATCTTGAACTGACCCGGTATGGCTCAAAACTGCCTCTGCCACCGACCATAACAGCTTGGAATATTTTGTGATTGTCTCGTTAATCGCTGCTTCGTTTCGATTTTTGATGGCTGTTATTATTTTTTCATCATTCAAAAACTTTACCTCCTGTGTTGATTGACCGGTCATATATAGTACGTTAAAAAAGGAAAAAACACTGATATTTTTTAGGAATTCTCATTTTTTCTTTACGACTGAAATTGTATCAGCATTAAAAAAATCGGGCAAGAACATTATGAAATTATGCCCTTGTCAAATATACTAAGAGGTTCTGAATTTCCTGTGACTCCTCGCAGAAGGAACTGCATGTGAAAAGGCCGCCACTCATTGCATGAATCAGGCCATTGATTACACTTCTATGGAAAAGGGAAAACTTTTTCTGTATACTCAGGATAGAATGATCACCACAACATAAAGGGTTAAGGAGGTTGCTTTGACGGTAAGGGAAAATGAAGATAGCGATTTGTGATGATGAGATAGAGATTGGAGAGCAGATAAAGGATTTGATCAGGAGCCAGAAGACAGACTGCCGTATTGAGCTCTACAGTTCAGGAGAGGAATTACTGGCATCGGAAGTTGTTTTTGACATTATTTTCCTGGATATACAGATGGAGGGAATGGACGGCCTCAGCACGGCCAGGCAGCTGAGGCGTAAGACGGATGCCTTGCTGATCTTTATTACGGGTATCAGGGAGGCGGTATTTGATGCCTTTGACGTATCGGCGTTTCATTATCTCTTAAAACCCGTTGATCAGGAGAAATTCGGGGAAGTGTTCCGAAGGGCGGCGGAAGTTTACCGCGCAGGAAGACAGGAGCCACTGGTTATCCGGACAGGAGGGAGAAGTCTTACCCTGGAGCGGAAGGATATTCTGTATCTGGAGAGTCGGGGGAGGAAGGCGGAGATTCACAGAAAAGCCGATCCGGCTGAAATCATTGAAATTTATGCCAATATGGATGTGCTGGAGGAACAGTTGGGGGAGGATTTCTACAGGTGCCACCGGGGCTATCTGGTGAATCTGGCATATATCAGGGACTATGACAGGGAGAGCATAGGGCTGAGGAACGGGGAAATCATTTGTCTTTCCAGACGGAAGTATGACGAATTTGTAAAGGCGTATATGCATTATCTGCGCAGGAAAAGGGGGTGGGAGGGCTGAGATGGAGACGGAGGTTACGATTGAGGCAATTGAGAGGGCAGTCAGGATCATTGACCTGACAGGTATGCTGCAATGGATTGACTGTGCGCTGCAGGGATATTGTATACAATATTATTTTGGCTGTTTTCTGGAGAGCAGGTTTGGAAATGAAAGGCTCGGGAAGATCAGGCTTGGAAATGGCAGGCTCCGGCCGGACCTGCTTACCGGATTGCTTGTGGTGACGGTGGCCTTGCTTGAGGGAATGGTCAGGAAGGCTTTGGCTCCGGAAGGAGTTGAAATGACCTCTTATGGCATTCTCTGGGCATATGGGTGGCAGTTGGGATTTTTGTTTTTGACAGGAGTTATATTTTACCGTGTGCATTACTGGAAAACGCTTTTTGTCATTTCGACTTTCTGTTCGGTTTATTTTGTCGGGGGATTGCTTGTGAGCATGGAACTGCTGCTGGATGACAGGCTGCGGGGGGTTTTGGGAGATTGGCTGGTTGCAGGGCGGATCCCAATGATTGGATATGCCTGGCTGTGGGTGGCGCTGAGTGCGCTGTATTCGATTTTAAACATGGCAGTTCTGTATTGGCTGCTCAGGCGTATCGTGAGAAACTTCCGGGAAAAGGAGATGGCGCTGCAGGGAAAGGAGATACTGCAGCTTGTGATGCCAAGTCTGACAGGGTTATGCCTGCACGCGGTTCTGGAAATGCAGGTATATGGCACAGGGGAGAGTTTTTATGTACTCTTTGGGGACAGGCCATTTCTGTGTATTCTGGTTTCATTGATCCTGTTTTTCAGCCTGCTGTCCATTATCTGCGGCGTGGCAATGTTTCAGGATGTGTATGCGCTGAACCGGGAGCGGAAGGGGCGCGCCGTACTGGAGAAACAGATTTCCGCCCTGCAGGAATATGTGGGAGAGAGGGAGAGAATCTGGTTCGGTCTGCGTGGCCTGAAACATGATATGCGCAATACCCTGTCCGTGGCCATGCGTCTTGCGGAGAAAGGCGGGGAGAGTGAGAGGCTGCAGGCATATCTGGATCAGCTGAACCTGAGCCTGGACGCCTTTGAGACGGAATTCCGTACAGGGAACGTTGTTGCGGACGCATTGTTGGAGATGAAATGTCATGAGGCCCGGAAGAGGGTTCCGGGGCTGAAGGTGGATGTGGAGGAGCTTGTTTTTCCCGGGACACTGGTGATTCAGGATTATGACATCGGCGTCATACTGGGAAATGCCCTGGACAATGCGGTGGAGGCCTGTGAGAGGCTTCGAAAGGAAGAACCGGGCGTCGCCTGCCGGATTAGTCTGTCCGCATTCCTGGACGGGGAGATGTTTCTCATGGAAATCAAAAATACCTTTGACGGAAAAATGATAAAAAAGGAAGGAAAAGAATTTCCGGAGACCAGAAAGGCGGATGGGGAATCCCATGGAATCGGGATTTCCAATATCAAGAGTACCTGTGAAAAATATCATGGCGCGGTGGAGTGGACGGCGGGGGAGGAAGTTTTCGTTCTGTCGGTTATGCTGTGTAACAGGGACTGGCGGGATGGGAGCAGGCGGGAGTGATTGGCGCGAAGAGGAGAGGAGGACAGGATGAGAGCAAGAATTGTATGTCTATTGGCGGCGGTCTGCTGTATGGTTTGCGGCTGCGGTGAAGAGAAACGGGAAGAATCGGCGAAAACAGGGAGGTATGCGGAGACGGAGATGGAGCTTCCGGGAGGCGGCGGTAATTATACTGGTCTAACCCAGGAGGGAGACAGGATCCGGCTGCAGGGAGCCGAAGGATATGATCTGGTTTCTGTGTCAGCAGGGGAGAGTTTTGCAGAGGAAGTTTTTGAGTCATATGGGAAATGGAAAAACAGGACATTGAGGGAAATAGCGGCTCCCAATGGCGCCAGGCTAGTGATCGGAATGGAAGATTCCGAACCGTTTGGTATTTCCGGCTATTACCTGGTGTCGGAAGACGGGCAGGAAACAGCGCTTACAGGCATAGACCCGGAGACCGCAGGGGCTGTTTGCTACGGCGGGGGATATTTCTATTGTGAAGCCGGAGAGCAGTATCAGATATACCGGGTGGACCCCACCGGCGGAGAGGTGCGTTTTCTGTTGGAAGGATATTATCCCTATGGGATGGCGGCAGATGACAGGAGATTGTATCTGCAGTGCTATGACAGGTTGACGCTGTATGACCTGGAAAAGGGAGAGATTGCGGCGCAGCAGGACGAGATTTTGGACGGTTTCCTCAAAGAGAAGCTGTCGGCCGGGACAGTTGAACAGGATAAAAACTGCTTATATCCATATGGGGATGGGACATACATACTGACGGCGGAAGGGATATATTGGCATGCTGTTTACGGGGACAGTGTGGAACTGGTGGTTGACGGGGCATTGTACAGAATGGGCAGTCCGGGAGTCAGCCTGTTGGGGATGGCGGTTGTGGAAGGAACGGAAGAGCCGGAATTTCTGGTTCTGTATTCTGACGGCAGCCTGGTGCTTTACCGTTATGATGCATCTCTTCCTGCAGAGCCGGAATTTTCGCTTCGTGTATACAGCCTGTATGAAGACGGCAATGTAAGGCGGATGGTGGGCGCTTTCCGGCAGGCGCATCCGGAGCTGTCCGTCCGGTATGAGACAGGCACCGGTCTGGAGTATGGGGCCTCAGAGGAAGATGCCCTGAAGAACCTGGCCACGGAGCTTGCCGCCGGAAAGGGACCGGATATCATTGTGGCGGATGAAATTCCCTTCCGTTCTTATGCGGAAAAGGGGGTATTTATGGAATTGTCCGGCATCATGGAGACGATGACGGATGATACGTATTTTAAAATAGTAGCAGACGGAATGCGGAACAACGAAGGGCTGTATGCAATCCCGCTTTCTTTTGCCATACCTGTTATCGGCGGAAGCGGTGAAAAACTGGGAGATGGGGAAACCCTGGCGGATTTGGCAGATATGCTGGAGAGAGAAAGGCGTGACGGAAGGTCAGGGTCCCTGTTCGGTGTCTGGAATCCGGAGGATATGCTGCGGAAACTGGCCCAGTCCAGTCAGGGAGCATGGACAAAGGAGGACGGTACGTTGGACAAAGAAGCGGTGGCGGAGTTTCTGACTTGGGCGAAACGGATATACGATGTTCAGATGAAAGATCAGGAAGAAAATGCATGGGGGATGGGAGACAGATGGGCTGCAGGGGGAAGCCCTCTGGACAGACGGTTTTCGGGACAGGGTATTAACTCGGCAAGGGAGGCCGCAAGGTTTTCGGCAGGGCATGAGCAACCGTATTTTGGAGGTATTCTGGGCAGTGGGAAAGATGATTTTTCGTTCTTTTGCGCAAATGTGAATTATATGGGGGCGGATTATACCCTGATGCCGGGACAGCAGTATGGCGCCTGTCTGGCGGAAAGTCTGCTGGCGGTAAACCAGGCTTCCGGGCATAGGGAAGAGGCTCTTTTGTTTCTGGAATATGCTCTGTCTGCGGAAGGGCAGCAGGCGGCTGGACTGAACGGCATACCGGTGAACAGGGAGGCTTACCTTGCGGGATGGGATGATCCCAGGGGGGAAGGAATGGAAAACATCCTTTATTCCGGCACAATGATTGACGACGGGGATGAGGATTATGACGATATGGTTTTCCTGGAAGTCTATTGGCCTGGGGAAGATGCGTTCAGAAAGCTAGACGGGTTTGTTTCCCGGATAACGAGTGTGGGATATTGTGACAGCCGGGTATATCATGCCGTTGTAGAAGCAGGACAGGGCTTCCTTGAGGGGAAGCGTACTCTGGAGGAGGCGTTGGAGGATATTGACACAAGAGTGAAGTTGTACCTGGAGGAGTGAAGAATTGTCCTCAGTCCGGAAGCACCGACGGAGGCGGCGTTGCGTTCATGCAGGGATTATCACCGGATATCCGGCAGTTCTCACCTTTCGCGTCAAATCTGTTTACAAAATTTTCATAAGCTTTATACTGATTCTATAAAAAGCTGCAGGGGACGGCGCTTTGGGTGCAGTCTTTATCAGCAGTAGTTTCGGGAGCGAAAGAAAGGATCAGTATGATATGAGAACGAAATTCCGACAAAAAACACGCTGCCCATCACATTCCATGTCAGGCAATCTGGCTTTTGCCCTGAGAAAAGCCTGGCAGATGGACAAAGTTCTGATGCTGGCTACGGTGCTGCAGATGCCTGTGCTAGTGCTGCTGCCCCTTTGTACAACCTATTTATCCTCCTATATGGTGAAGTGGATCGGGGAGGGCGCATCCGCGGTGACGCTTACGGCGAATATTCTATGGTTATCTGCAGCATTGCTGGCCCTGCATCTGGCCAGTCAGATTTTGAATGCCAGGATTGGCTGGGGCGCCATGCTGAACCGGATGCAGTATCTTACCCTGTGCAGTGTGAAGGCCATGGATATGGACTACGGGAATCTGGAAAATCCCCAGGGACAGACCAGGATGCAGAAGGCCCTGAATGTGTTCTACGAATCCGGCAACGTCACCCAGCAGCTGTTATCCCAGGTTGTAGGCATGGCATCGGATCTGATAGGACTGGGGGCGTATTCCGTGCTGATTGCGTCTCTGAGTCCCTGGCTGGTGCTTTTGCTGGTAGGGATGACACTGGCCGCCTACTTTGTAAACAGGGCAAACATTGTCTGGAACCATCTGCATAAGGATGACTGGGTACCTTTGGACCGCAAGATCAACTATATCTGGAATCGGGCAGGGGAGTTTGCAGCGGCGAAGGATATCCGGCTCTACGGGATGAAGGGATGGCTTGGGGCGCTGTTTGACGAGTTTATGAAGGAACGGATGAAGTGGCATAAAAAGGGGGAGGCCAGGGGCATGGGGGTGGATGCCCTTGCGGGGATTCTGAATTTTATCCGGGACGGGGCGGCATACGGATTACTTTTATACCGAATTGTAAATGACGGAATGCCGGCTGCGGATTTTGTCTTATATTTCGGATTGATTTCCAGGTATTCCTCCTGGCTCCTGGGACTTATCGGACACTATGGGGAACTGCAGCGCACGGCTTTTGCCTTCGGTGATGTGAGGGAATTTCTGGAGATTCCGGATCATTTCCGGCGGGAAAAGGGAGAAAGGCTTCCGGAGGAGGCGCCGGAGATTGTCTTCCGGGATGTTTCGTTTCGGTATCCCGGCAGCGAAAAGGACACTGTCAGCGGACTGAGCTTCACGGTGAAGAAGGGGGAGAAGATTGCCCTGGTGGGGGAAAACGGGGCGGGAAAGACCACACTGGTGAAGCTGCTGTGCGGTTTGTATCACAGGGATTCGGGACAGATTCTGGTTGGAGGGAAGGATGTGGGCAGTTATGAGCGGGATACCTATTATACCCTGTTGTCTGCGGTTTTCCAGGAGATCTACCTGCTGCCTGCCTCTTTGGAGAAAAACATTGCTCTTTGCCCGGAAGAGGATATTGACCGGGAGAAGTTGGAGCGGGTTATGGAATTATCCGGAATCCGTGAAAAAGTAGATACATTGTCAAAAAGGGAAAAGACAATTTTGATGAAGAGTGTCAGGGAGGACGGCGTGGAGCTTTCCGGCGGGGAGAAGCAGAAGCTTGCGCTGGCCAGGGCGCTGTACAAGGGCGGGAACATTATGGTCCTGGATGAGCCCACCGCCGCTCTGGATCCGGTGGCGGAGAATGAAATTTACCAGAGATACAATGAGCTGACCAGGGGGGCAACCTCTGTCTTTATCTCCCACAGGCTGTCCAGTACCAGGTTTTGCGACAGGATTCTGTTTCTGGAGGGCGGCAGGATCACGGAGGAGGGCACCCATGAGGAGCTGATGGCGCTTGGGGGAAAATATGCCGCCATGTATGAGATACAGAGCCGTTATTATCAGCAGCATGGCTTTTGAGAAGGGGTTCAGGTGGAAGATATGAAAAAAATAAAAGAAGACAGGAATATCCTGATAAGAAGCCTGAAAGAAATCCGGCGGATTTCTCCGGGGTACCTGGGTATGATTCTGTGTCAGGGGGTATTTGCATCTCTTTCCCCTTTTGTTGCTTTATATATGTCTGCACAGATACTCAACGGCATTGTCCGGCAGGAGGAACCAAAGAGGCTGTTTTTCTATGCGGCAGCCACGCTGACGGTTGGTCTGGGGGTGCATCTTGTGACCAGTTTATTGAATCATCTGCTGAATCAGCGGCAGTACCGTTTCTGGCCTGCCTGCAAAATGGCAATCAGTGAGAAGATGATGGAACTGGACTATGAGCAGGTGGAATCCCCCAAAACCTATCAGATGCGGCAGCAGATTGAGGATTATGAGAACACCGGGGGAGAAGGACTGGGAAATCTGCGGTGGCAGTTTCAGGCTCTGGTTTCCAATGTATTTACACTGGGATTTTCCGTTTCTCTGGCAGCTTCGCTTTTTACGGCTTCTTACCAGGGGCAGGCCCGGGGCATTCTGGCCTTTGCGGCATCTCCCTGGGCTTCTGTCCTGCTTCTTTTGGCCATTTTGCTGAACGGATTTCTTGGCATGAGGCTTGGCGGGAAAATGGTGGAAAAGAGCCATGCCCTGATGGGAGAGGTTATTGCGGCAAACCGTATATACGGATACTATCTGGAGAACCATGTGCTGACTTACCGCACGGGAAAGGATATCCGGATCTATGGGCAGAAGGCAGTGGTGAATGAGGAGATGGAGGAACATTACAGCGCAGGAAAGCGTATGGTGGACGGGCAGATTCGGAATGAGGCCAAATATTCCGGGGCAATCGCCGCTTCTACGGCGGTGTTAAGTACCTTGGTTTATCTCTTTGTGGGGCTCAGGGCTCTGACAGGCATGATCGGCCTTGGAGATGTGGTACTGTATATCGGCAGCATCAGCCGGTTTACGGAAGGGTTTTCCGGATTGATGATGACTTTGACCAGACTGCGGACGAACAATGACGCCATGAGGGCTTATTTTCAGTTTATGGATCTGCCGGTAAGCGGGAAGGATTCAGCCGGAGGATGGAAAGACAGGGAGTATGGAGTCGGCAAAGGGACAGTCCCTGCAGGACAGAAGCCCCAATATGAAGTGGAATTCCGCAATGTATCCTTCCGATATCCGGGCGCGGAAACCTGGGCATTGAGACATATTTCCCTGAAATTCCGGGCGGGAGAGCGGCTTGCAGTGGTGGGACAGAACGGCAGCGGCAAGACCACCTTCATCAAGCTGCTGTGTCGGCTGTATGAACCGGAGGAGGGCAGTATCCTGCTGAATGGGGTGGATATCAGGGAATATTCGCCGGAGGAATACAGAAAGGTATTTTCCGTGGTGTTTCAGGACTTTCAGCTGTTTTCTTTCTCCCTGGCTCAGAACGTGGCCGCAGGGATGACGCCGGATGGGGACAGGGTTACAGAGTCCCTTGAGCAGGCAGGTTTCGGAGAGCGCCTGGCCGGAATGCCTCTGGGGATCCATACCTGTCTTTACAAGGATTTCGAGGAAAGCGGGGTGGAAATCTCCGGAGGTGAGGCCCAGAAGATCGCTTTGGCCAGAGCCCTGTACAAAGACGCCCCTATTGTAGTCCTGGATGAGCCTACCGCTGCCCTGGATCCGGCTGCGGAATATGAGATCTATTCCAGATTCAATGAGATTGTGGGAGGAAAGTCCGCGATTTACATCAGTCACCGCCTCTCCTCCTGCAGATTCTGCGATGACATTGCCGTATTCCATAGGGGAGAACTGGTGCAGCGGGGGACTCACGAAGAGCTGGTGGCCCAGAGGGAGGGGGAGTACTTCCGGCTGTGGAATGCACAGGCCCAACATTATGCGGGAGTATGACATAAAGTATTTGGGAATAAAAAAGTTCGCCTTATGTACATGTAAGGCGAACTTTTTTTAATACTTCACTTATTCTATACCTTTTATTATCATATTGCAAGTGAAAATTACGTTT
>CANBFE010000049.1 GCA_947367855.1 uncultured Lachnospiraceae bacterium | reverse complement strand
TTCGACAGAATACGGTACATATCTGAATCTTATCAGAAGGATTTTTCCTCTACAGACACAGAAAAATTTACAGCCTCAATACAGCCGGTTCTCTTTTCTGCCTGCGCAATGCTTTTTCAATTTCTGCCCTGCCATAAAACCCAACAGCCTGCTGCAGCTCCTTGCCTGCCGGGGGCACACCCGGACACAGTGCATACAGGAAATGCACTTTTCCCTGTCCGTACTCCGGGGATGGCCCCCAGGAATTGCCCCCGCCGGGCATTCTTTTGCACAAAGTCCGCAGGCCACACATTTCCCCTTTGCCTCCGGTTTCAGCGGCACTCCATTATATACTCTGTAAGGACGGTTTCCCGGAAGCTTCAGCTTATTTCCTGTCCCGTTTCCCTCCATTCCGGCTTTGATCTTTGCCGCAAAATCCGTCAATTCCCGCTCGTCTGCCCCGTCAGGCCGTCCTGCGCCGAACTGGCGCATCAGGGAATGCTCCGCAACCGCTTCTATCCCGGCAATGCAGGTAAACCCGGCCTCCTCAAGAATATCCTGCAATTCCGCCAAAGTATCGTCAATGGCCCTGTTTCCATATACGGCTGCCAGAACTGCCTTTGCCCCGCAGCCCTTTGCCTTTTTCAGTCCCTCTGCAGCCGCGGACGGAACTCTGCCGCCGAAGGACGGAACGGCAATGAGGCACAGGTCCTCCTCCGTCAATTTTAACTGCTGCAGTTTGTCCGGATATTTTATCATATCAATCTCTGTGAACTTTGTCCCCATTCCTTTTGCCAGAATATGGGCAACCTTTTGCGTCCCTCCTGTGGGACTGAAATAGATTTCGTAACAATTCATATGGCACCTCCTCAAATCATGGAACGAATGTACAAGGCCAACATGTCCAACGCCCTAAGAGAAAAATGAGAACCATTCACAATAAAATCCGCTTTCCATTTGGTAGGCTCCACATATTCGTTATGGCGATACCGAACCAGGTCCAAATATACATCGGCTATCTCATCAAAGGACAGTCCCCAGGTCATATTGCGCTTCAGCCGCCGCACAATACGTTCATCCGGAGGACAGTCCACGAACAGGCGTAAATCCAACCTGTCCTGTATTTTTTCATCCCACAGTGTCAGCAGCCCTTCCACGATGATCACCTGATATTGGCCGCTGTTGGCAGCAGCAGCCAAATCCTGCTCCAACCGGGGCAGATCACAGGTTAGCGGATGATTGTCGTCCCGATAGATTTTCCCGCCCACAGGCGCCGCTCCTCCGGAACGCATGAAAATTGTTTCCGGCCTTTCCATTCCCGCCATCTGCCTCATCCCTGTCCGTCTTTTCGTTTTTTGATGCTGTCCCAAACCACCGTAATGATGGTGATCACCACCACAAGGACCCCAAACCGCAGCAGCATGTCGGTTACC
The DNA here is from genome assembly GCA_947367855.1 of uncultured Lachnospiraceae bacterium. Taxonomy (GTDB): domain Bacteria; phylum Bacillota; class Clostridia; order Lachnospirales; family Lachnospiraceae; genus Acetatifactor. The sequence goes on along the minus strand of CANBFE010000049.1, from coordinate 10,285 downwards.
CAGGTAACTTTTCCGTGCCGATACATATCCAACACATATTTGGAATCCACATCATAGTCCTCCGCCATGCGCTCCAACATCTGGCGCTCCTGGATGGTGGCAGAGCGGACATAGCCCACTGGATAACGATCCGTTCCTGTCAGCTTCAGATAATCGTCAAAGTATACGCATAGGTAAGTGCCGTCCTCCAGTTCTGTCAGATGATAACGGTTGTAAGTGCCGCTGACAATCCCCTGGCTGATCTTCTGTAATGTAGACAGCGGATAACTCCCGGCAATGTATTCCGAAATCGTAACCTGCCTCCTGCTGCCCCGTCTTCCCGTGTAATGGGTCCCCGCCTCCTCCACGTCACGAAGCCGCACCAACGGGCAGGCCACCAGTTTGCCGCCGGATATGGTAGCCGGAACCTGATCTGAAAAAGAAGCCTCTACCTCCTCCCGGCTGCCAATCGTCATAACCCCTTCTCCGGGCTTCTGGCCCTGTTCCGTGCCTGTGCCCACCCCCAAATCATAAATCCATCCCGTGGGCGCGGAAAGCATGATCCCTAAGGACAAAATGCCAAACAGAATAATCTTGCATACTTTTAATACTTTGCTGTCTTCACTCCCCATGTCTATCCCTCTTCTTCCGGTTATTGTATCATCTGGTTATTTTTTCGCCTGATTTCTTTCACCTGATTTTTTTCGGCTGATTGTTTTTTCGCCTGATTATTTTAGTTCCTGATGGGAAAAGTGTTTCCACTGTTTTCACAAGTGCTTCGTATGGTTCAAAATGCAAAAGGAAATTCGAATTCTTCTCCTACAGCGAAGGGAGACTCTCCCGCTGTCTCGGTAACTTTGAAACTTGCGCCATCCCATCCGTTCAGTTTGATTATTCCTTTTATTTTTCCATCATCTGATGTGAAAATCAGTTCTCCGTTTCCATTGTCAACAAAAGTTCCCTCTGCTCCACCCTGTCTGTAAATGGAGATACTCGCTTCGTCTTCTCCTTCCCATCCCTGTCGGGTGTTCAGAGAACTGTATACGCTGCCGGTTTCCTGGTTGTCTATAAACAAACCGTACTTTGCTGATTTTTCCGGCATGACAAAGGATTCCCCCCTTATCTTTGCTAGCTCATTTGCAAGAACATAAGCCCTGTTCTTCGTAATCTCCTCCAGGAAGGAATTCTGAAGGAGCGGAAACATGCTGCCATTTTCCTCCCTGGACCCAAGGCTCAACAATGTCACTTCTTCCTTCATGGCTACCCAGTTCCGCTGTTCTTTCAGGATTTTCTCCTTTGTCTCCTGATCTGCGGAATCACTGAATCTGCCCCAAATACTGTTTAATTCCGTATCCCATATAACGAAAAACCATTTGGACGATAGATTCATTTCACTCTGGGTTTGGGCTGCCTCTGCTAACGGAGTGTACTTTTGAATGATTTTCTCCATATTCTCCAATTCCTCCTGCAGAGATGCGGAACCTGATACCAGATCTTCAACATCCGCCTTGATATCCTCCGAATAGTCATAAGTGAAATCGATTTTCGTCTGATCATTCAATTCCATATCCTGGTTTTCCCGGTTATCCTGGTTTTCACTGCTTTCAAGCATGGATGGCTCTTCGGCTTGAGAAGATTCGCCTTCCATGCGCAGCTCATTGCTTTCTGTTCCCTCAATGTTTTCTGTTCCTTCATTGATTTCTGTTCCTTCATTGATTTCTATTCCTTCAATAATTTCTGTCCCTTCCATAATTTCTGTTCCTTCATTGCTTTCTGTCCCCTCTTTGCCGCAGCCAGTGCAAAGTCCGGCCATTAAGATCAATGTCAGCAGATAAATTCTTTTTTTCATCTATTTTATTTCCCTCTCTTTCCTGTTTGCTAAACGTTATTTATACTGCGCACCGGTTGAATTTACAGTGCAACCTGACTGCAGACCGCCAGTCAGGTATTTTTCCGGAGGCCTCACTATAAATCCCGGCGGTCTACAGTATAAAAACATTGACAAATACAGCAATAAGAATTACAAAAATAAGATTCCATATCCATGTCCACTTATTTCCTAAATTCATTGTATAGCCAAACCCACTTCCCGGTCTCTTGATAATGACTCTTTTATCTTCTCTGTTGAAATACAGTCTTCCAATGAACCAACCCGCATCTCTATTGTTTGATTTCATACAGACCTCCTTTGCTGCTTCTGCTTTCCCTACTTAATGATAAACGTTTTGCCTGTTGCCGTACACCTTCCGCTGCTCTTCCTGCTGCTCTTCCAGTTTCTCTTTCAGCTGATTCCTTATCATATTGACTTCCTCCGCCTGTACCATAAGACGCACCAGGCCCCCAGGTAAAACAGAATATATGCCGCCGACGCCCCCAGTAACAGCAAATCCCTTTTTCGCAGGCCCGCCGTATAGCGCTCCGCATCCAATTCCGGCGCCACGGTAATATAGGCTCCCGAATTTAAAATGCTTAGAACCCTGCGCTCCACAGTCACCCCCGCATCCACGGTCTTCTCTCCGCTCTCACAGCTGACGGCCCTTTCCTCCCACCGATACCCCTTTGCCTCCGTATCCCTGTAATAGACCATGTAAACGGTTTTGGTGGGATTCATGCGCTTCTCCCGCCCGGTTCCGGTATTCTCCACCTGAACCGGCAGCACCTGGTAAGGCCGGAAGGTATACACGCCCTTATCCTCGTAACTTTCCGCCGGAAGAATATCCATATAATCCTGTACGGAAAGAACGCCCGTTACCGCTGCCAGAAGAAAGAGCATTAGACCCCCAGTGAAAAGAATTGCTCTTAATTTTTCCATGAAATCCCCCCATTTATCAGCTTCCCATATCCAGATAGTAAGATTGATACCATTATACTACTTTCCTTCCCTGTTTTCTACCACATTTTCCCCGATAAAGGCCTGGAGAAACCCGGAATTTGTTCCTGTTCCGGAGTTAGGAGGAACAAACAGCGCCACCTCTGATCTTTGCAGAAGTGGCGCCGTCCTGATTACATATTGATTTCGCTATTTATTCCTTCCCTCACACATGCCCGAATCAGGCACAGCCCACTCCTTACATGCAGGGAAGAACATCGCTGAACATAAGCAAATTGGCGGTAATCCTCTCCCGCTCTGTCAGCGGCCTGAAAATCCCCCTGGCATACAGATACTCCATGGCCATTACCGCAGCAGTATTGCTGATAAAATTGGCAGTCTCATGAAAAATTACCAGTTCCTGCATCCGGGAAGGATAATCCTTCGCCTTCATCATGGCGCTTTCCAGTGCGCGGTCAGCGAAACCCTTCTTCAGTTCCTCCCCTATGGCAGGAATTCTGTCAAAAAACGCCTTCTCACTGCCTTTTACAATCATCACATTGACTTTCCCATCCTCTGTCAGATACCCCCGCTCCCTCAAGCGCTGAAGCTTTTCTTCAGAGTCCGTATTTTCCGTCAACATGCCTTTCATAAACTCATACAGATAATCATAATCAGATGTAAGATTATTCTTCCACAGTCCCTGCCGGGAGCAGTATTTCGTATCCACAGACCAGGAGGATACGCCGGGATACTTGCCGGAACTGCGGTTCATGCTGCCGCAGGCCCAGTAATCCTTTCCGTCAAATTCGCACTGATACTCCGGATCTGACAGCTCCCCTATATCCACCTGGGCAATAAAGTTTCCTCCGGCCAATGTCTTGATAAAATAGTTTGACAAGTCCTTATGGACAGCCACACTGGATTTACAGCAGATGCCGTAAAAGCAGGCTGCAGCCTCCAAAAGCTCCCTGTTCCCCCCGGGGATATACACCTCCGTTACATCCTCCATGGCTTTCCGCACCAGAGGCACGTACTCCTCCGCCAATATCCGCGCGTTTTCCTTCTGTACACGAAGTTCCTGATCCACCTGCTCCCGGGAACGGGTGCGGGGACTAAACAGAACATATGTGGTAAAACGTCCTCCCGGCCTGCGCACCAAAAATCCGTTCTCTTCCAGATAATTCACTTTATCCTCGATAAACACGGGCGTTATACCCAGTTCCACAGCAATCTCTTCCAGTGTCCGCGGCTCCTGGTAGACACTGTAGACAATATTCAGGCTAAGCCTGTCCCCCAGATAAAACCCCGTAGCCCGGTTATCCGGGTCCGGCATACCATTGTGTCCAAATCCTGTCTCTGTTGCCTTCACCGGCGCCAATCCCAGTGTACCAATCTTTCTTTCCATTGAAAAACCCTCCTTCAACTCATGCCTCGCCTTATTGAGATGCCATTTGACGGTTCCCTCCGGAATGTTGAGCATTTGGGCAATACGAGTGACTGTCAGATTCTCGTAGTAGAACAGAAAAACGATTTCCCGTCTCTTTTCTGTTAAAAATGCAATTTCCCTCCGCAGTTTTTCGCACTCCTCCCCGACAGGTTCCAAGAGGGCGTCGTAATCCTCATAAAAAGGGATCTCCATACCGTCAATGGCCAGGCCCTGATGCCTCTTTTTTACCGCCACATATTTTCCGTAGACATGGCTGCTGATGCGCCACACATATCCCTCAAGATTCACGATTTCCTCCGTTTTCAGGAAAGAAAGGTACACTTCCTGAACAATCTCCCCTGCCAGGTCTTCCGCCTCGTCATAGGAGAATGCTCTCTTCATGGCAAAGCCATATATTTTCGGAAGATATTCCTTTATCATACGGTCTGCTTCTGCTTTTTCCATTCTCTGCTCCTTACCCTTTTCCATGCTCTCTGCCGTAACCCTTCGTGCCGTCTTCCTCCTGCAAAAATCAGGCACAGGCTCTGTCTGTTGCCCGGTCCCTTGGCTCTATAAGGCTTCATTTGCTGTATCCTTGTGTATCAGCGCTGTACGGTTATATAGTGAGGAAAATTCAGAAAAGGTTGGTCAAAACAAAAAATTTTATCAATTGACTCCTCTTGAAATAAATATAGTCCATTTTAACCCATATCAAAAGTATCAGCCAGGAATTTTTACGGAATCTTTTGCGGGAATCTGTTTTCTGAAAGAAGAAACTGTAGTATAATCACTAAAAGCGAAATGCCGCCGCTGCTGCCATGACCACAGGCATTGTAAGAAATGAGACAAATGAAACATACGAATGGAGGAATGACCAAATGACAGAGGTTCGGTTTTACGAGGAAGCTGATGATGAATTACTTCAATTTGCCGTAATTATATCCAGGGCACAGAACAAATATGTATTTTGTAAACACAGAAGCAGAGATACCTGGGAAGCCCCGGGAGGGCATCGGGAAGCCGGAGAAAACATCCTGGATACGGCAAAGCGGGAGCTGTATGAGGAAACGGGAGCCTTGGAATTTACCATAAACCCTGTCTGTGTCTATTCCGTTACGGCGCCGGACAATCTGAATAATGGGGAAGAATCCTTCGGAATGCTGTTTTTTGCCCAAATCACCCGTTTTGAGGCAGATCTCCACAGCGAAATTGAGAAAATAGAGCTGATGGAGGACTTGCCGGAGAACTGGACATACCCCCATATTCAGCCGCTGCTGCTGCAGGAAGCCAAAAAACGGGGATACCTGTAAACCATTTCTTAAGAAGATATACAAATCAGCATGTTTAAGGAGATAATTAAAATGCACAAAATATTTGGAATAAATGAGGGCGTTGAATATGTACATCGAAAAGGAGCTTACTTAATCCCTGTAAGAGATCACTGTATTGGTATTGTGCAAACACCCAAAGGGTATTTCCTGTTGGGCGGCGGAATGGATAACGGAGAAACAGATACCATGTGCATTATGCGGGAATGTATGGAGGAAACAGGGTATTCCGTTTTGATAAAGAAGAAAATATGTTCAGCGGAAACATATGCAAAACATCCTGTGATCGGTTATTTTCATCCGATCCAAACCTACTATTTGGGAGAGCTGCTTGAACAGAAACAAGCTCCCGTTGAATCTGACCATAAACTTATATGGATGGATTATGACAGCCTTAGGGGCAGGATGTTTCTGGAAATGCAGAATTGGGCTCTGGAGCAAATCGGCAGGGACTGTGTGAACAGCTGCCGAAACCACGATGAAAACACCATATAAGAGCCAATATAAGAACACAATATAAACACGATATAAACACAATATAAGAGTACAATATGAACCAAAAAAGATTGCAAAAAATTTTCCCGGCCCTTGGCACAGTGAACACGATTGCGCTCTACGGCAATTATGCTCCGGAAACCGCGGAACAGGTGAAAAAACGTGTTCTGGAACTCCATGCACGCTTCTCTTTTTTTGAAGCGGAAAGCGATATTTTCAGAATCAATGAGCAGGCGGGCATCAAACCGGTGACGGTTCATCTGGATACTTTTTTGTCCTTTTCCATGCTCTGGCCTACGGCGCAGAAACCCGGGGCGCATTTGACATAACAACAGGTGCTGCGAACCGGCTCTGGCGGGATGCGATCCGCTGCGCCAAAATGCCGTCAGATTCGGCTCTGGCAGAAGGCTGCGGCCGAAACGGGCTTTCCGATCTGGTATTGGACGAGACAGAAAGCACCGCATTTCTGCGCAGGAAGGGAATGCAGATTGATCTGGGCGGAATTGCAAAAGGGTATGCGGCTGACCAGGCTTTACAGATTTTGAAGAAAAACAAGGTGCGTCACGCCCTTCTGAATTTCGGCGGAACCGTGATTGCCCTGGGCAGGGAACAAAAAATCGGCATTCAGCACCCGTATCAGAAAAACGGCCAGTCCATAGCCGAAGTTTCGGTGAAAAACAAGGCCGTTGTAACCAGTGGTACTTATGAGCGAGGGTTCTTTTCCCAGGGCAGGCGATACCATCATATCCTGAATCCCCGCACAGGCTGTCCGGCAGATTCAGGACTCCTGTCCGTAACCCTGGTGGGCCAGAGCGCCATGGAACTGGATGCCCTGGCCACGGGCCTATGCGTATTGGGAAGAAACGCCGGTTTGCCCCTTTTGGAAAAACGGGGAATAGAGGCCGTTTTCATAGACAATGACGGGGAAATCAGAATCACCCCAGGACTGCAGGGGAAATTCCTTTTGAGAAGAAATTGAGTTTATCGGGGAGGTATCCGTTTTGAAGGAAGTAACTGTTTCGAAAGAAGTAGCTGTTTCGAAAGAAGTAGCTGTTTCGAAAGAAGTAGCTGTTTCGAAAGAAGTGGCTGTTTCGAAAGAAGTAACTGTTTCGAAAGAAGTGGCTGTTTCAAAGAAAAAGCGAACGAAAAAGCGCGGGTTCATCACACAATGTATCCGGCATCTGATTCAGGCGGCCGCTTTTATCCTGTATCCGGGATTGTTTATCATGGTGTTTTCCGCTGTGCGGGATATATTGACGGCACTGACAGGAGGCCGTTTTTCTTTTGGCGGACTGTTTCCGCAGCTGCTCCTTGTTTCCATGGTATTTCTGATTACCGCTCTGTGGGGGCGTTTCTTCTGCGGGTTTCTCTGCTCCTTCGGAATGATGCAGGAGCTTATTTTCTTTTTTTCCAAAAAGACTGTCTGCGGGAAGGTACAGATTCCGAAACGGTTGGACCGCATCCTGAAATATCTGAAGTACGCAATATTGGTCCTGATAACGGCTGGAGTTTGGGTACTGGCGCTGCCTGTGGATTCTTCCTGGAGTCCCTGGGGCGTGTTCGGGATGCTGATCTCGGGAAATCTTTCCCTTGTCTCCTCTGCCATACCCACCGTGGGATTCGGGCTGCTGTTGGCAATCGCTGTGGGTTCCCTGTTTGTGGGGCGCTTTTTCTGCCGGTATCTGTGTCCCCTGGGAGCACTGTTGGCTGTGGTTTCCGGAAAACGGCTGTACAAAATAAGACGCCAGGGTGATTCCTGCACAAACTGCGGGCTTTGTACCAGGGCCTGCAACATGGGAATCCCCATACCGGAGAAAGAGGCGGTCATATCCGTGGAATGCATCCAGTGCATGCAGTGCCTTGCCATATGTCCTAAAAAGAGCCTGTCCGCCACCCCTTCCGGCGCCATGGCAGGCACTGCCGCCGCTGCCGTAATCGGCGGAACGGTACTCGTGGGCAATCTGGACTCTTTCCCTGCTGCCGAACCCGTATCCGAACAGGCCGCCATGAAAACGGAAAGTGCGGAAAAAGGCAAGTACAAAGACGGCGTCTACACGGGCACAGGAGAAGGGTTTCGGGGAAAGATAGAAGTGCAGGTCACTGTGGAGGACGGCTATCTTTCGGATATTACGGTGCTTTCCTTCCAGGATGATCAGTCGTTTTTCCAAAAAGCGCAGTCCGCGGTAATTCAGGCAATTCTGACAGAACAGACAACTGACGTCAGCGCGGTCAGCGGCGCTACGTTTTCCAGTAAAGGCATTATGGATGCTGTGGCGGATGCATTGGGAACCGGTTTTGACGGCGTGGAGCAGCCCGGCCAAAGCAATTCGGAAACAGCGGAAAATCGGGACCAGTCCGGTGCCGGGGAATCTCGGCCATCCGGGGACCATGGGGCAGATCCTTCAGACAGCAGCCAGGAAGCCCAGTCACCTGGAGATAAACCCGGGGATAAGGGCGCAGATACCACCGAGACTACCAGACCCGAAACCCAATCACCCGGGAATGATGATCCAGGGCCTTCGGACAGCAGGCAGGAAACTGACAAGGCAGAGGGCCGATTTTCCGTTCCAGACGGTACCTATGAAGGAACAGGAAGCGGCTTCCGCGGAACCACCACTGTATCCGTCACCGTAAAAGACAACGCCATTACGGATATTACAATTCAATCCTATGAAGACGACACTGCGTTTTTCACCCGTGCGAAGGATACGATTATCAGTGAAATTATCAGCACCCAGTCCCTGGATGTGCCGACGGTCAGCGGTGCCACATTTTCCAGTAACAGCATACTGAACGCCGTTGCGGATGCACTGGGAACCGGTTCCCCCAGGGCGGAACAGCCTGCAGACAACGAAAGCAATTCCGGAACCGAACAGCCTGAAGCTGACGGCGGTAACGGACAAGGCGCAGGACAGCCTGGTAACCACGGCGGTAACGGACAGGGACAGACAGGTGGCGGAAGACGCGGAAACGGTTGGCGCGGCGGCTCTGGAGGCGGACAACGGGGAAGGGGAAATTGACAGCATAAATGGTTCCCCTCATGACTTTGACCTGCTTTGTCGACTCGGCAAAGCAGGAAAGTTTTATCGTATGGAAAATTTCCCATATGCGTTCCATAATCCCCTCTTTTGTATAATCCGAGCTTACCACTCTGCCTGTGACTTCCCTATCCTTTACAGATAGTCCATCCGGTATCTGCAAAGGATGTTGGATAGTGCGTAGGGGCGACAAACAAATACATAAAAAAGGGACTTCCTCAATCCTTAAAAGGCTATGACAGCAACGGTTATAGTCTTTTTTCATGCAGTAATTACCGTATGAAATGAACTCCTATTCCCCCAAGCGGAGAAATACCCGTCAATGAGCAGCTGATGATTGCATAGAATAAAGCAAAGGGAGATTAAGCAAAATTTAATAGAATTATGTATGCGTTTGTGGTAACATAATGACATTGAATAATTTAACAAATCGGTGTTAGTGGAGGTATAGATATGCGGGCGATTGTCATGAGACATGGCAAAGTGGATTTTCAATGGAAAAAATGGAGTACATCGGAACAGTTTAATAAAGACTGTCAACTGTATGATGATGCACCAATTTGTCTTTTGTTGTCAAATGGTATCCGAATAAAGCATCAAGATATTTATATCAGTACTTTACAAAGAAGCATGGATACAGCAAAGCAGTTATTTGGTGAAAGAGATTTTATTCCTACAAAGTTGCTTGATGAAGTACCGCTATGTGCAAGTGTTATTTCAAATAAAAAACTGCCGCTTATATTTTGGAATATTTCCGCACGTTTACAATGGTTTTTTAATATTTACACACAAAAAGAACGCAGGAAAGAAACGGTTTATCGTGCCGAACAATTTATAAATATTATAGCCGAAAAGGAAAAAGATTGTATCATTGTCACGCATGGATTTTTTATGCACACGCTCCTTAGCCAAATGAAGCAACAAGCGTTTAAGATTAGTCACACCAAATTAAGCTATTCAAATGGTGAATATGTTATTGCAGAACGGTAAATTCCCACTTATCGGGGAAAATCAGAACAGAAAAATATGGAACATTATGAAGATAGATTTGATTTTCGTGTCGCTTTGCTCCTTATATTAGCTTAAGGTTATAAAAATAGCAGAGGCTCATTATAATCCCCTGCTATTTTTGTACTAACATAATAAATTGATTTTTTGAAAAACTCTCAACGTCATTGAGAGTTTTTATCCTCATCCACCATTTCCG
>CANBFE010000048.1 GCA_947367855.1 uncultured Lachnospiraceae bacterium | reverse complement strand
TTTTTCTTTATTTTACCATGAAAAAGGGGTTATGAACAAACGTTTTGTATACTTTTTATTTTTCAAACACGCTCTAGCATAATCAGGGAGGTAATGTGGATGAGAACCATAGAGGATCCGATTCTTCCTCGGTGGAAGCTTGTGGACGAAAAAAATACTCCAGTATGCAACTTTATCCCCCAAGTGTTAAGTGTCGTGCAAATATGTGATTCTGACAGCAAGGTTATCGAGGAGGCAGTTAAGTTGTCACTTGTATTCGAAGATGATGCAAGGAAAGAAATAACCTTAGCTTTATCTGAACTGGAACATATAGATTGGCCTAAACGGGACAGTCGCTGCATAATTAACACAAATTATCGTAACGTTAGAATCTATATTGCGAATGTTGTTCGTGCCGGATTGTATAATGCGCCAACAGAAACGATGTACCGGCTTGAAAGAACAGGGATACATCGTATTGGAGAAAAGGTTATTTTTGTGGCAGGGGACCGGGTAATAACTGGTTCTTCTGCGACAGAGATGGATTCGAACTTTGAGTTGGAACAGCTGTCTTTTAGGCTGGACATTGATTCGGAACTTACACCACGGGAAGCTTTTAATGGAATGAGGGAGTTGATAAGCCTTAGCCCTGAAACTGGGAGGGTTCTTGTGGCTCATGTGATTTCCGGTATTACGAGAAGGGCATTTAAAGAAGCCGGTCTTTCACCCTGTACGGCCTTGGTTATTGTTGGAAAATCCGGTATGTTGAAGTCTCACTATATCCCGCATCTTGTCCAACTATACAATCGGGCAGACAGAATTGGAGCAGCTACACGGTTCAATTCGACAAAACGTTTCATAGAGGATGTTTTGTGTGAATACAGTGAATGCACGGCGGTGATTGACGACCTACATACTGCGGAATCTGGAGGCATCAAGAGAAAGAACGAGGATACCGCCGAAGAGATTATAAGGCGGATTGGAGATGACACTGGAAGAGGGCATATGGAAGGCAGTGCACAGGTACAGAAGCGATTCATGGGCAACGTTGTGTTCATTGGCGAATATGCGATTGGCATGGCATCCACAATCCCGCGTGAGCTGGTTGTTAATATTACAAAGCGGCCAAATGGCGAAGTTCTCGACAAGTATCAAAGGCACCAACCGCTCCTTGTATCAACTTTCTATTTCTTCTTCATCCAATGGTATGTTGACCATTTCGATGAAATCAGGAATGAGATAGACAAGAGGCTTACGGAGTTGCGTAAGACAGGTGTAAACTCTCGTATTCATGGCAGGTTATATGATACAAAGTTTTATCTGCTCACTGCCTATATGTTTTTCCTGGAATTCTGCAAAGAGTCAGAATTTATCTCGGATAGGGATATAGTATATGAGTATAGGGATTTTTCGTCTCAGTTGGATGTCCTGATATCAGAGCAGCAAGCCCGATTCAGGTCAAACAGTATGGCAGAGAGGGTAGATTACCTTGATCTTATCAGGAACCTTTATAGACAGGAGAGGTTCTGTGTGGCCAAAAACAAAAAGAATTTTAATCCGGACAAGCATGAAGGATTAATCTGTTATGAGTGCCTATGCTTGCGCGGGAAGAGCCTTGAACGGAAAATCAAAAATATTAATTCAAGTTTACGACTTGATGATTGCATCAAGGAGTTACTTGCTAAAAATGTATTGAAGCTGGTCGAAAATAAAAATACTGTACAGGTTAACGGAACTGGAGGGAAACGGTTTTATGCCATAAAGTTGGACAAATTGGTTTGAGAGTACCAATGGAGGAGATGTACTTCCAGACTTTTTTAATTCAGGAAAGATGGAGAGTTTATTTAAGGCGAGGATTACAACGATGCATAAGAAAATAATAATTGCATCAGCAAGATGGGTGCAGACATGAATGTCAAAAGTTTTATCAAATGGCTGCGTAATGTGACAGCCGAAACTACCTTTGTCTCTGCCCTTAGTGGCAGAGACCAGGGTGGTTCTCTCCCTGTGAGGTGAGATAATGTGAATATAAGACGAGGTGAATCTTTTAGAAGGTGGAAGGCTCCGCATATCACTCACATCCAATGATATATTCTGATGATAAGCATGGACAATAAGAAAAATGACGTTGGAAAAATGATTAACAGCGTACTATTTTCGTTCATGTTTTCATAGAATGGGACAACGGATAGGCAGTGAGGAGGTGGAGAAGCCACTGTGAAGGAGCGAAAATTAAACTATCGGTTCCATAACCCAAACACAGCAGAGGTGACCATCGACTACATATTGAAAGTTTTTATACAGGTAAATGAGGGAAAAGTTAAGTCAGCCATACAGGCTGCTGCTGAGTCATTTCCTGATATCGATGAAAAGGTAAACTGCTGCAAAGGACATCCTGCATGATGCAGGATGTTCTTTTTAGCATAAAATTGGATTATATTTTTAACGAAACGTGGATTCTTTATTGAATATTAGGACGCTCTATGATAAGATAAAGACGTATTGGAAAGATTAAGAATATGAAGAAAGGTTTTGGCCATGAATATAGCTGCTTATTGCAGAGTGTCTACAGATAAAGAAGATCAGCTGAATAGTTTGGAAGCGCAAAAAGAGTTTTTCGCGGAATATACAAAGCGCACAGGGGACAATCTAATGCGGCTCTATGCCGATGAGGGTATTTCCGGCACTAAAATAAAGAACCGTAAAGAATTTCTTCATATGATGTCCGATGCAGAGCGGGGGCTGTTCGATATGGTAGTGGTCAAGGATATCTCCCGTTTTGCCAGAAATACGGTGGATTTGCTTCAAAATATCCGGAAGCTGAAAGCATTGGGGATTGAGACCCAATTCCTTACAGCAAACATGACAAGTATGGGAAACAGCGAATTTGTCCTGACGATTTTTGGAGCACTGGCACAGGAGGAAAGCGCTAATACATCCAAGCGTGTAAAATTTGGCAAGAAGATGAATGCGGAAAAGGGACGTGTACCGAACATTGTCTATGGTTATGACAAGACAATAGGCGATTATTTCAATCTGGCAATTAATGAAGAAGAAGCGAAGATTGTCCGTCAGATTTATCAGTGGTATACCAAAGAAGGATATGGAGCGGCCAAGATTTCCATTATGCTCAATGACAGAGGATTGAAAACCAAACGTAATTGTTCATGGAGCCAGAATGCAATCTGCCGTATTCTGACAAATGAAATTTATACTGGAAAAATAATTAATGGAAAACAGGAAGTGGCAGATTTTTTGACAGGGCAGCGTAAATCTAAGGAAGAAGATGAATGGATGGTAGTGGACAGACCGGAGCTGAAGATTATCGAACCAGAAGTGTATGAAGAAGCACAGGCAGTTCTGCAGTCACGCAATAAGGCATTCAATATTTCTCATGAACGACAGAGCAACAAGTACTTGTTTTCTACGTTGATTCGTTGCAAGGAATGTGGTTGGTCTTTCCGTAGGACAGTGAGAAAATACAAGAATACTTATGTCCGGTGGGTATGCTCCGGACATAATGGACGGGGAGCGGATAGCTGTCCAAATGCAGTTACTGTGGACGAAGAGGAATTAATTGAGGTTTTACAGGAATATTTTGCTGATATTTTGAAGCAGAAGAAAAAAGTGATAAGCTATGTGGTTGGCGAGTTTCAGAGGGTATATAAGGCGAAGGATGAGAATGTTGCATATGAAAAGGAACTGAATATACAGCTTGCCAGATTGCAGAAATCCAGACAGAAATATATGGACATGTATACGGATGACCTGATTTCGAGAGAAGAATTAAATGAGAAAATCGGCGGGATGAGGGGAGAAATAGAGCGACTGGAAAATGAACTGAAAATGGTTTCTTATAATGTAACAAAGGGGGAACAGTTAGAAGGTGTTCTAACCAGTACATTTAAGCAGATTGAAGAGATTGCTGATGTACGGGAAATGACAAATGCACAGCTGAAGAAGATTATTCAGAAGATAGAGGTGGATAAAGAGGGGAATGTAGACATCTATATGCGATTGTTCGGTGATTTGGGGTTGGATGAAACGATATTGATTGAAGACAAATATAATAGGAACGCAGCGGCAGAGAGAGGTAGCAATACGGAATATGAAGCAGATAAGGGAAATATCGTCAATGAAGAAACCGTTCTAAATCACAACAACCATACATAAGGACGTAACCGAACGCCTGATGCAGGTGAACCCTGCCCTGGCATCCGAAGCAAGAAAGGTACTGGACCTGAACAAGTCCGAGCGGCACATCCGCGGGGGGCTTGCCACAAAGGAGAAATATCTGCATCAGCAGAGAACCATGGTGTAATTTTGATTGTATTGAAAATCCATCGGCAGAAGACGGAAAGCTGCCGATGGATTTTTCATACAATAAACCAGGGTATGGACAGGCGTTCCCCGGACATCTTCCAGCCCGGGATGGGGCTCAGAAAGGGGGCAGCGCCAGATAGTTGAGCGTTCCGGGCGGAATGCCGGTGCCTTTTTCGAGCAGCGCCACCAGACCCCGGATGGTACCTTCGGAATCCTCCGCTGTGGCGGACAGGAAGGTATTGTTGAGCTTTACGGCAAGGACAATGAGGACGATCTCGGCAAGGGCGGCCGGATAGTCAAAGTGGATCTGCCCTGCCGCGATGCCCTGGTTGATAATCTCCGTCAGGCTGGGCTTCAGCTCGGCAATGAGGTGATTCATGTATTTCTGGTGGAGAAAGGCGGTGTCCTGGGCGCTTGTCCCTCCGCCGGGAGCAGTGCTGCTGTGGTTCAGGAAGGCAGCGGAGGAGCTGCGGCAGGCCTGCAGGATCATGGCCATGCGGGTAAAGGGCGAGATCTCAGTCTGTGCGGCAAGACTCTGCGCCGTTTTCAGCGGTTCCTCATAGTTTCTTTCGATCAGCGCATCCAGGATGGCTTCCTTGGAGGGGAAATAATAGTAGATACTTCCCTTGCCCATTTCCGCTTTTTTTGCAATATCGCTTACTGATATGCTTTGAATCGTATGGTCTTCCAGAAGCTGGTGAAGCGCATCTAAAATTCTGTCATATTTTTTTCCGTCCGGCATATGGAACCTCCCTGTGTAAGTGTGATGGCCTCAGTTCTTTATAGGACAGATTCTCCGGGCGGCGAGGAACTTTGGGCCGTCTTCGGTCTCTGCCTTTTTTCGATAGTTGATGTATTTGATGATAACATAATCCCGATTTGGGAACAATTGTGAATAGTGCTACAAAAAGAATGTATTTCGGGGTGGAAATTGGAGAAAGAGACAGTTGACCAATGGTCGAAAAATATGGTAGAGTGTCCTTGTAAACAGTTCGACTATCGGTCGAAATTGCAGACCGGGGATGCGGGTACCGCGGAACCGGAAACATATGGCAGAGACGGAACGCGGGGAAGCGGACCGGAACAGGAGGAAAGAGATGACTTACGCGGATTTTTTCTATGAGATCAAAGGAAAATTTATGGGGGCTGATGTGAGCGACATACACGAGCACCTTGCTTTTCAATTTAACATTGAAGATGAGGAAGCAGGGGGAGCTTTCTATGTGGAGGTAAAGGACGGCGTGCTGTACGTGGAGCCCTATGAATATTATGACAGGGATGCCATGTTTATCTGCGCGCCGGATGTTCTGCTCAAGATCTCCGAGGGAGAGATGGACCCTGTGGCGGCTTTCACGGCACAGAAGCTCCGGGTGGAGGGAAATATTGAGAAGGCCCTGCGGTTAAAGGAAATCATTGAGCTGAAGCAGGCTGCCCTGCAGAAGGAAAAGAGCGCTGCCCGGAAGGCTGCCGATAAGGTGGTGGACACTGTGGTGAAGGCAGCGGCAAAGAAAGCGTCCGCCAGGGATAAGAAATAAGAGCGAAAAGGTCCGGAGCGGAGAAAGCGTACAGGGCAGGAATCAGAAAAGAAAATGCAGAAAGAGGTGAACTATGGGCGTTTTGAAAAAGCTGGCTGCGGCTGCGGGGCTGCTTGCAGCCGCAGGCGTGGGAGAAACCTTATATTTTTATAACAGAACCATGAAGCGCGGAAATGCCAAGACAGAGCGGACCACAAAGATGTCGGGGACAGACTGGGAGAAGTATTTTCCGCTGATGGAGGAGAGAAAGGGATATGTGCTTGCGCAGTCCCACAGGGATGTGTATCTGACTTCCTTTGACGGGCTGAAGCTTCATGCCACCTATTTTCCCGGGACAGCCCCATTCCCGAAAAAGGCAGTGATCTGTTTTCACGGTTACACGGGAGAGGGACTGAGCAACCACATCGCCATAGCCGATTATTTCCTGAAAAGGGGCTATGCCATGCTGATGCCGGATGCCAGGGCCCACGGCGGAAGCGAAGGGGAGTATATCGGTTTCGGCTGCCTGGACAGGAAAGACGCCCTGGCCTGGATCAACTGGATGATCGGGGAGTGCGGGGAGCATGTGAACATTCTGCTTCACGGCACTTCCATGGGAGGCGCAACGGTGCTGATGACCAGCGGACTGGAGCTTCCGGCCAATGTGAAGGGAATCGTCTCAGACTGCGGGTTTACCTCACCCAGGGAGGTGTTCACCCATGTGCTGAATCATATGTATCACCTGCCTGCCTTTCCGGCCATTCAGGGCGCAGATCTGCTGAACCGGAAACTGGCAGGTTACGGAATGGACGAGTGCAATGCCAAGTACGAAGTGCGGAAGGCGAAAGTGCCGATTCTGTTTATCCACGGCTCTGCGGATACTTTTGTACCGTGCAGCATGTGTCATGAAATTTACGACAACTGCGCCTCGCCGAAGCGCAGGCTGATCATAGAGGGAGCGGCCCATGCGGAGAGTTACTACAAGGATATGGCGGCTTATGAGAAGGCGCTGACGGAATTCGCGGAAGAGGTAATGGATACGGAAAACGGGGAAGCAGATGGGGATTTGGAATCCCGTAACATGCGGGAAGGGAGTGTATAATGAAGACAAGAAAAGGTTATAAGGTGTATCCGCTGACGGTAGCGCAGAAATTCCACAATTATTATGCGCAGTACAGCCCGGGAAAAGAAATACTGAACGTGGGAACAAGCCTGACAATCGAATTCGAGCTCAATCTGGACGAGCTGCGGAAGGCGATTTACAAGGCCTATGAAAGGTGCGAGTCCATGCGGGCCAGGCTTGCCTATGACAAAAAAGAGCAGGAATGGTATCAGTATATCGCAGAAAAGGAAGACCGGGAGATCGAGTACGTGGATTTCACCGGAATGACCATGGAGGAGGCGGAAAGCCGGATGACGGAGTGGACCCGTATTCCGTTTGACAAGGAAGACGCTCCCATGAACCGGGTTGTGATCATTCGCACCCCGGACAATTTCCAGGGCATGTTCCTGGTGGGAGACCACAGATTTCTGGATGCCCAGTCCCTGATCGGGTTCCTGAAGGATGTAATCGAACTGTACTGTAACGCCAATTTTGAAGGGATTCCCTATCCGGCAGACATGCGCTCCTACACGGAACAGGTGGAGAAAGATCTGGCCTATGAGGCGGGCAGCAAGGCACAGGCCAGGGACCGGGCATATTTCCGCAGGCTTATCGAGGAATCGGAGCCGATTTACAACGGAATCCAGGGACCGGGTAAACTGGAGGAAGCAAGGGCGGCCACAGGCAATCCCAACCTTCGGGCGGCGCCTACCGGATCGGACAGCTTTGCGGCGGCCATAGACATTTTCCATCTGGAGGAGGAACCCACCAGACGGCTGATGGCCTTCTGCGAACAGCAGCATGTGTCCCTGCAGTGCCTGCTTATCATGGGGATCCGCACATGCCTTCAGAAACTGAATCACTGTGATGATGTGTCCATGCAGATTGCCTATGCCCGCAGGGCCACCCTTCAGGAGAAAAAGTCAGGAGGAACCCGGATTCACTGTTTCCCTTTCCGGACGGTTCTGTCTGAGGAGAGGACCTTCCTGGAGGGAATCCATGAGATCAGGGACAAGCAGAATGAAGTATTCCGCTATGTGAATTTCAATCCGGCAGAGTATCTTGGCTACAGGGGGGAGCTCTATAACCCGCCCAGGGGAATGGGCTACGAGACCGTTTCCCTGACCTATCAGCCTGCCACCCTGCGGGAAAAAGGACTCACGGACCTGGGGGGCATCCGGTATAAGACCAAGAGATACTGCAACGGCTATTATTCCGACGGCCTGTACCTCACTGTGATGCACCGGGCGGAGGATAATGGTCTGGACTTCAGCTTTGAGCATCAGACCAAGGCCTACACCAAAGAGCAGTTGGAATATTTTTACTACTACATCTGTAAGATTATGTTCAAGGGCGTGGAGAGCCCCAATATGAAGATTGGCGATATCATGAAACTGATTTAAGAAAGGATAATAAAATGTTTGATCAATTGACAGAAATTATTATAAATTACGTTGAAGTAAAAAAGGAAGATATCAGGCCGGAATCCAGGTTTATTGAAGATCTGGGATTCACCTCCTTTGATTTTATGAGCATGCTTGGCGAGGTGGAGGATGTACTGGATGTAGAGATTGATGCGGAGAAGGCAGCCAATATCCGCACGGTGCAGGAGGCCTGCGACTATCTGTCAGAACTGGCTTAGGACATGCCGGGCAGGGAAGGGCGGTAAAACAGCGCATGGTTGCCGGGGCGGTTTTCGGGGAAGCGCATTCCCCGGGGGAAAACACCCCGGCGGCAAATGGGGAGGAAAGAGCAGATGAACGAATTGCGCAGTACGATTTATGAACTTCTGGAAAAGGCACAGGAGGCCTACGGCAGCCGGGACGCCATCAGATATAAGGTAAAGGACGCCGGCCAGGGTGGCAAAAAGGAGACCAGGATCGAGGCAAAGACTTACACCCGGCTGTGGGAGGACAGCAGGCATTTCTCCGGGGCATTGGCGGAACTGGGAGAGCAGGGAAAGCATATCGCCATTGTGGGCGCCACTTCCTACGGATGGATTGTCAGCTACTATGGCATCGTAAACGGCGGCAGCGTGGCTGTGCCCCTGGATGCAAACCTTCCGGCGGAGGATCTGTGCGAACTCATTGACAGGGCGGACGTGACGACTCTGGTGTATGACGGCAGCAAGGAGAATGTGGCAGGGATGGCGGCGGAGAAGTGTTCCGGACTGAAGCATCTCATCGCCATGGAGGAGGGCAGCGGGGTTCCGGGCGCTCTGTTCCTGCAGACGCTTCTGAATAAGGCGGCTGCTGCGGGAGAAGAGGGCAAAGAATATGTGCCCTCTCCCGAAGACCTGGCAACCATAATGTTCACTTCGGGCACAACGGGAAAGAGCAAGGGCGTAATGCTGACCCACAGGAACCTGGCGGAGAATGCCACAGCCCTGGACATGGGATATGAGCCGGGGACAGTGCTCATGAGCGTGCTGCCCATACACCATGCCTACTGCCTGAGCATGGACATACTTAAGGGAACCTCCGTGGGAGCCGTTATCTGCATCAATGACTCCCTGCTGCGGGTGGCGAAAAACATCAAACTTTTCGAGCCCAACATGATTCTCATGGTGCCCCTGATGGTGGAAACCCTGGCGAAAAAACTGGAAGAAGTTTCCTTCATTCCGGCGCCTCTTGTGAAGGCAAAGGTTTTCGGAAAGCAGTTCCACACCGTCTGCAGCGGCGGCGCATACTTAAACCCTTCCTATATTGACCTGTTCCGCAAATACGGCATCAATATTCTCCAGGGCTACGGCATGACGGAGTGCGCTCCCGTGATCAGCACCAACTGCGACAGCGCCCAGAAAGCAGGTTCCATCGGCAAATGCATGCCCAACTGCCAGGTGAAGATTGTGGATGAGGAAATCTGGGTAAAGGGAACCAGTGTCATGCAGGGGTATTACAAAATGCCGGAGGAGACAGCTCAGACTCTGGAGGACGGCTGGCTGAAAACCGGAGACCTGGGATATGTGGACCAGGACGGTTTCCTGTTCCTTACAGGACGCAGGAAAAACCTGATCATCACCCCCAACGGCGAGAATGTGTCCCCTGAGGAAATCGAGAACAAACTGGCGGCAAACCGCCTGGTTCAGGAAGTTCTGGTGCGGGACAGCCAGGGGGTCATTGAGGCGGAGATCTTCCCGGATCTGGAATATGCGGCCAAGAAAAAGATTAAGGATCTGCAGGCTGAGCTTCAGTCTGTCATTGATGCCTATAACGAGACCGCGCCCCTCTATAAGCGGGTATTTAAATTAAAACTGCGGGATGTGGAGTTTGAGAAGAATACCACAAAGAAGATCAAGAGATTTTGATTGCAGGACTTCCTGTCAGGCATACTTTTGTCTGGCAGGAAGTTTTTTGCCCTCAGTGTTGTTCTATGCCGCAATTACAGCAGGTAATTATTTTCCCGATTTGCAATCTGCAGACCGACTAATTTGTAGTTTGCATATCCTCCCATAACCAACGGCTCTGCCTTGCAGATTTCCTCTGCTTCTTCACGGCTCTCTGTTTTCAGGATATACATACCTGCCATTCCCGGATAACCTTTAAAGACACCGCAGATTTCCAGTTTTCCCGCATCGTCCAGTTTTCTTATGTTCTCAACGTGTTCCGTAACTACCTGTTTTGTGATTTTATTGTAGGTCTTGCTTTTCTCAATCATCATCATGTACATTAATTTTTCCATAAGATTTTCTCCTTTACATTCTATGGGAATTCACCGGGGGTATTATATTTACCCGGCGTTGGTGTAATCTGATTCCTCCTTTCTCCCGCTTAGGGTGTTGCCTGATTTTGTTTTAGTGCTGTTATTGCATATGTGACATAGATAGTATATCATAGAATAGTGACAGGGGCTGTCACCATTCGGAAAGGAGTTTAAAAATGTCAAAAGCAGAACGGCTTATCGAGATGATGATTACAATAAATGCAAAAAAAGATTTTACTGTAGGAGAATTGGCAAAAGAATTTTCCGTGTCAAAAAGAACCATACTTCGTGACTTACAAGAATTGGAAAAAGCCGGTTTTCCTCTTTATTCAGAAGTTGGGGCGGCGGGCGGGTATCATATCCTGAAAGAGCGCATTTTGCCTCCTATTGTTTTCTCAGAAAGTGAAGCAGAAGCTATATTTTTTGCCTGTCAGGCGTTGCAATATTACCGTGACCTGCCGTTTGAACAGGAAACCATATCCGTTTTAAAAAAATTTCTGAATTGTCTGCCATTAGATGTACAAAACAGTATTACGCAGATTCAAAACAAGGTAGTGTTTTGGATTCCGGACAGACATTGCGATTCGCCATTACTTAAATCAATGTTTCTGATTGCCATAAAGCGTCATGCAGCAACAATACGGTATTCGTCAACCTATGCTGAAAGTACACGCACGATTATACCAATTGGTTTATATGCCATGAACGGACTTTGGTATTGCCCTGCCTATTGTACAACGGCAAATCAAATCAGAGTGTTCCGGGTTGACCGTATCAGAGAAATCATAGAGGAAAAGCCCTGTCCAAAAGGGAAATACCCGATTCCTGCGTCTATTCAGGAATATCTTGAAAAGACAGAGGTTAAGAATGATTACCATATGAAAATCCAACTGACGGATATAGGCGTTAAGCGCTGTGAAAGTGAGTGTTTACTTGCAGGCGGATTAAAAATATTTCCGACAGGCGGCGGGATAATCGACATGGAAATAAACCATGCTGCTTTAGAATGGGTTGCCGATTATATATTGCCGTTTGGGAACAACGCCACCGTGCTGGAACCATTGGAGCTGATAAAAATAATGCAGCAGAAAATATGTGAATTACATCAGCATTATTGCAGAAGCGGTTTATCCTGAGAGGAAAGCCAGGCCCCGATCCCCATAAAGAAAAGGGCGGCAAAATAAGCGGCGGAGGGCAGTTCACGGAAAATGGCCAGGGAGAGAAGCGCGGCAATAAACGGCGCAACCGCATAGTAGGCGCTTGTCCGCGCGGCGCCCAGAAGGCGTTGGGCGTACACATAGAAATAGATGCTCAGCCCATAAGCCACAAAGCCAACCCCCAACACTGCGGGCACGCTCCAGTAAACGGCGATGCGTTCTCCGATGCAAAGCCCGATGATAACAGAGCCGAGCCCCGAGAAAATGCCCTTCAGCAGAACGATCTGCAGCGGATCCCGGGAGGACAGTTTTCTGGTGCAGTTATTTTCAAATCCCCAGCAGACAGCGGCCAGAAGCACAAGAAGGGAACCGTAGGAAAACTGCAGACTGGACAGATCCTCAAAGGACAGTATGGCGCAGGAGAGGGTGACGAACAGGATTCCAAGCCACAGCCGGGGACTGATTTTTTCCTTGAAAACCAACAGGGCTATGAGGGCCGTGGCCACGATCTCAAAATTGTTCAGCAGGGAGGCGTTCGCCGCAGTGGTGGCGTTCAGCCCGAAAAGGAGGCAGATGGGGGCTGCTATATCCAGAAGAATCATGGCAATGGTGTAGGGCAGTTCCTTTCTGGTCAGACCGGATTCTTTCTTCTGCGATTTTTCCATTTTCCGGATAAGGGCCAGAAGCAGCATTCCCAGTCCTGCCCCTATGTAGAGAAAACCGGCCATCAGCGTGGCGGGCATGAAGGAGAGCAGCAGTTTGGAAAAGGGCGCGTTGACTGCGTACAGTGCGGCGGCAAGCAGGGCGAAGGCGATTCCCTTCCGGATATTCTGTTCCATTTTGATACCTCCTTGACAAATGAAAAAATATACCATAATCTGTAGGATAGAAAAGATACGGTTTGATTATACCAATGAAAGGCGCCCGGCACAAGGGGTAATGCAGATGAACATGCGTTCTTTTTGCAAAATAGAAAAACGCAATTATACGAGGAGGAAATCAATGGATAACGAAAAACTGATCGAGGATATCTTAAGGCATCTGGATGAAGAGACCCGGATGGGGGTGGTGCGCATGAGTGTGGAGATGGATGAGGAGAAAAGCGGCGGCGGAGAGGTGTCCCACAAATGCTGCAATATGTATGGCCGTCCGGCCAACGAGACTGTGGGGCTTCTGGACTGTTACACGGACACAAATGCGGGCAGGCCGGACAATGAGCGGTAGGAAGTTCCGCAGAACGAAATGCGGGCAATAAGCGGCAGGCAGTTCCCAAGAGGAACCTTAGGCAATACGTGGCAGGCAGTTCCGCAGAAGGAAACCCGGACAATGAGCGGCAGGAATGTTCAGGCATCCCCCTCCCCAGGGCAGAAGGCGGGGAAGGGGAGCGAATGTCCGGGGGATGTCAGAGGGGTTGAAAATGCCTTCCCCGTCTGCTGGAAAGTAATTTCCCGACATACTTGGGAACTGCGGTTTAGGAATTGCAGTTTTCTGTGGTATAGTACTGTGCCTGGGCGTGCCACAGTGCATGATATTTCCCGCAGGCGTCGGCGATGAGGCTGTTGTGGGTGCCTTTCTGGACAATCTGCCCGTTGTCAAAGACCATGATCTTGTCGCAGAACCGGCAGGAGGCCAGGCGGTGGCTGATGTAGATGGCGGTTTTGTCCCCGGCAATGGCGTTGAAGCTGCTGTAGATCTCGTATTCGGACACAGGGTCCAGGGCGGCGGTAGGCTCATCCAGGATCAGGAAGGGCGCATCCTTGTACAGTGCTCTGGCCAGGGCGATTTTCTGGGCTTCGCCGCCGGAGATTTCGATGCCGCTGCCGTCGAAGTCTTTGTACAGGTAGCTGTCCGTCCCTTCCGGCATGGCGGCCAGGCGCTCCTCAAGGCCCGACTGGTTCAGCGCCTGCGTTGCTTTTTCTCTGTCGTATTCCGGTCCGGCGGCTACATTTTCGCCCAGACGGAAGGCAAAAAGCCGGAAATCCTGGAACACCACGGAGAAGATGGACATGTATTCGTCGTAGTCGTATTTCTTGATATTGACGCCGTTTAAGAGGATTTCTCCTTCTGTTGGATCGTACAGACGGCACATCAGTTTGATGAAGGTGGTCTTGCCGCTGCCGTTCTCTCCTACGACGGCCAGTTTTTCTCCCACTTTAAATTTCAGGTTTACATGGCGCAGAGCGTAGGCCTCCGTATTGGGATAGCGGAAGGAAACATCACGAAATTCCACATAGTATTCATTGTCATCCCGCTTTTCCACAGTCAGAGAACCCTGGTACATGGGATTGGGGATATCCAGGAGGGAAAAGAAGCGTTTCATGTAAGGATTGTTGGCAAAGAGGCGCTGCATATTTGCACAGCAATCCGAGGCGGCTCCGATCAGCAGCATGACACAGGATACATAACGGGCGATGGAACCGACGGAGATTCCCCCGGAAAGCGCCGCCCGGATCAGGATCAGGTAGACACAGAACCGCAGAACGTGGCTGAGGATCTGCTCCGCAGAGGTCAATGCGGCGGACTTCAGATTCAGAGAGGCCTTCTTTTCATTGATGGATCGCAATTCCTGCCTGTTCAGTGTCAGCAGCCCCTCTGCCATGTCATAGATCCGGATGTCCTTGCCGCTGCTGTAATGCTGCGCATAGCTGTCATATTTATCATAGAAGAGATTGGCCCGGACACAGCCGCTGTAGAAACGGTCAGTGAGTTCCTCTGTTTTCCGGCTTGTGAAGACCACCACTGCCGTAGTCAGCAGGATACCGCCCACAAGAACCAGTTTTCCGAAAACGGGAACCGATTCCAGGAAGAAGAAGGACATGGTCAGGGAGAGGGACATGATGATTCTGGTCAGGTTTGAAATAAGGGAGTCCGTGCAGAAGACAAGTCTCCACAGATTGTACCCTGTCTGGGATTCCATGGCGATCCGGGAACGGAGAAGGGCCACATCAGGATCCTCCACAGAGGCGTAGGCCATATGCATGGCTTTCTCTGACATCTCCCAGTTCTGGTTCCGGTACATTTCGTTGGTGGCCTGGCTCCGAACCGAGGACAGCCAGGTGTTCGTCACACTGAGCAAAAATACACTTCCAACCGTGAACAGGACAAGGAGCAGGAGCTGTTCCGTGGGCCGTCCCTCATAGAGCGCATCCAACAGTTTTGCGGAGAAATAGATGGGGATGTAGGGCAGCAGGTTGTTCAGGATGCTGCTGAGGGTCAGGCAGATCATGTGGGTCCGGCTGAGGAAGAAGAGATAACGGATGGAGCGGTTGAGCAGCTGAATATGTTCTGAAAATTTCATGTTAGGTTTCCTTTCTTAATTTATAGTTCCGCCGATGTTCGTTCGGGGCGGTTTAGGCATAGAATTGTCGCCCGCGAAGGAAATGCGTGCGAAAATTCTAT
>CANBFE010000047.1 GCA_947367855.1 uncultured Lachnospiraceae bacterium | reverse complement strand
GGTCAGGTAGATATGACAAAAGTTTCGGATGCTTCTGCGGCAGCCAAGCTCCAGGGTATGTCGGATCTGCTGAAATACTCCACCATCGTTGTGGGATCGCTGCCGGTGCTGATGTTGTATCCTTTCGTTCAAAAGTATCTGGTTCAGGGTGTTATGATCGGTGCTGTGAAGGGTTAATGGTATATTTTCGGCAGTGATTGAAAATGTGCCAGGATAGATGTATAATTGACAGTATGATTGACGGAAAATGACACAGGGGCTGCTGCATTGAGGAAGACGGACACAGAACAGGGAATTTGTGCCTGAAAAGTTTATCCTGTATCCTCAATGCAGCGGCCCCTGGTGGTTTTTGTAAGTGATCCGTTGAATTTGTTTGGAGGGTTATGTCTGACTGCATTATCAGGGCCAGTCATATCTTTTGGTGCTGACATCTAATCAGGGTAAAGGAAGGAGAAGTATGTTTACACAAAAGTTTATGGAAGAAATGGAGCCCCCCTTTCAGGCGCAGGTAAAGCGCATGGGGAAGAAGGGGGCAGCAGTGGCGGCGGCTGTAGAGAGAGCCGGTGAGGAAGGGCGTTCCCAGGAAGCGGAGGCGTTGAAATGTCTGTATGCGTCCATGCCTCTGAGCGATGCTCTGGATTATCCGGTGGAGCTTTTTGAGGCTTATGCCAGGCATGGGGTGTTTCTGTGGGAGAAGGGGCCTTTCGCGGGGAAGGTGCCGGAGAAAACATTTGCGGGCTATGTTCTGCATCATCGGGTGAACAATGAGGATTTGACGGATCACCGTGGATTCTTTTACAGGGAACTGAAAGAGCAGATTGCAGGGATGAATATGCACGACGCTTTGCTGAAAGTGAATTACTGGCTTGCCTCCCAGGCCACTTACCGGGCTACGGACGGAAGGACTGCCAGTCCCCTGTGCGTGTACCATTCCGCCTACGGAAGATGCGGGGAGGAATCCACCTTCGGCGTTTCCGTGCTGCGCAGTCTGGGCATTCCTGCCAGGCAGGTGTATGTGCCCTTGTGGTCCCACTGTGACGACAATCATGCCTGGGTGGAAGCCTGGGCAGACGGAAAGTGGGTGTTCCTGGGAGCCTGCGAGCCGGAGGAGGTAGTGAATAAGGGATGGTTTACCGGAGCGTCCTCCCGGGCCATGCTGGTGCATTCCCGCTGGCTGCTGCCCACGGAGCCGGATGATGAGGACCTGGGGCAGGCAGGGTCAAAGCTGCAGGTAATGCCCATGAAGGATATGAGTCATGTGCTGAATCATCTGGGACGTTACGCCCTGACCACGGAAGCAGCTGTGGAGATCGTGGATGAGGAGGGAAATCCCCAGGGAGATGTGGCTGTGCATTTTGAGGTGATGAACGGGGCCTGCTTCGGGGAAATCGCCACCGTGCGGACAGACAAAGCGGGCAGGTGCAGTCTTCGTACCGGTCTTGGCACAATGCATGTGACGGCGGCAAAGGATGAGCTGTACGGGGAATGCCTGATTGATACCAAGGAGGGCAAGGTGTGCAGGATTGTCCTGAAAACGCCGGAAGAAAAGCTTGAAACCTGGGAGGAGATGGTGATCGCCGCGCCGGCAGATTCTCCTGTGAACCGGGTTGTTCTGACCGGGGAACAGAAGCGCAGGGGGAAGGAGCGGCTTGCGGAGTCTGCGTCCCTGCGGAAGGACAAGGAGAGTCGATTTTACAATGAGGAACTGGCCGGACAGGCGGCAGCGGCGCTGGAGGCGGAGATCGAGGCCGAGAATGCGGGGCCGGGGAAGGATGCGGATACCGGGAATGCTGCTGAGAGAAAAGAAAAATGTATTGACATAATGAAAAAGGCCTGCGGCAACCAGAAGGAGATTGCGGATTTCCTCACAAGGCCCGCGGCAGGACGGTATCCCGCCCGGTGGAAGCTGGCTTTGCTTGGGAGCCTGCGGGAGAAGGATTATCGGGATATTACGGCGGATATTCTGGAGGATAACTGCGTGGAGACCGCCGCCTATTGCGGAACCTGGGCGGAAGAAGTACTGGTGCCCTATATTCTGCGCCCCAGGGTCTGGAACGAGATGATTCGGCCTTTCCGGAAAAGTATCCGTACCTGGTTGGAGCAGGAGAGCGGCAGGCAGGGCAGGAACCTGGCGGAGGAGATCCGCAGAGATCCGGTACAGGCCTGGAAACTGGTGAAGGAAAGCATTGTTTCCGAGAAAAAGGCGGAGTACGGCTCTCTGGTGACTTCCGCGGAAGCAGCCCTGGAGAGCGGTTTCGGAAGCGAGATCACCAGGGAGGTGGTCTGCGTGCAGATGCTGAGGACATTGGGGATTCCCGCAAGACTGGATCCGGTAGAAGGAATGCCGGAGGTATGGGTGCAGGAGCCGGGAGCCCAGGGACGCTTTGTTCCCATGGAGCATGAGGAGAGAACCTGTGAAGTCATTCTGCAGAAACAGGGAGACGTGGAGTGGAATTATTTCGGAAACTGGACCATGGCCCGCTTCGAGGACGGCAGATACCATACATTGATGCTTGGATGGGGAGAAGAGGGCAAGATTTCCGGTCCGGTGCCTGTGTTCCCCGGGAAATACAGAGTGTTGACGGCAAACCGTCTGCCAAATGGCAATATTTTTGCAAAACAGTATTTCTTCCAACTGGCAGAGGGGGAGAAAAAGGAGATCGTTCTGGAGCAGATGGAGGTAGAGCTTTCCGATATGCTGGTTGCTAACGACATTGCGGATTTTGCCCTGAGAACGGAAGACGGGGCGGAGCACAGGATTTCGGAACTGGTGCAGGAGCGGGAAGGGCTGTTTGTGTGGCTTGGAGAGGACGAGGAACCCACGGAGCATATTCTCAACGAGATTTACGAACGCAGGGAAGAATATGCGGCTCTGGAGAACGGGATTTACTTTATTGCACAGCGTCCTGCCATCAGGCAGAATCCGGCCTGCAG
Organism: uncultured Lachnospiraceae bacterium; assembly: GCA_947367855.1. Taxonomy (GTDB): domain Bacteria; phylum Bacillota; class Clostridia; order Lachnospirales; family Lachnospiraceae; genus Acetatifactor. The sequence continues at coordinate 15,361 of CANBFE010000047.1, read as the reverse complement.
GAGGGTGCTTGAAGCACTGCCGGAGATTCGCCTTTTCCTGGACGATTTCGGGGCGGATATGGAGGCCGTGGCCCGCAGGATGTATCTGGAGCCGGGGAAACTGCCTTTGGCCGTGATTGTAAACAGGAGCATGAACTGCATCTATGGCGTCGCCGGATATAATGTGGGAACCGGGGATATGATTTTGAAGCTGCTGAAACTGGTGGCCGAGAGCTGAGGCATTTCAGGGAAAATGCGCGGGAAACCATAGAAAAACTGCAAATTATACCCACAAACGCAATGCGTTCACGAGTATAAGAGAAAGGAATATGCGGGAAAACGATATACCGCATAGGAAAAGGAGAATAAAATGAATAAAGTCGTGGAAGAGAGAACAAAGAGGACCCAGTGGTACCAGGAGGCAAGATTCGGCATGTTCATCCATTGGGGGCTGTATACCATCCCGGCCAGGGGAGAGTGGCTGCGCAGCGTGGAGCAGCTGACAAAGGAAGCCTATGAGCCTCTGAAGGATGAGTTTGCCGCTGAGAATTATGACCCCAGGGAGTGGGCGAGACTGGCCAAGGAAGCGGGAATGAAGTATGCCGTGCTCACCGCCAAGCATCATGACGGATACTGTCTGTTTGACTCCAAGCTGACGGATTTCAAATCTACCAATTCTCCCTGTGGGCGGGATCTGGTAAGAGAATTCCTGGAGGCTTTCCGGGCGGAGGGCATCAGGGTGGGCCTGTATTATTCCGTCATTGACTGGAGGCATCCGGACTTCCCCCATTACGGGGATATGCACCACCCCATGCGGAAGCATCCGGAATGCTCCAACGAGAATCGGAATTTTGATAACTATCTGGAATACATGTTCGGCCAGATTAAGGAGCTGCTCACGGATTACGGCAAACTGGATGTGATGTGGTTTGATTTTTCCTATGGAGATATGAAATGCGACACCTGGAAGGCGAAGGAGCTCATTGAGATGGTGCGTTCCATTCAGCCGGATGTGATCATTGACAACCGCCTGGAGGGAAGCGGGGAGGATGCGGGTTCCATCCGGACCCTGGATCCTACGCCATACTCAGGGGACTTTGCCTCACCGGAGCAGATGATTCCTCCGGAGGGAATCCGGGACATAGGCGGGAATCCCATTCCCTGGGAGGCCTGCATTACCCTGAACAACCACTGGGGCTATGCTGCTCATGACCATCATTATAAATCGGCTAAGATGGTGGTGCATATGCTGGTGGAGTGTGTCAGCAAGGGCGGAAACCTGCTTCTGAACGTGGGACCCAACGCCAAGGGAGAGATTCCTGAGGAGTCTGTGGCCATACTGAAAGAGGTGGGAGCCTGGATGAAGAAGAACAAAAAGAGCATCTATGGCTGCGGTTACGCGGAGCTGCCCAAGCCGGAGTGGGGACGCTACACCCGGAATGGGAACCTGCTTTACGCCCATGTGATGGAACCCCAGGTTGGCGCTGTGTGCCTGGAGAATATGGCCGGAAAAGTGGAGAAAATGAGACTTTTGGCCGATAATTCCGAGGTGAAGGAGACCCATTACTGGAACCTGAAGGAGTATGACAAGAATGCGTTTTTCTTCTTCAATCCCTATGCGGCGGACTGCTATCCGCTGCCGGATGAGAAGGATACGGTGGTGGAGATTTATCTGAAAGAAGAGTAGGGAAATTGGTGGTGGAGGCTGCTCCAATGCTCTGCATGAAGGAAACAGGAAAACGTCTTCCTGTGCTTGAATTCGTCCACATTTCATAGTATAATCGTAGCATAAGGCGATACGGCTTATAAATGGAAGGCAAAAAATTAAAGGAGGTTGGAGGCAAATATGATTACCTGGAACAATTTGGATACTATTCCTGCATACCAGGAGCTGCAGAAGGTGGCATCCGTAAACCTGAAGGAGGAAATGACGGGGGAGAAGGGTGCTGAGCGCGTCAGGAAATACAGCGTTCCCATGGCGGCAGGGCTTGCCTACAATTATGCCGCGAAGCAGGTGGATGATGAGGTGCTTGAAGCTCTTGCAAAACTGGCGGAAGAGACTCAGCTCGCGGAGAAATTTGAAGCTCTTTACAACGGGGAAGTGATCAATACCGGAGAAAAGCGCAAAGTGCTCCACCACATGACCCGCGGACAGCTGGGGGAAGCGGTTGTGGCTGACGGCGTGGACAAGCGCAGCTTTTATGCCAGGGAGCAGGAGAAAATAGCGGAGCTGGCAAACAAGGTGCACAGCGGCCAGATCACCAACGCCGCAGGGGAGAAATTTACCACTGTGGTGCAGATCGGCATCGGCGGCAGCGATTTAGGTCCCCGGGCCATGTATCTGGCTCTGGAAAACTGGGCAAGGGCAAACAATACTTTCAAGATGGAAGCCAGGTTCATCAGCAATGTGGATCCTGACGATGCGGCTGCCGTGCTGAACGGTATCGACGTAGCCCATTCCCTTTTCGTACTGGTATCCAAATCCGGCACCACCCTGGAGACTCTCACCAATGAGTCTTTTGTCAAGGATGCGCTGAAGAAGGCAGGTCTGGATGCGTCCAGGCATATGATTGCCGTCACCAGTGAGACTTCTCCCCTGGCAAAGAGCGACGATTATCTTGCGGCTTTCTTTATGGACGACTATATCGGCGGCCGGTTCTCCTCCACCTCCGGCGTGGGCGGCGCGGTATTGTCCCTGGCTTTCGGACCGGAAGTGTTTGCGCAGTTCCTGGAGGGCGCGGCGGAGGAAGACAAACTGGCCCGGAACAGGGATATGTATGCGAATCCTGCCATGCTGGATGCTCTGATCGGGGTATATGAGCGCAATGTACTGGGATATCAGAATACGGCAGTTCTTCCCTATTCCCAGGCTTTAAGCCGCTTTCCTGCGCATCTGCAGCAGCTTGACATGGAGTCCAACGGCAAGTCCGTGAACCGTTTCGGCGAGCCGGTGAATTATGTGACAGGCCCTGTGATCTTCGGTGAGCCCGGAACCAACGGACAGCATTCCTTCTATCAGCTGCTTCACCAGGGAACCGATATCATTCCCCTGCAGTTTGTGGGCTTTAAGAATAACCAGATGGGCAGGGACGTGGTGATTCAGGACAGCACCAGTCAGCAGAAGCTCTGCGCGAATGTAGCGGCACAGATTGTGGCTTTTGCCTGCGGAAAAGAAGATGAGAACCGAAACAAGAACTTTGAGGGCGGACGTCCGTCCAGTATCATTGCAGGCGATCAGCTGACACCCCAGGCTCTGGGCGCTTTGCTGTCTCATTTTGAGAACAAGGTGATGTTCCAGGGCTTTGTATGGAATATCAACAGCTTTGACCAGGAAGGAGTTCAGCTGGGCAAGGTTCTGGCAAAGAAGGTACTGGCCCATGACACGGACGGTGCGCTGAAGGCATACAGTGATCTGCTGAATATTTAAGGGTATCACTGTATTTAATGCGCTGTAATAGGGGCTGTCGTTTTGACGAATGCGTTTCGTAAGACGGCAGCTCTTCTTTTGTCAGGGGAGACGGTAATGCTTTTTGCGTGTAAGAGGAGATTTTATGAAATATATGACATTCAATTCCTCCTGCGCTTATGCAGGCGTGGCGAATATGTTGGAACACTATGGGGTGGATGTGGAAGACCGGGAGATTGCGTTGGCCATGGGGTTGCCGTATTTGTTTGCCTGTGAGGGCGGAAGGTATGCGGCGGGCCCGATGCTGCAGACAGCAGACTGGTTTCATTTGTATTTGCTGCCCAGAGGATTTCTGATGACGGAGACAAAAGTGGACAGGGGGGCTGTCGGCGAATTCCTTAAAACTGTTTCCTGCGGTATGTTGGGCATTGCCATTCCCACAGGGGGCAGACATGCAGTTGTATACACCGGGAGGAATGGGGGACGATACTGTTTTATCAATAACAGACGACGGATTTCGTCGGAGCCGGAGGTTCTGCTTCTGACAGAAGAGGAACTGGCTGCAGGATTGGGAAGCACTGCGGTAATCGCAACCATTGAAAGGACGAAGCCACAGCCCATGGAGATGGCAGGATATTTTGAGGCATCTATTGAAGTATTGGAGAAGTTAAAGGAGGAGATATCTGCTTTTTGCGGGATAGAGAGAAGCGCCCGTGAACTGGCGGAGGCAAGGGACCGACTTTTCAGGGCGATTTTTCTCGATGCAGTGACCATGTTGGAACTGATAGGGGAAGAAGAACTGAGAAGCAGGCTTGTGGTTTTTCAAAGGAGTCTGACAGATCTGATAAGAGAAGGGAAGCCTCAGCTCCTGCAGAACAGAATCTCCATAGAGGGCGTGGAAAGCGCAATTGATGATTATATACAGCTGATACGGAGACGAAATGGGGATTGTGGGTCAGTTTCGGGAGAGGGCATGCGGCATGCCGAGGAGAAGCTTTCCGGCGGCAGAATGTGAGGAGATATGTATATAGGAGATCTGCATATTCATTCCAGGTATTCCATGGCTACCAGTAGGGACTGTACACCGGAGTATCTGGATTTATGGGCGAGAAAAAAGGGAATCCACATTGTGGGCACAGGAGATTTTACACATCCGGCCTGGCGGGAAGAACTGGCGGAAAAACTGGAACCTGCAGAGGACGGCCTGTATGTGCTGAAAAAAGAATACCGTCTGGAGGGAGCGGAGAGATCCGACAGCTCTCCCCGTTTTGTGGTCACAGGGGAGATCAGCTCCATTTACAAAAAGGGAGGCCGGGTGAGAAAGGTTCACAGCCTTCTGATTCTGCCGGGACTGGAGCAGGCCGGGGCTCTTGCAGGGCGGTTGGACACGATTGGGAATATCCGTTCGGACGGGCGGCCTATTTTGGGGCTTCCCTGCAGGGAACTGTTGGAAATCATGCTGGAGGTGGCGCCGGAGGGAATCTATGTGCCTGCCCATATCTGGACGCCGCATTTTTCCCTGTTCGGCGCCTTTTCCGGATTTGATGCCATTGAGGAATGTTTTGAGGACCTGACGCCCCACATCCAGGCCCTGGAGACAGGGCTTTCCTCTGACCCTGCCATGAACTGGCGGGTGGGGGCATTGGACCGTTTTCAGCTGATCTCCAACTCGGATGCCCATTCTCCGGCAAAACTGGGAAGGGAGGCCAATCTGTTTGACATTGAGCTGTCCTATCAGGGGCTGTCGGCAGCAATCAGACAGGGCAGGGGCCTGGCGGGCACCCTTGAATTTTTCCCCGAGGAGGGGAAATATCATTTCGACGGGCATAGAAAGTGCGGATTATGCACCAGTCCCCGGGAGACTGCCGGGTACGGAAACCGATGCCCTGTATGCGGAAAAAAGATTACCGTGGGCGTGCTGAACCGGGTGGAGCAGCTTGCGGACCGGGAGGAGGGCTTTACCCTGGCCGGGGCCCATCCTTTCGAAAGTCTGGTGCCCCTTCCGGAAGTAATCGGCGCATCCCTGGGGATTTCTGCAGCGGGAAAGAAAGCAGCCGCAAAATATGAGAATATGATAGAGACCCTTGGGACGGAGTTTGCCATTCTGCGGCAGGTTCCCCTGGAGGATATCCGAAAGGCGGCAGGGCCTCTGGTGGCAGAGGGCATTGGACGGCTCCGCAGGGGCGAGGTGGAGCGTACACCGGGTTTTGACGGGGAGTACGGTAAGATCAGTCTGCTGACTCCGGAGGAGATTGCCCGGCTGTGAGCTGCTGACAGGAAAACCGGCGTGGCTTTTGCCGCGCCGGTTCTGTTGGTAATTTAGAGGTTATACCAGTTTTTCTATCTCGTCCAGAACCTGGCCGAAGACATCCATGGCATCCTGAATGGGACGGGGCGTCTCCAGGTCCACGCCTGCGATTTTTAACAGTTCCACAGGAGACTGGGAGCAGCCGCCGGATAAGAACTCTTTGTATCTCGCCACTGCGGGAGCGCCTTCCTTCAGAATATTCCTGGCGATGGCCACTGCGGAGGAGAAACCGGTAGCATACTGATAGACGTAGAAATTGTAGTAAAAATGGGGAATTCTGGCCCATTCTCCGGCGATGCAGGGGTCGGAAACCATATCCGGACCAAAGTATCTCTGGTTCAGCTCATAGTAAACCTCGTTCAGTGCCTGGGCAGTGAGGCTTTCCCCTGCTTCCGCCATGGCATTGGTCTTCTTTTCGAATTCCGCAAACATAGTCTGGCGGAATACCGTTCCCTTAAAGCTGTCGAGATAATGATTCAGCAGATAGGCCCTTTCCTTGGGGTCCGTAGTGTTTTTCAGCAGATATTCCATCAGAAGTATCTCATTGCAGGTGGAGGCCACTTCCGCCACGAATATCTTATAGTGGGAGTAGAAATAAGGCTGTGTGGTATTGGAATAGTGGGAGTGAAGGGCGTGTCCCATTTCATGGGCGAGGGTAAACATATCGTCCAGGGTGTCGTTGTAATTCATCAATACATAGGGGTGGGCGCCGTAAACACCGGCGGAGTAAGCGCCGCTTCGTTTGCCCTCGTTTTCGTACACATCAATCCAACGGTTGTCAAAGCCTTCCTGCAGCAGGCGGATATAGTCTTCTCCAAGGGGGGCAAGGGCTTTCAGTATGGTCTCCTTGGCTTCCTCAAAGCTGACTTTCCGGCTTGCATCGGAAATAATGGGAGTATAGACATCGTACATGTGCAGCTCGTCCACGCCAAGGAGCCTCTTGCGCAGGCTGACATAGCGGTACATCTTGTCCAGATTGGCATTGATGGTTGTCAGCAGGTTCTCGTATACATTGGAGGAGACATTGTTGTGGCTGACAGCTGCCTCCAAAGTGGAAGAATATTTGCGGGCTTTGGCGTAAAACATCAGCTTCTTCACCTGACCGCTGTAGAGACTGGCCAGGGTATTCTCGAACTGCTTATAGGTCTGGTACATTTTTTCAAAGGCTTCCCTGCGCACGCGGCGGTCCGTGGACTCCATCAGAGAACCGTACCGGCCATGGGTGATGCGGATGGTGTCTCCGTTTTCGTCCGTCATCTCAGGCAGCTTCAGATCGGCATTGTTAAATACGGAGAAGGTCTGGTTGGGAACGCCGGACATTTCCTGTGTCATGGCCAGCAGGCGCTCCATTTCCGCGGACAGGCAGTGGGGCTTCAGCCGCTGAATTTCCTCAATGTATTTGCGGTAGGCTTCCAGACCGGGCTCTGCGGCATAGAAGCTCTCCAGGGTCTCCTGGTCGATGGCAAGGATTTCCGGATCTGCAAAGGCCAGTTTGCTGTACATGTCGGAGAACGTGCTGTGGAGCTTCAGCACCATGGCCTGATTGGCGGTATTGCCCAGATCCTGGTCGCTGAGCCGTTGGGCATAACTGGCTATGGGGCCGGATTTTTTCTCCATCTTCTCAAGCTGTGTGAGGTAGGACAGCAGATTCTCCGCGCTTTCTGCGATGTGTCCTTCCATCTGAGCCAGATGGGACGCCATATCTTTTATTTCTGCCATTGCGGCTTCCCAGGCGTCATTGTCGGGGCACAGATCTTTCAGGTCCCAGGTGAATTCCTCTTTTACTTCATTTCTTTTCAGTAACTCTTTTGCCATATCTTTTCCTTTCTGCCGCATTGTCCGTTTTCAGGGGCAGGAATCTTTTCATAACGGTTGGACGGCATATGAATGTATGTAGACATTATAATCTATTTTGGCAAAAAAGGAAAGAAAAAAAGAGGGGGCCGGAAGCACTTGTAATGCATGAAAAATGTGATAGAATAGGAAGGGTCAGAACAAAGAGGAAAGGATAAAGGATATCATCTTATGTTGGTTCAAAAATATAAAGAAATGCTGTCGGGGAAGTCTGTCATCAGGGAGCTGTCGGAATTTGCCACGGCCAGGGGGCAGGAAATCGGATATGAGAATGTGTTTGACTACAGTCTGGGCAATCCTTCCGTGCCCGTACCCCGGGAATTTACGGAAGAAATGGTTCGGATGCTGAATACGGAGGAGACCAATGTGCTCCATGGCTACAGTCCCAGTCTGGGGATTCCCGGTGTGCGGGAGGCGGTGGCTGCATCCCTGGAGAGGCGGTTCGGCCTGCCTTACCGGAAGGAGCATATTTTCATGGCGGTGGGGGCCGCCGGGGCTCTGGCTCATGCCTTCCGCCTGGTGACGGAGCCGGGGGACGAAATTCTGACCTTTGCGCCGTATTTTCCGGAGTATGGGCCCTATGTGAATCTCACGGGCGCGGTGTTGAAGGTGGTGCCTCCGGATACGGAGAATTTTCAGATTCATTTCGGAAAACTGGAGGAAATGCTGACGGAGAAGGTGGCGGCTGTACTGATTAACACGCCCAACAATCCTTCCGGGGTGGTGTATTCGGCGGAGACTCTGGGAAGACTGGCGGAGCTGCTGAGGAAGAAGTCCCGGGAGTACGGCCATACTATATACCTGATTTCGGATGAACCTTATCGGGAGATCGTTTTTGAGGGAGTGGATGCGCCCTGTGTGTCGGCTTTTTATGAGGATACCATTATGTGCTATTCCTTTTCCAAGTCTCTGTCCATTCCCGGGGAGCGCATCGGCTATGTGGCGGTGAATCCCAACTGCCGGGACGGGGAGACCATGGTGAATATGTGCGGCCAGATTTCCAGGGGAATCGGACATAACTGTCCGCCCTCCATTATTCAGTTGGCTGTGGCAAAGGTGTTGGACAGGACGGCGGATTTACAGGTCTATGAGACGAATATGAACCTTTTGTATCATGAATTAAAGGCTCTTGGCTTTACCTGCGTGAAGCCCGGAGGGACTTTTTATATCTTTCCCAAGGCCCTGGAGGAGGACGCAAAGGCATTCTGCCGAAAGGCATTGGACTATGACCTGGTATTGGTGCCCGGGGATACCTTCGGGGCGCCGGGGTATTTCAGGATGGCGTACTGTATTGACACGGAGAAGGTGGAGCGGTCCCTTGACGCGCTCCGGCGGTTTGTGAAGGAGAATTATGCATCCTGAGGCTTCCGGGTTTGAACAGAGGAGGAAGAAGGAGGAGAATCATGCGATATCAGATCAGACATGCGCTGGTGCAGTACGGCGCGGATACGATATTGGAGGATGTGAATTTTGAGATCAGGGACAGCGAGAAGATTGCGGTGATCGGGCGCAACGGCTGCGGAAAGACCACTTTGCTGAAGCTGATCAACGGGGATATACGGATGAACAATCTGGACAGCGACGAGGAATGCGGCATTACCATGGCCGGAAGGCAGCGCATCGGTTTTCTGCACCAGATCAGTTTCCCGGAGGGGGAGCTTTCCGTAGAGGAGGAGATACGGAAAGCCTTTGCCCCGGTTTTTGCCTGTGAAGCCAGGATGAAGGAGGTGGAGGAGCAGCTGCAGGCGGGTGAGAATAAGGCGCTGCTGCATGAATATGACAGTCTTCAGAAGCAGATGGAGGCGCTTCGGGGGTATACCTGGCGGCAGGATATGGAGATTCTGTTTCAGCGTTTCGGCTTTGCCCTGGCAGACCTGGAGCGGCCCATAGGAAGCTTTTCCGGCGGGCAGCAGACCAAGGTGGCTTTTATCAAACTTCTGTTAAGCAGGCCGGATATCATGCTGTTGGACGAGCCCACCAACCATCTGGATCTGCCTACCATTGAGTGGCTGGAGGGATATCTGAAAAATTATGACAAGTCTGTGGTAATTGTGTCCCATGACCGGATGTTTCTGGACAGGATTATCGATGTGACCTATGAGATCGAATATCACAGGATACGGCGTTATGCCGGCAATTATACAGCCTTTCTGGAGCAGAAGGAGGCTGCGTTTGCCAAGCAGGAGAAGGATTACGAGGCTCAGCAGAAGGAGATACAGCGTCTCACGGAGTGGATTGAAAAGTGGAAGAACACGCCTACCAAGGTGGCGGCCACCAGGTCCAAGCGCAGGGTCATTGAACACATGGTAAAGATCGAGAAGCCCAGGCGTTTTGATACCAGGGCTTTCCAGGCGCTGTTTCAGCCCAGGATTGAGAGCTATACGGAGGTGCTGACGGCGAAAAAACTCAGCATCGGCTATAACCATGAGCTTTCCCGGGTGTCCTTCACCCTGCGGAAAGGGGAGCGCCTGGCGGTGATCGGGGAGAACGGCATCGGCAAATCCACGCTGCTGAAGACAATGACCGGACTGGTCAATCCTTTGGGAGGCACATTTTCCTTTGGGCCAAATGTGGAATGGGGATATTTTGACCAGCAGGCTGCGGTGACAGGGGAAGTGGACCCGGAGCAGACTGTACTGGAGAATTTCTGGGAGGCATATCCCCGCCTGCTGCGGGAGGATGTCAGGAGCGCTCTGGGAAGTTTCCTGTTTTCCCAGGAGGAAGTGGAGAAGAAGATGGGGCAGCTCTCCGGCGGGGAGCGGGTGCGCCTGGCCCTGTGCAAAATGTTCCAGACAAGGCCCAATCTGCTGATTCTGGACGAGCCCACCAATCATATGGATATCATCGGCAAGGAGGCCCTGGAGCGGATGCTTGGCACATTTGCAGGGACGGTATTGTTTGTGTCCCATGACCGGTATTTTATCCGGCAGATCGCAACCGGGATTCTGGAATTTGAGGGGACGGAGGTGACCCAGTACCCCTATGCTTATGAGGAGTATCTGCAGGAGAAGGAGAAGCGGATGATCCGGTCCGGCGGGAAGGACGGCGCCGCCGGGGCGGGGGAAGGCAGCCGCGGAAGCGCAGGGACGGATTCCGGAAAGTCCCGGGCCGGAAGCGGGAAGGGATGTCCTCCCACGTTGTCGGATGTTTTTGATAAAAAGACATACTACAGCCCGGGGAAAATCAGGTCCCGCCTTACCAGACAACTGGAAAAATATGAGCGGCAGCTGGAGGAAAGCGAGCAGCGTATGGCAGAGCTGAAGCTGCAGATGATGGATCCCGCCCTGGCCTCGGATTATCAGAAGCTGATGGAACTGCAGACACAGCTGGACGCGGAGGAACAGAACCAGGAATCTCTGTTGGAGCGCATGATGGAGTCGGAGACAGCCCTGCAGGAACTGGAGACAGACGAAAGGGGCGGGAGATGAAAAAGTACGACATGCTGAAGGATGATCCAGGAAAATCCCTGTTTTTCTTTGCGCTGCCCATGATATTGGGCAATCTGTTTCAGCAGTTTTACAATATGGCGGATTCCGTTATAGTGGGGCAGTGCGTTGGGGAGGATGCGCTTGCGGCAGTGGGCGCGTCCTATTCTCTGACTACGGTATTTATCATGATAGCCATAGGCGGCGGGATCGGGGCGTCTGTGATCACCTCCCAGTATCTGGGGGCCGGGGCATATGGGAAAATGAAGGTTTCCGTATACACGGCGCTGATCAGCTTTGCCGCGGTGAGCGTGGTGTTGGGGACTTTCGGCTTTGTCATGTGCGGACGGATTCTCACGGCCCTTCGCACACCCGGCAACATTTTGGACGACGCGGTTTTGTACCTGCGCATTTATTTTGTCGGTTTGCCGTTTTTGTTTATGTATAATGTGCTGTCTGCTGTGTTCAATGCCCTGGGCAATTCCAGGACTCCTCTGTATCTGCTCCTGTTCTCCTCTGTGCTGAACATTTTTCTGGATCTGTTTACAGTTCTGTCCCTTGGCATGGGTGTGGCGGGGGTGGCAGTCGCCACGGTGACCGCCCAGGGGATTTCGGCGGTGATTTCCTTTTTGCTGCTGATGAAGGCGCTGCGGAAATTTCAGGACAGTGGGGAGACGCGGGATGCCTGCCTTTCCGGGGCGGCCGGGCGGCAGATTTACAGCATGGAAATGTTGGGCAGCATGGTGAAAATCGCTATTCCGTCCATGCTTCAGCAGTCTATCGTATCTATCGGCATGCTGCTTGTACAGTCTGTGGTAAACGGATTCGGTTCTTCGGTGTTGGCGGGCTATACTTCCGGAATGCGGGTGGAGTCCATCTGCATCGTGCCCATGATCGCCGCCGGGAATGCCATGTCCACCTTCACTGCCCAGAATCTGGGAGCAGGGAATCCGGACCGGGTAAAGAAGGGCTATATCACGGCTTACGGCATTGTGTTTGGGTTTGCGGCGCTGATTCTGGCGGTGCTGAGCCTGTTTCATGGGCAGATCATCTCTGCTTTTATTGAGGACGGCAGCAGCATGGAGGCCTTTGCCACAGGAGATACCTATCTGCGCTTTATCCGTTTCTTTTTTGTGTTCATCGGTGTGAAGGCGATCACGGACGGGGTGCTGAAGGGTGCGGGGGATGTGGTGGTATTTACCCTGGCCAATCTGATCAATCTGGGGATTCGGGTGTTTGTGTCCTTCCGTTTTGCCGGAATCTGGGGCGTGGAGGCGGTATGGTATGCGGTTCCCATGGGATGGGGCGTGAATTACCTGATTTCTTTTCTGTGGTTTCTGAACGGAAGATGGAGCCGGAGGAAGTTGATTCATACTCAAGATTAGTAATTTTTGCAGGCTCTGCGTCGTGGAGAAAGGAATGGTGAACGGGTTATGCATAATGAATATGATAACGAGAAATTCTTTCAGGAATATGCTAAAATGCCCCGCAGTGCGGAAGGGCTGGGCGCTGCAGGGGAATGGCATCAGCTGAAGCCCCTGTTTCCGCCGCTGCAGGGAAAACATGTCCTGGACCTGGGATGCGGCTATGGCTGGCACTGCAGATTTTCTGCGGAAAACGGGGCAGAGCAGGTATTGGGCATCGATTTAAGCCAAAAGATGATTGAGGAGGCCAGGAGGCGCAATCTGGCCAGGCAGATTCAATACCGGGTCTGCGGCATAGAAGAATACGAATATCCGGAGGGCAGGTGGGACTGTGTCATTTCGAACCTGGCGCTGCACTATATTCAGGACATGGAAGGGGTGTTTCGAAAGGTGCGGCGGACGCTGAAACCGGGAGGAATCTTCCTTTTTAATATAGAGCATCCTGTGTTTACGGCAGGGGTGGGACAGGACTGGATCTATACAGAGGAAAATAAGCCCCTGTACTGGCCCGTAGACCGCTACTTTCTGCCCGGGGAGCGGAAGACCCGCTTTTTGGGATGTGACGTGACAAAACAGCATCATACGCTTACGCAGATTGCCATGGGACTGTTGAACAACGGTTTCGAGATCCAGGTCATGGAGGAGGCTGTGCCGCCTGAAGAGATGATGGACATTCCGGGGATGGAGGATGAACTGCGCCGTCCTATGATGCTGTTGATAAAGGCCGGGGCAGTATGCCTGCAGGGGAGGAGCGCTGAGTGAAAAAGGCAGTTTTTTTGCTGTGGGGAATTCTGCTGATTCTGTCAATGGGAGAATCTGCAGGGGCAGCCGCCCGGAGGGAGGACAGTATTATCATTGCCCAGGGACGGGAGGTTTCCATGGAGGACGGACTGGCGGAGGAGTACAGTTTTCCGGAAGGATATGAGGAGAATGCGGTGCAGTTTCTCACCCAGGACGGGGTGGCGCTGTGCGGATATGTTTTAGGCACGGGCAGTCGGGGCATTACTCTTGGACATGCGAAGGGATGGGGGCTGAAAAGCTGGCTTCCCTTTGGGGAGCGTCTGGCGGAGGAAGGGTATCAGGTGATTCTGTGGGAATTCCGCGATGTGCTGCCTTCCGCCTCGTCTTCCGCAGGAATGAGCCAGAGGTGGGATCTGGACGTACTGGCGGCTGCCCAGGTTCTGCGGGAACGGGGCGTGACGGAGATCCTGGCCATGGGAGCGTCCTATGGCGGAACGGCTACGGCGGTTGCTGCTGCGGAGATTCCGGAATTGGCGGGAGTGGTGATTCTGTCCTCTCCGTCGTATGACATGGAGATTGATGCCCTGGGCGCCATGGCGTCCGTTACCGCGCCTGCGTTTTTTGCCGTATCTACGGAAGACTGGCAGAATGCCGCGGGAGTCTATCAAAGGCATGTGGAGGGCCTGTACGAGGCCTGCGGTTCTGACCGGAAGGAGATTCATATTGTGGAGGGAACTGACCACGGCACGGATCTGATTACCGTCCCGGCGGAGGGGGAGCTTGGGTTTGCGGTTCCGCCAAAGACGGAGGAGCAGCGGAAAGCCCGGGAGGAACTGGCTGATGAACTGATGCGCTTCGTTAAGGAAGCTTTTGGGGAAAATGAGGAAGCAGGTCTGCCGGAAGAGGAGCCGGGGAATGAGGCGTCAGAACTGCCGGAAGAGACACAGGAGAATGAGGAAACAGCCCAACCCACAACCCTTCCGGATAAGGGTAAAGAGGAAGAAGAGCAGACTGTAGTCCAGAACTCTCTGCACCGGGCAGTCATTGGGGGAATCGGTATCCTGGCAGCGCTGATTCTTTTGGCAGTCCTTATCCACAGAGCTCGTTCCGCTGGCGGGGACGGCGGAAGATAAGCATTGGCGTGTACCTCGTTAAAATAAAAGTCCCGCCGAATTGCGCGTGGTGAAAAGCGGAGGCTGTTTGTAATCAAAGCTTTGTGCCTCCGCGGATCTTTCAGATGGCGCCGGAACAATCAGATGCTGATTTAACCTTTCTAATTTGTTGTTGAAGTTCACGAACAGCTAAGTCAAACACTTCATCAATGGCATCCTTTAATGCTTTTTTAAGTCTTAATGCTATTTTAGCTACTTGAAAAAACGCCCCTATCTGTTCAAAAAGATCTCCATTTTCAAGATTGTTTTCTGCTTCGGTCATTTTTCTCCCGATATTGATGTCAGTAATATCTAATTTATCAATAACATCATTTATTCTGTTGAAGGTTTCGCTCATAATATCATGACCTTGATAACTTACATTGAAGTTTTCTAAGAAATTGTAATAGTTTTTATATTCATCAGGAATAAAGTTATCATAATCGAAATCATTATTAAGAACATCGTCCCAATCAATGTCGTCAATAGCATCCAAATTAAATAAGGAAATATCGGATGCCTCTATGAGTGCTTTGGCCTTATTTCTTGTTTCGTTGATAAATACAATAATTTGTTTGAGAATACTTAGTGTTAATTCTTTGCCTACTTTTTCATAAGAAGCTGATAATATCTGTCTTATTGCAGGGTCTTTTCCGAACGGCTCAATTTTATCACCACCACGCGTTTTCTTGGAAATAGAACAGACACGAAAAGAACTTAGCCCGTGCCTTTTCAAGATACTTTCAATGGCAGTCAACTCATGCTCTTTAGCAATATCGCAATTTGTGATTATTACCGAAGCCGATAAACTATATTTTTGATAAATGTTTTTCAAAATATCTATTTCCGTTTCTTCCACACGCGTTCCGGCGCCATTTACAACATAAAACAGCGTGTGTATTATATCATTCGCAGATTTTATATTACCTTGCTTATTTGGTTGTCGTTCCGATAAGAAAGTATCAAGTTCGTTTGTCCACCTAATAAAATTATTAGTTTCTAAACCCTCATGCCCCACATTTGGCACCACCATAAATGAAACTGTGCAAGCGATAGGTTATTGAATTTGTTTT
>CANBFE010000046.1 GCA_947367855.1 uncultured Lachnospiraceae bacterium | reverse complement strand
TATTGGAAAATAACAGAGAAAGAATCGTTGGATTGAGGTAACAGAATGGATTCAGAAAAAGTGATACAGGATTTGAAGATCAGTTGGATGAGGTTGTCCTGCAGGATGCGAAGTTGATTGCGCTTACAGGGAAAATTATTTTGCCGTGAAGAAATTACTGGGAGTGGAAGATACCACGGGTAATTATGTGGTTTATTGTCCTTTGTCACATGAGAAAACGGAGGATGACTGGCTTTTGGATATCAGGCTGTACAGCGAGGAGTATCGGGCTGATCTGATTTCAAACTGGATGAAATGGGACTTTCGCAGACAGCGCTGCTTAGGAAGCAGGTGAAAGGGTATGGCAAGTTTTTTAAAGCATCTGTTCGCAGAGAAAAGATTGCAAAGCAGAAAAACAGTCCATCTGTGCCCAGGCAGCTTGATATGGCTGTTATGGGGGCGTTGGCACTGTTGCTTTTTTGCGGATTTAGGAGAAATTATTCTTAGTACTTGATGCCGCGCAGTGGGATTGGTATAATCCAAACAAAGCAGTGATTGCAGTTTGTATACATTATTCTTTATGCAATTTCATACAAGTCTACCCTTGTTTCTGTTTTTATAGAGGCAAAAACAAAAGACGCTCAATTTACAATAGTGACTTGCCGCTTTTTTCTTTGCTGAATATATAAAAGCAAATGTGTAATTTTTCATGATTACACGTCTGTATTAGTTCAATAGAGTTCTGTTTACATGTGAATACAGTGTTTATCTGATTTCCCGTAGCTGTATAAATGACATGGTGCTGGCACAATGGAATAAGGACGGATAAGTAGAAAATTATTTTGCTGCCAAAACGGTGTCAAGAAAAAATAAGAAATTGTTTGGAGGTATGGGTATGAATTTTATTAATTCAATAGATGATTTATTTCATATGTTGGACAGATATGCAGAGGGAGTGGAGTGGAACACCTTTTATATTAAGCGGGATAAGCCTGCCCCATTTTTGAAATAGAATAAACTTCCAGATAAATGTGTTGTTGATTTTATAAGAGAGCATAATATTAAAAACGCCTGCGAATTTGGCTGTGGAGAAGGCCGCAACGCAATTTATCTTGCTAAAAATGGTGTTGATACAGAAGCATATGATTTGTCAGAGATTGCAATAGAAAATGCGAAAAGGTATGCAAGAGAGAGTCAGGCGGAAAGAGTAACCTTTAAAGCAGAGAACATTTTTGCATTGGATTTTATGGATCAGAAGTTTGATCTGGTAATAGACAGTGGTATTTTTCATCATTTGGCACCACATAGGCGTTTACAATACAGAGATATTGTATCAAGTATATTAGCAGAAAACGGTTATTTTATTTTGCTGTGTTTTGCGGCAGGGGAAGACGGCGCTGATGAAGTGGATGATTATGAGTTTTACAGGAGCAAACAGACAGGAACTGCTTTTACGGAAGAAAGACTGAAAGAGTTTTGGGGAGAAAAATTAGATGTTGCAGACATACGTAAAGGGGAGAACATTGTGGATAATCAAATGTGGGAAAGCGAGTATCTGTATGTATGTGTGTTGAAAAAAGGTAGTTAAAATTCAGGATATTGACAGGGCTTTGTATGTATTGATAAAGTATAGGAAGATTCATCTGTAATCAGGGAGGTATCATAGTGAAAATCAATACATATGTTAAAGAATCTTTTGTAGTAATTGGCAAAGAGGGTTCCACATCAGATGGCGAGGGCTTTGTACAGGAGTTATGGGATAATGCAAATCTTCATTTTGAAGAGGTCAGGCAGTGGGCAAAGAAAGATGAAAATGGGAATATCGTCGGAATATGGGGAGCAATGTCTGATTTTTCCCGTTCCTTTCAACCCTGGGAGAATTTTAACAAGGGACTTTATCTTGCAGGAGTGGAGTGCGTTGATGATGCAGAAGCGCCCGGTGGTTGGACAAAGTGGATGATTCCCGGTTATGAATATATCTATGTAGAATGTGAAGGTGATGATACATTTCCAAAGACAATAGCGTATATGAAGGATAATAACATTCCGTTAGTCGGCGCAGTTCACGATTTTACCTGCCCGCAGACAGGGAAGAATTATATGTATTTTCCGATCAGAAAATTATAGAGAATCAAAGCTGTCAACGGAGATTGGAGAAGCGAAGATGAATTACAGAATAGAAGCAATCATTGAACTGCTGAATCAGGACTGTATCTTGACACGATATGATTTTTTGATTCCGTATAAATATACTCTGGTAGAGCGTCTCAGGTCCATTGGATGCCTGACGAAATCGGATTGCCTGGAGCTGCCCATAGAGACTCTTGTATCTGTTGGTTTACCTGATGCTGAATTGGCAGACCTTTTCAGGAGATTTTTGGTCATGTATGATGTAAGGCCGCAGAAACTGAAAGAAATAGATACCCTTTGTGGGACAACGGAAGAAAAGGAAGCGTTTCGGGAATTATATCAGCTGCCTGGCATAAAGTATAAAAGAGCGCTGCTATACTATAAAGCAGGCTATCGGTCGCTTGAGGCCATAGCATCTTCTTCGCCGGAAGAGATAATATCGAAGACAGAGGAGACAATTCAGAAGGAAAAGCTGGAGCTGAAGGTTCCGCTGATGAAAGAGGTCAAGACGCATAGAGCTGTAGCCAGAGTTTTTACATATTACTATGCAGATAAAAAATAGGAAATATTTTTTTGCGTGAGAGGTAAAAATGCCATATACCATCGAAACAATGACGCGTGAGTGGGCTGTGGAGATTTCGCAGTGGAAATATGAAAATGAATACAGCATATATAGTTTTGAACAAGATGCAGAAACAATTGATGAATTACTTAATGGTGATTATTTTGCCTGCACAGATCGGAAGGGCATATTGACAGGTTATTTCTGCCAGGGGCAATCGGCCCGCATTCCAACTGGCGATTGTTATCACTATTCGGATGACAAGCTGGATATTGGGCTGGGCATGCACCCTGCATTGTGCGGTAAGGGCCTGGGACCTGAGTTTATGCGCTGTGGCCTGGAATATATGACCAGACAGACGCCCTGTGTCCCATTGCGCCTTACGGTTGCTGCTTTTAATACGCGGGCCATTTCTTTGTATAAAAGAATGGGATTTACTGTTGAAAGGACAGTTACGCACAAGATATCGGGTGCGTCCTTTTTTATAATGATTAGATAAAAGAAAAATAAGCCCCCAAAATTTACGGGCAAGACCGGAGAAGATTTTTGGGATTGCTGAAATGCGGTTTCTATGTTATTTTAATACTTGATACAGGACAGGATATGTTTGAGAGGAAAGACAGGAAAAGGTGGGCCCATGATTATCAGCGAAAGAATTTTCCAGATACTGGAAAAGAAAAACATCAGCCAGAAACAGTTTTCCGAAGAGACAGGAATATCCCAGAGCACCATCAGCGACTGGAAACGGAAGAAGACAAATCCATCGGCAGACAGGATCATGGCGATCTGTGATGCCCTCCAGGTTACCCCTTACCAGCTGCTCTGCGGCGAGAGCGGCGGGGAGTTTGAAAGTCCGGAGTGCTATGTGGTCAGCAGGGGAACGGAGGAGTATCTGCTGATTGAAAAGTACAGAAAACTTGACAGGCAGTTAAGAAGCAGGGTTCTTGGATATCTTCAGGCAGTGGCGGAGGAGGGTGCGCAATGATTACGATTTTAAAAGAGACTTCCCGGAAGCCCATTACTTTGATGGGAGAGCGGGCAGGAGTATGCTGGGGAGCGGACATTTATAAAGAAGAAAAAAATTACAGGCGGGGCCTTGACTGCATTAAATCCGGCCACCACCGGGTTATGGAATATGTCAATGTGGAGATGATTCTGGACGGTTATTCCGCGCGGGTTATCAGGGAATGGTACACCCATATCGGAGGCGCTCCCACCAGGCTCCAGGCAAGCACCCGGTATATTGATTACAGCGGCTTTTCCTATACCGTGCCGCCTTCTGTAACCGGGAATCCGGAGGCGGAGGAGCTGTACAGGGATACCATGTCTGCAATTGCGTCTGCCTGCAGCCGCCTGGAAGAGGCATATGGGATTCCCCGGGAGGATGCAGCCATGCTTCTTCCTCTGGGAATGACTACAAAGATTGTGGACAAGCGCAATGTGCGCAATCTCATCGAGATGTCGCATCAGCGGCTCTGCAGCCGGGCATACTGGGAATACCGTCAGCTTATGAATGATATCTGCAGCGCGCTGTCTGCATATTCTGAGGAGTGGAAATATCTGGTAGACCATTATTTTGTACCGAAATGCCAGGTGTGGGGATACTGTACCGAGAAGAAGACCTGCGGGAAAATGCCTTACAGGGAGCCGTGAGGCGGAAAACGGCACATGATGGGATCCGGCTGAAATTTTCCAGATAGGCTAAAGTATTTGGAACTGGTGCCGATAATTTATGTAGACAGTGAGAGAGAAACAATTTATTGAAGAAATAATTCAGGAAGGGAGGGGTTCCTATATGCGTATAGAGGCTTACAATCAGGTTCAGCAGCTGTATCAGGCGAAGAAAGTGAACAAGGTGCGCCAGACGACCAGTACGGCCCATACAGATCAGTTACAGTTCAGCAACTTCGGCAGGGAGATCGGAGTGGCTCAGGCAGCGCTTTCAGGAACTCCCGATATCAGGGAGGAACTGATTGCCCCTATCAAGGCAAAGGTTCAGAACGGCACCTATCATGTAGAAACTGCGTCCTTTGCGGAGAAGCTTTTGCAGAAGGCGTCCGCAATGGAAGCTTATGAGGAAACGAGGTAAGAAGTCCCGTGGCAAGTTTAATGGAAAACCTGATTGAAGTGCTTGGTCAGGAATGCGATGCGTATGAGGGACTTTTGGCCTTGTCCCAGAAGAAGACACAGGTTATAGCCAGTGCGAATCTGGATCACTTACAGAAAATCACGGATGATGAGCAGGAAGCGGTAGGCAGGATTACCCATCTGGAAAAAAAGCGGATGGAAGTCACAGCAGACATTGCCGACGTATTAAACAGGGATGTTGAACAGTTAAAACTCTCCAACATGATCGGAATGATGGCCGCCAGGCCGCAGGAACAGGCAGCTCTGGCGGCAGCCCATGACAGACTGCAGGGCTGTGTCCGGGAATTAAAACGGATCAATGAGCAGAACCGGGAATTGTTGGAGAATGCATTGGAAATGGTGGAATTCGAGATGAATATGCTGCAGGCCTCGAAAGCAGCGCCGGAAACTGCCAATTACACCAGAAGCGCGTACAACTCCGGCGCCCAGATGGGCGTATCCAGCGGATTTGACGCAAAACAGTAGCCTGCAGGCTGCTGTATCCTTGTAGAACGAGAGGTAAATGTTATGCCGTTAATGGGTAGTTTATATGTAGGAAATTCAGGATTACAGACAAGTCAGAATGCGCTGAACACCACAGCGCATAATCTTTCTAATATTGATACCACCGGCTATGTGAGACAGCAGGTGCAACAGTCTTCCAAGAGTTACATGACTCTTTCCGTCAACCCCAAGTCCATCAGCAATCAGGAGACAGGGTTGGGTGTTACTTATTCCAGGGTAAAACATATCAGGGATTATTTTCTTGACAAGGCATACCGCAGAGAATCCGGACGCAGTATGTTTTATCAGGTGTCTTCCGAAGTGATGGAGGAAGTGGAGAGCCAGTTGGGAGAGATGAACGGAGAGGCTTTCCAGGCGACGCTGACGGATTTCTGGACATCAATACAGGAATTGGCCAAGGATCCTTCCAGTTCGGTGACACAGGGGCTTTTTGTCCAGAGCGCAGCAGAATTTGTGCAGAAGGCGCAGGCTGTATATGAAGGATTCTGTGCATATCAGAATAACCTTAACGCACAGATAAAGCAGCAGGTGGATATCATCAATGATTACGGAAAAAAGCTGATGAATCTGAATGAGTCCATCAGGATTATTGAGGCCGGGGGCGTGGAGAGCGCCAATGACCTGCGGGATGCCAGAGACCAGATTCTGGATGAACTGTCCCAGATGGCGGATATTGACTTTGCGGAGGACATTCACGGATCCGTATGGGTTAAGATAGAGGGCGTGGACTTTGTAAAGGGAGACAGATGCTACGAGATCGGTTTGGATGTGGATGAAGCCACCGGGTTTTACACCCCGTTCTGGTACCAGAATGCCACCTACCGCATCCTTCCCAACGGGCAGAAAGAATACAATATCAACGGAGCGGAAGTATTTAATTTAAATAAGGAAATTTCCACAAACCTGAACACGGACATAGGCGGACTGAAGGCCATGCTGCTGGCCAGAGGTGACCACAGGGCCGACTACACAGACGTGGCAGACCAGAAGTCGTATGACCAGGTATCCCAGTCCGTGCTGATGAATGTGCAGGCTGAATTTGACCAACTCATTCACAATGTGGCCACCAAGGTCAACGAGATCCTGGCCAAGGCGGCAGGTGTGGTGAAGGCGGAAAATGACGTTGTAGCAGATGACGGAACCGTTCTGGTGAAAAAGGGTGAGTACTTCTGTGAAAATCAGGTGGGCGGTTACATGCGCAAGGACGACGGCAGCCCCATCCAGATGTTTGCAAAGATTTCTTCGGACGGATACCGTAAGGTTACCGGAACGATAGACGTGACGGATGAGAACGGTAATCCTGCGAAGAAGCAGGTGGAATACTGGGTTTACAATGAGGAAAAGGCAGACTCGCCTGAGACGCTTTACTCCATTGAGAACATTCAGGTGGACGACGAGCTGATGCAGAAGCCTTCCATGTTGGGAATGCGTCTGCCGGACGGTTCCGAGGATAAGGCTACTGCCGAGAGTCTGAAGGAGGCATTTACGGAGGAGGCCTACTCCCTGAATCCCAATGTGAAGAAGAAAGCTTCCCTGGTGGATTACTATGATGATCTGGTAGCCCAGGTTGCCAATTCAGGATATGCATTCAGAACCATTTATGCAAATCAGGAGGATACGGTGAATTCTCTTTACGCCGCAAAGGAGCAGGTGGCGGGAGTTTCCTCCGACGAGGAACTGTCCAATATGATCAAGTTCCAGAATGCATATAATGCTTCCAGCCGATACATCAATGTGCTTGACGAGATGCTGGAGCATCTGCTGAGTACTTTGGGCGTGTAATAGAAAATATTCCATAATAAAGGAGGACTAACCGATGCCTTCACAGTTTTTCGGATTAAATATAGCATATACAGGCCTGCTTGCCAGTAACGCTGCGCTGAATACCACCAACAACAATATCGCAAATGTGCAGACGGAAGGCTACAGTCGGCAGCAGGTGAATCAGCAGGCTGCAAACGCAATAAGGGTATTTCAGACCTATGGATGCGCGGGAGCCGGTGTGGACACCCTGTCCATTGAGCGGGTCCGCAATGAATTCTATGACAGCAGATTCTGGGTCAACAACAGGAAAGTGGGAGAATACGGCCAGAAGCAGTATTACATGGAGCAGATCCAGAGCTTTTTTGACGATAACGGCCAGAACGCCGGTTTCAAAACCGTATTTGACCAACTGATGATTAAGGGGCTTCAGGCTCTCAAGGATAATCCGGACGATCTCTCCACCAAGCAGCAGTTTGTGGGATTTGCCGATTCCCTGGCGGAGTATTTTAACGGTGCCGTGGGGAACCTGCAGAAGCTGCAGAAGGATACAAACCAGGAAATCAAGGTTAAAATAGATGAGATTAACTCCCTTGCCAAGGAGATCGCCACGCTGAACAGGCAGATCAATACCATTGAAATGTCAGGCAGCATGAAGGCCAATGAACTCAGGGACAGAAGGGTTCTCCTTCTGGACCAGCTGTCGGAGATCGTGGATGTGGAAACAATCGAGACCCGTGTCCTTGATACCAACAATCAGGATCGGGAGACCGGAGGGACCCGTTTTATCGTGAAGATTGCCGGAGGACAGACTCTGGTGGACGGAAACGAATATAACGGACTGGAGTGCGTGGCCAGAACCGAGGACCAGAAGGTAAACCACACGGATATCGACGGGCTGTATGATGTCCGTTGGGAGAACGGTTCCAAGTTCAATCTCTACAATGCCTCCATGGGCGGGGCACTGAAAGGTCTGGTGGATCTGCGGGACGGCAATAACAGCGAGTACTTTACAGGGAAGATTCAGGACATTGGCTCAGCGACAGATGACAAGGGCATCGTCCATGATACGGTTACCATTGAGGTGGGCAGACATTATCTGACTGATCTGAACAAATGTAATCTGTCCGAGAATGGCGGCGTTATCAGCCTTGGAAACAAGGAGTACTACTATGATTCCTGGACTTACAGCGTAAGCTATGACGATAACGGGGAACCCGTTTATTCATATACCTTTACCATGTCCGCCACGAAACAGGACGGCGGACTCAATGACAGCAGGGTAACCAATGACAGGGTGGGCAAAAACGCAACCATTGGCGCAAATATTTCCTACCAGGGTGTGCCCTACTACATGACCCAGATAAACGAATGGGTGAGAACTTTTTCACAGAAATTCAATGATATTTTGCGGAGCGGCTACTCAGGAGACATTCCCGGTATTGATCTCTTCGTGGCGGATAAGCCTGCCGAGAATGAGCAGTATGTCTTTGAAGATTACTCCGACGAGACGGTGGAGGAGTATCTTAAAAGGGTGGAGGAGCTGATGACCCAGAAGGGCCTCACTGAGGAGGAAGCCCGTCTGGAAGCCATTTCGGACTACAGATACGACAAGGAGTCCAAGGCGGCTTACGACAAGCGGGTGGAGAAGCTCATGGCCACCAATGCCACGCTGACGGGCGGTTTCACCAAAGACGAGGCAGAAGCTGCAGCCGTGCTGAACGTGTCTGTTGGCAAAAACACAATGGACAATGACAACTATTATCTGATGACGGGCAAAAATCTCAATGTTTCCTCTACCATTGTGAATGATCCCGACCGCCTGGCCAACAAGAGGGAGGAAACGGACGGCGTGGAGCAGAATGACCTTCTGGATGACCTGAAGGATCTGGCAACCAACAAGGGAAGCATGAGTTTCCGGGGCAGTTCCGCGTCAGAGTTTCTGCAGTGCATTCTGGGCGATATTGCCCTGAATACCAAGCGGGCTGAAACTTTCTACAAGAGCTATGCGGACATTTCCTACTCCATCGACAGCCAGAGAATTTCCATCTCCGGCGTGGACGAAGACGAAGAGGCGGTGAACCTGGTGAGATACCAGAACGGCTACAATCTGGCGTCCAAGATGATCCAGACGCTGACCGAGATCTATGACAGGCTGATTCTGCAGACAGGTGTGTAAACAGCAGATTCAGCATATCCTTAGAGCTGTTTTGAGGTGAGAAGAAAAGGAGTTTTCTATGAGAATAACAAACAAGATTATGCAGCGCAACAATCTGTCCAACATCAATACCAACAAAATATACCAGGACAGACTGAGCTCCCAGATGTCAAGCCAGAAGAAGATCAACCGCCCTTCCGACGACCCGGTGGTGGCTATCCGCGCTCTGCGGCTGCGCAGTAACGTGACTGAGATTACCCAGTATTATACCAAGAATATTCCGGATGCGGAGAGCTGGCTGAAGGTGACGGAGGATGCTATCTCCAATCTGGCGGAGGTTATCAACACTATGATAGCACGCTGCAACAAAGGCGTGAACGATGAGCTGACTACCGCAAACCGTCAGATTATCCTGGAGGAAATGCAGAAACTCGCGGAGGAAGTCTATTCCACCGGCGATGCGGACTATGCAGGCCGCTATGTGTTTACCGGATACCGCACGGATACTCCTTTGAGCTTTATGGAGGCCAAGACGCAGAACTATACCATTACGGAACAGTTGGATAAGAATGCCATTGATTCTGTGTCCAAGGTGGAGACAGACAGACTGTTGGAGATCAACTCCAGTAATTATAAAGACTTTGATGATTTGGACGAAGATGACATTTCATCGGCGGAGGTGCATCGGATCAGGCTGGCTTATAAGGACTTGTCAGAGGGGGAACTGCCCACCATTGAATTCACCGGACCTGACGGTCAGACCCACAAATGGACGGGAACTGACATTACGCTGAAGCATTCCTATGAAAAAAACCCCAATCCCTATAGTTTTACCGAAGCGGATCCGGATGCAATTGTTTACATTCCGGAGACAGGTGAGATATTACTTGGCAGCAACAGATATGGGGAACTGATGGCCACCAGAGACAGTGAGGCCACACCCAATGTCAACGAAGCAGAGATCCGGGTCACCTATGACAAGAGTAACTGGAAGAAGGGGGATCTGCGTCCTGAACACTATTTCTACTGTCAGGCTGACCGGGAGGATGGGAGTGGAGACCGCGTTACTTACAACAGTAATTATCTTACCAGTGGGGCGGAGCGCCAGATAATTCAGTATGATGTGGGATATAACCAGACCATCAGGATCAATTCTACAGCGGACGAGTGCTTTAAGCATGGCGTAGGCCGGGAAGTAGATGATATTGTAAGGGCAATGCAGGATGTGCTTGATCTGGAGTCGGTGAAGGCGGACATTGAGGGCATTATGGAGAAAACCACCGATGAGGATGAGCTGAAAATACTCCAGAATCAGTTGGACGCTGTAGGGAAGGCCCTGACGTATGCAAAGCAAAAGGAGGGAAAGCTTTTCCAGAGCGGTATTACCGCTTTCCAGAAATATCATGATGACGCGACACTCTGCGTAACGAACTGTGGTTCCCGGAGAAGCAAGCTGGAGCTGATCCAGAACCGTACCCAGAACCAGAAGACCACATATGAGACACTGAAAAGTGAAAACGAGGATATTGATATTACGGAAGTTGCTATTCAGCTGAATGCTGCGGAATTGACTTATAATGCGGCGCTTATGGCATCGGGCAAGGTGATGCAGACGACTTTGCTGAACTTTATTTAAACATTGTTGGTCGTGCTGATTCCCGCCTGCCATGGACAACCGGGCAGTGCGGGAACTGTATTTTCAGGGAGAAAATCCATTAGAAGAGGAGTGCTATGAAAGTAAACACTAAAATTTTTGGAGAAATCGAAATATCTGACGATAAGGTGATAACATTTCAGGAGGGTATTATTGGGTTCCCCGATTTAAAGCGTTTTGCATTGCTTCATGATGAAGAGAGGGGAACCAATGCGGGAATTCGTTTTCTGCAGTCTCTGGAGGAACCTGGTTTTGCCATGCCTGTGATGAATCCCCTGGATGTGAAGCCGGACTATGATCCGGAGGTAGAAGATGAACTTCTGGGTTCTGCAGGCACACTGACACCGGAAAATCTTCTGGTGTTGGTGACGGTATCCATACCCGGTGACCTGACACGGATGAGTGTGAACCTACAGGGGCCTTTTATTATCAATATAGACGAAAACAAGGGCTGCCAGCTGATTCTGGACAGCAGTAATTATCCTGTGAGATTCCCTATCTACGACATCCTTCAGGCGAGAAAGGAAGGTGTGTAGCATGTTGGCATTGTCCAGAAAAAAGAATGAAGCGATCATTATCAGCAACAATGTGGAGGTTACCATCCTTGAAGTGAAGGGGGATCAGGTGAAGGTGGGGATTACGGCGCCAAAGGATGTTCCGATCTATCGCAAGGAGGTATACCTGCAGATTCAGGAGGCAAACAAAGAGGCCCTCAATGCGGACGGAATGGCGGCGCTGCGGAATTTGCTGGGGTGATTTTCTTACAGGTGAGAGTAATTCGCACGGTGCGTAATGAAGCGGGGTTTTAATGTAACCAAAAAATCAGAGATTTCGGTTAATTTTTCCGGAAAACTTCCGATAAAACAAATAGACGCAAAGGAATATCAACAAGCAGGATGCTTTTGATGTGCGGATTAAAAGATACAGGGAGGTGTATAAAGTGGCAATCGAACCGATTTCAAGTGTAATGACATTTCAGGCACAGGGGAATGTAGTGCAGAAGCCACAGGCTCCTGCAGAAGCGGAGAAGCCGGAAAGCAGCAGCGCCAATAATGGGGCAGCTGTAGAGTATGTAGACAAGACAACAAGCGTGGTGGAGAATGCCAGGGAGAAGGGGCAGGCTAATAGCGGTGAACAGGGGAAGGAACAACAGCAGTACCATGATAAAATCCGCAAAGCGGTGGAAACCCTGAACAGGAAAATGGCTAATTCCGAAGCAGTGTTCGGAATCCATGAGGACACGAATCGAGTGACGATTAAAATTGTGGATAAGAGCACCAAGGAAGTGATCAAGGAGCTTCCTCCGGAAAAGACTCTGGATATGATCGCGAGAGTCTGGGAGATGGCCGGAATCCTGATTGACGAGAAAAGGTAATCTTCACCCATCAGTGAGCAGAGAGCAGAAAGGATGGATTGATTATGCCCATGAGATTGAGCGGACTGATGTCCGGTATGGATACAGAGAGCATCGTGGCTCAGTTGGTAGAAACCAGAAAAGCAAAAGTAACAAAAGCAGTTAAGGCTCAGAAATCATTAAAGTTTAAGCAGGACGCATGGAAGGATTTAAATAAAAAGATCTTAAATTTATATAATAAGTCCCTGAGTAATATGCGTTTTGAGAGTTCCTTTGTTAAAAAGACCACAAAGGTTTCCAACAGCAGTGTAGTTTCGGTTATAACAGGCGAAAATGCCATGAACAGTGTACAGAGCCTGACAGTGGATAAACTGGCGAAGACCGGATTCCTTACCGGCGGCAAGCTAGAGTTGGCTAAATGGGCAGAGGGCGGTGAAATTACAGGAGATACCAAGCTCAGCGATCTGGGGCTGATATCCGGGGAAAATGCCAATCTGACAGTTTCATTTGGCGATGGAAGAGATCCGCAGCGTATTTCCGTAACGGGAAATACAACAATTAACAGCTTTACGGCTTCTCTCCGGGAGGCAGGTTTGACTGTAAACTTTGACCAGAGCAACGGGAGACTCTACGTGGCTTCCAAACAGTCAGGCGCAGATCAGGATTTCAGTATCACGGCGACGAATGTTGCGGGAATGGAGGCGCTTTCCGCGCTGAAGCTGAATTGCACGAGTGTCACTGTTGGACCTGCAGAGATGGAAAGGAACGTGGATACCAGAGTTCAGAGTCTCATGAATGAGCTGAATAATGCTCATGCAGGGCAGAAGGATCTGGAAAATACCATGTTAAAGTATGCTGATCAGATTAACAAAAAGTTGGGGTCAGCCGGGTTTAAGGTAGAAGATCTTTTTACGGTAGGTTTATCGAATAAACAGATGGAAACTCTGGATAAGGCAATTAGCTCTGTAGTCAAGGAAGCGAAGGAGGGCAATAAAAACGCCGACATTGTAAAGGATCTGGAGGGTTGGACCACCAGTTGGAAAAAGAATTCCTATATCATAAACGATGTGACGCAGAAGTACGGCGCTTATATTGTGCCGGCTGCGGACGGCGGATATGCCTGGAGTTCCAATGCGGTAGACGGTAAGACTATCCGCGAAAAGGTAGAAGCTGATTTATTGGCTGAGATAGAGGCCCAGAATAAACTGGCAGAGGATATTAAGAATGGCAGCGCGAAAGGTGATGGAATCCCTTTCAAGCAGAACGGTGAGGATTCACAGATTACCTTAAATGGCGTGGCGTATACATCCTCAAAAAATACTTTTGAGGTTAATGGGCTTACTCTGACCGTAAATGCAGAGACAGCTGAAAACGAGGTAGTTACCATCACCACTGAGGATGATGTCAGCGGCGTCTATGACATGGTAAAGAATTTCATCAAGGAGTACAGCACTCTTATCAACGAGATGGATAAGCTTTACAATGCTGATTCTGCTAAAGGCTATGAGCCTCTTACCGATGAAGAGAAGGAGGCCATGTCCGAAAGCGCCATCGAAGAGTGGGAGAACAAGATCAAGGATTCCGTTCTGCGCAAGGACAGTACCCTGGGAACCTTTTCCAGTGAACTGAAGAGGATTATGATGGAAGGTGTGGAAGTAAACGGGAAGAGGATGTATCTCTCCAACTTCGGCATCAACACAATGAACTATTTCAGCGCAGGCGATAATGAGAAGAATGCGTACCATATTGACGGAGACCCTGACGATGAGAGTACGTCCGGCAACCCTGACAAGCTGAAGTCCATGATTGCCAATGATCCTGATACGGTTGTTTCATTCTTTACACAGCTTTCCAAGAATCTTTATGACCGTATGTTTGACATGATGAAGAGCAAGGAAGGCTTAAGTTCTGCAATGACTGCCTACGATGACAAGAAAATGCAGGATGATTATGACGATTATACCGTAAAGATAAAAGAATTGGAAAAGAAGCTTGCAGATTACGAAGATAAGTGGTATGCTAAATTTGCGGCAATGGAAACAGCCATGGCAAAGATGCAGAACAATGCCAGCGCTGTTACCTCATTGTTGGGTGGCTGATGCGGCGTGCTGATGGAAGCGCATAATTGACAGCCGCCCGGATATAAGGGATGAAAGGCAGGAGGCAATTATGGCATTACCAAATGCATACGGGCAGTATAACAACAGCAAGATTCTGACAGCATCTCCGGCGGAATTGACACTGATGCTTTATGAGGGGGCTATCAAATTCTGTAATATTGCCATTGCAGCAGTGGACAACAAGGACATAGAAAAGACTCATATCCACATACAGAAGATAGAGAAGATTATTGACTATCTGCGTCAGACATTGGATATGAAGTATCCAGTGGCAGAGCATTTCGAACGTATTTACACTTATCTGAGCCAGAGACTGGTGGAGGCTAATATAAAAAAGGATAAGGAAATACTGGAAGAAATAAATACGCACCTGCGCACGCTGCGGGATACCTGGAAAGAGGTTATGAAGACAGGCAGGGGGTAGTATGTATGAAAGGAAATTATCTGACCCTTTTGGAGGAAAGCCTCAGAAAGAAGCTGAAGGTCATGGCCGAGATCCAGAGGTATAATCAGCGTCAGCAGGAGATATTCCAGTCTGAAAATGTGGATATCGATAAGTTCGACGAATATGTAGCCGAGAAGGGACGCCTGGTGGATGCAGTGAATGCTTTGGATAACGGTTTCGAGCAGCTCTATGCCAATGTGGCAGGAGAACTGAAGGATAACCGGGAGAAGTATGCAGAGCAGATCAGAACGCTGCAGGAACTGGTTACGGAAGTCACGGATACCAGTGTGACGATTCAGGCCCAGGAGGCCCGTAATAAGAAGCTGATCGAGGATTACTTCAAAAAGGAACGAAATGGTATCAAAAATGGCCGTCAGGCCTCAAAGGCTGCCATCGGATACTACAGGACAATGAATAAATCTGCTGTAGTGACACCTGTTTTTTTGGACAGTAAAAAATAGCAATAGAGAAACCAGAAAATTCCGCAGTATTTTTCTGCGGAATTTTTCAATAGGTGGGTACTGTTGCGTGAATTGGTACAATAAATTTTAGGCCATAGCTAAATTTTGCAGTAGAACAGTCCGATATATTAGAAAATAGTTGTTTCACAGATTACATCATTTGCAGGAACAACCAGATCACAAAAAAGCAAGAAGCGACCCGCAGGGCGGAGTATATTCAAGGAGGAATAGTATTATGGCAATGATAGTAAAGCACAATCTGACAGCGATGAACTCTAACAGAATGTTAGGTTTAACGACTTCTTCCCAGGCCAAGGCCACTGAGAAGCTGTCATCAGGCTATAAGATAAACCGTGCTGCCGACGATGCGGCAGGTTTGGCTATCAGTGAGAAAATGAGAAAGCAGATCAGGGGGCTGACACAGGCATCTCTGAATGCTCAGGACGGTATCAGCGCAGTTCAGACTGCGGATGGCGCTCTCAACGAAGTGCATGACATGATGCACAGACTGGCTGAGCTGACCGTGAAGGCGGCTAACGGAACCCTGTCCGAGACCGACAGACAGGCTGTTCAGAACGAAGTTGACGAGTTGGTAGCTGAGGTTGACAGAGTATCCACCACCACCAAGTTCAATGAGCTTTATCTGATGCGGGGCAGCAATAACGGCGATGTGGCCAGACTGTCTTTTGAAACTGCAAATACAGCATTGGAGGCTACGTTTGAGAATGCTGCTGTTAAGGATCCTGTCACTAATAGTGCTCCGAGTCCGCTTGTAAATGCCGGTACGGGCGTGTTTAAACTTGAGGTGCAGGAAGATACAGCTGCCGAATTTGGTGACTCACCTACTCAGGCAGGTATCAACACCGATGATAGCGATATTGCAAAAAATACCACTTATTCGGCTAAGGTTATAGGCCCGGTTGGAACTGGTGCAACTCCCACATATTATGTGTTGGTGGAGGAGACCGGGGCAGATGATCCTGATATTGAGAATCTGAGTGTCAGCGAGTTGGTTAAAAATATAAATAGCGAGCCTAACACATTTAATCCTGGTACTGGAGCAGGTAAGATAAAAGCCTTCAGCAGCATGGCAGAGCTGACGGCTGCAATGAAAGCAGATTACAGTAAAGAGATTAAGACCATAAGCTCCTTTTATAACAAGGATACAGATATGTTGGAGCTGCGCGCAGAGACTTTTGCAGATATGAATGACCCTGTAGATGTGAGTCTGCATGTAGGAGCGGATTCCTCCTCTGACAACAAAATCTACATGAATATTGCTCAGCTCAGTTCCAGGGCATTGGGAATCAACGGACTGAATGTAAGAGGAGATACCGGAGATGCTGCTACAGCAGCAATTGATGTGGTATCCGATGCTCTTCAGAGGGTTTCCAATCAGCGTGCCGCATTGGGTGCTGTTCAGAACCGCCTGGAGCATACAATTGCCAATCTGGATAATATTGTAGAGAATACTACCAGTGCAGAAGCTTCCATCCGTGATACGGATATGGCCACCCAGATGGTTGAGTACTCCAACAACCAGATCCTTGCCCAGGCAGGTCAGGCTATGTTGGCACAGTCTAACCAGGCTACATCCGGTGTACTGTCCCTGCTGCAGTAAGAAAATATATTTTTGGCAGAAATATAAAAGCCATACCCAAACCCGTCTGGGCGAGGGTATGGTTTTTCTTTGCACAAAGCGACTGAATAAAAACTGAATAACCATTGCAAAGGGAATAGATTTGTGGTATCTTTAATGTATTAAAAAGGGGACAAGCTGTTATGCAATATACCAAAAAACTTTATAATATATTGGCCTATATCTTAAGGAAGATTAAAAATATTACAGACGAACGGAATTTCGAACACTTAAGAACTGTAAAGCCAGAGTATGAGATAGAAATTACGGAGAGACTTAAGCGGCGGTTTCCGGATATGTTCAATAAGTATACGCGGAATGTTGCAGAAATTTCAGAATGGAGACTTGCAAATTCTGCTTTGCTTTATGATTTGGGAAAATACCTGGAATCTTCAGAGGACATAGAGGAGCTCATCTTTCTGGTTAAAAATCTGGATTTGTATTTGGAAGACAGCTTTTATGAATGTATTCCAATTGATCAAGAGACATATACATTTATATGTTTAAATGATAATTATAAAGAATGCGATATTTTTCTTCTTCCTCGTGTGGTATGTGGTTGGGAACATGAGAACAGGGATGCATATACATCGTATACTATTTTTTACTATTTAAGGAATTTCTATTATCTGACACAGGCGGATATTATAAATTATCAAGTAGAGAATATTCTGATGTCAAAAGAACTGCTATGGGAAGCCGTCGAACGACGCGAACTTCGGATAATGGTGTCTCCTGTGACGGGAGAAAAAGCTGTGGAGATAACAGAGCCTTATACAAAAAGTGGAAGTCAGTTTACAGCTGTGAAAAGCATTAGGTCAGAGACGGAAAACCGGATAAAGGAGAAAGCTTTGAATATCTTAAAACAGGCTGCTGCTGAGGAGGCTGATATTCTTGTCTTTCCAGAAATGTTGGGGACTGAAGCAATTGCAGAGAGTATTATGCTTGAACTTGAGAACAGAGAGACAATTGTTGATAATAAATTTCCGGCATTGACTATGTGTCCAACTATTTGGAAGGATCATGTAAATTATTGCAGAGTGCTGAATGATACAGGAGAAATGATCTGTGAACAGCAGAAACATCATGGTGTGGATCTGTCAGACCATATATGGAATGATCTAAAGGAAGATTTGAGAGGGGCATCTGCCCGGGACCATTATGTGAAGGAAGATATTCGGTCTGATCAGAAAATATATGTTTTACATTGTTATGGAATTGGTAGAATTGCGGTAGTTATCTGTAAAGACTTTATCATAACGGGATATTTAAAGATAATAGTGGAAAAACTAAGGATTAGTCTTGTTATTGTTCCGTCTTTTACATGCAATGATTACCAATTTAAACTTATTATGCCAAAATATGCGGAATTGGATTGTAATATCGTATGGCTTAATACGTGTTCGGCCAGATGGCTGAGTAAAGCAGGAGAAATGAAAGCAGATGTTACAAGCGCTTTTTTGTCCGGAAAGGGGGGTGTTGATGCGCAGCAGAAAGGAATGAAGGATTTTTGCGGGAAACAATGCAAATGCGAAGAGGAATGTATCCATACATACCGGATCAGCCTGGATATGGAGGAAAAAGAATGACAAGAGAAATGATATTAATACAAAAAGTTAGAGAAGCTTCAGCGGGAACCGTCAATGTCCTTGATTGTGCTCAGGAACTACAGTCATTGAGCCAGGCATATGTGCAGAGCATACTACAGGCAATGCGGCAGAATCAACAGGAAGAATCATGTGCTATGCTAAAAAGCCACCGCAGACTGAGAAAAGCGATAGCAAATTTGGAAAAGACGGAAAAGGAAATCCTTGTCTATGAATGTGGTATATTTGCCGGTGTATACAGAGTATTGGAGGAAACAAACAGGGCAGGGAGGGAGCAGGAGGCACACAGGAAAGCTCTGGCGCCATTAGAACGGAAGCATGTTGATGAAGTTCTGAATTATTTGTATCAAAATCCGGATGCAAGACATGGAAGGATGGCGGTGGAGGTAGGAATAAGCGGCAGCTATTTGACAGAGATTCTGAATCTTCTGTTAACAACAGGCTACGTAAGCCGCTATGGAGAAAGGAAAAATAGAAGGTATATACTGACAAAAGCAGGAAGACAGGCCCGAGGTACCAGAACAGAGATTTTGAAAAAGCGTGAGGAACTGATTGACATAGAGTTTACTGAAGTGAAAGACAAGGACAAATATATGAGGGAAAGATTCCGTGAGACCAAAAGGCATGGTGAAAGCGAGGAAGAGGAATATGCAAAATGGAAAAAATGCTGTTTTGGAGCAACTGCAGATTTTGGGAGGAATTGACGCAAACTGGGAGTCGATTCTGTTAGAAGAGGAAGGGGCGGCTAATGATGAAGTCCAAAAGAAGATTCGCCTGCTTGTAACACTGCTTCGTCAGGAACTCAAAACAGTTGATGAAACAGAGATAAGAAATTATCTATCGGAAGAGGGCATTGGGAAAGAAGCTGTTGATAAACTATTGGGGGATGCAAGGGAAATGCTGCAGCTGTATACCGGATTTGCGGCGCTGCGGGAATGGGAGGCAAAAAGCAGTATAGAATTAAAAGGGATCCTGGATGTCATTTATCAGAAGTATATTGTCAGATATGAACCAGGCTGTCTGGAGCAGTTAAAGAATGAAGTGTGTGACAGAGAAAGGCTGAGGAAGCTTGCAGAGCAGATGGATTACTTAACGGATTATTATGTTTCCAGAAGCTATACCAGGAAAAAGATAGTCCAGGACCTGCAGGACGAAACAGGACTTTTGGAAGAAAACTGTGAATACTGGGCAGATTTGATTGAAAAGGATTATATGGCTTTAAAGATGAATTATATTGTTAATAATATTGAAAGAATTCAGATGAGCCTGCGCAGGGCATAGGCATCTGCCAGAAATTGAAAGATGCCCTAAAGAAATTAAAAATACTTCCGATATAATAAACAGTAAAGCAGGAACGGAAATCCTTGGATTATCCGGGGGGGCTTACGCAGGGATCCGGAGCAATACGCACGATTGCAGGAGGACCCCATTGAGTGTACGCCGAAGCCGGAGCCGTGCGAATCCGGCAGCAGGCGCACGGAGACTGCCTCAGGGAAGAGGCAATTAATTCAAGGAGGAATGGAATATGGTAGTACAGCACAATTTAACAGCGATGAACTCCAACAGAATGTTGGGACTGACCACGAAGACACAGGCAAAGGCAACGGAGAAACTGTCCTCCGGATACAAGATCAACCGCGCAGCGGACGATGCGGCAGGTCTGGCTATCTCCGAGAAGATGAGAAAGCAGATCAGGGGCCTGACCCAGGCTTCCACCAATGC
>CANBFE010000045.1 GCA_947367855.1 uncultured Lachnospiraceae bacterium | reverse complement strand
CTGCCAACGTCACAAAAATCGTCACACCATATGCCTGCAGCAGCTCCTCCGGAATCCGGAACAGCATCTTATATGCGTCAAAGGAAAATGTCTCCGGAATCAGCCGGTAGCCGTGGAGCTGTATGGCGTACTGTTCCGACACGGATCCGCTCAACACCAGCAAGAACGGCAGCAGGCATGCAGCTGACAGGACTGTCAGTATTATGTAGGAAAGTATATTGAACAAAATGCGGTCACGCCCTACAGGCTTTCCTCCGCGGCTTTTTCTCTTTGCCATTGCCATGGCCTCCCTTCTGCTTTCAAGCAGCCTCTAAAACAGCGCGTAATCCGGTTCCGCTTTTTTCACGGCATAATTGGCAATCAGGACCAGGACAAAGGAAAGTGCCGACTGATAGAGGCCTGCCGCGCTGGTCATGCCAAATTCCTGAAGGTTCAGCAGAGAGCGGGTCACATAGGTGTCAATCACGTCCGTCACCTCCAGAACCATGGGGTTATTGCCCGTGACCTGCCAGAACATCTGGAAGTCGCCCTTCATAATGGTACCGATGGCCATCAGGAACAGAATCACCACTGTAGGCCGTATGCAGGGCAGTGTGATATAGCGAATCTTCTGCCACATGGTAGCCCCGTCCAGATCTGCCGCCTCAAACATTTCCCCGTCGATGTTCACAATACTGGCCAGGTACATCACCGTGCCGTATCCCACGTTCTTAAAGGCGCTGACCACAATCAGAATTACCGGCCACGCAGCCTTGTTGGAATATACATCCAGGGGCTCCTGCCCGATAGAACGAAGGAAGCTGTTCACCGCCCCGAATTCGTAGTTGAACATATTGTAGATAAATGCGCCTACCACCACCCAGGAGATGAAGTAGGGCAGGAACATCACGGACTGGGTGATCCGTTTGAAATATTTCCCTGCCAGTTCGCTGAGCAGTATGGCGCAGGTGATCTGCAGCAGCGTGTTCACACACAGGAAGGCCACATTATATAGGATGGTATTCCTGGTGGTGGTCCAGGCTTTGCCGGACTGAAAGAAGTATTCAAAATTCTTAAATCCCACCCAGGGACTGCCGAAAATCCCGTCATGATAGTTGAATTCCTTAAAGGCCAGTACGATTCCCGCCATGGGAATATAGCACATCAAAATGACCACAACAGCAGCCGGCAGAATCATAAGCCACTTGGTACGGTTTTTTTTCAGATCATTCCAAAACGGGTGTTCCTTCTTTTTCATCGCTGTTCCTCCCCTGCGTCTGCCTGTATCCTCCGCAAATCTGATGCCTTTATCCTAACAGATGAATGGACCGGAAACAATGGGACAGAATTTCGAAAAGAGGGTATTCTTATGGTCTTTATTTATATTTCCCTTTTTAGGGCGGAATCCGCTTGCTTTTTTGTGAGATTTTCTATATGATGAAAGAAAGGAATTGATTTTTTGAGGTGAATGTCATGAATTTTACCGTACTCATCGCAGACGATGAGGCTATGCCCCGGAATGTTTTACAGAACTATATTCCCTGGGAAGAGCTCTCCGTAACCCAGGTTTATCTGGCCTCCGACGGGGCGGAAGCCCTGGAACAGGCCCGGAAATACCGTCCCCAACTCATCATCAGCGATATCAAAATGCCCCATCTGAACGGATTGGAAATGGCTGCTGCCGTGCGGGAATTTCTGCCGGACTGTCAGTTTATCTTTTTGAGCGGTTATTCCGATAAGGAATACCTGAAGGGCGCCATCCGGGTTAAAGCCGCAAACTATGTGGAAAAACCCCTGAATCTGGAGGAGATTACGGCTGCGGTCAGAGAGATTACCACCCAGCTGCTGAGCCAGGAAAAGCCTACGGCAGAGGAAATCTTTTTTCTTGGCGGGCATTTCCCGGACAGGCCTTTAAATCAGGAGGTGTTTCAGGAGGGGGAGTCCGTTCTTGAACAATTGGAAAATCTGATCCGGCACAGCAAAAAGGAAGAGGTGTTATTCCACCTGGACAGAGTGTACAAAACCATGGGCCGCTGCCAGGGCACGGCGCCGGAGGAGCTGCGCCATCTATACTGCCGGATTCTTTTTCTGTTTCTGCATGCCGCCGAAACCCGCAATATCCGGACCATTACCCAACAGACGGACCGTCTGCTCTATGCCATGTCCAGGCAGGAGACTCTTGGGGGACTTCAGGACATTCTGCTGCAGACCGCCCGGGAATATTTTGACACCCTGCAGCCCGCCCTGCCGGATATTGCCTCCCAGGTGGAAAGCTATCTGGAAAGCCACTATCAGGACTGCGCCCTCACCGTGCAGACCATTGCCGGGGACCTGGGCTTCACCAATACCTATCTCTGCGCGGCCTATAAAAAATCCTGCGGCAAGACCGTGAATCAGCGGCTCACCGAAATCCGGCTTCTTCAGGCAAAAAAACTCCTTGGCTCCGGTGACCGCAAGCTTTACGAAGTGGCCAACGCCGTGGGCTATGGGGACGCCAGATACTTTGTGAAGCTGTTCACCCGGGAGATGGGGCTGTCGCCCAGAGAATACCAGAAGAGGCATGTCTATGAGGAATAAAGTTATGGGGTGGCTTGCCTGCGGAAAGCTTGGCAGCAAACTGATGTGCATTTATTTTCTGCTGATCGTCCTTCCCCTTGGGATGTTTTCTTTCTATGCCTATCTGCGGGTCAGGGCCGTGGTGCAGGAACAGACCTTTTCCGCTGCCCGGACCGCCTTCGACGATACCTGCCTGTCCCTGGAGGGCCTTCTGGGACGTCTGGACGGGGTCATTGACATCCTGTCCACGGATTCCCTGGTCTACACCATGGCTTCCAATGATTCCCGGGACTATACCTACATTCACCGCCTGGAGGATTCGGCGCAGCTTGCCACCACCTTTGAGGATCTCTGTCTCCTTGCGGACATTGATCTTATCCGTCTCTATGTGAACAATGAATATTCCTATTCCAATACCAGAAACAATATCATCCAGATCAGCGATGTGGCATTCAGCGCCTGGTACAAAACAGCCGCGGAGAACAGCGGCCGCCTGTGGTGCGCTCCCGTTGATTTTCAGGATGCCCCGGACGAAGCGCTGCAGAATTGTTTCTCTTCCGTACAGGTGATCTATAATCCCAACAAGGTGCAGGAACCCCTGGCAGTCCTGCGGGCGGATATCGACGCCAAACGGGTGGAACAGATTGTATACGGAACTTCCATTACGGAAAACGGGATGCTTCTGCTGCTGCGGAAAGGTCAGATTCTCCTCTCTTCAGCTCCCGGTCCTTCCCCGGTTCCTCCGGAAACACTGGTCTCCCAGGTGCAGTCCCTGATTCCCGGCACCTGGGAGACCATCTCCGCGGAAGGGCGGGAATACTATGCCCGCTGCGAGAAGATCGGCCCCTCAGACTGGATGATTGCCAGTATCCTGCCGCATCAGGAGGTGTTTCGGTTAAGCAGGGAAATGAGCGCAGAGATGCTGATCATCGTGGTGGCTGTGGGACTGGCCGCCTACCTGCTTGCCTATCTGATCAGCCAGTCTACCCTGAAGCGCATTGCTCAGCTCACCAATACCATGCAGGCTGTGGAAAACGGCAATGTGACAGTGCGCCTGGAGCCCTCCGGGGAGGACGAGATCGCCCAGCTGATGAACGGATTCAACCAGATGATGGACCGGGTGGACACATTGATGGAAGAGCGGGTGGAATACGGACGTCAGATCAAGAACCTGGAACTGAAAGCCCTTCAGGCCCAGATCAATCCGCACTTTTTATATAATTCCCTGGATCTGATCAACTGCACCGCCATCAGCCGCAATGTTCCGGAGATCAGCCGCATGGTCAACGCTTTGGGGCAGTTCTATCGTCTGTCCCTCAGCAACGGACGGGAAGTGATCTCTCTGGCGGAAGAGCTGAGACACGCAAAGCTCTATGTGGAAATCCAGAACCTGCGCTTTGAAAACAGGGTGTCCGCAGAATGGGACATGGATCCGGCCGCGGAAACCTGCCAGATTATCAAAATCGTGCTGCAGCCCATTATCGAAAATGCAATTATTCACGGAATATTCGAAAAACCGTCAAAAACAGGTTGCTTGAAAGTGAGCATCCGCCGTCTGGACGGTGAGATTCGGATCACTGTGGAGGACGACGGCATGGGAATGGATGAGGAAACGGTTCTGGCCAACTTTTCCGTACAGAAGACCCCGGAGCGCAGGATCATCTCCAGTGGTTACGGTATCCGCAACATCCAGGAACGGTTGCTTTTGGCCTATGGCGCCCCCTATGGTTTATCCTGCAGGAGCTGTCCCGGCAAGGGCACCGTGGTCACGGTTATGATTCCGGCCATGCCGCTGTAAAGTCCTGTTCCTCCGTCCCCTTCCCTGACTTTACAGCGCCTTCCTGAGGGATGCCTGCTGGGCCATTTTGGACAAAGGCGCCCGGTAAACCAAAAGAGTCCCCAGATACTCCGCCGCTCCTCCAAGCGCAACAATCCCCAGTCCCAGAAGGGCCGCTGACCGGAAAGAGGTCTCACTTCTGCTGAAAAAATCCAGAAAGTACTTTCCCACGGACAAACCGCCCAGAAACCAGGTGCTCAGAAAAAGAATCAAAAACACGGAAGACACCAGATAATACTTATAGCATATGCCCAAATAGAGCATCATCGCTGCCGCCATCACAGCCAGACTCAATATATTCCTGCACATATCCCGCTCCAGTTCCGGATTTCCCAGACACACAAGACCGAACAGCAGAACCTCCGCCAGATAGATCAGCGCCGCAATAAAACAGTGAATAAGCACCGGAACACTTGTCTGCATCCGTTTCCTCATGGGCGAGGTTTTCACGAAATCAGACACACTCAGGGAGTAGCACAGCTGTACCGGTATGATTGCCATGGACATAAAAAACAGATTTCCAAAGCCGTTTCCTATACCGCCTTCCCCCAAATTGTATAGAAGCCCCATTGCCAACACTACCCCTGCCTGGGTCAGATTGGTTTTCACGCCATAGGCATAGCGCATCAATTTCAGGCCAGTTCTCAAATCACGTATCATAATAGCTTTCCTCCACTTTCTTCATGGCCGCCTTTACAGCCAAAACATCCGCCAACAGCGCCCCTGCACCGGCCATTGCCGCCAGTCCCCAGCTATACCTCCACAGCAGGATTCCCACCAGTCCCGCCGCCGCGGCCAGAGCTGTGGCTCCGTATCCTATGGTCATATTCATCCAGATCAACCCGCTGTATCTGGACAGAAATGTCCCAAGCACAGACAGAAACCAGGACAGCAGCACCAGATACAGAAGCATTCCGCTCCACGGAAACCAACCCATACTACCGGCAAAATCCCAATCAAAGATACCCCCACGGCCCAGGACGCCTGTGCCCATTTCCTGCCATCTCCCCTGCTGCCCCCAGTCCTTCCACAGCCGAAGGGCCAGAACGCAAAGGGCCAGACTCCCCAGGGCAGTCAGCAGCTTTCGGATCAGATCAAATACCAGAGCGTCCCGCATAACCCGCCTTCCCTGTCCGGAAGTCTTCAGGTAATCCAGTTTTTCCATATCCCCGGTCTGAATTCCGCCCAGAAACCAGTAATCGGACAGAATTTCCGCAGACGGCAGCAGCACCGCCGCAAGCATCACCCCTGCGTCTCCAAGTCCCGCCATCCCCACACAGAATCCCAGAGCGGCCAAAACTGCCGGCAGCGCCGCATATACGATAACTCGATATGGTAAAGACGTAAATATCAAATAACTCCTGCACATTTTTCTCATCTTCCAATCCATCCCTTTCCTGCGGAAGTTTCAGCCCTGCATCGCCCGCCCCTACAGCCTGAGCTTTGTATTGGCCTTCATCACCGCCACACAGATCTGGGACAGACTGGGCGTCTCCACGGCCACATCCATCCCCGCCAGCTGATCCAGATTCCGGCTGAGGCAGATTCCCTGGAACCCGTAGGCGCTCCTGTTCATGGAAAACAGAATCTTTCCTGCCTGCTCCGCGTCCCTCTCCTCCCCTTTCACCAGGACATACTTCTCCTTCAGATCCTCCACAACCCCTTCCTCCACAATGCTGCCATGCTCCAGGATCACGGCATAATCCGTCACATTTTCCATGTCCGCGATATTGTGGGTGGAGAAAAATACCGAACGCTCCCCCTCCCCCTGCTCCAGATATTCCCGGATCAGATCACAGAGCTTATCCCGCATCAAGGGGTCCAGGGGAGAGGCGGGCTCATCCAGAACCAGAAGCGCCGTGTCCCTGGCCAGTACCGCAGCCAGCATCAGCTTCATCCTGCTGCCGTCGGACAGCTTCCTGACTTCCTTCGTGTACGCTCCCATTCCCTCCCCCAGTCCCAGATCCCTGCACAGTGTCCGGAATCTGTCCTGATGAAAATTTTCAAATAAGATCTCGCTGATCTCTTCCACCTGCCGGATGCTCCACTGGGGCAGGAAGTAGCTCCCCGGCCCGGTATAGCCGATCCTCTCCTGGACGCGGCTGTCAATGCCCCGGTTCTCCTCGTCAAAATAACGGATTTCTCCCTTGAAATCCAATCTGATGCCTGTAAGGATATTCAGCAGAGTGGTCTTCCCGGCTCCGTTTTCCCCGATCAGCGCCGTGGCAAAGCCCTTCGGCAGTTCAAGCTGCGGCACCGTCAGTTCAAAACCCCTGTATTTCTTCCGCAGATTCCTGGCCCTGATCACACTGTCCCACATTCTGTTCTCCTCCGCTATGTTTAAGTGATTATTCTTCATTTCATTCTTCCTCCCCAATTTCCGCGTTCCTGTTCCCCTGT
The DNA here is from genome assembly GCA_947367855.1 of uncultured Lachnospiraceae bacterium. GTDB lineage: Bacteria > Bacillota > Clostridia > Lachnospirales > Lachnospiraceae > Acetatifactor. Next base: position 13,793 of record CANBFE010000045.1, on the reverse strand, counting down.
TCCGCATGGCTTCTCAACCCGCTTCTGTTCATGGCCTCGCTGTCCACAGCAGCATGATACCCATGAACAATACCCTCAGCTCTCCTTCATTCCCAGCAAAGCCTGCAGCGTCCCCTGCAGCTCCCTGTCCGTCATCCCCGCAATCTGCGCAGCCTGGATTGCCTCCAGCAAAGCCTCCTCCACCCGACGCAGATGTTGTTCCCGCAGCATCTCGCTGTCCTGGGCATTGACATAGAAGCCCTTCCCTTGGGCGGCCGTCACCAGTCCCTCCGCCTCCAACAGCTCATAGGCCTTCATGGTGGTGATAACGCTGATCTTCAGCTCCCTGGCCAGTCCCCGGATGGAGGGAAGATACTCCCCTTCCTTCAGCTTTCCCGCCAGGATATCCGTCTTCAGCTGTTCGGCAATCTGCTGATAAATGGGCACTCCCGAATTCTGCAATAATTTCAAAGCAACACCGCCTTTCATCTGTTTATAAGTTATATATACACCATAATCAGTTGTTTGTCAACAAAAAATTCCTGCCACATTAATATGACAGGAATTTTTTATAAAATATATGAGTTTAGATACTTCCTTCTATCTTTCCGGTCTACAGTCCGATTTTTTCCCGCCTTCTGTCAAAAAAATGGCAGCAGCCCAGGAAACCCGCCATCAAAGCCACCAAAACACCATACACGATATAACCGGAAACCCCCGGCATGGCAACCAGGACCACCATCGGCACTATCCCCGCAGCCATCACCACCAACATACTCACCATGGAAGATGCGCTCTGCTTCACCACTCTGACTTCGCTCTCCCACTCCATCAGCGGCAGCCTTTCATTCACCGCAATCCCCACCCTGGCTCCAAAGACAATGTAGACCGCAGGAACCGCCAAAAGACACAGAGCATCCGCCCAACCCGGCCGCAGGGCCAGCAGCACCAATACCTCGGATATCAGATAAAAGGGCAGAGCCACCAAAAGGTTCGCCGCCATCTTGCTCCGGATAATATCCCGCCGGGTCACAGGCAGAGTCTGCAGCATCCACCACTGCTTTCCCTCCAGAGAAAGGGAACAAGCCGTCATGGGCATCATCATCGGCAGACAGCCCAGCAAGACAGGCAGCGCCCGCTCTGCCACGCCGGGAATCCCGATGGCCTGCTCAATGGTCTGACTGTCCACAAACAGAACCGCTGCAGCCAGAATCACCATAAGCAGTTCTCCCGCCAGCGTATTGGTCACATACACAGTGGAAGAAAAATAATGCCGCAGCTCCCGCTCCACCATAGTCCCCAGAAGAGATTTCTCCTGAAGACTCTTCATCCGGTAATTTCCCCTGGCTTCCCGTGCGCTTAAAAGCCCGCAGATATTGACGTAAAAACGCTGCAGTATTTCCAGGAAAATCACAAAACTCCCCAGTGACACGCCCACAAACAGCAGCAGCTTTCCCATCTCCCCTGAAACCATGGCGTCACAGACCCACATGGCAGGAGGATAGAGACTCCGGATCTGTCCCTCCAGAGCCGCGCCCAGTTGGGCCACCATGGCGTTTAACTCGCTCTCCTCCATGCCGCCCATGGACAGGCTGCCCACCATGATCACAGTGATAAACACAAGGGTCAGCAAAATGGAAACCAGGTTCTTGCGCCTCCAGCGGCTGGCAATGCCTGCAATCAGAGCCCCCAGAACGGAAGCCGCCGTCATGGGCAGCAGAGGCAGGAAAATTCCCGCCAGGATACCCGTAATCCAGAAAGAAACCCCCGGCCCTTCCATCACCCCGTACACTGCCATCCCCGGCAGCATCACCAGAAATCCCAACAGCATATCCGTAATATACATGGAAAGAAAACGGCTGACAATGACGGCCCGCACCGTCACCGGCAGGGCAATCTGTTTCTCATAGGCCTTCCTGTCAAACAGCACCGGCCCGGCCTTGAATATGGTAAAAAAGAACACCAGCAGGGACACTGCCATGCCCAATACCCCCGGAACATACCGGCCCATCCCCATGGCAGTCAGGCCAAAGCTTGCAAGCCCCACATAGCCTGCCAGCATCACGATCACCAGCGCCCACAAAATCCCCAGAAGGCAGGCCTTTACCCTCTTCCTGGTATCTCTGGTAAAACGAAGTTCATTGAGTCCGAACATTCCATACAGGGAGATCTTGGTCAACAGCCTAATTTGCCTCATCATGATGGATCACCTCCATAAATACGTCCTCCAGGGACTTATCCCCGGTAAGCGCTTTCGTCTCGCCCTCTGCCACAAGCTTACCGCCGGAAATCACGGCAATGCGGTTGCAGAGCTTCTCCGCCACCTCCAGCACATGAGTAGAGAAAAAGATGGCGCTTCCCTTTTCGCACAGAGCGTGCATTTTCTTTTTCAAAATCAGGGATGCCTCCGGGTCCAACCCCACAAAAGGCTCATCCAATACCAGCAGCTTCGGCTCATGCAGCAGCGCGCCGATCAGAACCAGTTTCTGCCGCATACCGTGGGAATAGGTGGAAACCAGATCTCCCAGAACCGAATATATCCCAAACTCCTCCGCCTCCCTGCGGATACGCTCCTGCCTCACGGCTCCAGGCACCTGATAGATATCCGCGATAAAGTTCAGGTACTGAATTCCCGTGAGATATTCGTAAATATCCGGATTATCCGGAATATAGGCTGTAACCCGCTTACAGTCCAGGGAGCAGGCGCGCACATCCTTCCCGTCCACCAGAATCTCCCCTTTGTCGAATTCGTGAATCCCCACCACAGCCTTGATGGTGGTAGTCTTCCCTGCGCCGTTGTGGCCGATGAAGCCGTAGATGTCCCCGGCCCTGACCGTCAGGGACAGATTGTCCACTGCGGTCCTGCCGCCTTTGTAAATTTTTGTCAGGTTTTTGATTTCAAGCATTGCTGATCTCCTCTCTATTTCCCTGTTGAAAACACTCCGTTTGTCATTTCTGTTTGATATCATTATAATATCAGATTAATGTTTGTTTTGCAAGTATTTCACAAAATTAAAAAAAGAAATAATTGCAGAAAACACTTGAAAATGCCTCCCCAATATGGTAGAGTAGGGAAGGCGAAACTATATTATTCATATTCGCGCTTTCAAAATCAGGAGGAGGAGCAATGCGGATTTAATCTATCGACAAAATTTACACGGAGTTTTCGGCAGCACGGCACCTTTGGGCAGGCCGCGTTCTTTGTGTAACCGTTGATAGAATTCTGACCATCTGCTTCATCCTGTGAAAAGGGGTTTTATGCCCAGGCATAGGTATCTGCATGGAGAGTCTGCTTTCGGTTACACCTGTAGCCGGAAGCTTTTTTATGCGCAAACCCAAATTTCCAAACCCGAAAGACGCCGCTGTACGGGCCTAAAACAACGAGACAGGAGCAAGCGGCAGCGGCGGCGGAACAGGAGGTATCTATGTTACAGGTTAAAAATTTAAACATTTATCACAAAAAAGATCTGCGTCCACTGGTGTCTGATCTCTCCTTTACCTTAAACGACGGAGACAGGGCAGCCGTCATCGGCGAGGAGGGCAACGGCAAATCCACTTTGCTGAAACTGCTCTATGACCCGGTTTTGGTGGAGGATTACGCAGAATATACAGGAGAAATCCTGAAAAACCATGCTGTCTGCGGCTACCTGCCTCAGGAGCTTCCCCAGGAGGACAGGGAGAAGGACATTTACACCTTTTTAAGTCAGGAACCTGCTTTTCTGGAAACGGATTACCGGGAACTGTCCTCCATGGCGGGCCGACTTGGTCTGTCCATGGATCTGCTGTACAGCGGCGCCCGGATGGGGCAGCTCTCGGGCGGAGAAAAAATTAAAGTTCAGCTGATTCGGATTCTGACCATGCATCCCGATCTGTTTCTGTTGGACGAACCTTCCAACGACATTGACATGGAAACCCTGGAGTGGCTGGAGGCCTTCATCAACAGCTGCCCCTTTCCCGTGCTCTACATCTCCCATGACGAGACGCTGCTGGAGCGCACTGCCAACACAATCCTGCACATGGAACAGCTGAAACGCAAGACGGAAAGCCAGTGCACCGTGTTCAGGACAGGCTACAGGGAATATGTTGAGCTGCGCAGGAAAAATCTTGACCGCCAGACCCGTCTGGCCCAGGAGGAGAAAGCAGCCTACGATAAGCAGCAGGAGAAATTCCGAAAGATTCACGATAAGGTGGAATATCAACAGGCAATTATTTCCCGCCAGAACCCCAGCGGAGCCAGACTTCTGAAAAAGAAGATGCATGCCGTCAAGTCCATGGAACGCCGGTTTGAAAAGCAGGCTGAAAATATGACCCAAAGACCTGACACGGAAGAGGCCATCTTCTTCCGCTTTGCCCCGGACGAAGGAATTCCCGCCGGAAAATGGGTTATCGACTATGAACTGCCCCTGCTGACTGCAGGGGAGAGGGAACTGGCTCACAACATCCGGCTTCAGGTCAAAGGCTCGGAGAAGCTGTGCATCATCGGGAAAAACGGTACAGGAAAGACCACCCTGCTGCGCCTGATTGCCGGGGAGCTTCTGCAGCGCAGGGATATCCGCGCCGCCTACATGCCCCAGAATTACGAGGAGCTTCTGGATCTGGATTCCACCCCGGCAGAGTATCTGGCCCGGGCCAGAGAGGATGCGCAGCCCGGGGCATGCCTGTCCAAGGAAGAGCTCACCCGGATCCGCACCTACCTGGGCAGCATGAAATACACGGTACAGGAAATGGACCATGCCATCCGGGATCTCTCCGGAGGCCAGAAAGCAAAGCTCCTGCTGCTGAAGATGAGCATGGAGCGCCGCAATGTTCTGATCCTGGATGAGCCCACCCGGAATTTCTCTCCCCTGTCGGGTCCGGTAATCCGGGAACTGCTCCGGGATTTCCCCGGCGCAGTCATCAGCGTATCCCATGACCGGAAATATGTCCGGGAAGTCTGCGATCGTGTGCTTGAACTGCAGAGGGACGGATTGACGCCCGTACCGGAATTCTAACTTCTGCTCCAGGGCACTTACAGGGGCGGCTGTGTTTTGCCGCCGGCTCCTTTCGGAATATACAGGCGCCCTTTCCCTTGGGCGCCTGCCCTGTCCCATCCCCCTGATGTGCTCCATCTGTTATTATCTTATCCCCATGGATGTGCTCCATTGAGGATTATTCTCCTTTTGTGTTTTTGCACATACCATATAAAGTATCAAAATCTAATTTTTCTGATTTTTTTACTATATATAGTATCTCTTTCTCTTATTGCGGATTTTTCCGGATTTTATTTTCTACACGCCATTCTCTCTGCGCCGCTGTACAGAGAAGAAAGTTTATGTTATAGTATTATACACTATTGAGTTTATACAGTCTGTATCTGCCTTGTCTCTATTCTTATCCGGCATTTTATCTGCCGATTTTATCAACATATTTTAACAGAAAGGAAGGATTCCATGAATAATTTGAAAAAGAACACTGCCGCTGTGTCCACGCCCCTATCCGCGCCGGATTTCCTGAAAGCTGCTTCCGGCCCTGTGGCAATACCCATGACTAATGATTATCTGTTTCGCGCGCTGCTGCAGCGCAACAATAAGGTTCTCAGGGGCCTGATCTGTTCTTTGCTTCACCTGAAGCCGGAACAGATTAAATCCGCTGTGATTACCAATCCCATTGAGCTTGGCATGGCCATAGACGAGAAAACCTTTATCCTGGATGTCAAGGTCATCCTCAACGACAATATCATTATCAATCTGGAAATGCAGGTCATAAATGAATATAACTGGCCGGAAAGGTCCCTGAGCTACCTCTGCCGCGCGTTCAGCAGCCTGAATACAGGAAAAGATTATCATGAAGTAAAATCCGTTATTCAGATCGGCCTTCTGGATTTCACCCTCTTTCCGCAGCACCCGGAATTTTATGCCACATATCAGTTTTTAAACATAAAAAATCATGCGGTTTATAGTGACAAACTGCGGCTTTCTGTGGTAGACTTGAAACATATGGAGCTGGCAACGGAAGAAGACAGACTGTACCACATCGACAAATGGGCGGCGCTGTTTAAAGCCACTACCTGGGAGGAAATCAAGATGTGCGCACAAAAAGATGAATATATTCAGGAGGCTTCCAATACAATCTACAGTCTCAGCCAGGATGAGAATGTACGTCTCCAGTGTGAGGCCCGGGAAGATTATTACCGCAGACAGCGTTCTGTGCAGCATTATATTGAAAAACAAAATAAAGAACTTGCGGAAAAAGACGCCGATCTCAGAGAACGTGATTCTCTTATCGCAGAACTTCAGGATAAGATTCGGCGCATGCAGGGAAATTAATTGATGAAAAAACAGGGCTTGCCGTCCGCCGCATTACGGTTCACTCCGTTCACAGCAGTTGGACAGGCAAAGCCCTGACCATAAATAACAGAGGCAGATCGGGAGTTACCTTTCCTTCCAGTACATTCTTGCCTCATAGGCACGCAGAACCGTCGGCTGCTCCGCCTCCTGATAATTAGCGATAAGAAGTTTTCCCGGATCATCAAGCTCCTTCAGAGAAACCTTTACCTCCCTGTCATGGAAATTGCAGACCACCAGAAGCCGGGAAAACGCTTCTGTCCTGGTATAGGCGAAAATATCCTCATCATCCTCCAGGAGCATCTTAAACTCTCCGTCTGCAAATACAGAATATTCCTTCCGAAGACGGATCAGTCTCTGATAGCATCCGAAGACGGACTCGCCGTCTGTCATCTGACTGGCCGCATTGATCTCCCGATAATTGGGGTTTACCCGAATCCAGGGCGAGCCCTCCGTAAATCCCGCATTTTCCCCGTCATTCCACTGCATGGGTGTTCTTGCGTTATCACGGCTTTTGGCATAAAGGGACTCCATAATCTCCTCTTGGGAATATCCTTTTTCCAGGCGCTCTTTATACAGGTTCAGCGTCTCTATATCCCGATATTCCTCCAACGCATACCGCACATTGGTCATCCCCAGTTCCTCGCCCTGATAAATATAGGGAGTCCCCTGCATGCCGTGCAGAAGAATGGCAAGCATTTTCGCAGATTCCACCCGATACTCTCCGTCGTTTCCCCACCGGGACACAATCCTGGGCAGATCATGGTTATTCCAGAACAGGCTGTTCCACCCCTTCCCGTACAGCTCCCTCTGCCAACGCCCAAAGACTTCCTTCAGCTTCAGAAAAGGAAGGGGCGCCAGATCCCATTTTTCCTTTCCCGGTATCTGATCCAGACAGATATGCTCAAACTGAAATACCATGGACAGTTCACTGTTGTCCGGATTACTGTACAGCTTCGCCAGTTCCGTCGTGGCTCCCCAGGCCTCTCCCACAGTGACCAGGTCTGCCTGCTGAAAAGTCTCCCTGCTTAATTCCCGCAGAAATTCATGGAGCCTGGGGCCGTTGTTGGTGATCTTCCGATCCGGATCCTTGGCAATCTGATCAATCACATCCAGGCGGAAACCGCCCACACCCTTTTCAATCCACCAGTTGATCATGTCATAGATCTCCCTGCGCAGCCTGGGGTTCTCCCAGTTTAAATCCGGCTGCTTTACGGAAAACTGATGGAAGTAATACTGTCCAACCTCCGGCACCCATTCCCAGGCAGGCCCTCCGAATACTGCCCTCATGTCATTGGGAAGTTCGCCCTCTGAGCCGTCCCTCCAGACATAGTAATCATGATAGGGATTTTCCCGGCTCTTTCTCGCTTCCCTGAACCAGAAATGCTCATCCGAGGAATGGTTCAGCACCAGATCCATGATGATGCGGATACGCCGCTTTCCTGCTTCTGAAATCAATTCCTCCATATCCTCCAGGGTGCCGAACATAGGATCGATATCCTGGTAATCGGAGATGTCATAGCCGTTGTCATCCTGGGGCGAACGGCACACCGGGGAAAGCCAGATCGCGTCTATGCCCAGATTTTCCAGATAGTCCAATCTGGAAATAATTCCCTGCAGATCCCCTATGCCGTCCCCGTTGCTGTCCGCAAAGCTGCGGGGATAAATCTGATAAATTACCGCTGTTTTCCACCACTTGTATCTGTTTATTTCGTTATTATATTCCATTTTATTGTTCTCCCTTCTGCCATGTAATGTTTTTACGCTCCCTCCGCCTTTCAAGGATACGGAAAAGGGGATATTCGCCAAAAAACTGCCTTCCCGCAAAATCCGCCCTTCCGCCATAGGCCAGATAACAGCTGCACCGTCTTTTCCCGCACAGGGGCCGGAAAATTTCCTCCTCGCTGCCCTCATACCAGTTTACCGTTTTCGCTTTGCTGATATTGCAGGTATGCACCCTGCCGTCAGCCTCCACAAAGCATCTCTCCCCGCACATGGCTGCATCGGCGGCAGGAACCTTCAATTCCTGTTCAAAAAAAGGATCTATCCGGGAAAAGGCATTCCGCTCCTCCTCTGTGTAATTCCGTCCCAGGCCGTCCATTTTATTGATCCACAGATAGATATCCGGGGACAATTTTTCCCGCAGTCCTGCAAGCAGAGAAAGATTACCGGGCGCCCCCACTGCTCCTGCGCATAAGCTTACCCCAAGCGCCGTCAGTTCATGGCATTTGTCCGCAAAGGTATTGATATCTGTCATCTCCGGATGAAAAGTTGCCCAGATGCAGAGTTTTTCCCGATTCTGCAGGTTTAATTCCCTTTCATCCAGACTCGCGCATTCCTCTTCACAGGAAATTATCCCCGTATCCTCCCCGCTTCCGCCCCTGCTGTAATGATCAAAAATGTTCATGCATGCCTTCACGGAAAAACTCAGGTTGGTCTGGATTCCCACCCGGCAGATCCCGGGCAGTCCCGCAAGCCTTCCCAATCCCTCCCAGTACCATTGATGCACTGCGGCCTCCCCGTAGGGCGCCACAAAGACAGCCCCAATGTCAAACGCCTCCGCTCTCTCCTCTATACTGCCGCAAAAACGTGCAAACTGCTGTCTGTCCCTCTCCAGTTCGGAAGCCAGGGCCCTGTGTTTGGAAAAGGGACAATAGGAACAGCGATAATTACAGCTTTTCAGACTGCCCCTGTAAGAAACCGTTTTCCTGCCCATAAATCTGCTCCCACTCCTGCATTTTTCTCCTGATCTCCTCCGAAATCAGCTTTGGCCCGATATAGTCCGAAAGTCCCAATCCCTCCTGGGTAAGACGCAGAAACCCGTCCGTTTCTTCCGCCCATCCCGCTTCCATCCAGTCCGCCAGAATCGGAAAGGCTTCCGTCACCGCCATTCCGAAACGTTCCTGAAAGGCCTGCTTCCGGATACCGGGGCGAATCAGCAGATGTCTGATCACATATCGTCTCCTGATTTCCTCATCGGAAAGCAGAATTCCATGGGTAACCGCCAGAAAATCTGTTCTGCTTTGGTACTCCCGGATTTCCTTCATGGCAGCCTGCCTTGTAATCTGGTAAGGCGTACAAGTGTGAAGCCTTCCCAGATAACTTCTTCCTCCGCAGCCCAGTGCCAGTGCCCCTGTGAAACCGCATTCCCGAAATTCCGCGCCCCCTTCCGGAGAATCTTCTCCTCTCTTTGCCAATTGTGAATCTGTTCGGTATTCCGTATACAAATAATCAACTTTTTCCTTCTTCACAAAGCGACGCATGGAAACCTGCACATATCCATGGGATTTCAGGCAGGATACGCCCTCCAGATATAAACGGTAGGTATGATCGGAATCCAACAGAATGCCTTTCCCGGTTCTTTCCAGTCCAACGCCGTGCTTGATATACAGGGGATAGAGAAATATTTCTTCCGGGGAAAAAGCAGCCGCCCTTTCCAGAGACTCCGTCAGACTCTCCGCTGTCTGCCCGGGCAAACCATAGATAAAATCCAAATTGACACAGCCAAAACCAGCCTCCGCCAGGAGCTCTGCCGCCTCCCGGGCTCTCCCGGCATCATGATGCCTGCCAAGCCACAAGAGTTCTTTCTCCGCAAAGCTTTGAATGCCCATGCTGACTCTTGTGACACCCAGTTCCTTCAGCAACCTCACTTTCTCCCTGTCGGTCTGCTTTGGCGCAGTTTCTATGACGATTTCGCAGTTTTCAGTCATGGGCATGTATGAGCCCACTGCCCGAAACATCCGCTCCAACTGCCCTGCATCCAGAAGCAGAGGCGTGCCGCCCCCTACGGTAAAATCCCCGAACCTGGTACTTTTGGGCAAAATCTCCCTATACTGCTCTATCTGCCTGAGCAGCGTCTTCAGATAAGCCTCCATGGCATCCCTGCCGCAGCCTGCAACGGAAAACAGATTGCAGTAGCCGCACTTGCTTTCGCAAAAGGGAAGGTGAAGATACAAGCTGTGTCCTTCACCTTCCAGACTCTCCATGTAATCCCTCAGATTCTCATTTTTCAATGGTCTGTACGCCGTCTTGTGGGGATAGCTGTACATATACTGCACATATCTGTTCATGAAAATCCCTTTCCCGAAATACCCGCCCTACAGGAAAAAGTGCTTATAAGGCACTGTACTCACCACCGGATGATTCACGCCGTGGAAGACATATCCGTCTTCACCATAACAAGTGCCGTGGTCGGAAAAGCATACCACAAAGGTCTCCCCCCGTTTCTCCTTCCATGCGTCGAAGAGCCTCCCCAGTTCACCGTCCACATACCGCAGGGCCGCCCTGTGGGTTTCCAGACTGTCGTTTTTTCCTCTTCTCTCTGTACCTGCACTCTGCTTTCCTGCTTCTTCCCGCTCCGGGTCTGCCGCTTCCCTTCCCAGATAGAAATAATTGGGATAGTGGATGGCACACACATTTAAATACAGAAAAATCTTCCTGGGATCTGTATTCTGTTCCAGGCGCTTTAAGATAAAATCCACCTGGTTTCCCGTGCTTTCCTTCACAGGGCAGGAAAAAGAGGGATTCCAGTAGCTTTTCTCGAAAAAGGAAGGAAACACCCTTCCCATGGCTGACCGCTTGTCAAAGAACGCCACCCCGCCTACACACCAGGTATCATATCCGTCCCCGTGAAGCCCCTCCACCAGATTACTGGCATCAAAGCCATAGGAGCCCCTGGGAATTGCCTTTCCCATTCCCATGCTTCTGGGAAAAAACAGCATCTCCTGTTCCGCAATGCTCCTGGCCTCATCCTTTGACGGCAGAAAACCTGAGAAAATAGCGTGGTGGGAAGGATAAGTAAAGTTGCCGGGAGCCTGCCGCTTCTCCCATGCCCCGTATCTGTTCAGAATCGGGGTCCCTCCGCCTTTCTCCTCCGCAATGGCGGCATCATAACGCAGGGTATCCAGACACACGAATAAAATATCGCATCTGCCCACCACCTGCTCCATATCAACCGAACATTTCTTTTCCTCCATACTGGCCCGAAATGCCGAAAAAGGTACTTCGCTCATCTTCCTTCCGTCCTTTCCGTTGTGGTTCCTGTCCGCTCACCCTTATGTGCTGTCAGGGAAATGTCATCCGCACTGTTGCTGCTTCCTGCAGATGCATACTATGACCGGAAACTTATGGGCCATTTCCCCTGCCGTTACCGCATGGCAGCTTCCGCCCCATCTCCGCCATAATCGCAGTCTGCCTCCTGTAGATCCGGTTCTCCCCATACACATCCCTGTGGAGCAGATCGCCCTGGGCATTCAGCTCAATAATCCGCGGTTCCAGGCTTCCCTGTTCCAGAAGTACATCCATGCCGATGCTTTTGAGACCGGGACAGCACTCTGCGGCCCTGGTGCAGATGTCCCCAATCCGCTCCTCCGTCCCCTTCTCCAGATGCAGCTCTCCAAATTCCATGGAGTGATTGTTCAGGTGCAGATTGGTAATGGGTCCCCTGGACAGCCTGGGCAGAATATAATCAATACGGCCTTCCTGAACCACCACCCGCAGATCATAACAGTATCCCTGAAACGAGGCCTTCCCGTACCACCGCTCCACAACACAGTCCAACTTTAAGAGACTGTCCAAAAAGACAGCCCCTTTCTTCCCCTCCAAACGATACATACGCTTTGTATTGAAAATATGCCCGCCTTCCAGGGCGGCGCAGGTATACAGAGCAATCCTTCCGCTTCCCGGCGCAAAGCGCAGGGCCGCCACACCTGCCGCCCCCGCTCCCTTCACCGGCTTCACGAACACCTGACTGACCCTGTGCTCTTCCATAAAAACAAGCAGCTCTTCCCCGCAGGAAAACCGTTTCTCATACATCTGTGTTGCCGGAACGTTATTGCGGATTAATTTCTCCTTGCATCTGCCCTTATCCAGAACTTCCGCGATTTCCAGGGGATGATTCAGAAAGCCGCCTGCGGGAAGATCCGAAAGCCTGCGGAGCCATTCCCCATACCTGTCCGTCAGCCCCGCCAAATCCTCCAGCCGGCTGCTCTCCCACTCCGGCGCGTCGATTTTAACTATGTACTGCTCCGGATTCTCTACGCCGAAACCTGTGCCCTGTTCTGTCGGCTTTCCGGAACGCCAGATCTCCTTCCAGTCCAGAAAATCCACAGGAATCCCTGCCTCCGCAGCCGCCTGCTCAAAGTAAAGCTTCCGTTTACTCCCCGCCGTACCGACCAGCAGAATCCGGCTCATTCTGTCAGCATGGCATTGTACCACAGCTTGCCGTCCCATTCATCCGCTTCCTCCTGCTCGGACACATCCACGTCAATGGACAGATTATCCAGTTTTTCCATCATTTCATCCGACAGATAGTGATAGTGCAGATCCAGTTTCTCAATGTTGGGAAGTCCGGGAATCTTCTCCAGAAGAAGCTCTCCCCCTTTGTCCGTCAGCGTTCCGTTGGACAGATCCAGTGTGGTAATCTGACGGATATACTTGCTCTCCAGAACCACCTCTGTCAGTTCATCCTGAATCTCGCTGTCCGTAATGCCCAGATACGTAAGCTTCGGAAAATCCGAGGCTGCAAGCATCTCCCGGACGGTATCCGCGTTCCCGTCAAACCCGTAATCATCGATGCCGATGTAGAGCAGAAGCTTTTTCAGGTTGGGAAGCTTTGCCCTGGAGATTTCCTCCAACACATCCTTCCCCAATCCGCCGCAGATAATCGTCAGAGACTCCAGGTTTTCATGTTGGATTGCCCCCAGAGTCAGGTTCATGCTTCCCTTAACGGTAAGTTCCTTCAATTGAGGCATGGCTTTCCACAGGCCGCTGTAATCTCCCTGCATAATCCAGGAAACCTCACATACTTCAAAATCCATGTCGCCGACGAAAAGTCCGGTAATATGACTGAATCTATCCGTATTTTCGATGATTCCGTCTATGATAGGCTGGCAGTCATCCTCAAATTCACCGCCCCATCCTCCGATGATCAGCTCCTCCAGTTCCGGAAACTCCGGATCCTCCAGAATCTCTTTCACCATGGTCTCCGCATTCTTACCGTTCTCATAATCGTCATAGTCGTAAGAATAGGTTTTGCTCTTTCCCATTTCCCCTGTGTGCCGCAGCCTCTCCTCTCCGCCGCAGCCTCCTCCTTTCCTGTTCCGGATTTGATATACGCTTACAGATTGAACATACTTGTTTTTCTCTATTTTAGCATATCTTTCCGGCCGCGTAAACCAATTTTAATTATCCGGCATGCGTTCCGGCTGCCTGCAGAATCTCACCCCAAAAGCTCCTGCATAACTCTTTTCAGTATATCACTGTCCAGATAGTCAAGCATATCCGCTATGGATTCCCTGCTTTTTATTTTCCTTTTCGCCAATGCCTCCAACTGTCCGTCTTCCATGTAGTCATAATATTCCGCCACCGGCTTTCCCCGTTCATACTGCTCATACGCAAACTTTCCCACATCCTCTTCGTCCAGAAAATCAAGCATATCTGCTATGGATTCACCCTTTCGGATCTTCTGCCTTGCCAGTTCCGCAAGCTGTT
>CANBFE010000044.1 GCA_947367855.1 uncultured Lachnospiraceae bacterium | reverse complement strand
GTAAGCACAAGTGAAGCTGACAGTGCAAGCGTAAGCACAAGTGAAGCTGACAGTGCAAGTGTAAGCACAAGCGAAGCTGACAGTGCAAGCACAAGCACGAGCGAGGCCGACAGTGCAAGCGTAAGCGCAAGTGAGTCTGAGAGTGCAAGCGTAAGCACGAGTGAAGCTGACAGTGCAAGCACAAGCACAAGCGAAGCTGACAGTGCAAGCGTAAGCACAAGTGAAGCTGACAGTGCAAGCACAAGCACGAGTGAAGCTGACAGTGCAAGCGTAAGCACAAGTGAAGCTGACAGTGCAAGTGTAAGCACAAGCGAAGCCGATAGTGCAAGCACAAGCAGCAGCGAATCGGCAAGTGCGAGCACCAGTACCAGTGATGCCGACAGCGCAAGTACCAGCACCAGTGCATCCACCAGTAGCAGCCTGAGCACCTCCGAGAGCACCAGTGCATCCGAGAGTACCAGCATCTCTGACAGCAACAGTGCAGCAGAAGGCCAGGATGGAGGTGACGCACCTGTAGAGAATCCGACAGACGACGATGATACGGATGAGACAACGGGTGAAGGGACAGCTCCTGAAGCAGATGCACCTGCTCCCACGCTTCCGACAGGGAACGTGCCTGCACCGGCAGATGATGCGGATGATGCAGATGTAGTAGACATCGAAGACAATGAGAATCCTCTGGTAGGACCTGGTCAGGATCAGCAGGAAGAAGACGTGGAAAATGAGGATGAAGTTCCTCTGCCGGTAGAAGAAGGCGAAGATGTGACGGATGAATCCGAAGAAATTATCATCGAAGACGAGGAGAATCCGTTAGCTCTGAATGAGCAGAGCACTCCTGCAGCAAAAGGCAAGAATCTCTGGTGGTGGTCAATCATTCCTGTCATTGCAGCAGGTGTAGCAGGCAAGACCGGTTATGATAAGAAACACAAAAAAGGTATTTTTGCGGATAAGCAGGGCAAGGAAGATCAGAATAAGCCTAAAAAGTAATACGGGAAGATCAGAATAGGCCTGGTAAGTAAGAGAAAGAAAGAGACATAGACTGTCAGGGGCGTGTTTGGCGGATCAGACACGCCCCTGCGCAGTGACATATCTGTTTCTGTCAGGGGAGACGTGACAGCGTCCCGGGATAAGGATGGCTTGGCGGGAGCCAAAGCGGGAAGCGGATATGTCAGTGCGTTAAGATCTATATTATATTGCGGATATTTACATTGGGGGAAACATGCTGAAGCCGGAGAAGAAAGAAAGCATTATCAAATATAAACTTGCATACACAGTTATCATTTTACTGGTGTATATGTTGGGAAGGAGTCTGCCCTTGTACGGCATTGACCCCGCGGTATATTCACGGCAGGCAATGGATGCGGAAGCCCTGATGGAACAGGCTATCGGAGGGGACAGGTATTCTCTGTTTGCATTGGGTATCTCGCCGTATATGATGGCTTCTATATTGGTGCAGGTGGTTGTTTCGTGCAGGAAGGCTTCCTCAAAGGATAAAATATCGCCGGGAAAGGTGAATCGGGTCATGATGGGACTCATGCTTGTGTTCGCGGTATTTCAGGCGGTATTTCGGGTACAGGAGCTGACCTTCCGGGAAATGGCGGAGCCTGTGCTTTTGGTAAAATTTCTGGCTGGACTGGAAATGATCGCCGGGGTGATGCTGATTCTATGGCTTGCAGGGCGGAATAAGAAGTATGGAATCGGGGGGCAGACGGCCCTGATTTACATCAACATTCTGGATGGGCTGATCAGAAGTATGGACGGTTATTCGGTGCGGAAGCTTCTGGCGCCGCTTGCCGTATCGGCGGTGGCGTTGGTGGTGATGAACGTGATGGAGAGCGGGGAGAAACGGATTCCTGTACAGCGCATTTCCATCCATAATATTTATGCGGATAAAAATTATCTGGCCTTTAAACTGAACCCGGTAGGCGTGATGCCGGTGATGTTTGCCACGGCTTTTTTGATGCTGCCCCGTCTGCTTCTGGCAGGTTTGGGATATCTGTTTCCGGAGAACGGAACCGTTCTGTGGTGGCAGGAAAATCTGGTGATGACCCGGCCCCTTGGAATCGGGGCGTATATTATGACTCTGTATCTGCTTACCATAGGATTTGCCATGATTATGATTGCTCCCGGGGAGATTGCGGAGCAGCTTCTGAAAGGCGGGGACAGCTTACGGGATGTTCATGCAGGACGGGATACAAAGCGTTATCTGGTCAGGGTACTGGTCAGAATCAGTTTTCTGAGTGCTACGGTGATGAGCATTTGTCTGGGGGCGCCTATGCTTATGCAGCTGCAGGGCGGGATAGACAGGACTTTGGTTATGCTTCCCGCTTCTGTCATGATGCTTACGGGTATCTGGTATAACTTAAGCCAGGAATTTACCGCGGTGAAGGGTTATGATGCCTACAAATCTTTCCTGTAAATCGGGGAGAGGGGGCTGCGGGCCTGCTTGAGGAAGGAAAACGTAACAGTTCGGCGCCCTGTCTGAAAAGTTACAGGAAAACAGCCAGACGGATGGCGCTTAAAGCAGGCGGAGAAAGAAAAAGACAAACCGATAAGCAAAACAATCAGGCAAAAGGCTTCCGGACAGGGGACAGGAGAAATCGAGTATGCTGCATTTTATACCGGCCTGGTATCAGCAGGGTCAATGGTGCGAAAACGAACAGAAATGGTATATCAGGAGAATGCATACGGAGTTTGACGATACGGTGAAGCAGATACAGTTGTTTCAGCGAAACGGCGCATATCCGTATCAGATTCTGCTTCTGGCTTTTTCTCCCAATTTCCGGCATTTCCTTCACCGGCAGGGGGTGTATCATGCGCCTTACTGGTCTTGTTTTGACGCAATGCAGGAAGTGAAGCGGGAGAGGGCGGCAGTGTTGTCCTATCACAATATAAGCTGGCCGCCCCATGTGGAATTTCTGTATACCCCCTTTGCGGCAATTGCCATGCTCCAGGGGAAGAAATACGCCCAGATAGAATTTGGAGAGGACGGCAATCCCATTCAGATCGATCTCTTTGAAAACGGCAAGATCTGCAGACGGAATCTGTACGATGATCGGGGATTTGTCTCCAGTACCATTCTTTTTCAGGAGGAGAAACCGGTTCGTCAGGACTATCTCTGCGAGAACGGCAAATGGAAGCTGCGCTGTTATCCGGAGGACGGTCATGTGGAGATCAATCCCAAGTCGCCGGAGTATTTTCTGTCTTATCAGGGGTATGAGAAGAGGAAGAAGTTTTTCCGGCAGTCTTATGACAGCATGGAGCAGGTGATAAGGGAGGTTCTGGCCTCCTATCTGCGGATGACAGAGGAAGGGGATCTGTTCTGCGCGGCCATGGACGGGCATCATACCGGCCTGCTGCGGGAAGCGCTTCAGGGCAGGAAAACCATTCTGTCCTTCTTTGGAAACCGCTATCTTCCGGAGGAGCATCCTGAGGCGGAGGAAATGATGGAGCGGGCCGCCTGGCTGATCACGGATTCCCGGGAGAACGCGGGGCGGATTCTGAACCGGGGCAAAGGTCTGGAGCAGAAGATCACGGACATCTCCCCCTATGATTCCAGGGTGGATTTCGGCGTCAGCGAGCAGCTGAATGTGCAGAAGATTCTGGTGCCTGTGGACGGTATGGAGGAAGAAGCCTTCAAGGGGGTGGTCAGGGCTTTGGGCATGTATCTGCCTAAGAATGCAAACGCCAGGGTGCATCTTTTTACACGGCGGGCCGATTACGGCAGAAAAGAGCAGCTTTTGGAACAGACCCGCAGGTATCTGCAGGCAGCCGGATTTCCCCAGGGGTGGGCAGCCCGGGAGAATGACGGACAGTTTTACGCGGAGAATGATCTGGAGGAAAAGGAGAGTCAGCCGGTGCTGTTTCGGGTGGAGCAGTGTGTGGACGAATTGTCCGTGAGCAAGTGCATGCGTGAGCAGAGGCTGCTGATGGACATGAGGCCGGTTCCGGAGCTGTATCTGCAGATTACGGCTCTGAGCGTGGGCATTCCCCAGGTAGTGCGCACCAGGACGCAGTTTGTAAGGCAGGGCAGGAACGGCATCATTCTGCAGGAGATGCGGAAGATACCGTCGGTGCTGCGGTATTATCTGGACAGCCTGGAAAACTGGAACTATGCCAAGGTCTGCTCCTATACTTTGGGAAAACGTTACACTACAACCGTATTGATGGAAAAATGGAAAGAGGTTATCGAAGCCATTGGATGAGATTCGTGTATTGCAGATAGGGGACAGGGACTGGAGAGAAATCTATACATTGCCCGGGGAGGCGGATTTCCGGTATGCGGAGCGTTTTGAGGAAGCGTCCGGAAAGCCCTATGACATTGTGTTCTGGGACAGGGAGCCGGAGGAGGGGGAAATCATGCCCCTTCACAGGGCCACAAAGGCCCATACCCTGTTTGTGACGGAAAAGGTGGAGCCACGGGGGCAGAGTCTGTGGTTGTATGAGGGAAAGAAGGGACGCCGTCTGGCAGAGGGGGAGATTCAGTTTTTCCTGGACCATGAGCTGAGAAATTATTTTTCCAAGCCCTATGGGGAGAAGTTCCGGTTCCAGAATCTGGCCATTGCCCGTGGATTTTCCGGCAGGGTGAACTGGGACGGGAACTACAGTGTGTGCCTGGAGGGGGATTTCGGCGAGACGTTGTGTCAGACTGTATTCTGGAGAAACAATATTCCTGTATTTCAGGGTCAGTGTATTGATCTGTGGCTGGAGTACCGGAAGAGTCCGGAGGTGGAGATCGCCCTGACCGTGACGCAGTTTGTCCAGGGAAGCATTGCGGATATTCAGCAGGTATGGGAATTTTCGGAAAAGGAACTGGACCAGATCGTCCGGATTGACAATCAGATGAGGGAGGGGCCTGTTTTTGTCTCCCTGTCTGCCAGGGGAAAGGGTGAGCTGCAGATAACGGCGCTGCATGACCGGTATTCCAGGCGGGGGCATGGCCATTTTCTTCCGGGGGGAGAGCGCTATGTGACGTCCCGGCGGGAGGAGATTTTCTGCTATTTTGATCCGGGAGACAGGAAGCCTCCGCTGAATGTGTATTTTTCCGGTTATAAGACATTGGAGGGATTTGAGGGCTACAATATGATGCGGGGCATGGGATGTCCCTTTCTGTTGGTGGCGGAGGCCCGTCTGGAGGGCGGGTGCTTTTACATGGGTTCTGAGGAATATGAGGGTATGTTGGCCGGAACCATCCGGAAATATATGGGGGAGCTTGGGTTTTCGTCGGATCAGATTATCCTGTCCGGCCTTTCCATGGGGACTTTCGGGGCGCTGTATTATGGCTGTGACATCATGCCCCATGCCCTGATTCTGGGGAAGCCCCTGGCAAGCATCGGAAATGTGGCGGCAAATGAGCGGCTGCTGCGGCCCGGAGGATTTCCCACCTCCCTGGATGTGCTGCATTATCTGTGCGGCAGTACGGACAGGGAGGCTGCACAGAGGCTGAATGCCAGGTTCTGGGATAAGTTCGACAGGGCAGACTTCAGCTCCACGAAATTCGTCATATCCTACATGTTGGAGGACGATTACGATATGGATGCCTATGCCACTCTGCTTTCCCATCTGCAGTCCGAGGGGGCGCAGGTGTACGGCAAGGGACTTCACGGAAGACATAATGATAATACGGGAGGAATCGTGAACTGGTTTACGGGTCAGTTCGAGAAGCTTCTGCGGGAGGATTTCGGGAGGACGGGAAAGTAGATGGCAGGAGGAAAATGGACCATATATTGGAATGAATATTCCGCGGATACATATCTGTACGGTTCGGAGATTCAATATCACAAAAAGGACGATGTGGAATTTGAAAATCTTCTGATGCCGCCGGGGACGGTGATCAAGCAGTGGTATTCCAGAACCAATTTTCAGGCAAAGAAGATAGAACCTGCCCTGCCCATGATCGACGGGGAGAGGAGTTACCGTATTACCGTAAAGATAGATACGCTTCCCCGGGAAAACTGGCTGATACGGTTGGTGTTCCAGGATAGATACGAGGAGGAGGCGGGCAGTCTGACCCTGCGGGACAGGGTGACGGAGTTTCGGTGTCCGCTGAAGACCTACAGTTATACCATGCAGCTGATCAATGGGGGAATGACGAAATTTCATTTTCATTATATCACAATTCAGGAATTGGAACATGGGACAGAGGAGTGAATTACGAAAACTGAATAAGCTTCTGCGCCAGGTCAGAAAATGGGGGGAGCAGATGGCGGGGCTGTCCGACGGGGAATTGTCCGGACTCACCGGGAAATTCCGGCAGCGTCTGGAACAGGGAGAGACTCTGGACCATATCCTGCCGGAGGCCTATGCCGCAGTCTGTGAAGCGGATAAGCGGATTCTGGGACAGTTTCCCTATGATGTCCAGGTACTGGGGGCCATTGCCCTGCACCAGGGGAAACTGGCAGAGATGAACACCGGGGAGGGTAAGACACTGGTGGCTACCATGCCGCTGTATCTGAACGCCCTTACCGGGAAAAGCACCATCCTTCTGACGGCCAATGCCTATCTGGCCATGCGGGACGGGGAAGAGATGGGGCAGGTGTACCGCTTCATGGGGATGAGCGTGAGCATAGGGGTGGACGAGGACGCCTCCAATCGCTTTACCAACGGGCAGAAGAAGGCCATCTACGATGCGGACATTGTGTACACCACCCACGGCGCACTGGGATTTGACTATCTGCTGAACAATCTGGTGTCCTCCGCGGCGGAGCGGTTTCTGCGGGAGTTTTATTATGTGATTATCGACGAGGCGGATTCGGTGCTGTTGGACGCGGCCCAGACGCCCCTTGTGATATCCGGAGCGCCCAGGGTGCAGTCCAATCTGTATGGAATGGCGGACTTTTTCGTCACCACCCTGCAGGAGGGGCGGGACTATGAGAAGGAGGAGAACAAGGTCTGGCTGACGGAGGCCGGGGTGGAGTATGCGGAAAATTATTTTCAGATCGGCAATTTCTACGGAAAAGAGTTTTTCGAGATCAACAGGCATGTCACTCTGGCGTTGAGGGCCCATGCGCTCTTTGCGCCGGAAAAGCAGTACATGGTTTCCAGGGAGGGGGAGCTGAAGCTTCTGGACGGGGGTTCCGGCCGTCTGATGCCCGGGGTAAAGCTTAGAGGCGGGCAGCATCAGGCTCTGGAGGTAAAGGAAGGGCTTGAGCCTTCCCAGGAGAACCGCTCCGTGGCGTCCATCACTTTCCAGAATTTCTTTCTGCTGTTTCCAAAGATGTCAGGAATGAGCGGCACCATTGCGGATGCTGCGGAGGAGCTTCGGGATGTGTACCATGTGAAGTCCATTGTCATTCCGCCCAACCGTCCGGTGCAGAGGCGGGATCTGTCGGATCTTTATTTTCAGAATGCGGAAGCGCAGTTTGAAGCGGCGCTGAGGACCGCTGTGGAGACGCATAACAGGGAGCAGCCGGTGCTGATCGTGGTCAGCAGCATTCGGGAGACGGAATATGTGTCGGAGAGACTGATGGAGAAGGGGATCGCCCACAATGTGCTGAATGCCAACAATGCCTTCTGGGAGGCGGGGATTATCCGGGAGGCGGGACGAAAGGGCGCGGTCACGGTGGCCACCTCCATGGCAGGCCGGGGAACGGACATCAAGCTTGGGGAGGGGGTTGCGGAGCTTGGCGGTCTGGCGGTCATCGGCATCGGAAGGATGGGAAACACCCGGCAGGAGCGTCAGGCCAGGGGACGGGCGGGAAGACAGGGGGATTCGGGTTTCAGCCTGTTTTTCCTTTCCCTGGAGGACGAGGTGGTGTCTGAGAACGGGCCTTCCAGTCTGGAGCGGTATGTGGAGGGAGAAAAGAAACTGGGAAGGCGGAAACTGGAGAGGCTCATCAACCGCGCCCAGAAAATGGGGGAGGAATATGCGGTACAGTCCCGGAGACAGGCCATGAATTATGATGAGATCATGCGTGTGCAGCGGGAACTGATGTATGCCATCCGGGATGAACTGTTGGACGGCGGGGGCATGGACTATGACAAGGTGACGGAGATCGCAGGGAAAAATATAGGGCAGTTTCTGGCTTCGGAGACGGCGCACCGCAGGTCTTCCCTGACGGCGGCCATTCTGCGCAGGTATGTTCTGGACAATATTTCCTATCGACTGGACAGGGAGATGGGAGGCATAGACCTGAAGGATCTGGACGCGGTGAAGGAATATCTGATGGAAAGGGTGCGGCAGGGGCTGAAGGATCAGGAGAAGCGTCTGGGCAGCAGGAAGCGCCTGAATGATTTCATGCGGGTAGCCGCCCTGAAGGCCATTGACGAAGCCTGGGTGGAGCAGGTGGATTATCTGCAGCAGATTCAGTGGGCGGTTTCCGGCAGGGCTTCGGCCCAGCGCAATATCCTGTTTGAGTTTCAGAAGGAAGCACTGGAGGCGTTCCGGAAGATGGAAGGGATTATTTTGAAAAATATCATGAGAAACGTATTGCTGAGCAATGTGTATATAGACGGGGAGAGAAAGCTTCATATTCTGCTTCCGTAGAAGACGGGCGGAAAAGGGAGCCGGAAGAAAAAAGGAGGGCGAACATGATTTATAATTTTAATTTGGGAATCGGCTGGGCGAGCAGCGGCGTGGAATATGCCCAGGCTTACAGGGCCAGGGCGCTGCGGGAGAGCGGCCTGAAAGCGAAATTTGTCTTTACGGACATGTTTCCCCGGGAGAATATTGAGCATATGACGGCCAATATCGGTTTTCAGGATGAGGAGGTTATCTGGCTGTATACCTTTTTTACGGACTGCAGGATTTCCCCGGTGACATACACGCTGAAGGATCTGGAGGGAACCTTCGGCGGTAAGGCATTCGAATTTTCCCGGGAGGGAAAAATTGCAAAATATGTTTTTCCGGGAACAAATGTGTATTACACAGTGTATATGACGGATGAAACCGGGGACAGGGTGCACCGGGTGGAGATGGTGTCCAGAGGGTGTCTGGTGCGGAAGGATTATTTTACATACTGCAGGATTTATTCCGAATATTATGCGCCTCTGGATAAGCAGGCACATCTGTATCAGCGGCGGTTTTTTAATGAGGACGGTTCCGTGGCCTACGAGGAGATCACGGACAATGACGTGGTGATGTATCAGTTTCCGGACAGGCTGATCTGTTCCAAGGAGGAACTGGTGGGGTACATGGTATCCAGGCTGAACCTGACGGAACAGGATGTGGTGCTCATTGACCGGACAACCGGGGTGGGGCAGGCCATTATGCAGAACGCGGCGCCTGCCAGGATCGGCATTCCCATTCATGCGGATCATTTCAGTGTCAGCGGAACGGATGAGGATTACATTCTCTGGAATAATTATTACGAATATGCATTTTCACAAAATCGTCATGTTTCATTTTATATTACGGCTACAGATGATCAGAACCGCCTGGTGAAGAGTCAGTTCAAGAAGTATATGGGAGTCAGCCCCAGGGTGGTGACCATTCCGGTGGGAAGCCTGGATGATCTGAAATATCCGGAGGGGGAGCGGCGCAGGCATTCCCTGATTACCGCGTCCAGACTGGCCAGTGAGAAGCATGTGGACTGGATTATTGAGGCGGTGGCTGCAGCCAGGGCCAAGGTGCCGGATGTGACTCTGGATATCTACGGAAAGGGCGGGGAGGAGGATTCTCTGAAAGCCTTGATTGAGAAACTGGGCTGCGGGGAGTATGTGCGCCTGATGGGGCAGCAGAATCTGGATGAGGTGTATAAGAATTACGAGGCCTACATAGCCGGTTCCACCAGTGAGGGATTTGGGCTTACCCTGATGGAAGCCGTGGGTTCCGGCCTTCCCCTGATCGGATTCGATGTGCGCTATGGCAATCAGACATTTATCGACAATGGGAAGAACGGCTACAAGATTCCGGTGCATGACAGGATGGAGAAAAAGGAACGGGTAAAGAAACTGACGGACAGAATCGTGAAGCTGTTTACAAAGGCGGATATGGAGCAGTTTCATCAGCATTCCTACAAGAAGGCGCAGAATTATCTGACAACGGAGGTGGAGAAAAAATGGGAGAATTTACTAAAATAGACAGGATATTGCTTTTTGATACCTATTCCGTGGACAGCCGGAATCTGCATGTTTCCTTTCAAAGGGCCGGATATGATCTGCCAGCCGTAGTCATTGACGACGACGGATTTCTGCCGGAGGGTGTGATGTCGGTTTACGGATTTTTCCTGGGAAATTTTAAGGGGGAAAAGGGCGTACCCGGAAAACCCAGGTATTTTAACCAGATCACGGTGCCGGATTACTGGGAGATCAGCGGGAACAACAGTTCAGGGAAGGTTCATGATTTATATCGGGAGAGAGGGCGGATTTTCTACGCGGAGCCGAAGCACAAGCGTCTGGTGAAGGTGGTGGACTGGTATGACGAGAGGGGCACGGTGCGTTCCAGTGATCATTACAACCGCTATGGCGCATTGTTTGCCAGGACTGCCTTTAACGCAAGAGGGCAGAGGGTGAACAAATCTTATTTTTCCGCAGCGGGCAGGGAGATTCTGGTGGAGAATTATGTCACTGGGGATATCATTCTGAACGAGGACGGCGGGGTGAAATTCTTTCCCAATAAGACGGAATTTATCTGTTATTTTATGGAGAAAACAGGTATGGACCGGGGGAGGCTGTACTTCAATTCCCTGTCCACGCCCTTCTTTGTATCCAACAAACTGGCAGGCGGGGAGAAGGGGGATATCCTGTTCTGGCAGGAGCCGGTGCGGGATGAGATTCCCGGAAACATGGAGATGATTCTGAAGGGACAGGCAGGCCGGGCGGCCAGGGTTATGGTGCAGAAGCGTCAGTCCTACTATCGGCTTCTGGAACTGGGGGCTTCGCCGGAAAAGGTTCACAGACTGGGGTATGTGTATCCTTTTGCAAAGGAGAACGGACACAGGAAGGAGGCTTTGATCTGTACGAATTCGGATAGGATAGAGCATTGCCGGGAACTGGTGGAGGCCCTGCCGGAGATGCATTTCCATATAGCGGCGATCACGGAGATGTCTTCAAAATTACTGGCCATGGGGGCCTATGACAATGTGAGCCTCTATCCGGGCGTGAAGACGGATATTCTGGAGGAACTTTTTGACACATGTGACTTCTATCTGGATGTGAATCATGAATCGGAGATACTGTCTGCGGTGCGCAGAGCGTTTCTGCACAATCAGCTGATCTTTGCTTTCCGGGAAACGGTCCACAGCAGGGAGTATGCGGCGGAGGACCATATTTATCCGGCTGCAGGGGCGGACAGGATGATCGGCGTCATTCGGGAGGCCATGGAAAAGGCGGATGTACTGGAGGCGGAACTGCAAAAGCAGCGGGAGGCGGCTTTTGCGGAGTCTGCGGAAAAGTATCAGCAGCTTTGAAGGGCGCCGTATAAGGAGAGAGAATGATCGCAGCGGATAAGCTTACGGAGGATGTGAGGCAGTTTTCAAGAGCATGGATGAGGGCTTTCGGGAATCAGGGACCGGGTCCGGCAAAAGGGGCAGGCGGAATTTCCGTGTTGGAGGACAACGGATTTCTGCCGGAGGAAAATCACGTCTCCTTATGAATATTTTCTCGCCAGGGAGAATGGCTGCAGCCCGGAGGAACGGGATCTGTTCTTCAATTTTATACAGGTGCCGGAATATTGGGAAATCCGCACCGGGAACAGGGGCGGCGGAATCTACGACATGGGCAGGAAGAAGGCTGATATCTATATTACAGTCAAGGAAAACTGGTGCGTACGGAATATTACACAGATATTCTGTCCTACGCGGATTGCTATGTGACAGATGTGTCAGAAACGGGTTCGTGCCCAAGATTGACAAGACGCACCTTTTATAACAGGGATGGAGGGGCAGTGTATGATCAGATCTTTGAAGGAGAGACAGAGTGGTATATTTTTCCGGACGGGAGGCTGTGCAGCAAGTCGGAGTTTATCGGGTTGTTTGTAAAGCGGCTGAACCTGACAGAGGAGGATATTGTTCTGGCGGACCGTTCAGCCCAGTTTGATTTTGTGCAGCCGCTTTTTCAGTTTGGAAGGAAAGCTCGCTTTATAACGGTTTTCCACTCCGGACATTTTTTTGAAAAAGAGAAGATTGAATGGATTATCAGGAGTGTGGTAAAAGCCCATGAGAAAAATCCGGAGATTTACCTGGATATATACGGGCGCGGAGAAGCGGGGTATACGAAAAGGCACAGGGGATCCTGAAAATTTTTGAGGACAGGGAGCGGTTGGAGCAGTTTCATGAAAAGTCCTACGAGATTGGAAAGGGGTTTTTACAGGATGTAATTGCAGAGAAATGGCAAAAGCTGTTAAGGAGATGACAAGAGGTGTTCTAAACTGGGTTTGACTTTACCTGCGGAAAAAGCTATACTGAAGACAGCGGATGAGAAGAGCGGCGTTGGACGGGGGAATTTTTCGGAAGGAGCGTTTCGGTATGGCGAGGACAGTAGGGATTGGCAATCAGGATTTTGAAGTAATTCGGAGCCGCGGGTATTTCTATATCGATAAGACGGATTTCATCCGGGAATGGTGGGAAAGCGGAGACAGCGTAACACTGATTGCCCGTCCCAGGCGTTTCGGAAAGACGTTGAACATGAGCATGCTGGAGAAATTCTTTGATTTAAAGTATGCCGGCAAGTCTGCGCTTTTTCAGGGGCTTTCTATATGGCAGAGGGAGGAATACCGGGCTTTGCAGGGAACTTATCCTGTGCTGTTCCTGAGCTTTGCAGTCGTAAAGGAGAATACTTTTACAGAGGCCAGGAAAAGCATGTGCCGGGTCATTGAGGAACAGTATAATAAGCATGACTATCTTTTGGAGGGGAATCTGCTCAATGATAAAGAGAAGGCATATTATGGCGAGGTGCGCGCGGAGATGTCGGACAGCACGGCGGCGGCTTCCCTGCGGTCTCTGTCGGATTTCCTGAGCAGATATTATGGCAAAAAGGTTATCGTCCTATTGGATGAATATGATACGCCCATGCAGGAGGCCTTTGAGGGAGGCTACTGGGAGGAGATGGTGGCTTTCGTAAAAAGCCTGTTCAATGCCGTCTTTAAGACCAATCCTTATTTAGAGCGGGCCGTGATGACGGGAATCACAAGAGTTAGTAAAGAGTCCATATTCTCTGATTTGAACAATCTACAGGTAGTGACAACCACATCCGAAAAATATGCGGATTGTTTTGGCTTTACGGAGGAGGAAGTGTTCAAAGCGTTGGACGAGTACGGGTTGGGAGACCGGAAAGACCAGGTGAAGAACTGGTATGACGGATTTACATTCGGTAAAAAATCGGATATCTATAACCCGTGGTCCATCATCAATTTCCTTGATCATCGAAGAGTGGGGGCTTACTGGGCAAATACCAGTTCCAACGGGCTTGTAGGGAAGTTGGTGCGGGAAGGCAGCGCGGATGTGAAAAAGGCGTTTGAATGCCTGCTCCGGGGAGAGACGATCCAAGTGGAGATTGACGAGCAGATTGTCTATAATCAGCTGTCCACGAAAAAGAATGCCATTTGGAGCCTGCTGCTTGCAGGCGGTTATCTGAAGGTGAAGGCTTTCCATTCACATACGACGAGGTATGGGGAGTGGAAGGAAGATTATGAGTTGGAACTCACTAATTTTGAAGTCAGAGTCATGTTCCGGAATATGGTGAGGGATTGGTTCGATTCTGCGGCATCTGATTACAATGATTTCGTCAAGGCCCTGTTACTGGATGATTTGAAGGCCATGAACATTTATATGAATCGGGTAGCGGCAGAGATGTTCAGCAGCTTTGATGCAGGGACGAAGCCCTCTGAGAAAGCGCCGGAGCGGTTTTATCATGGTTTTGTTCTGGGACTGATGGTGGAACTTGCTGACAAATATGTAATCATGTCGAACCGGGAGAGCGGATTCAGACGGTATGATGTGATGTTGGAGCCGAGACAGAAAACTGGAATCTCGGAAAATGATGGAATTATCATAGAATTCAAGGTACAGGACGAGGACGAGAAGGAGCTGTCGGACACGGTGCAAAGCGCCCTGAAACAGATTGACGAGAAGAATTATCAGGCAAATCTGGCCGCCAAAGGGATTCCCGGGGAGCGTATCCGGAAATACGGCTTCGCGTTCTGCGGAAAGAGAGTATTGATTGGGGCAGGCGCCCATAAGACAGTCAACTGAAACTTTCCCTGTACTTTTCCCGCCATGCGTGATAAAATAGCCTATATACCAATTGCCGGACAGCCTGCATTGCCGGATTTACTACATTGCAAAACATCTGAGGGGCCATGGGACTGTAACGGAAGAGTAGGAGGCGTATTATGGAAACAGAAATCAAGAACAATATCACGGAGGCGGAGGAAACCGTGGCGGCGTCCAATGCACCGGCAGAGCCTGTGGAAACCATGGCAGACTACGACAAGGAGCTGGAGGCATCCTTCCGCAAGATCAACGAGGGAGATATTCTTTCCGGTACAGTGATTCACGTCAGCGAGGAAGAAGTTACACTGGATTTGAATTACTATGCTCCCGGTGTCATCAAGGCTGCAGACATGAGCAGGGATCCGTCTTTTTCACTTGTAAATGATGTACATGTAGGCGATAAGATAGAGGCCACCGTGATAAAGAGGGACGACGGAGCAGGCAATATTCTTCTGTCCTGTGCGGAGGCGAAGGAAGTGTTGGGATGGGATAAGCTGAATGCCTATCTGGAGGAGAAGACCATTCTGCCTGTAAAGGTCAGCGAAGTCGTCAATAAGGGCGTGGTTGGGTACCTGGAGGGAATCAGGGGCTTTATTCCCGCGTCTCATCTGGCATTGTCCTATGTAGAGGATCTGAGTACCTTTGTGGGGCAGACCCTGGACGTGCGCGTGATCACTGTGGAAAAGGAGAAGAAGAAACTGGTGCTTTCCGCCCGGGATGTGCTGAAGGAGAGAGAGGCGGAGAAAATGAACCAGAAGATCGCCATGATGGCTCCCGGTACCGTTCTGGAAGGAAAGGTGGAGAGCCTGATGCCTTACGGCGCATTTGTAGATCTGGGGGGCGGCTTAAGCGGCCTGGTACATATTTCCCAGATCAGCCAGAAGCGCATTAAGAATCCTTCCGAAGTGCTGAAGGAAGGCGACACGGTTAAAGTCAAGGTGCTGAATACCAACAATAACAAGATCAGCCTGAGCATGAAGGCCGTGGAGGAGAATGCGGAGCCGGATCCTGTGGAGGAGAAGGTGGCCGCTCAGTACAGCTCCGGGAAATCCGTGGGAACCTCTCTTGGGGATTTGCTGAAAGGTCTGAAATTGTAAGGTTTTACAGGGCGGTTCAGCGATGTGCTGAACGGCCATTGATGAGGAGCGGGCAATTCCGCTCCTTATTTGTCATTTTTACCGGCAGAGTATTCGGAGCAGGGAAAGGAGAGGGGGCAGTATGGACAGTTCAATGATCATAGAAACCATAGGCTATCTTGGATCAGCGTTGGTGTTGGTGTCGTTCTTAATGGCTTCCGTGGTGAAGCTGCGGGTGATTAATTCCGCAGGCGGCCTGATTTTTGCAGTGTATGCGCTGCTGATTCATTCTTATCCCACAGCGCTGATGAATTTCTGCCTGGTGGGAATCAATCTCTATTATCTGGCCCGCCTGCGGCATCCGGACAGACATTACACTTTAATTGAGGAAAAAAAGGACAGTCCTGTGCTTCAGGCGTTTCTGCGGCACTATGGACAGGATATTGAGGGCTGCTTTCCTGGGCTTGAAATTGAGACAGAAGACGCGGATGTGGTCTGCCTTGTCTGCCATAATATGACGCCTGCAGGCATTCTGCTTGGAAAGAGACGGGAAGGCGGCGCCCTGGAGATTCTGTTGGACTATTCCACGCCGGAGTACAGGGATTGTTCCGTGGGGAAATATCTGTATTCCCGTCTGCCGGAGCTTGGCGTGGACAGCCTGACCTATTCCCGGGAGCCTCTGAAGCATGAGGCATATCTGAAGAAAATGGGTTTTGCCAGGGAAAAGGGTGTGTATGTGAAAAGGATAAAGGGCTTGTAAAGCCGAAGACTTTGCGCAGAATGCGCGGAAAGAGGTTATCTATGGATATCGTGGAAAATCAAGGGAAAATCAGGGAGTACAGGGAGCGGGCCAGGGAGTTGGTGGCGCAGATGACCCTGGAAGAGAAGGTGGAGCAGACGGTGCATGAGGCTCCGGCTGTGGAGCGGCTTGGCATCAAGGCCTATAACTGGTGGAACGAGGCGCTTCACGGCGTGGCAAGGGCGGGGGTGGCCACCGTATTTCCCCAGGCTATCGGACTTGCGGCGACCTTTGACGAGGAACTGTTGGAGCAGGTGGGGGATGCCGTCTCCACAGAGGGCAGGGCCAAGTTCAATATGCAGCAGGCGGAGGGAGACACGGGGCTTTACAAGGGTCTGACTTTCTGGTCTCCCAATATCAATATTTTCCGGGATCCCAGATGGGGCAGAGGGCATGAGACTTTCGGGGAGGATCCGTATCTGACCTCCCGGATGGGAATCGGTTATATCAAGGGGCTTCAGGGACATGACGAGAAGTTTCTGAAAGCGGCTGCCTGCGTGAAACACATTGCGGTACACAGCGGTCCGGAGGGAATCCGGCACAGCTTCAACGCGGTGGTGGGAAAACAGGACCTCTATGAGACGTATCTGGCAGCCTTCAAGGCCTGTGTCCAGGAGGGGCATGTGGAGGCAGTGATGGGAGCCTATAACTGCATTAACGGCGTGCCCTGCTGCGGCAATCATGAGCTGTTGGAAGAAATTCTGCGGGGCGAGTTCGGGTTTGAGGGACATGTGGTCAGCGACTGCGGCGCCATTATGGATTTCCATGCAGGGCATCATATTACGGATACGCCGATGGAGTCGGCGGCCATGGCCATGAACAATGGCTGCGACTTAAACTGCGGCAGTATGTATCATTTCCTGAAACAGGCAGTGCGGGAAGGACTGGTGGATGAAAAGCGTCTGGACGAGGCTCTGGTGAATCTGTTTACTGCCCGGATGAAGATTGGCGTATTGGATCAGAAAGAAGAAAATCCCTATGACAGGATTCCGTATAATGTGGTGGACAGCGAGCCTATGCGCAGGCTGAACCGGGATGTGGCGGCAAAGAGTGTGGTGCTGCTGAAAAACGAAAACGGTATTCTGCCTCTGGACAAATCCGCCATCAAAACCATCGGCGTCATCGGCCCCAATGCCAATAACCGGAAAGCGTTGGTGGGCAATTATGAGGGAACGGCTTCCAGGTACTGGACTATTTCCGAAGGCATTCAGGATTATCTGGGAAGTGACGTGCGTGTCATGTTTTCCGAGGGCTGCCATCTCTATCATGAAAAAGTGGAAGGCCTGGGGGAGCGGCATGACCGGCTGGCGGAAGTAAAAGGCGTCTGCAGCTGCAGTGATGTGGTGGTGGTGTGCCTGGGACTGGATGCCAGTCTGGAAGGAGAACAGGGCGACGCCAACAATGAGTACGGCAGCGGAGATAAGCCTGACCTGAATCTTCCCGGGCTTCAGCAGGAGATTCTGGAGACGGTTTATGCAAGCGGGAAACCGACTATTCTTGTGCTTTTGTCCGGCAGCGCGTTGGCGGTAAACTGGGCGGACGAGCATGTACCGGCCATTCTGCAGGGATGGTATCCCGGCGCGGAAGGCGGACGAGCCATAGCGGAGATCCTGTTTGGGGAGCGCTGCCCTGAGGGAAAGCTGCCCGTGACTTTCTACCGCTCCTGTGAGGAACTGCCTGATTTCGCGGATTATAATATGAAGGGAAGAACTTACCGCTACATGACGGGAGAGGCGCTGTATCCCTTCGGATACGGATTGTCCTACACAAGCTTTGCCTATGGAAAGGCGGAAGCGGATTCGTATCAGGTGACGGAAAAGGGCGTTACCATCCGTGTCCCGGTGAAAAATACCGGTTCCGCAGCCGGAGGCGAGACCGTGCAGGCTTATGTGAAGATTGAGCGGGAAGGCACGCCGAATGCGCAGCTGAAGGGAATCTGCAAGCTGCATCTGGAACCCGGTGAGGAAAAGGTGGCTGAAATTCATCTGCCTGCAGAACGCTTCGGGCTGTATGACCAGGAAGGAAAGCTGCAGATTACGGAAGGGCAGGCCAGTGTCTACATAGGCGGACAGGCTCCCGATGCCAGAAGCGAGAAGCTGACAGGGAACAGAGTGGAGAAGCTGGAACTGACCATTGGATAATAAAGAATACTGAAAATCAGAGTACAAAAATCAGAATAGACAAAGAAGGAGAAGAGGATTTATGAAACAGGACTTGATTGTAATTTTGGACCTGGGCAGCACACAGAATACGGTTCTGGCCAGGGAAATCCGTGACCTTGGCGTTTACAGCGAGATTCATCCCCATGATATCACGGCGGAGGAACTGGCGGCGCTTCCCAATGTGAAGGGAGTGATCCTGAACGGGGGAGAGAACCGGGTTGTGGACGGGCAGGAGGTGCAGATCAGGGAGGAGCTTTACGGACTGGGCTATCCCATGATTTCCGTGGATTATCCTCAGTCAAAATGCAGCAACTGCCTTTCCGCCCTGCCGGATCAGGAGGCATTGAAGAAGTTCCTGTTTGACACCTGTAAGGCGGAAACCAACTGGAACATGAAAAATTTCATTGAAGATCAGGTGGAACTGATCCGGCAGCAGGTTGGGGACAGGAAGGTGCTGCTTGCCCTCTCCGGCGGTGTGGATTCTTCCGTTGTGGCTGCAATGCTCATCAAAGCCATCGGAACACAGCTGACCTGCGTTCATGTGAACCATGGGCTCATGCGCAAGAATGAGTCCGAAAGTGTGGTGAAGGTGTTCCGGGATGAGCTTCATGCAAACCTGGTCTATGTGGATGCATCCGAGCGCTTTCTGGGGAAACTGGCAGGCGTGGCTGATCCGGAGCAGAAGCGCAAGATCATCGGCGGGGAATTCATCCGCGTCTTTGAAGAGGAGGCCAGGAAACTGGAAGGCATTGATTTCCTGGGACAGGGCACCATCTATCCGGATATCATTGAGAGCGGCACAAAGACGGCAAAGATGGTGAAATCCCATCACAATGTAGGGGGACTGCCCGAAGATTTGAAATTTGAACTGGTGGAGCCGCTGAAGCAGCTGTTCAAGGATGAGGTGCGGGCCTGCGGCGTGGAATTGGGACTGCCCCATGACATGGTGTACCGTCAGCCCTTCCCGGGACCGGGCCTGGGCGTAAGATGCCTGGGGGCGATTACCAGGGACCGTTTGGAAGCCGTGCGGGAAGCCGATGCCATTTTGCGGGAGGAGTTTGCCAGGGCCGGACTGGATAAAAAGGTGTGGCAGTACTTCACGGTGGTGCCGGATTTCAAGTCCGTGGGCATGAAGAATAACGCCAGGGTGTTTGAGTACATGGTGATCATCCGGGCCATTAATACCGTGGACGCCATGACGGCTTCCGTGGAGAAGGTGGACTGGGATGTGCTGGAGCGGATTACGAACCGCATTCTGGCTGAAGTGGAGAATGTGAATCGGGTCTGCTATGATATGAGCCCCAAGCCGCCGGCGACAATAGAATTTGAATAAACAAAAATGCTTAGCAAATCCAGCGTTTATGCGGGTTTGCGGCATTTCAAAAGGTCTTTTGATAACAAATTGATAACAGTCGTTTGCGTTCGATTATTCTTACTGTCAAGTGGTTTGTTGGTGGGAGAATGATTTGCAAGAGGTTTGGACGGCTGGCATAAATCCATATTAGAAACGCCCTTAGCTGTGGGTAGGAACTTATGGCTAAGGGCGTTTTTTGTCGCTTACGAATAAAATTCGCTGTTTACGATTTCAATTTGAAAGAGGCTGTAATGGGGAGCATCTGCCGAAGAAAAGTGTTTTGTTAATACAGGACATTTCTCTAACATCCTTTGCTTGATGGTTGGGTCAACACATTCGGTTGCTATGCCGCTTACCCTTACCCAGTCCCGTGTACCGTTTTTCAGTGCGACTATCTGAATTTTGTTATGTTTGGCAAGCTGTTTATACACTGATTTTGTGTCTGAGGTGGAAATGTATAGGTTGTTATTGTATTCCATAATTGCGCCAAACGGTCTGCCTGCTGGAAAATCATTATTAAAGGTTAATACGAAAAATGTACCACATTCTTTTATGAAGTTGTATGTTTGGCTCATTTGCATACCTCCATGTATTAATCTTTTAACTGGTCTTTGAACGCTTCGACTAAGGCATTGCTCAATTCCTTAGAGGGGATTTCCGCCCAATGCTGCGTGGTGTCAAACTTCGGATAATTGTACCGCCACTGGTCGTAATCTTCCCTGCTGATTTCCTCATCAGAGAGCTTGTCTGCTTGTTCTTTCCAAGCAGAGAGCATTTTCAGCAGTTCGGCGGCATCCTTATTTTTGTTTTTGTTGACTTTTAAGCAGATTTCACCGTCTGATTCACTGACGGTAAGACCGTAAATGTCCTCTAGGGTAAATAAGGTGTGCATAAGCCCGATGTAGCTGTCAATGTCGGGTATGTCCAGTGCTTGCGGTGCAACGTCCAAAGCCTGTGCCAGTGCAGCAGTAAGCTCTGCTTTTGGCTTACGAGAGCCTGTTTCGTACTGTGCCAGACGCACGTCTGCGCTCCGTTCGGGAAAACCGACAAGCATACCGAGGTATTTC
Organism: uncultured Lachnospiraceae bacterium; assembly: GCA_947367855.1. Lineage (GTDB taxonomy): Bacteria > Bacillota > Clostridia > Lachnospirales > Lachnospiraceae > Acetatifactor. The sequence continues at coordinate 101 of CANBFE010000044.1, read as the reverse complement.
TGTGTCATGCCCCGCATGATGCGGAAAAAATGTATTCTTTCGCCAATCGCCATAATGTTTCACTCCTTGTTCGTATGTTTATAAGGAGTATAGCATATATG
>CANBFE010000043.1 GCA_947367855.1 uncultured Lachnospiraceae bacterium | reverse complement strand
AAGAGAAGGAGGTTGTGGATATCATGATGGTATTGTATGATGAGCAAGAGGTAATGAAGTCTTATGTTGAAAGTGAAATATACGAGTCAAAGATTGAGACAGCTAAGCGTTTTTTGCGTATGAATAAATTATCATATGAGGAAATTGCAGCGGGGTCTGAACTGACGATAGAGGAAGTTGAAAAACTGGCGGACAGCCTGTTGTCAGTATAATGAGGTCTTATGTTGAAGAGGAAGTATATGGTCAAGGAATGAGACAACTATAGACATGTTGCAGTAATGGTCGATAAAAAGTGATCAAGATTGAGCTGTAGTGAGAACTGCGGCCATGATTAAATAATGATTTTTAAGGAACAGGATATCCTATTCGTATAGGGTATCCTGTTTTTTGTGAGCTTTTATGGGATAACAGTGCCAGGAGCTTATCTGATTACTGATATTTCAGGTGCTGGTGAGTTAAAGCAGCATCAATATTCCGGCAGTGGGATAATCAATCTGTTTCAGCTTGCTGGAGAGGATGGAAGGAAATGTAGGCAGGCATTTCATCATCATACCAATTTTTTTCAAATATCTCCTACAGGGAATTAAAAATTGATTCCCAGGAGGTAGAAATTATGGATGAGATCAAAATTTCTTATGATAACCAAAAGTTTCAATCAAAGCCATCTGGTGACATGGTCCGATACATCAGCAAAAGACTTGCCAGATCCGGCAAGGTGTTAAGCCCGAAGAACGTGAAGAGGACAGTATCTAACGAGGAGGGAAAGGATGTACATTTAGCCCAGCCACATTTAAGGATGGGAAACGTAATAAAGATAATTATGAACAGCAGCAACTCATTCCTCTTGACTTTGACAATAAAGATTCGAATAAGAAGATATCATTTGAGCAAGTAAAAGAAAGAACTGACCATTATGATCTTCCCATGTTCTTTGCATACGATACGTTGTCAAGCGAGGACCATAACAAGTTTCGATTTGTATTTTTGAATGATGCTCCCATTATTGACAGGAGGGTTGCTGAAGCCGTGCAGATGGCTATTGGGGCAATATTCCCGGAAGCAGATTCATCATGTTATAAAGATGTGTCCAAACTCTATTTTGGTGGTAAGGGGATGATTTACTATGATAACAAGATGCCAAAAATCAATATTGAATCAGTGTTCAGGAACTATACTTACTGTATGAAAGAAAAGTACAAATCAAACCATTATAAAGATTATATTGTTAAATTTTCTAAAGAAACAGGATTATCTGCCTGGGACAGATAATCCGACAGAAGAATTTGGTGCAGAAAATAATAATAAAAATGGGAAATTTCGCCAAGTAATTATAGGGAGTATCCCAAAGTTTGTGTAAACCTTCAAACTGATGTAAGATAAGATTACTCAGTTTGGAGGTTTTATTTATGCCATTGCCATCTTTGATGGCACCACAGTGAGAGACGCATTGTCAAACGTGCTGTCTATATAGCCCCTGGTATTGACATGAACGGGAAAAAGGACGTCCTGGGAATGTATGTTGGCGAAAATGAAAACGCTAAATTCTGGCTTTCCATCATGAATGGCCTGAAAAACCGCGGTGTGGAGGACCTCCTGATCGCCTGCGTGGACGGGCTTTCCGGCTTCCCCCAGGTCATAGAGGATGTATACCCGCAGACGGAGATCCAGAAGTGCATCATCCACCAGATCCGGAACTCCATGAAATTTGTATCCTATAAGGACATCAAAAGGCTGATGTCGGACTTAAAGCGCGTATACGCTGCCCCGACAGAGGAGAGCGCCCTGAATGAGCTGGGGCTGTTCCGGGACAAATGGGACGCCAAATACCCGAAAATCTACAAATCCTGGCATGACAGCTGGGCACCCCTGTCCACTTATTTTATGTATCCGGAAGCGGTCCGGCGTCTGATTTACATGACAAACGAGATCGAAGGGTTCAACCGCCAGCTGCGGAAAGTAACCAAATCCCAAACCGTGTTCTCCACCGACGACAGCCTGTTAAAAATGCTGTACCTGGCGATGATGGACATCACAAAGAAATGGACGGGCCACCGCCAGGACTGGGGCCAGATCCATTCCCAGCTGGAGATTTATTTTGAGGAGCGCTTATCTGGCAGGAATCTTTAAAGGAGATTTTAAGGCGCTGCATTGACAGGGATAAAATTCCTTGTATAATACAGACAAGGGCAGAACCAGAAGACTGGCTCTGCCCGCTTGCAACTATTCATAAATCTTATGTCAGTTTTTTGGATTTACACAAAATTTGAAACGGTCACGAAAGAACAGTCAGATTATTCTTGGCTGTTCTTTCGTGTGATATTTATCTTTGACGATAGATAATGCTTTCTGTATGTTGTTAAATTATTAACTGTCCTTTGTTTGTATTTTCCTGCATCATCATCAAAAATTTTTCTGCAGGCTTGGAAAAGACCTGATATTTTTTCCAGATCATATACATCTCAATCTCAATGGACGGTGACAGGGGACGAAAACAGAGCCTACTGTCACCAGAGGTATTGATGATTCTGTCAAAGCAGATAGCGTACCCCAACCCCTCTTCCACGAGCAGGGAAGCATTGAATAGCAGATTATAAGTCATTATGATATCCAGCTCCGAGAGGCGACGTTTCATCCACTGGGACATTCTGCCGCCCTCAGCCTCCTGCTGTGATATCAGCAATGGCTGATTCCACAGGTCTTCCGGAGAGATAGATTCTTTTTCTGCCAAAGGCGAATCCTTTCGCATTAAGACACCCCAGATATCCTTTGACGGGAGCTTTAATACTTCATATTTCTTTGTATCCGGCATTCCAAAAATAATTCCAAAATCAATCAGTCCTTTATCTAACTGTTCTTTGACAAAGACAGCATTACCGCTGGAAATATGGTAATGGATTCCGGGATAAAGCTTTTTTAAGTTTCCGGCTGCTCTTGCCAGCAGGCGCATGCCGTCTGTCTCTCCGGCGCCGATATAGACATCTCCGACAACCACATCATCGGAACAGGCAATCTCATTTTCCGTTTTTTTTACCAGATCCAGAATTTCCTCGGCTCTTTTCCGGAGGATCATTCCCTCTTCCGTCAGCGTAACCTTGCGGGAACCTTTTGTGCCGCGGATCAGGAGCTGCTTTCCCAATTCTTCTTCCATGTTTTTAATCTGCGTGGAAAGAGTAGGCTGTGAAAGATGAAGGGACTCGGCAGCCCGTATGATGCTCTGTTCTCTTGCAATGGCAAGAAAGTATTGAAGTACCCGTATTTCCATAGTGATATCCTCCTCATGCCGACTCTGGCGGCACAAACAATCCGTGAGAAGAATCGCTGCCCAAAGTGAACTTTGTTCGCTTTGCGATTCTTCGGTGTGTAACTTAGAACTTCTTAGCGGGCGTACTAAAGAGGTGGGCCATCTCCCCTCTTGGCCGCTTAGAAGTTTTTTACACACTTTGCTCCTTGTTTCCCTTTTTTAAAACCTAAAAAATCTTATCATATATTTCAATAGGTTTCAACTATGAAAAAAGATTATATATAAATATTTGCTATTTTTCACACATGGACTTATAGTTAAGTCAGTAACTTTATAGCAAGTTTTGTAGTTACTGACTTTCACGGCAGTTGCCAAATATGCGTGCAAGCCTGCTTGGTTCGTTGTCCGCGAAAACGATCAAATACGTCAGGGGGTGTGGGAATGATAGCCATAGGAAGCAGGGAATCTGTCATACATAATCTGGAGGATGCCGGATGCGAAACCGAAATGATCCGGGATTTTCTGGGATGGTTTGATAAAGGACAGCAGACAAAGCAGCTGGAACTGTTGGAACGTCAGAGGGAATATCTGCTTGGCAGGGTACACATGGATGAAAGAAGGATTTCCTGCCTGGATTATCTGATCTATCAGATTCGGGGAAAGGCAACAGGAAAAAGACAGGATAGAATCTAGCAGAAAGAAGATATGAGTAAACACAACATTCTGGAGAAGGCTCGTGAGATGGGGAGGCAGGCATGAAGATGTTAGTGTTAAACGGAAGTCCCCGTCCAAAGGGGAATACGGCGGCTTTGGTGGATGCCTTTGTGGAAGGCGCAAAAGAGAACGGACATGACATTACGGTTGTACCGGTATGCCAAAAGAAGATTGCGGGCTGTCTGGCTTGTGAATACTGTCATACCAAAGGAGAAGGCAGATGCATTCACAAGATGATATGCAGGAGATTTATCCGGTTCTTTCGGAAGCAGAGATGATTGTGTTGGCATCCCCGGTGTATTATCACAGCTTTACCGGACAGCTGCAATGTGCCATCAACCGTATTTATGCTCTGGATAAACCGGCAAACCTGAAAAAGGCGGCGCTGATTTTAAGCTCTGGAAGCGATCAGGTATATGACGGCATGATTTATGAGTATCAAAATTCATTTTTGGATTATCTGAAGCTGGAGGATATGGGAATCTATACAGCATTTGACAAACAAAATAAATCGGAAGAAAAGCTGACAGAATTGAAGCAGTTTGGTAAGAGCCTGAAAAATATAGCAGAAAAGAATGAGGAAGAGTGAAGGAGGAGCTTAATATGTTAGGAAAATTCAGCTATTGTAATCCCACAAAATTATATTTCGGAGAGGATGCCCTTTCCCATCTGCATGAGGAACTTCCCAAGTATGGAAAAAACGTTATGCTGACTTACGGGGGCGGCTCCATTAAGAAAAACGGAATTTACGACCAGGCAGGAGTCCGTACAGCAGCGGCTGAAGGATGAAAAGCGAAGGCGTGATTTGATCACCGGAATCTCCCATGACCTGCGGACGCCTTTGACCACCATTATGGGATATCTGGACGGACTTTTGGACGGCATTGCGGATACCCTGGAAAAGAGGCTGCGGTATCTACAGGCCATAAAGACAAGAACCGGAAATCTGGTCAGCCTGGTAGACAGCCTGTCGGAATACAGTAGGTTGGATGCGGGTTTCCGGTATCATATGGAGGAAACGGATTTTAAAGATTATGTGGAAAAGTATCTGGAACTTGTGCGTCTGGATATGGAAAACCAACAGGTGTAGATAGAATATATTTGCGGAAAAGGCAGCTTTTCGGTCTGTCTGGACAGGGAAGAATTTAAACGCATCTTTAATAACCTGTTTGCCAATACGGTGAGATACCGGAGAAGGGATAATTCGAGAGTCCTCATTTCTCTGAAACGGACACTGGAAGGAGACAGCATGGAGTTGGTATTCCAGGATGACGGCCCGGGAGTGCCGGAAGGATCTCTGGAGCAGATATTTGACAGTTTTTACCGGGTGGATGATTCCAGGAACAGCGCAGAGAAGGGAAGCGGCATTGGGCTAGCGGTGGTGAAGGAAATCATCCTGGGTCATGGTGGGACAATCCGGGCGGAAAACCGGGGAGGACTGGCAGTGATTGTCACGATTCCGGTTATAGATTGAGAATGAAAGGAATCCGTTGCGATGGAAAGAGTATTGATTATAGAGGATGATGAACTGATTGCGGAATTGGAGCGGGATTATCTGGAAGCCAACGGATACGAAACCGATCTTGCCTTTGACGGTATCACCGGAGAGCAAAAGGCCAAAACAGAAAAATATGACGCGATTCTGCTGGATGTGATGCTCCCCGGCAAGACAGGGTTTGATGTCTGCCGGGAACTGCGAGGGAGCCTGCGGCTTCCTATCATTATGGTGACAGCCAAAAAGGAAGATATCGACAAAATCCGGGGACTGGGATTGGGCGCGGACGATTATCTGGTAAAGCCGTTCAGCCCTACGGAACTGGTAGCCAGAGTGAAATCCCATATCTACATTCATAATCTGCTTTCTGCAACGGAGGAAGAGGAACAGCAGGAAACGGAGATTACCTATCGGAATCTGACCATCCTGCCAAAGCCAAGGAGAGTCTATCTGGATAAAAAGGAAGTGGTTCTGGTCAACAAAGAATTTGAATTGTTGTTGTTTCTGGCGGAAAATCCGAATCTGGTATTTTCAAAGGATACCCTGTTTGACCGGGTGTGGGGAATGGATTCCCTGGGAGATGCGGCAACCGTGACCGTCCATATCAACCGACTGCGGGATAAGTTGGGAAAGAATGAATCAAAGAACCAGTTCATTGAGACAGTGTGGGGAGCAGGATATCGGTTTCGGATTGATTAAGGACAAACGAAAAAGACGGTAAAGAAAACAGGAAAAACGGGGTTGAGGTTATGGGACAATTTTTGAAAAAACACAAGCTGATAAGAATTGCTGTGGTTCTGGCAGCAGTGCTTTTGGGGCTGCTTCTGGCAGCTTTTCTATTCCTGCTGCTTTGGCCTGCTTTTGGCGGAAGGGCTTCCGGGAAAGACAAAGCAGATTACGCAGTCCGGGCGGAGAATTACCGTGACGGAAAATTTTATAATGACGGGGATTTTCAGATTATGCGGGAAACAGAACGCAAAGATGATAAGGTGATGTCCTCCAAGGGAGTGAAGCCGGCAGGCGAAATTCCCACGATGACACCCGAATACGGACAGCCCCTGTCGGAGGAGGAAATCCGGGTTACATGGTTTGGGCATTCTTCCATGCTTCTGCAGATGCATGGGATGAACATCTTGATTGACCCTATTTTCAGCGAAAGGTCATCACCGGTGGCCTTTGCGGGGGCAAAGAGATTTTCAACCCCGTCGATAACCGTGGAGGATTTACCCCATATTGATATACTGGTACTGTCCCATGACCACTATGACCACATGGACTACAAAACCATAATGAATCTGGATGAAAAAGTAGAGAGATATATTGTCCCTCTGGGGGTGGAAAATCATCTGGAACGCTGGAAAGTAGATACGGAGAAAATCCAGAACATGGCATGGTGGGAAGAGACGGAAATCGACGGCCTGACCATAGGATGTACACCTGCAAGGCATTATTCCGGACGGAGTCTGGACGACCAGTTTGCCACTCTCTGGGCTTCCTGGGTATTCCGGGACGAAAATCATCAGGTGTATGAAAGCGGCGACAGCGGTTATGGAGAGCAGTTCCGTCAGGTGCATGACAGGTACGGTGATTTTGATTTTGTGCTGATTGACTGCGCCCAGTATGATGTGACCTGGCCGGAAGTGCATATGTTCCCGGAGGAGGCCATTGCGGCAGTGGAGATTTTGGGAGCGGATACTGCAATGCCTGTCCATTGGGGTGCTTTTTCTCTGGCTTATCATGCCTGGGACGATTCCGTGGAGCGTTTTGTGGCAGCGGGGGAGGAAACAGGGCTGCAGATTGTGACACCGAAGATTGGGGAGACCTTAAAGCTGAATAAGCCGGGAGACTATCAGGAGAGATGGTGGAGGGATATCCCATAGAAAATTTTTGGAGGCATGGCGGGAAGTGTGACATTGGGAAGAGACATAAACCAGGACGAACTGTTGCGGAACAAGGAGGGAAAAATGGAGTACAGGATAAACAAAAGGACAGGCGACCATATCAGTGTGATTGGTCTGGGAACAAGCTATACTGCAGACCGCCAGGATTTACATTGATGCCTCAGGGAAAGTACCTGGTTGGCGGTCTGCAGTCGGGTTGCACTGCAAATTCAACCGGCGTGCAGTTATATTGCAGAGGCGGAGGAAAAAGAGGCAATCCAGGCACTGGAATATGCTTATGAAAATGGCATCAACTATGCTGATCTTGCCACAGCTGATGCAAAGACATTTATCTAATGGGAAAGCCTTTTCATCCGTCAGGAAAGATATATACTATCAGGTACATTTTGGTGCAAATTATGAAAGCGGCGCATATGGATGGACTACGAATGTGGAGACAATCAGGCGTTCCGTGGATGCCCAGCTGACAGCATTGCATACTGACTACATAGACTATGGGTTTATCCACTGCCTGGATGAAGAAAAGGACTGGCAGGCTTATCAGGAGGGCGGCGCTCTTAAGTATCTTTTGGAGTTAAAAAAGCAGGGAGTGGTACGGCATATCGGGCTGTCTTCCCATACGCCCGGCCTTGTGACAAAGATACTGGATGCCGGAATTGTGGATCAGCTGATGTTCTCCATCAATCCCGGATATGATTACAGGCATGGAGACTATGCAAACGGCAGTACCGAAGAGCGGATGTCGATGTACCGCAGATGCGAGGCGGACGGGGTGGGCATTTCCGTGATGAAACCCTTTTCCGGCGGGCAGTTGCTGGATGATAAAACATCGCCTTTTGGCAGAGCGCTGACACGTTACCAGTGCATCCAATATGCATTGGATAAGCCGGGAGTGCTGACGGTACTGCCGGGAATCCGGACTGTGGAGGATGTAAAAAATCTGTTGAGATTTTTTGGGGCTTCTACCGAGGAAAGGGACTACTCCATTATCGGTACATTTACGCCAGGGGAGGCTGTGGGAAACTGTGTGTACTGTAATCATTGCCAGCCCTGTCCTGCAGGCCTGAATGTGGGGCTGATCAACAAATATTATGACCTGGCGGTGGCGGGGGATTCTATGGCAGAAAGGCATTATGGAAATCTGGAGAAGAAAGCCCCCGACTGCACAGGCTGCGGCCATTGTGACAGGAGGTGCCCATTCCATGTAAGACAGGGTTCCAGAATGAAAGAGATTGCTGCCTATTTTGGAAAGTAGGGAAACGCAGTCAGGAGTATGAAATGAGAAAAATAAGATTGAAATATATTATATATGCTATTTTGATTTTGCTATTCGCGGTAATCATTATTCTTGTGATACTTTTCCAAAGAAACATACGGACAGCCGCCAGTGTAAGAAAACTGGAGGGCGGGCTGTATTCCATGGAATATAAAGGCGATTACAATCTGGACGATTTTTTAGAGCAGGGTGGCGCACCTGATGACCTGGCGGTGGCGGAATTTGTGATACAGGATGTGTTCCATGGCCTGCTTCCCATAGATTTGCGGGGGAGTTCCTTTGGGTGCAGCACCATCTCTGCCAGGACTCCGGAAGGCGATGCTGTGTTTGGAAGGAATTTTGATTGGGGAAGCTGTATGGCGCTGATTGTACAGACCAATCCGGCAAACGGGTATGATTCTGTTTCTACCGTGAATATGGATTTCCTGAATCTGGGACTGGATATGCCGGAAGAAACGCAGATGCGCCTTTTGCACCTATGGATGGGATGAATGAGAAGGGGTTATGTGTGGCGGTTCTGATGATTCAGGACAGACCGGGATTCCAGCAGGATACAGGGAGACCGGATCTGACCACGACAACGGCGGTGCGTTTGTTGCTTGACAAGGCGGCTGATGTGGAGGAAGCGGTTGATCTGCTTTCCCAGTATGACATGCATGCATCGGCGGGAATGATGGTGCATTTTGCTCTGGCTGATGCGTCAGGGCATTCGGTGGTTGTAGAATATATTGACAATGAAATGGCGGTAACGGAAACGCCGGTTGTCACAAATTATTATCTGTCTCCCGGTGAGAAGTACGGCATCGGAACAGAAGAATCCAAAATCCGATATACCATGCTGGATGATATGCTGCAGAGCGATTCCTCATATAGTATGGACGGGATGCGGGATGCCCTTGACAGCGTGAGTAAACACAATTTTGATTCCGAGTTTGCGTCTACGGAGTGGAGCATTGTCTATAACCAGAGTACCGGGGAGGCGCGCTATTATTACAGGGAAAATTTTCAGCAGTATTATTCTTTTATAACAGGCAGTCCATGAGAAGTTGAAACTGCATAGGAAAGGGATAAACAAAAAAGCTACCCGCAAAAGAAATGATAAAAATCGAAGGAGGAATAAGAATGAGCGGACACATCTTAGAATTATCACAGAATGTAGAGAGGAAAAAAGTAGTTTACAGGAACAGGTATGGGTTGGAAATCATGGGAGAATTGTACCTTGAAAAGGGTATCTCTCCGGAGCAGAAACGCCCGGCACTGATTATCGGTGCGCCTTATGGCGGGGGAAAGAACAGGGGCCTTGTGTATACGGCAATGAACTGGCGCAGAAAGGGTTTGTCGTGCTGACATTTGACCAGTCCTTTATGGGAGAATCCGTGCGGTTGCCGTTATGAGCATGTATGATATGAATATGGCAGTCCGAGGAAATATGGGCAGGGAAGAATTACAGGCTGTGAAGGAACGCCTGTCAAAGCAGCGGTGGATCGATGCGGAAAACGGATATCCGGAGTACCTGCCCACATTTCCGGAGCAGCCCATCAATAAGGTGCCGGAGGATATACCGGAGCCGGGGGCAGAATGGTTCAGGTTTTATGCTTTGAAAAGAGGGCATCATCCAAGTGCCAGAGGTGGATTTACCACCACAAGTGAGCTGGCGATTATGAATTTCCGACCACTGGACTTTATTGACGAAATATCGCCCCGTCCGATTCTGTTTGTAGTAGGGGATAGGGCACATTCCCGGTTTTTCAGCGATGTGGCTTATGAGCGGGCCTTGGAGCCGAAGGAGATGCTGGTTGTGGAGGATGCGGAGCATATCGACCTGTATGACCAGAGAGACCGTATTCCCTTTGACAGACTGGCAGATTTTTTCACAGTGAATATGAAGTGATAAAAAGAAAACAACCCGACATGACTGACAGAGAAAATGGTGGATGATAAGGAGGAAAAGATGGCAGTGAAACAGACCGCAGGCAGAGATACCCTGGGTGAATTTGCCCCGAAATTTGCGCAGTTAAATGATGATGTATTATTTGGAGAAGTGTGGAGCAGAGAGGACAGGCTCTCATTGAGGGATCGTTCCTTGGTGACGGTGGTTTCCCTGATGGCTCAGGGACTTGTGGATTCTTCTTTTCAATTCCACCTGCTGAGTGCGAAAAAGAATGGAATTACCAGGACGGAAATCGCAGAAATACTTACCCATGCCGCCTTTTATGCCGGATGGCCCAAAGCATGGGCGGCCTTCCGGATGGCGAAAGAAGTCTGGTCGGAAGAATATTCCAAATCCGATGCAAAGTCTGCACATGCAGCTTCTATGTTGTTTCCCATGGGACAACCCAATGAAACGTTTGCACAGTATTTCATTGGACAGAGTTACCTTGCGCCGATTTCTTCTGAACAGGTGGGGATCTTTAATGTAACCTTTGAACCTGGCTGCCGTAATAATTGGCATATCCATCAAGCAAAGAGTGGGGGAGGACAGATTCTGATATGTGTCAGTGGCCGGGGTTACTATCAGGAATGGGGGAAAGGGGTACAGGAGTTATTTCCCGGAGATGTAATAAATATCCCGGCAGGCGTAAAACACTGGCATGGAGCGACGACTTACAGTTGGTTCTCTCATTTGGCTGTTGAGGTTCCTGCAGAAGAAGGTTTTAACGAATGGCTGGAACCAGTGGATGATGATGCTTATATGAGTGCATCATGCTGAAAATATTGGAATGTAGAAAATAAATATTGTATTTTAGATGTAAAACCGGTTTGGTACTGAAGACAGAGATAAAATCTGTCTATGATGCAGAACCGGTTTTTTGTGCGGACAAAAATTTATCTATAATTATTTTCTAGTTATCTGAATAAAGTATAAGTATTTGCTATTTATATGCTATCTTGTTAAGATAAATCCAGAAACACAAAACAAAAGGTAGTTGAGAAATCTGCAAGAATTCATTTAGAAATTGTTTATTTTTCTGTTAGGTGGATGTTATCCGGGGCAGTTAAAGTATATCTCGTAGGATACATATAGCTACAGCCATAAGAAAACAGCAGCAAGCCGTCTCAGTGCCCAGAGGATTTACGGACGCTTGTATTATGCGGACGGAAATTCTCTGCCACTATTGGTACTGAGGAGGATTGCTGCGGAACTTAAATAAGGAAGTGAAAAAGGTGAAAAGAGATTTTTTGATAGGTCTGCTTTTGATACTGGGGGTGGCGGGGCTGCTGTCAGGATGCGGAAAGAATACCGGCGAGCAGGTAACGGTAAAGAGACATAGTGAAGAAAGCCAGGAAAGCCGGACAGAGGAGGAAGGTGCAGTAAGAGAAGAAAATGGAAAGGCCAACAGAGATAAAAATGCAGTCCAGGTCACACCGACTTCTGAAATCACGGAACTGGAAACGGGTTTGTCAATGGTTCGATATGAAGGAGAGTATGGCTTCGACACATTTTTAGAGCAGGGAGGCGCCGCTTCGGATATAGATGTTGCAGCCTATATTACATCATTGCTGGCACAGGAAATCCATATGGAAGGAACTCCTTTCGGTTGCAGCACCCTATCGGTGGAAAATCAGGATGGCGGATACCTGTTCGGACGAAATTTTGACTGGAATGCCTGTAATGGATTGATTGTCAGCGCAAGATCTGAAAACAGCTACGCTTCTGTTTCAACCGTCAATATGGATTTTATTCGTGCTGGCGGGATTGATATTTCAAAATTACCAGATTCTGTGCGGGCTATTGTTTCTTTATACGCACCATTGGACGGGATGAATGAAAAAGGGCTGGCGGTTTCCGTGAATATGATTCAGGATTCCGTAAGTATCAATCAGGATACGGCCAAACCTGACCTCACGACCACTACGGCAGTCCGATTACTGCTTGATAAGGCAGCCAATGTGGAAGAAGCGCTGGAACTTTTGCAGCAATATGATTTTCACAGTTCCATGGGAATGATGGTGCATCTGGCTCTGGCGGATGCGGACGGCAGGAGCGTGGCTGTGGAATATGTAGACAATGAGATGATTGTGATTGAAACGCCGGTTGTTACCAACTTTTATCTGGCTGATGGAGAGAAGCAGGGAATCGGAACCGTCCAGTCCCATACCCGGTATGAAATCCTTACTCAGACACTGGAAGAACGAGGGGCAATGACGGAAACAGAAGTGCGGGATGCATTAGACAGTGTGAGCAAGGACAATTTTGGTGAGTTTGAACGCAGCCCACAAGGTGGGATGCGTTCACGAGGAAGGAGTGAAACGGATTCCGAGTGTCCGCTTGAAACTACAGAATGGAGCATTGTTATGAATCAGGAAACAAAGGAACTGATTTATTATCACAGGGAAAATTATGGAGCGGCATATGTGGTTGCAGTGAAATAGGTAAAGTCGCGAAGGTGCACGAGAGAAATTTTCATGAGTGTACTTTCGAATGAAAGTTTCTCTCATAATGTGTGCACCGAAGGGACTTTACCAAATTGTCGCAGGCGACAATTTATAGTGCTATCGCGCAGCGATTTTAATCAGGAGGAAGGAAATGAATTACTTAAAGATTTTAATGGATTTATACAGACTGAAAAAGAATGTGAAATTAAGTGCCGGCAGGATGCGTTCTCTGCAGGAGAAAAAACTGCGAAGGATTCTCAGGTTCGCATGGGAACATTCCGCTTATTACAGGGCAGCTTTTGAAAATGCAGGAATTGCGAAAGAACAGCTGGATACATTGCCTCTTTCCTGCTTTCCTGCCATCGACAAGCAGGCGCTTTTGGAGCATTTCGATGAACTGGTCACAGTACCTGATTTAAAACAGGAAGACTTACGGAAATTTGACGCAGAGGAGGCGACAGAACGAAAGCCCTATCGGGGAAAGTATCATGTGGTTCATTCTTCCGGAAGCACCGGAAAGCCCGGATATTTTGTATATGATGAAGATGCCTGGAATCAGATGCTTCTGGGTATCATCCGGGCGGCTCTATGGGATATGTCCATGCCACGGATTTTGAGGCTTCTGATGAAACGCCCCAAAATTATCTATATCGCTGCCACGGACGGAAGGTACGGCGGTGCTATGGCAGTGGGAGATGGAACCTGCGGGGTAGGAGCGGAGCAGATGTATCTGGATATTAAGACACCAGTTGCTGAATGGATCAGACAGATCAGGGAGTTTAGACCGAATATTGTTATCGGGTATCCGTCCGCCATTAAGATTCTGGCGCAGCTTATGGAAAAGGGGGATGTTGCCATAGACATCCAAAGGGTAATCTCCTGTGGAGAGCCGCTTAATGAGACTTTGCGGAAGTACCTGGAGAAGGTATTTCAGACAACGATTGTAAATATCTACGGTGCCAGTGAGTCTTTGGCTCTGGGGGTAGAGACAGATCCGGAAAAGGGAATGGTTCTTTTTGATGATTTGAACCTGATTGAAGTGGAAAACGGAGTGATGTATCTGACCTGCTTGTACAATTACACACAGCCCTTGATCCGTTACCGCCTTTCAGACCATCTGATATTGGAGGCTGCGAGGGAAGGTGAACCGCCATTTACCAGAGCGGTAGGCCTGTTGGGAAGAAATGACGATGTGCTGTGGTTTGAGAATAGAACGGGGGAACGGGAATTTCTGCATCCCTTAGCGATTGAAGGGTTCTGTATTGAAGGCTTGAAAGATTACCAGTTCCGGCAGACAACAAAAGATACCTTTGAAATGTATGCGGAAACAGACAGCAGCGCTTCCAGAGAATATATCCGGCAGGAGATGCTGCATCAGATGAGGAAGATTTTGAAAGAGAAAAAACTGGAATATGTGCAGTTTTATGTAAATTTTGTGGATATGATCCTGCCGGATAAAAAAACAGGGAAAAAACCTTTGATCTCCGCGAGCAATGAGCCAGGTGCCGTGCTTGCACGGACATTTGGCGAATGCCGTGAGAGCCAGCAACCGGCAGGGCAGCTGGCGTAAAAGGAAAGGTGGCATGAGCGGTGTGAAAAATGTGATATTACAGGGAGAAAAAATCACCAGGATTTTTCATCAGGGAAAGACAGAGATAAAAGTTCTTGACGGAATTGACATCAAAATATTTGAAAAAGACTTTACCGTCATTATGGGGCCTTCGGGAGCCGGAAAATCTACACTTTTGTATATGCTTGGCGGCATGGATCACATAACCGGAGGGCGTGTGCTTTACCGGGATAAGGAAATCAGCAGCTTTTCAGAAAACCGGATGGGGAGGCTAAGGGCAGAGGAGTTTGGGTTTGTATTCCAGCAGACCCATCTGGTGAGCAGCCTGACACTTTTGGAAAACGTATTGGTGGCGGGATATGTGAGCAAAAAGGACAGTGCCGATAAGGTAAGGGAGAGGGCGGAAAATCTCCTGCGGCAGATGGATGTGGAGGAAGCAAAAAACAGACTGCCATCCCAGGTATCCGGGGGTGAGGCACAAAGGGCAGCTATCGCCAGAGCTATGATTGGGAAGCCCGGCCTGTTGTTTGCCGATGAGCCGACGGGCGCACTGAATCAGGCAAATACCCGTGAAGTCCTTGGTCTTTTGACCGATTTGAATCGGAAAGGTCAGAGCATCCTGATGGTGACCCATGATCTGCGGGCAGCCGCCAGAGGAAACAGGATCTTGTATCTGGAGGATGGAAAAATATGTGATGAGCTGGCTTTGGAGCCTTATAACGAAATGGAAGAAAAGCAGCGGGAAAGAGACGTAAGCCAGTGGCTTTCCGGATTACGCTGGTAAGGAGGCGAAAATGTTGGAAAATCAGATGATAATCCGGGCAGGAATGAAAAGGCATAAGGGTACTCTTTTTGGAATCGGAGTCCTTTTGTTTCTGACGGCGCTTTCCCTGACTGTGGTACTGATGACTGCTTTTGCAGGAAACAGTTATATCCGGGAAGAGATGGGGAGGGCGGGGTTTGGGGACCTTACCGCATGGACAGCCGATGTACCGGATATGGAATTTCTGTTGGAAAGCATCCGGGAACAAGAAGGGGTGAAGGATGCAACGGTTCAGAGGCTGATTTTTTCGGAATATGAGGCAAACGGCGTGGAATCTGACAGTGAGGGACAGCTGATCCCGTGGATATCTGCGGAAATCGGGATTCCTACCCGGAGCAGGTATCGTTTCTTTGAAAACAGCCTTTCTGAATATGCAAAAGCGCCGGAAGAAATCGGAGAGCAGGAAGTGTATGTTTCCTCTTCCATGAAATCCATGATGGATCTGGAGCCTGGTGATGCAATTACATTTCCCATAGCCAGGAGCGGGAGGAATATCAGCCTTACCGTGGCGGGATATTATGAAGATCCTTTTATGGGCAGCTCTATGATTGGGATGAAGGGATTTCTGATTTCGGAAAAAACATATGAGAAGATTCTATCTATCATAGAAGAAAGTGGTATGGATGCTTTGGCAAGGAATGGGAGCATGATTCACATTGAAACGGCGGAAGGGATTACCGTTTCAGAGATGAATAGGGTGTTGACCACAAATACGCCGCTTTCCATGTATACGGAATTTATCCACAGCGCGGAAACTATCGCAGGCTTCATGGTGGTTCTACAGAATGCTTTCAGTGCGCTTTTTGCAGCTTTTGCATTGGTATTGTTGGGAGCGGCCCTGGCGGTGATGGGACATAGCATTTCCGGGCTGGTAGAGCAGGAATGGAAAAATTTCGGCATCCTGAAAACCATCGGGTTTACCGGAAAGCAGCTGGCAGGGCAGGTAATGATGCAGTATATGGCAGCCGTGGGAAGCGGTGTGGTGCTGGGAATGCTCCTTGCGGTTCCGGTATCGGGACAGATCAGCAGGTTGATGGTCACTACCACAGGGGTGTTGCTTCCTATCTGTTTCCCGATTCTGCCCAGTATGGGTGTTTTGACCATACTCTTGCTGCTATCCGCAGGATTTTGTGTCCTGTGTCTTGGGAGGCTTGGCAGGATTTCTCCTATGGCTGCTATCCGCAGGGAATCCGGGGATCAGGGTAACTTAAGAAAGCACATGGAATACAAACGCAGGATTCCTATCATCCGGGCAAAGGGGCTTACTTTCCATCTGGCGCTGCGCCAGGTTCTGACAGGGAGAAGGCGTTATATCAGCGCCTGTCTGGTGGCGGCTATGCTTGTGTTCTTTGCTTCCCTGGCAGGCAGGATCAACGGCTGGCTGGGAGTGGACGGGAAGGGAATGATGGATGCCTTTAACCCGGCAGACCTTGACCTGGGCGTGCAGGTTCTGGGAAAACTCCCGGCGCAGGAGATGGAGCAAGTGGTGCTTTCCTACACGGATATTACAGACAGTTATATGCTGGCCATGCCCAGTGTGTCAGTAAACGGGACAAATTATACGGCTAATGTGATCACGGAACCGGAGCGGTTCCATATCAGCGCAGGACAGACCTGTAGAGAAAAGGATGAAGTGGTGCTGACAGAGGTTCTGGCGGCAGATCTGGGAGCAGAAGTAGGGGATCTGGTGACAGTCCGGGGAAATAAAGGAAGCAGGGAATTCAGAGTTTCAGGGATTTACCACTGTGCCAATGATATGGGGGCAAACTTAGGGATGAGCAGAGAGGGATATCTCTCCATCGGAGAGGATGACAGCCGTTTGTGGTGCTATCACTATTTTTTAAGTGACACATCCCGGAAACAGGCGCTCACGGAGGAACTGGAACAGACCTATGGAGGAGATGTGCATGTCCATGAGAACTCCTGGCCGGGGCTTTTCGGGATTATTTCCGCCATGCATCTGTTGATATTCTTCCTGTATGGAGTAAGTGCGGTATTTGTCTGCATTGTTACGGGAATGGCGGGGGCAAGGATTCTGGATACGGAACGGAAAGATAT
Organism: uncultured Lachnospiraceae bacterium; assembly: GCA_947367855.1. GTDB lineage: Bacteria > Bacillota > Clostridia > Lachnospirales > Lachnospiraceae > Acetatifactor. The sequence continues at coordinate 5,018 of CANBFE010000043.1, read as the reverse complement.
CGGGATTTATAAATCCATAGGCTGCTCCGTGGAAATGCTCCGTTTATCTTTTGCATTGCGGTTTGGGCTTGTGTCAGCAGTTGGGGCAGTGATTGGGACATTGGCGGCAGTCTGCTTTACGGATGTGATTGTTTCATCTGTTATGCGGCTTGCCGGAATCAGCAATTTTGCGTCAGGAAATACGCCTGGAAGCATTCTTTTCCCAGGGCTCACCGTTACATTCCTGTTTCTGGGTTTTGCCTGGCTTTTGGCAGGCAGGATCAGAAAGGAGGATATGAATGTACTGACGGCAGAATAGTGTGAAATCAGAAATATCATCATCTTAATCTGTACGCCCGCTGAAGCGGGCGGATGGGAGTTAGAGCGTGAAAAAAGACGGCATATGATATGGCACTGCAACAAAATATTGAAAGGATGAAGAGAAAATGAAAAGAAATCATTACAAGACAAAAAAAGGAATGAAAATGATGGCGGCTATGGTACTTTCTGCTGTGCTTCTGGCAGGATGCGGCCAGGATGATGGGGAAGATGGCAGAGATACGATTGCCGATGCAGGCGGAGCCGGAGTGATAGAAACACAAAGGCCGGAAGATACTGCCGGAACAGATGGAACAGCTGATACAGAGGGAACATCCGGCACAGAAAACCAGGATGATCAGAATCAGACAGCAGAAACTGGGAGCACACAGTTGGAAGTCCGGTTTGGGGACAATGGGAAGGCATTTATGATGACCCTTCTGGATAATGAAACAGCGGCAGCTATTGCCAGATATGTAGGTACTTCTGACTGGCGGCTTCCCATTTATGAGAGGGATGATGATGTGGATTACAGCGTGCTGCAGTATTACGATATTCCCAGCAGGTATGATATCCCATCTGACAATCCGGAGACCGTGACAGAGGCAAAAGCAGGTGATGTGTTTTACTCTGACCCAAACCGTATCGTCCTGTTTTACCATGACGCGGAGATTTTGGCAGAATATACCAAGATTGGTACATTTGATGCCACAGAGGAGTTTGTGACTGCTGTGGAGGAAAACCCTGTGCTGGAAGGGTGGGGAAATAAGATTATCCAGATATCCTAGCCGTAAAATAAGAATCGTTTACAGTTCTGTAACCCCTGTTGCTTGAACAAACATCAAGCTATGTAAAGAAACCTAAAAAATATAGGAAGTTGAGTGGAGGAAATTAAGATGAAAGTAATTGAAAATCAGACTTTTGACATGGAGCGTGCTCTTTATGGAAGCGAGAATGTGTTGGTACAAAACTGTTCTTTTGACGGGCCGGCAGACGGAGAGAGCGCCTTCAAAGAGGGAAAGAATATCGAAACGGCACATTGCTTTTTCAATCTGCGCTATCCCTTCTGGCATGACCATGGGCTTTCTATTAAGGATTCGGAAATGACGCAAGCTTGCAGGGCGGCTCTCTGGTATTCCGACCATGTAGAGATTACGGATACGAAGCTGCATGGCATCAAGGCGCTCAGGGAGTGCAGTGACGTTGTGGTCAAAAACTGCGATATCATCTCTCCGGAGTTTGGCTGGTCTGTCAGGGGAATCCGAATGGAAGATACTACGGCAGTCAGCGAGTATTTTATGATGCGTTCAGAAGACTTGGTATTCCGTGGCGTGGAGTTTAAGGGTAAATATTCTTTCCAGTATATCAAAAACGCCACCTTTGAGAACTGTGTATTTGATACGAAGGATGCGTTCTGGCATGGGGAAAACATAACCGTCAAAGACAGTGTGGTCAAAGGGGAATATCTGGCATGGTACTCTGACGGCCTGACACTGATTCGCTGTAAGATTATCGGGACGCAGCCTCTGTGTTACTGCAAAAACCTGAAATTGATTGATTGTGAAATGGTGGATACCGATCTTGCTTTCGAGAAATCGGAAGTGGATGCAGTTATTACAACAAAGGTTGACAGTATCAAAAATCCACTGTCCGGCCGGATTTGTGTGCCGGAGGTGGGAGAAGTGATCATGGATGACGAACATGCAAAAGGAGAGGTAGCACTTCTTTTGGCTTATTGAATGGAGGTATTTTACATGGAAAAGATGCTGCCGCCAGAGAATCCTATGGGAACGGCAAGAATATCAGGCTTAGTGCTGAAAACGGGATTACCGCTGATGATTTCTTTGCTGATCAATTCTCTTTATAACTTCGTGGACAGCGTGTTTGTTGCCAGGATATCAGAAGAGGCATTGACCGCATTATCATTGGCGGCACCGGTTCAGATCATCATGTCTGCCATGGGGCTTGGCATTGCCGTAGGATTGAATGCGGTAATCTCCAGGGCATTAGGAGAGAAGAACGGAGATAGAGTAATGAAAACGGCGTCAGCCGCTCTGGTGTTGGCATTTTTGGCATGGGTACTGGTTGTCATGCTGGAAATAACCGTGATGAAACCATATTTCAGATGGCAGTCCGGCGGAGCCGAAACAATTATGGGTTATGGAATCCCATACCTGCGGATCTGTATGCTGGGTTCCCTGGGTATGATGGGACAATGGGTATTTGACCGTTTTGTGATGGCAAGCGGCAAAGTATCGCTGTTTCTATTTACACTTTCTGCCGCTTCTGTCACCAATTTGGTGTTAGACCCAATCCTTATTTTCGGATACTTTGGTCTTCCGGCCATGGGGACGGCAGGTGCGGCTCTGGCTACCGTAATTGGCCAGTGGATTGGCTGCTTTGCCGGGTATTTTATAAACCGCAGATGGAATAGGGAAATTCCAATCCGCTTTACTATAAAGGCAGATACAGGGTGTATGGCGGCAATCTTAAAAGTTGGGATACCAAGTACATTTGTGCAGGTAATTACTTCTGTGTTGGCAATTTATGTGAATTCAGTCCTTATGGCCATTACACCTACGGCAGTTGCTGTCTATGGAGCCTGTGTAAAAATACAGGGGCTGGTGACTGTGGGGGTGAATGGCATGGGAAGCGGGCTGATTCCCATTGTGGCGTACAATTATGGAGCAAAAAAGCCGGAAAGGATATATCAGAGCTGCCAGTGGGCGATGCTGTATTCCATTATTCTTTACAGTGTATTTTTTCTCATTATGGAAATCGTGCCGGAACAGGTACTTTTGTTGTTTGATGCTTCGGAAGAAATGATTGCAATCGGCGTGACGGCTCTGCGGATCATGGCGGTAAGCTATCTTCTCTCCAATGTATGCCTTACATTTTCATCCGCTTTCCAGGGATTGGGAATGGGAGTCCAGAGTATGCTGCTTACTTTAGGCAGACAGGTGATCATGCCGGTGCTTTTGATTGCAGCTGCCTCTGGGTTTGGTGAGTTATCATTGATCTGGTGGGCGTTCGTGCTTGCAGAAGCGCTGGTGATTCCTGCGGGAATGATTCTTTGGAAAAAGGAATCTGGAAAAAGTTTAAAACCATTGACAGTAATGAGCAGTGAATGACAAGAGGTGAATATGTTTTTGAAAGGTATTTTGATTGGACTGATCTTCGGGGTGCCGGTAGGGGCTGTGGGAGCCATGACCGTACAGAGAACATGGGAGCATGGGATAAAGGCAGGGCTTCTCACAGGAATGGGTTCTTCTGTAGCGGACTGCATCTATGCGGCAATCGGAGCTTTCGGTCTGACCATAATTTCAGATTTTCTTCTGCAATATCAGACTGCTATTCATCTGGTGGGAGGAACCATGGTCCTGTTTATGGGAATCCGGCTGCTGTTCCGAAAAGAAGAGGCGCTAGAAGTCCCGGTAGTGTCTGGAAAGGTGCGGATGTTTCTTTCTTCTTTTGCGGTAGGGATTACGAATCCGGCGGCAATCCTGACCTTTCTGTTTGCCTTTTCCTGGTTTGGCATTGCAGGGGACAACACAAAAGCCAGTGGATGGCTGGTAGTTTTGGGGGTGTTTGTTGGAACCTATCTCTGGTGGGGAGGGCTTGCCGCTGCGGTTGCCCTGGCCAGAAAGAAGAAACGGGCGGACAGCTTCCAGAAGATGAACCGGATTTTCGGAGTAGTATTGAGCTTGTTTGGAATCCTTGTTTTTATAAGGGCAATCCCGATATGAAACTAAGTAAAAAAGTTGAAAAAGGAGCAGGTGAGCGATGAGAAAATTTTATACAGTTTTGTATCTGGCTATAGTCCTGTCTTTTATGGCAGCCTGTGGAAAGAACGATACACAGGCCCAGACACCCGGCCGTCAGGCAGAGCCTTCCACGATAGAGGGTTCCTCACAATCTGATATTTTGAACGGCTCAGAGAATGCAGATGAATCATCTGTGGCTATGGATTTTACGGATACTGCGGCTGAAACGATGCCAGAGAGTACCATGGTTGATGAAAATGAAACCGCGGCAGAATCAGTGGAGGCTGCAAGTGAAGCCGAATCTGTGCAGGAAACCGAGATGAATGAAACAGGTGCGGCAGAAACAGATATTCAGAATAATACGGAGGAAAATAAAGTGGCAAATATGAATGTGCAGGTTGGTGATGTGGTATTTTCTGCGACACTGGAAGAGAATGAAGCCGTGTCTGCTCTGGTGGAAATGATGCGGGAGAACCCTGTCGTGATTCAGATGAGCGACTATTCCGGCTTTGAAAAGGTAGGCTCTCTGGGAACAAGCCTTCCAGCCAGCAACAGCCAGACCACGACACAGACCGGGGATATCGTCTTATACAATGGGAACCAGATTGTTATTTTTTATGGTTCCAATTCCTGGAGCTACACGAGATTGGGGCATATTGATGATCTGACCGGTTGGGAAGATGCACTTGGAAGTGGAGATGTGACGGTGATTTTCTCTTTAGAATAAAAAGGTGGATAGTATGTAGCTGCCCTTGAAGTAGGCCCAAGTATCTTGCAAAGGGAATTGGGAAAATATGAACGGGAGAATTCTTTCGTACCGCAGGGAAATAAGAAAGAAGATTATGTAGGAAAATTTTTCGGAGAATTGGAGGAGGGCGGACTAGTACTGCATTGCATTAATTATTGTGAATAAAATCAGCACTTCCTTAAATGTTCTTTTTCATGCATAATAGTTTT
>CANBFE010000042.1 GCA_947367855.1 uncultured Lachnospiraceae bacterium | reverse complement strand
GCATACCCGGAGGATGGGGAGGAGCAGGAAGTCCTGAATTATGAGGAAGAGCAGTTCTATCCGGAGACAGAGGGAGACGAAGAAGCCCTGGTTTATCAGGAGGAATATGCCGGTCAGGAAGAAGGCGGTTGTGAGGAGTGGGCCGAAAACCTTGAGGAGGAACCTGAGGTTCAGCCCGAGGATATGGATTTCCCGGAACTGACAGATGGGGATGCACTGGAGAATCTGGAGGAGACAGCAGAAGGGGAAGAACCGGAAGAGGAGCAGGAAGCGCCGCGGACTGAGGCATCGGACTATCTGGAGGCCCTGGAGCAGTTGGAAGGAAGCCAGGATCAGGAAAAAGAGACGGAAAGCGTCCAGGACAAGAAAGAAGCCGTAAAATCTGCAGGAGGAAGCAAACAATATCCTCTGGAGCGGGAAAAAGCCAGGATTCGGGCACTTACCAGAGAGGAGAAAGAACTGTTTGCACCCTTTATCCAGAACCGCCAGTCCAGGGAACAGTTGGTGAAGGCCATTGACAGTATCAGTATGGCTGCATACACAGGCAATGTAGTCATTACCGGAGAAGAGGGAATGGACACCATGACACTTGCGAAGAACATGATTCGCGAGATCAGAATGACGGACAGCAACTTTTCCGGAAAGGTGGCCAGAATTACCGGACAGGGGATGAACAAAAAGAATGTGCGGGAGATCCTGGAGGGATTGAACAACGGAGCGCTGATTATTCAGAAGGCAGCCGGAATGGACAGCAATACGGCGTCCATGCTTCATATTGCCCTGCAGCAGGAGAAGTTTGGAATCATCGTGATCATGGAGGATACCAAAAAGGCCATTCAGAAGCTGTTCCTGGGAGTGCCGCAGCTGTTTGGCGATTTTACGGCCCGAATGGATCTGGAAGCGCTGAGCAATGATACCCTGGTGTCCTTTGGCAGAAGGTATGCAAGGGAGAAGGAATATTCCATCGACGACCTGGGGATGCTTGCGCTGCACACCAGAATTGAGGAATGTCAGACCATTGACCATGTGGTGACTGTGATAGAAGTAAAACAGATTATAGACGAGGCCATACGCCATGCCAGCAGAAAGACACTGGGACATTTCCTTGACGTTCTTCTGGCAAGACGCTATGATGACGAGGATATGATTATATTGACCGAAAAGGATTTTGTAGCATGAAAGGTGGGAAAGAAATGACAGGACAGAAAGAAAAGGTATTTATTTCCGAGGCGGACCAGTATCTCTTTTCACAGGCGACCCATTACGACATTTACAAAAAGCTCGGGGCCCATGTGTCGGAAGAGAAAGGAGTGGAGGGAATCTACTTTGGCGTCTGGGCGCCCAATGCCAGGGCCGTGCATGTGATAGGCAGCTTCAACGACTGGAACGAAGAGGAGTATCCCATGGAGAAGCTGGGGCCTGTGGGCATCTGGGGGCTGTTCATTCCCGGGGTAAAGACAGGGGAAATGTACAAGTTTCTGATTACTGCAGAGGATGGCAGAAAGCTTTATAAGGCGGACCCCTTTGCCAATTATGCGGAGTACAGGCCGGGAACGGCTTCTGTCACAACGGATCTGTCCGGATTTAACTGGAAAGACAGCAGGTGGATGGAATCCAGGGACGGGAAAAATGTATACAAACAGCCCATGGCGATTTATGAGTGTCATGTGGGATCCTTTATGAAGCATCCTGACGGGAAGGAAGGCTTTTATACATACCGGGAATTTGCGGACAGACTGGCGGAATATCTGAAGGAAATGAAATACACCCATATCGAGCTGATGGGGGTTCTGGAGCATCCCTACGACGGTTCCTGGGGATATCAGGTCACAGGCTACTATGCTCCCACCTCCAGATACGGAACGCCCAGGGACTTTATGTACCTGGTTGACAAAATGCACAGTATGGGAGTCGGCGTTATTCTGGACTGGGTGCCTGCCCATTTTGCCACGGATGCCCACGGCCTGGCGGAATTTGACGGGCAGTGTATCTTTGAGCATCCGGATCCGAGACTGGGTTCCCATCCGGACTGGGGGACCAAAATTTTCAATTACGGCAAACCTGAGGTGAAGAATTTCCTCATTGCAAATGTGCTGTTCTGGCTCAGAGAGTTTCATATAGACGGAATCCGGGTGGATGCCGTGGCCTCCATGCTGTATCTGGACTACGGAAAGCAGGACGGACAGTGGGTTCCCAACAAATACGGCGGGCATGAAAATCTGGAAGCCATTGAATTTTTCAAGCATCTGAATTCCGTGGTAAGAGGCACGTATCCCGGCTTTATCACCGTGGCGGAGGAATCCACCGCATGGCCTAATGTGTCCGGGGAAATCGGAGGGGAAGGCCTTGGCTTTACCTTTAAATGGAATATGGGATGGATGCATGATTTCTGCGAATATATGAAACTGGACCCTCTGTACAGGAAGGGCAGCCACAATACCCTGACCTTTGCCATGAGCTATAACCAGTCGGAAAAATACATTCTTCCGCTGTCACATGACGAAGTGGTGCATTTGAAATGCTCCATGGTAAACAAGATGCCGGGGTACCAGATTGATAAGTACGCAAACCTGCGGGTGGGATATGCCTATATGTTCGGGCACAGCGGCAAGAAACTGCTCTTTATGGGACAGGATTTTGGACAGGAGAGAGAGTGGAGCGAGGAGCGTGAGCTTGACTGGTTCCTTCTGGCTGAGAAGAATAACCAGGGACTTCAGGCTTATGTGAAGGAACTTTTGAAGCTGTACCGCAAATATCCCGCGTTATATGAAATTGACGACAGCTGGGACGGCTTTGAGTGGATGAATGCCAACGACGGGGAAAACAGCGTTTATTCTTTTGTCAGAAAATCCGCAAAGGGTACCAACAGCCTGTTGTTTGTGCTGAACATGACGCCCATCAGGCGGGAGGAGTACAGAGTGCCTGTGCCCACGGTGTCCAAAAAGAAAAAGTACAGACTGATTCTGAACAGCGACGAGGAGAGGTTCGGAGGCTGGGGCAATGAAATTGCAAAGGAAATTCCCGTGGAAGCGGTTCCCTGCCAGAACAGGGAGTATTCCATTTCCCTGGATCTGCCTCCCTACGCGGCAGCCGTGTTTGTGTTTTAAATATTTTTGTGGGTAAAGGTTTTTCCCATAGTTACCGAAATAAAAGGTGTGAGTACAACAGGTGTGCTTGCACCTTTTTTAATACGCAGGCCAGTGCAGAAAGTGCGACTCCTCGCACCTGGAAGTCTGCTGCCAAAGCGGCGCGCGGGCCGTGCGAAGAACCGGAATAGGAGAGCAACCTTGAAGATTACATTTACAGAACAGGCAATCAAAGAAGCAGAGAGACGGCACAGGGAGAGGGTACAGGCATCTCAGGCAGGGCATATTGCAGCGGCGGCCCAGAGTCCTTTTGCGGCGTTTATGGGAGGCAGCGGCAGGACGGACTTCCCGGGAATAGGCGGGGAAAAGGGAAAAAGCCTGATTGAGCTCCAACAGGAGGCCGGTCAGATTGATGTGGGTCTCAGCCGGGACTATATGACAGTTATGTCACATACTCTTTCGGACGAGGACTATGCGAGAATGCAGGAGGAAGGCTTTGACTTCGGCAGCATGGACCCGGAGGAGGCAGTGACCATTTTGGATAAAATAAAGGCGGAACTGGCCCGGGCAGGGCAGGATATTGTGGGGTTCACGGATGATCTGGATGTGAAGACCCTCACTGCAGCCCTGGGAAGCCAGACTCTGGCCAGGGCTGTGCTGGATGGTTTTCGGGAGGCTGATGTTCCCCTTACAAAGGAGAACCTGGCATCCGTGTCCAGAGCCTGGGCCATGGCCTCGGAGCTGCAGCCCATGGCGGAGGGAAGCCGCAGTTATCTCATAGACAATGAGCTGGAGACCGAGATATGGAGTCTCTATCTTGCCCAGAACAGCGGAGCAGGCAGGGGAAGCAGCGTTCCACGTTTCTATGCCGAGGAGGTTCAGGGATATTACACCCAGAGCGCCGGAACGGGGCAGAACGGGGAGGTTCAGGGGCAGATTGACAGAATCATCCAACAGTCAGGAAGAGAAGTAAATGAGGACAGCCGCAGAAATGCAGCGTGGCTTCTGGACAGGGGACTGCCCGTTACCGGGGATAACCTGAGACGTCTGGAAGAGCTGCAGGAACTGGAGCTGCCCCTGACGGAAAAGCGTTTCGGGGAAGCAGCCGCGGCAGCGGTGGCCCAGGGAAAGAATCCCATCCATGCATCTTTGGCCGGAAACGAGGAAAGCCTGTATGAGAAGGCGGCCGCCGTTTCGGATTATTATCACAGCAGCGCCATATGGGAGGCCAGCGTGGGGGATATCACGGCCAGGCGTCAGTTGGAGGAAGTCCGGCTGCGGATGACTGCGGAGGTGAATGTGAAGCTGCTAAAAAGCGGATTTTCCATTGACACCGCTCCCATGGAAGAGCTTATCGAGGCGCTGAAGCAGGCGGAATATGAACTGGCGGGACAGTACTTCCCCAGGGATTCCATGGCGTTGGAGAAATACCACAATTACCGTAAGGTCAGCAATGTGGCAGATCAGCTGCCGGGCCTGCCCGCAGACGTACTGGGTATGTTTGCAAAGGGACAGGGCGGCGCTTCCCTGGAGACCATTTATAATGAGGGAAGAGTTCTGCAGGATCAATATGAAAAGGCACAGGCAAGCTATGAGAAACTGATGACCGCGCCCAGAAATGATATGGGCGACAGCATCGAGAAGGCCTTTGCCAGTGTGGATCATCTTCTGAAAGATCTGGGACTGGAGCTTACGGAGGAAAACCGCAGGGCAGTCAGAATTCTGGGCTACAACCAGATGGAGATGAGCGCAGCCAATGTGGAGGCTGTAAAGACAGCGGACAGACAGGTCCAGGGTGTTCTGGAGAAACTGACTCCTGCGGCAACCCTGAAGATGATCAGGGACGGCTTCAATCCTCTGGAAAAGAGTATAGGGGAGCTGGAGCAGTATTTCAGGGAGCTGCCGCCTGAATACAAGAAAGAGGCCGAGAGCTACAGCCGTTTTCTGTACGGTCTGGAGCGGAATAACGAGATCACGCCGGAAGAGCGTGAAAGCTACATCGGCATTTACCGTCTGGTGCGCCAGATCGAAAAAGCCGAGGGCGCGGCTGTGGGGGCGCTGGTGAACGCCCAGGCAGAGCTGCATTTTTCCAACCTTCTCTCGGCTTTACAGAATAACAGGAGAAAAAGTGTGGATATCCGCGTGCCGGATGAGCTGGGGGATATTCCCAAGCCGGCCCGTAACGGGGAGAGCATTTCTGATCAGATTTCCAGGGCATTTGTGAAGACCGTGGCGGATATTAAGGCTGCCGGGACTCCGGAGCCTGCGGAGGCAGAGAGCCGGGCGGAAAGCAGGCAGGCTGACCAGGATGCGGGAGCCATTGTAAAGGCTGCAAATGATGTGCTGACAGAGGTGTCGCCTGACGAGAAGGCCACCAGGGAATATAACAGGACACAGCTTGAAGAACAGCGTCAGGCCGTGAATGCAGCGGACCAGGAAAGCATTACCGTGCTGCAGAGAGGCGAACTGCCTGCCAGTGCGGATAATCTGATGGCAGCACAGGCGCTGACCTACGGTACAGAGAATATTTTCTCCTTCGGGGACAGACATCGTCCCGGCGGGGCGAAAAAATCCCCTGTGGATATTATGGCATTGCTGGCGAGGAAGGCCAATCCGGATGCGGAGGCGGCTGAACCTGAGCAGGAGGCCGGGCCGGCTTCTGCCAGACTGTGGCAGAAACTGGACAATATGGAGGAATTTGTATCGGATTACGGCGACATGACCCAGGAGTCCATGGAATCCGTGGAGGAGGCTACCTTTGCGGAGGCGGACAGCAGTATGGACGTGAAGCAGATGCAGCTCAACCATAAACAGCTGACCGTGGCAGCAGCCCTGGCAAAACGGGAAGAATACTATCTGCCCATGTATGTGGGCGACAGACTTACCAGGGTACATCTCACACTGGATAAGAGCAGCCCGGAAAAGGGCACCGTCACCATCGGCGTAACCCTTTCCGAGGAGGAACATATGCAGGCCAGGCTGACCCTGAATCAGGGAACCGTTCACGGAATGCTCTTCGGGGAAGGAAAAGTAGAGGTAATGAAACTGCAGGAGATAGCCGATACCTTTAGAAAGGAAGCGGAGGGCAGTTGGACCGTTGGAAATCTGTCTACCATTGCTTCCGAGAAGCGCATGCCGGAACTGATCAGGTCAGGGAAGCATACTCCCACGGAAAGCGCAGAGCTTTACCGTGTGGCAAAGGTATTTTTGACTTCCATTGTCAGACAGGGTGAAAATGCATAAAGAATATAACGGAAATCCGTTTGGAACAGGAGAGTGGAAATATGAGAATCAATTACAATGTGTCCGCAATGCTGGCAAACAACAAGCTGGCAAACAATGACAATCTGCTGTCAAAATCTCTGGAGAGGCTGTCCTCCGGTCTGAAGATCAATTCTGCCAAAGACAATCCGGCGGGACTGGCCATGGCCAAGAGGATGAATGTTCAGCTGGAGAGCCTTGAAGTGGCAAACCAGAGCGCAGGGGACGGTGTCTCCATCATGGAGACTGCGGACGGGGCTATGGCTGAGATTACGGAAATGCTGCAGCGCATGAATGAGCTGGCGGTGAAATCTGCCAACGGGACTTATTCTGAAAATGACAGAAGTGTCATACAGGATGAGGTAAAACAGCTTACGGAAGAGATTACCCGTGTCACCGAAACCACGGAGTTTAACGGGCAGAAGCTGCTGAACGGGCAATTTGCGCTGAAGGGATATGTGAAGGGGAATCTGGATGTTAAGGTAAGCTCCTATTCCAGTGAAGTAACGGCAAAGCTTTATACCATTGACGAGCTGATTATAGAGGAAAATCCCCTTCCCAAGGATGACAGTGACAGATACCGGGTGAAGAGCGTGGAACTGAAGGACGGAGATTTCCCCAAGGGCGCCACAGCATCCATACGGGATAATCTGGTAACCATTCAGGGGGTTAACGGATTTAAGATGACTCTGGATCTGTCCAAGGTAATTGAGGATGCCAACGGGACCTTTCCCATAGATGTTACAAATGCAAAGGCAGATCCCCTGGTGGTAGATGCAACAGGGATCGGGGCCATGGTGGTGCAGGTAGGCGCCAATGAAGGCCAGATTATGGAGATAGATATTCCCAAAATCTCCCTGAGCGAGATGGGACTGAACAATTTTTACGTAAAAGACGACAATGGACAGGGAGTGTGGACATTGGATGTGAGCACGGAGAAGACAGCTACGGAAGCCATTGAACGTATCGAGGGCGCTCTGCAGTTTGTGTCCGGTATCCGGGGCCGCCTTGGGGCATACCAGAACAGGCTTGAGTCCACTATCAACGGCCTGGACAATACTTCCGAAAACATGACGGCGGCATATTCCAGAATCATGGATGTGGATATGGCGGAGGAAATGACAAACTACACCACCTACCAGGTGATGACCCAGGCTGCCACGTCCATGCTGGCTCAGGCCAACGAGAGACCGTCCCAGGTGCTGCAGCTGCTGCAGTAAGCGGCGGATTTCATGCCCCTGAAGCCAAGGAAAGGGAGTGTCAAGGATGAAAAAAGAAGAGAAACAGCAGTTTACGCTCAGGATTACCCAGGCCAATCCCACGGAACTGGTAGTCATTTTGTATGAGATGCTTCTTTGCTATCTGGAAGATGCAGGGGAGGAGCTTCGACTGGAGGAAAGGGGAGAGACAGGGCATTTTCGGGAAGCTGTCCGGAATGCCCGGGGCTGTCTGAATGAACTGCTGAATTCCCTGGACTGCAAATATGAACCGGCGCCCACACTGTATCGTCTCTATATGTTCTGCATCAGGCGGCTGGCCAGGGCCGGGCAGTGCCGGGATGCCGCGGTACTTGACGAGATAAGGCGTGTGATAGAACCGCTGCATGATGCTTACCGTAAGATTGCGGACCAGAACAGTGCGGGACCGGTGATGAATAATTCCCAGACGGTTTATGCCGGTCTGACATACGGAAGGAATACCCTAACCGAGAACCTGACTGACCAGGGGCTGAACAGGGGCATACTTGCGTAGGGAATCTCCGTCAGGGGAGCTCTCCGCGGCGGCAAGGTCCGTCAGATGCTTGTATCTTTTTTGGAGTGAGTAAATCTCGTAAATATAGCTGTCGATCATATCGATTTCCACAGCGTTGTCAAAACCCGCGTAGGCATCATTAAGGGCCTGCCGGGTTTTTTCTATGGAATCCCTCAGAGTCAGGGGAGCATAGTCTTCCCCGGTCATGCTGTCAGTTCCGATTTTGTGGCTGAAATACATTTTCATACAAAGGCTCCTTTCCGAACGGTGGTACTGCTTCCGTTACAAGTATAGACACCCGGATAGAAAAATATTCCAATTCTGGAAAATTTAGATAATTGGTATTTTTTGAAAGCACGGACATATATATGTTTCAAAGGGAGCAGGTACCGTTGCTGATCTGCCGGGAAACAGACGGGGAGTGTGCATATGGAAAAATTATTAAATATTCTGATGAGAGGTATTCTGGGGACCATTGCCATGTATTTTATCAATACGACTTTACATAAAATGGGATTATCTCTGGGAGTGGGGATTAACGCGGTCACGGTTTTGACATCCGGAATCCTTGGATTTCCGGGCCTTCTGGCCCTTTACGGAATTGGAATTTACAGACTTTTGTAGATTTCTGCCAAAAAAGTATTTTTTGCGTTTTTCCTCTTGTAATTTGGGCAGGCCGTGGTATAATGCATTTACAACATCACAAATCAAGTGATTCAGGAAGTTTCGGGAAGTTCAGGAGGCATGTTTCGCCTCGGAAATCAGTATTTATTTCAGAAAAAGGAGATGGTTTGTTGGCGGCTCTGTGTGTAATTTTAGCGGCGGCCTGCTGTTATGACTATAGGGATAAGAGGATCCCTAACTGTCTGGTCCTTCTGGCGGCGTTCTGGGGGGCTGGATGGCAGTCATGGGACAGGGGACTGTCAGGTATATTTCTCTATCTGGGACAGACGGTGCTGGTCATGGCATGTCTGTATCCGTTTTTTAAGATCGGCGGACTGGGAGCGGGCGATGTAAAACTTCTCGGAGTGACTGCAGGATACCTTCCCTTCCAGAAAATTCTTTCGTTTCTGTTTTGTTCTTTGCTGATTTCGGCAGTAGTTTCCATGATTAGAATGTGGCGGAAAAAAATGTTCAGAGAGCGGATGCGCTGTCTGTCAGGATATCTGCAGGAAGTGATGGCAAGCGGCAGCTGGAAGCTTTATCCCGGTGCTGTACCTACGGGAATCTGTCTTTCCGGTCCGGCGCTTATCAGTTTACTGCTCTATTTGGGAGGTGCCTATTGAAGGAAAAGATCAGAAAGGTCATGCTGTTGTGTGATGAGGAGGAAGAGTATGCCCATTTGATGGCGGAATTTATGGAAAGGCACAAAAATCTGCCCTGGGAAGTGAAAACCTATACAAGCGTCAGAGATATGCTTGCAATGGAAAAGGAAGGCGTGGAGATGCTGGTGGCGGCAGAATCCGTATACAATCCTGAGCTTCTGAAGCTTTCCCCGGGCCGTCTGGTGGTGCTGAACGAAAGCGGCATTATGAAATGGGAGGATATTTTCTATGTGGACAAATATCAGGAGGCAGAAGAAATTCTGAGACAGCTCCTGGCAATCTATACGGAAGTGGCGGATGCGCAGCTGCCGCTGCTCCGGTCCAACCGAAAGACAGTATTTATCGGAAATTATTCCCCGGTAAGACGGTGTATGCAGACCTCGTTTGCCATTACCATGAGCCTGCTGCTTGCGGAGAAGCACAGGACACTTTACCTGAATTTTGAGCATTACGCAGGCACTGCGGAGCTTCTGCCGGGTATACAGGGCCTGGACATGGCGGATCTGCTCTATTTTCTCAATGCCCAGAAGGATAGATTCAGGCTGAGGCTTCAGACAATCCTGAAACATAAGGGAGCGCTTTCCTATATCCCGCCTATGAAGTCGGGCCAGAATCTCCTTACGGTAACAGCCTCGGAGTGGTTGGAGCTGTTCCGGAAGATCGAGGAACTGGAAGAATATGAATATGTCATTCTGGATCTGAGTGAGAGTATGCAGGGATTGTTTGAGATACTAAGGCTGTGTGCCAGAGTGTATACCCTGACAAGGGAGGACAGGATCGCCCAGGGAAAACTGCTCCAGTACGAACAGATTCTGGCATTGTACGAGTATGGAGATATTTTGGATAAGACAAAACGCCTGTCCCTTGCGCATATCAGGAGACTGCCGGAAGAGCTGGAACAGATGACAAAGGGGGACCTGGGGGATCTGGTCAGGGGCCTGGTCAGAGAGATAGAGGAAAAGGCGGGGAAGGAGGAAGAATGGAATATACGGACCTGAAGAGGGAGCTGCGCGGCAGGGTGCAGGAGAAAATGGATTTTGCCAAGGATTTTACGGATGCCGAGGTGGAGGATATCATAGATGAGGTAATGCTTGCGCAGGAAAAGCTGATGATCTATCCGGTGGAGACGAGAAGGCGGCTGAGAAAAGAACTCTTTGATTCCCTGCGCAGACTGGACATTTTACAGGTATTTGTGGACGACAGCTCGGTGACGGAAATCATGATTAACGGAAAGGACCATATTTTTATAGAACAGAACGGAAGGCTCCGGGAGTTGGAGACAGGTTTTGAATCCACGGAGAAGCTGCAGGATGTGATACAGCAGATCGTTGCGGGGTGCAACCGCGTGGTAAATGAGGCGTCTCCCATAGTGGATGCCAGACTTTCCAATGGGTCCAGGGTAAATATTGTCATGAATCCGGTGGCGCTTAACGGCCCCATTGTTACAATAAGGCGTTTTCCGGATAAACCCATCACCATGGAGAGGCTGCTCCAGATAGATTCCATTTCATTGGAAGCTGCGGAATTTTTGAAAAAGCTGGTGAAGGCAAAATACAATATCTTCATAAGCGGCGGGACAGGAAGCGGAAAGACCACCTTTCTGAATGTATTGTCCCAGTACATTCCTTCCGAAGAGCGTGTCATTACAATAGAGGACAGCGCAGAGCTTCAGCTTCAGGGCCTGCCTAATCTGGTACGTCTGGAAACCCGCAACAGCAATGTGGAGGGATGCCGGGAGATTACCATTCGGGAGCTGATCAAATCATCTCTTCGAATGAGGCCGGACAGGATAGTAGTAGGAGAAGTGAGGGGAGCGGAGGCATTTGACATGCTTCAGTGCATGAATACCGGACATGACGGCAGCATGTCCACCGGGCATGCCAACAGCGGCAGGGATATGCTGGCCCGGTTGGAAAATATGGTGCTGATGGGGATGGAACTGCCCCTGGCGGCAATCAGGCAGCAGATTGCATCAGGTGTGGATATCATTGTGCATCTGGGGCGGCTGCGGGACAAGTCCAGAAAGGTTTTGGAAATAGCGGAGCTTATCGGCTGTGAGAACAATGAAATACATATGAATCCGCTTTTCCTTTTTGAAGAGACTGGGGAAGATCCGGGAGGAAAAGTGATGGGAATACTGAAAAAGAAAGGAGAGCTGTGCCATGGACACAAACTTAAAACGGCAGGACTATCATAAATACTGTTGGAAGGGCGGAGAGAGAGTCGGGGCTGTTCTGCTCTGTGGCGGGATTACGGCGCTTCTGGCATATTTCTTTTACCGCAGTGTTCTTGCGTTCATCCTTCTTTCCCCCGTAGGCGTGGCGGCCTACATCCGGATGGGACAGGAGAGGGCTGAGAAAGTAAGGGAAGAGCTGGCTTCCCAGTTCAGGGAATGTATTTTGTCCGTGGCAACTTTGCTTCAGGCAGGGTATTCTGTTGAAAATGCTTTTTTGGAATGCAGACAGGATATGGCATTGATGTATGGCGGCGAGGCTGTCATCTGCAGGGAGCTGACCTATATGAAAAGAGGGCTGAATATCAATATTTCCCTGGAAGAACTCCTGGGTGACCTTGCCCTTCGGAGTAACTGTGAGGAAATAGCCCAGTTTGCACAGATATTTGCGCTGGCTAAGAGGAACGGAGGCAATATGGCTGAAATTATCAGAAGTTCGGCTCATCAGATCGGGAGGCAGATCGAACTGAAACAGGAAGTACAGATTCTTTTGGGAGGGAAGAAGATGGAACTGACGATTATGAAACTTATGCCCTTTGGGATACTGCTGTATATCGACATGGGGAACAGGGGGTATTTTGACTCTCTTTACCATAATCTGACAGGAGCAGCCATTATGACGGGGTGTCTGGGCGTTTATCTCGCAGCCTATCTGTTGGGTGAACATATTATGAAAAAGATTACGGCTGAAATGGCATAAGGGGGTGGACAAACTGTACTGGATCGCATTGGTGTTGGCGGGACTTTTTCTGATACTGCTTTTTCTGGCCAGAAAGGAGGAGGCGGCAAAGGATACGGCTTCCCTGCTGAAGCCTTTTTACAGGATGGCAATGTATCTGTATAAGAAAAGCTGCCTCTGGTTTCCCAAGGTGTTTTCTTCTGCGCAGGTGGAAAAGGATCTGCTCCAACTTTACCCCGGTGAGCCGGGAGAGTACTTAAAGACTTCGTATTATGTTAAGAAGGCGGCGCTTTGTTTCGCAGTGGCGGCAGTGGGAACCTTTATGGGGGCAGCTGCAAAGTTTGCGGCGGAAAACCAGATTATTCTGGGAGAGGACGGAACCATTGCAAGAAACGGATACCAGGAGGGAAGCCGGGAAATTCACATAGTTGCCGATTATGAACAGAGCCGGATGGATTTTCGGATAGAGGTGGAACCCCTGTTATTGGCCGGAGAAGAGGCTGGGGAAATTGTGGATACATTTATACAGGGACTGCCCGGGATGATCCTTGCAAAAAATGAAAGTCTTGAGAAGGTAAGTTCAGACCTGTTCCTGGCAGAAGAGTATGGGAATTTTCCTGTAAAAGTAGAGTGGGAGAGCAGTGTACCGGGAGTGCTGAACAGCGAAGGACAGGTATTTTCCCCGGAGGAGAATACGCAGGTAGATCTGAAGGCATGTATAAGTTACGGCGCCTGTGAAAGGACTGCATTGCTGCAGGTGACTGTGACACCACCTGAGATTGCGGAGGAGGAACTGCTCTACCGGGAAATGGAGGAAATGCTTCTGCTGTCCCAGAGTGAGAGTGTTCTGGCGGAGACCTGGAAACTGCCTGTGGAATGGAGAGGCAGTGGAATCGGGTGGCAGCAGAGCGTGGAGGACAACAGTTTGATCCTGTGGGCAGCAGGTATAGCAGCAGCCGTTATGGTATTTCTGCTTCTGGACAGGGACCTGCATGAACAGTTGGAGAAAAGAAGAAGGAGTCTGCACAGGGAATATTCGGAGATTGTACATAAACTGGCGTTATTTGTGGGAGCCGGCATGACCATAAGGGGGGCCTTTCAGAAAATTGCCGGTGATTATGAGGCAAAGTGCCGGAGCGGAGGCAAAAAATCCCCGGCTTATGAAGAGGTACTGTATACCTGCAGGGAACTGCGTTCAGGGATTTCGGAAGCCTTGTCCTATGAGCATTTCGGAAGGCGGACAGGTCTGCAGGAATATATCCGGCTGAGTGCGCTGCTGACACAGAATTTGAAAAGGGGAAGCAGCACGTTGTTGGAAAGACTGCGGGATGAAGCGGACAAATCGGCGGAAGAGAGGCTGCAGCAGAGTAAAAAGCTCGGGGAGGAGGCGGGAACAAAACTTCTGATACCGATGGTGCTGATGCTCGCGGTGGTGATGGCGGTGATTATGATACCGGCATTGTCAAATATGTAAAGAGGTACTTTGCTCAAAAACAGGTAGCTGCATGCGCAGCGGAAAGAGAGGTTGTATGAATCAGTTAAAAGGCATGAAACAGTTCTTGACGGAAGAAGAAGGCATGGGAACCGTGGAAATCATTCTGATCATCGTAGTTCTTGTAGGTCTGGTCATTCTTTTTAAAACGCAGATCACCCAGGTAGTCAACACGATCTTCCAGAAGATCACAACGCAGTCAAACAAAGTATAGGAGATAAAGGTAAGAATATGGGAAACAGGGAATTTGTGTATGACAAAAAGGATAATCCCGGGTGCGCGGAAACGGCATGTCCTGCCTATCTGACAGTCTGTCTTACCCTGTGCCTGGCGGTTATCCTGTCCCTGTGCCTGACTCTGATAGACGGGGCACGGAGAAATGGCGCAAGACTGGAGGCAGAGTGTATTGCGGATATCGGGCTGCAGAGCATTATGGCTGAATACCACCGGGAGCTGATGAAACAGTACAATCTGTTTGCCATTGATTCTTCCTATGGTACCAGGGCGTGCGGTAAGGCTAATACGGAGGCGCATTTGAGCAGGTATCTGACAAAGAATCTGAGTTATGATGATATCTTTCTGTCCGAATTTCTGTATGGTGATTTCCTGGCGCTTGAACTGAAGCAGGCTGAACTCAAAAAGGTATCCATACTGACGGATGGGGCAGGCGCGGTATTCCGCAAACGTGCGGTGGAGGCTGTGAAGGCGGACATTGGACTGGATCTGTTGGGGGAACTACAGAATTGGATGCAGACTATTGAAGTAAACGGGCTTGAGGAGGGAAAGGAGGAACAGAGAAAACAGGAACTGGACGGGCAGATCGGAGGATGGGTTTCCGAATACGACGGAAAGGTTATTGAGATCGAGGAAGGGGAGTGGGAGACCGTGAGTCTGCGAAATCCCACAGATGGTCTGGAGGCAAAGAAACGTTTGGGCATCCTGAAGCTTGTGTTGGAAGAGGAAACGGAACTATCTCCGAATGCGCTGTATACCGGGAATCTGATTATGAACAGGATGGCGCAGAACCAGGTGAACCGCGGAAATATGGGATACGAGACGGAGACAGGGCAGGTGGTGGAGAAATTTGTCTTTCAGGAATATCTGCTGCAGTATATGGGCCGATACGGACAGGAATATGAGGAAGATGCACTGCGGTATCAGATA
Source organism: uncultured Lachnospiraceae bacterium (assembly GCA_947367855.1). Lineage (GTDB taxonomy): Bacteria > Bacillota > Clostridia > Lachnospirales > Lachnospiraceae > Acetatifactor. The sequence goes on along the minus strand of CANBFE010000042.1, from coordinate 8,398 downwards.
GAATATCTGGTAGCCGGGAAGGAAAGCGATGTGGAGAACCTGCGGAGTGTGGCCAACCGCCTGTGTGTCCTCAGGGAGGCGGCAAACGCAATGTATCTTATGAATGACAAGACCAAACGTGCGGAGATAAAGATAGCAGCAGGCCTGGTATGCACCATGATTTTTCTCCCGGAGCTGACTCCCCTGTTGGAAGGCGCGATTCTGTTGGCCTGGGCATATGCGGAGAGTGTGTATGATGTGAAGTCTCTTTTGTCAGGCGGAAAAATCCCTTTGTTGAAAGATGGGGACAGTTGGCATTACAGTCTTTCCACAGCGTTGGCAGGGGAACTGCAGGATAAGGCCCAGGAGGGAAGCGGCCTGGGATATAAGGACTATTTGAGACTGTTTATGATGTTTACGGATATCGATACTCTTACGGCACGGGCCATGAACATGGTGGAGGCGGATATTCGAAAAACACCTGGTAATACGACATTCAGGCTGGACGGATGTTTTGATGCGCTGGAAGCCTGTATTCAGATCGGAAGCAGACATGGTTTCCAATACGAAATAACCAGACAGAAAAGCTATGACTGATGGAAAGTGGGGTGAACAGTGATGTCCTCTTTAGGGAGCGGTAAAATGAAAAAGAAACTATTGTCAGCAAAAAAGGAACCTTCTCCGACTTGTCAAAAATATTCTGCGGATTCGGCCCGGAATCCGGAATCTTCCCGAAAAGGCTGTGAGTGTCAGCCAGGTACTACCTGCCGCTTCTTAAAGGGGATATCACTGTCCGCCGCATTTTCCAGGACGGCAGGCGGGGGAATGACAGTGGAAGCGGCTATTGTACTTCCCTTGTTTCTGTTTTTCTTTCTCAATCTGGGCTGCGCCATTGAGATGATACGGCTCCATGGCAGCCTGCAGCTGGCTGTATGGCAGATTGGCAGCAGACTGTCTGTATACGGATATGTGTTAGACAGTGGAGAGATGCCGGAAGGTGGAGAACAGGGGGATGATTGGTGGAGAGAACTGGCCGGAGTTGCAGTTTCGTCTTCCTATGTCAGACGGAAAATTATGGATTCTGCCGGAAGGGAATACCTGGACCATTCCCCGCTTTCAAACGGAGCGGACAGTCTGCAGCTCTGGGAAAGCAGTCTCTTCGGTCCGGAAGATGAAATTGATATCATTGTAACATATTCCGTATCACCATGGAGCAGTCTGATGGGCTTTTCATCCTTCCGGATGTCAAACCGGTATTTCTCCCATATCTGGAACGGGTATGGTCTCTCCGGGGGAGGAAATCAGGGAGGAGATTCCGGGGGGAAGACGGTGTATGTAACGGAAACAGGCACTGTGTATCATTTGAGCGATCAATGCAGTCATCTGAGGTTATCGGTGATTCAGATTTCGGCGGGATCAATAGAAGGTGAGAGAAACCAGAGCGGAGGAAAATACTATCCATGTTCGAGATGTACAGGAGGAAGGGGGCCATTGATACTTTTTATCACGGGGGAGGGTGATCGTTATCATTTTGACAGGATGTGTTCGGGGCTGAAGAGAACAATATATACCATGACCATGGAAAATGCCATAGAGTCTGGACTTGCTCCGTGCAGTCGGTGTGGACATTGAGGGAGGAGAGGAATATGTGGTTTGATTTGATTACGGGAGTATGGTTGTTTGCCGTCAGTATTATGGATATCAGAAGCAGAAGGGTGCCTGTATGGACCCTTGTTATGGGGGGAGTCCTGACATCTGCAGCCTGTATTTGCCAAAAGAATGGATATCCGGATATTGCCAGGGGTATGCTGCCCGGAATCTTCCTTTTACTCACGGCATTTGTGACGGGGAAGGCGGGATATGGAGACGGTGTGGTACTTCTGTTTCTGGGGATGACAGCAGGAGCCGGGGAGAGTTTCATAATTTTCGGAATCAGCTTGTTTTTGGCAGCAGTTTTTTCTGTTCTGCTGTTGGCGCTGAGAAAGGCAGGACGGAATACGGGAATACCGTTTCTGCCTTTTTTGACAGCGGCATGGCTCATCGTCATGTTATAAGGGCATGTCAGCAGAATATCCGGGGTAAAAAGTTGGAGTCAACAGAAAGGGGATGGAGGATGAGAGAGAAGAATGCTTATCTTACAGTGGAAGCTGCTTTGGTTTTTCCGATGGTTGTAGGGGTAATACTTTTTGTTGTCTATATATTGTTGTTTCAATATGACAGGTGCCTGTTTGAACAGGACCTGGGAGCAATAGCCTTATGGGGCAGTCTTGCGGCAGATTCGGATGTGGAAGAACTGGAAGCCGGGATACAGGGACGTCTGGGGGCGCTGTACAGGGATAAGTATGTTGCGTGGCGCATTACATCATTGGATGCTTCCCTGCATATGAACAGGTTTTCCGCAAAAGGAACAGGAGAACTTTCCTTTCCGCTGCCGGGATGGAAGATCTGGGGAGGAAGCAGTGTGTGGAGCGTAAAAGCTGCGTACGAATACTGCAGTCTGTCTCCGGTTACCTTTATCAGGAAATGTCACAAATTTAAGAATGCCATGGAAAGGGAAGGAAATCTGCATGCTGAATATTGAATATGTAAGAAGCCTGAACAGCAATTATGAGAGAATACAGTTGGATAAGGTACCTGAAGAAAGAAGATATCAGTATTGTATTCTGGGAAGATGTCAGATTAAAGGTCTGCTTCCCTGCAGTCTGCGCTACATAAACGGAAAAGCCTATCTTTATTATAATATATCCTCAAAACAGAACCTCTCCCTTCTGTATGGCAGTCGCTGCATTACAAGGGAGTGGGTGAGGGATTTTGTATGGAGCCTCAAACAGGTTAAAAAGGAGTTGGGGAGATTTCTTCTGGATATGAATAATATTGTCTGGTATCCGGAACAGATCTTTCAGGATTTGGAAAGCAATGTGTTTTCTTTTCTGTATATTCCCTATTATGAAGGGGAATTCACCTTTATGAAGCTAATGGAATTCTGGGTGGAGCATATTGACTATAATGACGACGGGCTTGTGGATTGTGTATACCGTATGTATGAACGTCTGGAGCGTAATGGTGAGGTTTATCTGCAGTCCCAGATCTTCGAGGATGTGGGATGCCTGGAGGAAAGCAAGATACCGGAACTGGTATGCACTGTACTGGAAGAAAAGGTGGTGGAAGAGACCGGGGAGGCTTCGGTGGCGGTGGTTGCAGAAGTGGCTGAAAAGGCATCCGGTTCCCTGGAAAAGACGGAAGATTCCGGAAGAAAAGGGATACTGGGACTGATTGACGGAAAAAGGAACCGGAACAAGAGACTTCGGGAGGAGTACAAGCGGGCAACGCAGCAGGCAATGACCGGATATGCGGTTGCGGAGCAGACAGTATATGAGAGCAGTCCGTCCTATGGCCGGACGGTCTATATTGAAGAAGTGGCAGAAACGGAAGAAAGGCCTCATCGGCTGCTCACATCGGAAGGGAAGCTGTTGGCAAGCCTGGAGAAACCTGTTATGTCAATCGGAAAGAAAAAGGATGAGGTGGATCTTGTGTTGGAGGATGCGTCCGTCAGCAGAATCCATGCCAGAATTATAAAGGAAGAGGGGAGAATTTATCTGGAGGATCTCAATTCAACAAACGGTACTTTTCGAAACGGTCAGCGAATGCAGCCTTATGAAAAGAAAAAGTTGGAGGAAGGGGATGAAATAAGGTTCGGAAAGGCAGTTTTTGTTTTCCGGTAAAGAGTATTGATTGAAAAAGGGCTGAGAATATGGTAAAATTGTTTCTACACTGGAGAGATACCTGGAGGAACAAACTCATTGAAAGCATTGAAGTTTCAGCCCATAGTAACGATAGGATTGGTGAGCGTAAATGTAGTGGTTTTTATTCTGTGCAGTTTTAAAGGGGAAATGCTGTATGAGAGGGGCAGACTGGATGCTTTTGAGATTCTGATCAACAAAGAGTATGGCAGAATTTTCTGGGCAATGTTTTTACACAGCGGAGTGAATCATATTTTTAACAATATGCTGATACTGTTTTTTCTGGGATCAATGATTGAACGGGAACTGGGGCATATTAAGTATGCATTCCTATATCTGCTGTCCGGCATCGGCGGAAATCTTCTGTCATTTTTTGCCAAGGTGGTAAATAATGATATCTCCGTTTCACTGGGAGCCAGCGGGGCTGTCTTTGGCCTGGATGGCGTATTGCTTGCCATGGTATTGTTTTCGGACAGAAAAATGGAGAATGTGACGCCTGCCAGGGTGATGCTGATGGTGCTGTATTCGCTTTACAGTGGATTTACCGGACATAATATCGACAATGCGGCCCATGTGGGAGGACTGCTTACAGGTTTTCTGGCATCCGGCGTTCTGATTTTTGTGCAGCGCAGGAAAGGCCGGGGAAGACTGGCCGGATAACGGGATGTGCGGGCAGTAATTTGAAAAAGTGTGAGGTGCGGCTTTGAACATTAATATTTATTACGGAGGGAGAGGGATTATCGATGACCCTACCCTGTTTGTTATCAACAAAATGCAGGAAATTCTGGAGGAACTCAGGGTTAATGTTACACGTTACAATCTGTATGAATGTAAAAATACGATCCCAATGCTTCCCCAGACGCTGAAAGATGCGGATGGAATCATTCTGGCAACCACTGTCGAGTGGTATGGAATCGGAGGATACATGCAGCAGTTTCTGGATGCGTGCTGGCTTTTTGGCGATAAGGAGAAGCTTGCAGATATTTATATGTGTCCAGTGGTAATGTCCACTACTTATGGGGAGAGGGAGGCAAAGCTGAATCTGTCCACTGCCTGGGAAATTCTCGGAGGACTGCCCTGCAGCGGAATCTGCGGCTATATCGAAAATACGGTTATGCTTGAGATGAATGACCAGTATGTCAAGATAATCGAGAAGAAGGCCGAAAATATGTATCGTTCCATTAACCAGCATATAGCATGTTTTCCCGCCAGTAATCAGGCGGTAAAGCAGAAGATAGCAGTTCCCAAGAGCACAAATCTGACTCCCCAGGAAACGGAACAGTTGTCCCAGTATGTGTCAGACGATGGCTATGTACAGCGTCAGAAGAAGGACATTCAGGAACTTACCAGCCTGTTCCGCAACATGCTCAGCGAGGAAGAGGCGGATAATGAAGAGGAGTATCTTACAGTTATCAGGAAAGCCTTTCGGCCCCAGGCAGGGATGCGGGCCGAGTTTGCCATCAGCATTGGGGAAAGGAAGAAAAAGCTTATTCTGTCAGTGAACGGCGCAAGACTTGAATGCAGTTATGGTGTTTCTGAGCGGCCGGATGTGGAAATGCAGTTGGAGAAGGCTGCCATGGAGGATATTGTCAACGGGAGAATGACATTTCAGAGGGCATTTATGTCCGGCGTTATGAAGGCAAAAGGAGATTTTGGGGTTTTAAGGGCCCTGGATCAGCTGTTTGTATTTGAGGTAAATTAATTTACACATCTGGAGGCAAGAAAATGAAAAGGGATGACTGCATATTCTGCAAAATAGCAAATGGGGAAATTCCATCCAAGACTTTATATCTGGATGAAAATTTCCGGGTGATTCTGGATCTCGCGCCTGCCACCAGGGGGCATGCGCTGATTCTGCCAAGGGAGCATGCGGCAGATCTTTTTGAACTGCCGGAGGAAACCGCAGCAGGGGCGTTGGCAGTGGCCAAGAAGGTGGCTGTGAACATGTTGGAAAAGCTTCAATGTGACGGCTTAAACCTTGTACAGAATAATGGAGAGGCGGCAGGGCAGACGGTGCCCCATTTTCATATTCATATGATTCCCAGATACCGGGATGACGGTCAGCAGATTAACTGGGTTCCGGGTGAAAGCACTGAGGAAGAACTGGAAGCCGTGAAAAAAGAGATTGTTGGGTAAAGGAGCAGGAATGAGAAGTGTAGAAGTCAGTAAAATTACCGAAGCAGTAAAGGAAATGTGTATTGAAGCCAACCACTTTCTACCAAAGGATATGAAGGATGCCATGATCAGGGCAGTGGAAAGGGAGGAGGCTCCCCTTGGCAGGCAGATACTGGAGCAGCTTCAGGAGAATGCCGCAATAGCCGAAAGGGATATGATTCCCATATGTCAGGATACGGGCATGGCGGTTGTGTTTCTTGAGATCGGACAGGAGGTACACTTTGAGGGAGGCCTTTTGGAGGATGCGGTTCAGGAAGGAGTGCGTCAGGGCTATGTGGACGGCTTTCTGAGAAAATCCGTGGTAAAGGACCCTGTTCTGCGGGAGAATACCAAAGACAATACCCCGGCTGTAATTCATTATTCCATTGTTTCGGGGGAGGATGTAAGGATTACGGTGGCGCCCAAAGGGTTTGGCAGTGAGAATATGAGCAGAATTTTTATGCTTAAGCCCGCAGACGGGATTGAAGGAGTAAAAAATGCCGTGGTGGCTGCAGTGAAAGAGGCAGGGCCAAATGCATGTCCTCCATTGGTGGTTGGAGTCGGAATCGGGGGAACATTTGAGAAGTGCGCGTTGATGGCAAAGGCTGCTCTGACCCGGCCGGTGAACAGTCACTCCGAAATTCCATATGTCTGTGATCTGGAAAAGGAGATTCTGGAAAAGATTAACTGTTCCGGCATTGGTCCGGGAGGTCTGGGAGGAACCATCACTGCATTGGCGGTCAATATAAACACTTATCCGACACATATTGCCGGACTGCCTGTAGCAGTCAATATCTGCTGTCATGTAAACAGACATGCTGTCAGAACAATATAGAGACAGAGGGTTCTTAAACCGTGTTTTATATAAGAATGGAGGTTGGGAATGGACAGACATATTACGGTGCCGTTTGAAGGGGAGGAGGCTGCCTCTCTTTGTGCAGGGGATTATGTATATCTGACAGGGACTATTTATACTGCCAGGGATGCCGCACATAAAAGAATGAGTGAAGCGATGGATGCTAATGAAGCGCTGCCTCTGGATGTAAACAACAATGTAATTTATTATATGGGACCATCGCCGGCAAGAGAGGGAAGGGTAATTGGCTCTGCTGGGCCTACAACTGCAAGTCGTATGGATAAGTATGCCCCGGCGCTGTTGGATATGGGACTGAAAGGGATGGTCGGAAAGGGAAAGCGGAGTCAGGCAGTAAAAGATGCCATTGTACGAAATGGAGCGGTCTATTTTGCGGCAGTAGGCGGAGCAGGGGCACTGCTTTCGCGTTCTATTATTGCTTCTGAGGTCATTGCCTATGACGATCTGGGAACCGAGGCAGTCCGTAAGTTGGAAGTGAAGGATTTTCCTGTAATTGTAGTTGTGGATTCCAAAGGGAATGATTTGTACGAGACAGCCATACATGAATACAGCAGAGAGGACCGGACTGAGGCGTAAAGGGATTGCAGCCTGTGTTTTCCCGTTGAGGGGGGAGGGTAACAGGCAGATGTCCGGATGCGGCGCAAAGTGATAAAGCAGGCGCAGAAAAATCTTTTTCCTACATAAATGCGGCAGAAATACAACGCAGAAAGCGCAGAAATACAATAGAAATAAATAAAATGCAGAAATGCAAAAAAAGAATTGACAAATGCGAATACATGTGTATAATTATAGTTGTGCCATGAGTTATGGTGCGACAGATAAATAATATTGATGCAGTTCGGATTAAGGAGAAATACTCAAGAGGCCGAAGAGGCGCCCCTGCTAAGGGTGTAGGTCGGGTGACCGGCGCGAGGGTTCAAATCCCTCTTTCTCCGTTTCAGGCATCGGAAAGAAAGTATCGAGAAATCGATACTTTCTTTTTTGATAAGCCGGGACCGGTAAGTCTTTCGGCTTCCGGAAATTCTACATCTACCGGAAATCTTCTTTGGTTTCCGGGCGCACTTCATAGGTGTTTATGATCTGGCGCGCAGTATTGCTTCCGTCACTGAAAAAGGGACATCTGTGAGGTTGGCCCTGCATTTGAGTCTGACAGCAACAGCAAGGCACGGGAGGATGTTATCTGATTTTTCTGTTCGTTATAGCATATTTTTGTGGATTTGGAAAAAGTCTTTTGAAGAAATGAAAATTAGGTATTGACATTTGGCGTATTTTTTATTAAAATAAACAAGCTCGTGAACATGATATACATTTTCAATGAGTCCGTACCATTGCCAGAGCTCTATAGGAAGATGTGATTTTGCGGAATGAAAAAGAAATTGAAAAAAATGTAAAAAGATGTTGACAAGCAGCCAGGGGTTATGATAAAATGAAACCCGCCTTGAAATTTAGCCATTGCATTTTCTTGAAAGAGAATAAGAAAGAAAATAAAATGGAAAAAATTGAAAAAAGGTGTTGACAACAAAGTGAAGATGTGATATCCTATCAGAGTTGTCACCGAGAACAACGGAGCGGCGGAAACAAAGCCGCAGACAACAAAACTGAACCTTGACAAATCAACAGTAATGCAACCCTGAAAATTCCAAAACGGAAA
>CANBFE010000041.1 GCA_947367855.1 uncultured Lachnospiraceae bacterium | reverse complement strand
GAAGAGATTGCGGAAAAATATATTGAAGGCACACCGCAGGTGGGCGAAGTGGCAGTTGCCCCGGATGAATCCAACCGCGTTTCTATGATACAGGGAGTTGGAAACGAAGATTTTTCTCTGACGGAGGGGACAGTTACCTATGATATCCGCTTTCTTGCAACAGCTCCTGTATCCGGGGAATTGATTCGCTTAATTATCAATCTGGAAGCCCAGAATGATTTTTATCCGGGTTATCCGCTGATAAAAAGGGGAATCTATTACTGCAGCCGGATGATTTCCGCCCAATATGGAACCGAGTTTACAAATTCCCACTATGAGAATATCAAAAAAGTATACAGCATCTGGATTTGCATGAATCCGCCAAAGAGCCGTGAAAACAGCATTACCCGTTATTATATTGCGGAAGAAAATCTGGTGGGCAGTGTAAAGGAACGAAAAGCGGATTATGATCTGATGGCGGCTGTCATGATCTGTCTTGGGAAAGAGGAAGATTCAGGTACAGATTTATTGAAACTGTTGAATGTGCTTCTGTCCACGGAGACAGGTTCACAGGATAAGTGCCAGATATTGGAGGAAGATTTTCATATCAGAATGACTTTAGCCTTGGAAAGTGAGGTGTCGCTTATGTGTAATTTAAGTAAGGGTGTGGAGGAGAAAGGAATTGAAAAGGGAAGACAAGAGGGAAGACAGGAGGGAAGACAAGAGGGAAGACAGGAAGGAATAAGAGCTATGGTATCAGTTTTAAAGGATTTACAAATTGCAGACAGCATTATTCTGAATAAAATACAGGAAAAATTCCATTTAGCGGAAGAAACAGCTAAATTGTATTTGTAAGTTTAGATGACAGAGCATTTAACAGGAGAAACTGTGCAGGAATCATTTCAGGGGCCGCTAATCGCGGCCTTCCTGGACATTTTTATCCCTTTTCAGACAGTGAAATCAATATCGTATCTGGTTCCGTGATGGTAGAGGATGCCTGTCGTCAAACGGATGCGCAGAAGACAGGTATTGGGATCTTCCTCATCGACATGACCGTTGCCATACCATTCTGCGAAAACAGTCCTTAATTTGGACATGATTTCCGCGTTTTGCTCTGCCTTTACATGGCCCAGGTTTTCCCCGGTTCCGTGGCCTGTAAACCACTCCCCGCAGACGGCAACAGTGGGATTTTCGGCGATGTGCCGGATTTTATTGGAGAGGGCATAGGTTATCACATAGAATGCGCCATCCTCATAAAAGCTGTTGACTGTCCGTACGTAGGGGATGTTTTTCTCTGCCGTAGCAACGGACAGCAAAGTGTCACAGCCGAATCGCTGGTCCATGATTTCGGCGGTTGTTTTGTTTAATTTCTCGTTCATTTGTGCCTCCTTTTTTGTCATCAGAATACCTGCGGCAGTTCTGCTTGGAATATGTTCCTATTATACAGCAGGGCGTCAGGTTTGGGAAGGACTTTTATTCCAAAAAAGGATGAGCATATGTAAAGGCGGAAAGGTATGTTATAATAGGGCAGCATAAACCGGGAAAAGAGAGGAACAGGAAAATGATAAAACGACTGGAACAGATTCTGCCCTTATGGGGAATGGAGGCGGGAGAAATAACCCAGATCTACGGCACCGCATGGGAGGTCAACCATTCCCATGTGGTAAAAATCTACCATGACAGAGAGGCATTGGAAAGGAATATCAGGATACTGACAATATTATGCGATTGTAATATTCCGGCAGCCCGTATCGTTCCTGCCGGGACGGGAGAAAAATATATTGTCTGTCAGCAGGATTACTTTCTTCTGACGGAAAAGTTGGAGGGAAGCAGAGTACAGGATGTGAAAGAGGAGAAAATGGCCTGGAAGATGGGTTTTGCAATCGCCTGTCTGCACAGGGCGTTTCTGCAGTGTGAGAAGGAAATGGCGTTTTGGGAGAACAGCCTGTTGGAAGAGCTGCGGGGGTGGATCCGGGATAATCTGACAGAGGATCACTGGGAGACGATCCGGGAAGAGGAGTATGAGAGGATTGTGGCCGGTCTGGAAAAGGGATATGAGCTTCTGCCCAAACAGCTGATTCACAGGGATGTGCATTTTGAAAATTTTCTGTTTTCCGAAGGTAACTTTACGGGATACCTGGATTTTGACTTGAGCCAGAAAAATATCCGGATTTTTGATCTCTGTTATTTTCTGGCGGGGCTGTTGGCGGAAGAGGGGGACACGGCTTTTACAAAGGAGGAATGGCTGAGAACCGTGAAGGCAGCGTTGGAAGGATACGAGAGTGTATCGGGGCTGACTGCGGAAGAGAAGAGTGCAGTTCCCTGGGTGATGGAGGCCATTGAGATCCTGTTTGCGGCTTTTTTCATCGGTCTGAAAGACAGCCGGGGGGCAGAGGAAGCCTGCAGGATATTGCATTTCATACAGGACTGCGAAACCGGGCTGAAAGGCATAGCGGGCTAACCGGAATAGGCTGTCAATGGGGAAAGGTTTCAGTGGCGCCCGGAGGATTATCCAAGCGCCACGTCCAACGCCAGCATTACTGTAAATCCGGCGGCAAAGAACAGGGTTCCCAGGTTGGAATGTTCCCCGGCGGATGCCTCGGGAATCAGTTCTTCCACCACCACATAGATCATGGCTCCTGCGGCGAAACTGAGCAGACAGGGCAGGGCCGGAAGAATCAGTCTGGCTGCCAGGATAGTGAGAATGGCTGCCAGGGGTTCCACCACGCCGGAAAGGAGTCCGTAGAGAAAGGCCCTTCCCTTTCCCGTACCCTCTGCCCGCAGAGGCATGGAGATGATGGCGCCTTCCGGAAAGTTCTGAAGGGCGATGCCGATGGAGAGGGCCAGCGCTCCGGCCACGGTAATGGTTTCGTCCCCTGCCATCCAACCGGCCAGAACCACGCCCACTGCCATGCCCTCCGGAATATTGTGGAGAGTTACCGCCAGTACCAGCATGGTAGTGCGTTTCAGTCTGGTGCGGGGGCCTTCCGGGGCGCTGCTGCTCCGGTGCAGATGGGGAATGGTTCTGTCCAGAAGCAGCAGGAAGAGAATGCCCAGCCAGAATCCTGCCACTGCCGGGAGAAATGCCCATTGCTCCATGTGAGCCGCCTGTTCCATGGCAGGGATAAGCAGGCTCCAGACGGATGCCGCCACCATGACGCCTGCCGCGAATCCGGTGAGGATTCTCTGGACTTTGGCGGGAAGCGCGCCGCCCATGAGGAATACGCAGGCTGCTCCGGAGACGGTTCCCAAAAAGGGGAGTAAGATTCCCTGGATTGTCTGTACTGGCATTTTTTTACCTCCGTTTAATAAAAGGACAAAGTGCAGCGTGCTGTTCACGGGCAGTTCCCGATGAGCAGCCAGGCCGTGAATCGTAACAGTATAGTATGTGCAGGAAAGCAGGCAGAATATGCGGGCAAAATATGCCGCGCCCTGTGCAATTTTGCGAGACTTGTATACTTATTTTTGAGGCAGGTATTTATTTTTGGAGGTATGGTGCCATGATTTATATTGAGCATTACCAATCGCCCCTGGGCGGCATCACCATTGCAGGCAGCGGCAGTGAGATTACGGGGCTGTGGTTTGACGGCCAGAAATATTTCGGCTCTACGCTGTCCTCTGAGTATGAGGAAAAGAGTCTGCCTGTATTTACGGAAACAAAAAAATGGCTGGACATTTATTTCAGTGGAAAAGAGCCGGATTTTACTCCTCCGCTTAAATGGGAAACCACGCCTTTCCGAAAAGCCGTGTGGGAAATCCTGCTTACCATTCCTTATGGGCAGACCATGACCTATGGAGAGATTGGGGAGCGCATCTCAAGGAAGACTCTTTCCGCGCTGCAAAAGGAAACCGCATTATGGGAAGAGGCCCCATTGCCGGAGAAAACCTCAAAAAGTTCCGGGAAAATGTGGGCCCAGGCGGTTGGCGGAGCGGTGGGACACAATCCCATTTCCCTGATCATTCCCTGTCACAGGGTTGTGGGGGCAGACGGAAAGCTGACAGGCTATGCGGGGGGACTTGAGAAAAAAAGACAGCTGCTGATTCTGGAAAAAACAGATAGCGTTTTGCGGTAGGGACAACGCCTGTGGGCTATCTGGAGGGAATCTTTGTCCGGAAAGATTTCCGGCACAGTGGCTGTGCAAACACGCTCTGGAGGCATGCGAGAAATGGGCGGGGGAAATGGGATGCAGGGAATTTGCCAGCGACTGTGAACTGGGGAATACGGACAGTCTGGGCTTTCATCTTTCTACGGGGTTCGCTGAGGCTAACCGGATTATCTGCTTTATGAAAAAATTGCAATAGGGTGTTGCAGTTTTCCTCTATATTGTGTAGACTAAAGGTATTACTTGTAATCAGCTTTTTCCATCGGCTCTGCAGAGCGCTGCCCGGCGTGTCAGGGGAGTGGGAAAAGCCTTTTAGGATGCACTGAGAGGAGCATATTATGAAACGAGCCATGAAGCAATCCACACTGACGTTGATTCTGAACGGAATTTCCATTTTGGCGCTTCTGTTTCTGGTGTTTTCCCTGTTTTCCTACAGCGGGATCAGCAGACAGTTAAACGATGCAAATGAAGAGCGGTTTGAGCTTACTTATAATGCAAACCGCTTCATGAACGGGTCGGCATATCTTACCAACGAGGTCAGGGCTTTTGCCGCCACAGGCATGCAGGAACATTATGACAATTACTGGAAGGAAATTAACGAGCTGCAAAACCGGGACAAGGGTGTGGCAGCCCTGCAGGAGATCGGCATTACTGATCAGGAGCAGGACATGATAGACCGGATGTCGGCGCTTTCCAATGAACTGGTGCCTCTGGAGGAGGAGGCTATGAAGGAGGTACAGGCAGGGGAACGGGAAAAGGCTGTGGATTATGTGTACGGAGCGGAGTACAGTACCTCCATAGCAAAGATTAATGAACTGAAGGAGAATTTTCTTGCCGCTCTGGATGACAGATCACTGGAACAGATCCGGGATCTTGAAAAACAGGCGGATTATATTGAGCTGACCATGATATGCGCCTTTGCCATGGTGGGCCTTATCACCATATTGAATATGGTGGTTACCAGGGTTCAGATCATGCGTCCTGTCATTGCGGTGAAAAACCAGATGGGGGAGATCTCCAGGGGAAATCTTTCCGCAGAGTTTTCGCTGGAGTCCAACACGTCGGAAATCGGCATGCTGGTGGAGTCTATCCATGAGACCAGGCGTGAGCTTAAGAAATACATCCAGGATATCGATTACATACTGGCCCAGATGGCTCAGGGAAATATGAATCTTTCCGTGGGCAATGATTATCTTGGAGAATTTGCTCCCATTCAGGCAGCCATGGGACAGATTCTGGATGCGCTGAATACGGCACTTTCCAGGATTCATGTCACAGCTGAGCAGGTTTCCAGGGAATCCGAGCAGATGGCATCGGATGCCCAGACGCTTTCTAGCGGCAGTGTGGAGCAGGCGGCTGCCGTTCAGCAGCTTTCGGCAAGCATTCAGGATATTTCCAGGCAGGTAGACCGCACCTCAGAGGATGCGGGGGATGCCAGGGTGGCTTCTGAGGAAGCAGCCATGCAGCTGCAGGTCTGCGATCAGAAGATGGAAGCGCTGACGGCAGCCATGGAGGATATCTCCAAATCCTCCCAGCAGATTGGCGGAATTATCAAGACCATAGAGGATATTGCCTTCCAGACCAAGATCCTGGCGCTGAATGCCTCCGTGGAGGCAGCCAGGGCCGGAGAGGCCGGAAAGAGCTTCTCGGTGGTGGCGGACGAAGTTCAGACGCTGGCCAACAAAAGCTCCGTGTCTGCCAGCAATATTACCCAGCTCATCGAAAGTTCCATGCAGCTGGTGGCATATGGGGCATCCCTGTCCTCGGACACAACGGAGGCGCTTACCGCGGTTATCTCCAGTGCGAAGAAATCCGCGGAGATGGTGGATCGTATAGCAGGCTCTGCAGTGGAGCAGTCCCAGTCGCTGAAGCAGCTGACTCTTGGGATGGAGCAGATTTCTGAGGTGGTTCAGACTAACGCCGCCACGGCGGAAAAGTCGGCTGCATCTGCAAGGGAGCTGAATGGTCAGGCGGAAGAACTGAAACTTTCCGTTCAAAGCTTCCGGCTCAGGTCAGGAGGCGGATATCGCTGAAGCAATCCCAATGTCCTGTCTCTGCGCGCCCCCTGCCCTGAACCGGCAGGGGGCTGTGCCGTCCGGGCCCTGCTGACTGGGGCTGATGGCAGAGTGAGGTGTTATGGCATTTTTCGTCGAGAGATACAGAGCGGAATCCTGTATTCTGGTATTGTCACAAATAAACAGCCTGACAGTGGAAGACGGCTTTGCATCATCCGCTGACAGACAACAGGAGGCGCAGGAATGGACAACAGGAACCCCATATTTCGTTCTCTCGGCATGATAGAGGAGAAAATCCATGAAAAGCTTACAGTGGAAACACTGGCATCAGGCGTTCATTTCTCCAAATATCACTATCAGCGTTTGTTCCGGGAGGCAGTGGGAGACAGTGTCATGGGATATGTAGCCAGACGGAGGATTGCTCTTGCGGCCGAAGAGCTTGTCCAAAGCCAGTGCACCATACTGGATCTGGCTCTGAAGTACGGCTATGATTCCCATGAGGGTTTTACCCGCAGTTTTAAGTCATATATGGGCGTAACTCCTGCAGAGTACAGAAAATACTGTCTGCGCCTGCCGCAAAGGGAAAAGGAGAAAAATGCCATGATGTATTCAAAAGCTACGGACGAGATGATGAAGGAACTGAACGGACTGATTGCGGAGGCAGGGGAGACGGCTGCCTATACCAGGAAGCACAGGGGAGATGCGCCGGAGGCGGCATTCTATGGCCGTTTCTGGGAGTTTGCTGCCGGAAGGGCGGAGCGGATGGCAGAGCAGCTTAAGGAAATGCGGGACCGTATCACTGCAATTGCCGGGAGGCCGGATGAGATATCCGCCAGGTTCCTGATTGTAAAAGCCGTGGAGGATGCGGTCTTTGAGGCAGGCATTACAGCTTTTCAGGTGGGGCTCACCATGGCCAGGGCCATGCCGGAGCACAGGGAGAAATTTGCAGTCCTCTGTGAAAAATACGATACCCTGGCCGGACATGCAAGAAAAAGGGCGGAAAAAATAGCAGGATGCTTCAATGAGCTGGCGGCATTGATCTTCCGGGATATGAGGAAACAGGCGGCCGGAAAGATGGAAAAAGCCGCGGCTGCGGGAAGAGATGCCGCAAAGGCTCTGGCAGCTCCTGCGCTGCCTTACGGCTATCTGGCGGAGGAGGTTGGGAGCCTGGCGGAGGGTTTTGAATCACTGCCCCTGGAGGAAGTGACGCTTTCCTGGCTGGAGGACGGACTGCTGCGTCTGGAGACCGCTGCCTTTGCGGCGGAGGTTGACGCCCTGCGCGCGCCTTCGGACAGTGAAATTCTTGACGGTATTTCGAATTTCAGGGAACGGGTGAGAGAGACCCTGGAGTTTTTCCGAAGCCTTCCGGGAGAGGAAGGGATGCTTGGGGAAGACGGAAGGGGAGTGACCCTGAAGCGCACGGAAGAGAAAAAGTACGGCGACCTGGCAACCCAGGAGAGGATTCTGTTGTTTTATCTGAAAGGCGAGATCCGCAAGCTGGACACCTGCCTGGATGCGGGACAGAGAGACGCATTGGAAGCAGTCGGCGGCAGACTTGGGCAGGCAGTGGAGATGGCGCGCCGCAGGGCGGAGGGCGCAGGGGAAGCGGATGTGGCCGGGCTGCTGAGGGCGGTTTACGATGAGATGACATCCCAGGCAGAGCGGCTTGGGGCATACGGAGGCCCGGTGCGGTATCTGGCGGAGGCGGTGAAGGCCCCCCTGCAGTATCTGAAGTAGGGGGAATGAGACTTTAGGGTATTGTCAACGGGAAGAGGGCAATGTATAATACAGACAAAGGCTCATAGAAAGGCTTTCAGGCAGCCGGAATGAGGAGAGAGTGAATATGGAGAAAATACTGATTGTTGATGACAGCCGTGTACAGGCCGCCCAGTTGAGGTCCATTCTGGTGGATGAATACGATATTACCATTGCATCCACGGCGGAGGATGGGCTTCATCTTGCAAATGTGGGAAATTTTTCCTTGATCCTGTTGGACGTTGTCATGCCCGGAATGGACGGCTTTACACTGCTGAAACTTCTGCAGGAGGAAATTATTGTCCAGAGTGTTCCCGTGATTTTGATTACCAGTCTTACGGACGAGGAGAGCGAGCAGAGGGGGCTTATGCTGGGGGCGGTGGATTACATAACCAAGCCCTTTCGCCCTGGGATTGTGAAGGCCAGGGTGGATACCCATATCAAGCTGTACAAATACAGGAAACAGGTGGAGTATCAGTCCAGGACGGATCAGCTGACGGGAATTGCCAACAGATGGCAGCATGACCGTTACAGTCTCATAAAATGGAAAGAGGCTGTCCGCCTGCAGGTTCCGTTTTCCGTCTGCATGTTTGACATTGACCATTTCAAGGCCTTCAATGACACCTTCGGACATCCGGCGGGAGACAGGGTCATTGCAACCGTGGCTAAAATAATCTCCTCCCATCTGCAGCGGACCACGGATTTTGTAGCCCGTTACGGGGGAGAGGAATTTGTGGCGTTTCTTGTGGGGGACAGCCCGGAGAAGGCTTTTGCACATTTGAAGAAGATACGGCAGGCCGTGGAGGACAGGCATATTCCCCATGCGCCCTCCGTATCCGAATGGGTTACCATCAGCATCGGAGGTGTTACCATGATTCCCCAGGCGGAGGGGTCTTACCAGGCCGCATTAAAGACTGCGGATGCCATGCTGTACAATGCAAAGGAGGAGGGCCGGAACAGGGTGGTCTGGTCTGACGGGAAAGCAGGGCAGATGCACGAGACAACTGTTCATTGATTAAAAAATGAGAAGGGAGCAGCAGGACAATGCTTAACTTATTTGGGAAAAAGGAAAATTATTCGGAAGCGCATCTGGCTGAGTGCCAACAGAAGAGGGACTGGGTGGGACTGGTGAAGACCTATTACCATCTGGGGGTGGATGCCATGGAGCAGGGAGACCTGGCCCATGCCCAATTGTGGCTGTGCAGGGCGGACACCATTTACAGCGCCGAGGACAAGATTTACGGAAAAGTGGGGGAGAAGCTCACGGATGACTGTTCGGACCGTATCGGGCAGTTGGAGGAAGAGTCCTTTTTGTATAACGACGTGCCCGCCCAGGTAAGCGGGCTGGCAGCGGAGATGGCGGATGCCAGGGTCAGGATATGGGGGCTGTTGTCCCTGGCTAGACTGGTGAAGCTTGGGGAACGCCTGGCCATCCTTCCCGGATGTGAGGCATTTGGAAAACTGGGATGGGCAGTGGATGTTGCCCTGAAGTCCTTTCAGGAACCGCCTGCGGAGGAGGAGTTCAACGGACTGCGGGATCTGTGCAGTGACCTGTATGAACTGGGAGATAATCCTGCTTTCTGGGGAGCGGGAAGCGAGATTGCCGTTTCCGGAGGAGCGCCTTTCCAGGTGTTTGACTTAAACGGCATGATGGGAGTGCATCTTGAGATCGAGGCCTATCTGAGCAGCCAGCTGCAAATGATATGCGCCCTGAGCCAGGGAGAGGAGACTCCGGCCGGTGAGACGGGTATTATCACGGGAGCCCTGCTGCCGGATTATCATGTGAGAACCGGCGCAGGCAGACTGGAGGAAGTTCCCCGGATTAAGGAGGAACTGGGACGCATCTGGAGTGACTATGAGTTTGTCTGCGCAGAGGTCAGCTGGGAGCAGGTGGCTGCGAGAGTGGCGGAGTATAAAAATCTGGACATTCTGGGGTGAGCATATAATGGCAAAGCAGAAGGAAGTCAAGACAAATGCCATGCGTATCCTGGATTCCCTGAAGATTCCGTATGCCCATATGACTTATGAATGCAGTGAGTTTGTGGATGGGCTGCAGATTGCCCGGATGCTGTCCCTGCCCTGTGAAAAGGTGTACAAGACCCTGGTGACGGAGGGCTGCAGCCGGGAGTATTATGTGTTTGTAATTCCCGTTGCGGAGGAACTGGATTTAAAGGCTGCCGCCAGAAGCGTGGGGGAGAAGAGCGTGGAGATGATTCCCGTGAAGGATATCACCAGAGTCACGGGATACATCCGGGGCGGCTGTACTGCGGTGGGCATGAAAAAAACGTATGTGACCAAAATCGACAGTTCCGCAGAGGGCAGGGATACCATCGTGGTCAGCGGCGGCAGAATCGGTTCCCAGCTGGAGCTGTCCCCGGCTGACCTGGCCAGGGCGTCAGGGGCGGAGTTTGCGGATGTGGTCAGACACTGAAAAGTTTTCATCATGGACTCGGGAAAAACAGATACAGGGAGAAGAGGGATGAATGATTTTGTAACTTATCTGGAGGAGGTCGTTCCGGAAAAGGACAGTCTGAAGCTGGTGAAGACGGAGGCAAAAAAGTATTACCAGTCAAGTCTGCCGGAGGAATGCCGGGAGACGGGGTATACGCTGTACCGTTCCGGGAATTCCAGGATCCAGGAGATCGGTGTGCTGCTTCTGGGGTACTGCGCCCATTTGTATCCGGATGCACTGGCCTTCCTGCGGGAGACTGTGAGCCGTCATAAGAGCCTGAAAGTGCAGGAAGTTCTTGCCGTGGCATTTGACAATCATTGCAGAATCATCGGATATGAGCAGGCGCTGCCCCTGATCCGGGAGTGGATGGGAGATGCCAGTCCCAATGTACGCCGGGCGGTTTCGGAAGGCCTGAGAGTATGGACCGCCCGCCCGTATTTTAAGGAAAATCCGCATATGGCAGTTGAGCTTCTGGCCGGACTCAGGGAGGATGCCAGTGAATATGTGCGAAAGTCCGTGGGAAATGCCCTGCGGGATATCAGCAGGAAACACCCGGCGCATGTGGCGCGGGAACTGGAGAGTTGGGATCTGTCTTCCAAAAGGGTGCAACAGGTCTATCAGCTGGCGGGAAATTTTATTCTGTGATGCAAAACTTAAAAGGCAGGCATATCCGGTTCCGGGCTGCCGCATGGGGAGAATCCGTGCAGATTCTCCCCATGCGGCAGTCTTTGCATCTCAGTCTTTCTTGAGTTTGCAGTTTGAGGGACAGATACCAGAAGAGGGAGGAAAAGCGTATGAAAAACAGAAAGAAGTTTGGAATTTGGTCATTCATCATGGCAGCGGCATTGTGTCTGTCCAATTGCGGCAGAAATGAAACTGCCGGGGAGGAGACTTATCTGTCTGCATTTTTAGACCCTGAAGCCCTGGAGGGAGAGGGGATCTTCTATGGCGGCATGAGACTTCTGGATGACAGGATTCACTATCTAACTGATACCGGGGAGGGGGAGGAAATCCTGTGTACCTATACCCTGGAGGACGGGAGTATGGACAGGACGCCGCTTCTCTGGCCGGAGGATGGACGGCCTGGGCCTCTGGGGCCCCATACTTTCGGTCAGGACGGCAGCCTTTACGGGCTGTGCTATGGAATGGACCTGGACGAAGGGGTCATTTTGGTGAAGTTTGACAGCCGGGGAGAATGGGCGGGCTCCTGGGAGGTGACCGGACAGCTGCTGGAGGAGAATGAGGGGGAACATGCTACCTTCCTGGAGGTTGACGGGCAGGGGCGTATCTGCCTCGCAGGACACAGAACCCTATGGCTCTACGGGGCGGACGGCAGTTACAGGGGCAGCCTGGACCTGGGAGGCGGTATGCGGGTCAATGCTATGGGCTGCGGCAGCGACGGCAGGATGTATGTGAGTTATTCTCCAGAGGGCAGGACGGAGCTCTGTACCTTGAAAAGGATTGATTTTGAGGGGAAAAAGCTGGACGAGGCTGCGGACAACTTTCCCTGGTGCAGCGGGACAGGCCTTTCGCCTGCCGGAGAAGGCGGGCTGCTGGTACAGGACGACTCTGCCCTCTACCGATATGACCTGAATGCCCGGAAGAAGGAGACTGTGCTTATATGGTCTGAGTGCGGCGTGGGAGGCTCCTGGGTGGAGCGGGTAAATGCCCTGGAGGACGGCAGGCTGCTTGCGGTGCTGAATGACCCGGAGGGCGCAGGATCCGGCCCAGTGCTGCTGACTGGCGCGGACGGGGAGCAGATTCCCCAAAAGGAAACTTTGGTTATGGGCACCCTGTATACGGATTTTGATTCCCAGGATGCCATAGACCGGTTTAACAGAAACAATGACAAGTACACCATCAAGATTAAGGAATACGCGGACGAGACAGCCCTGAACCTGGATATCGTATCGGGAAGATGTCCGGACATCATTGAGTTCGGCAATCTGCATATCGAATACATGATTGAGAAAGGGATGTTCGAGGATCTGAATCCTTATCTGGAAAAAAGCAGTAAACTGAGCCGGGAAGATTTCTTTGAAGGGATTATGGATGCCTATGTTTTTGACGGGATACAGGTGGCGCTTCCCAGGGGATTTGATTTGTATACACTGATCGGCAGGACGGAGGTAGTGGGCAGCGAGATTGGCTGGACACTGGAGGAAATGCTGGAATTTGCCGAAAACCATCCGGACGCGGTTCTCTTTGACCGGCCCAAAGGCAATATCCTGCGGATGCTGATGCGGTACAATGAAGAGCTGTTTGTAGACTGGGAGACGGGAAAGTGCGGCTTTGATTCGGAGGAATTCCGCAGACTTCTGGAATTTGTGAACCGGGGACCGGAAGAGACCTCCTATGACCGGGGTATATCTTACGTCAATGAAATCAGAGAGGGACGGGTACTTTTGCTGGAATGGTTCATGCAGTTTGAGGAGGTTCAGGTCCTGGAGGAGATCTTCGGAGGCGAGGTTACCTTTAAGGGTTTTCCTACGCCGGAGGGAACCAGCGGAGCCACCGCATCATGGTCCTCTGCCTATGCCATCACTGCCGGGTCTGAGCACAAGGACGTGGCATGGGAGTTCCTGGAAACCTTTTTTACGGAGTCAAAGAAGCATTCCGGATGGTTTCCGGGATTAAAGAAGAACATAGAGGACGGGCTTCTGCAGGCCATGAAGATCAATCACGACGGTGTGGAATACGGGGATTATATCGGGGAAATCGACGGAGAACCCTACACTTACCGGGCTGCCACTCAGGAGGAGGTGGACCGGATTCTGGCTTTGATGGATGATATGGAGTCCCTGGCCGACCAGTGCGACAGGGAGATCGAGAACATGATCGTGGAGGAGGCTGAGGCTTATTTTAAGGGGCAGAAACCGGTGGAGGATGTGATGGAGATCATTCAGGGCCGGGTGCAGATGTATGTGAGTGAAAAGCGATGAAAGATTTCTCTCCTTTTTGCAAGAAAATGCAGGGCAGTATCAGTCTAATGTTCAAAGGAGGATAAAACCGCATGGTATGAGAAGGGACAGACAGGCTGCAGCATGATGGCAATGATTTCGGCATAAGGGGGAGGAAGGAATGGAACAGATACAAAGCATGACATTTACATCGGAAGAAACCGGAAAGAAGGCGCTGACGGAAGAGGGAATGGAGCTTCTTATCAGAAAATACGGAGATTCTCTGCTGCGCCTGTGTACCCTGTATCTGCGGGATCCCTGTCTGGCGGAGGACGCGGTGCAGGACACATACCTGAAGGTGTGGCAGCATTACCGGAATTTTGAGGGCAGGTCGTCGGAGAGAACCTGGATTACCAGGATCGCCATAAATACCTGTAAGGATTATCTGGCATCCCCCTGGCGGAAGCGGGTGGAGATGACGGAAGTGACCAGGATTCTGGAGGAGGGTCTGCAGAGAAATGTCCAGAACCGGGACGCTTATGAAAAACTGCACGACACCATGGATTTGATGAAGGAAATCATGAAGCTGAAGGAGAAATACAGGCTGGCAATTCTGCTGTATTATTATCAGGAGCTGCCTGTGCCGGAGATTGCAAAAGTGATGGGGCGCAGGGAAAGCACGGTTTTTACCCTGCTGAAACGGGGCAGGGAGCAGCTTGGAGACAGACTTTCAAAGGAAATATGGGAGGTGGGTTGATGATGTTAAGAGAAAATATTGATAATCTGATGTCAGAAGTAACCATTGGCGAAGAGATGCGCAGGGCAATCATGGAGGGGAGGCGGAAACGCAGGTTTCAGGGAGGCAGAATGGCGTTTTTCTCGGCGGCAGCAGTTCTTTTTGCTGCAAGCACAATGTATGTGGGAGCCGGTTATCTGATGGAGCATATGCCTGTCCGCAGCCTGTTTGACAGAAAAAAGTCCCCTTCTTACAGTTTCATTTCAGTGCCGGAGGGAATGCAGAGGAAGGATATTTACGGTGAGATTCTGGATTCCGGGTACCTGGCCGGAGAGAAGATTATAGACAACGAAATGTTTTCCATTGAATTGCTGGAGACCACCTGCGCGGGCAGGGAGATCACAGTCAGCTATATTCTGACAAAGAAGGCAGGGAAGAATATTATTGTGGATGTGTGGCTGGACACGGAGTTTGCAGGAAAAGTAATGGACGGCAGTATCGGGAACGACGATTCCGGCGAACTTCTCACACTGAACAGTTTCACTGACAATTACGGCAGTTTTCCCAGGAAGGACTCCGGCTATACACTGGCCATGAACCAGGAAATGTGCGTTGTCACACAGCTTGGGAGCCGGGATTATGAATCAGGAAACTATATGCTCTATGCAATGTGCCATACACGCAAAACGGAAGATGGTACGGTAGTCTTTGAGCGGTGGGCTGATGAAGAGGGGAAAGATGTCTGCAGTGTGCCCATAGAGATTACGGGAAACAAAAGATACGGACTTGACCTGACAGGCGACATTGACATGGCAGAGGGGGATTTCCGCTTTGCATCTTATGGAATGTATGTATCTCCTCTGACAGTGTATCTGGATTTGTACGGTGTGTGGCAGGGCAGCGGGGATCCCGGTCTGTCAGGGAATGAGTATGAGATGGTAATTGGATTTGCGGACGGGACAGAGGCCAGGACGGTGATGCAGGAGAGGCAGATTAAACGGAGTTCTGAAAACAAGAATATCACTGTGAACATGAAGGCCGCCTTTGATGGGGTCATTGATCCGGATTCCATTGTTAAAATAGAACTAAATGAGATAACAATCATGGGGAAATAGGGTTTTTATCAGGTAATTTTCTACTATACAAAATGAAAATACATGATATAATAAATCTTACTGGAAGCCGCACATGTTTCCTGTATTTGAAATACACTGCCGTCAGGCAGCCGGTAAACATACAGACTTTGGAGGAAGAACAGATGAAACCCTATGGTGTAAACCAGTTAAGAAGAATGTACCTTGATTTTTTTGAGAGCAAGGAGCACCTGAAGATGAACAGCTTTTCTCTGGTGCCCCACAATGACAACAGCCTGTTGATCATCAACTCCGGCATGGCGCCCCTGAAGCCCTATTTCACGGGACAGGAGATTCCCCCCAGGCGCAGGGTCACCACCTGCCAGAAGTGCGTACGCACGGGAGATATCGAAAATGTGGGAAAGACTGCCAGGCATCTGACCTTTTTCGAGATGCTTGGAAACTTCTCCTTCGGGGACTATTTCAAGCATGAGGCAATCCGTTGGAGCTGGGAGTTCCTGACGGAGGTGATCGGCATGGAGCTGGAGAGGCTGTATCCTTCCATCTACTGCGAGGACGAGGAAGCCTTTGAGATCTGGACCAAAGAGATCGGCGTGCCCGCAGAGAAGATTACCCGCTTCTATCGGGACGAGAACGGCAAATGCGACAATTTCTGGGAGCACGGCGCAGGCCCCTGCGGCCCCTGTTCGGAGATTTACTATGACAGAGGGGAAAAATACGGCTGCGGCAGTCCTGACTGCAGGGTAGGCTGCGAATGCGACCGCTTTATGGAAGTCTGGAACAATGTGTTCACCCAGTTCGACAATGACGGGCACGGAAATTATACGGAGCTTGCCCAGAAAAATATTGATACTGGCATGGGTCTGGAGCGTCTGGCCGTGGTGGTGCAGGACGTGGACAGCGTGTTTGACATTGATACCATGAAGGCCATCCGGGACCGGATCTGCGGGATCGCGGGAGCGGAGTACGGGACGGATCCCGGGAAAGATGTGTCCATACGCCTGATCACGGATCATATCCGTTCCACCACCTTCATGATCAGCGACGGCATATTGCCGTCCAATGAGGGACGGGGTTATGTATTGCGCAGACTGATCCGCCGCGCAGCCAGACATGGCAGACTTCTGGGAATACGGGATAAGTTTATGGCAAACTTAAGCGAGACCGTAATCAACGAAAGCAGGGACGGCTATCCTGAACTGGAGGAGAAGAAGGCATTTATCCTGAATGTGCTCACCCAGGAAGAAGATAAATTCGACAAGACCATTGACCAGGGCTTAAGCATTCTGGGACAGATGGAAGAGGAGATGAAGGCGGCGGGAACAACGGAGCTGTCCGGAGAGAATGCCTTTAAGCTCTATGATACCTTTGGGTTCCCCATGGACCTGACCCAGGAAATCCTGGAGGAGAAGGGCTTTACCATTGACGAGGCAGGTTTCGGCGTATGCATGCAGCGGCAGAAGGATATGGCCCGGAAGGCCCGGAAGGTGACCAATTACATGGGGGCGGACGTGACAGTGTACGAGTCTATCGATGCATCCGTTACCACGCAGTTTGTGGGTTATGACAGGCTGCAGCACCAGTCGCGGATTACCGTGCTCACCACGGAGAGCGAGTTGGTGGAAGCTTTGACGGACGGCCAGATCGGTACTGTCATTGTGGAGGAGACCCCTTTCTACGCCACCATGGGCGGACAGAATGCCGACACCGGTGTCATAACTACCGCAGACGGCTGCTTCCGGGTGCAGGATACCGTGAAGCTTATGGGCGGTAAGGTGGGCCATATCGGTACCGTTACCAGGGGCATGATCAAGGTGGGGGATACGGCTTCCCTGACTGTGGACGCCGGGAGACGGGGAGATACCTGCAAGAATCACAGCGCCACCCATCTGCTGCACAAGGCCCTCAGGGAGGTTCTGGGCAGTCATGTGGAGCAGTCCGGCTCCTATGTGGACGGGGAGAGACTGCGTTTCGACTTCAGCCATTTTGCGGCCATGACCGCAGAGGAACTGGACAGAGTGGAGCGGATTGTCAATGAGAAGATCGCGGAAAACCTGACTGTGGCGACACAGGTTATGAATATCGAGGATGCCAGGAAGACCGGGGCCATGGCTCTGTTCGGCGAGAAGTACGGAGAGGAAGTCCGGGTAGTGAAGATGGGAGATTTTTCCACTGAGCTCTGCGGCGGTACTCATGTGGAAAATACAGGCTCCATCGCAGCCTTCAAGATCCTGTCCGAGAATGGCATTGCAGCAGGAGTCCGCAGAATTGAGGCCCTGACCGGGAACGGCGTGTTTGCCTACTATAAGAACCAGGAGCACATTCTGGAGGAGGCTGCCAGGGTGCTGAAAACTTCTCCCGCCGCGTTGGTGGAGAAGTGCGAACATGTGCAGGCGGAGCTGAAAGCCCTCTCCTCCGAACTGGAGTCCCTGAAGGCCAAGGCGGCCAGGGAAGCTCTGGGAGACGTGATGGATAATGTGACGGAAGTGAAGGGAGTGAAGCTTCTGGCAGCCAGTGTGGACAATGTGGACATGAACGGACTCCGGGATCTGGGAGACCAGCTGAAGGCAAAACTGGGAGAAGGCGTTCTCCTCCTGCTGTCCAACGCAGGCGGCAAGGTGAATATGGTGGCCATGGCGACAGAGGGCGCTCTGGCAAAGGGAGCCCATGCCGGGAACCTGATCAAGGGCATTGCACCCAAGGTAGGCGGCGGCGGTGGCGGCCGTCCCAATATGGCCCAGGCAGGCGGCAAGAATCCTGCGGGCATCCCCGACTGCATTGCGGAGGCGGCAAAGGTTCTGGAAGGCCAGATAAAGTAGAGAAAAGAAAAATACCTGATTTTTTTCTTTCAATTGGGCATAATGAGGGTGACACAGTTGCTCACAGGTAAAACGATTGGAGGAAAAAATGAAAGGTAAGAGAGATAAAAGGAAAAAAATCATTCTGGCGCTGGTGTTGTTCTTTGTGTTCATACCACTGCTGCCGGGCAGGCAGGTGAAGGCTGCAGGTTCAGGCCAGGGAGCTTTTCAGGAGGCAACGGACGACTGGAATGTGATGGTGGAGAGACTGGAGACGGCCATCCGGAACGGAAAGGGAGAAAACGTAAATTTTTCTGCGGGAAACAGTTTTACAGTGCCCACGGAGATTCTGGAAAAGTTGAAGGGAAAGAACGCTACCCTGGCCCTGCATACCAGCAACGGGGTCACGTTCAGCGTCAGCGGCAGGGATATCAGGCAGACGGGATGGCCGGTGCGTGTGGAGGTGGGATATGAGCCTGTGGTTTCCGAGGCATCCCTGCAGCAGGTTCAGGGCTATCCTGTGGTGAAGCAGTTTTATATGACGGAGAAGGACCAGTATCCCTGCCGGGTCAATGTGCACATGGCCCTGGGGGAGGAGAATTTCGGAAATCTGGCAATTCTGTATTATTATGATGAGAACAGCGACAGTCTGCGGCCTGAAGACAGCTTCCGCATTACCGCAGACGGTCATGCCATCTTTGGGCTGAACCGGGGAGACGAGTATGTGGTAACCGTTATGAAGGGATACCGGGTGGCTTCCGGCGACACGCTGTCCCACATTGCGGTAAGGCATGGGCTCACCCTCAATGCCCTGAGAACGGCAAATCCCGAAATTCATAATCCGGACCTGATCCGGGTGGGCCAGATGGTCAATATTCCCAATCCATGAACGTGGCACAGAGACATCCTTGCAGAACTTTTTGTAAGGATGTTTTTTTGTCCACGGGCCGCGCGGGGGTAGTGGAGAGGGACACTCTATTTGGAGTTTTATGGGATGGGAGAAAAATTGCAATTTACAAGCATATTGGACAGGGAGGAAAGTCCCTGGAGGGGAAAGGCATTTCCGGCCTTTTTCAGCGATCTGAATCTGAACCAGGTGATTGAACGAATCCGCCTGGAGTGGGGAGAGGAAGTCACCGGACTATACCATTACTTTCCGGCCGACGGGGCATGCAGTGACTACAGGAGGGAGGTCTTCCGGGATGTGAAGGCAGAGGGCCTGTATGAAATTTTGCGCGGATTCTGCAGGGAGATGAAGGAGCGCCGGGAAGCTATGGGGCGGAAGGAGACGGTAAAGGCAGCCCAGCAGAAGGCCGTGTGGCATGTACGGGAGGTGAAGCTTTACTGCGATGCCTTTGGAAATCTGTCCGCAGAGCTGCAGGGACTGGCTCTTGGGTCCAGGGGAATGCGGGAATTCCGGGAATATCTGGAAGCGTATCTGGCGGGAGAGGGATTTCTGAGGATGCGGCAGGAGGCGGAAAGGCTTACCGGGCAGATCGAGGGGCTTCGCCTGGTGCTCACTTATGAAAGTGACAGGATCATCATAGCCCAGGGGGAGGCGTCCGGAAGCTATGAGGATTTTCTGAAGAAATGCTTTCCCGGACATAAGAAGCAGTTTGTGAGTCCCTTTGGGGCGGAACCGGACCTGGTGGAGTTGGAGGCAGAGCTGCTGAAGGCCTTCCGAAAGCGGAATCAGGAGCTGTTCCTGGATGCGGAGCGCTTTTTTGCGGAGTATGGGGAGTATACCGATGTTGCTTTGATTCGTTTTGCCTCGGAAATCGGATTTTACCTTTCCTTTTACCGATTTGAGCAGAAGATGAAGGAGAGGGGATTTTCCTTTGCGGATCCCCGGACTTTGGA
Organism: uncultured Lachnospiraceae bacterium; assembly: GCA_947367855.1. Taxonomy (GTDB): domain Bacteria; phylum Bacillota; class Clostridia; order Lachnospirales; family Lachnospiraceae; genus Acetatifactor. The sequence continues at coordinate 4,577 of CANBFE010000041.1, read as the reverse complement.
GAGTCCTTGTGAAGAAATGTATGCCAGGGGGCTCTATGACCTGGCTCTGGCCTGCGCGGGCAGGGAGGTGGTTGCCAATGACATGGTGCTTCGCAGGGATGAAAAATTCTATGTTCTCACCGGACCAAACCAGGGCGGCAAGACCACCTTTGCCAGAAGCCTGGGGCAGTTGGTATATTTTTTTATGATGGGACTGGATGTCCCTGCGGAGGCCGCGGGAATTTATCGTTTTACGAATATAATGACGCATTTTTCCGTAGAAGAGAGCGTGGAAACAGGATGGGGAAAGCTGCGGGAGGAACTGGAGAGACTGGCGGATATTATGGCAGCATCCTCCAGGGGGAATTCCTTTCTCTTTGTGGTGATCAACGAGCTGTTTACCACTGCAGCGAATTACGATGCCTGCATTATGGGCAGGCGTGTTCTGGAGCATTTCCTGGGGAGGGAGTGCAGGGGGATCTACGTGACCCATCTGAAGGAACTGGAAGGCGCAGACCCGGGACTGGTATCCCTGCGGGCCATGTTGGACGGACAGGGAAACCGGACATTTCGGATTGAGAGAAGCGCTGAGGACGCACCTGTTTCCGCAGGCAGTCTGGTGGGAAGGCACAGGCTGACCTATGAACAGCTGAAGGAGAGACTATCGTGAATGCGTATTTATTATACCGGGAAAAAGAGCAGAGTGCGGAAGGAAGGTATTTTGAGGAAAAAAATATCATAAGGGATCTGGGGTTGGAGACCGTTTTTTGGGCAGCCTCCAGGGACGTCATCAGGGAAGGAGAAAAAGTGATCGCACTGGGGGAGCCGGATCCCTTTCTGGAAAGCGCCATGCGGAAAGTGATGATGGTTCCGCTGATGAACGCCGGGGAGATATCCTATCGCCAGGAGATTCTGTGGGACTGCTTTGCGGAGGAAGCGTTTATAGAGGAACTGTACCGTTTTTCCACGGAGGTGCTGACGCGTTGGGACAGTCTGGGCAGAAAGGCGGGGGATAAGGCGGGATCCCGGAATACGCCTGGGGCGCTGATTACGGATATCCATGTGCTGCAGCTGTTTGTGACGAGCCTGACACGGCTGAAAAAGCTGTTTGCAGAATACAGGGACAGACTGCGGGCGGAAGGCTTCCGGGCGATGCATGCAAGGCTCTGCGAAGAGTTTTCGGAGGAGCTGTCCTGCAGTCTGGAACGGATTTTGCGGGAAATCGCCTTTTATGCCAGAGACCATGAGGAAGGGATAACCGGAAAAATGGTGAACAAGCCCCGGATTGTTCTGGGATGCAGTCTTGCGGACGGGCTGAAGATGGCAGACTTTCGACTGGAGGAAGTGGATACGGAGATAAAGAAATACCGGAACCCGGCATCCATGCTCAGCCGTGCCCAGAACTACCTCAGCGGAAAGACGAAAATTCTGGCCAGTATTCCCAGGGGGACAGCCCAGGCCGCCCAGGCGGAACAGCTGGAATTTGCGGCTGTGCGGTATATCGTCTCCTGCTGCGAGCCTTTTCTCAATGCCTTCAATGGATTTTTTGTCCAACTGCGCCTTCAGACAGCATTTTACCGGGGGGCTGTGAACCTGAAGCATCATATGGAAAGGATGGACATCGGGTTCTGCCGTCCCGGGGCAGGAGAGCAGGATGTGCTGCGCTTCCGGGAGCTGAAGGAGTTTGTCATGGGCATAGAACAGCGCAGGAATCCGGTGGGCAACAGCTGCTGCCTGGACGGGAAAAACCTTCTGATTGTCACGGGTGCAAACCAGGGAGGGAAATCCACCTTCCTGCGGAGTGTGGGGCTTGCTCAGATCTGCTTCCAGTGCGGCCTGCAGGTGGCGGCGGAGAGCTTTGAGAGCGGAATTTTCCCTGCCTTTTTCACCCATTTTACCAGGAGGGAGGACAGCGCCATGAACAGCGGCCGCCTGGACGAGGAACTGGGCAGGATGAGCCGGATTGTGGACAATCTGGGCGGGCGGTCCATGGTGCTGCTGAATGAATCCTTTGCCTCCACCACGGAGAAGGAGGGATCCGTGATCGCCTATGACATTGTGAAAGCCCTGAAGGAGGCAGGGGTGAAAGTGCTGACTGTCACCCACCTGCTGTCCTTTGCCCAGAGGATATATGATGAGCGGGAGGAGGATTCCGATGTGGAATTCCTGAGCGCCCAACGTATGGAGGACGGAAGGCGTACCTTCCGGATGACTCTTCATGCCCCGGAACTGACCAGCTTTGGCCTGGATCTGTACGAGGAGATTATCGGAACACAGTTTTCCGGATAATGGAGCAGGAAAAACAAGAGAGAAAGGACATCATAATGATAAAATGCTATAATCAGGCTGAATTTACCAGGCAATACAATGCAGACTGCGGAAAGATCTTCCGGGAGGAGCGCATCAGCCGGGGTGTATCCCTGGAGAGAGCGGCCCGGGGATTGCTGAGCAAAACGGCCCTTGGCAAGATGGAGGCAGGTGAAACCGGATGGAGAAAGCTGACAGGGGATACCTTGTTTCAGCGGATGGGAATTCTGCCGGACTATTTTGAAATGGTGGCGTCAAGGGAAGAGATGGAGAGGTGGCGGTTCAGGGAGGATATCTGTCTTCTGGTTCCGGATAGACCTGTGGAGGCGGCAGATAAGATAAAGCAATACCGCGAAAGGTATACGAAAAGGGAGCCCGTTGAGGAACAGTTTCTGTGTAAGGCAGAACTTTTGCTGCTGCTGAAAGCCAGGGAGCAGAATAAGTCCGCAGGGGAATTTCCGGCAGGGGAGGAATTGCTGTCCAGGGCAGCGGAGGCCGTTTCCTGCACCGTTCCCGGCGGTTGGTCCGGCAAAAAGGAGGATTTTCTTCTGGCTCCCTCAGAATTGGAGGCGGTTCTGCTGTCCGGGGCGGTTTATCTGGCATGCGGCAGGATGGAAGAGGCCTGGAAAATACATCATTTTGTCTGGAATTATCCGGAAAAGAAACATTGGAAAGAACGTATCGCTGTATTGATAAAGCCCCAGGCGGCACTGCTGGGCATGGAGCTGGCGCTGCAGGAAGGAGACAGCCGGAAGGCATTTGAATTTGCAAGAGAGGCACTGGAACTGCTGCGCAGAAACGCCTGCCATTGCTATCTGCTGCCTCTTCTGGAACGGATGAGGCGGATATCCCGGGAGGGAATGTCAGAAGGAGATCAGCTGTATCTGAAGGAAGTGGATGCATTTTGGAGCGCTTTCAAACGTATATACGATATGTCTGAGTATCCGGGAAACAGAATCTGGCAGGGAACTTCAGTGGAAAATACCAGGGAAGCGGGAATTACGCTGAAGATGCTGCGGAAATATGCCGGAAAACCCCGGGATAAAGCCGTCTGTGACGAAGAAGGAATCATCGTTACCAGACGACAGTTAGAGAAAATAGAGTGTGGAGAGCATCAACCTTCCCATGAGAACTATAAGCGGTTGGTCCGGCAGTATGGAAAATACGGAGGATGGATTGTTCCCATGTTGGAGACTGACTCCATTGAGGTTTTGGAACTGCGTCAGGAGATTTCTTCCCAGATTGGTTATTGCCAGTGGGATAAAGTGGAAGCGGGGATGGAGCGCCTAAGGCAGAAGGTGGATATGAGCTATCCCAGGGTGCGTCAGGAGTTTTTGTTTTTTGAGGCATTAATTTTACAGGAGCGTAAGGGGGATATGAGGAAGAGTCTGGAGCTGCTGCAGGAGGCGCTGCACATTACGGTGCCGGACTGGGAGGGAAAGGAAGCAAAGTGGTGGGTGTTTCAGAGGGAGGAGATTATTATTGCCAGTAATATTGCTAATACATATGGAGAACTTGGATGCCTGGAGGAAGCGGGGAAATGGTATGAGATAATCCGTTTCTCTGCAGAGCAGCAAAAAGGCAGAACCGGAATAATGCATACGGGATATGCGATATTAATGGAGACACTTGATAACTATCTGGGGGAATTAGGGTTATATGAAGAAGCTCTGAATGCCAGTATGGAGGCTGTTTTTAATTATTTGAAACAGCCCAGGATCGGTACTTTGGACAGAGCATACTATCGGATTGCATGGAATGCTTATGAGATTGCTTCAGAGCAGAAGCGACAATATAAAAAGCTCCAGACGCAGTGGAGGGAGGCTTTTCAGGCAAGTGAAGGCGCAGCAGCTTTCTTTTACGACAATTATATGAAACAGAATTTAAAAGAGAAAAGAGAAAAATACTTATTCTGATTTTTGTGGTTTAATGTCAGACAGAGGATTAATATCGTTGCCTTCCACAGATAGATCCGTTTTAGGTGATATATGCTCTAAATGACTTCTTAATCACGAGATTTTCTCATGGTTAGTGAAGGACACATTTAGAGCATATTTCATGTAAGGAGGCAGACGCTATGACGAAAACCAAAATCACTCCATTATACGAGAGATTGAGCGGTAGTGTAAAAAAGATTCAAGGACATCCTGCAGGAACTTATGGAGGCAGAGCTGGATGCGACACTGGGCTATGAAAAGAACCAGAAAGGTGACGTGGACAGCGCCAACAAGCGCAACGGCCATTCCCCCAAAAAGCTCAAGAGCCAGTATGGGGAGTTCCAGATCGACGTC
>CANBFE010000040.1 GCA_947367855.1 uncultured Lachnospiraceae bacterium | reverse complement strand
GGCTCATTCACCTGAGATATAAACTTTAAAATTCCTTGATTTTTTAAGGAAAATCACTTGACAATATAGGGAGGTTTATTATTATGAGTAAAATGATGGAGGATGCGGGTAAAGATCTGGGTAAGAAAGCAGGTAAAAAAATCGGCAAGAAAATTGGTGGAAAAAAAGGTAAAAAAATGGGGAAGAAAATTGGAAAGGCATTAGGAAAGCAATTGGGGAAATGGATGTAATGGCTTTGCAGGGAGTGAAGGATAATGGCCAAAAAATTAAAAAAGATACCTGCAGATCTGGTGTCCTACATCCAGATTGAGACAGAAGCAATCAGGGATTCCAATGACAAGATGATGATTTCATCATACTGTCTCCACAAGTTGGAGGTGGTCAACTGGTATCTCGAACTGTTGGAGGTTGGTTCCAAAAAATACATTGTTCCACAGAGCAAGGCACATCTGGAGATGGTCAGAGACCAGCTCATGGAATGCCATAAGCAGATCATGAGTGTGAAAATCAGGAATCCAAATGACAGACCAATTATTGATATTAAATATCCCAAAGGATATGAGGGATAAATATACTTTATGAAACATGGTCATTCAAAGGAAAGGAGTCTTCAAATGTCATTAAAGAAAAAATTAAAAAAAGGCGCTAAGAAGATAATAAAAGGTGGAAAGAAAACTGTAGGAACTGTGGCAGCTGTGGCACTTGCACCAGTGGTCATTGCCGCTGCTGTAAAAAAGTCCAGGGATGATTGATGTACGAATATTCAGAAGGAGACCATGTTCCAGGTGCCCGTATACATTGGGGCAGATACATACTGTAACAAATCCATGTCCCCACTGTAAAGCAAACGGCTACCGGTCCTTTGAACGGTTCCGGCGGTCAGGAAAAGGCCCCGTTTCCCAAAAGGAGAAGAGATAAAATATAGCAGCAAAAAAGGTAATCATCACACTACCAATGCGATTGATTACCTTTTGTTTTTTGAAGAGCGATAGACGGGACTCGAACCCGCGGTTTCCACCTTGGCAAGGTGGCGCTCTACCAACTGAGCCACTATCGCAAAAATCTGTCTGTCTTAACGACAAGACTTATTCTACTACAAGTCAGCAGGGTTGTCAACTGTTTTTGCAAATTGTTTTTCCCCTTTCTTCCGGAGGGTCCGGAGGTTTCTGGAAGGTCAGGGCAGGGAAACCGGCTTTATCAGGCGGCTGCGCAGCCATCCGGAAAACCGTTTCTCAATGAGTTCCCGGCTTGCGAACGCCAGAACGAGGCTGATGCAGACAGCAGCCGCAGCGCCGGACAGGGAGAAGGGCGTACAGGCGGAAAAGTCAAATACCGCGCGGTCCAGAAGCATCACGGGATAGTAATGTACCAGATAGAGGGAGAAGCTGGCATCCCCCAGCCGGATCAGAAAAGGGGGGATTTTCCGCATGCCCAGGCCAAGCAGAAAGCTGCACATCACAATGAGGAAGGCAGGAAGCCCCCATACAAAAATGCGGCGAAAGCCCAGGATATTGATTGTGGGCTTTGTGGCGATGAGACCGGCAAAACACAGCAGAAGCGCTGTGAGACTGAGAAAGAATCCCATGTGCGGAAGTCTCTGTCCGGGAACATGCTTCCGGAATCCGGGGAGCCTGTTTTGGAGGTACAGCGCATAGAGACCGCGGGCCCCGTAATAGGCCGCCATGCCATAGAGAAATTCCAGCATTACCGGATTTCCGTAAAATTCCAGAAAGGCCGGAGGGGAAGGCAGCAGCCGGGCTGCGGCTGTAAAGGCAAGGAGAAGGACGGCGCAGATCAGTCCCCGGAACCGGTGGCTCAGGCGCAGTCCGATAAAAAACAAAAAATAAAAGAAAATCTCACAGTTTACCGTCCAACCTATGCGCATCAGGGGCTGGAGCGCGCCACCTCCGATGTCAAAGGGGAGGAACAGAAGACTTTTCACCAGAAAGACGGGATCCGCCTTGGTCTGTTCAAACATGCCGGGAAACAGCAAAAGCAGCAGGAAGGTACCCACGGTCATGAGGTAGTACAGGGGAAGAATGCGGATCAGCCTTTTCCGCAGAAAGAAGCCGGAGTCCTTGTGGGTGGAAAACATAATCATAAATCCGCTGATGCAGAAGAAAATATCCACGCCAAAGGCGCCGCAGTTCAAAAAGCGGATATGCTCCAACAGGATAAACAGGGCCGTAATTCCCCGCAGGGCCTGGATGCTGTCAAAATGGAGTTTATGAAAATCGGGTTGGTAATCTTTCATGAGATGCCTCATTTCTGTATTCTGGCAGTAAGCTCAGAGTTAATCCGGAGGCGCCGGGCCTCTTTTTTCTGCCCAAAGGCATTATAGCATATTCATTTGGAGAAGGCCAGAGCATCTGCCTGAAACAATCGTTATTTTCAGAAAACTTTTTCTTGCGATAAATGAAATTCCATAATAAAATAGAGATAGAAATATAGTATTGGGCAGGGGAAACAGGGCTGCCGCAGGGGGCGACAATTTTTCTGCGGAAGTTCCATGGAAGAACCGGAAAAAGAGGAGGTAGAGAGATGAAACTGATTTTTGTAGGTGCGGCTCATGAGGTGACAGGAAGCTGTCATTATATTGAGGTAGGCGGGAAACACATTCTGGTGGACTGCGGTATGGAGCAGGGGGTAAATGTCTTTGAGAATGTGCCTCTTCCGGTGGATGAGTCCCTGATCGATTATGTGCTGCTGACCCATGCCCATATCGACCATACGGGACTGCTGCCGCTGATTTACGCAAAGGGTTTCCGGGGACAGGTATTTGCCACGGATGCCACTGCGGATCTGTGCAGCATCATGCTCCGTGACTGTGCCCATATTCAGATGATGGAGGCAGAGTGGAAGAACCGGAAGGCGAAGAGAAGCGAGTCCGTGACAGCCATGGAGCCTCTCTATACCATGGAGGATGCGGAAGGGGTCATTAAGAGGATCGTATCCTGCCATTATAACCAGAAGGTGGAGATCTGTGACGAGATGACAATCCGTTTCAGCGATATCGGACATCTCCTGGGTTCGGCAAGCATTGAAGTGTGGCTGCGGGAGGACGGACATACGAAGAAGGTGGTTTTCTCCGGAGACGTGGGCAACAAGAATGATCCGCTGCTGCGGGATCCGGCCTGCACAAAGGAAGCTGACTATGTAGTCATGGAATCCACCTACGGGGACAGGCTGCATGCAGTGGAGCGTCCGGATTATGTGCATGAACTGGCAGCGATTTTAAAGGAAACCTTTGACAGGGGCGGAAATGTGGTAATTCCCTCCTTTGCGGTGGGGCGTACCCAGGAGCTGCTCTATTTCCTGCGGAAGATCAAGGTGGATAATCTGGTGAAGGGACATGAGAATTTCCCGGTTTATGTGGACAGTCCGCTGGCGGTGGAAGCCACGGAGATTTTCCAGGAAAACAGGATGGAATGCTTTGCCGGGGAGGCGCTTGACCTGGTGCAGCAGGGAATCAATCCCCTGTCCTTCCCGGGCCTGAAGCTTGCCATCACAAGTGAGGAATCCAGGGAGATCAACTTTAACGAGACTCCCAAGGTGATCATCTCCGCCTCCGGCATGTGCGAGGCAGGACGAATCAGGCATCATCTGAAACATAATCTCTGGAGGCCGGAGTGTTCCATTCTCTTTGTGGGATACCAGGCAGTGGGAACCCTTGGACGTCTTCTGGTGGAGGGGATTGACGAGGTGAAGCTGTTCGGCGAGTCCATCCAGGTCAGGGCGGAGATCAGGAAACTGGTGGGCATGAGCGGCCATGCGGACAAGAACGGGCTTATACGGTGGATCAGCGGCTTTGAGGAGAAGCCCAAGAAGGTATTTCTGGTACACGGCGAGGATACGGTATGCACCGGCTTTGCGGAATGCCTGAAGCTGGAGTACGGACAGCGCACCTATGCGCCGTACAGCGGAACCATTTTCGATCTGATTTCCGGAAAACTGGAATACGAGGCAGAGCCTGTGCCGGTGAAGAAGAAGGCAAGGACCGTGGCTTCCAATCTCTATGCAAAACTGCTGGCTGCAGCTCAGAGGCTGCTTAACATGGTCAAGGGAATCGACGGTATGCCGAATAAGGATATGGAAAAATTCGCTGATCAGATCAATTCCCTGTGTGACAAATGGGATTAGTTTCCGTGGGGGAAGGCGGCAGGCAGGTCTGAAGAAGCGCGGAAGGGGAGACAAAAACTGTGAATATTATTGCGGCTGTAGACAGGAACTGGGCCATTGGAAGGAACGGCAGGCTGTTGGTGACCATTCCCAGGGATCACAAATATTTCCGGGAGGAGACTGTGGGAAAGGTAGTTGTACTGGGACGGAAAACCCTGCAGACTTTTCCCCAGGGCATGCCGCTGCAGGGGCGTACCAATATCATTCTGTCCAGGGATGCTTCCTTTCGGGTGAAAGGCGCGGAAGTGGTTTCTTCCCTGGAAGCGTTAAAGAAGGCTCTGGAGCCGTATCCCTCCCGGGATGTATACTGTATCGGCGGGGAGAGCGTCTACAGGCAGCTTCTTCCCTGGTGTGATACGGCCCATATTACCAAAATTGACCGGCGGTATGAGGCGGATGCCTGTTTTCCGGACCTGGACCGGGATCCGGAATGGCAGATGACTGCGGAGAGTGAGGAACAGACTTACTTCGATATTGCCTATACCTTCTGCAGATATGAGAGGAAGAAATAATGCGCATGGGTGGTTGGAGGGACATATGATAAAAAAGAATATTTTACTGGCAGCTGTTTTTCTCTTTTCGTTATGTGTTCTTCTGTCTGCCTGTGGAGCAGAGGAAGAAAATGAGGAGGAGAGTGTCTGGCGTGGGATTGAGCCTGGTCAGGCGGATTTAAGCTATATCACGGAGCGGACGGAATACTATGACGTTTCCCTGAAATCGGAAGATTTCAACTCAGTGACAGAGGGGAAAACCGTTGGCGTACAGTTTTTTCAGGGGGAACGCATACAGCTGTACACGAAGGGGAATGAGCTCTATATGCAAAGGGAGGACGGCAGCAGTGAACTTCTGCTGCAGAATGTCCCGGATCAGTATGTTTTCCAGGGAGTTCCGTTGGAGGAATGGGACTCCGGCCAATATAGTCTGTACTACTACAGGTGGTATGTGGATCAGGAAGGAAACTGTTACACTTACGGAACGGTTACCAATCAGAACGGGCAATATAGTGAAGAGATAAATTCCGTTATAAGATTTCTGCCTTCCGGAGAGATTCTTTACGAAACTTTTCTGGAAACGGATGTAAAAGTGGACAGCATGTGCCAGACGGAAGACGGACATATGTACCTGCTTCTGAATGACCAGAGGGACATGGGGGATTTTGGAAACGGAAGCTGGATGTTGGAGGAGATAGAGCCTGATACCGGAAAGCGGATAAAGGATTCCGTGGTGGAACTGCCCTATACTTATCGGGTATTTATGGGGAAGACAGGCGTTTCGCCCGTAGTGACAGGGGGCATAATGGGCAGTGATGACTGTGATATATCCATAGTGGATGTGAAAAAGGAAAGTCTCTCGCCCATCCTGTTTTTGTGCGGAGTTTCCTATGGCTGGCATATTGATCTGACTTTTCAGGACATGCGGGTGACTGAGGACGGCGGAATTGAACTTCTGTGGTTGAAGCAGCGTGGTGAGACAGGGGGTGTCTGGGAGAGGCTGAAGATGGGAAAGGTGGATAAGACTCCCATTGTTCTAAGAGGGCTTTTTGACAATAATTCCTGGCTTGAAGGCAGGGTCTCCGATTTCAACATGGAAAACGAAAACTATCATGTGATTCTGGAGGACTGCGGAAGCAGTAATGACCAGGAGGATTTTGCCAGGCTGACCAGCGTACAGATCGGCGCCGGGAAGGGACCGGATATCATAAACGGTTACCTTATGGAGGATTATATTGACGGGATGCTGGAAAAGGGCGCCCTGGAGGAACTGACTCCTTATATGGAAGCCTCAGGCATCCGGGAGGAGGATTATTTCCCGGCTGCTTTTGCTACCTGGAGACAGGGAGAAAAGATCTATGGCATACATCCCCTTATGCTTATATGGGACGAACGGATAGATGAGGCGGTGCTGGGGAGCAGTGAGACGCCGGATATGGAGACACTGTTGGATGCCCTGCTGGCCTGGGAGGGTGGAGGCGTCTATCTTACAGGGTATGATTCGGCCCAGGTGCTGAAAACGTTTCTGTTGGGGACGGACAGCCTCTGGGGGATGGTGGACTGGGAAAACGGCAGCTGCGAGTTTAATACACCTCTGTTTGGCAGGATGCTGGAGGCTGCCAGACGGTATGGCGATGACGGCAGAAAGGATTCGCAGCTGTGCATTGCCGAGAGGGGAAGCTATGATACTGTCCGCTATTTGGATGGGGCAGCGGAACGGGAGGCAAAGGGGAAAATCATTTCCGGAGTCCTGTTTGAAGACGGCTGCCATGCCGTTTCCGAAGCGGGATATGCTCTTGCAATCAATGCAAACTCCGCCAACAAGGATGGGGCATGGGAATTTATCAGCTTTCTGATGAGTGAAAAAGCCCAGTCGGATTTCGAGCTGCGTTATCTGCCAACGCACAGGGCTGCTTATGAACTGTGGCTGAAGTGTGAAGTGAAATGGGCAAATGGCGCCAGGATACCGGGCGTTGTCTATGATACTTCGGAAGAAAAACAGGAGGAGCTCCGGCAGAGGATAGAGGATGCGCAGCCTGTTCCATACCGGACTGCGCCCATCTTCGATATTATCCTTGAGGAGGCGGGGGATTATTTCAGCGGCAGCAAAAGCGCGGAGGAGGTAAGCGGGGTTATCAACCGGCGCGTGCTGCTGTACCTGAACGAGAGAAAATAAGGATGTAAAAATGAAATCCTGTTTGTATTGACTTTTGCATGGAAAAGTATAATAATGGTTAGCAAAAGAATACAGAAAGAAGGGAATGCATTTGGAGAAGAAGAGCATTGATTGGAGTGATTTGAACTTTGGATATATTCAGACGGAAAAGCGGTATGTTTCCATTTTCCAAAACGGGGCCTGGGATGAGGGCGCGCTGACGGAGGATGCCAATATTGTCCTGAACGAATGCGCGGGAGTCCTGCAGTATGCGCAGACCATCTTTGAGGGACTGAAGGCCTATACCACAGAAAACGGGCAGATCGTTGCCTTCCGTCCTGATTTAAACGGGGAGCGTATGGAGGATTCCGCCAGGCGTCTTGAGATGCCGGTATTTCCCAGGGACCGTTTTGTGGATGCGGTGACAAAGGCGGTGAGGGCCAATGACGCCTATGTGCCTCCTTACGGCAGCGGGGCCACGCTGTACATCCGTCCCTATATGTTCGGCATGAATTCCGTTATCGGCGTAAAGCCTGCGGATGTGTACCAGTTTCGTATTTTCTGTACGCCTGTAGGGCCTTATTTCAAAGGTGGAGCCAGGCCCCTGACCATCTGTGTCAGCGATTTTGACCGGGCAGCGCCCCATGGGACAGGCAATATCAAGGCAGGGCTGAACTATGCCATGAGTCTCCATGCCATTGTGACAGCCCATAAGAACGGGTTTGACGAGAATATGTACCTTGACCCCGGTACCCGCACCAAAGTGGAGGAGACCGGAGGGGCTAATTTCCTGTTTGTAACAAAGGACAACAGGGTGGTCACGCCCAAGTCCGACAGCATTCTTCCCTCCATTACCAGAAGGTCCCTGGTCCATGTGGCGAAGGAGTATCTGGGCCTTGAGGTGGAAGAGCGGGAAGTGTATCTGGAAGAGGTGAAGGATTTTGCGGAATGCGGTCTCTGCGGCACGGCTGCGGTGATCTCCCCTGTAGGGAAGATTGTGGACCACGGGAAGGAGATCTGCCTGCCCAGCGGTATGACAGAGATGGGACCTGTGACCAGAAAGCTGTATGATACCCTTACAGGCATCCAGATGGGAAGGATTCAGGCTCCCGAAGGATGGATCCATGTAATCGAGTGAGAAAGCTTCGTTTTGCTGTGCCGGGGCAGGTGGATTTGTGGGAGACGAGGGTGATTATGTGGGAGACCAGAGGCTTCAAAGCAGTTAAGCGCGTTTTTCTGTGCTGTGCCTTCTGCCTGCTGCTGTCACTGGCAGCCTGCGGCGGTGAGGAGAACGGCGCGAAAGTCATTTTTACCACGGGAATGGGAAAAGACGAGGTCTTCCGGATAGGGGGAAGTGTCTGCAGGGTGCCGGAGATGACGGTATACCTGACCAATACCGGTAATCAGTATGAGAGTGTCTATGGGCCGGAGGTGTGGAATGTTTCCCGGGACGGAATTACCCTGGAGAAAAATGTGAAGGACACCGTACTGGCCAAGATGGCGCAGATCAAGGCAATGTACCTGCTGGCCCAGGACCGGGGAGTTTCCCTGGAGGACGGGGAACGCAGGAAGGTGGAGCAGGCGGCGGAAGAGTATTTTGACTCTCTGTCGGAAAGGGAAAAGGAGCTGATGGGGGTAACGCTTTCCACCATAGAGCAGCTTTACAGGGAGTATGCCCTGGCGGATAAAGTATACCGGTATATCATTCAGGATGTAAATCCGGAGATCAGTGACGATGAGGCGCGTACCATAACGGTGCAGCATATTCTGATCAGAACCGCCACGGAGGACGGCGCAGGCAGCCGGGTGGAGTATTCGGATGCCATGAAACAGGAGGCCTATGGGAAAGCCCTGGAAATACGCAGGATGGCAGTTGAGGAGGGGGAGGATTTCCTGGACCTGGCTTCCCGTTACAGCGAAGACTCTGTGATCACATATTCTTTTGGCAAGGGGGAGACGGAGCCTGCTTTTGAGGAAGCGGCTTTTTCCCTGGAGACGGAAGGAATCAGCCAGGTCATTGAGACGGAAGCCGGATACCATATCATCAAGTGCATCAGCACCTTTGACAGAGAACAGACGGATTTAAACAAGCTGACCATTGTGGAGGAGAGGCGCAGGGAAGTATTTGGCCAGGAATATGATGCCTTTGTGGAGGGACTGCCCAGGCAGCTGAATGCAGAGCTGTGGGACAGTATGGAGCTGCTTCATGAGGAAGACATTACCACGGCGGATTTTTTTGATGTTTATGCCAGGTATTTTCCGGACTGATTTTCCTGTCCTGTTATGCTCCGGAATGAGGGGAAATTTGGTTTTAGAAAAATTTTATAAATCCGGGAAATGCCTGTTTTACGGGCTTTTCCATGCAATTATTAGCACTCGTTTAAAATGAGTGCTAATTTCTTCTTGACTTTTCCGCAAGGCCGTCATAAACTATGTGTCAAGGTGTTCACAGAAAAAAGATTTATAATAAAGAACAGAAAGGGACGAAAGTAAGATGGCAGCAAAGAGCGGTAGTTTATCAATCAACAGTGAAAACATTTTTCCTATCATCAAGAAATGGCTGTATTCCGACCATGATATTTTCTACAGGGAGCTGATCTCCAACGGCTGTGATGCTGTGACAAAGCTGAAGAAGCTGGACATGATGGGTGAGTATACCCTTCCGGAAGGCTATAAGGCCCGCATCGACGTAATCGTCAATCCGGAAAAGAAGACGCTGACAGTCATTGACAACGGACTGGGCATGACTGCGGACGAGGTGGAGGAGTATATCAATCAGATCGCCTTCTCCGGCGCAGCTGACTTTATTGAAAAATACAAGGATAAGAGCAATGCAGACCAGATTATCGGTCATTTTGGTCTGGGATTTTATTCCGCTTTCATGGTGGCGGACGAGGTGCATATTGACACCCTTTCCTATCAGGAGGGCGCAAAGGCTGTCCACTGGGAGTGCGACGGCGGCACGGAATATGCCATGGAGGACGGGGACAGGACGGAAGTGGGTACGGCCATCACTCTGTTCCTCAATGAGGACTGTCTGGAATTCTGCAATGAATACAAGGCAAGAGAGGTTATAAAGAAGTACTGTTCCTTCATGCCCACTGAGATCTATCTCTCCAAGGCGGATACCCAGGAGACCCAGATCATCAAAGAGGATGAAAAAAGGGAAGACGATGTGGTATTGGAAGTGATCCAGCCGGAGGAGAAAAAAGAAGAAGAGGCAGATTCTGCCGAGGGGGAAGCAGGCGGGAAGGAAGAGAAGGAGCCGGAACCTGTAAAGCTGAAGATCAGGAAACGTCCGGAGCTTTTGAATGAGACTACACCCCTGTGGACAAAGCATACCAACGACTGCACAAAGGAAGAGTATCTGGAATTTTACCGCAAGGTATTCCATGATTATAAAGAGCCTCTGTTCTGGATTCACCTGAATATGGATTATCCCTTCAACCTTAAGGGCATTCTGTACTTCCCGAAGATTAATATGGAGTACGAATCCATTGAGGGCACCATCAAGCTGTACAACAACCAGGTATTTATTGCGGATAATATCAAGGAAGTGATTCCGGAATTCCTGATGCTGCTGAAGGGTGTTATCGACTGTCCGGATCTGCCCCTGAACGTGTCCAGAAGCGCGCTGCAGAATGACGGCTTTGTGAAGAAGATTTCCGAATACATCTCCAAGAAGGTGGCGGACAAGCTGTCCGGCATGTGCAAGACGGAGAAGGAAGAGTATGACAAATACTGGGATGATATCAGTCCCTTCATCAAGTTCGGCTGCCTGAAGGACGACAAATTCTGCGAGAGGATGAATGACTATATCCTGTTCAAGAATCTGGAAGGCAAATATGTGACTCTGCCGGAGTGCCTGGAGGTGAAGCCTCTTGACAGCGGCGAGAACACTGCGGGAGACGAGGCAGGCGCTGCCGTGGACGAGAACGGCGAGAAGGTGGAAGCAGAGGTGGTTACCGACGAAGAAACCGGGGCCGAAGGGACAGACGCGGAAGAGAAGAAGGATAAGGTTATCTACTACGTCACCGATGAACAGCAGCAGGGACAGTATATCAGGATGTTTAAGGACAGCGGAATGGATGCAGTTATCCTGACCCACAATATCGACCAGCCTTTCATCCAGCAGCTGGAGTCCAAGAACGAGGGCGTGAAGTTCCAGAGAATCGACGCGGATGTAACCGATGCCATGAAGGCTGAAACCTCAGAGGAAGCGGAAAAAGAACTGGAAGAGCAGGGCAAGGCTCTGGGTGAGATCATGAAGAAGGTCCTGAACAATGACAGGCTTACCGTAAAGGTGGAGAAGCTGAAGGACGACAAAATTTCTTCCGTGCTGACCCTGTCTGAGGAAAGCCGGCGTATGCAGGATATGATGAAGATGTATTCCATGCCGGGCATGGATATGGGCGGCTTTGGCGGTGAGGGCGAGACCCTGATTCTCAATGCAAACCATCCCCTGGTACAGTATGTGACGGACAACCAGGAAGGCGAGAACGTGGATAAGATCTGCGAACAGCTTTATGATCTGGCAAAGATTCAGCAGGCGCCCCTGTCTCCGGAGGCCATGACGAAGTTTATTGCAAGAAGCAATGAGATTATGTTGGTTCTGGCAAAGTAACAGCAAAACCAGGCGGCGCATGCCGCAGCTGAATAAGAATCCGGCAGGACTGCTGCAGGAGGGATATCCTTCCTGTGGTGGTCCTGTTTTATGTTCAAAGCTGTCGGAAAAGCTATATTTCAGGCGTGTATGACTGCTGAAATTTCTTGACAGATATATCGGCAGATGATATATTATAAATGTGATATATCATCTGCCGATATATTATGCAGTATCTAAAAAATCTTGAGGAGGCATTGTTATGAATCGGAATATGTATTGCAGACTGCTCGAAATAGCAGTAATGGGGTTGTATATCTCTGGAATCCTGTTTCTGGGATGTTTTCTTTTTTCAACAAAAAGTGATGAATGGATGCTGTATTCCGGATTATTCTGCAATATACTTGCAGGTGTGTTTAACTTAGTCAGAAGATTTGGCAGGAAATAGAGGCAGATTGAAAATTATAGGCAATTCAGGGGCAGTGAGAGTGGGAACGGAGGATGGGGATGGAGAAAAGGATACCGCTGACGGAAGCCCTGTTTTACATCCTGTTGTCGTTACGCAGGCCTAATCATGGGTACGGGATCATTCAGGAGGTGGAGAGGCTGACTGAGGGCAGGGTGGTTCTGGGACCCGGGACTTTGTATGGCGCCATCCAGACCATGACGGGCAGGGGGTGGATCCGGATTTACAGTGAAGAGACGGATTCCCGGAAAAAGAAAGAGTACATTATCACGGATCTGGGCAGGGAGATTTTCGAAGAGGAAAAGAAGCGCCTGGCCGAGCTCCTGCGCAACGGAGCGCTGATGGACCAGGTCCCGGAAGAAAACGAAGCGGGCATGGACTTACGCGGATAGGAGGAAAAATGGTAAAGTTTCGGCTGTATTACGATAAGGACAAGGAGACGGCATTTTTGAACGATATGTCGCGGCAGGGGTATGCCATGACAGGTTTCTGCATGGGATTCTTCCGCTTCGAACCCTGTACACCCGGGGAATATATCTACCAGATCGACATCACGGAAGGGATGTTTCATGTCAGCAGTGACTACAGGGAATTCATGCAGGATATGGGGGTGGAGATCGTCTGTCTGTGGGGGCCCTGGGTGGTTCTGCGGAAAAAAGCCTGCGAGGGGGCATTTGATCTGTACACGGATGTGGAATCCAGCATCACCCACTACACCAGGATACAGACCATGTACAAGGGATTTATCATACTGAGCGTATTGGCCCTGCTTATGGAACTCTGGTGTGCAGTGGCCGGGGTTGACGCAGCGTGGGCGTTTGCCTTTTTCGTGGCAGCGGTGCTGGCAGTGATGCTGCGGCAGCTGGTGCAGGTTAACGGTATTCTGAGAGAACTGAAAGGGCGCGCGGGCGGAGGAGAGAGAATCGGTGGCGGAAGGCGCAGAAAATTTTCCGGTTTTCTGGTTGCGGGTCTTCTCTTGAACGGTGTTGTGCTGCTGCTTCCCGGGGAAGGAGCCTGGGGCGGCTGGCTGGATTATCTGTTGGGCTTTCTGAAGGGGTTCGGGCAGGTGATGGCCCTGTTTTTTCTGATTATGGGATGCGTGTTTACTCTGTGGAGAAGAGGGGAGTAAAGCTCTCTGCCTCCTGAAAAGAAAAGGATAGGAAAAAACAGGAAAATGTGTTATACTGAAGCCATGGAGGATTTCAGGGTATGGAAGAGTTCTCCGGAAAAGCGGAAGTTATAATTCAGATGCCTGCAGGGCGGCGGAACGGGAGTTAGCATGGAAGAAAATAAGGAATCAATGGCCAATGAGAAAATGCAGTTTGCAGTATTGATTGATGCGGACAATATCAGTTCGAAATACGCGGTTACCATATTTGAGGAGCTTGAGAAGTACGGCCTGACCAGTTACAGGCGGATTTACGGCAACTGGTCAAAGGGAAACGGATGGTCTGAGGGTCTGCTGTTGGAGCATTCCATTATGCCGGTTCAGCAGTTTTCCTATACCACCGGGAAAAATGCCACAGATATGGCCATGGTCATTGATGCCATGGACATTCTCTATAAAAATAAAGTCCAGGGATTCTGTCTTGTCACCAGTGACAGTGATTTTACCAGACTGGCCATGCGGCTGCGGGAGGAGAATATGTTCGTGCTTGGCATGGGAGAGTCCAAGACTCCGCTGGCGCTGACCAGGGCGTGCAACAAGTTTATCCATCTGAACCTGGTTGCGGAACAAAACATGGAAGAGGTAATTTCCATGGAACACGGGATTTCCATGGGAGAAGGCGCTGCGTTGGGAAGCCGGAATTCCGAGGAAAAGCATGCCAGGGGTGCGGAGTATAATGGCAGTTCCTATGCTGTCTCCGCAGAAGAACAGAATGTGACCTCAATTTCTGACGTAAGGCAGGTTATCCTGACACTCATCAATGAAAACGGAGGAAGACAGGTAGACCTGGCATGGGTGGGCAATCGCCTGAATGATAAATTTACGGATTTTGATGTACGAAATTACGGATACTACAAGCTGAGCACCATGATTGACCAGGAGCTTCCGGACCTGCATGTGAAAAAAGTCAGCAATCAGTATTATGTGGAGAGACGTTCCAATCTGACCAAGGAGGAACTGGAACAGGAGATCTGCCGGATGATAGAGAAAAACGGGGGAATGGTGGAGAATCTGGCCAGCCTGAATGACGAGCTGCACAAGAAATACAAGCAGCTTGACTTCAAGCAGTTTGGTTACAACCGGATTTCCAGCTTTCTGCGCAGCCTGGGTTCGGTGACGGTTCATGAGAACGAAGTGTCCCTGAAGCATTAAGGATACCGGGGAAGACGGCTTTTACGGGATGCATAAAAAGGATAAGGCGGACGGCGGAATATGGACTTAAATATATTTGACTATATGCGGGATAACGATATGGAAAAGGAAGCGCCCCTTGCGGCCAGGATGCGTCCCAGGACGTTGGAGGAAGTGGTGGGACAGGAGCATATCGTGGGGCGGGACAAGCTGCTTTACCGCGCCATCAAGGCGGACAGGATCAGTTCCGTGATCTTCTACGGACCGCCGGGCACGGGAAAGACTACCCTGGCAAAGGTGATCGCGGGAAGCACGAGCGCCGGGTTTACCCAGATCAATGCAACCGTTGCCGGAAAAAAGGACATGGAGGAAGTGGTGCAGAGGGCCAGGGAGACCCAGGGTATGTACGGGAAGCGCACCATTCTGTTCATAGATGAAATCCACCGTTTCAACAAGGCGCAGCAGGATTATCTGCTTCCCTTTGTTGAAGACGGAACCGTGATATTAATCGGCGCTACCACGGAGAATCCGTACTTTGAGGTAAACGGGGCCCTGCTTTCCAGGTCCCTTATTTTTGAATTAAAACCGATTCCCATGGAAGCGGTCCGGGAACTGCTGAAAAAGGCCGTCTATGACCGGGATCGTGGAATGGGGGCCTATGATGCCGTGATTGAGGAGGATGCCCTGGATTTCCTTGCGGATATTTCCGGAGGGGACGCCAGGCATGCCCTGAATGCCATTGAACTTGGAATCATGAGTACGGCCCGGGGGGAGGACGGAAAAATCCGCATTACCCTGGAGGTGGCGCAGGAATGTATTCAGAAAAAGGCCGTGCGCTATGACAAAGGCGGGGATAACCATTATGATACCATTTCTGCCTTTATCAAGAGCATGCGTGGGTCAGACCCTGACGCTGCGGTGTACTACCTGGCCAGAATGCTCTACGGGGGAGAAAGCGTGGCTTTTATAGCCAGGAGAATCATGATCTGCGCGTCGGAGGATGTGGGAAATGCGGATCCCCGCGCCCTGGAGGTTGCGGTGAGCGCCTCCCTGGCTGTGGAGCGCATCGGAATGCCCGAGGCGCAGATCATTCTCTCCCAGGCAGCCGCCTATGTGGCCTGCGCGCCCAAAAGCAATGCCGCCTGCGCAGCCGTGTTTGCGGCCATGGAGGAGGTGGGACGGAGCGGAAACCTGCCCATCCCTGCCCATCTGCAGGATGCCCATTATAAGGGGGCGGCGAAACTGGGGCGCGGTACGGGTTATAAGTATGCCCATGAGTATCCAAATAACTATGTAAAACAGCAGTATCTTCCCTATGAACTGGACGGAAAGGAATTCTACAGACCTTCCGGAAACGGATATGAAGTGAAGATAAGGGAGCACATGCAGCGGATCAGGCGGGAAGCCCGGGAGCCCTGAGGCGGGCTTCCGGTTTTTTTCAGAAAAGCTGTTTTGTGAGGTACTGGTAGATTTCCTGATTCTTCTTCTGCCAGTTGTCACAGATGTTTTTCGCCATTTCTTCCGTGGGTACGGACATTTTCAGATCCACCAGATTGATGCCCCTGTCCTTTGCGATGAGATGGGTTTCGTACTCCCCTGTGGCGGCCCTGTAATAATAATCGGCCAGTACTGAGACCTCATTGCGGAGGACATATTCATTTTCCCGGAAATAGGTGTTGATATCATTCTTAATGCCGTGGTTGATACGGTTCTGGAAAAAATGCAAAGTTTCCCGCCCTTCCGGTGTGATCGAAAGGTGGGTGCGGTTGAGAATGGTCCGGGAAGATACCATCCGGGTATCTATCAGCTCATTGATGACCTGTTGGAGCGTCAGGTAATTGGTATATTCCCTTTCCAGGATAAAATCGCTGACCTGTGCATTGGTCAGGGGAAAATTGACCCGGTCCAGCATGTATAGAACGATTAATTTATATAAAGTCAGAGGATCCTGCAGCATATTCACAACTCCCTTCTCTATGTATCATATAATAGTTTTCTCCGGTTCGCAAGACTTTCTGTTTTTTAAAATATCCGAAAAAGAAGACAAGCTTATGATAATTTAAATTGGGGCTTCCTATTTTTGGGAAAGTATATTATAATGTCCTTGTAGTATGATATTCCATCATGCATCAAGGCAGCATGTCAATGACGAATCTGGCTGTGCTCCCCAACATTTGATACTAAATAAGAATCAGGAGGAATTTATGAGAGAAAAGTATGAATCACTGGCACTTGTACAGCTGAAAGAGCTTGCGAAGGCTCGTGGACTGAAGGGAACTTCTTCCATGAAAAAGGCTGAACTGGTGGAAGCCATGTTGGCTGAAGACGAAAGAGTAAGGAAACAGGAAGAGGAAAAGACGGAAAAGAATGAGGAGGCGCAGCAGAGCCGGGACAATGCGCCTGCATCAAAGCCTGCACGTAAAAAGATTATGACAAATACAAGGACGGTGCCTCAGCAGAGGACAGAAAAGCCGCAGAGTTCTGTGATGAATGAAAGCAGTTATAAAGCCGAGGCTCCGGTACAGGAGGAGGCGTCCCAGAAGGAGGCAGAGACTGTCAGGAGTGAGACTGCCGCTGCCGGACAGGCTTCTGCATCGGTTCCGCCCAATGCCCAGACAGCGCCCAGGCCCAACCGCTCCAACGAAGTCTATGATGAGAAGACTTATCCCAAGGAACTGGACAGCGGAGAGGAGGCCAGCGGCATCCTGGAAGTAATGCCGGACGGATACGGGTTTATCCGCTGCGAGAATTATCTTCCCGGAGAGAATGATGTGTATGTGGCGCCAAGCCAAATCCGGAGATTCGGACTTAAGACCGGTGACATTCTTCGGGGCAATAAGCGCATTAAGACACAGCAGGAGAAATTCAGCGCACTTCTTTTTATCCGGACCATCAATGGCTACACCATCGAAGAGGCGTCGAAACGCAAGGCCTTTGAAGACATGACGCCAATCTTTCCTAATGAGAGAATCCGACTGGAAACCATGGGCAGCAGCATAGCCATGAGGGTTATGGATCTGGTCAGCCCGGTAGGTAAAGGACAGCGAGGTATGATTGTTTCGCCGCCAAAGGCAGGTAAGACGACTCTGTTAAAGGAAGTGGCAAAGTCCATTCTACGTACCAATCCCCGTATGCATATGCTGATCCTCCTTATCGATGAGCGTCCCGAGGAGGTGACCGACATTAAGGAAGCCATCAGCGGAACCAATGTGGAGGTAATTTATTCCACATTTGACGAGCTGCCGGAGCATCATAAGCGGGTATCCGAGATGACCATTGAGCGCGCAAAGCGTCTGGTTGAACATAAGAAGGATGTGGTGATTCTTCTGGACAGCATTACCCGTCTGGCAAGAGCCTACAACCTGGTGGTGCCCCCCAGCGGACGTACTCTTTCCGGTGGTCTGGACCCTGCGGCCCTGCACATGCCCAAGCGGTTTTTCGGCGCGGCCAGAAATATGCGGGAGGGCGGCAGCCTGACCATTCTTGCCACTGCCCTGGTGGACACCGGAAGCAAGATGGATGACGTGGTTTACGAGGAATTCAAGGGAACAGGCAACATGGAGATGATTCTGGACCGAAAGCTTTCGGAAAAGCGCATTTTCCCTGCAATTGACCTTGCGAAATCAGGTACCAGAAGAGAGGATCTGCTGCTGAATGCCGAGGAACTGGACGCCATCAATATAATGCGCCGGGCCCTGAACGGGCTGAAGTCGGACGAGGCCACAGACCGTATTCTGGACATGTTTGCAAAGACAAGAAACAACAACGAATTTGTCCAAATGGTAAAAAGAAACAAATTTATTTAAAATAAGCCTTGAAACTACTTTGTCCATATGCTATAATAATACCGCTGTTTGTGGTTCCATAAGCAGTACGGATGCGAACGACAAATAATGCTGTAATTCTTATAGAGAGGTGATTAAGATGAAAGAAGGAATCCATCCCAAGTATTATCAGGCTACAGTGACCTGCAACTGCGGGAACACATTTGTGACCGGTTCCACAAAGCCTGAGATTCATGTGGAAGTCTGCTCCAAGTGCCATTCATTCTATACCGGCCAGCAGAAGACAGCAAGGGCTGACGGACGTATTGAGAAGTTCAACAGAAAATACGGCGTTAAATAAGAATCGCGGGAAAGGTTGAGGTGCTTGGTATCTCAACCTTTTTCTCACTTTTCGGAGAAACGGAGGAGAATATGGCAAGGAAAAAGAACAGATGCTATTCCGGAATCGGAGGACAGGCCGTGTTGGAAGGCGTTATGATGAAAAACAAGGATAAATATGCAGTGGCAGTGAGACGGCCTGACGGCGGAATCACAGTGGAAGTAGACAATTACCAGGGGATTTTGAAAGGAAGCAGATTGAAGGAGATTCCTTTCGTGAGGGGAACTTTTAATTTTATTGACTCTCTGGTGCTGGGGATGAAATGTCTGAATTTTTCCGCTTCCTTTTATGAGGAAGAAGGGGAGAATTCCGGGGATAAAACAGGGGGAGCCGGGGATAAACTTATGAGCATACTGGTCACCTGCTTTTCCCTGGTGCTGGCTGTGGGGCTCTTTATCATTCTGCCCTATTATCTTGCGTCCCTGCTGAACGGATATCTGAGGAATCAGTCGCTGGTGGCCATTATAGAAGGGGTTGTAAGGATTCTGATTTTTATCCTGTATGTCAGCGGTATCAGCCTGATGAAGGATATCCGCAGACTGTACCGCTACCATGGAGCGGAACACAAATGCATCAACTGTGTGGAAAGGGGAAGACCGCTGACTGTGAACAATGTCATGCACAGTTCCAGGCTGCACAAAAGATGCGGAACCAGTTTTATCTTTTTTGTGCTTTTTGTGAGTATTATACTGTTCTTTTTTATCCGGGTGGAGAGTCCGGTGCAGAGGGTGGTTCTGCGGATTTTGCTGATGCCTGTTGTGGCGGGAATTTCCTATGAGATTATCCGCCTGGCAGGGCGGACGGATTTTATTCTGGTGCGTCTGATCTCCGCCCCCGGCATGGCTGTTCAGAGAATGACTACGAAGGAGCCGGACAGAGATATGGTGGAGACCGCCATTGCAGCGGTGGAGGCTGTGTTTGACTGGAAGGCGTATCTGCGGGAGAATTTTGATTACGATTCCTTCGGGGATGAGGCGGAAGAGGATAATGACGGACAATGACATACGGGGAATTGTATCACTGGGGTGAAAAAGAACTGCTTGAGGCAGGAATCGGGGAAGCCGCTCTGGAGGCCAGGCTTTTGCTGGAGCATGTCTGCGGGACAAACCGCAACGACCTGCTGGTACACCCGGACAGGGCGGTAGAGGAAGAGCAGCATGCAGTGTACGGAAAACTGGTCCGTCAGCGATGCACCCGTATTCCCATGCAGCATCTGACAGGAATGCAGGAATTCATGGGACTGTCGTTTTCGGTAAATGAACATGTACTGATTCCAAGGCAGGATACGGAGATTCTGGTGGAGGAGGCGCTGCGCAGTCTTCATGACGGAATGGAAGTGCTTGACCTGTGTACAGGATCAGGCTGCATTCTGATCAGCCTCCTGCACTATTCCAATGACTGCCGGGGCGTGGGGGCGGATATTTCGGAGGCTGCCCTTGAAGTGGCGCGGCGCAACGGGGAGAAACTGCTTGGCGGGAAGAAGAACGGAGAGTGCGAAGTCCGATTTGTCAGGAGTGATCTGTTTTCGGAGATTTCGGGAAAATATGATATCATTGTGTCCAATCCGCCCTATATCCGCAGCGATGTGATCGGCACGCTGATGCCGGAGGTCCGGGATCATGAACCGGTTCTGGCACTGGACGGAGGAGCGGACGGACTTGTCTTTTACCGGAAAATAGCGGCGGAGAGCAGGGACTATCTGTACGGCGGGGGGATGCTTTTTCTGGAAATCGGTTATGATCAGGGAGCGGCAGTAAGTACGCTGCTTGAGGAGGCCGGGTTTGTGGAGGTGCAGGTGGTGAAGGATTACGCCGGACTGGACAGGGTAGTGTATGGAACAAGGAGCTTCGGAGACTGATCAGGGGCTTTTGGGTGAGTGGAAATTGTTCTGGGACATTATCGGGAACAATGCAGGAAGAAGCAGTAAAAACGGTTTTGGGCGGGATGCGGAACACGGCAGCGGCAGAATGTGAGGAAAAATATGTTTGACAGATTAGAAGATTTGTTGATTCGTTTTGAAGAGATCATGGGAGAGCTTCATGAGCCTACGGTGACCGGGAATCAGGAACGTTTCCGTAAGCTGATGAAAGAACAGAGCGACCTGACTCCTATTGTAAACACGTATACGGAATACAAAAAATGCGCGCAGGATATTGAGGACTCCCTGGCCATGCTGGAGGAGGAAAATGACGCGGAAATGCAGGACATGCTTAAGGAGACTCTGAATGAGGGCAAAAAGCGCGCGGAGGAGCTGGAGCAGGAGCTGAAGATACTGCTTCTGCCCAAGGATCCTAATGATGAAAAAAATGTAATCGTAGAAATCCGCGCAGGCGCGGGAGGAGACGAGGCCGCCCTGTTTGCCGCGGAAATTTACCGGATGTATGTGCACTATGCGGAAAGCCAGAGGTGGAAGGTGGAGACCATGAATGTGGACGAGATCGGCATCGGCGGCATGAAGGAAGTGCAGTTTGTCATTACGGGGCAGGGCGCTTATTCCAAAATGAAATATGAAAGCGGTGTCCACCGCGTGCAGCGGGTGCCGGAGACGGAAAGCGGCGGACGGATCCATACCTCCACAATCAGTGTGGCTGTGATGCCGGAGGTGGACGAGGATATTGACATTGTCATCGACGAGAAGGATATCCGGGTGGATGTGATGCGGGCTTCCGGCAATGGCGGCCAGTGCGTGAATACCACGGATTCCGCAGTGCGTCTGACCCATTATCCCACAGGCATTGTTGTGTACAGCCAGACCGAGAAATCCCAGCTCCAGAACAAGGCAAAGGCTTTTGCCCTGCTGAAGGCCAAGCTCTATGACATAGAGCAGCAGCAGCGGCATGACGCGGAAGCAGAGATGCGCCGCAGTCAGATCGGCACGGGAGATCGCTCCGAGAAGATAAGGACCTACAATTTCCCCCAGGGACGTGTCACGGACCACCGCATCGGCCTGACCATCTACAAACTGGAAAAGGTGATGAACGGGGATATTCAGGAGATCCTGGATGCCTGCATTTCCGCCGATCAGGCGGCCAAGCTGGTGAAAATGGGAGAAACCTAAGTCCCGCCTGATCGGCTGAGATCAAGGCGGCCAAGCTGGTGAAAATGGGAGAAACCTAAGTCCCGCCTGATCGGCTGAGATCAAGGCGGCTAAGTTAGATATCCTGGTATGAAAGATTTTAGAAAATAATGTATCATGGAACAAAGAAGAAATCGTCAAGGGAGTGAAAATATGGTAAACGGTAGAAGCCTGGATGATGAACTGAATCGGATCAATGAATTCTTTGACTCAATGGATTTAGAGCAGTTTGAACAGATGGCTTTCGAATGTGGAGCAGAGATGATTTTGCCTGGCAAGGAAAGGATCCAGATTGCAAAGAGATATGCAAACTTGGAGAGAAAAAGGAAAAATAATCTTGACTCGGTATTTGATATGACTTACAGTGAGACAGAAGCCGCATAGGAAGAACGGAAAACTTGCCTGTTTGTGCTCACCACATTGAATCTGTGAATAATCATCAATGTCAATAGAGAACTGTCTTTGGAAGGCAGTTCTTTTGCTAAGGAAAAATGAATGCAGGAAAGCAGGAATCGGGGATGGATACATATGAATAAAACAAAGAAAATGATTATCCTAATTGGATGCATTGCTTTTCTGAGCCTTGCAGTCTGGTTTGCGTGGAAGACGGCATTCGGCAAAAAAGCGGATGACGCAGCGCGTTTTGCAGGGGAATACCCCCAGGTTACGGAAGATAATGTCTTTGTATACAGGAGTGTGGAGGAGGTACTGGAGTTGATGCGGAGCGGAACAGGAATCGTCTACCTGGGGTATCCGGAATGCGGTTGGTGCCAGGCCTATGTTCCGTATCTGAATGAGACAGCCCGGGAAAAGGGCATCCGGGAGATCTGGTACTGCAATACCAAAGAAGTAAAAGAAAACAACATGGACAAGTATTATGAACTGATTGACCAGCTGGATGGATATCTTCAATATACCGACACTGGGGAGCAGTGGATCTATGTACCCAATGTATCTTTCCATATTGACGGGAATCTGGTCGGTAATGACTATGAGACATCAAAGGATACCCATGACCTGACAGATCCGGAAGAGTATTGGACGGAAGCGGAAGTACAGGAGCTGAAGCATACATTAGCCGGTTATATGGAGCAGGTTCTGGAGGGAGAGTAAAGGACGGTTTTCTATGGTGTACGGACCGGGCTACCAAGGCTTCCGGGATACGGGAGACTATGTTGTGAAGGGAGCACCGGTCAGGGGAGCGGAAAATAAAGGATGCAGAAAGGGGCGAAGTGGAGATGAGGTTCAGACAGAAACAGGAGGAATCGGGGAAGGGATGGACGGGGAGGCTGCGGATTCTTTGGATTTTATCCATGCTGCTTTGTTTTTCGGCCTGCGGCAGAACCGACGAATCTTTGCAGGTGGAGTTCTATTATGAGAATGTATGCGCTTCCTGTGAGGGGGACGCAGATTTTTATGCTTTGTACAACCGATGCATATCGCCCGAGGAGAAAGAGGGACTGAATGTGGAGATTGCCACTTATAATGTGTTTACGGCCTCCTGTAAGGAAAGGTATGCAGAGAGAGCCGGACAGTTGGGGATACCTGAGGGTACGCCCCTGCCAGTTCTGATCATTGGGGAAGAGTGGTTTTGCGGATATGAAGAGATGGAAGAGTCGCTGCATCGGGTTCTGGTAGAGAAGCGGGGGCTGTAAGAAAGCTTTATTATTCATTGTAATTTGAACTAATTATGAAGAATTACTAAACATTTTCGAATATAAGAATAAAACGAAAAAACATTTTGCCGGAATTCCGAGAGAGAGGAATTCCGGCATTTTTAATGGCTTTGAACGGGGTTTTTGGCAAAATCCAAAAAGTATGCTTTTTGGGATATGTCAATCTGTCCTCCGTATAGCTCATAGTCTACAACAATTTTATCAAAAAAGCAAGAGGAAATTTGATTTTTGTTAGGCTATTTGCCCAAAGATGCTATCTTATCATTGTTGTTCCATAAAGTATACCTTTTGGAACAGGCCTCCATAGAACTGTAGTTGGGATACCAAAGTTTTTTCACGCCAATTCATTTCAGGCAAAAGTCATTTCGCGGGACAGGGGGAATCAGACATGGACAGCGGGAAAGGACGATGGATCAAAGCGCAGCTTTGCAGACAGGCATCTGAAAACCGAAGACGTCCGGAAACCGGAGGGATGCGGTGATGACAGCAAAGTCCGGTCCGAGAAGTTCCGGTTTGTGGGTGTAGGGTGCTGTGGGCTGAAAAAATACATCATTATAAGGAGGAAAATATGAAGAAGAAAAGTATTTTAACTGTGGCAACTTCTGCAATCCTGGCGGCATCCATGATGCTGAGCGGATGCGGGAATGATGGCGGTGATGCGGGTGACAGCAGCTCTGCCGGAAATTCATCGCAGGAGAGCTCCGTTGAGGAGAGTACAGGCGGGGAAGAGAGTTCCGCTGAGGAGAGCGCAGGAGGAGAAGAGAGTACAGGAGGGGACGAAGGCGGCACTACAGCCAGTACATATCCTATCGTGGAACCCGGCAGCCTGGAACTGGACATCTTCATGCTGTCCATGCCTAACGTGGAAGATTTTGCCACCAACGACTTTACAAAGTACATGGAAGATCTGACAGGAATTCATATGAATTTCTACACCGCAGGCCGTGACGATGTGGATCAGAAGCTGCCCATGCTGCTGAATCCCGGTGATCAAAGCTATCCGGATATTCTTATGGTAGACCCGGGGATTCCGAAGTATGGTGTAAAGGAAGGAATTATTATTCCCCTGGATGAGTATCTCAACGAAGATATCATGCCCAACTACATGAAGATGATGAGCCAGTTCGATATCAATGTAACCCGTGAGACAGACGGCAAGATTTATTCCCTGGCCAATATCAACGACTGTTTCCATTGTAAGTACGCCCGTAAAATGTGGGTAAACACCAGACTTCTGGGAGAGATCGGCTGCGAAATCCCTACAACCACTGAGGAGTTCAAGGATGTATGTCAGAAGTTTGTAGAGAAGTTTCCTGACGGAGTGGCTGTGGCTGGCGCAGATACCGGATGGTTTGTGCGTATGCAGGACTGGATTCTTGGCGCGTATACTTTCATCCCCAGCAGCACCAACAAGCTGGCATTGGATAAGACAACGGGCACGGTTGTGAATGTGGCCGCAACGGATGCGTACAAGGAAGGTCTGAAATACATCAACGAGCTGTA
>CANBFE010000039.1 GCA_947367855.1 uncultured Lachnospiraceae bacterium | reverse complement strand
TTTTCTTGACTTTATCGTAAAATTGCAGTATGATAAATGTAAGTTGTGCACAATCAATTACATGTCTCAAATAGTATACTTTTTGGGACAGTGCACACAGATTTCGCAGGACTTGTGGTGACGCATAAGTGTGAACCTGGGGAGAGAGCGGTCCTGCCAACACATCTTTTTGAGGAGGTACACTCATATGACAAACGTCAATACGGCAAAGACCGTACCAAAAGGTTCCCGGACACAGCTTCTGGTTTTCAGGGCATTACTGATTGCAGGAGCTCTGCTTCTCATCGGAGGAGGCGTCTGGTATGTTGCGATTACAGGTATCGTAGGGATTAAGAAATGGGATTTTGGAAAGTACGGTCTGGGCCCGACTGTCATGGCGGCAGTGGGCGGGGCAATTTTGCTTTTTGACTTGGCTGCCTTCTTTTTCCTCCCCTGGTTCAGCGAGGCTTCCATGAAGCTGAAGCACGATTTAAAGAGGGATAAATATCGCTATATTTTGATTCTTCCCGGGCTTCTGGTGGTGTTTATTTTCAGTTACATACCCATGTATGGTGTTATTCTTGCCTTTAAGGATTTTAAGATTAAAAACGGCATTATGTTCTCCCAGTGGTGTGGTTTAGAGAATTTTTCAAGGTTTTTTGGACGTTCCGTGGCGGGAGATGTTATCTGGAACACATTGTTTATCGGTGTAACGCAGCTGTTGATTACCTTTCCTGTGCCCATTATCCTGGCACTGCTTTTGAATGAGCTGAGAAGCAAAAAATTCCGCGGGCTGATCCAGTCCACTATCTATCTGCCTCATTTTGTAAGCTGGGTTATCATGTATTCGCTGCTGTTTGCTCTGTTTTCCATCACCGGCGGCGTGGTAAACAAAATGCTGCTGTCAATGGGACTTCAGCAGATTAACCTGCTCTCGGATCCGGATATGTTTTACGGCATGCTATACGGTACCAGTATCTGGAAGGAAGCAGGGTGGGGCACCATCATCTATATGGCAGCCATCGCAGGCGTGGATGAAGAGATGCATGAAGCCGCCTACCTGGACGGCGCAAATCGGTTCCAGAGATGTATTTATATTACGCTTCCCAGTATTGCTTTCGTGGTAACCACAATGCTGATCCTGAACGTGGGTTCCGTAATGGGAGCCAACTTTGACCAGATCATGAACCTGCGTACAGCGTCCACACAGACTACGGTGGCTCAGGTTATTGATACTTATGTATACGATATGGGTGTTGAAAAGGGACAATATGACTTTGCTACTGCCATCGGTTTGTTCCAACAGGGAGTAAACTGTGTCCTGCTCTTCCTAAGTAACTTTGTGGTGAAGAAAATGTCCGGTGAGGGCTTCTTCTAAGCTTTTATCCGCAGAGTCTTTTCAAATTAAAACATTCATAAGGAGGTGCCAGGCATGGCAGATAAGAAAGTAAAGGCAGTAAAACCAAATAGCAAAGTAAAACATTCCCTGGGCTCAAGAATATTTGATGTCTGCAATGTGGTGTTTTTCATTATAATAGCGCTGATCATGCTGTTTCCATTCTGGAACATTATTGTTATTTCCCTGACCGGGAATGCGGAATTTATGAGCAGGCCCTTTATCCTTTTTCCGGAAACACCGACCCTGGAAGCTTATAAATATATTTTTTCCACGCCGCTGTTTCCCCGCTCCTACGGAGTTACATTTCTGATTACGATATCAGGTACTTTTTTGTCCACATTAATTACATCCATGTTGGCATACGGACTTTCCAAAAGCACCATGCGGGGATACAAGTTCTTCATGATCTACCTGCTGATTACCATGTTTTTCTCAGGTGGTCTGATCCCGTCCTATTATAATATTACCAAAACACTGAATCTTTCCAATAACCTGTTGGCGCTGATTCTGCCCGGTACGGTGAGTGTATTTAACTTTATTGTAATCCGGTCCTTCTTTAAGCAGTTGCCGGTTTCCCTGGAAGAATCGGCAAAGATTGACGGGGCCAATGACTTTGTTATCCTTTTCAAAATCATCTATCCTCTTTCCATCCCGGCTCTGGCCACCATTGCCATGTTTGTGGCAGTAGGATTGTGGAACAGTTGGTTTGCTGCACAGCTGTATATGAGAAATGAGAAGCTTTATCCTCTGCAGCTGATTATCCGTAACTACGTAGTGCGTTCCGCAAAGCCTGCAGACATGCAGAATATGGAGGGTCTGCGCGATGCGGCCGGTAAACGGCTCTATCTGAACGAGACCGGCGTAAAGATGGCTTGTGCCATTGCCTCTACGCTGCCGCTGTTGGTAATCTACCCTTTCATTCAAAAGTATTTTGAAAAGGGTGTTACCCTGGGTGCAGTGAAGGGTTAGTAAAGGTTATTCGGCCCCAAGGCCTGAATAATAAATACATATTTTTAAAGGAGGATTTATGAAGAGAAAAATTGTTTCTACATTGTTGGCCATGAGTATGGTGCTTGGCATGGCCGCCTGTGGCAATGACGGAGAACCCGCAGCAAACGACGGAAATGATTCTACTCCGACAGAGAGCAGCGAAGAGAACGAACCTGCTGACGATGGAGGGGAAGAGAGCGAACCTGCTGAGGGAGACGACGGCGGAAGCGCTGCAGGATCAGGATCAGCACAGATGGGCGGTTTTGATGATGTGATTACCATAGTCGCAGACAGTGATGCCGATCCCTTCTCATGGGATCCGTCTACGGATAAGATGGCCGCTTACATTGAGGAGAACTTTGGAATTGCTTTCCAGCAGAGTGAGACGAACTATTATAACAATGATTTCTCTGTTCTGCAGCTGGCGGCAACTGACGGGGCGCTGCCTAAGGTATTTGCGGCGGATATTCTTTACTATCCTGCGATTATTACCCAGTTTATTCCTGAGGAACTGGTGGCGGAGATTCCCGAAAATCTGTTGGAGAAATATCCTCTGACCAAGGCTTTGCTGGAAAATGATGCAGTGTCACAGACCGTTCACGGCATGTATGACGGCTATTATTTCCTTCCCAAGCCGGACTCTGCAGACCCCAATATCTACAAGGCAGAGCGTAAGGGTATCTTCATCCGTACCGACTGGCTGGATAATCTGGGACTGGAAATTCCCACTACCTGGGAGGAGCTCTACAATGTTGCCCATGCGTTTACGTATGATGATCCCGACGGCAATGGTGTAAACGATACCTTTGGCCTTACCGGAGACGGTATGGGAACTCTGCGTTACTTCTTCTCCAGTACAGGCGTATCCAATATCTACTGGAACAGGGATGATGACGGCAATTGGTTCTTTGGTCCCATGGACGACAGAAATATCGAAATTCTGGAATGGCTTCGCAAGATGTATGAAGACGGCTCCATCGATCCCGACTTCGGCGGCATCAAATGGGAAGACGGTTTAAAAACTTTCTGTTCCAACAGTGCCGGAATGTGCCTGCGTAACGCAGATGCCGACTGGATCAACGGTGTGGCTGTGAAGTATTACGGCGCTGCCAATCCCGGTGTCAATCCTTTTGACCGCCTGGGCGTTATTCCCGCTCTTGCATTGAAGGAAGGCGATACCCCACGTATGGAAGGCTATGTCAGCTGTATGGTA
Organism: uncultured Lachnospiraceae bacterium; assembly: GCA_947367855.1. Taxonomy (GTDB): domain Bacteria; phylum Bacillota; class Clostridia; order Lachnospirales; family Lachnospiraceae; genus Acetatifactor. Next base: position 22,467 of record CANBFE010000039.1, on the reverse strand, counting down.
GCTACCATGTTCTCCGAGGATATCACCGAGGAAGAAATGGATCGTTTCCTGAACTATTATGAGTACCTGCTGTCTGATGAAGGCAAGTATATGCGTATGGGATTTGAAGGTGAGGACTGGGAGCGCGACGCTGACGGTAACATCAAACTGATCCGTGACGAAAATGGCAATTCCACTGCTATGTCAGTGAAGTATCCCTGCTCTGCAGTAACACACTGGCCCAGCTGGGGATTCGAACTTGCGGCATACGAGAACGTAGAGTACTTTGATGAGTATAATGATGAAACCAAGGCTTTGAATGCCAAGGCCTGCGAGTTCCGTAACCAGGATCCTGTATGGCCGGAAATCGGTCCCAAGCTGATTGACGATACGGTAGTGACGGATGCAACTTCCTTTGCATTCAGCGCTGAGTACTGGCAGATCATCACAGGTACCGAGCCTGTAGCCGATATGTTCGCTGATATGAAGCAGCGCGCAATCGACAGCGGATACGATGACGCTGTAGAAATGGTAACTCAGTATGCTGAGGAGTATGGCTGGTAAATTGATATTCTGAGTTTCAGATGCGGCCCCGTTTGTGCGGGGCTGCATTTTTGTAAAGCTTTAGAAAGGATTTCTGTCTATCCGAATTTTTGCATTTCCTTTTACAAAATCAAAAAAGTATGGTATACTCTTAAATATTTCTGCAGGAATGGAAGCTGACAGCGGCAGAAGCAAAGACATGGAATCTGGAAGGTTGATATAAATGGACGATAGCAGGATCATCAAAACAGAATATTCTGAGGAAATGCAGAAGTCTTTTATAGACTACGCTATGAGCGTTATCATAGCCAGGGCGCTTCCTGATATCAGGGACGGGTTAAAACCCGTACAGAGGCGCACTCTCTACGATATGTATGAACTGGGCATCCGTTACGACAGGCCATACCGAAAAAGCGCCCGTATTGTAGGCGATACCATGGGTAAATATCACCCACACGGAGACAGCTCCATATATGATTCACTTGTGGTTATGACGCAGGACTTTAAGCGCGGACTGCCGTTGGTGGACGGTCATGGCAATTTTGGCAATATCGAAGGGGATGGCGCAGCCGCCATGCGTTACACCGAAGCCAGGCTTGCCCGGGTGACACAGGAGGCTTTTCTGGGTGATCTGGATAAGGATGTTGTTGATTTTGTTCCCAATTTTGACGAGACGGAGAAGGAGCCTTCCGTTCTGCCGGTAAAGATCCCCAATTTCCTGATAAACGGATCGGAAGGAATTGCAGTGGGCATGACAACCAGTACGCCGCCCCATAATCTGGGTGAAGTCATTGACGCCATGAAAGCATATATGCAGAAGGAAGACATTACAACGAAAGAGTTGATGCGCTATCTGCAGGGACCTGATTTTCCAACCGGGGGCATTGTCACCAATAAGGATGACCTGTTGAATATTTACGAGACAGGCGTTGGGAAGATCAAGGTCCGTGGCAGGGTAGAGTTTGAGAAGCTGAAAAACGGCAAAACCAATGTAGTGATTACGGAAATTCCCTATCCTATGATTGGTATGAATATTTCCAAATTTCTTTCCGACGTGGCAGGTCTGGTGGAGACAAAGAAAACCCAGGATGTAACGGATATCTCAAACCAGTCCTCAAAGGAAGGAATCCGCATTGTGATTGAACTGAGAAAGGATGCCGATGCAGAGAATTTTGTAAATCTTCTATATAAGAAGACCAGGTTGGAAGATACCTTTGGTGTCAATATGCTGGCAATCTGCGATGGACGGCCGGAGATTATGGGGCTGAAGGAAATACTCAGGGCAAATGTGGATTTCCAGTTTCAGACAGCCACCAGAAAATACAATAATCTTCTGGCAAAAGAACTGGAACGGAAAGAGATTCAGGAAGGACTCATCAAGGCCTGCAATGTGATAGACCTGATCATTGAGATTCTCAGGGGCTCCAAGGACAGGGCCATGGCAAAAGCCTGTCTGGTAGAGGGAAATACCACAGGCATCAAATTCAGGACCAAAGAGTCCCGGGTTATGGCAGCCCAGCTGTCCTTTACGGAAAAACAGGCCAATGCCATACTGGAAATGCGCCTCTACAAACTGATCGGTCTGGAAATAGAAGCCCTGATCAGGGAGCATGAGGATACCATGGCAAATATTTACCGCTATGAAGATATCCTGGAACGCCGGGATTCCATGGCCCAGGTTATTATGAATGAGTTGGACGGTTATAAGAAAGCCTATTCCCGGAAGAGAAGAACGGTTATTGAGAATGTGCAGGAAGCTGTCTACAGGGAAAAGGCCGTAGAGGAGACGGAGCTTGTCTTCCTCATGGACCGTTTCGGATATGCCAAAACCATCGACATGGCTGCCTATGAGCGGAACAGGGAAGCAGCGGATGGAGAAAGCAGATATGTTTTTACCTGTAAAAATACAGGAAAAGTATGTCTCTTTACTTCGGCGGGACAGCTGCACACAATTAAGGTAATGGACATTCCCTATGGAAAATTCCGGGACAAGGGAATTCCCATAGATAATATCAGTAATTATAATTCAGCAGAAGAAGAGATTGTCTTTATTACCAGTCAGACGGAACTGAATCTGCGCCGTGTGGTTTTTGTAACCTCCCAGGCTATGGCGAAGATTGTTGACGGCGGGGAGTTCGATGTTTCGAAGCGTACAGTGGCTGCCACAAAGCTGGGAGAAGGCGACAGTGTCATAAGCGTCATGCCGATTTTAGAACAGAACAGTATCGTTCTCCGGACAAAGGAAGGATATTTTCTGAAATTCGGTCTGGAGGAAATTCCGGAGAAGAAAAAGGCAGCCCTGGGAGTCCGGGCCATGAAGCTTGGAGCAAAGGATGCCGTGGAGCAGGCATATTATCTCCAAAATGCCGTGGAAACCGTGATTTCCTACAAAGACAGGAATGTTGTGTTAAACAACATAAAGTCAGCGAAACGGGATGGAAAAGGAACGAAAATCAGAGTATAATATAAATCAGCTGACAGAATGGGAGAACCATGAGAGTAATAGCAGGAACCGCAAGAAGCCTTCCTCTGAAGGCACCTCAGGGTCTGGAGGTAAGACCCACCACGGATAAGATAAAGGAAACGCTTTTCAATATGCTGCACTGGGATCTTCCCGGCAGCGTATTTGTGGATTTGTTCAGCGGCAGCGGGGCCATAGGCATTGAAGCCCTGAGCCGCGGGGCCGCCAGAGCCTATTTCGCGGACAATTCCCCCAGGGCATTTTCCTGTATCCAGCAAAACCTGGAGTTTACGAAAATGGCTGACCGGGCCGTTGTATTAAAACAGGATGCCTGCAGCGCGTTGGACAGCCTGAGGCTCAGATACCATGAGGACGAAGTAGATTTCATTTTCATGGACCCGCCCTATGACGGCGGACATGAGAGGGATGTGCTTTCCGTACTTGGCATTATGCCCTTTGTGAAGGAAAATACGGTCATTATTGCAGAGGCTTCCCTGCGGACGGATTTTTCCTATGCAGAGGAACTGGGCTTTCAGATAGTAAAAGAAAAGCGTTACAAAACAAATAAACATATTTTTCTGAAAAAGAGGATTTCACTATGAAACGTGCGGTTTATCCGGGAAGTTTTGATCCTGTCACCTTTGGCCATCTCGACGTGATCAGACGCGCTTCCGAGATGTTTGATGTACTGGTGGTCAGTGTTTTAAATAATAAAACCAAGAGTCCATTGTTTTCTGTGGAAGAACGTGTTAAGATATTAAAAGAAGCCACAAGAGATATTCCCAATGTGGAAGTGGACAGTTTCACTGGTCTTTTGATCAATTATGCGGCGGAGAAAAACATTCATGTGGCCGTGAGGGGGCTTCGGGCCATCACAGACTTTGAATACGAGCTGCAGATTGCCCAGACCAACCGAAAACTCTCACGGGGTGCCATGGATACCGTATTTCTTACCACCAGTCTGGAGTATGCATATTTAAGCTCCTCCAGTGTGAAGGAAATAGCAAGCTTTGGGGGAGATATCAGTGAATGCGTTCCCGATTTTGTAGCCGGATTAATGAAAGAAAAGTTTCGTAATAGGAGTGGGAATCTATGAGCAGTAAGATCGAACAGTTGATAGACGAATTGGAAGAGTATGTGGGAAGCTGTAAGCCAAAGTTCATGTCCAGTTCGGAAATTATCGTAAATAAAGACGAAATCGATGAGATCATTCTGGAGCTGCGCAGAAAGACGCCTGACGAGATCAGAAGGTATCAGAAAATTATCAGCAATAAGGATGCCATCTTAAACGATGCCCGTTCCAAGGCCCAGGCCCTGATTGATGAAGCTACGGTTCACACCAATGAACTGGTCAGTGAACATGAGATCATGCAGCAGGCTTATGCCCAGGCTAACGGAATTGTGGCAACTGCGGCAAGGCAGGCCAAGGAAATTCTGGATAAGGCTACCATGGAAGCAAATGAACTGCGCATGCAGGCCTCCCGTTATACGGAGGAAAGACTGGCGGAACTGGAATCCATTGTATCCGGCCTCTTTCAGTCCTCCAGTTCCACTTATGAAACTCTTCTTGGCTCCCTTGGACAGTACCGTGACCTGATTCAGTCCAACATCAGGGCCCTTCATCCTGTGGAGGAAGATCTGGAATCCCTGCCCATGGAAGACGAACAGGCCGGGCAGGAGGAAGACCTGGATATCATGTAGCATTTGATTTGACAGGAAACATATTTTACTGATCAGATAAGAACCGGTTTTCGAAAGGAGCTGGTTCTTTCCTGTATGGGGATGACCAGCAGGATACAGGAATCTGGTCTTTCGGAAAGGGGATTTTATGCATTTTTTCAGGCGCGCCATTTTTCTTATGGTCCTGACGTTGGCAGCATCCGGCCTCCTGTATGCCGGTGCGGTACAGGCCGCCCCAAGAATCCAGGAAACAGGGGAACGGACTGTTGTTGTGATAGACCCGGGACACGGAGGTGAAAATCGGGGAACCATTGAGAATAACCACGAAGAAAAATACATGACCATGACTACCGCTCTTGCCATGTATGAGGAGCTTCTTCTCTATGAAAATGTGGATGTCTATCTGACCCACAGGGAAGATGCGGATATGTCTTTAAAAGAGAGGGCTGAATTTGCCCGTTCCGTGGATGCGGATTTCCTTTTCAGCATCCATTATAATGCTTCGGCCAACCATGAACTGTTTGGTTCTGAGGTCTGGGTTTCTTCTGTAAGTCCCTATAACAGTTACGGGTACCAGTTTGGATATGAATTCCTTACAGATATGAGGGAACTCGGACTGTTTGTAAGGGGAATCAAGACACGCCTGGGAAATGGCGGGGCGGATTATTACGGCATTATCCGCCAGTCTGTGGCGCTGGATATTCCGGCAGTCATTTTGGAGCACTGCCATGTGGATGAGGCCCGGGACGCCGTCTTTTGCGACAGCGAGGAACAGCTGAAGAACTTCGGCAGGATGGATGCCACGGCAGTGGCGCGGTACTTCGGTCTCAAAAGCAGTGTTCTGGGGGTGGATTACTCGGATTACAGCCTGACAGCGGCTGACCCTTCCTCCAATATGGAAATCACAGCTGTAGACACCACCGAGCCGGAGCTGTGTGTCATCGATTATAAGAATGCGGATTATCAGGAGGGAATTCTGGAGCTGACCGTATCGGCTGCTGACCCGGATTCCCCGCTTTTATATTACAGCTACAGCCTGGACGGCGGCAGGACCTTCAGTGCCAGGGAGTCCTGGCCGGACAGCGATGCCCTTACTGGCAGCTATCCGGAGTCCTTTCCCCTGAAGCTTGAGATTCCCCCGGATACGGCACCCACAGTCATTCTGCGGGCCTATAACCTGTATGACCTGTATAAAGAAAGCAATGTCTACATAAGCGAACAGGTATTCCGGCCTGCGCCTCCGGAAAATGCAGAACTGAAGGTGGAGGAAAGCGGGATTCTCCCGGAAAGTATTCCAGCCTTTAACACTGCATCCGGGCAGGCAGCGGAGCAGGAAGAAAAGGGGCCGGGGGCGTATGATTTTGCCCTGTTCGGTCTGGTCTTTGTGGTGGCAGTCCTGATAATCACGACTCTTTTTCAGTATAGTTCCTATCAAAAGCGGAAAAGGCGCAGGCTTCAACGCAGAAAGGAACTGGGGGATATCTGGAACCAGCACAGGTAAAAAAACCCGTTTAACATTGTAAGGATAATCTTGTGCCGCAGATACTTTCCCATGGACAGGTCAGAGTCCCCGATACAGTTATAGGTCTGGGCAATACAGCACAGGCCTCCGAAGGACAGCGCCAGCAGACTGTACAGCGGCGCGGTATCTCCCAGGAGTTTCAGACCTCCGGTAATTTCAAGCAGCGGAGCGGTCCATTTCAGCGGGTATCCCAGGACAATGTGGGGAATCAGGTTCAAAAGGTTATACAGAACCATATATCCGCCCAGGGCGAGCATTGCCTGAACAGCAGCCTGGACCGCGCTGTCCGTTTCCGCCAGGAGGCGTTCCGGGGAAACTGTGCCGGGGGCCTTTCCGTAGGATTTCTCCTCACAGCTGACCAGAACCGTTCCCGGGCGGCGCTCTTTTTCCGGGGAAGGCGTCCCTGGGGAGAGTGAAAGATCCCGGTAGACCGTGTGGCGCAGCAGCAGTCCGTACAGCAGCGGTATCCCGTACATACCGAACAGATAGGGAAGTACCTGTTCTCTGCCCAGGAGGGGCAGCACAAAGCTGCAGAAATACACCGGACCGATATTGTTGCAGAAGGCAAGAAGGTATTCCGCCTCCCTTCCTGTAATCATGCGCCTCCGGTACAGATCGTCCACCACCCTGGCCCCCATGGGAAAACCGCACAGAAATCCCATCAGCATGGCATAGCAGACATTTCTGCGGACTTTATATACAGGGCGGACAAGGGGATAAGCGATCATGGCGGCTTTGTCCGTCAGGCCCATCCGGACCATGATACCGGATAATATCATAAAAGGCATCAGTGACGGAACCATATTCCGGAACCACAGTTCCAGCCCCAGCGCCGCGTAAGACAGGCTGAGCTGGGAGTGGGTCAGGATACAGGCCAGAAGGATCAGAAACAGAATGGTAAGCAATATCACGGATTTGTCTCCATTCTCATGACAACAAGTCTGCTTTTCCTAAAATATATGAGGAAAAGCTGCCGCTGATGCAGGGGGGCGGAAAATTTCCAGGATTTTTATCCTCCCAGACAGGCATGCGGCAAAAGGAGGCTCTATGCGTCTTGACAGATTTTTATGTGAATTAAACCTGGGAACCAGGAGCCAGGTAAAAACTTTTCTGAAACAGGGGCTTGTGACTGTCAACGGCATACCCGCGGTCCGGCCGGACATGAAAATAGAGGAAGCTTCCGACCGCATCACCTTTCGGGACAGGCTTCTTGACTACAGGAAATATGTGTATTACATGCTGAACAAGCCCGTGGGCGTTGTATCTGCTGTCACGGATAACACCGCAGACACCGTGGTTGATCTTCTGAAGGAGGAAGGCAGAAAGGACCTTTTTCCCGCAGGCCGCCTTGACAAAGACACTACCGGGCTGTTATTGCTGACCAACGACGGGGAGCTTGCCCACAGGCTTCTTGCCCCCAGGCGGCATGTGGCAAAAACCTATTATGTGACACTGGAATATCCCTTGAGGGAAGCGGATATTTCCGCCCTGGAATCCGGAATTGATATCGGTGAGGAACGCCCTGCTTTGCCGGCCATGGTCACTGTGCTGGAAAAAAACAGCATTCTGCTTACTCTCCATGAAGGCAGGTTCCACCAGGTGAAAAAAATGATGCTGGCCCTGGGAAACGGCGTCCGAACCCTGAAGAGGGTCTCCTTTGGCAGCCTGAAGCTCGATGAAGGCTTAAAGGAGGGAGAGTACAGGGAACTGACCCCGGAAGAAATACAGATGCTGAAAGAGGAAGCCGGATTACAGGCAGGAGATAAGATATGAGACATGAAATGCTGCAGAATACGGACGCGGTGATTTTTGACATGGACGGTTCTCTGGTGGATTCCATGTGGATGTGGAAGGCCATTGACATCGAATATCTGGGAAGCTTCGGAATTCCCCTTCCGAAAGATCTTCAGACGCAGATCGAGGGGATGAGTTTCGGTGAAACTGCCCTCTATTTCAAGGAACATTTCTCCATACCGGATTCCCCGGAGCAGATCAAGGAGACCTGGAACCGGATGGCCTGGGATAAATACATCCACGAAGTTCCGTTGAAAAAAGGCATCCCGGATTTTCTGGAGGGATGCCGCCGACAGGGGATTCTGTTGGGCATAGCCACAAGCAATTCAAGGGAACTTGCAGAAAATGTGGCCGCTGTCCACAGTCTGCGGAATTATTTTTCAAGCATCGTCACCGGCAGCGACGTGGAACGCGGGAAGCCTGCTCCTGACATCTATCTGAAGACAGCAGGAGAGCTTGGGGTATCCCCTGAAAGATGTCTTGTATTCGAAGATATCGTGGCGGGAATCCTGGCCGGGAAAAATGCCGGAATGCGTGTCTGCGCAGTGGAAGATGCCTATTCCGCCCATGACAGGGATAAAAAAAGAAATTTGGCAGATTACTATATCGAGGACTATCTGAACCTTTTTTAGACAGGTTCCGGGTAATGTAAATCAGGGAAACGGGAAGGTAACGGCATGAATATTGTAGTCATAACAGGAGCTTCCTCCGGCATCGGGAGGGAATTTGCGCTGCAGATGGACAGGCATTTCAGCAGTATTGACGAATTCTGGCTGGTGGCAAGAGACCGGGACAGGCTGAAAGAGCTCGCAGGGCTTTTAAGGCACAGCGCAAGGATTTTTTCCATGGATATCACTGACGAAAAACGGATTTCCGACTTTGAAGATGCAGTATTCCGCCACAAGGCAGTTGTCAGGATGCTGATCAATTGTGCAGGGTACGGCATTATGGGGGATTTCAGCCAGCAGGACAGGAAACTGGAGCTTGGCATGGTGAGGCTTAACTGCGAGGCGCTCACCGGGATGACCCACCGTCTGATTCCCTTTATGAGAAAGGGCAGCCGCATTCTTCAGATGGCTTCCAGCGCGGCATTTCTTCCCCAGCCGGACTTCGCGGTATATGCAGCCACAAAAAGCTATGTGCTGAGCTTTTCCAGGGCGCTGGGAGAAGAGCTGAGGGATGCGGGCATCTATGTGACGGCTGTTTGTCCCGGACCGGTGGACACACCCTTTTTTGACATTGCCGAGGCCTCGGCTTCCACCCTGGCCCTGAAAAAATATACCATGGTCAGTCCGGAAAGGGTGGTTACCCTGGCCCTGAAGGATTCCTATTACAGGCGGCCCCTCTCCGTATGCGGCCTGCCCATGAAATCTTTTCGGGCGCTTTCCAGGGCAGTGCCTCACTGCCTGCTCTTAAGGGCCATGAGACAGATGAAACAGAAAGGAATGTGAAAATATGCAGTGGAAAAGAATTTTCTCTACAGAGGGGGCAAAGGGAACCAGAAACTATCTGGACAGCCAGAAAAAGTATGAGATTCTCCGGACAGTGCTCTATTTCGGCATCTCCCTGTCACTGTTTGCAGCAGGTTATCTACAGACGGGCAGCCGGGGGAATCTGCTTACCATTGTGGCTGTTCTGGGATGTCTTCCTGCCAGCAAGAGCCTGGTGGGCGCCATTATGTTCCTGCGCTTCAAAAGCTGCGGAAAGCAGACTGCAGACGCCATAGAACAGCACAGTCAGGGCCTTTCCTGCCTTTATGATATGGTGTTTACCTCCTATAAGAAAAATTTTTCCGTAAGCCACCTGGCTGTCTGCGGCAATACTGTCTGCGGTTTCTCGGAAAACAGAGACTTTCCGGAAAATGAATTTTACAAACATATCGGGGATATCCTGAAACTGGACGGGCATAAGAGCGTTACCGTTAAAATTTTTACGGATTTACATAAATACACGGAACGTCTGGACCAGATGCAGGACCTGGACAGACAGGATTCCCAGACTGCCTCCGTAACGGCAACCCTGAAAAATGTTGCCCTCTGATATGCCGGAAACACAATATCACGAAAGGAAATGATAAGGGAAGCCCATGCAGTCAGTTATAATCGGAAAAAACCAGGCCGGGCAGCGTCTGGACAAATTTTTGCACAAATATCTTCCCCTTGCAGGAAACGGATTTCTGTATAAAATGCTGCGGAAAAAGAACATTACCCTGAACGGGAAAAAGGCGGAAGGCAGGGAAATTCTTGAGCTAAGGGATGAGGTCTGTTTCTATTTCTCTCAGGAGACCTTTTCCAGATTCTCAGGGAGGGCTCCGGAAAACGGAGAACAGGAGATACCGGAAAGCATGCCGGAAGTTTCGGAAAGAACATGCGGAAATACAGGAGAATATGAAAGAGCCTTCCACACCCTGAAGGAAATTGCCGTATTATATGAGGATGAGGACTGTCTGATTCTGAATAAGCCTTCCGGAATCCTGTCCCAGAAGGCGTCTTTGGAGGATCTGTCCCTGAACGAATGGCTTATCGGTTATCTGTTGGAGCAGAATCCTGCCCTTGCAGGAGAGCTTTCCACTTTCCGCCCCTCCGTCTGCAACCGCCTTGACAGAAACACCAGCGGTATTGTTCTCTGTGGCAAAAGTCTCCTGGGACTGCAGTACCTCAGCCAGGGCATCCGGGAGCGAAGTATCCGCAAATTCTACAGAACCATCTGCGCGGGGGCAGTCAGGGAGAGCGGGGAAATAAAAGGATATCTTGTAAAAGATGAAACCAGGAACCGGGTGTCGGTTTCCGGGATCCCCGGGGAATCCCGGAGCGGGGAGAAGTTTTGCGCCATACACACTGCGTACAGGCCTCTTTCTGTCACGGAGGACTTCACCCTGCTGGAGGTGGAGCTGATTACCGGAAAAAGCCATCAGATCCGGGCACAACTGGCAGATCTTGGGCATCCCCTGATCGGAGACAGGAAATACGGCCGGGAATCCGTCAATCTTTTTTTCCGGAAAAACCATGGTCTCCGTGCACAGCTGCTGCATTCCTGCAGGGTTATGTTTCCGGAGAACGGAAATCCGGATGCGCTGAGCGGAAGAAGCATCACCGCCCCCTGTCCGGCCCTGTTTCAAAGGCTGGAGAAGGAACTGTTTTCTTAAGGAAAGACAGCAGAAGAACAATAAAGAACAGGACAGAGGAGAAGTATGGCTACATGGAATTCCAGGGGGCTGAGGGGTTCCACACTGGAGGATATGATCAACCGCACAAATCAAAAGTACGCCGAAGGAGGTCTTGCGCTGATCCAGAAGATCCCCACCCCCATCACCCCCATTAAAATAGACAAAACCCACCGCCAGATTACCCTGGCCTATTTTGAACAGAAGAGTACGGTGGATTATATAGGGGCGGTCCAGGGCATTCCTGTCTGCTTTGACGCAAAGGAATGCGCGGCGGATACCTTTTCCCTGCAGAATATCCATGAGCATCAGGTGACTTTCATGGAAAAATTCGAAAAACAGGGCGGAATCTCCTTCTTCCTTATATATTACACCCATAAAGACCTTTTTTATTATCTGCCCCTGGAAATGCTGTTGTTTTTCTGGAGAAGAGCAAAGGAAGGCGGCCGCAAGAGCTTCCGGTATGAGGAACTGAATCCCGAATATATTCTCCCCCGGAAGCATGGAATCCTGGTTCCTTATCTTGACATCCTGCAAAAGGATTTGGAAGACAGGTCTTGACAGTACAGATAACTTTCGATATACTACTGTTGATTTATTTTGGCATCGCGGCAGCACGTTACCATGGTAAAGTGCATTACCATGGTGAAGCACACTACCATGGTGAAGCACAGCGGAAGAAAGACAGGGAGGAGAGCTATGAGTCAGAGATTGTTGCATACGCCTGAAGGAGTCAGGGACATCTACGGAAAGGAATATGCAGGAAAGCTCCATGTGGAGAACAGGCTGAAAGAAAGCATCCGGCTCTATGGCTACCAGGAAATCCAGACTCCCACTTTCGAGTTCTTTGATGTTTTTTCCAGGGAGATCGGAACCACGCCAAGCAGGGAGCTGTACAAGTTTTTTGACAAGGAGGGAAACACCCTGGTACTGCGCCCGGACTTTACCCCATCCATTGCCAGATGTGCCGCAAAGTATTTCTGTGAGGAAAAAGTTCCCCTGCGGTTCAGTTATCTGGGAAATACCTTTACGAACACTTCCAATCTTCAGGGCAAACTGAAGGAAGTGACACAGATGGGAGTGGAGCTGATCAACGACTCCTCCGTGGAGGCGGATGCGGAGATGATTTCCCTGGTGGTTCGTTCCCTACTGAACGCGGGACTGACACGTTTCCAGGTAGCCGTAGGGGATGTGGAATATTTTAAGGGTCTGTGCTGCGAAGCCGGACTGGAAGAGGAGACGGAAGCTGATCTTAGGAATTTTATCTCCGGAAAGAACTATTTTGCCGCCCGGGAACTTCTGCAGGAACGAAGGGTGGACGCGGCATATCAGGACAGGCTTCTGCAGCTGGCAGATCTGTTCGGAGATATGGGCTCCCTGCCCAGGGCAGGCGCCATGGCAGAAAATCCCCGCTCCCGGGAAGCGGTAAACCGGCTGCAGAAGTTATATGACCTTCTCCGGCTGTACGGGGTATCCGACTACGTATCCTTTGACCTGGGCATGCTCAGCAAATACAGGTATTACACGGGAATGATCTTTAAGGTGTATACCTACGGCGTTGGGGAAGCCATTGTAAAAGGAGGCAGATATGACAGACTTCTGCGGCAGTTCGGCAAGGAGGCTGCTGCGGTGGGCTTTGTCATGACAGTGGACAGCATCCTGGAAGCGCTTTCCGGACAGGGTGTGTCTCTTCCGGTTCCGGAAGAAACCAGGAGAATTTTCTATCATTCCGGGAACTATCAGGAAAAACTGGCGGAGGCACAGCTGCTTCGCAGTCAGGGAATTCCGGCGGAGCTTGTACATGAGTAAGTCCACAGAAATCGGGGAGGAACAGAGGTATGGCACAGGAGCGTTATCTGACCTTTGCGCTGGCCAAGGGCAGGCTTGCCTGCAGGACACTGGAATTATTTGAAGAAATGGGAATTTCCTGCGAGGAAATGAAGGATAAAAAGACCCGGAAGCTTATCTTTGTAAACGAAGAACAAAAACTGAAGTTCTTTCTGGCAAAGGGCCCGGATGTGCCCACCTATGTGGAATACGGCGCAGCGGATATCGGCGTGGCCGGGAACGACACGATTCTGGAAGAGAACCGGAATGTTTATGAAGTTCTTGACCTGGGATTCGGAAGATGCAGAATGTGTGTCTGCGGACCGGAATCAGCCAGGGAGCTGCTGCAGCATCATGAAAGAATCCGTGTGGCGAGCAAATATCCCAATATTGCAAGGGATTATTTCTATAACAAGAAGCATCAGACAGTGGATATCATCAAGCTGAACGGCTCTGTGGAACTGGGGCCCCTGGTCGGATTGTCGGAGGTCATTGTGGACATTGTGGAGACCGGATCCACGCTGAAGGAAAACGGTCTGGCGGTGTTGGAGGAGGTATGTCCCCTTTCTGCCAGAATGATCGTAAATCCTGTCAGCATCCAGATGGAACGGACAAGGATTCAGGAGATTGTCCTGGGCTTTCGCAGGCTGTTGGGCCGAGAAACCATTTAACAGAAACGAGGAAAATATGAGAATTGTAAAACTGACACAGGAAACCAAAACAGCCATACTGGACGATCTGCTGCAGAGAAGTCCAAATCATTATTCAGAATATGAGAGTACGGTAAACAGTATTGTAGACAATGTGCGGAAAAACCGGGACAAAGCGCTGTTTTCCTATACCATGGAATATGATGGTTTTCCCCTGAATGCGGATAATATCCGGGTTACAGAAGGAGAAATCCGGGAAGCCTATGACAGACTGGATCCCGAACTGGTGGAGATCATCAGGCGCAGTGCGGCAAATATCCGGATTTTTCACGAAAAGCAGCTGCGCAACAGTTGGTTTGATGCCAGGGAGGACGGCTGTATTCTGGGGATGAAATATACCCCTGTGGCAAAGGCCGGAGTCTATGTCCCGGGTGGCAGGGCAGCCTATCCCTCCAGTGTGCTGATGAATGTGATCCCTGCCAGAGTGGCAGGTGTGGGCGAAATAATCATGACCACCCCTCCGGGGAAGGACGGCCGTATCAATCCCGGTACTCTGGTTGCGGCAGACATAGCGGGAGTAAATACCATTTACAGGGCAGGCGGCGCCCAGGCAGTGGCAGCCATGGCCTTTGGCACAGAATCCGTTCCAAAGGTTGACAAGGTTACCGGCCCTGGCAATATCTTCGTTGCCCTGGCAAAAAAAGCAGTCTATGGTTATGTGGGAATCGATTCCATAGCCGGTCCCAGTGAGATACTGGTTCTGGCTGACGAAACTGCCAATTCCAGGTTTGTGGCGGCTGATCTGCTTTCCCAGGCGGAGCACGACGAACTGGCAAGCGCCATTCTGATCACTACCTCAGAGGAACTGGCCAGGGAGGTTTCCCACTGCGTGGACCAGATGGCAGAAGGGCTGTCCCGGAGGGAAATCATCCGGAAATCCCTGGACAATTATGGCTATATTCTTCTGGCGGAAAGCATGGATAATGCAGTTGAGGCCGCTAATGAGATTGCCTCTGAGCATCTGGAAATCCTGACTGCGGATCCCTTTGGAATTCTGCCCAGGATCCGGAACGCAGGCGCCGTCTTCCTGGGTGAATATTCCTCAGAACCTTTGGGAGATTATTTTGCAGGCCCCAACCATATTCTTCCCACCAACGGTACAGCCAGGTTTTTCTCCCCTCTAAACGTGGAGGATTTCATGAAGAAGACCAGCATTATTTCCTATTCCAGGACTGCTTTGGAAAAAGTACATGGAGACATTGAGAAGTTTGCGGAGAGCGAGGGCCTTACCGCCCATGCGAACAGCATAAAAGTCAGGTTCGGGGAGGGTAAATAATGGCCAGAACAGCTACGATAAAAAGAACCACAAGGGAAACGGATATCTCGCTTACGCTGAATCTGGACGGGAGCGGAGAGTCCAAGATATCCACGGGCATCGGCTTTTTTGACCATATGCTGGAGGGATTTTCCAGGCATGGCTTTTTCGACCTGAACTGCCATGTGAAAGGGGATCTGCATGTGGACGGGCACCACACTGTGGAAGACACAGGGATAGTACTGGGACAGGCTCTCGCCAGGGCGCTTGGAGACAAAAAGGGAATCTGCAGATACGGCTATTTTATCCTGCCAATGGACGACGCGCTGGCCATGTGCGCAGTGGATCTCAGCGGCAGACCCTGGCTGCAGTTTGACGCCTGTTTTTCCCAGGCCCGGACAGGCGGCCTGGACACGGAACTGGTGCGGGAATTTTTCCATGCGGTTTCCTGCAGCGGAGGCATAAACCTGCATATAAAGATACTGGATGGGCAGAATACCCACCACATGATCGAGGCCATATTCAAGGCATTTGCCAAGGCCCTGGATCAGGCCACAGGAATGGACCCCCGGATCAGGGATGTGCTGAGCACCAAGGGCAGTCTGTAAATCACCCCGTCTGCCGGAAAAGCATGGGACGAAAAAGGGGACCTGGAAAGACAAATGAGGTATCCATATGAATGGAAGTGACAATTTTAAAAAATTTGTGCCCTGTATTTACCTGTACCACGGACATGCGGTCAGGCGCCTCACGGACTGTTCCGTGGTGGAAACGGACCCGCTGCGCCTGGTAAACCTTTACAATGACAACAATGCGGACGCTCTGATCGTGTTTGACATGTCCCAGGAAGACCAGGAGCATGAAGAAGCCCTTGACATGATAAAGGAAATCTGCGCCTGCGCAGAGATGGAAGTCATCGGGGCAGGTAATATCAGAAGGATGGAAGACGTAAAAAAGCTGCTCTATGCGGGATGCAGGCGGGTGGCGCTGGATTACACCAGGGCTGACAACATTGCCCTGACGGAGGAGGTTTCCCTGAAATTCGGGAAGAATAAGATTCTTGCTTCCTACGAGAGTGCGGAGGAAATCGCGGCTAACCGGGAGCTGCTTGAACAGTATGTCTCCGCCCTTCTTCTGATGAATCCCCACCAGATCAGGGAGACGGAGAGCGTCACGGCGCTTCCCTTCTATGTACAGGTGAATCAGGTGGCTCTGAACAAACTGATGGAAATCTTTTCCTACGCCAATGTCTGCGGTGTAACGGGAAATACCATCAATGACAATTACCGGGAGGTTCTGACATTGAAAAAACTTTGCAGGGAAAACGGAATTCCGGTGGAGACCTTTGAGGCCGCCTGTCAGTGGGCGGATTTTAAGAAAAACGCGGAAGGCCTGGTGCCGGTGGTGGTCCAGGATTATCGGACTCTGGAGGTTCTGATGATGGCCTACATGAACCAGGAAGCCTATGAACAGACCATCCGCGGCGGCAGAATGACCTACTTCAGCAGAAGCCGCGGGCAGCTGTGGCTGAAGGGGGAGACCAGCGGACATTTCCAGTATGTGAAAAGCCTGACTGCGGACTGCGACATGGACACCATCCTGGCGAAGGTATCTCAGGTGGGCGCCGCATGCCACACCGGAGCAAGAAGCTGCTTTTTTAACGAAATTTCAAAGAAATATTATGAAGATACCGTAAGCCCGCTTCAGGTTCTGGACCAGGTTCTCCAGGTGATAAAAGACAGGAAGGAACATCCGAAGGAAGGCTCCTATACAAATTATCTTTTTGATAAGGGAATAGACAAGATTCTGAAGAAACTGGGAGAAGAGGCCACGGAAATCGTGATTGCCGCCAAAAATCCCAATGCCAATGAAGTAAAATATGAGATGAGTGATTTCCTGTACCATATGATGGTGCTCATGGTACAGAAGGATATCGGCTGGGAGGAAATCATGGAGGAACTGGCAAACCGATGAAACGTAACAAGTTCAGACAGGGCGCTGAACTGTTACGATGAAACTGCTGTCGTCGGAAAATCTCAGAAAGGAAACGGAAAACCAATGCTGCTGATACGAAACGGATATATGATAGACCCTGAATCCGGCATGGAGGGGAAATATGACCTGCTGATCGAAGGAGACCGGATCAGTAAAATCGGGAAAGAGCTTTCGGTTCCGGAGGAAAGCTGTGAAATCATAGAGGCTGAGGGGCTTCTGGCAGCTCCCGGGCTGGTGGATGTTCATGTCCACTTCCGGGACCCCGGTTTTCCTGACAAGGAAGACATCTTCACAGGGGCCAGGGCTGCGGCAAAGGGCGGGTATACCACTGTAGTCATGATGGGGAACACCAGACCCTGCATAGACAATGCTGACACCCTGAATGCTGTACTGGAGAAGGGAAAACAGACAGGCATTCATGTACTGTCCTGCGCCAATGTGACCATGGGCATGCAGGGACGGGAGCTGACTCCCATGGAGGAACTGGCTGCCCGGGGAGCGGCGGGATTTACGGATGATGGAATTCCGCTGATGGAGAAAGAGGTGGTCCGGGCTGCCATGGAGCGGACGGCAAAGCTGAACCTGCCTGTGAGCTTCCACGAGGAAGATCCGGGGCTGATCAGCGAAAACGGCATCAACCGGGGAAAAGCCAGCGCCCATTTCGGCATCGGCGGTTCTCCACGGGAAGCGGAGATCAGTCTGGTAGAGCGGGATCTGGAACTTGCCCTGGAAACTGGGGCATGCATCAATATACAGCACATCAGCGCGCGGGAATCCGTAGAACTGGTGCGCCGGGCCAGAAAACAGAATCCTAAAATACACGCCGAGGCCACTCCCCATCACTTCACCCTCACGGAAGAAGCCGTTATCCGATACGGGGCTATGGCCAAGATGAACCCGCCCCTGCGGGAGGAGGCGGACCGTCTTGCCATTATAGAGGGCCTGGCGGACGGCACCATTGATATCATTGCCACGGACCATGCGCCCCACACGGAGGAGGAAAAGGCAAGACCTCTGACCCAGGCGCCAAGCGGAATCATCGGACTGGAGACAGCCCTGCCCCTGGGTATCACCAACCTGGTTCAGCCAGGACATCTCACCATGAGGCAGCTGCTGCGCCTGATGAGCACAAATCCTGCAAACCTTTACCGTCTGGACGCAGGATATCTGGCGGAAGGCGGCCCTGCGGACCTGGTTCTGATAGATACCATGGGGGAAACCGTTGCCGGAGATTATGCTTCCAGGGCATCCAACACCCCTTTCACCGGATGGAAACTCAGGGGGAGGGTGGCGGCAACCATCGCTTCCGGCAGAATTGTATATGCCCGGAACGAAAAAGAGGAATTCCCGCCATGCGCACAACTGTATAATGATGCCGGGGCAATGGATATTGCTCCGCAATAACGTAAAAAAGCTACCGGTAAACGGTAGCTTTTTCCAGGCACGGTTCTATATAACACTATAGCATATAGATAAAGAAAAGTCTAGTAATTTTTTTATTTCCCTGTATACTTTTAATAGCAATTAATTCCCTATCATACCAAAAGAAAGGAGAGGCAGATGAACATGGAGCAGAATACCGGAATAGAACTTCCAGAGGAGGGAAGTTCCAAAACAGAGACTCCCCGGGAAGAACAATCAGGACTGCCGGGCACATCCCGCCAGGCAGAAGAGGCTTTTCTGGAGCAGACTCTGGCAGTGGTTCACGCAAACCTGGAAAATTACGGTCAGCAGGTGGAGCGGATGCGGGAAGAAATCGACGACATGCTGGATCATTTCCATGACGACAATCCCGAGCTGATCAACCTCCTGGAGAACAGCATGACCCTTCACGACCAGATGAAGCGGGCTCTGGAGCGAAACGAAAAGGCGCAGAATAAACCTTATTTCGGCAGGATCGACTTTTACGATGAGCTCCTGGAAAAGGAGGAGAGCATCTACATCGGCAAGGGCGGCATTTCCAGAGACGCCACCCATCAGGCCGTTATCGACTGGCGCGCGCCGGTGGCAAATGCTTATTATGAAAATGGTCTGGGAAAGTGCAGCTACACCGCCCCCGGGGACAGAGAGATTCCCATAGACCTGAAGCTGAAGCGGACCTATGAAATTGAGAACGGAAAGCTCCTGGATTATTATGACAGTGAAGTGGTGGCAAATGACGAACTGCTGACAAAATATCTGGCAAAAAACAAACAGGCGGTTCTGGGGGAGATTATCGCCACCATCCAGAAGGAACAGAACGACATTATCCGTAAATCCCCCTACCACAATATCATTGTTCAGGGTGTGGCAGGTTCCGGCAAAACTACGGTTGCCATGCACCGCATCTCCTTTATTCTCTACAATTACCAGGAAAGATTCAAGCCTGACGATTTTTACATTGTTGGCAGCAACCGCATTCTGCTGAATTACATTACCGGGGTACTTCCTGATCTGGATGTGTACGGCATACGGCAGATGACCATGGAACAGCTCTTCGTCCGGCTGCTGTATGAAGACTGGGACGAGAAAAAATACGCCGTGAAAAGCAGCGCCCACAGCGGAAACCGGGGCAGTATCAAGGGGACTTCCAGATGGTTTGCGGATCTGAAAGACTACTGCGACCAATTGGAGTGGAACAGTATTCTGCGGGAGTCCATCTACCTGAACCCCAGGCAGTTTGTGGAGGGGTTGCAGGACGGCAAAAACGGAGTCTACGATACCACAATCGGAAAACCGGTCAATCCCTACGATCTGATCCGTCTGGTGGACGGTGAGGCTGTGGAGCGCTATATCCGCCAGAATCCCAAGGTTTCCATGCAGAGCAAGATCAACATGCTCAATGAACGGCTGATCATCAAAATCAAAGAGGAATTTCTGGGCAAAGGGGTCAAATATACCGACGCGGAGAAGAAAGCCATTCTGAAAGCTTACAGGGGCAGATACGGAAGCAGGATCTGGAAGGGTTCCATCTATGAACTCTACCGGAATTTCCTGGTAAGGCAGGCTGACCGGGGAAAAGCGGTGGATATTCCCGGCAGGGAGTTTGACGTCTATGACCTGGCGGCCCTGGCTTATCTGTACAAAAGGATAAAGGAAACGGAAGTGATCAGCGAAGCCCACCACATCGTTATTGACGAGGCTCAGGATTTTGGGATGATGGCCTATTCCGTTCTGCATTTCTGCATTGAAGCCTGCACCTATACGATTATGGGTGATGTATCCCAGAACATTCACTTCGGCTTCGGGCTGAACGACTGGGAAGAACTGCGTGGACTTCTGCTTACGGACCAGATGGACAGCTTTGGGATTTTAAAGAAAAGCTATCGTAATACAGTGGAGATTTCGGACTTTGCCACGCACATTCTTCATCATGGACGATTTTCCAGTTATCCGGTGGAACCCATTATCCGTCACGGAGACCCGGTGAGAGTGGAGCAGTGCGCTGAAGAGGAGCTCTTCCGGAAAGCCGCCCGGGTCTGCCGCGAATGGCAGGAGAAAGGGTTTGATACCATTGCTGTGGTCTGCCGCAGCAGCTACAGCGCGGACAGGGCCGCGGAAGGCCTGGGGCAGTATATAGATGTGATGGAAAACGACCTGGAGAAAGCTGTCTTCGGAAACGGTATCATGGTGCTTCCCGTAGAGTACACCAAGGGTCTGGAATTTGACACCGTGCTTATCCTGGATCCCACAAGGGACGATTATCCGGTGGACGACGGCCATGCAAAATTGCTCTATGTGGCCGCCACCAGAGCCCTTCACGAGCTCTGCGTTCTGCACACGGAAGAACTCACCGGACTGATTGCAGACCCTGTTCCGGAAGGACACCGGATCTTGAATGACGGGGGAGAGCAGGAGACAGATTCCGCCCACCCTGGAAAAAAACAGACGAAGGGGGATGGGGCGGCAGCTCCCTGGGCTTTTCCACAGGAACAGAAGAGAAGAGCGGAAAAAAGAGCTGACGGAAGGAAAGAGAATGAAGAACGGAAAGTAAGCTCCCGCAATACCAGGAACCGATTCGGTCAGTCAGAGGGACATTTCGGGGAGAAAAATGACCAGTTGAGTCAACAAAACAGGCGTTGCACAAATGAGGACAGGCACAGAAATGACCCACCTGGTCAAAAACAGCATTCCGGCGCCGGAATCAGGCAAAGTCCGGTAGCTAAGACCCGGAATCCCACAGCGGGAACAAGACCCCGTGCTGTCCTGGTTTCCCAGGGGAAATCAGATGTCGGCCAGCAGCCTTCGGCACTGACAAACCTGTACAGCGCCAGGCCTGTCTCACGGACGGAAACGCAGGATAAATCTTCCCGGACAGAGACGTCGGGTAGCAGCGGCAAAACAACCTCCGGGACCAGAACAGGATTCCCTGCTTTTGGCGACATTCCACCCACGGAGAAACTGCGCCCCATGGGACATTCCAAGATCAACCTTTCCGTACGATGGGTGACAAAGCAGTCTGACGGTCTGTACCTGCAGAGCCGTTACGGCACGCTGCGCCTCAGTCCTGTGGGAAGCGCCATCATCCGGGTTACCTTCGCGAAAAACGCCCAGCCTGCTTCTGAGGTGTATCCCGGTATCGCCGTAAAGAGGACGGAAAAATTCTGGATGTACAAAGACTCCAGCAGTATGACGGAACTGACTACAGATGAACTGGCCCTTCAGGTGGACAAATCCACAGGGGCAATCCGCTATCTGTATCTGGACGAGGATTCCGGTCAGAAAAGACTCCTTCTGCAGGAGAGAAAACGGGAATGCCGTCAACTGGAGACCGCTTCCAAAGGCAGTTTTCAGACCTGGCTTTTTCTGGATTTTGCCAGAGAAGAACATCTCTACGCATTTGGCCCGGAAGGGGGCGGAGGCATCCCCCTGAAAGGAGCTGCCCGATACATCTCCCAGGGAGACGGCAGCACGGGATTTCCCCTGCTGCTCTCCGACAGAGGATACGGCATTCTGATGGCTGCAGCCTCCCCGGTATTTGGCTGCGATATCCCGGCCTACGGCACCTACCTCCATGCAGACAGCGAAAAACAGCTTGATTTCTACTTCATTGCAGGCAGAAAAAAAGATACGCTGCTGAATGCCTATGCGTATCTGTGCGGAAAACTATAATATTTTATGCGGATATTATACGGATAAAAACATATGACATTACTCCCACAGGAATCAGTTATTGTGGAATTCTGTTTTCCTGTGGGGGTAAATCTTCACATCGGAGAGCTTTTTAATAATCAGCAGGTCCATTTGGAGCGGCTTTTTGCTCAGATTGTATTCTCTTTGAAATTCGAGCGAGTCCCTGTTGGAAATCAGCTCAAGTTCCGCCGCGCCATAAAAGCCCGGATGCCATTGTATCCCTGTTTTTTCCAGATTATCATCCATCGGCCCCACCTCCGTTCCCCATCCGGATATAGTTTCCTGTTCTTAGAGCGTGTTTGAAAATTACCGGTTTTTAGTCATTTTATCCAAATCAGGATTGAAGCAAGGCATACAAATCCCATATATGTGAAAGCCAGCTTATCATACCGGGTTGCAATGCGGCGGAATCCCTTCAGTTTGAGA
>CANBFE010000038.1 GCA_947367855.1 uncultured Lachnospiraceae bacterium | reverse complement strand
GTTTAGGCATAGAATTGTCGCCCGCGAAGGAAATGCGTGCGAAAATTCTATGTGCCCCGAACCTCCATCGGCTGTTTTGGAGTTCCGCCGATGTTCGTTCGGGGCGGTTTAGGCATAGAATTGTCGCCCGCGAAGGAAATGCGTGCGAAAATTCTATGTGCCCCGAACCTCCATCGGCTGTTTGTAGTTTGGCCGATGTCTATATGCCGCCGTTTAGGTCTGGTACCAACAGCTTTGCAGTTCGTAGAGTTCCGCATATCCGCCGCCGGAAGCCATGAGTTCCTGGTGGGTTCCCTCCTGGGCTACATGGCCGTCTTTCAGGTACAGGATGCGGTCACAAAACTGGGTGGAGGCCAGTCTGTGGGAGATGAAGAGGGAGGTCTTATTCCTGGTCATGTCCTGGTACTGGAGGTAGATCTGGTTTTCGGCTATGGGATCCAGGGCCGCGGTAGGTTCGTCCAGTACCAGAATCGGCGCGTTTTTATACAGTGCTCTGGCAAGCATCAGTTTCTGCAGTTCTCCGCCGGACAGTTCCGTGGCGTTGTCGTAGAGCTGTTTATCCAGAGGGGTGTGGATTCCCAGGGGCAGGGAGTCCAGTTTTTTCCCAAGGCCTGCCAGGCGTATGCACTGCTCTGCCCGTTTGAGGTCCGTGTTTCCCCGGATTTGGCCGGAGACGGTTTCCGCCAGGGTGAAGAAGCCCGTCTGCACATCCTGGAATACGGCGGAAAAGAGCCGGTAATACTCTTTTCTGTGAAAAGAGCGGAAGGATATCCCGTTTATCCGGACGTCTCCCCGGGTGGGAAGGTAGAGTCCGCAGAGAAGCTTTACCAGAGTAGTCTTTCCTGCGCCGTTTAACCCTACCAGGGCGATTTTTTCACCGGGTTTGACGGTAAAGCTGATATCCTGCAGGGTATCCTCTTCGGCGCCCTCATACCGGAAGGACACATGGTCAAAGGTGATTTCCGGGGCGGAGTCCAGAAGGGGGTCAACCTCCGCTTCGCCGCTGCCGTCCTGTTCCGGCAGGTCCAGGTACTTGCGGTAATCGCACAGATCCAGACTGGTGGCGCGGATGCCGTTCCACTCGTTCATAATGTTGCCGATAAAGGAGGCGAACATGGAGATGGCGGAAAAGTACAGGAGAAAACGGTCCACCGTGATGCTGCCTTCCAGGGTCATTCTGATCAGGAGCAGGTAGGCTGCGCCGTCCCGCAGGAGGATAACCAGGAGATCGGCTAAACGGGACAGGAAGCGCTTCCGGACCATTTTCTTCTCCCAGGCCAGGCGCTGTCCGGAGAAATCCCGGAAGAGCTGTCTGAACCATCCGGCCATGCCGTAGATCCGGATGTCTTTGGCTGCGGCAAAATCGGAAGTCTTATCCAACAGGTACCACATTTTCTGATCAATATCGGTCCAATGCGCTCTGTGAGCGTACTCCCAGTTGCGGTAAGCCCGGGCGCAGAACCAGTTTACGGCGGGGGCGATGGTGAGTATGGGCACCAGGAGCGGGCTGACCAGAAAGATCATGGAACCGAAAAGAAGGTAGCAGAGGATATTTTCCGCCAGTTTCAGGCTGCGTCTGGGCACGTCCGAGATGGGCTGCACACCGTCCCACATCTCGGTGGCCCGGGCGGCCCGGCGGCTTAAATCCCGGATGTCCTTCCGCTCATAGTCCTGATAAAACAGATTCAGCGACTTTCGATTCACTTCCAGACCTTTTTCCTCACGGTACTCCGACATATAGGTATCTGAAAAACGGTAAAAGAAATTCTGCAGTATGCGGCAGATCAGCATTCCCAGGATCAGGAAGCCTGCCCGGAGCGCTGCCTGGTCCAGAGGGGCGCGTCTGGTCACATCCCCAACCACCAAAGCGGGCAGGTAGATATTTGCGTAGGCCAGGGCCACGTTGAGAGGGACATCCAGAACCATCAGCAGGAAAAACAGGGGCGAGTTCTTTCCGATTTCACGGAAGCTCCACATGGCGTTGCTGAAGGCGGAACGGTAGGGTTTGTTTTTGGCTTGCTTTGCTTTTTTCATCTTGGTCAACTCCTTAAAACTTGTCTCCGGCTCTCGGGTCTGTGTCTTGCCGGGAAGCAGGTCTGTGATTTCCGATTTCAGTCCGGCGGCATTGTTTTTGGGCTACTGCGGTCTGAACATGGTTTTATTTTACACGAAACAGCGCATCACCGGTAAACCGGGCACGAATTGCATTCCCGGCGGCACGAATTGCAGCCTGCTTTTTGGTTTTAATGTGTTGGGGAATCGGAAAAGAGGCAGAGAAGGGGAAACGGGCGGTTATTCCTTTACCGCCGGGACCAGAAATTCGGAGGTGAAGGCTCCGTCTTCGCTGTTATATTTACACCATCCCCCATGTTCCTCCAGGATGGCTTCCGCCCTGCGCAGGCCGAAGCCGTGAAGGCCGTCCTTGCCGGAGGAAAACAGACTGCCGTTTTTGCGCAGTTTGGGTCCGGATGCATTGAGCATGGAGAAATAGAGCATCTTCTGCTTCATGCCCATAAAGAGGCGCAGAAACCGTTCCCCCTCCACGGCCATGCAGGCTTCAATGGCATTGTCCAGAAGATTGCCCACCACAATGCTGAGCTCCAGGTCCGAAAGCAGGAGGCTGTCCGGAACATTGGCCTTCACGGTAACGGCAATGTCTGCGGCTTTGGCCTGGGCGATTTTTGCTGACAGGATGGCATCCAGGGCGATATTTCCGGTCTTCAGCAGGGTGTCCACATGCATCAGCTGATGGTCAAGCTGTTCCAGGTAGGCCAGGGCGCGTTGGGTTTCCCCGGCTTCCAGCTGCCCTTTCAGGGTCTGCAGGTGATGGTGGAAATCATGCTTGTATCCCCGCATTTCCCGGTAGATGCCCTGGACTTCCCCCAGGTGCTGTCTGGACTGTTCTGTCTGATATGCTACTAGCTTCAGGTATGTTTTCTTTCTCATTTGATTTCGTGTCCTGTGGATTTTCTGTTCTTTTTCTGTTTTTCTGTAACAATTCAGAAAGTCCCTCCCGCGAAGTGAATCATTGCAATGCGTCCGCGGACACATTTCTGTGCAATTCTGCGAGACTTGCGGACGCCAAAACGCGCGTCTTTCACGTTTTGTGTACATCCATGTAACAGTTCAGCGCCCTGTCTGAACTGTTACGTTTTCTTCCGGCAGGGAAGCAGAAAAAGGGGCGGCGCTTTGCCGGGGCATTCAGTTCCGCCGGATAAAGGCCTGGTTTATGGCGTCATATTTTCCCCTGGCAAGGGGGAGCTCCACGTCTCCTTCCAGGGTTACTTTTGTGCGGGATATGCCGGTCACATGTTTCAGGGACACCAGGTAGGAACGGTGAACCCGGAAAAAATCATCGCCAAGCCGTTTTTCAAAGGAGGAAATATTTTCCCGGATTTTATATTCCCTTTTTACGGTGTGGATGGAGAGGTAGTGCAGGAAGGCTTCCGCATACAGAATATCCGCCTCGTACAGCCGGAGCGTCTCCTCCTCGCAGGTGATGACCAGGGAGGGCGGTTCTATGGAAAGACGCCGGACCGCCTTGTCCAGTACCTGGTTCAGCCTGTCCTCCGGAACCGGTTTGGTGAGGTAGTGCAGCGCGTCCACTTCATAGCCTTCGCTGATGAATTCAAAGTGGGAAGTGATGAAGATAATTTCCGCGCGCTGAGTATCCTTCCGTATGCGCCGGGCCAGGCCGATGCCGGATATTTCTTTCATTTCCACATCCAGAAGAAGGATGTCATAGGTTTTCTCCCCGTCATAGGCAAAGAGGAAGGACTCTGCGGAGGGAAAGCATTGTATATCGCAGGGCTGCCCGGTCTGCGCGCTCCATTTGGAGACCTGGGCCCGGAGAGTGCGCAGCTGGGTTTCATCGTCGTCACAGATAGCGATCTGGTATGCCATGGAGTACCGCCTTTCGCCGGGCAGATCTATCCGGAAGCAAGGGATATATGGCCGGCCGATTAGATTTTATCATAGATTGGGGTATGTTGCAATGAGGTTCTCCGGGTGTTTCTTTTTTGGGTTCTTTTTTGGCATTGTAAAATGAAGCTTTTTTTCTTATAATATAAGCGGATAATCAAATGGGGCGTTTACCCGGAGGGCAGAAGGACTCCGAAGGATTTGCGGGGAAGCGTCGGCAAAAAGAAAAATAAAAGGAGAGATTGTTATGTGGTTTGTTTTTGCACTGTTATCCGCAGTTTTTGCGGCGTTGACTTCCATTCTGGCGAAAGTGGGCATTGAAGGGGTGAATTCCAATCTGGCCACAGCCATCCGCACAGTGGTTGTGGTGGCCATGTCCTGGGGAATGGTATTTCTCACGCATGCCCAGAGCGGCATCGCGGAGATCGGCAGGAAGAGCTGGCTGTTCCTGATTCTTTCAGGTCTGGCTACCGGGGCGTCCTGGCTGTGTTATTACAGGGCGCTGCAGATCGGCCAGGCTTCCAAGGTGGTGCCGGTGGATAAGCTCAGTGTGGTCATCACACTGGTGATGGCTTTTGTGTTTCTGCATGAGGAATTTACGGCAAAGTCGCTTGCGGGGTCAGTGCTGATCGGAGCAGGGACTTTGCTCATGGTGCTGTAAGGAAAGTCCCTGCTGAGAGTTGCAGGGAAATGACAGGCAGAATTTAAAGGCATAGATTTATTAGATATATAGAAAGCCATATTCAGAATAGCTGCTATTCCGAATATGGCTTTTTTGTGTGAAAGTTTGCCGATGGTTTTTGCGTTTGTCTGCCGTTAATATTATCATCAAAATAAGGACTGACAGGAGGTACACATTATGTCAAGAACAGGAGAAAACATTTATAAAAGGAAGGACGGGCGTTGGGAAGGCCGCTATATCAAAGAACGGATTGAGGGAAAAACGAAATACGGAGCGGTCTATGCCAGAAGCTACCGGGAAGTGAAGCAGAAGCTTGAAGCTGTAAAGCAGAACCTGGATAAGTTTCCATCATCTGGAACTGACAGCGCAAAACTGGAGGAAATCGGCAGACAGTGGCTTTCCGAAGCCGCGGTTACGCTGAAAAAAACTTCCATCAATAAGTATGAGGACATTCTGCGCTGTTACATTCTGCCGGAATTTGGGGAGAACAGGCTGTCGGAAATCACCAACCAGGATCTGACAGATTTTGTAAACGGACTGCTTCTGTCAGGTGGGGTAAACAGCCAGGGGCTGAAGCCTGCAACGGTAGCCGAAATCCTGTCCGCCATGAATGGTATCCGTGTTTATGCCATGAAGCGGGATTATGCTGTGGCTTTCTCTGCAGAGTGCATCCGTCTGAAGCGGGAGAAGAAGGAAATCAGGGTGTTCAGCCTGGAAGAAGAGAGGCAGCTTCTGGGCCATTTGCGGGAAAATATGGATCGGACTGCTTTGGGCGTTCTGCTCTGCCTCTTTACCGGAATACGGGTGGGAGAATTGTGCGCCCTGCGTTGGGATGATATCGATATTGGGGCAAAACTAATGCATATCAGTAGAACAATGCAGAGGGTACGCACAGACGGGACGGACTCTAAAACGGAGATTCGCATTTTTGCGCCCAAAAGTTCCAGTTCCGTTCGTACCATTCCTCTTCCCGATATAATTATGGGAAATCTGGAAAAATTCTATGTTTCCGGGGCTTTTGTTCTGACTGGAGATGGAAGCCGCTATATGGAACCAAGGACTATGCAGAACCGTTTTAAGAGGCTTCTGGTATCCTGTGGTATTCGGGATGCCAATTTTCATGCAACTCGCCATACTTTTGCAACCAGATGCATTGAACTGGGGTTTGATGTAAAAAGCCTGAGTGAGGTATTGGGGCATGCAAATGTGGCAATCACCATGAACCGATATGTTCACCCGTCTATGGACCATAAAACGGAGAGAGTGAATCGCTTTTCTGATTTGTTTGCCGTTGGATAATCGCTGTCTGCTATTGTTCAGTATAAGCCACGTATCTGAATAATAAATGATGAGTCTATAGATGTCATTTCGCGGAGGATTATTTGGGACAAGAACAGCAACAATTCAACCAACATTAGAATCAGATAGAATCTCCGTCGATTGCATTTGGGAAAAATCCACTGTATACTGAAATCATCAGCTGATAACACAGAAACAGTTTCAAACAGTAGTTGAACGGAGGAAAGAAATGGATATCGGAAAAAAGATTAAGAATCTACGTTTGGAAAAGAATGCCAGGCAGGAGGAACTGGCGGAGTACCTGGGAGTGTCCTTTCAGGCCGTGTCAAAATGGGAGACGGGGGCCAGTGTGCCGGATATTGCGCTGCTGCCCAATCTTGCGGTCTTTTTCGGCGTGACCATAGACGAACTGTTCCAGATGCCTGAGGAGGCGGAGTTTGAGCGGATGGAGAATATGTTCTGGCATGAGCGCAGGATTCCGGCAGAGACCTTTGACCATTGCGTCCGTTTTCTGGAGAGAGCGATTCAGAATGACCCGAAGAATGTGAGAGCCTGTAAATGCATGGCCTATCTCTACAATCACAGGGCGAAGAGTGACCATGAAACCGCCAGTGAATATGCCAGAAAGGTACTGGAACTGGACCCTGACGAAAAAGGGGGATGGGTGGCCTATCTGGAAGCCAACAACGGAGTCTGCGGGGACGAGTGGTATGACAATCATTTTGAAGTCATAGAATATTTTAAGGAATTCCTGAGGAAGAATCCCGGCAATTACAGAGGTTTGTATGCGGTGATCGAAAATATGTTGGATGATGACCGCTTTGACGAAGCAGTGCCCTATATCGAGCAGATCCGCACGGCGGCGAAAACCCACCAGTACGAGGTCTACATGGGGGATGTGATGTTCGGAAAGGGAGATATGGAGAAAGCCCTGGAATACTGGAATGCGGCTGTGGAGCGCTTCCCCGGACGGTGGCAGGCCTACTGCGACAGGGCAGACCGGTTCAAGAAACTGGGCAGATATGAGGAAGCCCTGGCGGACTATGAGAAATGCTTTACCATGCAGGAGGCGCCCAGACTGACGGACGGGCTCTACTCCAAGGCCCAGGTATACGAACTGTTGGGAGATTACGAGGGGGCCATCCGGGACAGACAGCGCATCATCCAGTGCCTGAAGGAGGAGTATAAAATCTTTTCCGGCAAAGATATCGATCAGCAGAAGCAGGAGATACAGCGACTGAAGAAGCGCAGGGCGGAAGCGGGCTCGACAGTATAAAAACAGTATAAAAGTTAATATAATCCATGAGAAAAACTCCTTTGCCTGTTTCAAAGGAGTTTTTCCTTTACCGGGTAGTTTTGTGAAACTTGGCTGTAACAGTTCAGCGCCCTGTCTGAAACGTTATACTTGGTATAATTCTGAGGGATAGAAGGCAACTATAGTCATTGACAGAGGAAATTAACGGTAGCATACTTTGTATAAAGAGACGGGACAGGATAAAACGCGCACATAAAACAAGGCGCACATGGCAGGATGCATACATAAAAAATAAGCGGAACAGAAAAAAGAACGGCTGTTTCCCAGGGGCGGCGCTGTTCAGACAGGAGGGAAAATGAAATTTCAAAACGGATGTTGGTTATTAAGGGAAGGTTTTGCCGGTTTTTCACCGCAGCAGGTGTATGACTGCAGAATCCGGGAGGAGGAAGTGCTGCTCTGTACCCCAACAGCGGTGGTACAGGGCAGGGGCAATACCATAGACGGCATTAACCTGACTTTGCGGATCACTGCGCCCATGCCGGAGGTAATCAGGGTACAGGTCTGGCACCACAAAGGAACCGCAAAGCGTGGCCCGGCGTTTGTGCTGAATCTGGGGGAGGGGAGCTGTGCCGGGCGGAACGCATGTTCTGAGATTAAAGAGAAGGAATCCGACGCTGCACCGGAAAACCGAAGCTGCCTCACTGTGGAGGAGACGGAAAGCCACATAACCGTGAGAAGCGGTCATTTGAGCCTGGTGATGGGCAGACAGTCCTTCAGTATGCGCTACGAGAGGGACGGAGAACTGCTGACAAAGAGCGCCCCCAGGGATCTGGCATTTTTGAAGGAAGACTGGAAGGGTATGGCCTACGACAGGGGGACAGGCGCCTATATGCGGCAGCAGCTGGGACTCTCCGTCAACGAGCAGATTTACGGCCTGGGGGAGCGTTTCGGGGCCTTTGTGAAAAACGGACAGTCCGTTTCCATCTGGAATGAAGACGGGGGAACCAGTACGGAGCAGTCCTACAAGAACATTCCCTTTTATCTGTCCAGTCGAAATTACGGTGTCTTTGTCAACCATCCGGAGAAGGTGGATTTCGAGGTGGGTACGGAGCAGGTGAACAAGGTGGCCTTCTCCGTGGCAGGGGAATGCCTGGACTATTTTGTCATGGACGGGGCAGACGGAAAAGAGGTTCTGGAACGGTACACCGATCTGACGGGAAAGCCTGCCCTGCCCGCTCCCTGGACCTTTGGTCTGTGGCTGTCCACCTCCTTTACCACAGAGTATGATGAGGAGACGGTAATGAGCTTTATCGACGGTATGATGGAGCGGGGGATTCCCCTGTCGGTGTTTCATTTCGACTGCTGTTGGATGAAGGAATTCCACTGGACGGATTTTATCTGGGATGAGGCTGTATTTCCGGACCCGGAGGGAATGCTTGGACGGATTAAGGCAAAGGGGATCAGAGTCTGCGTGTGGATCAATCCCTACATCGGTCAGGAGTCTGCGCTCTTTGACGAGGGGATGGAGAAAGGGTATTTCCTGAAGCGGCCGGGGGGCGATGTGTGGCAGTGGGACATGTGGCAGCCGGGAATGGCCATTGTGGACTTTACCAACCCGGAGGCAGCTGCCTGGTATCAGCAGGGACTGGAGAAACTGTTGGACATGGGCGTGGACTGCTTTAAAACGGATTTCGGAGAGCGGATTCCCACGGAGGTGGTTTACCACAACGGAGCGGATCCCGTGAAAATGCATAATTTCTACACCTATCTGTATAATAAGACGGTATTTGACCTTCTGGAGCGAAAACGGGGAAAAGGAGAGGCAGTGCTCTTTGCCCGTTCCGCCACGGCGGGAGGTCAGAAATTCCCCGTGCACTGGGGAGGGGACTGTTGGTCAGACTATGAGTCCATGGAGCAGAGTCTCCGGGGCGGCCTGTCCCTCACCAGTTCCGGGTTCGGATTCTGGAGTCATGATATCGGCGGCTTTGAGAGCAGGTCCACGCCGGATGTCTATAAACGTTGGTGCGCTTTCGGCCTGCTTTCCACGCATTCCAGGCTTCACGGCTCCTCTTCCTACAGGGTGCCCTGGCTCTACGATGAGGAAAGCGTGGATGTGTTGCGCTTTTTCACCCGTCTGAAGGCCTCCCTGATGCCCTACCTGTACCGGAATGCCATAGAGACTTCCCGCACAGGGGTGCCCATGATGCGGAGCATGGCACTGGAGTTTCCGGGTGACCGGAACTGCGCGTATCTGGCAAGTCAGTATATGTTGGGGGATTCTCTGTTGGCAGCGCCTGTGCTGAATGAGGAGGGCATGGCGGAGTATTATCTGCCTGCGGGAATGTGGACCGATTTCCTTACCGGGCAGCAGCGGCAGGGGGGCAGATGGTATCGGGAGAAGCACGGTTATCTGAGCATTCCCCTCTATGTGCGGGAGGGCAGCGTTGTGGCCGTAGGCGCCTGTGACGACGGGCCTGTCTATGACTATGCGAAGGACGTCACTTTCCGGGTGTATTCCCTGGCCGACGGCGGAAAGGCCGAAACGGCGGTGTATGACGGACAGGCGAAGCGGGAGACTTCCATGCGGATTGAGCGAGAGGGCGATGTGTATAAAGTGGAGGTTACAGGAGAGAAACCCTGCAGAGTGGTTCTGATGAATGAGAGAACCCGGGCGAAAGCCGAAGGGATGGCGGTAAATCCGGGAGCCGTAACGGAAGACTGCGGAACCACAGCCGGAGGAAGCGGTTCGGACATGGTTCTTTGTTTTGAAAAGAGCGGCACAGCCACGCTCCGCGCGAGGTAGAAACGGGCGGAGCAGACAACTACAGATAGAAGGAGCGATCACAGATCAGACAGCTGCAGAATACAGCAGACAACGGCAGATCAGAATAGAAAGGAGAAATCAATGGAAAACAAAGTTTTCGACAGAAAGCTCTACGCCGGGACGGCCAGAGCCGTGGCAGCGGAAGGAATCGTCATGCTGCGCAATGAGGGAGGGGTGCTTCCCCTGAAGGAGGGAGAGAAAATCGCCCTGTTCGGCAGGGGACAGTTCAATTATTACAAAAGCGGCACAGGCTCGGGAGGCATGGTGAACACCAGTTATGTCACAGGCATTCGGGAGGCTCTGGAAGAGAGCGGCTTTGTGCTGAACAAAAAACTCCAGAGGGTCTATGAGGAGTGGCTGAAGGACAATCCCTTTGACGCAGGAGCGGGCTGGGCAGGGGAGCCCTGGTTCCAGAAGGAGATGCCCCTGACACCGGAACTGGTTGCGGATGCCGCACAAGAATCTGACACTGCTGTCATTATTCTGGCCAGGACAGCCGGGGAAGACCAGGATAATAAGGCCGAGGCGGGAAGCTTCCTGCTCACCGGGGAAGAGGAGGACATGCTGCGCCTGGTGTGCGGCGCCTTCGAACGCACGGTAGTGCTGCTGAATGTGGGAAATATCATTGATATGAAGTGGGTGGAACGTTTCGGGCCGTCGGCTGTGCTGTATGTGTGGCAGGGGGGACAGGAAGGGGGAAACGGTGTTCTGGACGTACTTTCCGGCAGGGTGACGCCCTCCGGAAAACTGGCGGACACCATCGCCCTGGACATTGCCGATTATCCCTCCACCGGAAACCACGGGGATGAGAAGAGGAACCTCTATCAGGAAGATATCTATGTGGGTTATCGGTATTTCGAGACCTTTGCCAGGGACAGGGTGCTGTATCCCTTTGGCTTCGGCCTGTCCTACACCACCTTTGCCCTGGAGGCGGAGATAAAGGGAACGCTGAATTCCCCGGAGGGAGAACCCGGCCCGGTCTTCCGGGTAAAGGTCACCAATACGGGCGCTGTTTCGGGAAAGGAGACGGTGCAGGTCTACTGCCGGGCTCCCCAGGGCGCATTGGGAAAGCCGGCCAGAAGCCTGTGCGGTTTTGCCAAGACAGAGGAGCTTGCACCGGGCGGGAGCCAGGTTCTGGAGATAGCCGTGCCCGGGCATATTCTGGCCTCCTATGACGACAGCGGAGCGGCGGGACACAAATCCTGTTGGATACTGGAAGCGGGAACGTACGAGTTCTATGTGGGAACGGATGTGCGGAGCGCCTCTTCCGCAGGCAGCATGGCGCTTGACGAAACAATTGTAGTGGAAAGCCTGGAGGAAGCCTGCGCGCCGGTGACGGCCTTTGAGCGGATGAAGCCTCAGGAGTGCGGCGACGGCAGCTTCCGGGTGACTTATGAGCCGGTTCCTCTGCGGACCCAGGACCCGGGACAGCGCCGCAGGGAGAGACTGCCGCAGCTTGGCGCCGGAGAGGCAGAGACATTTTCCCGGGCAGGGCAGAAGCAGAAGGACCTTTCCTGCACCGGGGACAAGGGGTATAAGCTCCGGGATGTGGAAGGGGGAAAGGTGTCCATGGAGGACTTCCTGGCACAGCTGACGGATGAGGACCTGTGCTGCATCGTCCGGGGCGAGGGCATGTGCTCCCCCAAGGTGACGCCGGGAACCGCCGGGGCCTTCGGCGGGGTCACAGAGCGTCTGGCAGGCTTTGGCATTCCGGTGGCCTGCTGCGCGGACGGGCCCAGCGGCATCCGGATGGACTGCGGCAGCATCGCCTTTGCCATGCCAAACGGAGCCTGCCTTGCCTCCACCTTCAATGAGGCTCTGTCGGAGGAGCTCTTTGCCTGGGAGGCCCTGGAACTGCGCATCAATAAGGTGGATACGCTTCTGGGACCCGGCATCAACCTCCACAGGAATCCCCTGAATGGACGGAATTTCGAATATTTCAGCGAAGATCCCCTGGTGACCGGGAAGATGGCGGCTGCGCAGCTGCGGTCCATGGGCAGGTATCAGGTAACGGGCACCATCAAGCACTTTGCCTGCAACAGCCAGGAATACAAACGCAATGAGGTGGAAGCCGTGGTGTCTGAGCGGGCCCTGCGGGAGCTGTATCTGAAGGGCTTTGAGATCGCGGTGAAGGAGGGCGGAGCCTATTCCATCATGACCTCCTACAATCCCATCAACGGATTCTGGTCCGCAGGCAATTACGACATGCTCACCACGATTCTCCGGGGACAGTGGAAGTATGACGGCATTGTGATGACAGACTGGTGGGCAAAGGCCAATGACGAAGGCGCGGCAGGCAGAGTGGAAAATGTGGCCGCCATGGTCAGGGCCCAGAACGATCTGTTTATGGTGACTGCAGATGCCGCAGGAAACAGCCAGAATGACAATTCCCTGAAGAGCCTGGAGAAGGGCGCCGTCACCAGGGCCGAGTATCTGCGCAGCGCGGCAAATATCTGCCGTTATCTGCTGCGGACCCCGGCCTATCAGAGAATGGAGGGCAGGGAGAGCGAACTGGACAGGGAACTTGCCGCCGTGGCAGCCCAGGAGATGGAATCCTTCGGCGAGCTAGTCCGCATTCCTGTGGAAGAGACGGGCTGCAGCCTGCCTGTGGAGCGCATTGCCACAGGAAAGGGCAGCAGCGTCACTTTTGAACTGAATGTGAAGGAGCGGGGCTTCTACCGTCTGGAGCTGACCTGCAGGGTGACCGGACAGGGAAGTCTGGCCCAGGTGCCCCTGACCCTGTCCCAGGACAAACAGATCATCAGAACCATTTCCCTTACGGGAGAGGATACGGAGTGGAGGACAGAGGAAATCATTCTGCATCCCTCCTTCCATAATACTACCTTCCTGAAATTTTTCTTCGGCCAGGGCGGCATGGAGATTCAGGAGGCCCGCCTTACCCTGAAGGAATCCATGGAGGAGAAATTCAGGGCAGTGAAAGCCTCCCAGGAGGAAGACAGAGAGTAATTCCCACCAAGCATTTTGCTGATCTGATTTACCGTGAGACTGGAGTTTTTCAGGAACAGGTCTGCCTTCTGGAAACGGATCTGGTTCAGCAGTTGGGAAAAGGTACAGCCGAAGATTTTTTTGACAAATCTGGAACAATAGGGAACCGTGTAATGGAGATGTCCCGCCAGTTCTTCCAGTGGCACGGTGGAATAGTTTTCCTGGAGAAAGGTCGGAATTTC
Organism: uncultured Lachnospiraceae bacterium; assembly: GCA_947367855.1. Taxonomy (GTDB): domain Bacteria; phylum Bacillota; class Clostridia; order Lachnospirales; family Lachnospiraceae; genus Acetatifactor. The sequence goes on along the minus strand of CANBFE010000038.1, from coordinate 19,004 downwards.
GTGGTCTACATTCTTCACCGGGGCGGATTCCACGGCGGCCGGCCAGTTCCGGGAGAGTTTCATCAGCAGAGACATCAGCATCTCTGTGATAATGCGGTCCGTGTAGATATCCGGAGAACATTTCTGCGAAAGCATCCTTCACCGTCCTGAACTGATAAAGGATGAGCGATTCCTCACCGTGCCCCTGCGGGTGGAGAACAACCTGGTTCTGAAGGCTGCGAAAGTCATCTGACGCTCAGGCGCTTAATAGTCAAACGCTGCCTGCAGCGGCAAAATTTCTGTTCAGGTCCGTCTGGGTCAGGGATAGCCTGTTAAAGCAGAACAGAAGTCTGTTTTGGGAATTGCGCATCTGTCCCCAAAGGGGTAAAATGTAGGAAACATTGCAAAATTTGCTGCTTAAAAGAAAAAACATATAAAAAAGAAACGGAGGGCAATTCATTATGGAGAAAAAATTCATCTACGATGAGCAGACAGCAGTGGTGGACACCGAGAAAGGAAAAGTGCGGGGGTATTTCTATGACGACATGTACATCTTCAAGGGAATTCCCTATGCCAGGGCGAAGCGCTTCCACGCGCCGGAACCTGTGGAACCCTGGGAGGGCGTGTTCCAGGCCGTGAGCTACGGCTGCGTATGTCCCCTTCTGGATCTTCCAAAGCCGGGCGGCGAGCTCATGGTGCCCCATCGGTTCTGGGTTATGGACGAGGACTGTCAGAATCTGAATATCTGGAGTCCCGGTCTGGACGGGGAGAAGCGGCCTGTCATGGTATGGCTCCACGGCGGCGGATTCTTTGCAGGCTCTTCCATTGAGCAGATTGCCTATGAAGGCGAGAATATGTGTAAACAGGGCCAGGTGGTGGTGGTTTCCGTGAACCACAGGCTGAATGTCCTGGGCTACTGTGATCTGTCTCCTTTCGGGGAGGAGTACGCAAACTCCGGCAATGCGGGCACGGACGATCTGGTGGCCGCCCTGAAATGGATTCATGACAATATCGAAAGCTTCGGCGGAAATCCGGAGAACGTGACCATCTTCGGACAGTCCGGCGGCGGGGCCAAAGTCACCACTTTGCTCCAGACTCCGGCGGCAGACGGCCTGTTCGCCAAGGGCATCAACATGAGCGGCGTTCTGGGCGGCCTGATGACAGACTGCACCGGAAACGGCGAGAAATTGGGCAGGGCGCTGATGGAAGAGCTGAAGGTGCAGGATGTGAAGGCCCTGGAGACAGTGCCCTACGATGACCTGGCAGCCGCCTACAACAAGGTGAAGCCCGCTCTGGAGAAGGCAGGGGAGTATGTGGGCGGAGCGCCCTACAAGAACGGTTTCTATGCAGGGGATCCCGTCATCAACGGCTTCCGCAGGGAGACGGAGCATGTTCCCATGATGGTGGGCAGCGTGTTCGGAGAGTTCGGCTCCTTTGCCCCCACCCCTTACCGGAAAGCGGAGATGACGCAGGAGGCAGGCGCGGCCTATGTGGAAGCGGAAGTGGGCAGGGAAGAATCCAAAGAGCTCCTTGACCTGTTCCGGAAAGCCTACCCGGAGCGCAATCCGGTGGACATCATGACCATGGACTTCATGTTCCGGGGGCCGGAGATCGAGTACATCAAAACCAGGGCGAACTGCAGCGGCGGCGTATGGCCCTACCTGTTCAACCTGGACATGAACTTCGACGGCGGCAGGACGCCCTGGCACTGCGCGGACATCCCCTATTTCTTCCACAATACCGAGCTTGCGCCCTACACCCAGGAGGAAGGGGTTACCGAACGGGTGGAGAAGCTGATCTTCGACTCCGTCATGGCCTTTGCCAGGACCGGCAATCCCCAGAATCCGGAAGTGCCCAACTGGCCCGCTTCCACACCGGAGACAGAGTATACACTGGTCATCGGAAAGGAAAGCAGGGTTTTGGAGAACTTTGACCACGAGCTGATTCCTGTCCTGGGCAAATGCATGGGACCCGTGCTTGCCAGGATGATGGCGAGGCAGAAGCCCCAGATACAGCATTAAAAGACAGGGACTTTCGAAGCGGAAACAAATTGTCACATAGGTGAATGAAATAGGAGAGAGAATATGGCAAAATTTTTTGCATCTAAAAGCCCGGATATCAGTGACCGGGAAAAAAGGAACATGGAGCGGGCCAGGAAGATCGCCTCTCAGGGCATGGTGCTCCTGTCCAACAACGGCGCCCTGCCTCTGGCTGAGACCGGAAACATTGCCCTCTTCGGAAACGGCGGCAGGAAGACCGTGAAAGGCGGCACCGGATCCGGGGACGTGAACAGCAGATTCGTAGTGAACGTGGAGCAGGGCCTGGAGGAAGCGGGTTTTACAGTGACCACAAAAGACTGGTTGGACCGCTATGACAGGGCGGTGGAGGAGGCCCAGGCCGCCTATGGCCGGGAGATGAAGACGGCAGTGGAAAAAAGCGGCATGATGCCCATTCTCTATCTTTTTGACCATCCGTTTAAAGAACCCCCAATCCCCGGGGTGACGGAAGAGGACTGCCGGAGGGCGGAAGCGGACACGGCCCTGTTCGTCCTGGCCCGGAACTCCGGCGAAGGCAAGGACAGAAGGCCTGTGGCAGGGGAATACGGCCTGTTTCCGGAGGAGGAAGAGGCGATACGCACATTGCGGGCCAACTTCCGCAGGGTCATCCTGATTCTGAATGTGGGCAGCGTCATTGATACCGGATTTCTGCGCGGGGAAGCATCGGCGGACGCCATTCTGCTGATGAGTCAGGCAGGCAATATCGGCGGCCATGCGCTGACGGATGTACTTATGGGAAAAGTGACACCGGGCGGCAAACTGACCACCACCTGGGCGGAACGTTACGAGGACTATCCCGGGGCGTCTACCTTCAGCCATATGAACGGAGACGTGGATGACGAGTATTATGAGGAAGGCATCTATGTAGGATATCGGTATTTCGACAGCTTTAATATCACGCCCGCCTATCCCTTCGGGTTTGGCCTGTCCTACACCACCTTCCGGACAGAGACGGAGAAAGTGGAGGCAGACGGGGACAGGGTGTCCCTGCAGGTAAAAGTGACCAATACCGGAAACCGATATTCGGGAAAAGAAGTGGTGCAGGTGTACTATTCCGCGCCCTCCGGAAAATTGGAGAAGCCTTATCAGGAGCTTGCTGCCTATGCAAAGACAAAAGATCTGGCTCCGGGAGAGTCCCAGAGTCTGGAGATCTTCTTCCCCACGGAGCGCATGGCCTCCTATGATGAGGAGAGAGCTTCCTGGATTCTGGAAAAGGGAGAGTACTATATCCGCGTAGGCAACAGCTCCAGAAATACAGCCGTTGCGGCGGCTCTGGTTCTGGACGGGGAAGCGGTTACGGAGAAGCTTTCCAACCGCCTGTCCCTGGACTGCAGTATGAAGACTCTGTCCGCTCAGGGGAGAGCGCCCTATACATACGATGGGGAGCAGACGCAGAAAGAACAGGCGCCCCGCATTCCTGTCAGCGCCGGTACCGTTCCCTTCAGGGAAGCTGTTTATCAAAAGGAAAATCCGACGCTGCCCCAGGCGGAGGGCGAGAAGCTTACCATGGACGATGTACGCTCCGGAAAAGCCTCTCTGGATGCGCTGACGGCACAATTGACCGTGGAGGAGATGGCAGAGCTCTGCGTGGGAACGGCCAGAGGCGGCCTGGGCGGCAGTTCCGTCATCGGAGCGGCGTCTGCAGCCTGTCCGGGTGCGGCGGGAGATACCACTTCCAGAATGATAGAAGACCGGAATATCCGAAACATGATTCTGGCGGACGGCCCTGCAGGGCTGCGGCTTTCCAGGCATTTCTCCGTGGACAGGGAGGGCAGCCTGATTCCCGGCAGCGAGGATTCCTCCCTGGCGGAACTGGGGATGCTCTCCTATGGGAATAAGAAGCCCGAGATTCCCCCGGATGCAGTGACCTATTACCAGTACTGCACGGCAATTCCCATCGCCACCTTACTGGCCCAGACCTGGGATATGGAGGCAATTGCAGAGGCAGGGGACATTGTAGGTGGGGAGATGGAAGAACTGGGAGTGACCCTGTGGCTTGCTCCGGGCATGAATATTCACCGGAATCCTCTGTGCGGACGGAATTTCGAATATTATTCAGAGGACCCTCTTGTTGCGGGCTGCTGCGCCGCTGCGGATACTCTGGGTGTGCAGAAGCATAAGGGCGTGGGCACCACCATCAAGCATTTCGCCTTCAACAACCAGGAGGATAACCGGATGCATGTGAATGCCCATATCGGCGAACGGGCCATCCGGGAAATCTATCTGAAATGTTTTGAGATCGCGGTGAAGACCGCACAGCCCATGTCCATCATGACCTCCTACAACCTGATCAACGGCACTCACACGGCCAACAGCTACGATCTGCTGACTGCCATTGCAAGGGAGGAGTGGGGCTTTGCCGGAATCGTCATGACCGACTGGGGCACCACCGGAAGCATAGAGATGAACCCGGGCCGGAAATTCAAGTACGGCTGTTCCAACGCGGCGGGCTGCATCCGGGCGGGCAATGATCTGACCATGCCCGGCAGCCAGGCGGATGTGGACGAGATCGTCCGCTCCGTGGGCGCGAAGGAAGGAGAGGTACTCTGTCCCATCACTTTGGGGGATCTTCAGGCCTGCGCCGGGAGGATGCTGAAAGTGATTGCGGGAAGCTCCGTCTATGAGGAGGCCGGGGCTCACCAGGGCTGACAGGCGGTCCATAAAATAAACCACAGGAAGCTCGGCAGAACGGTGCTTCCTGTGTTGCTGTTCACAGATGCCTCCGCGAAGTGTTTTTCTTGCAATTTATTTCATTCTGTGATATTGTAAAAACAGGCAAAGAATTCAAATTTCAAAACATTCTTAAGACTACAGCAGTCTTTTCTGTAATACCTGACAATAGAGACGCGAACGGGCGGATTCTATTGCATTGAACTTCTTGCTGGGCGGGAGCCTATTATCCCATGGAACGAACTGAAATCCACAGAGCAAAGGCAGGAAGGGTGTTATCTTTCCTGTTATTAAGCATTCAGAAAGGAAAGGTAACGAGATGAAAGAAAGGAAAACAACAGGAGACTGCAGATCTGACATCGTGAAAAAGTCAGCTGCTGTGAAAGCGGGCAGCGGAAAAAGGGAGAGCGCAGGAGAACAGGGAACGGTAAAGAGGCCGGAGTTCTCCGAAATCCCTGCGCCCCATGATAAGGGCTACAAGAAAAGCCTGTCTAAACCGGCGGAGTTTCTGCATTTTCTGAAAAAGTATGTAAAAGCGGACTGGATGATGCAGCTGAAGGAAGCAGATTTGATTTTATGTGACAAGGAGATGCTGGAACATGACTACGAAGGAAAGGAGGCCGATCTGATTTACAGAGTGAACATGCCGGACGGCAAGCAGGCCTTTATTTTTATCCTGCAGGAACTGCAGTCTTATGTTGATTACACAATGATTTTCCGTATTCTGGTATATGTGGTAAATACATTGGTAAAATATTTTCTGGATGTGGACAAGAAGGAAAGGGAAAGAGCAGGTTTCCGGCTTCCTGCGATGGTTCCCATTGTATTTTATAATGGCTCGGACAGATGGACTGCCGTTACAAGTATGTGTGACTATCAGAACAGCGGGGAAATGTTCGGCGACTATATTCTGAATCTGAAATACTATCTTGTAGATCTTGCAAAACTGGAGGAAGAATATATTCTGTCTACCAATACGGTTTTAGACAATATCATGTACTGTGACAAGTTCCGGAAAAGAATGGAGCTTGTAGGGGCGATTCGTACGGCATACGGCAGAGTGCGGGGACTCGGGCTGCAGGAACGGGAAGAATTCCGAAATTGGGTGAAGTACATACTGCTGTCAGTCTGCGAGAATAAAGAGGCCGTGGCGGAGGAAATCTTAAGCTGGGCCGGAGATAGGGAGAGCGATATGGCATTTGAGTATACAATTATCAGGTCTTTAAAGGAAGAACGGGAAGAGATGAGGGCGGAAGTAAAAGAAGAGGTAAAAGCAGAAGTTAAAGAAGAAGTAAAGGCGGCCACGAAAACAGAGGATATTCTAACATTATTAGCGGAAATCGGTACAGTATCAGATACGTTAAAACAAACGATATGTACGCAGAAAGATTTAGCTGTTCTCACACAATGGGTAAAAACCGCTGCCCGTGCTGAAACAATAGAAGAATTTGAAGGTAAGATTTGTGACACAGGAAAAAGAAGTTAAAGGTCCTGGCGGGAAAAACTGCTTTTAGGCGGGAACAGGAGATGTCTTTTTCCCTGTATCTATTATAGCAAAAAAACGGCTTGATTACAAGTCTTGTAATTAAGCTTCCCGGCAGACTATAATCGAACTGTAATTGTATGGAAGTTTCCGGACAATTGCAAATAGGATATAGGGCAGGGAAGGAGAACGGAGATGGAAAAAGGCGATTTTCAGAAGGAACTGGCATACTTTGACGAAGTGGAAGAGATCATCCGGAATAAACTGAAGAAGCTGCGGGAGGACAAAATCCTGCTGCGGGAACAGGTCCTGCATGAGCGAAAGGAAATGTGGGAGGACAACCGCCACCTGATACGTGATTTTGACGATGTCATTTTTCTGAACACCCAGGAAACTGTGGTAAAATCCATGGAGAAGCAGTGGGAATGGAATGAAATCGAAATACAGAGGCATATTAAAATGCAAAAAACACCCTATTTCGGCCGTGTGGACTTTGTGGAAGGGGAGACGGGAGAAGCGGAAACCATCTACATCGGCATCCACAGTCTGACAGAAGAAGATTCCCGGGAAATCTATGTGGTGGACTGGAGGGCGCCCATTTCTTCCATGTTCTATCAGTTTGACTCCGGACCTGCCTGGTATCAGGTACACGACTACAGGAATGAAGTGGAAATCACAGGAAAAAGGCAGTACAAAATAGAGGAGGGACGTCTCATCTCCGTGTATGACACAGATTCGTCCATGTATGACGATATTCTTGGAGATGTTCTTTCAAAGCATTCTGACCATAAGCTCAAAGTCATCATTGGAAGTATTCAGAAAGAACAGAATACGGCAATACGGAGCGATACAAAGAATTCCTGCCTGATCTATGGTCTGGCGGGCAGCGGAAAGACCAGCATAGGGCTCCATCGGCTCGCCTATGTCCTCTACTGCAATAAGGACACCATAAAGTCCGAGAATATCCTGATTCTGTCAAACAACAATATATTCGGCTCCTATATTTCCACCATACTCCCTGACCTTGGGGAGAAGCCTGCGAAACAGAAAGTATTCGCCGATTTCCTGGAAGAGTTTCTGGGGAAGGGGATGCAGATTGAGGATTATTACAGCCAGCTGAAGGCGCTGGAAGGCGGCTATGCCGAGGAGCGGGCCAGGTGGATTCGGACCAAGTATTCTCCGGAGATGCTGCAGTACTGTATTGACTATTTTGCCGATTTTCCCTTTCAGATACCGGAAATACGCTATAAGGGGGAAATACTGGTGTCTCCTGAGGTGATTCGGGGAAAACTGGATACCGGGCGTCCGGCGGATTTTCAGTCCCGTTTTGAGAGGCTTAATGTTTTGGTCAGAAAGGCCATTGAGGACTATTTCATGCTGCATAAGGAGGAAATATGCAGCGATATTCTGGAAAACCAGGAGGATATTTTATCGGCAAAGGAAGCAGGGCACTGTTACAAAATGATCAGGCATGAGTATATACAGTCGGCCAGGGACAGCATTATCCGCTTGAACAGGTTGGATACGCAGGTACAGATGAGAGAAGTCTTTGCGGATTATCTGCGCCGGACAGGGGAGAGTGACCGGGAGGCGGAAAGGCTGTACCATTCCCTTGAGCGGGGAAAACTTCTGTATGAAGATGGGATCTTGTATCTGCTGATCAAAGTGCTGATGGGGGAGACGGCTTCATTTCCCGATATCTTCCATACCGTTATCGACGAGTCCCAGGATTACAGTCTGCCGCAGCTGTATATCATAAAACGGCTGTTTCCCAGGAGCAGCTTCACGCTGTTGGGCGATATCTATCAGACCGTCAATTCCGTGACGACTATTCAGAAATACGCGGATTATGAAAGGGTTTTCGGGGCGGGACTGATTCAAACCCGGCTGCGGAAATGTTATCGTTCTTCGAGCGATATTAATGCGCTGGCTTTTCGGCTGATCGAGAAACAGGGGCATCCGATCAGGGAGGAATACTCATATTTTGAGCGGGCCGTGAGGAAGCCTCAGTATGTGCAGTGCGGGGATCTGTTTTCCTGCCTTGTGCCTTTACTGGAGCAGCTGGAGAAGTACCATTCCGTGGCGGTTATTGTGAACAGCGATGAGGAAGCCCTGGGGGTAAAAGCGTATCTGGAGAAATATAAAGAGGCCCAGATGATTATCTCGCCTGAGGATGAAATAAGGGACAGACTGGTGATCATTCCCCTGATCCTTGCCAAAGGATTGGAATTTGATGTCGTGATACTGCTGGGCTGTATCCAGGCCAATGAAGGGACTCCCCATTTCCGGCGCAGGATATACCTGGGGTGCACAAGGGCGCTGCACGAACTGTATTTTGTGGAGAGGGAGGCGCTGCCCGATTCACTGGCGGAATTTGCGGCCTATATGGAAATCACGGAATTTGGGGGCGAAGTTTAGACGGGGAAGGGGATGATTTCCCGGATTTATTTCGCCATGGCTAAGACTGTGGACGGATAGACAGACAGGAATGCTGTGTTGCGCACAAAGACACTTCAAGGAGCTGCCCGTGAACCGGAACAGGGAAGCCGATATCATAGAGAAGCCTTCTCTGAGAAGTAGACTTTTCATCCGCATTATGTTATACTAGCCACCAGAAATAAATGTAATGCCTGAAAGGTACCACATTAAGATACGGAGGGCAATAGAATGAGCAGCATATGGGGGTTCTTTGAAAATATTGACGAAATCGTATACGTTGCAGATACAGAGACTTACGAACTGATTTACATGAATAAAAAGGCGAGGGAGGTCTTTGGCCTTGGCTCTCTTGAGGAGGTTAAGGGAAAACCGTGCCATCTGATTCTCCGGAACAGTGCCGCCCCCTGTGCATTCTGCAGCAGTTTTGCGCCCAAACCGGACTGCTTCGAGCAGCAGTATTTCCACCAGTACCTGAACCGGCATTTTCTGCTTCGCAGCACGATCCTGGAGGAAAACGGAAAGCGGTATCGTCTGGAGATGGCATTGGACATCAGTACCCAGGAGCGCCAAAAGAACATGATGCAGAGCGTCCAGAATCTGGAAGCCATCATCAATGAGGGACTCCGGGTGGCCCTGTTGGAGGAGACTCCGGACCAGTCACTGGAGGTGCTGTTGGGGTATCTGGGAAAGGCTCTGGAAGGAGAGCGGACCTATATATTCGAACGGAATGCGTCCGGCGGTGACGACAACACCTACGAATGGGTGGCTCCCGGGGTGCGCCCGGAGAAGGAGAATCTCCAGAATGTCCCTCCGGAGGTCTGCGCAAGCTGGTATCGGAATTTCAGCGTCGGCGGGCATATTGTCATCAATGATCTGGAAGATATCAGGCTGAGCGATCCCCTTCAGTATGAGAATCTGAAGCAGCAGGACATCCATTCTCTGGTAGTGGTTCCCCTGTATGACGACAACAGAATCATCGGTTTCTACGGCGTGGACAATCCGCCGGTAAAGTCCCTGGAGTATACATTCAACATGCTTCAGACGGCGGCTTACTTTATCGTTTCCTCTCTGCGTCGCCGCAATCTGGTCAGGGAGCTTGAAAAACGCAGTTATGATGTTCTCTATGCCCTGAATGTGGATTATATAAGTATTTATCAGGCGGACTTCCTCACGGATAAATGCCGGATTTACAGGGAAAATAAATTTCCCGGGAAGGATCAGCCCTTCAGCTTTGAGGACAGCTATCAGGATGCCATGGAGCATTACATTTCCCGGTATGTGATTCCCAGAGACCAGGAACGGCTCCGCATGGTGACGAAAAAAGAGTATATTCTGGCACAGCTGAAAACAAAAAAGAAATTTTATGTCCGGTATCAGGTGAAGGATAATCTGCCCGGACTGAAAAACATGGAAATTCATTTTTCTGCCGCCGGGAGGGGAACGGAAGAACAGGGCGCGATTTTTGCCCTGCGGGATGTGAACGCCGTGGTGGAACAGGAGGAAAGATATAAATCGGAAGCCCGGCAGAGTCTGGAGGATATTCTGGAGGGCGCCAGGACCGGCATCTGGACCATTGAACTGGAGGAGGGCTGTGAACCCCGGATGTATGCGGACAGAACCATGCGGATGCTTCTGGGAGCGCCGGAGGATATGGGGCCGGAGGAATGCTACAGGCACTGGTATGAAAATATCCAGCCGGACTATCTGGATATGGTACAGGATGCGGTAAAGGAGATGTTGGAAGAGGGACGTTCCGAAGTGGTGTATCCCTGGAAGCATCCTGTTCTGGGAAAAATATATGTCCGCTGTGGCGGCGTTCCGGACAGAAAATTCAAAAAGCCCGGCGTCTGTCTCAACGGATACCACCAGGATATCACGGAAATCATGCTCACCCGGAAAAAGCAGGAACAGGCCATTATGGAGCTGCTTGAGAAGGTGAGAAGGGCGAATTCGGCCAAGAGCGAATTCCTCTCCCACATGTCCCACGATCTGCGCACGCCGATCAACGGAATTCTGGGCATGCTCACTATTATGGAGCACCGCCGGGAGGATTTCGGGAAGCAGAAGGACTGCATGGAGAAAATACGCGTGTCCACACAGCATCTGCTGTCCCTTGTCAACGATGTGCTGCAGGTCAGCAAACTGGAGAGCGGTCTGCCCGCTGCTGTGGAGGAATCCTTTGACCTGCGGGATACATTGGAGGACTGCCTTACGATTATGTTTCCTCATGGGGAGGAGGCGGGCGTCCGCCTGGTACTGGAGGAGACGGATCTGCATCACAGCAGGCTCATTGGCAATCCTCTGCAGGTGAGACAGATTCTGACGAATATCATAGACAATGGGGTGAAATACAACCGCCCAGGGGGGGTTGTATCGATCCATGCAAGGGAGCTTTCCTGCGGGGACGGTTATGGACAATATCAGTTTGTGATAGAAGACAACGGAATCGGCATAGGAGAGGAATTCCAGAAGCATATTTTCGAGCCTTTTGCCCAGGAAAATCAGGGGGCAAGAACCCATTACAGCGGCGTGGGCCTGGGCATGTCCATTGTAAAGAAACTGGTTGACCAGATGGAAGGCACGGTAGAGGTGGAGAGCCAGATCGGGAAGGGAAGCCTGGTGAGAGTCACGCTGCCCATACGCATTGACACAAAGGGAGACACCGGCACTGGGGAGCCGGAGCAGAGTGTCCTTGCGGATATCACGGGAATGCATGTCCTTTTGGTGGAGGATAACGAGGTCAACTGCGAGATTGTGAAATTTATTCTGGAACAGGCGGGGGCTTCTGTGGTCACCGCAGCCGACGGAAAAGCCGCAGTGGATGCGTTCAGAACATCATCCCAGGGAGCATTCGACTGCGTCCTCATGGATCTGATGATGCCTGTGATGAGCGGTTTTGAGGCAGCCCGCACCATCCGCGGTCTGGACAGGGCGGATGCGCGGAAAGTACCTATCATAGCCCTGTCGGCCAATGCATTTGAGGAGGATATCGCGATGGCAAAGGATGCAGGAATGAACGAGCATCTGGCAAAACCGGTGGACATGGGCAGAATGTTTCAGGTGATGCGGCGGCTGAGAAGGGATGTTTCCGGTGGGGGCTGAGGCACAGCTGCCGGAAAGCAGCTTTCATACATGCTCGGGTGGGACGGAAACTGGAAGAGATCGGCCGGAAGCCGGTCAGTTTCCAGGATCCCCGGCTGCCATCCGGCCTGACAGGGAAATACGGAGCTGCCGCCCTCTGTTCTGCTTATTCTTAATCAAAACGATCTTTTTTTAACTGTAAGTTAATTCTGATTTTCCTGACATTATCTGTACATAATCAGAAACCAACAATATAATGATATCAGGGTCAAGACATTATGTATGGCATGTCCGCATGTCAATACATGACTTTGAGCCCCCGACATAGGGGTGTCTGAAGACAAATAAAGGAAGGAGAGGCCGTGAATATCTATATCGGTGAAAATATCAGGAGACTGCGCCTGTGCAGACAGATTACCCAGGAGCAGCTGTCGGTGGCCATGGGGGTGTCCTGCGCTGCCGTGAGCAAGTGGGAGCGGGGAGAAACGCTGCCGGATATCTCGCTGCTGCCCATGTTGGCCCATTATTTTTCAGTGTCCATTGATGAACTTATGGGCTATGACGCTGCCCGGATTGAAGAGGAAATCAAGCATTTCATGGAGGAGCACGGCAGGCTGTTCCGGGACGGGAAGAAGGAGGAATATACCCGGCTGTCCGAGAAAGCCTACCGGGAATATCCCAATGACTACAGGGTGATGAATTATTATATGTGGGACAAGGTTGGAGATTATACGGACAATGATCCGGAAGCGCTTCGGAACAATCAGGAGGAGCTGCTGTTCATCTGCCGCAGGACTCTGGAGGGCTGCAGCAATACCTTTCTGCGGATGGATGCCGTCAACATGCAGGGCAAGATACTGCATGCACAGGGGCGGACGGAGGAGGCCTTAGCCCTGTACCGGGAAGAAATTCCCGACTGGTATCAGACCTGCGGGCAGAAGACGGAACAGCTTTTTGCCAAAGACGCGCCCGAGTATGCAAGGCAGCTTCGGTTTAATCTGTTGGAACTGGGGGCATTGGCTGTGAATAAAAAGTGCAGTGAACTATGGTTCTGCCGGGGGCTTTCCCCGGAAAAAAAGGGGGAGGCTGCCCTTGCAGTCTGCGCTGCCCTGGAGAGCCTGGGGAGAACGGCTTTCTGCGGTGAGGCCGATTATTTCCTCAGCGGCTTTGCGGCCGGTATGGCAAGAAAGTTTCAGGAAACAAAGGGCCATCTGGCTGTGGTGGATCGGCTTTGCGGAATCCGGGAGGAGGCAGAAAGACGGTTTCGGGATTATAGTGAGACGGAACCGGCGGCAAAGGAAATCCTGAATTATGATTTCCTGGATTTTCCATAACAGATCTGCCGCCTGCTCAGCAACATGTTTTTCGGATTGGGAGGGAGAACTGTCATGATGAAGATTACAGAGAGAAAAAGTTTGTTTAGGAGAAAGGTGTACGGAATCGCCGCCATGTCCTTTTTTCTGTCCATGCTGCTGCAGGCAGTATCTTTGATTCCGGTGATGATGATGCCGTCAGTGATTGACACCTACATTCCGGCAGGAGAAACAGGGAAGGTGATTCTTGCCGTCCTTGCTTTCTGCGGTATTCCCGTAATGGTGACTTTCGGCTACAACTGGTATCAATATTACCTGATGCTTGAGAGCCGTAGGCTGATCGCCCGGGTGAATCTGGAGTGCTTTGACAAGCTGATTCATCAGCCCATGGCATTTTTTGACGAAAATCACTCTGCGGAGCTGGCAAAGAAAGCTTCCGCCGACATAGTGTCATACATTGCGGTTTGGACCATTGATCTGCCCAAGCTTTTGTCCAATGCAGTCAGCGGAGTTCTGGTTTTTCTTCTGTTGTGCCGGATTCATGTTCTCATTGCTCTGTTTCAGGTGCTGTACATTCCGGTGAGCCTGGTGCTGATGAGGCTGGTGGGAAACAGGCTTCAGGGGCTGATTGCCAAAGTAGTGGAGTTCAATGCCGGATACCAGAAGCAGATGCAGGAGGCGTTCCGCTCCATACGGTTGGTGAAGGCCCAGGCGGCGGAGGAACAGGAGGACCGGAAAGTGGAGGAAATCCAGAACGGCGTGCTGAAAATCTGGGGAAAAGTAGCTTTTTTCGACAATTTTGTGGGCGGCATATCCCATACCCTGATGCCGGGATTTTTCCATGGGGCTACTTTTATCATGGCAGCGCTTCTGGCAGCTCTTCAGGTGATTTCTATCGGCTACATGACGGCGGCAGTGAGCTATGCCTCCAGAATACACGATATTTTTACCGGTTTGATTTCTACATACAATGAGTATAAAAAAGCCAGGGGCGAGGTGTCCGCCATACAGGGTTATCTGGAATTGGAGGACGAACGGGACAACGCCGGAACCGGCAGGTGGAAGTTTGAACGGGAAATTGTATTTGATAATGTGTTTTTTAGATATCCAAACACTGAAAAAGAAATTCTGCGCCATAAAAGCCTCAGGATAAAGAAAGGGGACTGGGTGGGGATCACGGGTCCCAGCGGCATTGGAAAAAGTACCATTCTGGAGCTGCTGCTGCGGTTTTATGAGACGGATAAGGGACGCATTTTGGTGGACGGGCAATCTGTGAAGGAAATCAATCTCTATGAGCTGCGTCAGGCCATCTCCTATGTTCCTCAGGAGCCTGTGCTGCGCCAGGGGACGATACGGGACAATCTCCTGTTGGTAAAACCGGATGCTACGGAAGAACAGCTGTTGAACGCCGCGGAAAGAACCGGCATTCTGACCCGGATCCAGGGGGGACTGGACAGGGAAATCGGAGAACAGGGCATGGCTCTGTCGGGCGGAGAAAGACAGCGGATTGCCATTGCCAGGTGTCTTTTGGACGGTAGGAAGGTGATTCTCCTGGACGAGGCCACCAGTCAGATGGATGCGGCCACCCAGGATATCATGGCGAAGGTGCTTCGGGAGGAGCAGAAGTCCAGGTGCGCCACCGTACTCAGCGTTGCTCACCGTCTGGAGTTTAATCGGTTTGCGGATGAAACGATTTCTGTGGAGTAAAGGAAGTTCAGACTTACAGGTCAGCCATGGCAAAGCAGCCGGGAAAGAACTCCGTCAGGCCGTTACAGCCGGATGAATTAAGAACAAAATATAGGGAATAACTTAGGCCACCTGATCAACAGGTGGCTGTATTTTTTGGGGGTGGCAGGCCTGCGAAATACACGCGGTAAATTAAGCATGGGGGTGCTTGAAATATTTTTAGTTTAATAAATGGCAAATGAATATATGAGGATAATCATGATAAATAAAGGGATTGTGGCTAATGTAGGGACGTGAATGATCAGGAAAAACAGACGCGAAACCAAGCAGGGGTATTTGACTATTTTATTTGGGGAGATTATAATCGAAACAGTCAGGGGGATGAATGATCAGAACCGAAAGAGAGGAGAAGGAATATGATTAGAGACGAAAGCAATTTGATCAGTAATCTGAGCAGGAATGTTAAAAAGATAATGGCTGATCGAAAAATCAGCATAAATGAATTGGCAAAGAAAACAGGTTTGTCCTTTTCTGTCATCAGAAATATAAGAGATGGTAAAATCAAAAAACTCAATGCACAAAACCTGAATAAACTGGCAGGCTATTTACACCTGTCGCCCAGTCAGCTGTTAGGTACGGATTCCGTTCCGGAGGAACTAAATATCATTGAGGAGCGTGCTGAGTTCATTACTTCTTTTTTTGAAAAAGAGGCGGAAGAGTTTACCTCTGACAATCGCTGTAGATTTTTGGAAGGTTATGATTTTCAGTACGAGGAATGTATTGTTAATGCGATACATTTCTATATCGAGGCGCATAAGCTGGCCACTGGGTACTATCATGAGGCGGCAGATCCGGTAAAAACGAAATCCTTAACAAAGGAATCTGTCAATAAAGCATATCAAAAATATATACTGAATCAGATTTTTCAGAAGTTTTCAGAGGAAAAGGAAGAAGGGCAGGAAAATAAGGTAAAGGGTGAGGAGGTTAAAACTGTTGATCAAATAGCGGCTGCCGGCAGGGCGATAAAACAGTTAAGAGAATTATATGGATTGACCAGAAAAGAATTAGGCATCAGGACCGGTTTGGGAGAAGATTGTATATATCGAATCGAGTCCGGAATGAATAAAAAAATAAATTACGGGCATATTAGTCAGATTGCAGGAGAATTGCTCTGTACTCCGGATTTTCTTCTGGGAGAGTCCTGTGATCCCACATCAAATAGAGACGGTTTTTCGCTGTTCTATCAAAGAGATGGGTTGATATACCGGCATGTACAGTTGGGACATGATTTGGCGTATGCGTGGAATTATATGGATTCAGAGTCAAAGGCAGTGGTGGTTGATATGATACATACATTGAATACCATGTATAATTATAAAGAGCTAAGTGAAGAGCGTTTTGGGAAAAGATTATCTATTCAGGAAGTTTTCTTCAGGGAACAGGCGCTGTATACGGAACGCTGGAAAAACAGGGGCGCGCATTTTTATACGAACAAATACAAGGTGGATAAGGGGGAATGATCTTTATGGAGAAAAAATTAGAAATTGCCGGATGGAAAAAAACCAGCTGTGATGACGGGCCGGGAATGAGAAGCGTTTTATTTTTACAGGGATGCAGTATGAATTGCGCAGGATGCCACAATAAAATTGCCCAAAAGAAGGGGAATGGGGAATTATGGGATGTGGCTGAGATTGCAGACAGCATCATTCAGCAATGCCACAATAAGCGTCTGACTATTTCGGGCGGAGAACCTCTGGAACAGTGGCAGGAGTTGAAGGAGCTTATTGCAATGCTTGCAGAGAGAAATTTCGATATCTGTATTTATACCGGATGGAATAAGGAAGAAGTACCGGATGAAGTGTTTCAAATGGTCAACTATGTTAAATGCGGCAGTTTTGCGGCGGATCTGAAATCGGACAATATACATTATGTGGGATCAAGTAACCAACGCATGTTTAAGCGGGAGACTTCCGGAGAATGGGTAGAGTTAAAACTGCAGATTGGGTGAGTATGTCATTCCGAAAGGGAATGGTAGGAAAATCAATAAAGATATGAAGGGAGATATGATGAGGACAGCAAGAGAACTGGCAAATGCAACAATGAATGCATGCGGAAGAATTGTCAAAGCAGGAGAAGATTCTGAGAAGAACAGAATTTTAAGAGAAATTGTTCCGGAAGCGCATAGAAAAGCGCATGAACAGCGGTTATGTCATATGCATGATCTGGAATTTTATGACACAAGTTATAATTGTATTGGAATAAATGTTTCGGATTTATTAGGCAATAAACCATATACCTTCAGGGAAGCGGTTCGGAAACTGAATCGGGAGATTATTGGATTGACGAATATTCAGGCGGGCGGTATAGGCTTCCTCAATTTTGATGCCGACATGTCTGTATATGTAAATGATGAGACAGTCGAAGAACTGGCAGAAGAACTGAGGGAATTATTCTTTGATCTGAATACATATAGCAGAAAGGGCTGCGAAAAAGCATATGTCACATTTAATTTTGGCATTACTGCAACAGAAGCTGGGCGGAAAGTGGCATTGGCGCTTCTGAAAGCACATGGTCTGGGGGATGAAAGCGGAAATCCATTTGTTTTTCCGAATCTTGTATTTAAACTGCATAAAGAAATAAACGCAGACGAAATGTCGCCGAATCATGATATTTATCTGGAAGCATTGAAGGCAACCTCCAGGAAGATGGTGCCAACCTATTTCAATTGTGATTCTTCCGGCAACAGAAATGCAGATCCGACAAAAATTGGCATCATGGGATGCCGTACCAGAGTGGTTGATAATTTATATGGCGAAAAGAGCGGCTTGAAACGGGGCAACATAGCCTGCGTAACGCTTAATCTCGTACAGATGGCGTATGATTCCGTAAATGATGTGGAACATTTCCTTTCCTTAGTCAAAGACGCAATGAATAACGCAAAAGAATCTCTGATATTCCGTTATAAAGCGCTGATGGACAAGGCTGATTTTTCGGAAATATATAAACGACGAATATATAAAGATTCCGAAGATCAGGATGCGGAACTTGCATTTCGAAATGGAACTTTATCAATTGGCTTTATCGGTCTCTGGGATGCATTGTCGGTAATTCATGCCAGGAAGTGGAATCATCTGTCTGATATGGAAGTTTATTTAGACGAGGCTTTTCACATTGTTCATGTGATGAGAGAGATGACGGATTTCTTTATGAAAGAAACGGGGATGAATTTTTCGCTTCTCGCTTCCGCGGCAGAGGGAGTTTCGGGAAGCTTTGCCGTATATGACGCGGCTCATGCAGGAAAAGATATGCCTGTAGCCGAAAAAGGATATTACTCGAATTCATTTCATGTTCCGGTGGATGTGGCAACTGATTTTGTGGAAAAAATCAAATTCGAAGGAATGTTTCATCATCTATGCAATGGGGGTTCTATTACCTATGTTGAACTTGAGGAAATGCCGGATAGTAATGTCGAAGCGGTGAGAGAAATTATTGAGTATGCGTATGAAAATGATTGCAATTATGTTGGAATCAATTTTCCGCTGGACAATTGTAACCGATGTGGATATATTGGCAGAATAGCCAGCGATTGTCCCTGTTGCGGAGGTTCTGATATCAGAAGACTCCGCAGGGTTTCCGGTTATCTGGCTGAAGTTGACCGTTTCGTGAAAGGAAAGAAATTTGAACTGTTGGACAGAGTAAATCACAATAGGGCCGAAAGCGAAATGGGCCGGAGTCCCCGGCGTTGGCGCAAGGCCTGCATTTCCGGATAAAAAGAAATGCAGGACCCGGCGTCGGGGAAGCCCAGGAGGACGGGGGCCTGATTTTCCGCAAAATTGCACCGAGCGCACTTTTGACTTCGCGGCAGGGGGTGTTCTCCCCCCTGCTCAATTTACACTTCAGTCAGTTGGCAGTCATGCTTTTTAAAGAAATCCACTCTCGGTTCCAGATACTTCAATTGGTAGTGTAAAAAAGTTTGTGTCTTAGGTAAAAAATGTCTCCTTTTTGGTAAGAATCAAGATATGGAAATTCTTATCGAAAAGGAGTATTTATATGCCAGTAGCAAAGGAACAGGTTCGACAGATTATTGCAGACAACAACATCAGTAGTGTGGCAGACGTCTACACCCTGCTGAGGGATGGATTCAAGGACATCCTGCAGGAACTTATGGAGGCAGAGCTAGATGCGACACTGGGCTATGAAAAGAACCAGAAAGGTGACATGGACAGCGCCAACAAGCGCAACGGCCATTCCCCCAAAAAGCTCAAGAGCCAGTATGGGGAGTTCCAGATCGACGTC
>CANBFE010000037.1 GCA_947367855.1 uncultured Lachnospiraceae bacterium | reverse complement strand
AAAAGGGAGTGGAATGCAGCCTGAGCAGCATCCGGTATCAGTATGGAGGCCTGACCCTGGATTATGCGGCAGCCTGCGAGTATGCATGCTTCCATGTTACCAGGGACTGGCAGGACCCGTGTTGGGAACACTTCCCTATGGTATCAGTGAACTATTTGCATGAAGACTATGGAGCAGTCAGGGAGTTTTTTGAAAGTAGTGAACGTCAGATGGGGCAGTATCAGGAGTTATTTGGTTTTGACAGTTATAACAATTCTCTTTTTATTCGCATGGAGGAATACAATAATAATACGACAATAGGTGGGATTTATTTAGGAGGCGAACATATAATATGGCTGATCAGTGTGAAGTCTCTGATGCATGAGTATGTCCATTCCCTGATGTATGGATGTTTCCAGGATTGGAAAACCGGGTGGAAGGTTGAAGGGGTTGCTCATTATTTTAATCGCAAATATAGTATATATGCACACGATTACTTTAATGAATATACCAATAACGGCGAATATATTGTTGGAAAAGAAAAAGAACGGATTTCGAAATATATTGATTTTATTGGAAGGCCAATAGACATGAAAACGGATTTTCAGGATCTTGACGATCTTTGGGTGTATTATGATGGGCTTAAAAATCCAAATGCTTCATATAGTGCAGGCTCTTCCTTTGTGGGCTACCTGGTAGAGCAGTACGGAGAACAGGAGGCCATTGCCTATATCATCTCTGATAATGAGTATAATGCAGAGTGGGATAAGTCCTACGACGAACTGGTACAGGACTGGAATCAGTATATTGAAGAGAAGTGCTCGCAATACGGTATAAACCGACAACAGTAACAATATAAAAATATATGGAGAGCCCGTACAGGCTCTCCAGTGAAAAGGCTGACCGCCATAACCTGCGCTGCTGTGGAAAGCATTTTTACAGAATAAGTTCCTCTCTCAGTACTTCAAATACCTCCCCGTGCATTTTACCCATTTCATATCCGCGGAATGCAGCCCTTGCTATCACGCCGCGGATCCAGTAATCGCCGTATTTATTTTTCTCGGTGACATGGGCATCCAGGGCTGCAATTTTGATGTCTATTACATCGGTAATATCTACATACATTTGAGGACGGAAACCCACATAGGATCTTCCGGATGGAGAGATGGGTTCGTAAAAATAGATGGAATTATAACGTCTTGCGGCAGAAATGGTAGCCTTTCCCACTGCCACATGGGCCTGATGCGTGTCAAAAGGCCAGTGTGTAAAAATAATGTCAGGTTTAATAATGTTAATCCTTTTTTCGATTGCCTCTACCGTTTTGGAATCATAGGCGATGTCCTTATTGCTGAAATCCAAAATGTCCAGATCCTTACATCCCAGAACCCGGGCCGCATTCCTTCCCTCCTCCATGGCAACCTCATTGGTTCTCATGACCTTTCCGTTATAATCAGTATAGCCGGACTGACTCATAACAATCATGTGAACATCGTGTCCGTCGCGGATTGCCTTTGCCAAGGTTCCTCCCGCAGCCAGCTCAATATCATCCAAATGTGCGCCGATGGCAACGATTACCTTCTTCATTCTGCCGTCTTCCTCCTTATTGTTTTGCTCTCTTTCTTCTGATCTTACCGGATATCTGTTTTAACTTGTAAGTAAACATAAATGCGACTGTGGATTTCAAGTGCAGATTAATCAAATTCAGTTCATAATCGTTAAGATTTTGAATGAAGTATGGGTTTTGGCGGAAATCAGGGAAGGTGGACACCATTTCCTGTCCTAATTTTCTTACAAAGCCAATCTCTTTTTTTATGTTACTCTGCATGTAGGAAAACAAAGTGATCCGATAAAAGAGGTTGCTGAAATGATACTCCAGCACCTCGCGGAACTCTTCCAATGCGCCGTTTTCCTTCGCATACCTCAGCATAATGCGCATTGCCTCCATTCGGTCCTGACATTTTTTCATGTCGAAGCTATGGGTCGTTGAATCCTCATGCTGATAGTAAAATACATTCGCCTCCGGTATATGCTCAAAATGCTTTAACCGCATTCCCAGTTCAACAAAAATCGCATTGTCCTCATATGACATATGCTCGGGAAAATGAAATTCCTTGTCAAAGAATATCTCCCGCTGGTAAATTTTGGTACTGAGCGGTCCGGGATGGAGCAGATACGCTTTCCTTAATTCATGGTCGAATATTCCCGTCTGACCTGGATAGTTGCATGCTTCTCTCCGGGCGGGAATCATGGTATGTTCATAGACCCTGCACATATCCGTTCCCACAACATCAGCCCCTGAAGTCTTTGCAAGTTCAACCATTCTTTCATAAAGGTCTTCGACTACCCAGTCGTCCGCATCCATAAAACCTATATACCGGCCCTGCGCCTCCCGTAAACCCAGATTTCTGGCGCCCCCCTGTCTTCTGTTTTCCGGGGACGCAATCGCCTTAACTCTTCCTGGATATTTTTTCTCAAATTCCTGAAGAATCTTCAGAGAATCATCCGTGGATGCATCGTCCACGGCAATGATTTCCATGCTCTGCAGAGTCTGCCGCACCAAAGAAGAGATGCAGTATTCCAGATTCCCATTTTTCGCCATATTATAAACAGGTACTATCACGCTTAAGTCCGGCATTTCTCTTTATCCTTTCTGACTACAAGATTTGCAATAACCCGAAACAGGACAGAGCGGAGCATGTCCACGCAGAGGCCCAGTACAAACATAACAACCACGGCGCCAAGCACCCGAAACAGGAAAACAGGAATGGGCTGTTCCATGGCTTCCCGCAGTCCAAACCAGTCCTGCCACAAATACCGCATCATCAGATTTTCCTGCAGGAGATATACGCCCAGGCAATAGGGGGAAAGCATGCATACCAGTCTTCCCGGCCTCTGTTTCGGAGATTTGCTTTCTACCGGAGGTTTTGCATGCAGAAATGCCGCAAATATGCCTATGGCCGAAAGGAAAACCAGAATGTGATTATACTCGAGAGAAACCGTGGTCATCTCCTTTAGCCGTCCTGTCCGCACCTGAATCTGACTTATCATGAAAATTTCCGCCAGAATCAAAAATGTGCTGACAATGTAAAGGAACCACCCGCGCCGGGCTGTTTTCACAATTTTAAATCCATAGAGCCTGATCCGCGCTCCCACCAGGAAGAGGGTTAAATACCAAAGAAAGGAATAGCCCCTGGTATCCATTGATAAGCGAACCGGCAGAAAGCTCTTAATCACACACTCATAAACCAGTAACCACAGGATAACGCCCTCTAACTGCTTTTCCGTCATGACATGTACGCCGCTGGCAATCAAAGGCAGCAGCAGATACACGATGACATATGCAGAGATAAACCAGTATGTCTCCATGTGAATGGGCAGAAAATACTGAAAGAAATCGTAGCTGCCTATGCTTACCGGGGCCGCCTTTCCGAGAAGCAGGAATAGGGTAAAAGAGCCCGCCGAGTAAAACAATGCCTGAAGAGCGATTTCCACCAGGCGTCCTGCTTTAAAGCTTGAGGAAATCAAAAAATATCCCGAGATTAACATGAAAATATTAACTGCAGGGACGGAAAATACCTCCAACACCCAGGCGATCCATCCATTTGCAGAGACTTCATTTCCCATAAAAGGCAGCAGATCACTTTTGGTCAGTGCATGAAGCATTGTCACCATCAGCATGGATATCATTCTCAGGACATCCATATTTGCATTTCTTTTTCCTTCCGTTTGACCCGACGCCATGATATGCCATCCTTTTCCAATCATACTGATAAGACTTTTAACCGGACCGTCATCTGGCCGGACTGCCTTTTACCGTAACACCGGCAGGCACATTCTTCGTCACAACGGACCCCATGCCCACAAACGCATCATTTCCGACGGATACACCGTCCCGGACCACAACATTTCCGGAGAGATAGGCTCTTTCTCCCGTGGAAGAGCTTCCCATCATCAGGACCTCTCCGACAATAAGCGTATTCTGCCCAATCTGAACATTATGGGAAATAAAGCAGCAGTTATCAATGCGGCTTCCGCTTTTAATAATGGTATTGTCTATGGCCCCCTTGCAGACAACGCTGTTTGCGCCGATCTGCACATCGTTCTCTATGACAACGCCTCCGAACTGGGGAATGGTAATGATCTTTCCCTCCTCATTTCTGCGGGTTGTCAGACCGTCGGAACCAATCACCGTATTCTCGCGGATGATGCAGTCATCGCCAATCTGCACACTGCCGATAATTCGAACGCCGGATGCGATATAGCAGTTTTTCCCGATCCGCGCGTCGCTGTCCACATAGGCGCCCGGAAAGATGACTGTTTCCTCCCCAATCTCAGCCCCCTCGCAAATCATGGCGCCGTTTATCAACTGATAAGGCTTCGGCATGGCATTGTAAGTCACATGATTTTCATGAAAAAATTTTGCAAACCCGTAACGGGGTTCTTTTGAAAGAATCACAGCATGCTTTTTTGAAAGTTCTTCCGGAACGGGGTGATTTTCCGGCCAGATGACAATGCATTCCTCCACGGTCAGCGCGGCTTCCCAGTATTTCAGAAATCCCTCTGTGACAAATAATACGGCATTGTTTTTCGGATTTGAAAGACTGGCCGGGCGAACCACCTGAAATTGCTTTGTCTCATCATATTTTGACGCGTCTATACAAAAGAATTCCTTTGATTCATTCGTTATCATAGTGTAAGTCCTTCCGCGTAAATTCCGCCCTGTCTGCGGTACCTTTTTTCTTATTTTTCATAATATGCCCAAAATATCAAATTGTCAATAGCATGACCGGCTTTACTGTCCGCTTTGCCTTTCCCCCGGCTTGACACGCATTTTTTCCCATGTTATGATAAATGCAGTCATACAGGCGGCTGCGCCTATACAAATGCGAAAGGAACAGAAAGCGCATGACCACATCCCATAAGATTTTGTTTGTGTTAAAGGCATTCAGGACGATCCCGGCGTACATTATATGGAAAACGTCGAAGAACAGGGACATCATTTACCAGGATATGTGCTTTTGGAAAGAAATCAAGCACATGGAAATCAAAAATGAATTTGTGCTGTACAGCACCCTGCTGCTGGAGACGGAGGCCTTTCGGAATGTGGTGCAGATGCGGCTGAAGCAAAGCGGCGGTATGGGCAGGATTTTCTTCAGGTATGTGTTTCCCTCCATGAAGACCCTTTCCATCGGCTGTGGATATGTAGGGCCCGGGCTGTACATTCAGCATGGTTTTTCCACCATCATAGCCGCCAAATCCGTGGGCGAAAAGTGTTGGATCAACCAGCAGGTTACCATCGGATTCGAGCAGGACAGACAGCCGGTGATCGGGAATCATGTGCGGGTCTGCACAGGCGCCATTATCATAGGCGACGTCACGGTGGGGGACAATGCCATCGTCGCGGCGGGAGCGGTAGTGACCCACGATATTCCCGCCGGGGAAATCTGGGGGGGCGTACCGGCCCGGTTTATCAAAAAGGTGAAAGGTTCCTCTTTTGACGATCAGAGCGGACCGGATGAACCGGCACAGGAGTGAGTGGAAATTTCAGGGGAATTCCCAAAAGTATTCCCGGTACTTTGGGGAATTCCTTTTTTCGTGACAGGGGACAGGTTATCGTGCAGATTGCAGGCGAGGAGGAAACACATGAAGAGTTGTGGAAGAAACTCAGGAGCATCGGGATAGTACAAAAGGTTCTGAAGAAAGCGGACGGGATAAAGGAAGAAGACAGACCTAGTTATTTTAGGGTTGGCAAAAGAAAACTATAAGTTAAGCATGAAACGAATCTGGTATGAACTGTTTCTGGATTATGAAAACAAGATAGAAAAGATGCTGCCTATGTTGGATATGGACAGTATAAGTAGGGCACTGGAATCAAAAGGGAAATCTTTTATAAATAGAGCATATCCTTATATTTTAAGCGGCACTAGAGATGGTGCTGCGATGTATAACAATTTATAAATTTAACCTGGGCAGCAAAATTTCGTGGTTGACAAATAAATACTACAGTGATATAATATATTTGTAACTATTCAATAAAAGGAGAAATGTTGTAAGAAATTTATCTTTTGCCCTTGTGTTGGCATTGATGCCGTTGGCTTTTCCTATGAAGGTGGCGGCAGCGCATGTTCATAATTATGCGGTGACAACGAATATGGAATATGGATGGATAAATAACGATTCCCACAGTGTGACCGAGGTTCACACTCATCTCTGTAGCTGTGGCGCTATGTACAGGGAACATCATAATAAGCCAAATGAAGGGCATACGCCTACGGGAAGCGGAGTGTATGAGGGGTCTTATTTGGGAGAAGGTGGAAAAAACTATGATACTTATCGATACACATGCAGAAACTGTAAGAGCACATACAGAAAATCGATGGTTTCTAGTTTCAAATCTGTAGTGGAAGAAGAGGTGGAGGAATAGGAACGGCGCCTCTCAGGGCGCTGATAAGCATTGGGGGATTTTATGAGAGCGATTGTACAGATGGTTCGTCAGCCGTGGAAAAGTCTCTCGGGTCTTGTCTTATGTGTCCTTGCGGCGGCAATCCTTGTGATTGGCGGGGGGCAGTATTATGCGACAACCCTGACTCGTGCAAATCTGGATGACAGGTATGATACCCTTGCCCTGCCTGCGGAGGATTATTTCTATAAGCAACAGGGGAGTGTAAGAATGCGTTATACATCATTACCGGAAGAATATCAGGGGTGGGTGGCGGAGGTGATCCGCACCCACCCCGATTTGGTCAGGGGAGAAGCATACGCCGGAGGGCTTTCTGCTTATATCCCGGAGATGGCGCCGGATAATTTCTCCCGGCATGATGAGGGGGAGTTACTGGAAGGCTACAGCGACGGGATTCCCTATCGCTGCGCTGTCCTTGAGGTGACGTTGACCGGGGTGGGAAGGCTTCCATATGAGGGCGACATTATCCGTTATTCATCTAATGATTCGGATGAAATAGAGATACGATATAGTGTTTCGTGGTTCTGCACAGGGATCATAGACCGGGCTGTCGGACTGGAGCAGGGCTTTGCGTCCCCGGAGGGGAAAACCATTGCGCTGATTGTCAGGGCCTGTGACGAGGATGCGTTGGAAGCCCTGCAGTTGGAGGA
The DNA here is from genome assembly GCA_947367855.1 of uncultured Lachnospiraceae bacterium. GTDB lineage: Bacteria > Bacillota > Clostridia > Lachnospirales > Lachnospiraceae > Acetatifactor. The sequence continues at coordinate 25,155 of CANBFE010000037.1, read as the reverse complement.
GGGCGGGCGCTATCTGGTCTATGGGATGGACTATTCCGATGTCAGGGGAAAAGAGAAGCGGGAGTTATACCAGGCTTTTGGGGAGAACTTTGCGGAACTGTTGGGCACCGGGCTGTCGGAGGAAGGGTTTGACGAGAAGGTGGACTGCTTCATGACAGTCTGCGATTATAGTTCCCTTGCTTCACACGCCCCGGATGGGAATGGGGAATTTATTGTTTCCCAGGAAAAAAGAAATCATTACCAGAGGATTCCGGATCTGGACGGAGCAACCAAGATTGATCTTGTCCCATCGGAAGCATATGTTCCGGACTACTGCGTCCCAACTATGGCAAAGCTGAAGGGCGGGGCGGAGGAATATCTGGCATCCGAAGAGGGCTTCCTTTGGCGGCAGGTCCTGGAGGAAATGGAGATCACCAACCACGGCTTCCCGGTACTGGCGGTGGAAAAGCCGGGACAGCAGGCGGCGTTCGCCAGAGAGCAGGCCCGTATTGTGGAAGGCCGGGACTTTACGGAGCAGGAACGAAGGGACGGGAGCCGGGTCTGTATCCTGTCCCAGTCCCTGGCGGAGTCCAATGGCCTGAAGACAGGGGATATCATTGACATGCGCTACTATGCCTATGATTATAATATCCAGGCGCAGCGCACAAATATGCTGTCCACCTCCTTTCCAAGCGCAGCAATCTATTCCAGAAGCGCGGGCTTCCTGACGGAGACGGAAGGCTACCGGATTGTAGGGCTGTACCGGCAGGACAACGCATGGCAGAACAGCATGGATCCTTACGGCTTTACGCCCAATACGATTTTTGTGCCCAAGTCTTCTGTCTCCTGTGAAATGATGATGCGCAACTCGGGAGTCTACTATTCCATGCTGCTCCAAAACGGAAAGAAGGAAGAATTTGAACAGCTGCAGGAAGAAGCAGGTTATCCAGATCTGTACATCTGCATAGACCAGGGATACAGCCAGATCGCTTCCGCGTTGGAAGAATACCAGTCGGTCTCGGCAGGCGCCCTTTGGATCGGGGTTGCCGCGGCAGGGGCGGTTATGGCATTGTTCCTGATCCTGTTCCCGCTGCAGCAGGGGCGGACGGTGGGGCTGATGAATGCCATTGGCGCCCACAGGCGGGAAAGGATCCGGTATATCTTTGGAAGCTCCGCCTGTATCCTGGTTCCGGGAGCCGTCCTTGGCGGGATCTGCGGCGGGCTGGCCTGGAAGCAGGTGACGGCCCGGCTGATGGAATCGGTAAGCGTGGCAATCCCCCTGGAAGCCAATACGATGGTTATGGCGGCGGCTTTCGTGGCAGTTTTTCTGGTATTGGCGTTGGCAGCGTTACTGGCGGCAGCCTTGGCCCTGACCGGGGAAAAGGGTTTGAAGAAGAGAAAGTAGCGAGGAACAGCTATGGGTTATACATGGATACGTTGCAGGCGGAGTCCTCTTTTCACAGCGGCGGTCTTTCTGTTTTCCGGACTGATTGCGTTGGCGCTTGGCAGCCTGCAAAGGGGGCTTCTTTCCGCCCAGAGCCATTATGATGAAATTTACCGGCAGATCAGGGTGTCCTGCACGGTTACAAACCTGACCGGGGAACAGTCCAATTACCTGAATATCCCGCCCCAGATCCATGCCCTGTTTACGGAAGGCACGGGATCCGGCCCTGACGGGCTTGCCGATCTCCTGGGGGACGTACAGATCAGGGGTTCCCTGCAGTTTAGTTGGGAGGGAAGGGAATTTACGCTTGCGGGAATTACTGCGCTTCAGGCGGATCCCAATCTTTGGCCGGAGAACGGATGCGCCATATTCTGGAACGAGGGCGCGGGGGACTGGGTCTTTGCAGGGAAAGAACTGAAGTGCCTGGTTTCCGAGGAACTGATGAAGGAACTCAGGGACAGGGAATTCCCGGAGGATTCCTTCGCGATCCATTTAGAGGCGGGAGACTTGTGGGGAAGGGAGTATGACGTGGAGCTTGAGATCGCGGGCACATATGCGGGAGAAGCGGAAAAGACGATTTACTGCCCATGGGAGGCCTACCTGGAGATCTGCCAAAACGCCATGCGGGGTGCAATCGCGGATTCCCTGTCTGCAACGCTGAAAGACAATGGGGATCTGGAGAGGCTTCGGGAAAGGGCGGGGCAATGGTTTGCCGTTCCGGATGCCAGGCTGTCCGGCGTGTACGAAAGCGAAGGATTTTATCTCGCCCTGGATATCAATGACGCCTGGCTGGAAAAGGCGCAGCAGGATCTGAAAAACAGTATGGCGGTAAACAGGATTGCGGCTGCTTCCATATTTGCCTTATCTGCCTGCGCCGGTGCGGTTGTGGGATTTTTGACCATCCGCAGCAGGAAGCATGAGATTGCCCTGCTTCGGACTCTGGGAACGACAAACCGGGGCATTTACGGGTCTTATGCCATGGAACAGGCTTTGTGCGTGGTTTCCGGCATAGCTGCGGGAGGAGCGGTTTTCCGATGGCAGCCGCCGTATCAGCTTTGCCTGTTTGCCGTTTTTTATCTGGCGGGGCTTTCCGTTATGCTCTGGATTTATCTTCGGAAAAATCTGCTAACCGTTATGAGGGAGGAAGAATGAGATGGGTATCACATTGAAGTCGGTTTCCTACAGCTATCAGGGAAAGTATCAGACCGTCAGGGCAGTAAATGATGTCTCTTATGATTTTAGCGGGGGTAAGGTATATACGATCATTGGCAAGTCCGGTTCCGGAAAGACAACGCTGCTTTCCCTGATGGCAGGCCTGGACCTGCCTGTGGAGGGGGAGATTGTTGTGGACGGCAAATCCACCAAGGACTGGGACAGGAACCGGATGCGCAGGGATGTGGTGTCGGTAATCTATCAGAATTACAACCTGTTCCCTCTGCTCACGGTACAGGAGAATATCCGGTATCCCTTAAGCCTGAAAAAGATGCCGAAAAAGGAAGCCATAGCCGCTTCCAGGGAGGCAAGGGCCAGGGTAGAATTGCCGGAGTCCTATGACAGGCGTTTTCCCAGACAGCTTTCGGGAGGCGAGCAGCAGCGGGTGGCCATCGCGCGGACTCTTGCCCAGGGGTGTAAGATTATTCTTGCGGACGAGCCTACGGGAAATCTGGATTCGGCCAATTCCGGGAATATTGTAGATATTTTCTGCAGCCTGGCTCATGATGATGGCTGCACCGTGATTATCATTACCCATGATATGGCGGTAGCGGAGCGCTCCGATGTTGTTATTCGGATGGGGGACGGAAGCTTTTCCTTATAGTAAAAAGGAAAGATAATCTAACATAAAAAAGGCATTTCTGTCGAGCGTTATGGGTAATGTACAAATTTCCGTAACTCTCGACATTTTTGTTGTGTGGAGGTATAATATCTATGTGACGCAGGTATGTGTGCATCTGTTGCTGTGGACGGAGTGAAACGTAACAGGAGATTAGCTCTGATATACAGAGTCAGCTCTGGTCGGTTGACATATTTTGTCAGAATCAGTATAATGAATAAGTCCGGTAGATTTTCCGGGATAAAGGAGAACAGATAAAATGCAGGCTGTTATATTAGGATTTATCATGCCGGTGATACCATTGCTTATCTGGAAGCTGTATAATAAGGAAAAGCAGCTGACGGCGATGCAGGCAGGAGGGCGCTATGCGGTCTATATCCTGCTGTGCACCCTGTTTACCAGTATTGCGATGGTTGTGCTGTGCGATGAGGGCACTTCCTTTGCGGAGAAAATGGACAGATCGCCCGGGTTTGTGCTGAAGTATTTGTTTCTTCAGGCAGTTGCGGCTGCATTGATCAGCGGGGCGGAATGGGTCTGGAACACGGGAAAGGTAAAGCTGGCTGTGGACTGGAAGGGGTACAGGAACTCCCTGGGAGGAAGGATCTGCAGCAGAATCGTGTTTCCGGCGGCGCTGCCTGCGCTGGCTGTATTTGTGGCAGGAATGAATGCCACCCTGATGAACGACAATGTGGTATGGGGAGACGAGGCCTATACCTGCAATGCCATTCGCAACGGGCTTGACGGCATTTTTCAGATTCTCACTCTGCAGGAGAATCATCCGCCGCTGCATTTTCTGTGGCTGAAAGGATTTGCGGAGCTTTTTGGCTATACCGTGCCGGTATATCATTTTGCATCCTTTGTCCCTTTCTGCGTGGGCCTTGTGTTGGCTGTGGTCTGGCTGCGGAAAAGGTACGGAAATATACCGGCTGCTTTCTTTGTCGTGATATCGGGACTTTCGGCTCCCTGTCTGGAATATAACATGGAGATACGGATGTATGCCCTGGCTTTCCTGGGAATGGCCGGGTGCTATTACTGCGTGGGAAGAATCCTGGAGGGAAGCAGGGCGGCAGGCTGGATCGGCATGGTCTTCTGGGCATGTGTGGCCGCTTATTCCCATTATTACGCATTGGTGGCGGTGAGCATTATGATGGCTGCGGCATGTGTTGCGGCGTATCTGCGGTACCGCGGCAGGATCTGGATCAAGGGCGTGGTGTCCGTGGCAGTGTTTGCGGCAGCCTATGCGCCCTGGCTGGGCCAGGTGCTGCGCGCCACCAGACATGTCAGCGGCAGCTGGTGGATGACGGAGATAGAAGGCCTGCAGTCCAGTCTTACCATGATAGGCTGCGGGGCAGGTATGTACAGGATTATTCTGCCGCTTCTGGTCCTGTTTGCAGGAGGGCTGTTTCTCACCGAATCTTCCTTATTCAGGGCGAAAAAGGAGGCGGGGATTCTCACGGTTCATGTGACCACACCCTCTGCAGGGAAGTGGTCCGGCGAGACATATACCTGTGCGGTGGGGATTGTGACCATAGCCGGGACATTGCTTTTTGCATACGGCATCAGTGTTTTCATGCGTCCCCTTGTGACGGGCAGGTATCTGTATCCGCTCTGCGCCGTAACGGCTATTTTGCTGGCAGCAGGGTCCGGGCGTATGCTGCGGCGTCTGGAGGAAACCGGGAAGGCCTGCGGCCGGAAGTGGGTTGCAGGGGCAGGGAAGTGTGTGTTGGTGCTGATTCTGGCGGTTCTTGTCCTGCAGGGAATGGGTAATTTTAAAAATTACAAGGCCCTGGTAAAAAGTGAGGATGCCGGGACGGCGCAGACGCTTTCCATTATCGGGGAACCCGGTGAGGACACCCAGTTCGTGAGCAACGGCATCCAGCATATCGGATGGACGGTTCTGGATTATTACTATCAGGGAGCGGATATTGTAAACGGCTCTTTCCGGGAGGCCACAAAGGATGATGTGTGGTATTTCTCCCCCGGGTTACTGAACGAGGGAGACAGGGAGATCATTGAAGATATGGGATATGTGATCACGGCCAACTACGGGGAGCAGCAGCTTGGAAAATATCCCTTCACTCTGTATCGTTTTGAGAGGATGCAGAGTGCTGAACCCGGAAAATAAGGGAATGGAACGGTTTTTTTAAGTTATACTAATAATAAATATTATAAAGACAGGAGAGAAAAAATGCGAACTTATCTGGTAACAGGCGGTGCAGGTTTTATCGGTTCCAATTATATCCATTATATGTTCCGGAAATACGGGGAGGCTATCCGCATCATCAATGTGGATCTGCTGACCTATGCCGGAAACCTGGAGAATCTGAAGGAGATTGAGGGGAATCCAAATTATACTTTTGTGAAAGCGGATATCTGTGACAAGGAGGCCATTTCCGGGATTTTCCGGGAGAATGATATCGACAGGGTGGTGCACTTTGCGGCTGAGAGCCATGTGGACAGGAGCATTCGCAATCCAGAGGTGTTTGTGCAGACAAATGTGCTGGGCACGGCTGTGATGCTGAACTGCGCAAAGGCTGCCTGGGAGCTGCCGGACGGGAGTTTCCGGGAGGGAAAGAAATTCCTCCATGTGTCCACGGACGAGGTTTACGGCTCTCTTCCGGAGGATGAAAATGCATTTTTTTACGAGACCACGCCCTATGATCCACACAGCCCTTACTCTGCCAGCAAGGCAGCGTCAGACATGCTGGTGAAGTCCTATATGGATACCTACCGCTTCCCGGCAAACATTACAAACTGTTCCAACAATTACGGGCCTTATCAGTTCCCGGAAAAACTGATTCCCCTGATGATCAATAATGCACTTCAGGGCAAAAAGCTTCCTGTATACGGAGACGGCAGGAATGTACGCGACTGGCTGTATGTGGAGGATCATGCCAAGGCCATCGACATGGTACAGGAGCAGGGGCGTCTGTTCGAGACCTATAATATCGGCGGACATAATGAGAAGCAGAATCTGGAAATCATCCATACCATTCTGGAGGTGCTTCAGGAAAAGCTGCCGGAGGGTGATCCCAGAAAGGCAAATGTGACCCCGGATCTCATCCAGTATGTGGAGGACCGCAAGGGCCATGACCGCAGATATGCCATTGCCCCGGACAAGATCAAGGCAGAGATCGGCTGGTATCCGGAGACCATGTTCAAAGACGGTATCAGAAAGACGATTGAGTGGTTTTTCGAACATGAGGACTGGATGAAAAATGTGACCAGCGGAGATTATCAGAGGTACTATACGGAGATGTACGAAAAGTAAGCACTGCATACCCTGAGAGGGGCTGCCGCAAGAAAGGATCTGCATGCAGGACGGGAACCGGATCCTGTATATGTTTTTCTGCTGCGGCAGCCTCTTTCGCTACAGGACAAAAAGAAACGGAGGAGTAGCAATGAAAGGAATTATATTGGCAGGGGGATCCGGCACCAGACTTTATCCGCTGACAGAGGCCATCTCCAAGCAGATTATGCCTGTGTACGATAAACCGATGATTTATTATCCACTTTCGACTTTGATGCTGGCGGGCATCCGGGAGGTTCTGATTATTTCCACGCCAAGGGATCTTCCGGTATTCCGGAGCCTGCTGAAGGACGGGCACCAGCTGGGGATGGAGATTTCCTATGCGGAGCAGAAGGCGCCCAACGGACTGGCGGAGGCCTTTCTTATCGGGGCTGATTTTATCGGCAGCGACAGGGTGGCATTGGTACTGGGGGACAATATCTTCTACGGGCAGAGCTTTTCCAGGGTGCTGAAAAGCGTGGCCGCCAGGGAGAAGGGAGCCACGATTTTCGGCTACTATGTCCGGGACCCCAGGGAGTACGGCGTGGTGGAGTTTGACGAAACGGGCAGGGCGATTTCCATTGAGGAGAAGCCTGAGAAGCCAAAGAGCAATTATGCGGTGCCGGGTCTGTATTTCTACGACAATGACGTAGTGGAAATTGCCAGGAGTGTTAAGCCTTCCGCCAGGGGAGAGCTGGAGATCACCAGTGTAAACAATGCCTATCTGGAGAGGGGAACGCTCCATGTGGAAACTCTGGGCAGGGGATTTGCATGGCTGGATACAGGGAATCATGACGCCCTGTTGGATGCTGCGGATTTTGTGGCGGCTTTCCAGAAGAGGCAGGGACTCTACATTTCCTGCATTGAGGAGATCGCCTATAAGAGGGGCTTTATCGACAGGGAACAGCTGCTGAAGCTGGCAGAGCCTCTGATGAAGACAAACTACGGAAAATATCTGGTAGAGGTAGCGCATGGACTCTAAACTGCGGAGAATGGCCATTTTATGTTCCATGGCAGTGATCGGGATGGTGTCGCTGCTGGTTCTATACATGAACAGGCCTCCCAAAAACAACAGAAACGGGAGCCTGTCCCAGACGGAGAGTCCCTCCCCCGGGCCGGAAGAGCAGGAGGAGAGCAGTGTTGGCAGGGGACAGATCGGGGACGACCTTTCCGCTTTTCTGAAGGACCATACTTTCTTTGACCAGGAAATCAATCCCGTTCTGGAAGCGGCCAGGGACAATGCGGTACGGCTGTCTCTTGTGGTGACTTCCGTGGAGAAGGATCTGCGCATTCAGATCGTTGACAGCCTTGGGGAGCCTGTGGCAGGGGAAAGCTTCTATGTCAGACTGGACGGTCTGGGGGAATATAAGGATCTGGATAAGGACGGCATCATCTATATCGGAGATCTGGCCGCCGGGGAATACAGTGTGGAGCTGATGCCCCTGGAGGGCTACCGCGCGCCTTCAAACGGCACCCGGGTGAGGGTAAAGGACAGGGTGGAATATGTGGCCATTGACGATATCTCCCTTCTGATCAGGACGGAGGAGGAGATAGATGCCGAGGCGGAGGATACTGCCGTTGTGGAAGCCCTGGAGGATGCGGACAGGACGGAGATTACGAAATTTCAGAAATCCACTGCCAATTCCAGGGTGGGCATTGACGTCTCCAAGTGGAACGGCGAGATTGACTGGGACAGGGTGAAGAACGCAGGAGTGGAATTTGCAATTATCCGTGCGGGATACCGGGGATCCGTCACGGGCACTCTGGTGGAGGATCCGTATTTCAGCGCCAATATAAGGGGCGCTTCAGCCAGCGGAATTCCGGTGGGCGTGTATTTCTTTACCCAGGCGGTAAATGAGGTGGAGGCTGTGGAAGAGGCTTCTGCAGTGCTGCGGCTGATCCGGGAATATAAGCTTGACTATCCTGTGTTTATCGACACTGAGGGAGCCGGAGGAAACGGAAGGGCGGACGGCCTTGACGTGGATACCAGGACGGCGGTGTGCGAGGCCTTCTGCCGTACCATAACCAACGCCGGATACAGCGCAGGCGTCTACGGCAGCCGCAACTGGTACAATAACAACCTGCATGCGGCACAGTTGGAAAACTACTGCATCTGGCTTGCGGAATACCGCAGTGCGCCGCTTTACCAGGGCTATTACCAGATGTGGCAGTATACATCAAAGGGAAGTATTGACGGCATTGCCGGAAATGTTGACATGAATGTCAGTTATCTCCAGATGCCATAGAGAAGAGTGCACTGTATTGTACCTTACGGAACTGGAAAAACGGTAAGGTACAAAGCAGTGCCCATAGGATTTACAGGATCTTACGGAACTGGAATAAGAAAGGAGCAATCATGGGAAAAATAAGTGTGGAAACATGCGAAATCGAGGGACTGAAGGTGATTACTCCCCAGGTATACGGGGATGAGAGGGGATATTTTTTTGAATCCTACCAGTATGAGGACTATAAGGCTGCAGGGATTCCCCAGATATTTGTGCAGGACAACCAGTCCTCCGGAAGGCGGGGGGTTTTAAGAGGGCTTCATTTTCAGAAGCAGTTTCCCCAGGACAAGCTGGTGCGGGCCATCAGGGGGGAAGTATTTGACGTGGCAGTGGATCTGAGGGCGGGATCGCCCACTTACGGCAAGTGGTTCGGGGTAGTGCTTTCCGAGGAGAACAAAAAGCAGTTCTTTGTTCCCAAAAATTTTGCCCATGGCTATCTGGTACTGTCCGAGTATGCGGAATTCTGTTATAAGTGCACGGAATTTTATCATCCCGGCGATGACGGCGGACTTCTGTACAATGATCCCGCCATCGGCATCCAGTGGCCGATCCCTGAGGATATGGAACTGATCATGGTGGAGAGGGATAAGAACTGGGGCGGACTGGACAGCCTGAAGCTCTGAGCATGAGACCAAAGGATAAGCAGGGGTAAGGTAAAATGAGGATAAGGAAGAAAGGCGGAATTATCATATTTTCGCTGTTGGGGCTCCTGATGGCCGTAGTGATCATAGTTCATCAGAACCCGGGACCCAGCGCGAACCCACAGGAGGAGCTGCTGAAAAAGATACTTTCCTGCACCATGATTCTGGCTGCATGCATTGTATTTGCAAAGTGGTATGAAAAGGTTACCACCGTTCCCAGGGAACTGTACCAGAGCCGCCGCCTGATCTGGAAGCTTGCAAAAAACGACTTCCGGAAGCGGTATGCAGGTTCTTACATGGGGGCGCTCTGGGCGCTTGCGCAGCCTGTGGTAACTGTGGGAATGTACTATATCGTCTTTGACAAACTGATGGGGAATACCGGGCGTGGCTCTGGTGACGTGCCGTTTGTGGTATTTCTCACCGCAGGCCTGGTGCCCTGGTTTTACTTTAACGAGGCGCTGAACAACGGGACCAATGCACTGAGGGAATACGATTACCTGGTGAAAAAGGTAGTGTTCAAGATCAGCATCCTGCCCATCATCAAGGTGATTGCAGCCACCTTTATTCATGTGTTTTTTGTGGCTGTACTGCTTGTGGTGGCAGCGCTTTACGGTTATTATCCCACTGTATACACGATTCAGATCGTGTATTACAGCTTCTGCCTGTTTATCTTTGTGCTTGGACTCTGCTATGCCACCTGTGCGGTTGTGGTCTTTTTTAAGGACCTTACCCAGATTATCAATATTCTGCTGCAGATCGGGATCTGGGCAACCCCCATTCTCTGGGATATCAATTCCGCCCCTGCAGGATGGGTACTTATACTGAAGCTGAATCCCCTGGTGTACATTGTGGAGGGGTACCGCAGCTCCATCTATGGCAGGGAATGGTTTTTTCAGGACTTTTTTTCCACCATGTATTTCTGGATTGTGACAGTGGTTTTATTCGGAATCGGCGGGGCTGTCTTCAGGAGACTGAAGGTACATTTTGCGGATGTTCTGTAAAAGGCTCCCCCTGCAGGCGGCGGAGTATGCCCGGCGGCAGGAGGGACTTTTGAAAAGTAGGGTATGGGATAGCATGAGAGACAGAGAGACAAAGTTGCGGGTACAGGAGCCGGAAGGCTCTGCAATCGAAATAAAAGATGTGGTAAAAATATACAAGCTCTATGACCGGGCCAGGGACAGGGTGAAGGAGGCGCTGGGGCTTGGCAGAAAGCAGGTGCATAAGCTGCACTATGCGCTAAACGGGGTCAGTCTGGAGATACACCGGGGGGAGACAGTGGGCATCATAGGCACCAACGGCTCCGGGAAATCCACCATACTGAAGATCATCACTGGAGTGCTGAACCCCACTTCGGGCAGGGTGCGGGTGGACGGCAGGATCTCTGCCCTCCTGGAGCTGGGGGCCGGTTTCAACATGGAGTACAATGGCATAGAAAATGTGTACCTCAACGGCACCATGATGGGATTCACGGACAGGGAGATTGAAGAAAAACTGCCGGAAATTCTGGAGTTTGCCGATATCGGGGACTATGTGTACCAGCCGGTGAAGACCTATTCCAGCGGGATGTTTGTGCGGCTTGCCTTTGCTGTGGCCATCAATATCGAGCCGGAGATTCTGATTGTGGATGAGGCGCTTTCCGTGGGGGATGTGTTTTTCCAGGCAAAGTGTTACCATAAATTCGAAGAATTCAAGAAGCTGGGCAAGACCATCGTGTTTGTCAGCCATGACCTGAGTATTATCAGCAAATACTGCGACAGGGTATTTCTGCTGAATAAGGGAAATCTGTTGGGGGAGGGTTCTCCCAAGGACATGATCGACGCCTATAAGCGGGTGCTTGTGGGACAGTACGAGATTCCGGAGCCGGAGGAGGACGGCGCCGGGGAGGAGAAGCCGGAACAGGCGCAGGAGGACCGGGCGGCGGCAGCCGTCAATCCGGATGTTCAGGAATATGGCACAAAACAGGCCGAGATTGTGGATTACTATCTGACGGATGACCAGAATGTGCGTGCCATGGCCATATTAAAGGGCAGCTATTTCACTTTGCACATGAGGGTGAAATTCCGGGACCATGTACCCGCGCCGATCTTTGCCTTTTCCTTCAAAAATGTGATAGGGACAGAGATTACGGGCACCAACACCATGATTGAGAAGGCCTACCTGGAAAGCGGGGAACCGGGGCAGGTAAAGGATGTTACATTCCGGCAGAAAATGAGCCTTCAGGGAGGGGAATATCTGTTGTCTCTGGGGGTCACCGGGTATAATGGAGATAACTTTGAGGTGTATCACAGGCTTTACGACGTGTTGGATGTGACAGTGGTGTCAGATAAAGATACGGTAGGGTACTATGATATGGAATCGGAAGTGACGGTTTCGGATGTGGCGCTGCTATAGCGTGTGTTTCGCGGAGGAACTGGGGATAAAATGGTGGGAATATGGCAGAAAACAAAATGGAAAATACAGCGGGAAGGACCATTGAGGAGATCGGAAAGGTCAGACTGGATTACGGAAAGTATTCGGGAAAGGACTACTACAGCGAGGGAACGGCGGAGGACGAACTGCTTGACATCGTAAAGAGCAGATTTTCCGCCGAATATGACAGGATCGTGGAAGAGCGGAGGTCCTGGCCCCTTCTGTACCACCTGTCTCCGCTGCGGGAGAATATTGTGGACTGGGTCCCCATGGACAAAAGCAGCAGGGTGCTGGAGGTGGGAAGCGGCTGCGGCGCCATTACGGGGGCCCTGGCCAGGAAGGCGGGCAGTGTGACCTGCGTGGAGCTGTCACGGAAGCGCAGCCTGATCAATGCGTACAGGCACAGGGAATGCGATAACATAACCATTCATGTGGGAAATTTTCAGGAGATTGAGCCAGAGCTGCCCGGGGACTTTGACTACATCTTTCTCATTGGGGTGTTCGAATACGGGAAGAGCTATATCGGAGGGGACAGGCCCTATGAGACCTTTCTGGCAAGGCTTCTTGCCCATCTGGCTCCCGGGGGAAGGATTGTCATCGCCATAGAGAACAAATACGGCCTGAAATATTTTGCAGGCTGCAGGGAGGACCATCTGGGAACCTATTTTTCCGGTATAGAGAATTATGTGTCCGGAGGGGAGGCCCGGACCTTCAGCCGGAGCGGGCTGGAGAGGATCCTCCAGAACTGTGGGGTGCGGGAGTACCACTTTTACTATCCCTACCCGGATTATAAGTTCATGACTGCGCTGTACAGCGACGAATATCTGCCGGGAAAGGGAGAACTGTTTAATAATCTTCGAAATTTCGACAGTGACAGGCTGCTGCTGTTCAATGAGAAAAATGCTTTTGACGGTCTGGCGGAGGACGGGCTGTTTCCCATATTTTCAAATTCCTTTGTGCTGGTGGCAGGCAGGGGATTTGACGTCAGGTTTGTGAAATATTCCAATGACAGGGCCCCGGAATATGCAGTGCGGACAGAGATACTGCGTGGGTGGTTCGGAGGCCGGCAGGAAAGCGATCTGGTGCGGAAATACCCCATTGGGGAAGCTGCCCGGGAGCATGTCAGGGGAATGGCGGCTGCCTGCGAGAGCCTCAGGGAGCGGTACCAAAACGGAAAACTGGAAGTGAATGCCTGTGAACTGGCGGAGGTTGGAGGAGAGCTCTGCGCGCAGTTCGAGTTTGTACGGGGCATATCCCTTCTGGAGCTGATGGACAGATGCCTGGAGCGGGATGACGTGGAGGCGTTCCGCAGGTTTTTCAGGGAGTTTGTGGCCAGGGTGGGATATAACAGCGAATATCCTGCAGCGGACTTTGACCTGGTCTTCGGCAATATCCTGGTGGATGCGGAGGGCGAAAATCTCTCCCAGGAGCAGCTGCTGAAGGGAAAATGGACTTTGATTGACTATGAATGGACCTTTGGAAAACCCATGGATATGAAGCGTCTTGCCTTTCGGGCGGCCTACTGGTACCTGTTGGAGGACGAGAAGCGGAAGAAGCTGAGCCTGGACTGGATTCGGGAGGAGCTGTCCGTCACCGAGAGGGAAGTGAAGGAATTCTGGGAGGAGGAAGGGGAATTTCAAAGGTTTGTGACGGGAGACCGTTCTTCCCTGGCAGAAATGCGGGAGAAAATCGGGCACCGTGTCATACGCCCCCTGGACTGGATCGAAAAATATCAGGATTCCGGGGATGTAAACCGGGTTCAGATCTATGAGGACAGGGGAGGCGGCTATCTGGAGGAGGAGTCCTACTTTGTCAGGGAAGCCTATCAGGGAGACTGGCTCATTGTGCTGGAGCTGAAGGTAAAAGGGGATGTGAAAATGCTGCGCATCGATCCGGGCATGTATCCCTGCTCGGTGAAAATCCGGGAGATGACCTTTAACGGGGCCACGGTGCCTTTGCACAGGAGAAAGCTCCTGTATTCCAACGGTAGTATTGTGAGGCCTGCGGATAAGGCGGAGCGGGACTGTCCGGGGATTGTGTTCGCCACGGACGACCCCAATATCAATATCAACATAGAGCGTCTGGAGCGGAAGGAAGAAAATCTTCTGAGGGTGCGTCTGGAGATAGTGCGTCTGCCTGCGCAGATCGCAAAAGACATGGAGGCCGGGTGTAAACGGAGATTTTAAGGAGGCCTGCAGGACCGGGGATAAAGGCTGCGGCAGAGAGCGGACGCAGGGAGGAAAGGTATGGGAGAAACTGACTACAGGGAAGCTTACGAACGGGAGCATTTGAAATGCGCAGATCTGGCGGGCAGAGTGGCAGATCTGGAGGCAAAAAACGAGGAGCTGGAGTGGAAGCTGAACCGGATCAAGGGCAATCCCCTGTGGAAGCTCAGCAAACCGGCCAGAAGCGGCATTCACTGGGCAGTCCGCCAACGGGACAGGCTTCGCAACTGCGGAGGTCCCAGGGGCGTACTGCACAAGCTGGCGTACAAAAAGCGGGAGCGGGAGGCCATGAAGCAGTTCGGCACCTCAAGCTTTCCCTCCCCTGAGCAGGCTGCTGCAGAGCGGGATACCGTGTTTCCCAGGATGGTGAAGATCAGTATTCTGGTGCCCCTGTGGAACAATGACAGGGAATTCCAGATCGAGATGCTGGATTCCGTCATGAACCAGACCTACCGCAACTGGGAACTGTGCCTTGCTGACGGGTCCGACGCCGCCCACGGTTATCTGGAGGAAATCTGCCGGGAATACGCGGCCAGGTCGGAAGGCAGGATTGTGTACAGGCATCTGGAGAAAAACGATGGCATAGCGGGCAATACCAATGCCTGTCTGCAGATGGCCACAGGGGAGTATATCGGTCTGTTGGACCAGGACGATGTGCTGCATCCCAGTGTGCTCTACGAGTATGTGAAGGCCATCAACGAGCAGGGGGCTGATTATTTATACTGTGACGAGACTACTTTCCGAAGCGGCGATATCAACCGCATGCTCACCATGCACTTTAAGCCGAATTATGCCCCGGACAATCTGCGGGCAAACAATTACATCTGCCATTTCAGCGTTTTTTCCAGAAAACTGCTGGACGGCACGGAGCTGTTCCGGAAGAAGTTTGACGGCAGCCAGGACCATGACATGATTCTGCGGCTTACGGACAATGCGGAGAAGGTGGTCCATGTGCCCAGACTGATGTACTACTGGAGAAGTCATCCGGGTTCGGTGGCGGCGGATATCGAGGCCAAGCCTTATGCCATCGAGGCAGCCAAGGGGGCCGTGGCGGAGCATCTCCGGGGGCATGGATACGAACATTTTAAGATCGAGAGCACCAGGGCCTTTGAGACCATTTTCCGGATTCGCTATCAGATTATGGGCACGCCCCGGATTTCCGTTATAATCGCAAATAAGGACCATGCGGAGGATCTGAGGCGCTGTGTGTCATCTGTCCTGGAGAAGTCCACCTATGATAATTATGAGATCATTATAGTGGAGAACAACAGTTCCACAAAGGAAATTAAGGATTATTACAGCAGGCTTCTGGGGTATAACTATGAACAGGCCGCGGAGGCTGCCGGGGGAAACCAGGGGGAGGGCAGTGTTCTGCGCAGTGAGGACGGCAGGATTGGAATTGTGACATACCGGGGCGGCTTCAACTACTCTGCCGTCAATAATCTCGGCGTAAAGCATGCCTCCGGAGAATATGTTCTGCTTTTGAATAATGACACGGAGGTCATCACCGTAACCTGGATGGAGGAGCTTCTGATGTATGCCCAGAGGCAGGATGTGGGAGCCGTGGGGGCAAAGCTCTTCTATGGGGATAAAACCATCCAGCATGCGGGTGTGGTCATCGGTCTGGGGGCCCACAGGACTGCGGGGCATGTCCACTATAAGCAGCACCGCCAGAATCTGGGATACATGGGACGCCTGTGCTATGCCCAGAACATGACTGCGGTGACCGGAGCCTGTCTGATGGTGAAAAAGAGCCTGTATCAGCAGGCCGGGGGCCTGGATGAGAGCTTTGCCGTGTCCCTGAACGATGTGGACTTCTGCCTGAAACTGCGGGAAATGGGGCTGTTGAATGTCTTTACGCCTTTTGCGGAGCTGTTTCACTATGAATCCGCTTCCAGGGGCCTGGATACGGAGGGGGAGAGGGCCAGACGCTATGACAGGGAGTCAGAAGCCTTCCGGGAGAAGTGGAAGAAGGCGCTGGAGGCCGGGGATCCTTATTTCAACCCCAATTTTTCTCTGGACAGGAGCGATTTTTCACTTAAAATTTAAACAGGGAGTGCAAAATGCTGTTTAATTCTGTGATATTTATTACACTGTTTCTGCCGCTTGCGCTTTTGGGATGGTTTATGCTCCAGAAACTGGGAAATCCGGCTTATGCAAAAGCTTTCCTGGTGGGAATGTCGTTCTGGTTTTATGGGTATTATAATGTGTACTACCTGTGGATTCTGGCAGCAAGCATGGCGGCAAATTATCTTCTCAGCATGCTGTTTGAGAAATTCCCCGGTGCGGCAATGCAGAAGTTCCTGCTGTTTCTGGGGACTGCGGGCAATCTGGCCCTGCTCTTTTACTTTAAGTATTTTAACTTCTTTGTTGACAACTGCAATTTCTTCCTGCATGCGGATATCAGGATAGAAAAGATCGCCCTGCCGTTGGGAATCAGCTTTTTTACCTTTCAGCAGCTGTCCTTTGTGGTGGACAGGTACCGGAAAAACGCAGCGCACTATCCTGTTCTGGATTATGCGTTTTTTGTCAGTTTCTTTCCGCAGCTTATTGCCGGACCCATTGTGCTGCACCAGGAACTGATTCCCCAGCTGCGGGAGCGAAAACGGTTTTCTGCGGAAAGTTTCTATGAGGGAGCAAGTCTGTTCATCCTGGGACTGGCCAAAAAGGTGCTTCTGGCCGATTCCCTGGCAGTGCTTGTAAGTGCGGAATATTACAACATTGCCATGCTGGACACCCCTTCTGCCTGGGCAGTGGTGGTTTGGTTTACCATGGAGCTGTACTTTGATTTCAGCGGCTACAGCGACATGGCCAGGGGAATCGGCAGGATGTTTGGCTTTTTCCTGCCGGAAAACTTTAACGCTCCCTTCCGGGCAGTTTCGGTCCGGGAATTCTGGCGCAGATGGCATATGACGCTGACAAGATTCCTGACCCAGTATGTCTACTATCCCCTGGGAGGGAACCGGAAGGGACGGGCCAGACAATGCCTGAACATGATGGTGGTATTTCTGCTGAGCGGCCTGTGGCATGGAGCCAACTGGACTTTTATTCTGTGGGGGATGATGCATGGCGTGGCAGTGGTCTTTGAGACCCTGTTTCCAAAGGCCAGATTTCGGAAGGACTGGATGAATCGTCTGGCTGTCACAATTTTCTTTGTCCTCTCATTCTCCATATTCTGGTCGGATTCCCTGGAGATGGCAGGACTTTTGTGGCAGAAGCTTTTCACGGCCGGAAACCGGGGCATGCTTCCGGGTGTCTGCAACACCCTGCTTTTTCCGGAGAATTATGTCATCCTTAAGCTTTTGGAGAGGAAGGCACCCGGACTGCTGAACCCGTTTTTTCTGTTCTGCTTTTTTCTGCTGACTGTGACCGGCGTTCTGCTGCTGCGGGGAGATAAGGCGGAACAGTGGATTGAGAAAAAGGGACACACATGGCGGGGAGCCTTTGTTCTGGGCACCTTGTTTTTCTGGTCCTATATTTCCCTGTCCCAGGTCAGTGTATTTCTGTATTTCAATTTTTGAGGGATAAAACATCAGGAAGGATACGGGACTGCAGGATGAACACAGACGTAAACGTATGCGAAATGGACAAAAGAGAAGCATTGAAAAGACTGCTTATCATGGTGGCGGCAGAGTTTCTGATCGCGGCATTTCTGGTCTGGTTTTTTGATCCGTTTTATCAATACCATGTTCCTTTTTTCGGCATGGATGTAGTGCTGAATGACAGGGATAACCAGATGCCGGGAACCATCCGCAACTTTCAGTATGACAGCGTGCTGGTGGGGTCTTCCCTTGCGGAGAATTTCGACTCTTCCTACCTGGACTGCGCATACGGATGCAGCACGCTGAAGATTATCAGGGCATCCGGCTCCGTGGCGGATCTGCTTTACTATCTGGAGCAGGCCCAGGAGAGGCAGAAACTGAAAAATATTTTCTGGTCCCTTGATATTTCCTCCCTGGCGGCGCCTCTGGAGGTGAGCCTGAACAGGGAGACTGCGCCCTGGTACCTTCACACCGGAACGATTCTGGATGACCTGCCATATCTGTATAATAAAGAAATCCTGCTGGAAAAAATCCCCTCCATGCTGGCATATGCCCATGAGGGAATCAATACCGGGGGACAGGCATATAACTGGGCAAGGGGAAAGATGTTCTGCGCCAGTCAGGCCACAAGGGCTTATGACCGAGGCGGAATTGTGCTGGAGGGGGAGCCGGAACCTGTGGATTTCACCGGAAAACTGGATGTGATCACCCAGAATGTAGATCTGCTCAGGAACCAGGCTGCCTCCCATCCCGATACCGTTTTCCGGTTTCTGGTGCCGCCCCTGTCCATGATGTGGTGGGACTGCGCCTATGTCAACGGAGAGCTGGAAGAGCGGATCTACATTCTGGACAGGGCGGTGTCCGCTCTGCTTCCCTTTGAAAACGTGGAAATTTATTATTTTCAGAACGAAGACTGGATTGTCTGCAACCTGGACAATTACATGGACATGGTTCACTACAGACCGGAAATCAACCAGTATATGCTGGAGCGTATGGCGGTGGGGGAAAACAGGGTCACAGGGGAAAACTGGGCGGATACGCTTTGGGAGCTGCGCAGGCTGGCACAGCGTATTTCCATGGAGGAAATCTTCAAATATTATTGATTTGTGATTGATAAAAGCAGGGGAAGGAAGCGTTTGCAAAACTTGCTTATTGCACCATTCCATGATACAATAAGAAAGGATTGCAGAAGAATCGAAACAGGGGTGAACTTGCATGGATATCAAAAATTACGAGAAGATTTTAGATACCATACCAGAGACGGGGATTTACGTGGTGCGGGAGGATAACCACGAGATCCTTTACTTTAACCGCCGTATACAGGAAATGGAGCCCGGGGTGCGCAGGGGGATGACTTGTGACGGCTTATGGGTTCATTCCTGTACAAACTGTCCCCTTCTGACCATGGGCGACAGGGAGGAGAACAGGGCGGTGAGCTATAACAGTCCTGTGGGCAAGGCAGTTGACCTCGTTGCGAAGCGGATTACATGGGAGAATGAGATTCCGGCCTTTCTGGTGACTATGACACCCCATATGGATGAGGTGGGGCCTGTTTACCGGAAAATTCTGCGGGTTAACCTGACCAGGAACAGCTATGAGATTGTAAAGCCTGCAGCAGAAGACTGGCCTGTGGAAAATGAGTATACTTTTACCCAGTGGCTGGAGAATTTTACAAAGAACAGCATCATTCACCCGGATGATATGGATCGTTTTCTGAGCTTTACACATCCGGACTATCTAAAGGGCGCCCTGTATACGGGCCGGAAGATGCTGTTCTGCAGTTACAGACGTCGTTCTCCGGACGGCTTTCGCTGGAACCTGATGGAGGTGGTTCCGGATTCCGGATATACGGATAAGGAGCAGATCATTATTCTGTATATGAAGGACGTACAGGATATGCTGAAGGAGAGTCTGGAGCTGGATGAGTCCAGCGTCCGGCTTCAGGAGGTTACCCGTACCCTGGGAGAACAGAATTTCGGCGTGTATGCCATAGATTTAAATGACGGAAAGGTCAGTCTGATCAGGGAGGCCGGGTACAGCCAGGAGGGATGGATATCCCAGACGCTGATGTGGGACGTGGTACTGTCCTCCAGGCTGGTCAGACAGATTCATTCCGAGAACCGGGAGAAATTTTGTGAGAAGTTTTCCATTGAGGGGCTGCGCCAGGCAAGGGATGAAGGCCTGCAGAAAACGGATATGCTCTGCCGTTGGAAAAACGGGGAGGATTACCGGTATGTGGCTGTAATCGCTTATTTCGGCAGAAACCAGGGGACCAGGGGGCATGCGGTTCTGGCCCTTCAGGATGTGGATAAGCGTGTGCGGCAGGAACAGACCTTATCCCAGAGGGATCTGCAGATGGCCGCCATATTGAAGTCGCGTTTTGGCGTGATGACAACGGTTTATCTGGAAAGCGACAGGTGCGAGCGGTTCTGGCTCAGTGAAAACACGGAGACGCAGCATGCCGTAAGCGGGAGGTATACACATTATTACCAGAAGGCAGTGCAGGATGCGGTTTATCCGGAGGATGTGGATGTCTTCAGGAAGGTAATGGAGCCGGAACATCTGCGGGAAAAGGCCCGGAATATCCAGGACTATGCGGAGGAGATCTGTCAGTACCGCCTGAACAAGCCTTCCGTGCAGTGGTTGGAGCAGCATGTGACCTACATCCGCAGGGGGGAGCAGGTGCTGATCAACATTCTGGGGCGGGATATTACAAAAGAGAAGCTTCAGGAGGAAGCAAGGCAGAAAAAGGCGCAGGAGCAGGCCAATATCATCGGCAGCCTCAGCAGTATGTTTTTTGCCACTTATTATGCTGATCTGGAGAGGGGTAAATTCCGGAGCGTGACCCAGCTGGGGGATGTGGAAAAGGTTTTGGGAAAAGAGACCGATTATGTGACGGCTCTCAGGACCTATGCGGAAACCTTTGTCCATCCTGAGGACAGGGCAGATTACCTGTATACCATGAGCGCCAGGAATCTGAGCCAGGTTCTGGGGCCGGACCAGCCATTTGTCACGTTTGCCTACCGGAAGCACCCGGAACATACAGGAGCTGGCCAGGACGGGTGGATTCGCGCCACGGCTGTAATGGCCCAGGCTGACGGAGAGGGAAAGGCCAAGGTTATTGTCTATGCGGCCCAGGATGTAACGGAGAGCAAGCGGAAGGAGATGCGGGAACAGCGGGCGCTTCAGGCGGCATGCGAGGCGGCGAATCAGGCCAACGCATCCAAGAGCGAGTTCCTGTCCCGCATGAGTCATGATATCAGAACTCCCATGAACGGCATCATTGGCATGACCCAGATCGCGTCGGAACATATGGATGACCGGGCCAGGGTACAGGACTGTCTGAGGAAGATCATGACTTCCAGCGCAAATCTGCTTGGACTGGTAAATGAGATACTGGATATGAATGACATTGAGTCCGGAAATGTGGATCTGGTGTCGGATTCTTTCCGGCTGTCCGACCTGGTGATGAGTGTGTCGGAAGCGGTGATGCCCAGTGTGGAGCAGAAGGGGCTGAGCCTTAAGGTACATCCCATGCAGGTGGTGCATGAAGAAGTCACCGGGGACTGGAACCGTCTGCAGCAGGTATTTTTTAATATACTGGGAAATTCCGTGAAATTCACGCCCTCCGGTGGAAATCTGGAGATGATGGTTACGGAGAGGGAAGCGAAAAAATACGGATGCTGTTCCTACGATTTTGTTTTCACGGACAATGGCATAGGTATGAAAGAGGATTTTGTGGCCCATATTTTTGAGCCTTTCAGCCGGGAGGAGGATTCCCGGGTCAGCAAGGTGGAGGGAACCGGGCTGGGAATGACTATTGCCCAGAATTTTGTGCGCATGATGGGCGGAAGCATCGGAGTGGAAAGCGTTCAGGGCAGGGGGACGAAAGTCACGGTAACTCTGCTGTTGAAACTGCAGAATCCCGAAAATGAGGAGAGCGACGGGCGTCCTGTGGAGGAGGACTGTTCTTCCGACGAACCGTTCAGGGGATTTCGCGTGCTTCTGGTGGAGGACAATGTCATCAATCAGGAGATTGCCATGGAGATTATAGGAGCCACGGGGGCTGCAGTGGAGTGCGCTGCAGACGGCAGGGAGGGGCTGAATCGTTTCGGTACCATGCCGGAGGGCTATTTTGATATGATCTTTATGGACATCCAGATGCCTGTGATGAACGGTTACGAGGCCACACGGGCCATCAGGAAGCTGCCCAAAAGCGATGCGCTGTCCATTCCCATTGTGGCCCTGTCCGCTAATTCCTTTGCGGAGGATATCAATGCAAGCCGGGGGGCAGGAATGAATGAGCATATGACAAAACCCCTGGATGTGCCTCAGCTGATCGCAGTGATGAGCCGGTGGCTGAAGCCATGTTCTGCCATGGCGGAGCAAGGGCAGGAGAATGTGAAATTATAGTGGAATAATTCGGGTGCATATGGTAAAATAAGGAAAAGCAGCGTATTCCGACAGGCGCGGGTTGCGAATGCGCAGATGACACATAAAGCCCTGGGCGGTATGCAGTGTACAGCAGTGGAGACGGACTGCAGGGAAGCAGGTACGGCAGGCCGTGAAGGGAGAGCCGGATATGGCGGCGTGATGGGGTATGGGAAATGCTTTTAAATCAAAGTCCGCGCAGAAAAGAGGAGAAGCGATATGAGTTTTATGGATGAGTTCAAGTTCTGGCTGGAGGATGACTATTTCGACCAGAACACAAAGGATGAGCTTCTGGCCATCAAGGAGGACAAGGGGGAGATCGAGGAGAGATTCTACAAAGAGCTGGAATTCGGCACCGGAGGCCTGAGGGGTGTCATCGGCGCGGGAACCAACCGCATGAACATATACACGGTCCGGAAGGCTACCCAGGGCCTGGCCAACTTTATCCTGAAGAACGGAACCCAGGACAAGGGTGTTGCCATTGCCTATGATTCCAGGAGAATGTCTCCTGAGTTTGCGGATGTAGCTGCGCTGTGCCTGGCTGCCAACGGCATTAAGGCATATGTGTTTGATGCACTTCGCCCTACCCCGGAGCTTTCCTTTGCCCTGCGCACATTGGGCTGTACGGCGGGCATCGTGGTTACCGCAAGCCACAATCCTCCGGAGTACAATGGCTACAAGGTATACTGGGAGGACGGCGCTCAGGTAACCGCTCCCTATGATAAGCAGATTATCGAGGAAGTTCAGGCGATTAAGGATTATCATACCGTGAAGACCATGGATAAGGCCGAAGCAATGGAAAAGGGATTGTACCAGGTCATCGGTAAGGAGATCGATGATGCCTATATGGCAGAGCTGAAGAAGCAGATCATCCATCCGGAAGTCATTGCGGAAGTGGCGGATGATATCAAGATTGTATACACACCTCTCTGCGGTACGGGAAATGTTCCCGCAAGGCGGATTCTGTCCGAGCTTGGCTTCAAGCATGTGTATGTGGTTCCGGAGCAGGAGAATCCGGATCCCAACTTTACCACACTGGACTATCCCAATCCGGAAGATCCCAAGGCCTTCACCTATGCCCTGCGTCTGGCTAAGGAGAAGGAGGCGGATATCGTTCTGGCCACGGATCCCGATGCGGACCGTCTGGGGGTTTATGCCAGGGATTCCAAGACCGGGGAATACGTGTCCTTTACCGGGAATATGTCCGGCATGCTGATTGCGGAATATATTCTGAGAGAGAGAACCGCCACAAATACCATGCCTGAGAATCCGGCGCTTGTAACCACTATCGTTACCACCAATATGACGGGACCCATCACCCGGGCCTATGGCGTGAAGCTCATTGAGGTGCTGACAGGATTCAAATTCATCGGCGAACAGATCAAGCTTTTTGAGAGAAGCGGCAGCAACAATTACGTGTTCGGCCTGGAGGAGAGCTACGGCTGTCTGGCAGGAACCCATGCCAGAGACAAGGATGCCATTGTGGCAGTGATGTGTCTCTGTGAAGTGGCAGCCTACTGCAAGAAGCATGGCAAGACACTGTGGGATATGATGCTGGATACCTATGAGAAATACGGTTATTATAAGGAGTCCCAGTACACCATTACCCTGAAGGGCATTGACGGCTCCAGACAGATCGCGGAGATCATGGATAAGCTCCGTCAGAATCCGCCCAAGTCCTTCGGCGATCATCAGGTGCTGAAGTTCAGGGATTACCAGACGGACCGCTGTGTGGACATGACTACCGGAGAAGAAGGGAAAACCGGTCTGCCGAAGTCAAATGTGCTTTATTTCGAACTTCCCGACGATGCGTGGTGCTGTGCCCGTCCTTCCGGCACAGAGCCCAAGATTAAGTTCTACATGGGCGTAAAGGGAACCAGTCTTGATGACGCAGCCGCAAAGCTGGAGAAACTGACAGAAGACCTGAAGGCTGTGTTGTAATAATGAAATCAGGAATCCCCGGAAGACATGAGCTGCTTCCGGGGGTTTTTATATGCAGGCCCGTGCACAAAGGGCGGCTCCCCGTACCTGGAAATATGCCGTCCAGGCGGCGCACCCGTTGGCTTTGCCGTGGATGAAAACAGGTGCTTGTCATTCTGCGAAATTTAGCATATACTGATAGAGAGAAGAGAAAGTTGGAAAATTCTCCGGGGAGGGGTTTTCGGGAAAGGGGTGGTACCTTTGGGGGACAATTATGAAGAGGCATCAGTAAAGTGGCATCCGGGATTTTACAGTGCAGCGGAGCTTGAATTGATTTCGAATAAGGATGTGCTTGAATTTCAAAGGGAATATAATCTGAGCAGGGAACCGCTCAGAATGGATCTGCTGATTATCAAAAAATTGGCGGATGTCCGCATAGAGAATGAAATAGGGCGGATTTTCAAAAAATATAATGTGGTAGAGTATAAAAGTCCGGAAGACGGACTCTCCATAGATGATTATTACAAGACAGTCGGTTATGCATGTCTGTATAAGGGACAGGGACAGAGGGTGAATGAGATTCCGGCGGAAGAGCTGACCGTATCGATTTTTCGCGAAAGCTATCCCAGGGAATTATTTGGTACATTGAAAAAGGCCGGATTGGAAGTGGAGGAACGTTTTCCGGGAATTTACTATATTCATGGCAATGTGCTCTTTGATACGCAGATCGTGGTGACCGGGCGTCTGACCAGAGAGGCCCACAGCGGACTGCGGATTCTTTCCAGGGATGCCAGGGAGGAGGATGTGAGAGCATTTCTGGCGAAGACTGCCTGGCTGAGAGAGCAGGGAGACAGACTGAATGCGGATGCGGTTTTACAGGTCAGCATTGCCGTTAATCGAGAGCTGTATGAGGAAATCAGGAGGGATATTGGTATGTGCGAAGCGTTGAGAGAACTGATGAAAGATGAGATTGCCGAGGAGATGGCTGAGATGCTGGCCAGGGGACTGGAGGAAGGCCGGGAACGAGGAATGGCAGAGGGAAGAGCAAAAGGAATGGAAGAAGGAAGAGCAAAAGGAATGGAAGAAGGAAGAGCAGAAGGAAGAGCAGAAGGAAGAGCAGAAGGAAGAGCAGAAGGAAGAGCAGAAGGAAGAGCAGAAG
>CANBFE010000036.1 GCA_947367855.1 uncultured Lachnospiraceae bacterium | reverse complement strand
AGCCCGTCGAAATCCAGGTTGATATATCCCATCAGGCTCTCTGCCGCAGAGGTCTGGGTCCAGTAGGAGTCAAAGTCATCATTGATAATTGCCTTCATGACGGAATTGGGATTGTACACGGAATCCAGATTCCGAAAAGAATATCCGTCATACCACTTTTTCATCATCGCAAAATCGCTTCCATACATCTCGCAGAGCCCCCGGACCTCTCCTTCCGTAAATCCCACATAGGGTCCAAACTGTCTGGGCTTGACCATGGTATACTCCAGAAAATCCGATATGGCGGACTGGGAGCCGTCCTTTTTGACAGGAAGAATGCCTGTCATGTATACCGCTGCAAATATTTTGTCTGTCATCCCGCTGTTTTTGAAAAGAGCGCGCAGGAATTCCAGATATTTTCTCTGCAAGCCGGGATGTCCATACGCCTCCCTGATGGGGGCATCCCATTCGTCAATGATCATGATGAACTTATTACCCGCCTCCTCCACCGCATTGGCCAGCATCGCCGCAAAGCCTTCCGCGCTTTTCACGCCCGGGTACTGTTCTGTCAGTTCCCTGACCACATTCCGCTGGATATAGGGCACGACCTCCTCCACAGAGGCTCCCCCTATCGCTTCCGTCATGTCCAGATAAATCACATCATACCGGTTCAGATGCTCCCGATATCCTTTATCCTCCGCAATCTTTAAATCGTCGAACAGACCTGCAGAATCACAGGTTTTGTCATAATAGGCACACAGCATTTTCGCCGCAAAAGATTTCCCGAAGCGGCGCGGCCTGCTGATACAGGTCAGGCGCCTGGGCGTGTCAATGGTCTGGTTGATCAATCCGATCAGGCCCGATTTGTCCACATAAATGTCATTTCTGATTCCGCTAAATCCGCTGTTGCCGGGATTCAGATAATTTCCCATAGTCCCCTCCCCCTCTCCCGGCTATTTGTCGCCGGACACATATCCCGCCCGGAACTCCCGGTTGATTTCCGCAAGCTCCTTCAGGCCGTCAATATATGGCTGATACATCTCTGCAATTCCGGCGCTGCATCCATCGCAGGCCGCCGATATATTTCCCAGGGATTCAGCCACGATTCTTTCCCGTTCCTCCCTTGTGGTATCCTGTATCAAATAACCCATTTTGCTCCTTTCATGATAGCCCGCTGACATTTTTCCAAAATCAGATATCAGATCAAATCCGCATAAGCAGCTCCTGTATACATTATACCCCCGCCAGACCTACTCCACAACCAAATATTTCAAAAAGGGCATTCGGAAGCTCTTCTGCAGCTCTTCCAAATGCCCTTTAATCATTACGGCTAAATCTGGTTCCTGTAATATAATCAGCGGTGCTTTCGACAGGACTATTTCCTGCGCCTGTTTCTTGCAATGCCATAACATGCCGCAACGGCACCGACTGCCGACAGCATCCATAAAATAAGCTGCAGCACAAGCAGACTGCTGTCTCCTGTCTGGGGAGAAATCATATTTTCGGCCTTGCTGCCAGATGCCCCGCTTCCGGAGTCTGGTGTCTCCGTTCCGCTCCCAGGGTCTTCCTCTCCGGGCTCAGAGGGCTCCGTTCCGTTCCCGGGATCTTCCTCTCCGGGCTCAGAGGGATCCGTTCCGCTCCCGGGGCCATCGTCTCCGGGCTCAGAGGGCTCCGTTCCGCTCCCGGGATCTTCCTCTCCGGGCTCAAAGGGATCCGTTCCGTTCCCGGGGCCATCGTTTCCAGGCTCAGAGGGATCCGTTCCGCTTCCGGGGCCATCGTCTCCAGGCTCAGAGGGCTCCGTTCCGTTCCCGGGGCCATCGTCTCCGGGCTCAGAGGGCTCCTCTTCACCAGTACCGCTGTCCTCCATAATCTCAAATTCCGCAGAAGCCCGGCCCCCGTCCGAATAAAGGACAGTGAAACTATGGGTTCCCACCGCAAGCATCTTTAACAAATCTTTCTTAAGCGTAATGACAGTGCTTCCCTCCGATGCCGTATATCCTTCCGGATCCACAGATTGTCCGTCAATCAAAATACCGGCAAATTTGCTGAAAGCGCCATTCGCCCTAAAGGTAATTTCTCCATCTGTGCCCAATGTCCATTCACTGCCATCGCCCTCCAGTATCCTGTAATCTGCCAGAGCCTTCCGATATAATGACTCACAGGTATCAATAAGCGCCTGCAGCTCCTCCTTTTCCTCCGCAGCGGCATTCTCAGTCATGATGCTCTTTGCCGCTTCCAGTACCTGCAGAACCGTCTCTGCGTCATCGGAAGCGACATTGTCCTCCGTAAGCCCTTCTATCGGTTCCGCCAGGCTGCTGATCGGTTTCATCGTGACCGTGACGACTGTTTCATGTCCCAACCGGTCCAGGGCCTTTATCACATATGTGGCTTCCCTGTTTCCGGAAAGAGTCACTTTTTCGCTTCCGGAGACTGCCTGGCCGTTTACAGTAACCATGTCCAGGTGCGCATCTGTCACACTGGCTATCTGTGTAACATAATAAGTGCCATCGGGTTCTATGCCGCTGATTTCGGGAGCCTTCAAATCAAATTCTCCGCCCTCTGAGGCGATAAATACCGTATTGCCGGCCTGATCAGTCGCTTTCCCGTAAACAACGAACTTCCGTCCGTCCTCGGCAGATATCTCAAACGCACGCCCTCCTGTCCACCCGTCCGCATTCTCCAACTCTTCCTGCGTCAGGATTTTTTCAGACCAAAGATATGAGATATCGCCAATCCCGCTGAGGGTATCTTCCGCCGTAACTTCGACCTTTACGTTCTTCCCGAACACCCCTGAAAAAGCAACATCCTCAGGCTCTCTCTTCACGGAGTTTCCGTCAAATAGAATATCTGCTCCCTCCGGGGCTGTCCGGTCCAGCTTATAGCTTTCCGTGGCTGCCAGGGAAATCAAACCTGTCCCTGTATCTTTTACATAGAATGTCACCGAACCGCCTTCTGTCTCCTCTGTCCGCGGCGGCAGCGTCCGTGTCCACTCATCCGTCAGGGTATTTCCTGTGGAGAGCAAATGCCCTTCTGCCGCGCTTATGACAAAGTCCTCGTTGGTCCATCCCTTCTCATTCAGCTGTGCCAGATAATCCGTCCCGTTTTCCGCCGTGTACCCATTTACGATTTCAAATTCTCTGCTTCCGTTTACCGCATATCTTCCGCCAGGCTTATCCGTGATGACCACATATGCGGTTGCGCTTGCGGTGCCGTCACCGGTATTATCCTCATAAGCGACTTCATATTCCTCTTCAGGAATGACAGTATTTCCATCTTTCACCACCACAGAAGGTTTCTTGGGCGTTCCGTCATAATAGAAAGGCCCATCCGAAATCTCTATGACCGGATTGTCTACCTCAATCACCTGCACGACTTGCACGGTAAAATTGTAGAAATAGCTGCTGCTTTTTCCGCCGCCATTTAAATAGGGTATCTGGGCCCTAAACTCATATTCTCCCAGATCCAGGCTCTCAAGATAGCTCCCTGCCAGATTGAAGCTCACCGTATTTTCATCCGACTGTATAAAATAATAGGTTTTTTGCACTAAAGGCGAATCAACCGAAAAATTCCACAATAAAACTTTATTAAGGATACCGGAGGCTGTTATTCCATTGAAAGAAAAGCGGATATCCTCCGGCTTATCCTTCGCAAAAATATAGCTGTCGCTGTCCGGGACTTTAAGAATCTGCACATAGCGATCACCTTCGAGGATTTTGCCGTTCAGGCGCTTGATCATTCCAACATGAACGCTGCCAGTCCCCCCTACGGTCAGCTGGTCACCGGCGACAGATGCTCCCGGTGCAGTAGTTCCATCCGAGATCACCGAGTATTCAACTGTGACCGCAGCGCCCTTATGCCCTACCACTTCACAGTCCACAGAATAATTTGCATCACCCGCATGGATTTCCTCCAGCGTCACAGTTTGATTGCCTTCCCCTGACCATCGGAAATCTTGTTGCTTCAGAGTGGGCTCGTACAGCCAGCACTGACAGAATTCCTCCACAGGTCCCAAGACATACCATGTCGCTCCCTCCCATAAGAGAATATTGTCCGGATATGAATACCTCGAAGCAGAACCGCGTTTCAGCGCGTATTCCGGAATCCCGGCTGTAAAAAGACTGTCCGGTGCTTCCGCCGGCGTTTCCACCAACGTAGATTCTTTTTTCCCCTCAATGGCTGTTCCGCTTCTATCCATCCATTGAATCCGCGCGGTTCCTTCCGGCACCACATCAAAATGAATCGGGTCACAATCAATTGTGCGCATAAGCAACGGATTATTCCGAAATTCCGTTGGCGGCATACCAAAGAGCATGTCGTTGCCATCCACCCACAGCGCGCCGCCGTCAAAAATGAGTTTCTCCGCACAGCCTCCCAAGCTACAGTCATCTCCCACAGTGCTGTTATCCTTAAACCTAATATAACTGTTCTGCATTAGAATAGTGTGAAATTTGTTCTGATTCGGCATAAATTTCACTTCCGGCTGTTCTGTCCAACCTTTCTCCGCTGAACCGCAATTGATAAAGGAGAGGGTTGCTCCCGCTGTATCAATTGCATTCTCGGTCAGCGAAAAATTTGAAGCCGAAGCATTTTCAAAGGAGACCGACAGCTTTCCCTCCACCGGTGAGTTACAATTAAAATATTGCATCTCTACGTTTTTCAGAAGAATTTCCGCATCTTTCACAGTTGTACCGGAACCACTTGCTCCGGAAGCACATACGCCGTATAAACTGCCGCCATTTACCGTAATAGATGCTT
Organism: uncultured Lachnospiraceae bacterium; assembly: GCA_947367855.1. Lineage (GTDB taxonomy): Bacteria > Bacillota > Clostridia > Lachnospirales > Lachnospiraceae > Acetatifactor. The sequence continues at coordinate 30,205 of CANBFE010000036.1, read as the reverse complement.
TCCCCGTCACCGAAGACGCTTCTCCACCGCCACCATAAATATATTGACTGATATCTCCGGCATTCACAGTGATGTTGCTGTTGCCCACTGTTCCTTTCCAGCCACCTCCAAATATTTGTGTAAACGTACCGTCATTGACAATAATGTTAGTGCTGCCCGCCACCTCCACTATAGCCTTGTCATCAGTTCCCTCTCCGCCTCCATAAACCCAGCCTGTAGCCTGGGCATTCTCTCCGAACACCAGTTTCGTATCACCGGTAACTTTTCCCGACGCTTTATTACCGCCGAAAACAGGTCCGACCTTGGCATTTTTCACATCAACAAGAGTGTTTCCATTGACTTGTCCTGTATCGCTTCCGCCATAGATATTTTCTGCATTTCCTCCTGTTATGTATATGGATGTATTTCCGTTTGTTTCTGCGCGGTTTCCTCCGCCATATACATCTATCGCAATACCGTCAGATATGCTCACACAGGTATCTCCAACCAATGTCCCTTCCGCATTCCCGCCAAATACCTGCCAGACACTTCCGCCCTTGATATCTACACAGGCCGATCCGGTAAGCGTCCCCTTTGCGTTGCCGCCATAGATGGCGTTGACACTCAGATTAAACATATCTTGTGACCCCTTCAGCATGACACTGGTGTCATATTGGCATTCACCGTCTTTTCCGCCTCCGTAAATAGTCGTATTGGGAAGAAAATATCCCTTGCCATACGAATAGAAAATTCCGTCTGTCTTATCACCTCTGAGCTCGGTTATCTCCTCCCCCTGGTCACCAATTCCATTTCTATTCTCATCAATGTATAGCTCCGCGTATTGGGGAGACGATGATACTTCAATCAGCAGGGGCTGACCATTGGCATAAATATTATAAGCATAGTCGCCTGTCTTTTCGAATGTCACCCCGGAGGAAGTCCGCTCCGCCGAGGCCGCCGCTCTTAAAGCCGGCCCTGTCAGAACCTCTCCGTCCGGATTTAGCCCTTCCCGGGTCCCATCATCTCCATCTGTCGTGTCCGAAGCCTCCCCCTGCGAATCCGGCGCATCCGGGGCTCCTCCTTCCGGCGTATCTTTTTCCGATTCCCCTCCTTCCGAATCCGGCATGTCCGGGGCTCCTTCTTCCGGCCCATCCTTTTCCGATTCCTCTCCTTCCGAATCCGGCGCGTCCAAGGCCCCTCCTTCCGGCGTATCCTTTTCCGATTCCCCTCCTTCCGAATCCGGCGCATCCGGGGCTCCTCCTTCCGGCCCATCCTTTTCCGATTCCCCTCCCTCCGGATCTGTCCCTGCCGATTTACCCTCATCCGTGGTTATCGTCTCTTGCGCCTCTTTATCCGAATCAGCACCTGTCGGTTCTGCACCGGATGGGGACCGCTGTTCCGAAAATGCCGGTGCATCCTCTACCCCCCCATAAAAGGCCAAAGCCGTCCCTCCTGAAAACAGCAGTGACAGCGCTGCCGCACCTGCCGTAACCAGGCTCACCAGACGTCTGTAAGTCTTTCGCCTCATATTATTTCCCTTCCTTTCCATACTCACTTTTTCGTATATTGTATATAGGGAAAAAACCCAAATCAAGGCAGGTGACTCAAACGGCAAAATTCTGACTCAAACGGCATCCCAAAAGCCGAAAAAACAATTGCTTTCCTCATAGCCGGATGATATAGTAGAAGCAGCTTCTATTCATAAGAGCCATTACATTATACGATTGGGGAAAACTGGAAAACATATGAAAATAGCCATTGTAGACGATGACCAGCAAGACCTCCGCAAACTGGCAGAGATGATGCAAAGCGCCCTGGGCATCCTGGGTCATTACGACAACCTGATCGATGCTTTTCCCTGTGCCGAAGAGCTGCTGCCGGCATGGACGGCCGGAAAATATGAGCTTATCCTACTGGATATCTACATGGGCGGCATGCACGGAATAGATGCCGCCCGTAAGATCCGGCAGCAGGACAGAGACGTCCGCCTGGTCTTCTGTACCTCAGGCAACGACTTTGCCAGCGAGAGCTATGAGGTGGAGGCCCACGATTATCTGCGCAAACCGGTCTCGGAGGAATCCATCCTGAAAATGTTAAAACGTCTGAATCCGGAAGACCATGAATTCAGCCGCTTCGTCACACTGCCTGACGGCAAGAATATTATCCTGCGGAATATCCTCTATACAGATTATCACAATCATGTAGTGACGATCCATAATAAAAAGGACGGGCCCATCCAGACGCGCATCTCACAGCTGGAACTGGAGAACCTGCTGTGCCGGAATTCCGCTTTCCATTGCTGCCATAAGGGAGTCATCGTAAATTTTTATGAAATTGCCGCCCTGAACGAAAACATTATCACATTGAGCAACGGAGAAAATCTGTATATCAGCCGCAGAAAGGAAAAGGAAATCCAAAACGCCTATGCGCTTTTTCTGTTTGAACGGATGAGAAAGGAGATGCGGGAATAATGTATGTTACATTTGGCAGAATCGCGGAAATCACCCTGTACTCCGCACTGAATTTTCTACCCTATCTGGTGTCTGCCCTCTATCCGTTCCGAAACAGCCTGCGTTATTCCATGCGGAAGACAGTCCTGCTGGCCGCCCTGTGCACCCTTTTACAGATTGTGCTGGGATTGCTGGCAGCATTTTCCCTTGTTCATTCAGGAATCCTCAGCGTGCTCAGCACCATTGTCTACTGCGCTTTTTATTTTTGGGCCGTCAGGGCCCATCCAGGCAAAGTCCTATTTATGCTGCTCATGTTTTCCAACATTGCAAACTGCATAGTCGTTTGCTCCAAATGTATCGAAGGGCAGCTCTTTCCCGAACTGGCGGTGCAGCCCTACCGTTTATCCTTTTCCGCAGTCATGGCTGTCGTCCAGCTGACCGCATTGATTCCCCTGTTTTTCTATTGCCGGAAAACATTCAGCGAAATCGTTGAGATGGATGCGGAGATTTCCGCATGGAAATATCTCTGGCTCGTTCCCGCTACGTTCTATCTGGTCTGGTTCTATCATTTGTATGCCAATACGCAGTCCAGCCTGGAAATCGCCCTGCAGCCGGCCCATGCGCTGTTTCTGCTTTCCATCAATGCGGGCGCTTTCCTGATTTATCATATGATCGCACTGCTGATCATTGAATATGACCGGAACAGCAGACTGGAAAAAAGGAACCACGCCCTGACCCTTGAGACGCTGCAATACGAAAATCTGCAGGAAAAAATCAAGGAAACCAGACAGGCACGCCATGACCTGAGGCACCACATCATTGTCATGACCGGCCTGCTGAACGAGGGAAATGCCGAAAAGCTGAGAGCTTATCTGGAGGGCTACAGGGAATCGCTTCCCGACGACGCCCCCATATCTTTCTGCCGCAACGGTACAGTGAATCTCCTGCTGCAGCATTTCTCCCAGCAGGCTAAGCTTGCCGGCATCCGCTTCACCGCCTATGCGGACATTCCCGAGAATCTTCCGATAGCGGAACATGACCTGACCGTGATCCTGGGCAATCTGCTGGAAAACGCGTTGGATGCCTGCTCCATGCAGAAAAGCATGAACCGCAGAATCATTTTCCGGGGAAAATTCTCCCCTGGAACATACGAAAACAGTTCTCTGGTCTTCACCATAGATAATACCTTCGAAAGAAAGCCGGACCCCTCCGTGGACGGCAGCGATCATTCCACGAGGCACAGGGAACCCGGTATCGGCCTTTCCTCCGTAAAGCACATCGCAGCCCGCTATAAAGGGATCCTGCAGACGGAGCAAAAGGACGGAATCTTTTATGCCTCCGTCCTGCTGCATTTATCCCCATCCCAAAAAACGCTCTGAAAAACTTTTCTGCCATATTACTCATGCTATATATGGTTCTATTTTTCCCATAACCTGAGTAGATGTACAAAGTGCTTCATTGACTTCTTCTCTGTTGATGGAATTCATATCATCATCGCTATTGGCTTTATTCACTAATTTTACTTTACACATCTGATATAATAGTCCAACCAATAACACTGCGTTCTGCGTGGCAATCCTTTCGTTTTCCGTGAAATCACTCCAATCTGTCTTATGCATATTGTTTACAACATATGAAACATAATTGAAATATTCCAAATACTTTTTATGCACAGTATTTAAGGATTCAACATATTGCGCTGCAGTACCCTCTAAATCAGACAAATAGCTGCAGATATTATCAATTTTCTTCTCGGCTTTCTTCATCTGGCTCCATGCTTCATCTGCCTTTTCTGACAGTTTTCCGCCTGTCACACTGAAAATGACGCCTCCCACAAGCAGCCCGATTCCTAAGGTAGTTGCCCCCAGGATAGTAGTCCCAAGTGCGATTCCTCCGCCTCCCGCGGCTATCGCTCCTCCCCCTAATGCAGCAAGAGTCGCATTGGTGGCAGCTGCTCCGCTAAGCGATGCAATCGCGGTACCTGTCGATGCCGTACCAAGCGCCATCACTGCCGATGTAGTAGCGCCAGCAGCGGCAAAGCCTCCGGCAGTCCCTACCGCGGCGCCGCCAAGCCCTCCCAACAGAACTCCTGCACCTACAGAGACATTCTTTAATTCCTCTTTATCATATTTAGGCAGCTTGATTCCTTCTCTGTCGTACTCTTTAAACTTTGGACGGTTCTGAATTTTTTCGATCGTATCCGAAAAAATTTCAAATCCATTCAATATAGTGAGCTCCAGCTTTCCAAGTTCATCCATCTTTTTATTCGCCCTCTCACTGGACCTCTCAAATTTTGCAATATTTTGTTTATGGCGGTTCTCTGCCGCTTTCATGGTATCATTTGCTTCCTTCATCTTTACCGCACCATGAATACCGCTGCCTACTCCGGTAATTCCCGCGATTGCAGCGCCAACGCCTAAAATAAGTGGTAATGGCATATCTCACTCCTCCAATCCTTTTAATCTTCTGCACTCTTCTTCATTTAAAATGTAGTATTCCTCAATGCTCATCTCCTGCCTGAAGAACCGTTCGTAGCATTCGTCTACCCTACAGAACAAAGGGCGTGTATCATAAATCGAACACATATTTCCCACCAGATATCTGCAGGTTCCATCGCCCCTGTCCAGGTCTGAATACAATTCAGATTTATCAAGGTTCCTGCAGCAACATCCACAACCATCACATTTAAACATACTATTCAAACGTCAAAGCAGCATTCTTATTCGACATATGCGCATTAAAGTCACCTTCCCAGGGCTTCTTGATTGCGAGCCTGTCAAACACATCCAGCAATACTTTATTCAATTCCATATCTGTTTTTGCCGCCGTAAAATCTGCCATCAATCGATTGTATTCCTCAGTTTCTTTCCGGAACGCTTCTATATCGATTTTTTCCAGTTCGTGCAGATAAACCAGAAGCGCTTCGTTTATGCGCTTATAAGCTTCAATCTGTTTCTGCAGCGCATCCGATATTCCAAGCCGGATACAGACTTCTTTAAGCACTAAAGTCACGAATCTGAACCATGCCACCAGATTCAGCCTCATAAAGAAAGCAAGAAAATTCCCACCTGAACGGACTCCGGCATCGATTCCATCCATGATGCAGAGCGTTCCATTCCCAAACAGCAGCATCACTCTCAAATCAGCATGCTTCTGTGTCGGTATGCATTCCTTTATCGGCATGCCATATTGAAAGTGCCGCCTTAAAGCCCACACCAGCCTTATCGACAAGTCTGTAATCATTACCGGGATTGCCTGTGCCAGTCCAAACCTGAAGTCGTATCCCTCCTGAAAAGCCCGTGTGGCAATCGTCGCCAAATCCTGCCTGTCACTTCCGACATTGAACTTTCCAAACTTACATAGTCCAAACAGCTCATAAAACGGCATCACCACACCGCTTCCTCTTTGCACGCTTCCGGAACTTCCGGCAATATCCGACATTATATGCCTGAACCAATTAGCTACTCCACAGAACAGCTTTGCAATAAAGTTACCGCCTTGCAGTTCAAATGTATCTGTATTAATCTGTACCAGCTTCCCATTTGCAATAAAGGAAGACGTGGACGTAAACTGGTTCAACAGAGAAAAAAACAGCCCAACGATGTCCGGCGAGTGGGACAGCGACATCATATGATGGTTCTTTGTAGACATCCGAAACAAACCATTCACATCGCCTGTATGCCGTTGGTCATAGTTCACCCTGAACTTCTTCTCCAGAAAGCCTATGGCGCTGTTGACATTGCTTTTCTGTGCTTCTTTTGGATTCCACCCTACCATTTTGGCAAAACCCTTTACCGCATTATCGACTTGGCTATCAGTCCATTTTCCTAACACGCTGTCTCCCGGCGCGCCTACCAGGAAAATGTCTACCAGTCCTCCAACCGCTCCGCATGCCACTGCTGCCAGATAGTCGTACTTGTCACATTTACCTTTACTTTTCAGGAGAGTTCTGTTTTCATCTGTATTTTCTATCAATGGATATCTCTGCTCAGATGCTTCCATCTTTCCCTCTTCTCCTATTCCAGTTCCGTCTTCGCGTTACAGTGTTAAAATTACTTTAAATCTACTACCATGACCTTTTCACCAGACTTATTTATAGACAACTGCTATTCCTTTTTTCCGGCTCAAACCTATAATACCGTCATCTCCCTTTCTGCATCATCAGTTTCCCTTCACTTATATCTTCGACACCTATCGTGAATTTGTCAAGAACTAGCAGTCCAAAAAATAAAGTTCTCTCCGAGAATTGTCAATCCGATTATCGTTCTGCTCTACTCTCACTGTGTCTGGAAAAATGTGGGCATTTGTTCTTACAAATAGACTCTATGGAAAATTACCCTCGAAAAATATTTATTCTAAGAGATTATGTGTAAACCAATCTTAAAAATATTTCCATAAAGCACATTTTATAAAACACTTTTTATGAGAGTCTTTAACTAAGGAACTAAGGCTGTTGAAATTTATCATTTTCAACACCCTTAATCATCCCTCTAGTAAATTACTTATTTCCATTTATGCAGAATTTCTACAAACAGAACATTCCTCAATCAAAATCAGTTTCCGCAATTTCGTTGCTCAATCGTTCGCCCCGTTACCTTGCTATTTACGCTTAGATCATGGCATTACTGCCATAATCCCAAAACTCGCTACCGGTGGTGTGGTTGGCATCTTTCCGGACAGGATTTCCACCTGCTAAGTATCTCACCCTTTGCTAGGTGCACTGCCATTTTGCGTCAAAATCATTAATAAGCAGCCTAAACATCTACAATCTTTTACATAACATCCCCCCTCTTAGCTCTTGTTGTATGAACTTTTCAAGGTACTATAGTGGGGCTTTTGACCCCAATATCATAATACTTTTCCCCCCTAAGTATCTCATAATCCGTAATCAGCTCCCCCTGGCTCCGCACCCACATGTCAATCCCCTTCCCAAACACCTCCGCTTCCACAAGATAAACTCCCTCTTCCTCTCCCAACACCCTCGCCGTAGGAAGCCTGTCCAGTACCGCCTCCACCGATTCCCCAGAATACTGAAACCGCACTTTCCGCAGCTTACCGCCATACATGATAGGTTCTGAGCAATTCTATAAGGGAAATAATAAGGAGAGCCATCTTTCATTCCAGGTCCCTGGAGTGTGTTTGAAAGATGGCTCTCCTGCGCGTCAGGATTTTATAGGGCTTCCGCTTCTGCAGGCAGAAAGACTATCCGCCTTAGTCAGAAGCCTTAAAGTTATAAACAGGCTTCATCACATCAATGATATCTACCGAATCTCTGATAACATCAATGATATCGCCAAGGGATTTGTACGCCATGGGCGCTTCATCCAGTGTGTTTTCATTAATAGAAGTAGTATATACCCCTTTCATGCTCTCTCTGAAATCGTCCATGCTCAGGTTTGCCTTTGCCCTTTTTCTGGACATAAGCCTGCCCGCCCCATGGGGCGCGGAATAATTCCATTCCGGATTCCCCCTGCCCACTGCAAGCACACTGCCGTCCCTCATATTGATGGGGATCAGCACTTTCTCTCCGCTGTGGGCCGCTATGGCGCCCTTTCTTAAAATCATCTCATCCGTATCAATGTAATTATGAATCGTATGAAATGCCCCGCCTCCGGTCATGCCGGTTCTTTCCAGAAGGATCTCGGCCATTTTCTCCCTGCTTCGGCCTGCAAATGCCTGGCAGATTTCAATGTCATGAATATAGTCGTCAAGATACTTCCCCGACAAATAGCACAGATCCTCCGGCATGCTCGTCTCGCTCTCATAGACCTTCCAGTGGAGCTGTTTCAGTGCATCCTGTATCTCATGCCTGCGCCCCTGCTCCTTGTAGGTTCTGATAATCTCCTCGCGCTTTTCAAGATAATCGCCATATCCTCTGTCCAGGTTAACAGCCAGCCGCTGATAAAACTCCGCCACCTGCTTTCCAAGATTTCTCGAACCCGAATGAACCACCAGATACTTTGTCCCGTCTGCCGCCTCATCAATCTCAATGAAGTGGTTGCCGCCGCCCAGGGTGCCCAGGGATCTCTCCAGTCTTTTTGTGTCCTTAAGCTCCCTGTAGCAGGCAAGGCCTGTCAGGTCAAACCGCTCCTGCCTCCCCTCCCACACATTCATTCCGGACGGAATAAAATGAGCCGCTTCATCCACCTTTTCAAAGTCAATATCCGCTTTTCCCAGATTCACGGTATACATGCCGCATCCGATGTCAACCCCCACTACATTCGGCACAGCCTTGTCAGTAATCGTCATGGTCGTTCCGATGGTGCATCCCTTGCCGGCATGCACGTCAGGCATGATCCGGATTTTTGCACCCTCTGTCATAGGATAGTCGCACATCCGCCTGATCTGCTCTACCGCTTCCTCTTCCACCACCCTCGCATAACAGATGGCCGTATTTACCTTTCCTCTGATTTCAATCTTGTCCATTTTCCTTTCCTCCCTTCCTTCTGAAAACAGCTTTCTGTTCAACCAAATCAGCATAAAAAAACGCCTATCCTGTATATTCAAACAAGATAAGCGGCTCTCAAATAAATGTTTCCGGCTGTCTGCCTCTATTCCTTATTTCCACAGGCCTACATCCCTCCCAACAACATTTCTTTCAGTCTTTTTCTTATTTGAATACGCAAAACAAATGCTCTGTTTTGTCCTATCCAACACAGCATTTTTTATGCATTCATGGTATAAACTACTTTGCAAATTAACAAACATTTTGTTTCCTTTCCCGGGTCCGCATTATTGAGATCCTGTGACTTTCTCTTTGTTTTTTCTGCAACTTAACGATTACTGTACTCTCTTTCTATATCGTACTTTATCACAAAAAACTTTAGTTATCCATATTTCTATTTTTTCATATTCCGTCTTATCCCGGAAAAACGCCTGGAAAAAATCTGCTCAAAAATAGGCAACAACTTTTAGATAGGCATATAAAATCGAATAAGCTGATCAATAAATTTCAATGATATTGACAAAAATTCCGTTTTGTTTAAAATGGCATTATATTCAAAAACTTCCAAAAAAAGAACCTGCAAATTACATAAAATATACGATATGCATAATTACGATAATTTTTGAGAGAGTGGATTGTAACAATGGCGCTAAGATATCAGGAAGTAAAGGAAATGATCAGGAAAACGGTTCTTGGGCTGAAAGTGGGCGGCAGAGTGCCCTCCCGGAATTTTTTGAGCAGAAAGTACCAGGTTGCGCGAAATACCATTGACAAGGCTATCGCGGAACTGGAGGAAGAAGGATACCTCTACTCCGTAAAGGGGAGCGGGACCTATGTTTCCGCCAGAAGCGTACAGAAGGTGCTCAATATTGGGGTTGTCCTCCCTTCCATCACAGGTGACACCTACCCGAAATTTATTTCCGGGATTGAACAGTATGCCTCCGTAAACAATATCAATGTGGTTCTCTCTAGCAGCGAGAACATTCCTGAGAGGCAGCATTCCAATATCCTCAGGATCATTGACATTCAGGCCGACGGCTGCATCATTATCCCCATTATCAACTCGGAATTAAGTTATAATACTTTTTCGCAGTTAAAAAGGAACGGCATTCCATTTGTCATATGCAACAGAAGCATAGACGGACTGGACGTTCCCTTTATCGGAACCAACAACAATTACGGGGCCTATATAGCCACAAAGCATCTGATTGAACAGGGCTGCCGGAAGCTGTCCTATATATCCGAGAGGAAATATTCCACCGCCATCGAACGCTACCACGGGTTTGAAACGGCAATCTATGACAGCTCCACCGGAACGCGGAAGGACGGTGTGATATTCGGCAATTATGACGAATATGAACTGAAATCCCGAATCAGAAATCTGTTCGGGGAGAGTGAACATCCGGACGGAGTGCTGTGTTTCGACGATACCACGGCAGCCGTTCTGTATACAATGTTGGAAGAGAAAGGTCTTCGCCCCGGAAAGGATGTACGGATTGTGGGATACAATGACAGCAGCCTGTGCAATATGCTGTCCGTTCCCCTTTCCTCCGTATCCGCCGAGGGAAACAAAATGGGAAGGGAGGCGATAACCATGTTGATGGGAATTATCCGCGGAGCCGGATCAGGAGAAGATTTTAACGACTTCAAGGTGATAAATCCCAGACTTGTAATCAGAAAAAGCAGTACGGGACAGAATAAAAACTGACAAAAAAGAAAGAGAGAACATGTATGAAACTGGATGGTATTATCCCTGCAATCGTCACGCCTTTTGACCGGGACGGAGACGTAAATTACACGGAACTGAAAAAACTGACGCAGCTGCTCCTGGAGGAGGGAGCCGACGGATTCTATGTCACCGGAAGCACAGGGGAATGTTTTCTGCTGACAGATGAGGAGCGTACCCGGGTGGTTGCCGCAGTGGCGGAGACCGTAAACGGAAAAGTGCCCGTCATCGCCCACATCGGAAAAATAGGAGCCTCCCAGGCGGCGAACCTGGCAAGGGAAGCACGGAAGGCAGGAGCCTCCGCCGTTTCCAGTGTTCCACCTTTTTACTACAATTTCCAGACCGATGAGATTGCGGTTTATTATGAGAAAATCTCGGATGCCGCGGACCTGCCTGTGGTGATATACAATATTCCCCAGTTTTCCGGAGTGTCCATCAATGCGGACAATATGACTGAAATCATCGGAAGAAGCCGGATTGAGGGACTGAAATACACGGACCTGAACCTGTACGAACTGGAACGGATACGAAGGAAATTTCCTCAGATCAAAATCATGTTCGGTAAGGACGAATCTCTGCTCTACGCCCTTCCCGCAGGCGTGGACGGGGCAATCGGCAGCACCTACAACTTCACCCTGAAACTGTTTAAGAAAATCTGGAACGCCTACCGCCAGGGACAGCTTCAGGAAGCGGAAAAGCTTCAACACGAAGCAAACATAATGATCAGCGAAATGCTCAGGGTAAAAAACATAATCGCCGCGGAGAAATATCTTCTTGGCAAAAAGGGAATTCAATGCGGAAACTGCAGAGCGCCCTTCCGGCCGCTGACGGAGGAGGAGAAACACATTTTAGATGGGATAGGTGATATCAATTGACGTTAGAAAAGGAAAAAATAATCGAAAAACTGGGCGAAGGCATCTGGCACGAATACAGGATTCCGGGAATGGCTGTGACAAAAAAGGGGACCATATTACTGGTTTATGAGGCAAGAGGCGCCCACCGGGACGACTGGGCGGATATGTGGATTACCCTCCGCCGAAGCACGGACGGCGGAGAGACCTTCAGCGAACCTTTCTACCCCCACGAAAAGACCAGGGGAACCGAGGAGCGCAGCATTACCTGGAACAATCCGGTACTGATTGTGGACGAAGACAGAATCCACCTGATTTTCCACCGGGATTACGAACAGGTCTGGCACTGCTGCAGTGACGATGACGGCATCAGCTTCAGCAGACCGGTGGAAATCACCGAAACCTACAGGAGCTTTCCTTATAAATGGAATGTGAGCGCTTCCGGCCCGGGACACGGAATCTCCACCAGTACGGGAAAACTGGTGGTGCCCATCTGGCTTGCGGACGGCGAACTCCGCCTGGACCAGGAGGCATCAGGCAGAATCAAGGCACATTCCCCCTCCAGGGCCGGCTGCATATACAGTGAGGACCACGGGAAGACCTGGAAGGCAGGCTTCCTTACAGAAACCATCGACTGTGCCAACGAAACCGCCGTGGCGGAGCTTGGCAGCGGCAGACTGCTGTTCAATTTCAGACACAGGGAGGAAGCCCCCTGCCGAATACTGGGCCTGACCCCCCAGACCCCGGTGACCCTGGAAAAAACATGGCCGGAAGCCAGTCTCCCGGATCCAAAATGCTTTGCCAGTATGGATGCGGACCAGGGAAAGCTGTATTTTATTAACTGCGCGGACCGGGAAAAAAGAATCAACCTGACAGTATATGAGAGCGATGACGACAGCGCTTCCTGGAAGAAGCTCCTAAAGGTGGATGATGCAGGCGGATATGCGGATATTGCTGTCAGAGGGGATATGATTTACGTTTTCTATGAAAGGGATACGGATCTGGACGTGAGGGACATGGGCGGAACCGTCAGGGAACTTGTATTCCGGCGCTATCGGAAACCTATCCGGGAAAATGCAATTGAGACAGAGCACAATAAGGAAGTAAAACAGGAGGATTAAGTATGAGAAAAAGACAGGGAATGGCAGCCATATTGGCGGCGGCAATGACTATGACACTGTTGACAGGATGCGGAAACGATCCGGCACAGAACGAAAGCAGCCCGGAATCCCAGAAAACCCCGGACGCAGGCGAAAGCACTGATGAAACTTCAAAGGAAGACACAGGCACGGACAGCGAAGATGTCCCCACAATCGTGATCTATAACAATTCCGGCGCCTTTTCCGTCTCCGGCGCCGAAGCGGGAAGCGACGAAGCGGCTTACAAGGAAATGCAGGACTATATTCTGGAGCAGACAGGTGTAAAGGTTGAAATCATCATGCCTCCTTCGGATGCCTCCGCAGAGAAGGAAAAACTGAACCTCCTGTTGGCAGGCGGCGACCAGATTGACGCCTGGTGGGAGGACGACTGGGGCAAATACGCCCGGGACGGCATCATCATCCCTCTGAACGAGTATCTGGAAACCCCGGAGGCCCAGGCGCTCTGGAATCTGTGGGAACCCTGGGGCTCCTGGGAGAAAATGACGGACTCGGAAGGAAAAATCTGGGCAATCCCCCGCAACACGGACACCGTGCCCTATCCCATCATGTACAGAACCGACTGGCTGGACCAGCTGGAGATGGAGATTCCTGCCACCTTTGACGAATTCAACGATTACCTGTATAAGATTAAGGAACTGGATCCCTACGGAAACGGCGAAACCATCCCCCTCATACTGGAAAAAGGCTCCTCTGAAGCAGGCATCCTGGACCGGGCGGAATACGCTTTTCTGGGCGGCTACGTAGAGAGCGGAAACGGGAAATGGGTTGACGAAAGCGACGGCAAAGTGAAACCCGAATGGCTTGCCGAAGGCTATACGGATTTCCTGAAGCAGATGAACCAGTGGTATCAGGACGGAATCATCCATAAGGAGAATTTCACCATGGACGTGGATACCGTCAGGGGAAACATCACCAAAGGCGCAGTAGCCGCCTCCGCAGCCTGGTACTCCAGAGTGACGCTCACGGAAGCGACTACAAGAGAAAATATACCCGGATTTGACAGAACAAAGAACGACTACGTATACTGCGCCAGCGAGAAAGGGACTACAGGCCCCAACGGAAGTCTGATGCAGACCAAGACTGTTGCCAATACCAGAGGCCTGATGATCAGCAGCAAGTGCAAACACCCGGAGGCGGTGATGAAATTTGTGGAATGGTCCTTTGAATGGGAGAACTATACCACAGAGCAGTACGGCCTGGAAGGAAAATACTGGCAGTACAACCCCGAATCCGAAAATGCAAGAGAAAACAAGGACGTAGTACTGATTGAAGGCGGCCCCACCTATGCCCGTGATTTCCTGGTATCACTGGCAGTTCCCCTGGAAGTGCAGACCACGGAATATGACGAAGAGGGCATTCAGGAAATGCACAATTACTGGCTCCAGAACCGTCTGTCCGATTATCAGTCCACCATTGAGCCGGGCATTGAAAACGGCATTGTCTGGGATAAGGTGGCTCTGGCGGAAAACATTCCCAATCTGAACGACCTGAATACCTACAGGGACGAGGAGCTGATCAAATTCGTCAACGGATCCAGATCCCTGGATACCTGGGACGCTTTTATCGAGGAATGCTATCAGATCGGCCTGCAGGACTACATCGACGAGTACACAAGACAATATGAGGAAATGAAAAATAACTGATATCTACTGCAAGAAAGGTATGGGTGCTGTATTGAAAGAGAAAAAGAAGAGATCGTTTCTTTTTTATTTAAAACGGGATCGTTTTATTTACCTCCTGATGCTTCCGGGACTGATTTATTACATCCTGTTCCGCTATCTTCCCATGTTTGGCATTGTCATTGCCTTTAAGGACTATAAGCCCTTCTTTGGAGTGGAGGGAATATTTACCTCCGATTGGGTGGGCCTGAAACATTTCGCCAAGTTTTTCGGCTCCATGTACTGCTTCCGCCTGATACGGAACACGCTGCTGCTCAGTCTCTATACCCTGGTCTTCAGCTTCCCTCTGTCCATCGTGCTGGCCCTGTTCATCAATGAGCTGAAGGGAAAAAGGTTCAAGAAGACTGTCCAGACAGTTTCCTATCTGCCGCACTTCCTGTCCGCAGTAATCGTCTGCGGCATGATCAGGACCCTTACCTCCGTGGACGGCGGCCTGGTGAATGTCATCGTAAAGGCCTTTGGCGGGGAACCGATTCCCTTTCTGGGACAGCCCGAATGGTTCCGCACCATTTATACCGTATCCGAGGTGTGGCAGACCATAGGATGGGAAAGCATTGTGTTTATTGCTGCCATGACAGGCATCGACAGAGAGCTTTACGAAGCCGCCATGGTGGACGGAGCAGGCATCCTGCGCAGAATGTGGAGCATCACCCTTCCCGGCATCATGCCCGTGGTGACCATCATGCTGATCTTAAAGGTGGGCAACATACTGAATATGGGCTATGAGAAGGTGCTGCTTCTGTATTCTCCCCAGACCTATTCCACAGCGGACATCATCAGCACCTATGTCTACAGGGAGGGCGTGCTCAACCAGAACTATTCCTTTGCGTCAGCCGTCAATCTGTTCATCTCCATTATCTCCTTAATCCTGGTCATGGGGACGAACCACATCACCAAGAAAATGGGACAGGAGGGCATCTGGTAATGAAAAAAAGACTATCGGGAGAAAACATATTTCAGGCAGTGGATGTCATCATCATGTGCATTTTCATGGTTCTCATCCTGGTTCCCGTATTTACTGTGGTAATGACATCCTTCATCAGCGAAGCTGAGATTGCCAGAAGAGGAAGCTTCATTGTCATTCCGGAAAAATTTGACTTTACAGCCTATGAGATGCTGATCGCCAGTGGAAAAAATATTATCCGGGCCTATAAAAACACTTTGTTCCGGGTGATAACGGGAACCTTTCTCAGCCTGGCCGTGACGATCGGCCTGGGATACGGGCTCTCCAGGCCGCAGCTGAAGGGCCGGACCGCTCTCACCGGATTTGTCTTCTTCACCATGCTGTTCTCCGGCGGGATGATTCCCACCTTTATCGTGGTGAAGGGTCTGGGACTGATGGATTCCCGTTGGTCCATGGTTCTGCCCTGTATGGTGAACACCTGGAACCTGCTGATTATGCGTAACTTTTTCTACGCTATTCCAAAGAGCCTCGAAGAGGCGGCAGTAATCGACGGAGCAAATGACGTGCAGATTCTGTTCAGGGTGGTGCTGCCCCTTTCCAAGGCCTCCATCGCCACTATCGGGCTCTTCTACGCGGTAAGCCACTGGAATTCCTGGTTTGACGCCATGCTCTACATCAACAAAACCGCCCTGCTGCCCATGCAGAATATTCTGCGCAATATTATCACATCCGTTTCCAGTATAGGTGATCTGGGGGCGGATGCCTATAACTCACTGGATGTACTGCCGCCCTCCCAGTCCGTGCGGGCAGCCACCATCGTGGTTACCACACTTCCCATACTGGTGGTCTATCCCTTTATCCAGAAATATTTCGTGAAGGGTGTCATGGTGGGATCGGTAAAAGGGTAAGATTGGAGGAGATCTTTATATGAAACGTTCAGAAATCAACCAGATTATTGACAACGCGATCCGCTTTGCAGAAAGCCGTTCCCTGCCGCTCTCGCCCTTTGCCTACTGGACCCCGGACCACTGGCGCGGGCTCGGGGCGGAAAACCGGGAACTTACAGACAATATGCTGGGATGGGATGTAACGGATTTCGGCAGCGGCGACTTTGAGAAAACAGGCCTTACGGTCTTTACCTTCCGCAACGGAAATTTCCATCACAAGGACCGCTATCCCAAACCATACGCGGAAAAGCTGCTCCTGGTGGGGGACGGTCAGATTCTTCCCTTTCATTACCATTGGAGCAAGATGGAGGACATCATCAACCGGGGCGGAGGCGACCTGACTCTGACCCTGTACAACAGCACAGCCGACGATTTCAGGGACAGGGAAGGGGCAGCAAGAGGAAAGCCGGGAGAATTCGCTGACACGCCTGTGACCGTTACCCTGGACGGCTGCCCCATGACGGTTCCGGCAGGCGGACAGGTTCTCCTGAAGCCCGGCCAGAGCATTACCCTGATGCCGGGACAGTACCACATGTGGCAGGGCGTCCCCGGCACCGGGCCGGTGATGCTGTTTGAAGTATCCGCCTGCAATGACGACAACATTGACAACCGCTTCCACGGAAGCGGAAAGCGGATTCCGGAAATTGAAGAGGACCAGGCGCCCAGGCATCTGATTTTTAAGGATTACCGGAAATACACGGCATTTTAGAACTGCAGACAGATATTTTCCGTCCCTGGCCTACTCCTTTGGACCAAAGGTAAGCCAGGGGCTGAAATATTCTTCCGGCACAGGGTCCGGCATGGGACTGGACCGGTACTCATTCGGCCTGGAGGAATACACCTGGACAGTGAAGCGGTAGGCTTTGCCCGTCCCGCTTATCAGGAATTCCGTGGGAATCGTTATTCCCCCCTTTCCAAACCTTATAATCGCTTCCTTTGACCAGGTATTGTTCATCACATATGTATCCGTCTCATCATAGAATGTCACGTTAAAGAAATCATCATCCTCATAATCGTCAAGATTATCCCATGTGGCGCAGTAGTATCTGGTATCGTCGCTTTCAAACAGTCTCCACGCAAGTCCCGTGGGCGATTTCAGCAGCGGAGCTTCCTCCCCCGTATATTCAAACACATCCGACACCACATAGGGACTGTCCGTATACCGGAGACCGTCTCCCACAGCTGCCACGGTGAAATAGTAAAAACCGTTGTTCTTAAGCTTCGGCACAACATTCCATATAATGGTTTCCATGTCCCTGCTTGAACCGCCGATCCTTACAAGCTCCTCCTCATACCAGTCGACGTCTTCCACATCCGGGGCAGACGCCGTATCCCTCCGGTACAATCGCAGCCGAAACTGAACTTCGTCTGCCACACCTGACTCCAGCACATTGTTCCAGGACACAATTCCTGTCTCCCTGTCCCAATGCGGATTTCCCGGCGTCTCCAGAACCGTGAGTTCAGTCCCCACATTTGAATTCAGGGCAGAAAAACCCACAGTGCCCATTCCCAGCAGCGCCGCCAGAACCAATGCCGCCGCTCCCCACAGCCCCTTTCTTTCCTCCGGAAAAAAAGCCCGTCTTACCTCCGCCACAGACTGATAGCGCTTTTCCGGATCCAGATTTTGGCATTTACGTAAAATTCTCAGATAACGGGGCTTCCTGATGCCATCCCCCAGAAGCTTCTCCAGAGTTACCCCCAGGGAATAGATATCAGCCCTCTCATCTGTCTGGGAGAAGCCATACTGCTCCGGCGGCGCAAAGCCCCTGGTACCCAAAAGCCTGGTATCCTGTTCCGCCCCTTCCCTGGGCATCCGGGCTGCATCAAAATCAATGAGATACACATGACAGTCCTCTGTAAGGATAAGATTGGACGGTTTGATGTCCCGGTGGATGATACCCTTCCCATGCAGAAACTCCAGTACGGAGCACAGCTCCCTGACAATTTTCCGAAACTGCTTCCCTGACAAATTCTCCCTGCCGGATATCTGCTCCTCTATGTACTCCTCTATCACAACAGTGTCTTCATCCGAGACAGTAACCTCCCGCAGCTTCGGCAGACAGGGATGGGAATATTCCTTCAGCATCTGATAAACAGGATGCTGTCCTGCCAGTTTCTTCCGGATATAGAGCCCCGTACCTCCCTTTTCACGCACCAGATGCACCGTGCTTTTTTCACTCTTCTTCAACAGCCTTAATTCTTCGTATTCCATGGTCCCTTTTCTCCTCAAAAATTCCTGTATGTTCCATCCAAAATACTGATTTCCCGGTTGTTACGCTGCCATTCATCTGCTATAATGAGGCTATTATATCATACAGACCAAGGAAATAACAATATGCAGCCAAAAACTACCGAACAGCTAAGACATGAGATCAAGGCGGCCACAGACATCCGGGATTTTATCAAAAACAATAAAAAGGATCTGGTTCTGCCGCTTCTTACGGAATACCTGAACCAGCTCCTGTCAGACAAGGGACTCAGCAAGGCGGATGTAGTGCGCGGCTCCCAGTTAAGCCGGGCCTATGTGTATCAGATTTTCTCCGGGGAGAAGTCCCCCTCCCGGGATAAGGTCATTGCCCTTGCCTTTGGCCTGGGCCTCTCTGAGGACGAAGCCCAGACACTGCTGAAAATATCAGGAAATATGGGATTGTACGCCAGAAAAAGGCGGGATGCAGTCATCCTCTTTGCCCTGCAGCGGGGAAAACCCATTGATGAGGTTAACAACCTGTTGTTTGAGCAGAGGCTTGGACTGCTGGGGGTTCCGGAGGAATAAAACAGAGGATTGATGCACCACATGGCTGAGGACAGGGCAGACGGTTAAACCCAGGTGGGTTTCTGGTCCTTATGGGTAAAATTCTGCATCCGCGCCTGAAAATCAGCCAGCTGCCTTTTGTAATGCACTTTCTGCGTTTCCGACAGCCGCCCGTCCCTCTCCAATTCGGAGAGGAGCGTCTCGAACTCCCTCAGGTTCAGCTGTGCCGCATCTTTATAATTATTCTCGAAATTCATCCTGATCCGTTCCAGCTTCTCATCCAGCTGTCTGGCAGCATTTGCTTTTTTCCAAAATAGCGGCATGACTCCTCCCCCTTCCAATATACTGCATATACCTCACTTCATCTTATCCCGCAGCACTTCCTTTGCTTTCTCCAATTGATTATCCGGACGATCCTCACTGCCATAGTAGGCCTTGCCGTCAAACTCACACACCACATCCGGCTCAATGCCGATGCCATGTATATTATTGCCCTTTGGCGTGTAATATGCGCTGATTGTAAGCTTGATTGCCGAACCGTCCCGGAAAGGAATGATCTGCTGCACAATGCCCTTGCCAAAGGTGGTGGTTCCTACCAGAGTGCCAATTCCGTAATCCTTGATGGCGCCCGCCATGATCTCTGATGCGCTGGCCGAGTTCATATCTATCATAACTACCAGGGGCACATCCAGTTCCCGGCTGCCGTCACAGGTGTATTCGGATCTTTTTCCGTTCTTGTCTTCCGTGTATACCACCATGCCCTCGGGAAGAATCATTCTGGCCATTTCCACAACGGCATTGAGACTTCCGCCGGGATTTGCCCTGAGATCCAGGATCAGCCCTTCCATTCCGTCCGCCCTGGCATCGGAAAGGGCTTTGTCAAACTGACTGATGGAAACTTCATCAAATTCCGTCAGCTGGATATAGGCCATTCCGTCCTCCATCTTTTTGTACTGCACGGTGGGTGTCTCCACCTGCCGACGGCTGACACTGACCTCCAGGTAATCCGACTCTCCTTCCCGTATAATGGTGAGAAGCACTTCCGTCCCCTCCTCACCCTTGATCAGGGAAACCACTTCCGTCAGACTCATGCCATAGGTGGATACTCCGTCCACTTCATAGATCAAATCATTTGCCCGCAGATCTGCTTCCTCAGAAGGGGCTCCGGCTATAATTCCGCTGATCTTCGGAAGGGTGGTAGCCTCATCCAGGCCGATATACGCCCCGATCCCGAAATATATGCCTTCCGTCTGTTCCATCAGGGCAGCCAGCTCTTCCGCAGTATAATACTCGGAATAGGGATCCCCCAGCGACGACAGGATTCCCCTGTATATGCCATCCCGGATATCCTCATCCTCCACATCCCACAGATAAAAATAATCGTCAATGGTCTGCTCCAGCATCTGAACCTTGCTCAGAGTGTCCAGATTCAGGGCAGAATTCTCATCCAGCTCAAATCCCAGTTCCGTTTCCTTTTGGGAAGATTCCACTATGCTCTGGATGTTAATTCCCAGATAGCAGATTGCCAAAACCAACAGCGCGCCTGCAATTCCCGTGATAAGCCCTACCAGGAACAGCCCCTTTCCACTGCCCTTCTCCGCTCTGGAAGGACTTTGCGGCACACCGGCAGTCCCTGTCTGCGTCAGCCGGAATTCTCCCTGCTGACTGCCCTGTTTCTCCGATCCTGAGCCTGAAATATTGTCAAAATAAGCTCCGTTTTCGTCCATACTTGCTCCTCCTGTCCCGTTTTCGTCTCCTTACACACACCTGCGTCCCCCAACATTCCGGCATTCCCCGCTACTGGCTGAGATACCCCCAGGGCGACACATAGGAACCGTTTAACCTCACACTGAAATGAAGATGGTTTCCGGTAGAGCGTCCTGTACTTCCCACAGCCGCTATGGTGTCACCCTTTGCCACCGCATCCCCGCTCTTCACATACAGCGCCGACGCATGCATGTAAATCGTGTACAGTCCGTCTCCATGATCTATCATAACATAGTTCCCCATGGTAGCGCTATAGGAAGCTGCTACCACTTCCCCTCCATAAGCGGCATAAATGGCAGTTCCCTTTGGCGCCGCAAAATCTACTCCATTGTGGAACTGCTCCACCCCCAAGGTTGGATGTATTCTGTACCCGTAATCATCAGACACCCGGGTATAGCTTGCCAGCGGAAACTTAAATTTTCCTCCGTCATAACTGGGAGGCTTCTTGCTCTCGGCAAGCAGCTTCTTCCGCTCCTCTGCCACAGTGGCCTCCAGAAGCCTTATCTCTTCCTCCTGGGCCCTGATCTCCTGCTCATATTCCTGGATGGCCTTCTCCTTATTGCGGATATCCGTCTCGTAGCTGATAATGTCGCTGCGCTTCTGCTCGATCAGCTCTTCCAGGTTCCTCTGCTCGATCTCCACGCTTTCCTTTGTCTCATCCAGGATTTCCTTTTCCAGTTCCAGTTCATCCCTGCACAGCTGGACATATTCCCGGGCCGCCTTGTAATCCTGCCACAGCTGCTGGTCATAGGCAGCCATTTTTTCCACATAGTCTATCTTATTCAGAAAATTCCCAAAACTTTCGGACTGCAGCAGCATATCCACCAAACTGGGAGTACCCGTTTCGTATACCAGGCGGATATGTACCCCCATGGAAACCTTCTGGGCCTCCTCCCTCTCTTCTGCCGCCTTCAGCTCTGTCTCTGTCCGGACAATCTCCTCTTCCTTTACTTTGATCTGATGCTTCAGATCGGCAATTCTTTCCTCAATCTCCTTCAGGGAACTGTCCAGCGCCTCCACATATCTTTTCAGATCTTCCTTCTGCGCTTCCAGATTCTTCTTGATATCCTTTAAATCGCTGAGCCCCTCTTTCAGGTTTTCCTTCTCTTTCCTTTTCTCGGCGATCTGCCCTTCCTTCTCCTTGATGCTGTCAGAAGTTACGGCAGCAGAAGACGCGGACACTGTTCCCGTCCCCGCTTCCCCGCAGAGCGCAGTCCCCAGCAAAACACAGCAGATGCCGGAAAGCGCCCAGAACAAAATTCTGTTGATTCCATAGACTGATTTTTTCATAAACTCCTGACTTTATGCTTCCAAGTTATACATGCAGATGCTTTCTGACAGTGCTGATGCTTCCCAGAAAGCCGATTCCCACCCCTACTCCGATAGACAGCGGCATCAATACGCCGAACACCTCATCCACCGGCAGAAAATCCAGAAAACTGCTCAGGATGGAAAATCTGTCCGCAATATAGGTTAACGCATAGTTATAGATATTGTAAAGCAGCCCCAACGGCACAGCAGCCCCTGCCAGACCGATAAGCATTCCCTCCAGTACAAAGGGCAGCCTGACAAAAAAGTCCGTGGCGCCAATATATTTCATGATATTGATTTCTTCAGACCTGACGGATATGCCCACGGCCACGGTATTGCTGATCAGAAAGATACTCACCGCCAGCAGTATGACAATGATGCCCATGGACACGTAGGCGATGAGCAGGTTCGCCCCGCTCAGCGTATCTGCAGTCAGCGCGGAATGGTTTACCTTGCGCACCTCCGGCATGGACTCCAGCCAGGTAACCAATGCCCCCTGCATGGAGACATCGCTTAGAAAGACTTCATAGCTGTGGTCACCCTCCAGGGGATTCTCCATATATCCCAGGGAATAGGCCTCATAATTCTCCCCGAACTGCTCTTTGGTAAAAATTTCCCAGGCCTCGTCGTCGGAAGTAAATTCCACCCCGGACACCTCCGAGCGGTTTACAATCAGCTGTCCGATCTCCGCAATCCGTTCATCTGTGGGAAAGACAGCGCCTTCCCCATGATTGCCGTTACAGAGATCCTTTTCATGATGGAAAAATACGGTTACGGACACCCCCTCCTCGGCCTTCAGCACAATACTCTGAAAATTCCTCACAACCGCATACAGCAGGCCGAACAGGAACAGACAGGCGGATATGGTGGCCACGGAAGCAAGGGAATACCATTTGTTGCGGAATATATTGACGAAACCCTGCCGGATCGTATAAAACAGTGTACTAATCTTCATCGATATACTCGCCTCCCTCTTCGTCGCTGATGATCACGCCCCGCTTCATGGTTACCACCCGCTTGTGCATTGCGTTGACAATCTCCCTGTTATGAGTCACCACAAGAACCGTGGTGCCGTTTTGGTTGATTTCCTCCAACAGCATCATAATTTCCCATGAATTCTTGGGATCCAGGTTTCCCGTCGGCTCATCCGCCAACAGAATGGAAGGCTTGTTTACCAGGGCCCTGGCCAGGGCCACGCGCTGCTGCTCTCCTCCCGACAGCTGGTCCGTCCTGGCCTTATACTTCCCGGCCAGTCCGACGGTGGCCAGAATGGTTGGCACATTTCTCCTGATCAGATTGGCCGGAGTCTCCACAATCCTCTGTGCAAAAGCAACATTCTCATATACATTTCTGTCGCTCAGAAGGCGGAAATCCTGAAACACCACGCCAAGATTACGGCGGAATTTCGGAATCTGCCTGTGCTTCAGCGCCGCTAGATCGCTTCCCATCACATATACTTTTCCGCTGGAGGCCGTAAGCTCCCTGAGCAGCAGTCTGATCAGTGTGGACTTGCCCGAACCGCTGTCTCCCACAATAAATACAAATTCTCCTTTTCCTATCCCTAAAGTAATCCCATTGAGAGCCGGGTTTCCTTTGGAGTAGACCTTGCTTACATTATCCAGATAGATAATGCCGTTATCCTCGATAAACTGTTCCCGTTTCCTCCATGACAGCTCCCGTTTGGTCATTGTTTTCCTCCATCCCAGGGCAGAAGCCCCCGCTCACGGAACCGGGCGGCAGTTTCTGCTAATAATCCACATTCTCCATATACTTCATATATTTCACTACCATCAATGCAATTTTAAACGTAATTGCATCTTCAAAAACACGCAAATCCAATCCCGTGCTCTTCTGCAGTTTATCCAGACGGTACACCAGCGTATTTCTGTGAATGAACAGCTGTCTGGAGGTTTCCGAGACATTCAGACTGTTCTCAAAAAATTTATAAATGGTGCCCAGTGTCTCCTCGTCAAATTCGTCCGGACTTCTTCCGCCGAAAATCTCCCTGATAAACATCTTGCACAGGGGGATGGGCAGCTGATAGATCAGTCTTCCGATTCCCAGTTCACTGTAGGCGATGATCTCCCTGTCCTGAAAGAAGATTTTGCCCACATCCAGAGCCATCTTGGCCTCCTTATAGGAACGGCTGACCTCCTTGATCTCCTGAACCACAGTCCCGTATGCGATACGGATATCCCTGATTCCTTCCTTCTTCAGATAGTTCCACAGCAGTCCGGACGCCTTTTCCATCTCCTTCATGGCATCCCCGTCCGACAGTTCCTTGACCACAATCACATTGTTTTCGTCCACTTCTGTGACAAAATCCCTGCTACTGCCGTTAAAATAGGTTCTCACAAGCTCCAGCACATTGGTGTCACGCCCTCCCATGGATTCCACAACCAAAACCGCCCTGGGCATATCCGTCTGGATATGCAGCCTCTTGGAACGGCTGTAAATATCCACAAGGAGCAGATTGTCCAAAAGAAGATTCTTGATAAAGTTATCCTTATCCAGACGCTCTTTATAAGCCACAAGAAGATTCTGAATCTGAAAGGCTGCCATCTTGCCGATGGTATACACATCCTCCCCTGCGGCCCCGGCCACCAGCACATACTCCAACTGCTGGTCATCAAATACTTTGAAAAACTGGTACCCCTGTATTTCCTGGGAATCTGCAGGCGAGGAAGCGAACTCTGCAACCGTCCTGCCGATGCTGTTCATGTCCGTGGTGGAAGCAACTTCCTTACCATCCACATCCATAACACAAAATTCCACACGGGCGATGTTTTTTAACCCATCAATGGTGTTCTGTAAAATCTGATTAGATATCATAAATCCCCACTCCTTTTGCTATTATGGAAAGCTATAGTACCGAGTTTCATACCTTCTCTTACAAATGTACAAAAAATAAGCAAAAAATGCAATAGGATTTTATGATTTTTCACAAAAAGACTACCTGAGTGTAGCCCCCAGGCAGTCTTTTAGACAATTACTCAAGCTGAAAGCACTCCTTTTTAAATGCGTAAGTCAATATTCGCACCTACATTGGGATTTACACTCAGCTCCATGGCGGAATCCATCATCTCTACGATGCCCTCCCCCAATGCCTCATTGGCGTCCATCGCCTTGCTCAAAACGGCTGTTCCCACCTGGGACAGCTGGGATATCTGCGCCAATGCCATTGATACTCCTGCAATATCCATACCCTTATCTCTCCTGCTCTCTGTCCTGAGCGTCCTATCGGTACAGAACGCCTGCGTTTCTATTTTATCATATCGGAAAAAACTTTACCAGTGCTTACCCCCGATTTTCCGTTTTCTTAATAATTTCTGAAATTATTCCGTTTTCCAAATGGAATTTTCCCTGATCTGGATTTTTCTTTCCTTCAGCAGTCTCCCCACTGCGCGTTTAAACTCGTTTTTGCTCATGCCAGTCTCCTGCTTGATAAGCTCAGGTGAGGCCTTGTCATTGAACGGCAGCACCCCGTCCTGGCTGTCCATGAGCTCCAGAATCCGCTCCGCATCCTTATCCATCTGCAGATATGCCTTGTCCCTGACACTCAGAGTCAGTTTGCCGTCCTCCCGCACCTGCACTACCCGGGCAGCCACATCCTTTCCCAGTTCCACCTCCCCGTAAAGCTCCTTCCTGGGGATCAGCGCAGAATACAGATTGTCCACAGCCACAAAAGCCCCAAAATTATCGCTCATTTCATAGACCCTTCCCGTGACCCTGTCATCTTTGCCATAGGGGCTGTCCGTCCTCAGATTATCATATACATTCATTGTGGCGCACAGTCTGTCGCTCTTGTCTATGTACAGGGATACCAGAACCCTGTCCCCCTGCGCCACTTTGCCCCGCTGCTGTCTGAAGGGAAGCAGCAGGTCCTTCTCCAGTCCCCAGTCCAGAAAAGCGCCGATTTTGCCCACCTGCGCCACCACAAGCTCCGCCACCTGGCCAAGCTGCAGTCCGGGTTCCCTGACCGTGGCAATCAGGCGGTCCCTGGAATCCCGGTAAATAAACACATTAATGGTATCCCCGGTCTTTGTCCCCTCCGGAACCTGTTTCTTTGGAAGAAGCACGCGTTCTTCCGCCTCCCCCTCTGAAGCTGCCAGATATACGCCAAACTCCACTTCCTTCACAACCACCAAATCCTGCTTTTCACCCAAATGAATCATAACCATTCTCCATTTCAAATCTGTCTGTTTGTATACACCGCATCAGTCCTGTTCCCCTCCGGGACACAGCTCAGGCTCTTCTGCCCGTAAATTCCACAATGGTATAAGGCTTTCCCGCCTCGTCCTCCAGTACTACTACAATCTTGTCATCTTCTTCCGATACCACAGGCGTCAGTACATCGTCAAGAAACGCCTGTTTTTTATATTCCGCCCGGACCTGCCCAACAGTAAAGACTTCCGGCAGATATTCCATGGCCATGCCGATAAACTGCTGATTATTCACATGGCGGTTTGTGTCCAGATGATGCTTTTTTACCACCAGAGGCTCCCTGGCCTCTCCGCCGGACGGAACGGCAATCCTCCTGGGAGCATAGTCCATTTCCAGCTTTTCTTCAAGCGGATATCCCCTGAGCATGTCCTCCACAACAGCTCTGGGACGCCCTGTATCCGTATCAAGCAGACTCCAGAGGGAATTCGCTCTGGCAATGTACTTTCCCTCCCCATCCATCATGACAAAATTGCGGTATCCCAGAAAACCCTTCATTTCATAGGGTAGGGTTCCCACCCTGACCTTTTCGCAGATACCCGGATAACGATCCACCACGATCTGCCAGGAAGAAAGCACCCAGACTAGATGCTCCCGCTTCATATACGCGATCCCCAGGCCAAGATCCTCCGACTGAAAGGTGGAACAATCCTGAAAATAATTAATGAGGGAAGCCATGGTGAGCTTCCCCTCACTGTCTATTTCGCTGTATCTGATTCTGCTATCAAAAGTATACATGCAAAACCCGTCCTCCGTTCCTACATAAACAGCTGAAGTATGATCATGACGATCCAGAAGATTACGTAAATCATCATTCCCACATTCACAATCACCGTGCGGAAGCGCTGTCCAACGGGAATCACCACTCTGCCTTTTTCAAAGATAAATTTCTTCTTTGCCAGACATACGATAAGCAGAATTCCGCCTCCCAACATCATTCCGACAACAAAGAACAGAAAAAGCATGTAGGCTGCCAAACCTGCCATATTACTCTGGATAAACACCATCATGTCTTTCGTACCCATGAGAGCATACCGCTGCAATTCTTCCAGGTCAATTATTCTCATCAGCCCGGAGCTGATCACGCCACCCACAAAATTGATCAGCATGTGAAGCGCAATGGTAATCTTTATATTTCCCGTCTTGACATACAGAAATGCCAGAAACACTCCCAACACAAAAGCGTACACAAACTGGTTCAGATTCCCATGAAACAGCCCGAACATAAGGCCTGACACCACCACTGCCACTCCCTGACCGTAACGGACAGTCCTGTCCACAATCAGTTTCCGAAAGATATACTCCTCCATTATGGGAGCGCAGATTACCATGTAAAGAACGATCGTCCACATGCTGACGCTCTCCGTCACTGCCATGACCTGGTTCTGCACCGCTCCGCCCTTCAGAATGCCGATAATCACCGTAAAAATATTTCCCACTATATTGGAGATATATACGATGGCAAAACACATAATCGCTGACAGTATAAAATGCCCGGCTTTCATTGGATGTCTCTCCACCGTCTCCGCGGGTATCGTCTTCACCAACAGGATCAGCACCGGCATTCCAATCAGATACATGGGCAGTATGGACACCATCAGGGCAATATTTCCATCGGCCATCCATTCCGGTTTGAAAAGTTTCACCAGGGTTATGGGAATCAGCTGTACCGCATAAATCACAATGGTACCGATAATAAACATCCCGCCCAGCCTGGAAAAATGCTTCCTGGCAGCCCCTGTCTGCTCTCTCCTGTCCTCCTGCATCCCGCTGTAATCATTTATTTCATCCATATTCATGCTCCTCGTTTTCCCGTTTCTCTGATTCCATTAAATTTCAGTTTAACACAAACGGGAAGATTTGTATAGCAGTTTCGGCACTTTTTCACGCTGATACTCCTGAAAATACTCCTGCGCCTTCTGCCAGGACACATTCAACTTCTGCTGCAGTTTCTCCAAAATATCTTCTTCAGACAATCCACATTCAAGCCCCATTTCAATAATCCCCTTGATCCTTCCCTCATTTTACAGGCTTACTGTTATCCAGAAGAATTCTCATTATCCACATTATGAAATTTACATTCATTCTGCCCGGCCTCTACCAGAATCATCTTGTAATCGTTCACATATTGTACTACTTCTTCTGGAATGTTCAGCATTTCATGCAGCGAAGCGGCTCCATTCCAGGGTTTTTCGCCATAGTAGACAACCACTGTGATAACAGGTATCAGTTTATCTGTCTCCCGCATTTTGGATAGATATTCATCCTCGCTCAATCCCTCTGCCGCTTTATACTTTTTCGCATTGCTGTCATATTGTTTTTTATAGGCCCCATAATCATATCCCATAACCCTCATTGGCATGGCATAATGAATATAACCCTGATTTTCCATGCCAAAAATCACGAATTCCACTCCCAGCGCGGAAGACTTCTTCCTGACTCTGACACTGTCTCTTAAAGCTGTACTATATCATTTTGATTCTTTCAAGGCCGACAACGCCTTGAATGGAGCGCCTCACCAGACACCTCCCCAAAGGCCCTGAAATTCGTAATAACAAGACAATCCTGCCATTACCCGGCTCTGAGCGCCATTTTATACTCAAGACTGTTACAGGCTTTTTCCAATTGCTTTCTTTTGCAAAATCTCTTATAATCGAATTCCCAACACCCAAAAGACCAAAAAGGAAATTACTCAACATTTTCAGATTGGCACCCGCTTGCCATGCTTTATCCAAATTATCTATACGAATGACTATTTTTTCTTTTTTTGAACAGCAGCTACCAATTATACTCCTTAATTTATTAATGATATTATTGTGCAAAAGTTCACTAACTTTCAATTGATATTCTTTCTTACTGCCATTTTGATTACTTTTTACACCTGAAAGGTTTTCCATTATGCTTTCAAGTCGAACAGAAAAATCGGGGATAGTTTTTTATTTTCAACAAATTCAATTACGTCCTTCTCCGCATTATCAAATTCCCAATGTGACGGATATTGTTTAATATCACTGTATATACTCTTCAAAAGCTCTGTATAGATAAGATATGTCGGCGCTTCAAATGGCTCCTATACTAACATAAGCATAGGAATATTCAACCCTAATGCAATTCCTGATATCAATGACACTTTTGCATTATGAACTTTGACATCATTATATTTTGTGGATTGTAAATGGGCCACATATCCATTACAAGCAATCAAATTTGTAACATACCAATCCAAAGTTTGTGCAGAAACTTCTTTGGGATCGTCTACTACTAACTTAAGTTTCAACTCATCTATTGCCCTTGTGAGCGATATTGACGAACTTGTATCTTGAAAGCTCTTCATATATAACAAGTTACTGTAGTTACTTACAGATATCCCCGATATTATACTGCTTAAAATGTCCATTTCATTATCATTTCCTAATTTATACAAGGAATTAAGCATTTGACTACTATTAACATAATCTACATATCCAATCGACGTTAGCAAGCTGAAACTTTTAAACTCTTCTTTCACGCTTTTTAGGTTTTGATTAATAAAAATTCTTATTTTTTTCTTCTTTGCAATAGCATATCCTAGTTCATACAAAACATTATTATTCAAATTAGATAGTTCACATACAAAGACATCGCAAGCGTTAATTTCTTTTAATATTTCATCAATAATAAAATTCCCCTCAATATCCATTGTTTCCCATGGTTTAATCGAAATAAGCCCACTATTATTGATTTGATTTATAGCATCTATCACATCATTCTTAACATTATGCGGATGATTCGAATATGCCCAAAAACACTTCATAGCCCTTCCCCCTTAACGCTCCCATGTCTTAATGCAAATTAAAATACTCCTGAAATCTCAAGATACATTACTTAAGATTTCAGGGCTATCTTTTTAAAAATTATTTGTTTTGGATATAATCCTCCGCTTCTTCTAAAGACAAATTGTATCGTTTTATAATTGCAGTTTTAATTTCTGCATCCTTATGGCCAAAATCCTTCAATGTATCTACCATATCCTG
>CANBFE010000035.1 GCA_947367855.1 uncultured Lachnospiraceae bacterium | reverse complement strand
GGGGTATCTGAAAGAAAGATATCTGTAGGGAAACATAATGTTTATCGGGAAGTCTGCATGGGCCAATAGGTGGTATATAACTGGCCGGACTGGAAGCAGAGTCCTTCACCAAAAGGCGGGGGACTTTTTGTATTTGGGACGACAGATATCCCAAAAAGTATACTTTTTGGAACCGCCTGTCCCATATCAAAACTTCATACATTTTAATATAAATTAGCGGTAAATGCAAGCAAAACAGATGCTTTTCTGTAAAATATGACAGATTATATTTTTGTTTTAAAAAGTATACTTTTTGGTCTGTTTTAAACATGTCTATATGTCAGGGAGGTACATAAAATGATCGGAGTGATTAGCCTGTTGGTTCCACCGTTTCTTCTGTCATACATAAGGGAGAAAGTGATTAAAAAAGAGG
The DNA here is from genome assembly GCA_947367855.1 of uncultured Lachnospiraceae bacterium. GTDB lineage: Bacteria > Bacillota > Clostridia > Lachnospirales > Lachnospiraceae > Acetatifactor. The sequence goes on along the minus strand of CANBFE010000035.1, from coordinate 35,494 downwards.
AGTCAGTGTACGCAAGGGTATTTCATTATGCTCTGTCTGTGTTGTTTTTGAATTTTGTGATGATTCTGATTCTGTGTTACGGTTTTGACAGCAGGGATAATTTCTTTCATAAATTAAACCAGTACAATGAGTTTGCCCTGAAATATATGCTGCTTTCTTCCATTTTGGCAGTGGCAGAGCCTTATGCGGAACAGTTTTTCAGGAGCAGGGTGGCCGTAAAGATAAAGTGGAGCGGATGCGGCTGGATGAAAGGCAGGGTAAATGGAAAGTTGGTTGTTGGAATTTATGCCGCAGTCCTTTTTCTGCTGAATTTTATCAGAATCTTTGACAATAATTTCTGGGGAGATGAGGCCTTTAGCTTACTCCTGGTGAAAAAGACAATTCCGGATATTATTCAGGGAACGGCTGCAGATGTGCATCCGCCATTATATTATATTTTTCTTCGGGCGGCGTATGTTTTATTCGGAGATCAGGGTTGGGCCTGTCATATGGTATCGCTGATTCCCTGCGGACTTATTATTGTGTTTTGCATGACGGCTGTGTGGAAAACTTTTGGCTCAGAAGCAGCTGTTCTGCTGATTACGCTGGCCTGCCTGAGCAGAAATGCCGTTAATTACAATATGGAAGTGCGTATGTATTCCTGGGGGGCCCTGTTTGTCCTGCTGGCCTTTTACGAGATGTACCGGATCCTGAGGCAGGAGCGTATTCTGCATTATGTTTTGTTTGTTCTGTTTTCCCTGGCGGCTGCTTATACGCATTATTACTGCCTGTTGTCCGTGGCTTTTTTCTATGCGGTCCTTTTGGGACTTGCGCTTTTCCGAAGGCGTTTGAGTGTGGCGAAGACCACTGTTTCCGCACTGTGTATGGCTGCAGGGTATATGCCCTGGTTTGTAATACTGTTCAAAGCAATACGGAGAGTCGAAAAAGATTATTGGATAGATTCTGTCCCTGGGTTATGGCAGAGCCTCAGATATCTGTTTTCCAGTCAGTTTAAACCGATTGTCTGGGGGATGGTTTTGCTGGGGGTACTGCTGGCCATTTTGTATGAGACAAAGGTACTGCGGATTGAGAGAAGTGCAGAGGGGAAAATTACGCTGTGCCTTTCCGGGGAGGGTGCAGAGTCTTCCGCGCTTTTCCTGTGGATGGTATCGGGAGCAGTCAGTATACTGGGTACGATTTTGGCTGCGGTCATCGTCTCGAAGGTAATGAGACCGGTTTATGTTTTGCGGTATATTTATCCTGTATCCACGGTGGCCTGGATGATTTTGGCAGTCAGCGTCGCCAGGCTGAAAGGGAAAAAGATATATACCGTATTACTTCTTGCGTATATGCTGTCTGTATTTGCCCCGGCGTATCTGTCCACGTATGCTTATGATAAAAGTGCCAATAAAAATTTGCAGGAGACACTGGCTGTTACCAAGGAAAAAATGGGTGAAGGGGATGTGATTTTAACTGATGTTTCTCACATGGCCTGGACCATTGGGCCTTACTATTATCCTGACATTCCGGTAAAAAACGTAAAAATGTCTGAATTGACAAAACTGGAAAAGGGGGGATACTGGCTGATTGTGGAAAAGCAGCAGGAGATGGGGGATACACTTGAGAGATTAAAGGAACAGGGTTTTGCCTGCGAAAAAGTTATTGGCGGGGGAAATCTGGGGACACATGCCGTCGATATATATCACTTATGGGATTCAGGAGAATAAGAAAAACGAAAAAGTTCGCCTTACTGGTATATAAGGCGAACTTTTTTGTATAACCCAGATTATTTTACCTTCTTTAGACATATAATGCAAGCATAAATTGCGTTCTGATATCTTTGCTATATAGAAAAAATTTGCTATATTGTATTTAACAACTGACAATCTCCGTATAATCGTGTACAATAGTTTCCATAACTACCTGAAAGGATGGGGGGTTTTTCGATAACCGAAAGAGGAACCGGAAAAGAGGGGGCGGTATTGGAAAGAAATGAGCTTATAAAAAGTTCGCCTTATATACCAGTAAGGCGAACTTTTCAGGACAGGAATCCTGCATGATTTCTGTATATTTATGCTTTAGTGTTTCATCCGGCATAATAACTGGACCATGAGATAAAATATATTTATGAAAGGTATGGGAAAATGATAACGGAAAAGCTGAAAACCATACGAAAACCGTCTGCGCGCAAAATTTCCTTATTATGCCTTTATTTGTATTTTGTATTCATATTTATCGGCCAGTATATAGCGGGTGTCAGCATAGAGTTAAAGACATGGATTGTCCCGGTTCTCTGTGCAGGTGCCGTTCCTGCGGCAGGGCTTGCCGACCGGGCATGCGGGGGCCTGTTGGGAATGAACCTGAACCGGAGAGGAAGCAGGAAGGAAGAGGTGATATGGTTTTTCGGGACTTTCGCAGGGGCTGCGGGGCTATTGGGCATGTATTACTATGCCTTTTTTCCGGGAGCCTTTTCGCCGGATTCCAACGTCCAGCTGTCTCAGGTGTTAAGCGGGTCTTATTCGGACTGGCACCCGCTTTTGCATACATTGTTGTTTTTTACTGTGCCAATGAAAGTATTTCAGGCGGAGGAAATGATTGTATTTCTGCAGTTGGTGTATTTTTCCGCAGGGTTGGCCTATTTGACTGCAACGGTAAGAAAGTACGGATGTCCCCGGAGTGTCTGTGCTTTGGGTGTCTGCTTTGTCCTTTTTTCGCCGGTTACAGGAAATATTCTCATGTATCCCTGGAAGGACTGCGGCCTGGCGATTTTTGCAATGGCAGCTGTTGCTCATTATATCAACATTATCCTGTCACGGGGAGAATGGCTGCGGAAAAAAAGAAATGTGTTGGCCTGCGGCCTGTTTCTGGGGTTTACGACGCTGATGAGACACAATGCCGTGCTTTTTACCTTTTCAATGATGGCAGCGCTGCTGGCAAACGGTTGGAAAGAATATCGGCGCAGGGCGCTTCTTGCAGCCGCAGTCTGCATCATAACCGTGGCGGCAGTCAAAGGGCCGCTTTACCATATATATCGGATTGAAAAACCGGGAGGAAGGGTTCTGGAATCGACGGGAATGTGCATGACAATGATGGGGAATGTGGTAAAAAACTGTCCGGAACTTCTGGATGAGGAAATTCGGGATTTTCTGTATGAGGTGAGTCCGAAGGAGGTATGGCAGAAGGCAAATATTCTGGGCGGATATAATGGGGTGAAGTGGAATAAAGAAACGAATAACCAGGTTATAGAAGAGGCAGGTGCGGGAAAAATCCTGGAGTATACATTCAGATCATTTTGGGCGGCTAAAAGGGTCAGTCTGCAGGCGTTTTTTCGGGTAACGGGAATGGTGTGGAAACTGGACGGGGATCTGGACTGGGGAATCGGAGCCAGTGCCGATACGGAAAAGACGGAGATTGTCATAAATGCTGAATGGCAGAGCAAAGTACGGACTTCACTGACGAACTGGAAGAATCTAATGGGAAAGAGCATACTGCGTTTTCCCATGAATTATCTTGGCTGGGCTGATCTGGCTCTGACGGCCCTTGCTCTGACAGCCCTGGGAAGGCGTAAGTCCCCGGCAGTCATTCTGCATGCTGCGCCGCTGCTTTGTTATAACTTTGGAACGGCTCTTCTGCTTACGGGATTTGACTGGCGATTTTTTTATCTGACATTTCCGCTGATTATACCGACGGTTTTTCTGTTGGCAAGAGATACACAGGAGGTAAAAGAATGAAGAAGGTAATCATCATCGGCGCAGGTCCGGCAGGTTTGACGGCTGCGTATGAACTACTGTCAAAGGGCGGCGGCTATGAGGTAGTGGTGTTGGAGGAGACGGATACATTCGGCGGCATTTCCAGAACGGTAAACTATAAGGGGAACCGTATGGATATGGGAGGACACAGATTTTTTTCCAAGATACCGGAGGTAAATGACTGGTGGCATGGGATGCTTCCTGTACAGGGCGGTCCGGCCTGGGATGACAGATATCTGGGCCGGGAGCGTGCGGTAGAGGAAAACGGCCCGGACCCGGAGAGGCATGACGAGGTCATGCTGATCAGAAATAGGGTATCCCGTATATTGTTTGACGATAAATTCTATGATTATCCGGTTTCCCTGAAGGCGGAGACCATTAAGAACATGGGATTCGTCAGGACGGTGGAGGTTGGGTTAAGTTATCTGGCAGCGAGGATTGCGCCCAGGCCGGAAGATAACCTGGAGAATTTCTATATCAATCGCTTTGGGAAGAAGCTATACTCCATGTTCTTCGAATATTACACAGAGAATCTATGGGGGCGGCATCCCAGAGAGATAGATGCGTCCTGGGGAGCGCAGCGGGTGAAAGGACTTTCGGTGAGCGCTGTCCTCAGAGATATTTTTGGCAGAATGTTCAAGGGGAAGGACAGGAAAGTGGAAACCTCCCTGATTGAAGAATTTCAATATCCCAAGTACGGACCGGGACAATTGTGGGAAGTGACGGCGGAGAGGATAGTCAAACTGGGAGGAAGGATTGAGAAAAGGGCAAAGGTAGTGGGACTCAGACAGGCGGGAGGAAGCATTAAGGAAGTCGTCTATGAGAAGGAGGGGCATACGCATGTTCTGGAGGGAGACTATTTTATTTCGTCCATGCCCATCAGAGATCTGGTCCGCGGATTAAATGATGTACCGGAAAAGGTGGCGGATATAGCAGAAAATCTGCCCTACCGGGATTATATGACACTGGGTGTTCTGGTGAAGAAGCTCAATCTGCAAAACAAAACAAGGTACAGGACAGTGGGAAATATTGTGCCTGACTGTTGGGTATATGTGCAGGACAGGCGTGTCAAGATGGGGCGGTTTCAGATATATAACAATTGGTCGCCGTATATGGTAAAGGATCTGGAGCATACGGTGTGGCTGGGGTTGGAATATTTTGTGAACGAGGGAGACGCATTTTGGAATATGACGGAGGAGGAATTTGCCTCTTTCGGTATAGAGGAAATGATTCGCCTGGGCTTAATCGGCGGTAAGGAGGATGTTTTTGATACCCATATGGAGAAGGTGAAAAAGGCTTATCCGGCATATTTTGATTCCTACAGCCGGATCGGCGAAATGAGAGCTTATCTGGACAACATAGAAAATCTGTATTGTGTGGGGCGGAACGGACAGCATCGATACAATAATATAGATCATTCCATGTGTACATCCTTTGAGGCGGTGAAAAATATCGTCAACGGCGTCAGGGACAAAAGCAATATATGGAATGTAAACACGGAGCAGGACTATCATGAGGAGAAAAGGTAGTCCGGGCAGCCCCGAAATTTTCGCTTGCCATCTTCTTCAAACCATGCTATCCTAAACACAGGCAAAGAAATCAAATTCTACATTTTTCTCAAAGACCAGCCGGTCTTTCTGTAATTTCGGACTTCTTGCCGGGCGGGAGCCTGTATCCCATGAAACAAAAACCCACCGTAAAAGGCAGGAAGGACGAAATGCAGAACCTTTCCTGCAGACTTCATATTTCGAAAGGAAAGGTATCAGAATGGGTAAAACGAAAAAAGCGCAGACAGTACAACGAACCCCGGAAAAAGCAGAAGAGACAAAAACTTCACAGAAATCCCGGAAAGTGGGGGGCGCCGGAAAAGAAACAGGAGGATTTCCGGAAAAGAAGGAGCAGGGCATTAGCACACCCCACGACAGAGGATACAAAAAGAGTCTGTCAAGACCGTCGGAATTTCTGCATTTTCTGAAAAAGTACATAGGAGCAGAGTGGATGCTTCAACTTGAGGAATCGGATTTGAGCTTGTGTGATAAGGAGATGTTGGAGCGGGACTACGAAGGGAAGGAGGCTGACCTGCTTTACAGTGTGGGCATGCCTGACGGCAGGGAGGCCTTTATCTTCATCCTCCAGGAGCTGCAGTCCTACGTAGATTACACAATGATTTTCCGGATTCTGGTATATGTGGTAAATACGTTGGTGAAGTATTTCCTGGACAGGGGAAAAAACGAGAGGGAGCAGGCGGGATTCCGGCTGCCGGCCATAGTCCCCATTGTATTTTACAATGGTCAGGAGAGATGGACTGCGGTTCGGAGCCTGAGGGAGTACCAGAACAGCGGCGAGAATTTTGGAAATTATATTCTGAACCTGGAGTATTATCTGGTTGATCTGGCGGAAATTGAGGAAGAATATATTTTGTCTACGAACACGGTGTTGGATAATATCATGTACTGCGACAAATTCAGAAAGAAGTTGGAGTTGGTGGGGGCAATCCGGCAGGCATATGGAAGGATCGGAGAACTGGGCCTTCAGGAGAGGGAGGAGTTCCGTAACTGGGTAAAATATATCCTTCTGTCAGTCTGTGGAAACCGGGAGGCCGTGGTGGAGGAAATTCTGAACTGGGCAGAGGATGGGGAGGACGAAATGATGTTTAAGTATAATATTATCAGGGCGTTTGAAGATGAACGGGCAGAGGGAAAAGCGGAAGGAAGGGCGGAAGGAAGGGCAGAAGGAAAAGCAGAAGATATCCTTGACCTTCTTGAGGATATCGGTGCAGTTGCAGAAGACCTGAAAAAGAAGCTCTATGACCAGAAAGATATAGAAGTACTGAGAGAATGGCATAAACTGGCAGCCAGGGCCCAATCCATCGAGGAGTTCATGCAGCGGATTTCCGGGGATGTGCAGGTTTAGAGCGCTGACAGGGAGGCTTCAGGTTAATTCGTGATATTTTTCCACTTGACAAACAGGGGAACATATTTTATAGTAGGCAATAGAAAGAAACAAACAACAGCTGAGACGAAGAGGAGTACGCATTACCCCTTGCCAGAGAGGACAGCCATCCCATGGAGAGAGATTTCAGGGGAAGCTGAGAGGGTGTCCACAGGGAAGGAATGCAGAAGGTAGCTTCTGAGCCGGGAATCTGAAACAGTACAGGCCACAGGATGGTTCTGTTGTATCGAAGTTGGGTGCAGCAGTTATAGTGGCGGGGAAAGAAAGTAAGATTCCACGGATTATCCCCGTTACAGGATAGGACTTTAGGAGAAGTCACTTAAGGCAGCAGGACGGGAAGGCGTCCGGCTGTGAACAAAGGTGGTACCGCGTTGATGACGCCCTTTGCTGATAGGAGTCGGCAGAGGGCTTTTTGATGTGCGTGCAGAGGATGCGGCTTCCCCGGACTGCAGCGCAGCGTATGTATATGTGCGGAACATGCTGTTAAAAGGCATACTGTAGGCAGAAGAAAGGGTGCGTCGAGAGGTGGTACCGGACAGAAAAGGAGCAGAGAGAGATGAGCAGAGAACTGGCAAAAACTTATGATCCAAAGGGTCTGGAAGACAGATTATACCAGAAATGGCTGGAGAAGAAATATTTTCACGCGGAGGTGGATCACAGCAGGACCCCTTTCACCATCGTGATTCCGCCCCCAAATATCACGGGACAGCTGCACATGGGGCACGCTTTGGACAATACCATGCAGGACATACTGATCCGGTTTAAGCGGATGCAGGGCTATAATGCCCTGTGGCAGCCCGGTACGGATCACGCTTCCATCGCCACGGAAGTAAAGATCATCGAAACCATGAAGGCGGAGGGAATTGACAAGCATGATCTGGGCAGGGAGAAATTCCTTGAGCGGGCCTGGGCCTGGAAAAAGGAGTACGGCGGACGCATTGTGTCCCAGCTGAAGAAGCTGGGGTCCTCCTGCGACTGGGACAGGGAGCGGTTCACCATGGACGAGGGCTGCAACCGGGCCGTGACGGAAGTCTTCGTAAAGATGCATAAGAAGGGCTATATTTATAAAGGTGCCAGGATGGTAAACTGGTGTCCTGTGTGCAATACCTCCATCTCCGACGCGGAGGTGGAATATCAGGAGCAGGCCGGGCATCTCTGGCATATCAAGTATCCGGTGATGAACGAGGACGGCACTCCCAGTACAACGGAATTTCTCACCTTTGCCACCACCAGGCCGGAGACCATGCTGGGGGATACCGCTGTGGCCATTCATCCCGATGACGAACGGTACAGCCACCTGATCGGAAAGAGCGTGATGCTGCCCATCATGAATCGGGTGATTCCTGTGGTGACGGACACTTATGTGGACAGGGAATTCGGAACCGGCGTGGTGAAGATCACCCCCGCCCATGACCCCAATGACTTCGAGGTGGGAAAGCGGCATAATCTGCCTGTGATCAATGTGATGAACGATGACGCCACCGTAAATGAAAACGGCGGAAAATACTGCGGCATGGATCGGTATGCAGCCAGAAAGGCCATTGTGGAGGAGCTTTCGCAGCAGGGGCTTCTGGTGAAGATCGAGGACTATTCCCACAATGTGGGTACCCATGACCGCTGCAAGACTACCGTGGAACCGTTGGTAAAGGAACAATGGTTCGTAAAGATGGAAGAACTCATCAAGCCCGCGGTGGAGGCGGTGAAAAACGGGGATGTGGAACTGGTTCCCAAACGTCTGGAGAAGATCTATTTCAATTGGACGGACAACATCAGGGACTGGTGCATCAGCCGTCAGCTGTGGTGGGGACACAGGATTCCGGCCTACTACTGTGATCAGTGCGGGGAGACCGTTGTTGCGGCCCAGGCGCCCACAGTCTGCCCCAAGTGCGGATGTGCTCATTTCACCCAGGACCCGGACACCCTGGATACCTGGTTTTCTTCCGCATTGTGGCCCTTTGAGACATTGGGCTGGCCGGAGCGGACCGAGGATTTGAAGTATTTCTATCCCACGGATGTGCTGGTGACAGGTTATGACATTATTTTCTTCTGGGTCATCCGGATGATTTTCTCCGGCTATGAACAGATGGGAGAGAAGCCCTTTAAGACCGTGCTGTTCCACGGTCTGGTGAGGGACAGCCAGGGGCGCAAGATGTCCAAATCCCTGGGCAACGGCATTGATCCGCTGGAGATCATTGACAAGTACGGCGCCGATGCCCTGCGGCTGACCCTGATCACCGGAAACGCTCCCGGGAACGACATGCGTTTCTACTATGAGAGGGTGGAAAACAGTCGTAATTTCGCAAATAAGGTGTGGAATGCTTCCCGTTTCATCATGATGAACATGGAGGGGAAAGAGGTGACGGAGCCGGAAATCTCCGGGCTGCAGCCTGTGGACAGATGGATCCTGTCCAGATTAAACGATCTGGTAAAGGAAGTCACCGACAATATGGAGAGTTTTGAACTGGGAATTGCCGTGCAGAAGGTATATGATTTTATCTGGGACGAATTCTGCGACTGGTATATCGAGATGGTAAAGCCCAGGCTCTATGCCGGAAAGAGTGGAACTGAGCACGGCGCAGAGGGTGCAGATACTTTGGCAGCCGAGGCCGTGTCCGGGGAGGCTGTGAGCCGGAATGCTGCGCTCTGGACTCTGAGGACGGTTCTCATTGATGCCCTGAAGCTGCTGCATCCTTATATGCCGTTTATTACGGAGGAGATTTACTGTACCTTCCAGGGTACTGCCTTCCGGGATGCAGAATCCATTATGATCAGCAGGTGGCCGGTGTACAGGGCAGACAGGCACTTTGCAAAAGAGGAGAAGGACATCGAGACAATCAAGGAAGCTGTCAGGGGCATTCGGAACGTGCGCAGTGAGATGAATGTGGCGCCGGGCAAAAAGATTGCGGTACATGTAGTCAGCGATCAGGAGGCTATTCTGGAGACATTTATGGAAGGAAAGCTGTTCTTTGCCTCCCTGGCCGGAGCGAATGAGGTAACCATGCTTTCCGGGAAAACGGATAATCAGTCTGCGGCAGACGGGCAGAAGGCGGATATGGCTGACAATTCTGTTTCCGTGGTAATCCCGGGAGCGACTCTGTATCTTCCCCTGGCAGACCTGGTGGATATTGCCCAGGAGATTGAACGTCTGGAGAAGGAACGGAAGCGCCTGGAAGGAGAACTGGCCAGGGTAAACGGAATGCTTTCCAACGAAAGATTCCTGTCCAAGGCTCCGGAGGCAAAGGTTGCCCAGGAGCGGGAGAAACTGGCAAAATATACCCAGATGATGGAACAGGTGACACAGCGCCTGGACCGGCTGCGCTGAGAGCAGTCCGGATTTTGACAGAAATTTTTTGACACTGTCCGGAAAGTCCTGGTTATTCGGGAAAACTTTCCGGACAGTATTTTGCGGTCTGCGGCATAACATCACATCAGGAATAGAGGGATTAGCTTGAAGAAGAAAGACATTACCACTTTTGCGGAGGCGGAGGATTATATTAACGACATTCCCCGTTTCACATCCAAACACAGCATGGAGGAGACCCGGGAATTTCTCCGGCTTCTGGGAGATCCGGACCGGAAGCTGCGCATAATCCATGTGGCGGGGACAAACGGAAAAGGCTCTGTCTGCGCCTGTCTGGACAGCATTCTGAAGGAGGCCGGATACAGGACAGCCCTGTTTACCTCTCCCCATCTGGTGAGTATCCGGGAACGGTTTACAGTGGATGGGGAAATGGTATCCGGGGAGGAATTTCTGAAGGCCTTTCTCCATATATATAATAAGTTGGACTGGGAAGCCCTGGAGCAGGAAAAGCCTGCCGCATACCATCCCACCTATTTTGAATATCTCTTTTTCATGGCCATGATCATATTCCGGGAGAAAAAGCCGGATTACTGCATTCTGGAAACCGGAGTCGGGGGCCGCCTGGATGCCACAAACTCTGTTTTCAGAAAGGAAATATCCATTATTACGCATATCGGTCTGGATCATATGGAATATCTGGGGGATACGGTTGGGAAGATTGCCTTTGAGAAAGCAGGTATCATGCAGAAAGGGGCGCCTGCGGTTTACTGGGATACCTGCCCGGAGACTGCCGCAGTGTTTGCGGAATATGCCGGGAAGCTTGGAAGTTCCGCGTATTCCGTGTCGGAAAAGGACTACTCTTTTTCAAAATTTAAGAGAAAAACCATTGATTTTTGCGTACACACCCGGTATTATAGAGATATTCCGCTTACGCTGCGTACCACTGCCGTCTATCAGATGGAAAACTGTGCTCTTGCGGTCCGTGCCCTTGAGATCCTGGACCGGGGGAGAACCATAACCGCAGATCAGATTCAGAAGGGGATTGCTTCCTTTTTCTGGGCAGGCAGAATGGAGGAGGTGCTCCCTGAGGTCTATGTGGACGGGGCCCACAATGAGGACGGCATCAGGGCTTTTCTGGAGACAGTGGCAGCCCGGGAAAATCCGGGAAGGAGAAGCCTTCTGTTCAGTGTGGCAAAGGATAAGGATTATGAACATATGATAGGGAAACTGGCGGGGTCCGGTCTGTTTGGAAGGGTGGCGCTGGCGCGTATGCGCGGAGCCCGGGCATTGGATGCCGTCTGCCTGGAAGAACGGTTCGGCAGATACGCCGATTGTGCCCTGGAGGTATACGGGAATGTGGAGGACGCTTTTTACGCGCTGTTGAAAGAGCGTCAGCAGGCGGAACAGATCTACGTAGTCGGAAGCCTGTATTTGGTTGGTGAGATAAAGGAGCTGTTGGATCATGATAAATTTCGAAGAAGAATTGAAAAAATTTCATCCCAGTCTTGAGGTGGAGGACGCGGAGGATTCCATTTACCATCAGGATCTGACGGATATGGCTGACATGCTGATAAAGAAGATTATGGGTTCCGGGCAGGGAAAGACACAGGATTTTGAGAAGGAGTAGTCATGTTTTGTTATCATTGCGGATGCCGTTTATCGGAGCACGACTTTTGTACTGCCTGTGGGGCTGACGTATCCCTGTATAAAAAGGTAATTCATGTCTCCAATATGTTTTACAATGAGGGATTGGAAAAAGCAGGGGTCAGGGATTTGTCCGGCGCAGTGGTGAGCCTGCGCCAGAGTTTAAAATTTAATAAAAACAATATCAGGGCAAGGAATCTTCTGGGACTGGTGTACTTTGAGATGGGGGAGACGGTAAGCGCTCTCCGGGAGTGGGTCATCAGCAAAAATATGCGTTCCAAGAAAAATATCGCAGGGGAGTATATTGAGAAGGTACAGTCCAGTGCCGGAAGACTGGAATCCCTGGAGCAGGCTGTCAGGAAATACAACAGGGCTCTGGCTCTGTGTCAGCAGGACGGCAGGGATCTGGCAGTGATCCAGCTGAAAAAGGTGCTGTCCATGAATCCCAGGTTTGTGCGGGCTCATCAGCTTCTGGCGCTGCTGTATATGGAGAGGCAGGACTGGGAGAGGGCCGAGAGGGAGCTGCGTAAATGCAGGGAGATTGACAGGAGCAATCTTCAGACGCTGAGTTATCTGAAGGAAGTGGAGCAGATGCTGATGCCGGAGGAGGGCGTAAGGCAGTCTGCAAAGCGGAAAAAGGATGATGCCGTAAGGTACCGGACGGACAATGAGCTGATTATCCAGCCCCTGAATGTGAAGGAACCCAAAGGAGGAGGCGTATCCTCCCTGCTAAACATAGGAATTGGACTTATTATCGGGCTTGCTTCCATGTACTTTCTGGTGGTGCCCGCGGCACAGTCCAAGGTCAGAAACGAAGAGCAGCAGGTCATAACCAGGATCAGCAGCGAATCGGATGCCAAGACGGCCCGGATTCAGGAACTGGAGAGCCAGGCTGCGGACATGGATGAAAGGGAAAAGGCGCTTCAGGCGCAGTTGGAGGAATATGTGGGCGTGGACGGAACGGTTCAGAATACGGAGCTGCTTCTCAATGCCATGGCAGGTTACATGGAGACCCAGGATGTCCAGGCGGCTGCGGCAGAACTGGAGTCTGTTTCCCAGAGGGTGAATCTGGAGGAAATGACGGAGGGATTCCGCAGGCTTTACACGGCTGCCAGCGGGGTGATTTTTCCGGAGCTTGCGGCCCAGTATTTCAGCCAGGGGCACAGCGCTTTTAACGCGGGTAAGTATTCCGAGGCTGCAGAGGCCCTGGAGCGGGCTGTCGCCTATGATGCAGGGAATGAAGAAGCGCTCTATGAGCTTGCCCAGTCCTACCGTATTTTGGGGGAGAACGAGAAGGCAATTGACGCTTATAATAAGGTAATAGAGTTGTTTCCGGATTCCTGGAGGGCTGAGAACTCCGTATCCTATAGAAACCGCCTGACCGGAGACTGAAGAGTGGACCGGAGAGATACCTTTACACGAAATAAAGTACGAAAGAAGAGAACCTATGGGTACTGTAGGTTCTTTTTTCATGACATTTTTCTGGAAAGGATGTGGAGAGTATGGAACAGATCAAGGTGGGGGATTTTCGGATAATTGATAATTGTCTTATGATCCGGCTTCCGGAGGAGATCGACCATTACGGTGCAGGGCTGATCTGCGAAAATGCGGACAGGTATCTGGTCAGGGAGGAGGTTCAGAATGTGGTGTTTGATTTTGAGAAGACAAGGTTTATGGATTCCTCGGGAATCGGCATTATCATGGGGCGTTACCGGAAGATAGCCTGTTTCGGCGGCCGCGTTTATGCCATTCATGTGGACAGGCAGATAGAGAGGATATTCAGGCTGTCAGGATTAAATAAAATTGTGGAGGTACTGGAATCATGAAAAATGAAATGGAGATCATCTTTGACGCAGTTTCGGAAAACGAAAGCTTTGCCCGGGTTGCGGTGGCAGCCTTTATTACCCATCTGAATCCCACTGTGGAGGAAATGGCCGATATCAAGACTGCTGTGTCCGAAGCGGTGACCAACTCGGTCATACACGGATATGGGAATCTGAAAGGCTGCGCCAGGTCCGGAAGGGCTTCAGGTCCGGAGGAGCAGTCCATGGTCAGCCCCGGGAAGGTACGGATACACTGTGATTTGGAAAACAATATATTACATATCGAAATAACGGATCATGGAAAGGGGATTGAGGATGTGGAGAAGGCCATGGAGCCTTTGTTTACTACCAGACCGGATCTGGAGAGGTCAGGGATGGGATTTGCGTTTATGGAGGCATTCATGGATGAACTGGAGGTGGAGAGTGTTCCCGGGGAGGGGACAAAGGTACGGATGGCAAAGAAAATAGGAATTGGGGAATGGATAGCATGAGGAGGCAGAGCGGGGTTCCCCGGGTTGCGGAGGATTTTGTATGGAAGAAATGTCAGTACTGATTGCAAGGTCACAGGCAGGAGAAAGGAATGCGAGAGAAGTACTGATAGAAAACAACCTTGGACTGGTGCGACATATCGTGAAGCGTTTTGCAGGCAGGGGACATGAGTTGGAAGATCTGTTTCAGATAGGCGTCATAGGGCTGATAAAAGCCATCGACAAATTTGACCTGACCCTGGGGCTGAAGTTTTCCACCTATGCGGTACCCATGATCACCGGGGAGATCAAGCGCTTTTTACGGGATGACGGTCCGGTGAAGGTATCCAGAACCATCAAGGAAAACGCTTTGAAGGTAAGGCTTGCCAGACAGAGGCTGCAGGCATCGGAGGGAAGGGAACCCACGGTGCAGGAGATCGCCGGGGAGACAGGGCTTGCCATGGAAGATGTGGTTCTGGCCATGGAGGCATCCACGGAGGTGGAGTCGATCTACGCGGCGGTATACCAGGATGACGGCAGCGAGGTATATCTGGTGGACAAGGTAGTCAGGGGCGGCAGCGGTTCCCTGGGAAGCAGCGCGGTGGGAGGCTGCGACGGGGAAGATGCGGAAAAGGAGAAACTGCTGAACCACATGCTTCTGGCACAGCTTCTGGATACCCTGGAGCCAAGGGACAGGGATCTGATCTGTATGCGGTATTTCCGGAATATGACACAGACGGAGATTGCTTCCAGTCTGGGAGTGAGCCAGGTACAGGTGAGCCGTATGGAGAAGAAAATCCTGCGCAGTCTGCGGGAAAAGATTACTTAACTTTTTATAAAAAAACAAAAATCTGCTTTTCTTATAGAGACAATTCGTTTACTATAAAAGGGTAGCTGTGGTATTCAAACAGAGGAGATTATATGAAATTAAAAGCAGATAAAGAGACGGGTAAGGATATGCAGGACAGAAGGATAAGACGGGGAAGGCGCAGACGGGGGCTGAGTCCCCTGGCCATGCTGGCATGTCTGACGGCCATGGTGGTGGTGATGTTTCTGACGGTTTCCGTCTGTGCCTGGGTAGCCGGGAAGATGAAGGAAGCAGCGCCTGTGTCCGGAGATGCCGCTTCCGGCCCGGAGGGGACCGGGGAGGGCGGGGCCACGGAAGTCACCAATTACGTGGACATTGATCAGGACGGAAATGTGCTGGATGAAGCCGGAAATGTGATAGGAGTGCTGTCCGGGTCCCTGGGTTATTCCCAGGCGGAGCTTGACCAACAGGTAATGAGTGCAAGACAGGCTGCTTCGGAGGAAGTGCTGGAGAACATCCGCAGCGGTCTGGATGCGGGGGACAGCGTTCTGGAGACCCTGCGCCCTTTATTTCCGGATGAACTGGTGGTATACAGCGGGGGAAAGTATAATTTTGTACCCATTAACCGCAGTCTGAAGATGCATTCCTATGATGCAGCCAATCTGAATCAGCTGGAGTCCGGAGAGTATCAGTATGTGCAGGACGGAACTGTGATTTCCCACAAGGGCATCGACGTATCCAGGCATCAGGGCGCCATCGACTGGAACCTGGTTGCCCAGGACGGTGTGGAGTTTGCATTTATCAGGGTTGGATACAGGGGATATGGCAGCGGGAAGATGGTGGAGGACGAATATTTTGAGGACAATATCAAGGGAGCCATTCAGGCGGGCATCAAGGTCGGGGTGTATTTTTACAGCCAGGCCGTGAGCCGGGAGGAGGTTCTGGAGGAGGCGGCCTTTGTGTTGGAAAAGATTGCTCCCTATAAAATTGAATGTCCCGTGGTTTTTGACGTGGAGAGAGTTGCGGACGCATCCGGAAGGATGAACGGAATTTCCATAGAAGACAGAACCGCCTTTACGGCCCTGTTCTGCCAGACCATAGAAAATGCAGGTTACAGGCCCATGATCTATCATAATACGGAGATGGGTGTGATGATGCTGGGGCTTGAGGCCCTGGAAGCTTACGACAAATGGTTCGCGGCATACAGTGACGTGTTCTACTATCCCTACGAACACCGTATCTGGCAGTATTCCCAGACGGGGCGCGTTCAGGGAATCCAGGGGGAC
The DNA here is from genome assembly GCA_947367855.1 of uncultured Lachnospiraceae bacterium. Lineage (GTDB taxonomy): Bacteria > Bacillota > Clostridia > Lachnospirales > Lachnospiraceae > Acetatifactor. Next base: position 19,485 of record CANBFE010000035.1, on the reverse strand, counting down.
GTGGATCTGAATATCAGCTTCGGGCCGTTGTGGGAATAAGAAACCAGCAAGGCCGGGTCCCCCTGTGGCGCAGCGGATTAGTCATATTCCGCTATTTCATAAATCAGCTTTTCGGAAGCTTCCCATCCCAGACAGGGATCCGTGATGGATTTTCCGTAGACGCCGCCGCCTATTTTCTGACAGCCTTCCTCAAGATAGCTCTCTATCATGACGCCTTTGACGAGTCGGTGGATATCCGGGTTCAGTTTGCGGCTGTGCATGACTTCCTTGGTAATGCGGATCTGCTGTTCAAACTGCTTGCCTGAATTGGAATGGTTGGCATCAATGACACAGGCAGGATTGCGCAGATCCATTTTCCCGTACATTTCCAGAAGCCTGTTCAGGTCTTCGTAATGATAGTTGGGCACATTGCTGCCATGCTTGTTTACCGCACCCCGGAGAACCGTGTGCGTCAGCGGATTGCCGCTGGTGGTAACCTCCCATCCCCGGTAGATGAAGGAATGGGGATGCTGCGCCGCATAGACGGAATTCAGCATAACGGACATGTCCCCGCTCATGGGATTTTTCATGCCGGCGGCCACATCAAAGCCGCTGGCGGTGAGCCGGTGCTGCTGATCCTCCACGGAACGGGCGCCGATGGCCACATATGATAAAATATCGGAAATATATCTCCAGTTTTCCGGATAGAGCATTTCGTCCGCAGCGGTGAGACCGGATTCCTGAACGGCACGGATATGCATTTTGCGCATGGCTATGAGTCCGGCCAGAAAGTCAGGTTTTTTCTCCGGATCCGGTTGATGCACGATGCCCTTATAACCGTCCCCGGTGGTGCGGGGTTTGTTGGTATAGATTCTTGGAATCAGAATCAGTTTGTCCTTTACTTTTTCATTTACCTTTGCTAGCCGGTTTATATAATCGCAGACGGAGTCTTCATTGTCTGCTGAGCAGGGGCCGATAATCACCAGGAATTTGCTGCTTTTCCCGGTTATGACGCTGCTGATCTCGCGATCTCTTTCCGCTTTCAGTTTTGCAAGATTTTCCGGGAGCGGATGTTCTTCCCTGATTTCTGCCGGTGTGGGCAGCTTTTTTATAAATTCGAAGCTCATGCTGTCATTTTCGCCAAAGCGATCCTTTCCGTATAGTCTGACGATGAATACCATCAGCCATTAACCATTATAATATAGAAAAGAGGTTCCTGCAAGAAAGAAAAGCACAGGTTACTATTCTCAGCCGTTAAATTACAGGAAACAGATATTGACAAGGGGCACGTCCTTCTCGTATACTGTAAATGAGAACCATTCTCAAATAAAACAAAGAGAGAGTGCCGGGTGTCCGGTATGGGAGGATTATTATGGCAGATTTTATTATTATCGCGGTTCTTGCAGCGGCAGTTTTTTTTATTCTGAAGGACCGGGCGGGAAAAGCCAGGAGAGGGGAATGCGCAGGTGGGTGCGCAGGCTGCCGGGGCTGCAGCGAAAGCTGCGGAAAGACGCAGGTTCAGGAAACAGGGGAAATGAAAAGTTAAATTTTAATTTTTGTCTTTCACAAAAAAGAGGAATATGCTATACTAAAGGCTAAGAGTCAAAATGAAAAAGGAGAAAGTATGTCTTCAGGAACCAGGTCAGAAGATTATACATCAGAAGACGCCGCGTTTTTGGCGGATGCAGAGGGAAATGATATAATAAAAGGTAAAAGAAATTCAGCTTCCGGGCGAGGACATGTTCGCCGCCTGGGAAGGTGCAATACCCGGTTGCTGGTGATGTCCGTGGTATTGCTGATGGCGTTATGCGCGCTGTTGACCATCAGGGTCAGTACACTGGACGGCATGGTGGAGAAGCTGTCGGCGCAGGTGGATAATTTAACCCGTCTGACGGTGCAGCAGCGGGATCTGATTGACCGCATGACGGAAGAGACACAGTCGGCCATGGGGGACAGCGCCGTGGTGGGGAGTCTGGAGAAGGAGAACGGCAGCGGCGGGGAGCAGGGTAAAGATGCGGATGCCGGAGCCGAAAAGGAAGAGGAAGAAGTGGATGCGGCCCACAAGGTCTATCTGACATTTGACGACGGACCAGGCGCCAATACACAGGATATACTGGACATTCTGGACAGATATGACGTGAAGGCCACTTTTTTTGTGGTGGGAGAGTCCTGTGAGAACAATGAGGATATGCTGAAAAAGATTGTGGAAGCCGGACATACCCTGGGAATGCATTCTTACAGTCACAAGTATTCGGAGCTGTATGCCTCGGTGGATAATTTTGCCGAGGATCTGAAGAAACAGCAGGATTATCTCTATGAGGTGACGGGGGTAAAGAGTACAGTCTACCGTTTTCCGGGGGGAAGCTCCAACAAGGTAAGCGATCTCAGCATGAAGGAGTTTGCGAGATATCTGGACAGTCAGGGAATCCGCTTTTTTGACTGGAATGTATCATCGGGCGACGGAGGAAGTTACCTGTTTCCCGCAGAGACTATTCTTGAAAACTGCACATCCAGTATTGAGAGCTATGGGACATCTGTGGTGCTGATGCATGACGTGGCGGGCAAGACCACGACGCGGGAAGCGCTTCCGGAGATCATAGAGAAGATTCTGGAGATGGAGGATACTGTGATTCTGCCGATTACAGGAAAGACGGAACCGGTTCAGCATATAGACTGGCAGGATGAGGAATAGGCGGGGATACGGGTTTTATATCATAGAGAAAGGATGTGGTGGCGACGCAGAGAATATTATTAAAATTGAGCGGGGAAGCCCTGGCAGGAAGTAAAAAGACAGGTTTTGACGAGGAGACGGTGAGAAAGGTGGCCCTGCAGGTGAAGCAGCTGACAGAGCAGGGCTTTCAGGTGGGCATTGTCATCGGAGGCGGCAATTTCTGGAGGGGAAGGACCAGCGAGAACATCGACAGGGTGAAGGCCGACCAGATCGGCATGCTGGCCACAGTGATGAACTGTATCTATGTATCGGAGCAGTTCCGTTCCGTAGGAATGAAGACGGATATTCTTACCCCCTTTGCCTGCGGTTCCTTTACCGGACTGTTTTCAAAGGACAGGGCAGTAGGCAGTCTGTCTGCGGGAGAGGTGGTATTTTTTGCAGGAGGGACAGGGCATCCTTATTTTTCCACGGATACAGGCGTTGTGCTGCGGGCCATTGAGGTGGAAGCGGATGTGATTCTTCTGGCAAAGTCCATTGACGGCGTGTATGACGATGATCCCAGCAGGAATCCGCAGGCCAGAAAGTATGGGGAAGTAACCATTGACGAAGTGATTGAGAAGAATCTTCAGGTGGTGGATATGACAGCTTCCATTCTGGCAAGGGACAACAAAATGCCCATGTGGGTGTTTGGACTGAATGAGGAAAACAGTATCGTCAATACGATGAACGGAAAATTCAACGGTACAAAAGTCACGGTGTGACATTGGAAGACATAAATCAAAAAGGAGAATAAAATTATGGACGCCAGATTACAGCAGTATGAGGATAAGATGAAGAAGGCCATCGAGTTCCTGGAGGGAGATTACAATACCATCCGGGCGGGACGCGCAAATCCCCATGTTTTGGACAAGATCCGCGTTGATTATTACGGAACGCCCACACCCATCCAGCAGGTGGGCAATGTCACGGTGCCGGAAGCCCGCATTATTCAGATCGCGCCCTGGGAGCGTTCCATGGTAAAGGCCATTGAAAAGGCGATTCAGGCATCGGATCTGGGCATCAATCCTTCCAATGACGGCAGTGTAATCCGCCTGGTATTTCCGGAGCTGACGGAGGAGAGAAGAAAGGATCTGGCAAAGGATGTGAAGAAGAAGGCGGAGGACGGCAAGGTGGCCATCCGGAATATTCGGAGGGACGGAAACGACTACCTGAAGAAACTGGGGAAGACCGATGTCTCCGAGGACGAGATCAAGCAGATGGAAGAACAGCTGCAGAAGACCACTGACAAATACATCAAGGAAGTGGACGGGCTGATGGAGAAGAAGACAAAGGAAATCATGACCGTATAGGTGTGACACGGTTTCATATCTGTGTTCCGGCGGGGGAGTGGAAGGCATGGCGGTCTGCTCCCCCTGCGGCTTTGCAGGGAACTGAAATAGGAGAATGAGGTATGGAGGAAGAACTGAAAATGCCCAGGCATGTTGCCATCATTCTGGACGGAAACGGCAGATGGGCCAGGGCAAAGGGAATGCCCCGGAATTACGGACATGTCCAGGGGGCGAAGACCGTGGAGGTCATCTGCGAGGAAGCTTACAGAATGGGGATTCAGTATCTGACCGTATATGCCTTTTCCACGGAGAACTGGAGCAGGCCCGGGGATGAGGTGGAGGCGCTGATGAAGCTTCTGCGGAATTATATGAAGACCTGTCTGAAGACTGCGGAGAAGAACCGCATGTGTGTCAGGGTGCTGGGAGAAAAATCCCGGTTGGATGAGGATATCAGGACCCGCATCCGGGAACTGGAGGAAGCCACCAAAAATAACGACGGACTTCATTTTCAGATTGCCATCAATTATGGCGGACGGGATGAGATCGTCAGGGCTGCCAGAAAGCTCGCAGAGGAGGCGGCAGCGGGCATGCTGAAGCCGGAACAGATTACGGAGGAGGCCATAAGCAGCCGTCTGGATACCTGTGGAATACCGGAGCCGGATCTGCTGATCCGTACCTGCAATGAGCAGCGGATTTCCAATTTCCTGCTTTGGCAGCTGGCCTATACGGAATTTTATTTTACACCTGTTCCATGGCCTGATTTTACCAAGGAAGAATTGATAAAAGCTGTGGAAGCATATAATCATAGGGAAAGAAAACTGGGCGGTCTGAAACCGGGCTGACCATTATAAAACAGTGTCTGCAGATGCGGAACTGGAAACAGCATCAGCCCCTCCAGTGCCCAGAACAAATACTGGCCCAGCATTTGGGACAGGAATTGTTCTGCTTATCTGGTACGGGATGGGGCAGATGCGGAACTGGAATAGGAGGAACCGTTCTATGTTTTGGACCAGACTGGCAAGCGGCATAGTGCTTCTGGTGATCGCCATCGGCGCCATAGGCCTGGGGGGAATCCCTCTGGCAGTCCTTCTGTGGGGTACATCGCTGATTGCATTTCGGGAGCTGGCCAAAGCTCTGAAATGCGAAGAGGAGAGGATAAACAGCCTGGAGTTTGCGGGCATGGCGGGGATTACCTGCTACTATCTGCTGCTGTACTTTTCGGGAGAACATATTTTGCTGCTGATGTGCATTGTTGGGACCTTTCTTGCAATTATGTTTGATTACGTCATAACTTTTCCGAAATACAGTGCAGCACAGGTTATGGCAGCCTTTTTTTCCTACATGTATGCCCCGGTGCTTCTGGGATTTGTATACCAGACACGCATGTACGAACAGGGAATCTATACCGTGTGGATGATCCTGATCAGTTCATGGGGATGTGACACCTGTGCCTATGCGGTTGGGAAGCTGATAGGCAGGAAGAAGATTTTTCCGGTACTCAGTCCAAAGAAATCGTTGGAGGGCTGCATTGGCGGAGTATTGGGGACTGCGCTTCTGGGATGGCTGTACGGGCATTTTTTTGTGGAACGGTTTCTTCCGGACCAGGGCGTTGCGGGAATTATGGCAGTGATCTGTGCCGTGGGGGCAGTTATGAGCATGGTGGGAGACCTGGCTGCGTCTGCGGTGAAGCGGAATATGGAAATCAAGGATTACGGAAAACTGATTCCCGGACACGGGGGAATCATGGACAGATTTGACAGCATGATAGTCACGGCGCCGCTGACCTATTTTCTGACGGCGCTGCTGCTGTAGATGGAGAAGGAAATGAAAAAGATAGCGATACTGGGCTCCACGGGATCCATAGGCACACAGACTCTGGAGATTGTGAGGGAAAATCCGGATCTGCAGGTGGTGGCGCTGGCGGCAGGAAGCAATGTGGATAAGATGGAGGAGCAGATCCGGGAATTCCGTCCCCTGACTGCCTGTATGTGGTTGGAGGAAAGCGCGGCGGATCTGCGCGCAAGGGTCAGGGACCTGAATGTAAAAGTGCTCTCCGGCATGGAGGGACTCCTGGAAACAGCGGTTTTGCCTCAAAGCCAGGTATTGGTAACGGCTATTGTGGGCATGATTGGTATCAGGCCCACCATTGCGGCTATTGAGGCCGGAAAGGACATCGCCCTGGCCAACAAGGAGACTCTGGTGACAGCCGGGCATATTATCATGCCTCTGGCGGAGAAGCATAATGTGGCAGTCCTGCCGGTGGACAGCGAACACAGCGCCATTTTTCAGTCCCTGAACGGGGAGAGAGGTGCAGGCAGGGAGAGCGCTAAAATAGAAAAGATCCTGCTCACGGCATCCGGCGGGCCTTTCCGGGGAAAGAGCAGGGCACAGCTTCAGGGGATTCGTCCGGAGGATGCGCTGAAACATCCCAACTGGAACATGGGCAGAAAGGTGACGATTGACTCTTCCACCCTTGTGAACAAAGGACTGGAGGTTATGGAGGCAAAATGGCTGTTCGGGGTGGACCTGGACCGGATTCAGGTAGTGGTTCATCCCCAGAGTATCCTTCATTCCGCCGTACAGTTTGTGGACGGAGCCATTATTGCCCAGTTGGGGACACCGGATATGAAACTGCCCATTCAATACGCGCTTTTTTATCCGGACAGAAGACCCATGGGCGGAAAACGGGCGGATCTGTTTGAATTGGGCAGGCTCACCTTTGAAAAGCCGGACACAGATACCTTCAGGGGACTGGCGCTGGCATATCAGGCATGCCGGACGGGAGGAAGCATGCCCACGGTTTACAATGCCGCCAACGAAAAGGCTGTCCAGCTGTTTCTGGATCATCAGATTTCCTATCTGGAGATTGCGGAACTCATCGGAGAGGCAATGGAGCGGCATGACACCATCAGGGACCCCGGCGTGGAGGAGATTCTTGAGACGGAGAGGGAGGCCTGCGAATTTATTTCAGGAAGGATTGGACATAAGCTATGACCATAATTTTGTTCATTATCATATTCGGGGCTGTGGTAATTGCTCATGAATTCGGGCATTTTCTTCTGGCCAAGGCCAATGGCATCCATGTTGTGGAATTTGCAGTGGGAATGGGCCCCAGCCTTTTATCCTTTAAAAAAGGCGGCACAATATATTCCCTGAAGCTCTTTCCCATAGGCGGAGCCTGCATGTTTGAGGGTGAGGACGGCCTGGCGTCAAAGGAGGGAGAGGGCGGGGAAGGCTCTTTTCTGAATGCCAGTGTATGGGGAAGGATTTCCACTGTGGTGGCAGGGCCGGTTTTTAACTTTATCCTTGCTTTTTTCATTGCCCTGATTATGGTGAGCATGACGGATTTTGTAGCCATACGTGATCCCATTGCAACCCAGGTGGTGGAAGGCGGCGGAGCGGAAGCGGCGGGTCTCCGGGACGGAGACAGGATTGTGTCCATTAACGGGGAAAAACTGGGTCTGTATCAGGAAATTTCGCTCTATATGCAGGCCAGTTACCAGGGCGGCGATCTGGAAGTGGTATATGAGCGCGGGGGCGAGCGGCATACGACGACGCTGACGCCGCAGTATGACGAGGCTTCGGGAAGCTATCTGCTGGGTGTGATGAATGCGGACTTTGTGGAACCCAAAGGCATTGACACTTTGAAGTATGCGTGGTATGAAATGCGGTATTCCGTGAAGGCCACCTATAAGAGCCTGGGGATGATATTCCGGGGGAAGGTTTCCCGCCAGGATGTGGCAGGGCCTGTGGGGATCGCCGTAAATGTGGTGGGCAAGACCTATGACACTGCGAAGGAGTACGGATGGCAGAGTGTGCTGCTGAGCATGCTGAACATTACCCTGATGCTGTCGGTGAACCTGGGAATTCTGAACCTGCTTCCCGTTCCGGCGCTGGACGGAGGCAGACTGGTGTTTTTGCTGGTGGAGGTAATCAGGGGAAAACCGGTTCCTCCGGAAAAGGAAGGCATGGTCCATTTTGTTGGTTTGATGTTTTTTATGGTATTGATGGTGTTTATCTTCTTCAATGATTTGTCTAATATCTTTATGAAGCAGGGATGAGCTGCTTACAGTCAGAAAACTGTGGTCCTTAAGCTGCGGCGGACGGAAAGTCTGCCGCAGGGTCTTATTTTTAATTCAGTGGAAGGGATGTGCCGTATGGAATGAGGCATGATATAAGCGGGAACAGGAAGAAACTGGATGCCCTGGGTGAACTGGTTCTGCGCAGAAGGGGATATCTGTGCCTGGGACAACTGGGAAAGGGGGCATTTTCCCTTGTCTGTCTTGTGGAAAGAGGGGATGGAGGCAGCGTCTGCGCCTGTAAAATCAGTGAAAACGCGTGTATTCTGGAAAAGGAAGCCAGGGTCATGGCGCTGTTGGAGCATTCGTTGTTTCCGGAATATATTGACAGCTTTAGGGAGGCAGGTCTGGGCTTTCTGTTCAGCGAGTATGTGGCCGGGTGTTCCATGGAGGAAATGCTTGGCAGGAGAGGTCATTTCACCCCTGCGCAGACAGTGCGCGCGGGCATTGCGCTGGCGGAGGGGCTGCGGCATCTCCATGAAAGGCGGGAAAGATTCCTGTTCCGGGATGTGAAACCCTCCAATATCATGATACGGCAGGACGGAAAAATCAAGCTGATTGATCTTGGCTGTGCCTGTTCCCTGGAAGCCGGAGTGTGCTCCAGGGCAGGAACTCCGGGGTTTGCCGCTCCGGAACAGCTGTCAGGGGAGGAAAGGCTGACTGCAGCATGCGATGTATACGGACTGGGGCGCACGATGGAGGCAATGCTGGGAGATGCCGGGGGAAGGAAAGGGAAAAAGGGTTCTTCCAAAACGGACAGGGAGGAGCAGAGAAGGTATGTACGGCTGGCGAGGATTCTGAAGGCCTGTACGCAGGATGCAGTCCCGAAGAGGATTCAGGATATGGAAGGGCTTCTATGCCGGTTAAAACCCTTGGAAGAAGAAAATAAAGTTTTAAAATAAGATTGAAGATTTTCCAAAGAGCGTTTATAATTGTAGATGCCCAAAATCAGGGCAAAAGAATGAGAGGAGAACAGGTTATGCGTTTTTTTGTTGATACGGCAAAGGTGGAAGATATCAAAAAAGCAAATGACATGGGTGTCATCTGTGGTGTCACCACCAATCCTTCCCTGATTGCAAAAGAAGGCAGGGTATTTGAGGAGGTAATCGGGGAGATCGCTTCCATTGTGGACGGGCCCATCAGCGGGGAGGTGAAAGCCACTACCACGGATGCGGAAGGCATGATTCGGGAAGGCAGGGAGATTGCTGCGATTCATCCCAATATGGTGGTCAAGATTCCCATGACAGTGGAGGGATTAAAGGCCTGCAAGGTTCTTTCCGCAGAGGGAATCAAGGTAAATGTAACCCTGATTTTTACCGCAAACCAGGCGCTTCTTGCCGCAAGGGCAGGAGCGGCATATGTATCCCCCTTCCTGGGACGGCTGGATGACATCAGCCAGAGGGGCGTTGACCTGATCCGGGAGATTTCAGATATCTTTGCAGTGACGGATCTGGATACCGAGATCATAGCCGCAAGTGTGCGAAATCCGGTTCATGTGACGGACTGTGCCCTGGCGGGAGCGGATATTGCCACGGTACCCTATGGGGTTATCGAACAGATGGTGAAGCATCCCCTGACGGATGCCGGTATCTCCAAGTTTCAGGCAGACTACCGGGCCGTATTTGGAGAGTAACGGTTCCGAAATCGGTATACAAAGGGCTGCCGCACCCCTGATTGTCAGGATTGGCGCGGCAGCCCCCATTGCCATTTGCTTTACTTTATCGGAGCTTTATTTCATCTGCTCCTCCTGCTTCTTGATCATACGGCGAACCATCTCACCGCCGATGGAACCGGCTTCGCGGGAAGTCAAGTCGCCGTTATAGCCTTCTTTCAGGTTTACACCCAGCTCGGATGCTACCTCGGTCTTAAAACGATCCATTGCAGCCTTTGCTTCAGGTACTTCTACTCTGTTGCTTCTGTTATCGGACATTTATTTCACCTCCATTCATGTCTCATTTGCATCTATCTTCAAGATAAGTGCCGCATGCACCTATCCTGAAGATTCAGTTTAAGTGTTTGCTGCAACTTATCTTGGTCTTAGTATGACCCGGCAAAGAGAAAATATGTTGGAAACTTTTGGGCAAAATATATCCGAAACAGAATGCGTTTTGGAGATTCAGTCTCCGGTTGAGGCTCTGTAGATCAGGTCCGTTTCAGTGTGCACGGTGCGGAAGTTCAGATCGGGCTGCTTGATTCTGGACATCATCAGATGCACTGCGGAGAATCCCATGATCTGGCTGTGGATATGGATGGTGGTAAGTGCGGGTGTCACAATTTTGGATTCCTGGGAATCGTCGAATCCGCAGAGCCACACATCCTCCGGAACCGAAAGTCCCATGGGTTTCAATACCTGGAGCACATCCAGGGCAACAAAGTCATTGGCGCAGATAAACACTTCCGGCATGTCTGTCATATTTTTTTGGAAACATTCCGTCAGATATTCTCTGTAATCCTGATTTGAAGGATACCGGATTCCCGGCCTGTTGCCTGTGATGCAATACTCTTCCCGGCAGGGAAGTCCAACCAGGTACATGGCATTGCGATATCCCATGTAGCGTTCGTAAAACGACTGGCAGTGGGTATATTCCCCTATAAAGCCGATCTTCGTTTTGCCCCTCCGTGCCATTTCGCTGACAAAGGCAAGGATATTGTTCTGGTTTTCCATGTAAAGACAGTCTGCGCGCAGGGGCGCATCCAGTCCGACCACAGGAGAATCCACGAACAGGACGGGAATTCCCAGTTCACAGAGCATGTAGGCATAGTCCTTTTCAAACATTTCAAGACAGATGAAGCCGGCAGTCCTTTCCTTATTATAAGAAGCCGGCAGCTGCAGGCTTTCCACTTCGTCCGTGCGTATGCGGTGCATGGTCAGGCTGTAGCCCAGCAGGGAAATTTCCCGTTGAAATTTGTCCAGCATAGTGGAGGCAAAGTGGGAATTTCCGATAAAACCTGTGCTGAGAACCGCGATTTCCCCCTTCTGTGTCACCGGCTCCGGCTTTCCGCTGCCCAGATTGGCAATGGTCAGATAGGAAAACTGTTTGTAACCCATATCTGCAGCTTTCTGGAGAATTTTCTCCCTTGTGGCATCTGCCAGAAGTCCTGTATTGTTGATGGCCTTGGATACCGTATTTCTGGAAACGCCCAGTTCATCAGCGATATCCTGTATTGTCACTCGTTCTGCCATATTTTTCTGCCTCCGTTCCTTGATGTTTCCTGGATTTTTAAGTGATTCGATTTTTGGTCAGCATGACTGTCCTGAACAGTATTATAATGCACAAATTAAAATGTGTCAAATGTAAAATATATTATTCACAAAACTGTTTGTATCATAAAATTTCCAGATTATATTTTACAGAAGAACTTTAACTTTTACAATACTTAGTGGTCAAATGTAAAATAACATAAAAAATATTATTAAAAATGTAAAAATAAAGATTGACTAAATGTAAAAAGTATGATATTTTATATTTACAAAAGAGCAAACGGAATTTTACAAATGCACAAATCCGGCATGGAGAGGAGGGAGAGAACAGAATGCAAAGGCAGTGAGGATACGGAACTGGAACTGAGAAAGGAGAGAATCTATGAAAACAAGCATGAAGGCTGCCCCGGGACGGGGGGGCGGCAAAGAAAAGGCAGGGCTGCACAATACACTCCTCTACGTGCGGCAGCATTGGCAGCTGTACGTGGTCTTTCTGCTGCCGGCGTTTGCCCTGACCATTATTTTTAAGTATATTCCCATGGGCGGCATCCTGATTGCCTTTGAGAATTACAACCCGATTCAGGGCCTGTTAAACAGTCCTTGGGTGGGATTTTCCCACTTTAAGCGGTTTCTGGCCTCGCCCGACTTTATAAGTTACCTGATTAATACTTTAAAGCTGAGTGTTTTCGGACTGCTGTGGGGATTTCCAATTCCCATCCTTCTGGCTTTTTTGCTGAACCGGGTACAGAGATCCGGAATCAGGAAAAAGATTCAGCTGGTGCTCTACATGCCAAACTTTATTTCGGTTATCGTGCTGTGTGGTATCGTAAAGATACTGCTGTCGGTAACGGGTCCGCTGAATATGATTCTGGGGACATCCACGGATTTCATGACCATGCCTGAGGCGTTTCGGTCGATTTACATTGCCAGCGGCATCTGGCAGGGGGCAGGCTGGGCGTCCATTATGTATACCGCTGCGCTGGCCAATGCAAGCGGAGAGCTGAGGGAAGCGGCGGTTATAGACGGAGCCAATATTTTTCAGCAGATCAAAGCGGTGGAGTGGCCGGCCATCAAGGATGTGGTAGTCATTCAGTTTATCATGCAGGCAGGTAATATCATGAGCGTGGGATTTGAGAAGGCCTATGCGCTGCAGACGGATATGAACATGCGTTCATCGGAAATTATAGCTACCTATGTGTACAAAAAAGGTCTTCTGGACGGCGACTACGGATTTTCCACTGCGGTGGGCCTGTTCAATACGGTTATCAATGTCATTCTGTTGGTGGCGGTGAACAAGGTGGTGGCCAGGATGAATGAAGGGAAGGGATTGTAGAATGGAAACAGAAGGAAATGCAAAGGGAGGGGCATAATGAACAGGAAGAAATTTGGCAGATATTCCATGCAGGATAAGGCGCTGCTTTTGACAGGCTATCTGTTGTTGGGGTTGTTTGTGGTGGCGATTGTCCTTCCAATGATTTACATCATTGTGGGTTCCTTCATGGATCCCATCACCCTGCAGAACAGGGGAATAACCTTTGATTTCAGCAAATGGACCACCACTGCGTATGAGCGCGTCTTCGGCAACGCACAGATATGGATCGGCTTTAAGAACGCAGTGGTTTACTCCGTGGTGTTTACCGTGATATCGGTTTTCGTCACTCTGCTGGCTGCGTATCCGATGTCCAGGCCGGATTTCAGGGGAAAAGCTTTTTTTAACGTAATTTTTGTCATCACCATGTTCTTCGGGGGAGGTCTGATTCCAACCTACCTGCTGATCAACAATCTGGGAATGAAGAATACCATGTGGGCAATAGTGCTCCCCGGAGCCTTTAATGTGTGGAATATGATAATTGCCAGGACCTATTATCAGGGCATTCCAGGGGAACTCAGGGAGGCTGCCGATGTGGACGGGGCAAACGAGATGCGTTTCTTCTTTATGATACTGCTTCCCGTATGCACTCCGGTGATTGCAGTGTTGGCTCTCTGGCAGTTTGTGGGCATGTGGAACAGCTATTTTGATGCGCTGATTTATCTGGACGACACGGCAAAGCAGCCCCTGCAGGTAGTGCTTCGTTCCATCCTTATTCAGAATAAGCCGGAGTCAGGCATGATTTCGGATATGCAGAGCACGGCAGAGCGGGCGCAGCTGGCCGAGCTTCTGAAATATGCAACCATCATCGTCTCCAGTCTTCCGCTGTTGGTGATGTATCCTTTCTTTCAGAAATATTTTGACAGCGGAATCATGGTAGGTTCCGTGAAGGGCTGAGTGTGCAGAGGACTTTTTAAATAAGATACGCCTGCAGAAAGCGGGCAAGGAGGAAGAATGAAAAACAGGTATATGAAACGCGTTATTACATCTATTGCTGCAGCGGGCATGGCAATTTCCCTGGCAGCATGCGGGAATGGGAAGGTTGAACTGAATGACGGGACATTTAAGGCCATGGAGGAAGCCGAGCTGCAGTTTCCGCAGCCTGACGGCACCACGCTTACAGGGCTGATCAGCTATCCCGCAAACACGGAACCGGACCCCAACAAGCGCACCATTTTTAAGCGGATAGAAGAGGAAACCAATGTACATATTGAGTGGAATGCCATTCCGGGTGACCAGTGGGGCGAAAAGATTCAGACCATCATGGCGGATGCCAATTCCCTGACAGATTTCATTTTCACTGCAGGCTTTGGCGACAATGACCTGCTGCGGTTTGCGGAACAGAAGGTAATCATTCCCCTGGAGGAGTATATTGACGCCTATATGCCGAATCTGAAAGCCGTATTTGACAAGTATCCGGAATACCGGAAAATGACTACGGCTTCCGACGGGCATATCTATTCCCTTCCGTGGATTGAACAGCTGGGGGCCAATAAGACAGCCATCCAGACCATTGGAAACATGAGCTTTATCAATAAAAAATGGCTGGATGCTCTGGGACTGGCGGTACCGGAAACGGTGGAGGATTTTGAGGCGGCTCTGGTTGCGTTCCGGGATAATGCGGCCAGGCTTCAGGAGGATTTTGGGATAGAGGGAGATATCATTCCCATGTCCTGTATTGTAAACGACGGTGACCAGGACCCCTGCATCCTGATCAACAGCTTTGGGGAAGGGTACGGCGATCCGGACAGAGGAAGGCACATCACGGTCACTGATGAGAAGGAAGTGGTCTTTACTGCAGCTATGGAAGGATTCAGGGAAGGCATCAAGTGGCTGCATTCTCTGGCAGAGCAGGGGCTGATTGACCCGGAGTGCTATACGCAGGAATGGTCGCAGTATGTGGCAAAGGGCAAGGCGCACCGGTATGGTGTATGTTTCAGCTGGGATGTGGCAAATATTGACAATCTGGAGGATTTTGTTCCCCTTCCGCCCCTGGCCGTGGACGGACAGAGGGTTATCACTCCGCAGAACGGTTCCTTCACCAGCGGCTATGACAGGGGACGCTGTGTGGTTACCGCAGCGGCAAAGCAGCCGGCTTTGGTGTGCGCATGGCTTGACAGGATGTATGCTCCTTTGCAGTCTCCCCAGAACAACTGGGGCACCTATGGGGAGGAGGATGAATTTGACATCTTTGTACTGGGAAAGAATGCAGACGGGGAAGACATGCTGCAGCACGCTCCTCTGGGAGATGCATCCCCTGTAGAGGTAAGAGAGGCCGAGGCTGTGGGCGGGCCCCTTGCAATCCTGGATGAATACTATGGCGTATATGTGACCTGTCCGGATGACGCCCAGTACCGTCTGGACTGGATTGAGGAGATTTACACACCGTTTATGACACAGAATTACGTATATCCCAATCTGTTCATGAGTCAGGAAGATGTAAAGAAGCTGTCTGATCTGCAGGCGGATATTGAGAAGACTGTCAGGGCAAAGAAAGCCGAATGGATTCGGGATGGCGGAGTGGATGAGCAGTGGGACGAGTATATAAAGTCATTGGAGGAATACGGACTTCAGGAGTACCTGGCAATTTTCCAGAAATACCTTGATTCTTACTTTGCGGAGTAGGATAATGGAATATGCATTGCAGGGTATGTGGAACTGCAAAAGGCTTTGCGGCAGAGTAAATATCAACAGGTGAGGTATGCTATGAGCAGTCAGACATTGAGGGAAGCCCGAAAGTATGAAGAGGCTTCGGAAAAAATAATCGAAAAGGAGGAGCGCCCGGTTTTTCATCTGTCCACACGGACGGGATGGATGAATGATCCCAACGGCTTCTCCTGGTATGACGGGAAATATCATTTGTTCTACCAGTACAACCCCTATGCCTCTCACTGGGGGCCTATGCACTGGGGGCATGCGGTAAGCGAAGACCTGCTCCACTGGGAGTATCTTCCCTGCGCGCTGGCGCCGGACGAGGCCTATGACAGGGACGGCTGCTTTTCCGGCAGCGCGGCCATGCTTCCGGACGGCAGGCAGATTCTGATGTATACCGGCGTGGTCAGAGAGCGCCGGGCAGACGGAGGCTGCGATGAAGTGCAGACGCAGTGCCTTGCCGTGGGGGACGGGGAAGATTATGTAAAATACGAAAACAATCCGGTTCTGAACTGGGAGGACATACCTGACGGCGGCAGCAGGTTCGACTTCCGGGATCCGAAGATGTGGCAGGAGGAAGACGGAACCTGGCGCTGTGTTGTGGGCAACAGACCCGCGGACGGAAGCGGGCAGATTCTTCTCTTTGAAAGCACTGACGGATTTGAATGGCATTACAGGAAAGTATTGGCGGAAAACCGAAACCGCTTCGGCAGGATGTGGGAATGCCCGGATTTCTTTCCCCTGGACGGGAAGCAGGTGCTGTTGGTCAGCCCCCAGGATATGATTCCCTCCGGTTTGGAGTACCACAACGGAAACGGGACTTTGTGCCTGATTGGGAACTATAACAGGAAAACGGAGGAATTTACGGAAGAAGCGGATCAGGCGGTTGACTATGGAATTGACTTCTATGCGCCCCAGACAGTTCTTACACCGGACGGACGGCGGGTGATGATTGGATGGATGCAGAACTGGGATACCTGTAATCACAGAAGGGTTCATGATGAGGCATGGTTCGGCCAGATGAGCCTGCCCAGGGAATTGTCCATAAAGAACGGAAAACTGTACCAGACGCCGGTGCGGGAACTGGAACGGATGCGGCATAATAAGGTTTCTTATGAAAATGTCACAGTCTCGGGCATTCTGCAGCTGGAGGGCATAAGCGGGCGCAGGCTGGACATGGAACTGACTGTGCGTCCTAAAGCGGGGTGCAGCCTCTACCGGAAATTTACAGTTCTTTTTGCCCGGAATGAGCAGTATCACACCTCCTTCAGCTTCCGTCCGGCAGAGTCCGTGCTGAAGATGGACAGGAAATTTTCAGGCACCCGAAGGGACATTCTCCATGAGAGGAGCAGCAGGGTAAACGGTCCGGAGGGGGAGCTGAAACTGCGGATTATCCTGGACAGATTCAGCGTTGAGGCCTTTGTGAATGACGGCGAGCAGGTGATGACAGCCGTTCTGTACACGGATCAGAAGGCGGACGGCATATCCTTCCTCTCTGATGGCACCATGACCATGGATGTGGTAAAATACGACCTTATATAATGATTGTGCAGGGCAGACCCGGAAGACGGTGTCTGCCTTTTGGCTGTTTCCGTATATGTTCTTGACAACATTTTACCTGTATATTATGCTGATAATGCGCAGAACAATCCGCGTAAGAAGCAATCGGAAGAGAAGGATCTGCACATGGACCGGCCGGGAAATCAGGCATGTGGTACGGAAGAGACAGGAGGAATTCCATGCGTTACAGAACAGACAGGGAGGCCTTCGGCGCATATATCGGATATTTGCGGGAGAAACGGAAATATGCATTGGAACAGGTCTGCGAGGGACTGTGCACGGCGCAGAGGCTGTTTCAGCTGGAGAGCGGAGCACAGTCTCCGGGAAAGCTGCTGCAGGATGCCATTCTGGAGAGGCTGGGTGTGGGGGCTGAAGATTACGAGCATTATCTGCACTACAAAGAGTATGATCAGTGGGAGATGCGGCAGCGGATTCTGCATGGGATCTCCTGTGGGAATGCCTACCGGGCAAAAGAACTGTTAGGGGAGTACGGACGCAGATACGGAGGAGAATCCGGCGGCGGAGAAGCGGTGGGGGAGCGTCTGGAGAGGCAGTTCTATCTAAGCATGTGGGCTCAGATCCGATGCCTGGAAGGGGCAGGGAGGGAAGAACTGCGTCCCATACTGGAAGAGGCGGTACAGCTGACTGTGCCTGTGCTCTGGGAGAAACCCCTTCAGGGGAGAGTGCTGTCCCTGAAAGAATGGAATCTGATTCTGGAAGCGGAAAGATACAGAAAGGGAGGCGGTGACGAAGCGCATTACCGGGAGATCCTCTCCTGCCTGAAGACTGCAGGCATGGATACTGTGGGACTGGCAAAAGTTTATCCAAAGGCAGTCTGTTTTTTGTGTGGATGTATTGCGGAAAAGGGCGGGGTTCTGGGAGATGAGCTTTATGGTTACTGCAATCATGCTCTGGAGATTCTGCGGAATGCATCCAGGATGTATTACCTCTGGGAGATTCTGGAGCTTCGGGAGCAGTATCTGAAACACAGGGCGGGGAATTGGCCGGGGGTCAGACAGGAGAAGGACGCAGGAGCAGTTCAGGTGTGGGAAGGCCGCTCCGGCAGGGAGGATTTTGCAGCAGTATATCTTGAAAATGCAGGGTGGAAGAAGACGTTGGAGTCCGTATATGCGGATTATGGAGTACGGAAGGAAACTTTTCACTATAGTTATCTCTACCTGGAGAAAGGCGTATCCTGTATCAGCGAGGTGATCCGCATACGGCGCAGAATGTTGGGTATAAGGGCTGAAGCGTTATGCGAAGGGATCTGTGACATCAAAACACTGCGGCGTCTGGAAAACCGGAAACGGGCGACCCAGAGGGCGATTGTGGAGGAACTGTTTGAACGCCTGGGCCTGTCAGGAGAGATGACCCGGACGGAACTGGTTACGGACAGCCCGGAGGCCAGGCGGATGATGGAAATGCTGCGGCATTATGGAAACGAGCGTGAGACGGAAAACGCAGGAATACTCCTTGCCAAAATCAAGGGACTGGTAACTACGGAGATACAATGCAACAAACAGGCTTTGATGCGCAAGGAGATAAACCTGCTGAGAGTCCGGGAGGAAATTACCGGGGAGGAATATTACGCGCAGATGCGGATTGCGTTGGAGCTGACGCTGCCGTTTGAGGCATTCCTGCAGGAAGGGGAAAAGTATCTGACATATGAGGAACAGGCATGTATTCAAAATATGATGCAGGAGATGGACAGAGACAGCAGCGAGTTTCAGATCTGCATGAAACGTTTTGAAGAGATGTACCGTCCTGTGGCGGAAGGGGAGCTGTTGGGAACGGTGAACGGGATCTGCGGGCTTATTATGGGTTATGTGACAAGTGAACTGGGAAACTGCGGAGAGTTTGACCGGGCGGATTGGTACAGCGACATTTTGATAAAAGAAGAATTGCGTTCCCGCCGTTTGGCTTCACTGGCAAATTGCCTGTATGATCGTTGGTGGAACCATATGGAACGGAAACGCAATGGAATTTTTACTGGCAGGAAGTTAGATGGAGAAGAGGAACTTATAAAGTGTATCCTGCTCAGCAATCTGGGTAGACGGATATTATATGAATCATTTTATTTAAAGATACTTAAGGGAAAGAAGTCGGATATAATGGAGGTTTAATCTAAAAGATTCACATCCACAGGACGATCGCTTAAAGGTACAATTCCCGGTGTTTCAGAGGTTTCCCCGTCCTCCTCGTCCGGAACTTCTACAATAACGCCGGGTTTCTTGACATTGCTGATTCCGGACGGGATAGAAACCTCAAGAGGTATACCCATCAGCATAACAGCGCATACTGCCAGGGCAGCAGTAGAGTGAAGCAAGTGTTTTACAAGTTGTTTTTTCATGTGTGAATTCCTCCTTTTATAGGCAAAAGCGTAATTGTGGAAGAGTCATATTCGGGATACCTTTCTCTTTTGTAAAGTTCGGTGTATCTATCTGATCCGGATATGACTCTCTTGCGTTTATTATATATGGAAGTTTTCTGTAAAACAAGGGACAGAGTGCTTTAAATTTTTGAAGTATTTTGTCCCTTTACAAGGATGGAAGGGAATAGTATTATAATACCTGTTTTTGGTAGTAAAGACTTAAAAATGGTGCAAACTGGAAGTAAAATCAGTAAAAGGGTCGTTTGACGGCCCT
>CANBFE010000034.1 GCA_947367855.1 uncultured Lachnospiraceae bacterium | reverse complement strand
GCGGCTTTGTTTCCGCCGCTCCGTTGTTCTCGGTGACAACTCTGATAGGATATCACATCTTCACTTTGTTGTCAACAACTTTTTACAACTTTTTACATTTTATTTTTTTGGTTCCTGTTGTCTGGTGTGTTGCCCTGACAACGAAACTTAGTATATCACCCCTTCCAACAGTTGTCAACACTAAATTTTGTTTTTTTTACATTTTTTTCAAACAATAGTAATAGTTTGTCAAAATCCCCCGGAAACTCCTCTGACTGCGTCAGAGAAGCTCCAGAACTGCGCTGCCAGCGGATTCATCTTCCGCCTTAACGCCAAGGCTCAGTGACGTAATGGCAGATGCCATGCTCTCGTCCACTTCCACCACCAGCACGACTTCCTTACTTTCCCCTGCGGACACTGACCCTGCAAAAGTAGACAGATCATTCAGAAGGATTGTCGGAAGCGCCCTTCTGGTGTATTCGCCGTTTACAGTTACATGAAATGCAATATTCGAAGCCAGCAGATCCACACTCTGCTCTCCGCTTCCGGCATTGGCAAGCAGGAATTTCAGCACCAACAGTTTCTTCCCCTGGGATGCATTCAGGGACAGAATCTCTCCCTCTCCCGGATAGCTGTCAAAAGCCTCCTGCCCCTGGTAAGTCAGCGAGATTCCTTCCGGAAGCCCCATCACTTCCTCCACGGTATAGCTGCTGGCTGCGGATTCTTCCTCCTCCGGCTCATTTACCACCGGAGTGTCTTCAACCGGTTTCATCCCCCCGGCCTCCTCCTCCGGCACCCAGGCTTCTTTGTCCTCTTCCGGAGCCTCCTCTTCTATCAGCTCCATCAGCCTGCTTCTGTGGTTGATATCATATTTCATCATGGTCAGCGCCACATACTCTCCCACTGCCTGCACATCATTATCACTCAAATCCGGAATCTGATTCTCCCCGCATCCGGTCATTCCAAAGACCAGAAGAGCTGCCGTCATGAAACCTGTCACACTTCTTTTAACTCTCATTTTATCCATTCCTCACATATTTATAGTCCTCCGCACCTTCCTTCGGAAAACTACGCTTTTTCATCATCATACACCAAATTCCTGTTGCAGACAAGTCCAAACATGCTATCCACAATATTTATCCGCATCACTTTTGTGACAGCTCACGCGCATCCAGACCCCTTCTTCCCGGTATTCCTGTTCCAGAACAGTGGCATTTTCCATAAAATAAGAGACAATGTTCCCCTTATCATAGGGAAAGAGCACTTCCCGCACCACTCTGTCCGCATAAACGCATTCCGCTATCATTTCCGCCAACTCCGCTGTCCCCCGGTCCAGGGAAGCCGCCATGTAAATCTGCCTGTCCCTGATTCTGGGCAGCTCTTGCATATCGCTTTTATCAGCCTTATTGTAGACCGTGATTCTCGGAATATCCCCTGCCTCCAGCTCCTTCAGCGTCTGGTTCGTGACCTCCATCTGCTGTTTATAATGCTCATCCGAAAAGTCAACCACATGTACAATCAGATCCGCAGACCGGACCTCTTCCAGAGTGGACCGGAACGCCTTCACCAGTCCATGCGGCAGTTTGTCAATAAAGCCCACCGTATCTGCCAGGAAAAAAGCCCTGTTATCCGTCCCTGCGCCCTCAGGGCGAATGCAGCGCACATTGGTATCCAGAGTGGCAAAGAGCATATCCTTTTCCAACACAGCCTTTTTCTCGCTGTTTTCACCATACAGTTGGAGCATGTGATTCAAAATGGTGGATTTTCCTGCATTGGTATATCCCACCAGGGCCACCTGCGGAATCCTGGACTGACTGCGCTTCTTCCGCATGGTTTCCCTGTTCCTGGTTACTTCTTCCAGTTCTTTTCTCAATTCCGACATTCTATGTTCTATTTTCCGTCTGTCAAGTTCCAGCTTCGTCTCTCCTGCGCCCTTGTTGCTCATGCCGCCACCGAAGGTGCCGCCCTGTCTGCCAAGATTTTCCCGCATTCCCACCAGGCGGGGCAGAATATACTGCAGTCTGGCCGTTTCCACCTGCAGCCTGGCCTCCCTGGTTCTGGCCCTCAGCGCAAAAATGTCCAGAATCAGACCTGTCCGGTCCAGAACCGGCAGCTCCAGCGCCTTGCCCAGATTTCTCATTTGGGACGGCGTCAGCGTATTGTCGAATATGACTTCCTCCGCCTGGCACTGCTGCGCGTATTCCCGCACTTCCTCCACTTTCCCGCTTCCGATATAAAAAGCATTGTTCACAGCTCCCATGCGCTGGGTTATAATGCCCGTTACCTGCTTGCCCGCGGCCTCGGCCAGACTTTTCAGTTCGTTCATGGAATGTTCAAAGTCCGTCTCTTCCCCAGTGTCCAGTCCCACCAGCAAAACCTTTGTCCCGATAATTTTTTCCTCTTCCCGCATATTTTCTCCTGATATAAAATTCTGTCTGTCCGCCCTGCAGCTAAGCCTTCTCCAGTTCAAACCAGAACAGTACTCCGTTGGTGTAATTTTCCACACCGTATTTTTGGTTCATGGATTCCATAATGGCTTTGACAATGGACAGTCCCACACCGCTTCCCCCGTATTCCCTGGTACGCGCTTTGTCCACCTTGTAAAATTTCTCCCACAGATGGGGAACCGCCTCCCCGGGAATGGGTTCTCCCGTGTTAAAAACCCCTGCCCTTACCGATTTTTCCTCCTGTGTCAGTGTAATCACAATCTTCCTGTCCCCGCTGCAGTGATTCACCGCATTTGTAAAATAATTGGTAAACACTTCCTCAATCTTGTACTCGTCCCCCCAGACATAGACCGGCGGGTATTTCTCCATGCGCACCTGAATGCCGTTCTGCCTTGTGAGTATTCCTGCGGACTGTACATAATTCTCCACCATGGCAGTCAGGTCAAACCTCTCCATGGCCACCACGTCATTTCCGAATTCCAGCTGATTCAGGGTCAGAAGCTTCTGTACCATACGGTTCATTTTCACAGCCTCATCCATAATTACTTCGCAGTAAAAATTTCTGCTTTCCGCATCTTCGCTGATCCCTTCCGAAAGTCCTTCCGCATATCCCTGAATCAGGGCAATGGGCGTCTTCAGCTCATGGGACACATTGGCCAGAAACTCCTTGCGCATCTCGTCTATCTCTTCTTTTTTTTCAATGTCTTTCTGCAGCTCATTGTTGGCAGTCTTCAGTTCTGAGATGGAATGCTCCAGGGATGCCGAAAGCTTATTGATATTTTCCCCCAGCAAATCAATTTCGTTATGGGCGCCTCCGGCATATTTTGCCTCAAAATCAAGATGCACCATTTTTTCCGATATGCTGTTCAGCTCCAGAATCGGTTCCGTGATCTTGCCGGATACAATCCAGATAATAATGCCACCGGCCAACGCGGCAAACATGCCAATATAGGCCAGAAAACGGTTTGCCACTTTCACACTCTCGCGGATACTCTCCACCGGAGTGCGCATAATGAAAGAGATGCCTGAATTCAGCCTGCCATACATTTCCAGGTACTCGTTCCCGCTCACATGCACTCTCTGTATAATATAGTCGTCTCCCTCCCTGATCACATGCACAGTGTCCGTGAGAAAGCCGAAAAGATATGCCATAAGCCTTTTTTCCAGTTCCACGCCGCCATTGCTTGACGCATATCTCACCCGGGAATTGACATCCGTTACATAGATGGTAATATTATATATGCCGCAGACATCCCCAAGTTCCCTCTCAAATTCCTCCGTATTGTATCTGTCGCTGTTTGCCGCCTGGCGGATAGATTCATAGGCTGCAATGATTACCTCTGTCTTACTGCGGATATAATACTGCTCCAGAAACATACTGTTGATAAGCCAACACAAAAAGATGGCTGCTGTCATCAGCCCTATGAAAATCAGTGCAAACTGCCGTCTGATCGAATGCTTTACAGGAAGTTTTTCCATTACTTGTCCTCTTCCAGCTTATAGCCCATGCCCCAGATTGTCTTGATCAGTTCGCCTTTCTTTCCCATTTTACTGCGGAGTTTTTTCACATGGGTGTCAATGGTCCGGGCGTCACCGAAATAATCATAGTTCCACACATTGTTCAGGATTTTCTCCCTGGAAAGGGCAATTCCCCTGTTCTCCATAAAATAGGTCAGAAGCTCGAATTCCTTATAGCTCAGATCCACTCCTTCCCCGTCAATGAGAACCTGGTGCGCCGCCTTATCCAACCGGATTCCGCCGCAGCTGAGGATCTCCTCCCTGGCATTCTGGTTTGTTCGGCGCAGTATGGCTTCAATACGCGCCACAAGAATTTTGGGACTGAAAGGCTTGGCGATATACTCGTCCACCCCCAGCTGAAATCCCTGCAGCTCGTCCCGCTCATCCGTCCTTGCCGTCAGCATGATAATGGGCACCCTGGAATAGGCCCTGATTTCCCTGCATACCTGCCATCCGTCCATCTTGGGCATCATCACATCCAACACCACAAGGGCGATATCTTTCTGGGCAAAGAAGATCTCCATTGCCTCCTCCCCGTCCCCTGCCTCCAACACGGCATATTGATTCTTCACCAGGAAATCGCTTACCAGTTTACGCATCCTGCTCTCGTCATCCACCACCAGAATCTTCAGTTTATCCATTGAACACACGACCTTTCCATGTATTGTATTTTTATCCATGATACCGAAAAATTATGTCATATCTGTGAAAATAACGGCTCACCTCTGAATCTTTTGATGGGGACTCGGTTCCTATTTGATCTTCAGTTCCCTCTCCTTCTCCCGGATTACCTGCTCCCTGTCAGTCAGTTCCTGTTCCCAGGATGCGTACTTGCTTGTCAGGGCCCTCTCATAATTGATCACATTGGGCTGTTCGCTTACATAAGAAATATAGAACATGGTGAGAATGGCACACACCAACAGCACATTCAGAATCACGGACAAAGTAAAACGGCTCTTCGCCTTATCCCTGTCCCCTTTGGAAGGGATCACCCTTTCACGGGCCGGACTGGCATGCTCCCGCAGTTCTCCGTCAAAAGTCATGTACAGGGGAATATCCATCACACTTCCCGGCTCCGTTCCCGGCTGTTCCAACAGGAAACTCCTCAGCCTTTCCAGATAATGCAGCCCCACCGGAGTCTTAAACAGGCGTTCACGGATCGTCTGTTCATAAACATAGCGTATCCTGTCCGGAGAGGAATAATCAATACGCGCCTCCAGATATTCAATTTTCTGCTGCTCCGCCCTTGCAAGCTGAGCGTCTTTTTCCGTATAAAAAAGGTAACCTCCCACAGATAATTCTTTCTTTTCCGGATCCATCAGATAACCTCCTGTCCCAGCTTCCGTCAGCGCATCCCTCATTGTCTGCACTTCGGTCTCCCTGTGTTTTCTGTCAAAAACGCCCCGGATACATCCCGTATATCCAGGGCGGAAGTACTAAACCTTATTATAGCAGATTTCCCCGCTTTTTCAAGAGAGTGAAGCAATATTCCCTTCCTTCAGTTATTCGGACGGGTACCGTAGGGGCCGTAAACCTGGTTCAGTTCCCTTGTCACAGGCTGCAGGAAGATTTTATAATAATTCCCGGACTCTGCCCTGATCATGTAGCCGTCCGTCCATGGCTCTATGGATTCCGGGATTTCCCCCTCTGTCAGAGGAAGTCTCTCGAAATACCAACGTACCACCTCGGAATCCGTCATTTTATCCAGATTCTCCGGAACCCTCCACTGGGTCACCGGAGAAAACCACACTGTCCTCTCCGTCGCCAGCCCAACATGTTCGATACAGCTCTCAAATCCAGCCCTCTCCCCGTAAACACGGTCAAAGAAGATTCTGGAACCCACCACATCCGCCGGTGTCTGCCCAAAACTGACGTCTCCGAAAGAAGTCATGCTGAAACAAAGCGTGTCCAGTTTTGTTCCTGTGATCTCATACAGTTCTGTCAGCGCCTGCTTAGCCCAGTAGACAAACCGTTCTGTCAGTGCGCCTCCGTAAACCGTTCCGTAATCCCATTCATCCACCGCAGGCAGCCCGTAGGCAGTCTCGCAGTAAGTCAGGTCCAACGAGGGAAACAGAGCATCCTGTGACCGGTTTTCCTCTGTATACCGCAGCATATGCAGACTGTTTTGATCATCAAAACGATAATATTTTACCGATAAAACATTATTTCCGTCTTCCGTGGCGCTTTCCAACAGTTCCTCCTCCGGGTTCACCCTCAGATTCGGAATCATATAACCCGGCTCAAAGCGCTTCTCCCCCGGATTCCACAGATAGCAGTAACAGGGAATGTTGGCCCCCTGGCTTATGCCCTGTAAGTAGAAATCCTTATAACCGTCAAAATTCAGATCCTCCGCGAAAATACCGCTGATTTCCTGCAGCCTGCTCAGTTCCCCGTTCCCGGAAAAACCGCCCCCACCGGCATACAGAGGCTTGGCATACAGGGATTCCTGCTTTCCGGAGTACCATCCCTCTCCGCCCTCTCCTGCAGGTCTGGTGCAGAGCACTCCCACATTCTCCAGTTCAATGGTCTGGACATTCTCCTCCACCCTGTCATGAATCCAGTTCAGCTCCAGTCGGCTTACCCTGTATTTCCCGTCCTCCGCTGCCGCTTCACCGCCCAGCTTCAGTGTGTAATCCCTTCCGTCCTTCAGGTCCAGGGACACTATGGATGTGCTCTCAACACGGTCCTCCCGGACAGGGTTCGAACTCCCCTCCGCATCCGCGGAAAGATTCTGTATATCAGCCTCCCTGCTGCCGTTCTCCGATTCCTGACCGTTTACTTTGCCGGTAAAGGCAGCCGCTGAGACTGCCAAAGTCAGTCCCATGGCCAGAACCAGGGCGCCGGTCTGTCTTCTGGGCTGTCCCACTATCATCATCAGCCTTTCCTTCAGCTGCCTTTTTCCGCCTGCCACGGCAGTGGTAAGCTGCAGACCGTGAAATATGGTGTCTCCCTGTATGCTAAAGTCCAACAGGGTCCTGCCATAGCTGATTCTCTCTTCCTCCCCCAACAGTTTCAGGGCCTCCTCGTCACAGGCCAGCTCACAGTCCTGTCTGGATATTGCCGCTGCCGCCCACACCAGGGGATTGTACCAGTGAATACACAGGCAGACCGCCCGAACCAGGGCCCAGAGATTATCGTGATTCCTGTAGTGGGTATTTTCATGGCACAGGACATATTTTAGTTTCTTTTCATTTTTTTCAATGCCGGGCGTCAGGTAGATGGCAGGCGAAATCAGCCCGTACATACAGGGCGTTTCCACCACAGGCGACAGATATACCGGAAGTCTGCTCTTCAGGGAAAGTCTGCATTTTCTCCTGGAACAATATATCCTTCTCCGGTAATCCCCGTTGAGCAGCAGCACGGTCCCTGCCAGCAGAACTGCTCCCGTCAGCCAGATCCCACCCAGAACCTTCTTCCATGCAAAGGGACGGACTTCCGCCGTGGAGCCAAACGGCTCCCCCTGTCCGGTATTTCCTGCGGATACACCGCCGGATCCGTTTTCCGTTACGACCTTCCCTGTCTCCGGGACCACCGGTACGGGAAAAATCAATTCTTTCCTCTCCAGCTCCTGCGCCTGACCGCTTCCTCCTGTCTCCAGAAAATTCAGCACGCTGAGACTGCTTTCCGCAAAAGAAAACGGAACCAGCAGCCGCACAGCCACCACAAGCCACAGGGCATACCTCGCCCTCAGTCCTATCTTATCCTTGCACAATCCCCGTATCAGAATGATAAACACAATCAGGATACTGGATGTAATAATCCATTCACCCATGCCGCCCTTCCTCTGCCCTGTCCAAAATCTCCCTCAGCTCCGCCAGTTCTTCGGAACTGATCCTCTGTTTCTCCACAAATCCGCTCACCAACATACTGATACTGCCGTGGTAAACCCTCTTCAAAAAGCTCTCCGTCTCCTTTTTCACGGCAGTCTCCCTCTCCACCAGAGGGAAATAAGCCTTCATCCTGCCATTGTCCTCACAGGCAATCAGGCCCTTTTCGCTCATCCTTTTCAGCATTGTCAGGGTGGTACTCCTGCTCCATCCTGTCCGCCCCCCCATGTCCGCTACTATCCGGCTTCCCACCTTCGGGGACTCTTCCCACAGACTCTCCATAATATGCCATTCCGCTTCACTTAACGCTTTCATCTGTACCCTCCCCTTTGTCAGAAACATGCTTTCTGTCTACTTTGTAAACATATGATAACACATCCTGTCTACTTTGTAAACAAAAAACTGATGCATAAGGACCTGCGCATAAAAAGAGACTGCCACACCGCGAATGCTTTTTTGGTGCGGCAGTCCCCTTTACATGATAAAAAGAACAAACCTGTTATTCTGCTTTTTTCTTCGGCGCAAATTTAATGCGGAAAATATACCACAGACTGCCTGCCAGACAGATGGAGGAGTATGCGCCGCAGATAATGCCAACCATCAGAGGCAGTGCAAAATCCCGGATACTGGTAACGCCCAGGATATAGAGCACTGCCACCATGATAAAGGTGGTCAGGGAGGTAAAAATACTCCTGGACATGGTCTGGGTAATACTTTTGTTCACAATCTCCTTCAGATCGTCCTTATGGGTCATGCCTGCCATATTCTCACGGATACGGTCAAAGATTACAATTGTGGCATTGATGGAGTAACCTACAATGGTCAGCATACATGCCACAAAAGTGTTGCTCACGGATACCCTGGCCACCGCATAGAAGGCCAGTACCACCAACACATCGTGGAGCAGCGCAACAATGCTGCTGACACCGAACCGGATATCGCTGAAGCGGATCCTGATGTAAATCAGCATACAGATAATGGCCACCACCACTGCTATAACGGTATCCGACTTCATCTCGTCGCTGATGGTGGAGCTGATGGTCTCAGAGGTAATCATCTTCTCCTCCACGCCGAAGTTGTCCACAAACATCTGGTTCAGAGCCGTCCTCTGCTCAATGTTCAGGGTGGATGTCTTAAAGATGACCTCATTGGAATCCTGCACGGTCTGAACCTGTACGGAACTGTTTGCAATCTTCTCAATCTCGGGAACCACTTCCGCAGTGGCTTTTTCCAATGTCATGGCCTCCTGGAAGGTAACCGTGGTTGCCGTGCCTCCCTTGAACTCCAGGCTGTAGTTCAGTGCATCTCCGGAGGAAACCTTATGCACGCCCATGACGATAAAGCCTGCGGCGATGACTGCAACGGATACTCCGAAGAAAATCCCCTTTCTGGAGAGAATATTCAGTACTTTGTGTTCCCTGCCCACGCCGTACAGCTTCTCGCTCTTCAGCCCCAGGGCATAGAAAGCATACAGCAGATATCTGGTTACCACCAAAGCCGTAAACATGGAAAGCACAATACCCAGGGCCAGGGTCTGGGCAAATCCTTTCACGGTGCCGGGTCCCAGCAGGAGCAGAACGGCTGCTGCGATAAGGGTGGTGATATTTCCGTCGATAATGGCGGACAGCGCCTTGTCAAAACCAATCTTAACAGCATTCCTGACTGACTTTCCTGTGGCAAGCTCCTCGCGTATACGTGCAAAAATAATCACATTTGCGTCTACCGCCATACCGATGGACAGAATGATGCCCGCCACGCCGGACAGAGTCAATGTCATGTCAAAGCCGTTCAGCAGCAGAATCACAAGCGCCACATAGGCCAGTAAGGCTATGGCAGAAGCCACACCGGGAATCAGATATACCACGATCATGAAAACCATCACCAGAATCAGTCCGATAGCACCTGCCTTTAAACTGGTGTCAATGGCCTCCACGCCAAGCTGCGCGCCCACAACCTTGGAGTGCAGCTCCTCCAGTTCCAGTTTCAGTCCGCCGATGCGGATTGTGGAAGCAAGGCTCTCCGCTTTCTCAAAAGATTCCATCGGAGAGATCTGGGCACTGCCGTCACTGATGACCGCATTGACTCCGGGAGCACTGATAATGTTTCCGTCATAGTAAATGGCAAGGCTTTCCTTTTTGTCATAGGCGTTCTGGGTCGCCTGGGTAAACCTGGCCTTTCCCTCCTCCGTCATGGTAAGGCTTACCACAAACTCGGAGCCCATCTGGGTCTGGACACTTCCGGCCTGGGCATTGCTCACATCTGTACCCTGTACCAGAATGGAACCGTTCTCCAACAGTTCCTCAATGGATTTATTCAGGACATAGGCGCTTCCATAGCTGCCGTCCGCAGTCTGTACTGTCTGCAGACTGTAGTTGAGATTCCCCTCGGGGTCCGTCTGGGAAATGAAATACAGGGTGCCGGGCCTGCCCAGTTCCTGCAGAATGGCGTTGGCATCGCTGACTCCCGGAATCTCAATGTTGATTCTGTCCGAGCCCTCCTGATACACAATGGCCTCCGTGCTGTAACCTTCCACACGCTTCTGCAGCTTTGCAATGGTGTCATTCATGTCCGTGGCACTGGGGTCTTCCTCCCCCACCACCTGGTACGTAATGCTGACGCCTCCCGCCAGATCCAGACCCAGGTTGATGTCCGAAGCGCTTCCATCGCCTTCCGGATTCACCCCGAAGATGTCAATATAGGTGACACCTGCCAGAATCAGCAGAATACAAAGCAGCACTACTATCGCTTTGTTCTTTTTCATTTTGTTTTATCCCTTTCTTATTTATAGTTCCGCAGAAGCCCAACCAATACCAACTATGGCATAGGATAAACAGCCGCTTCTATCGCGTCCGTTTATCCTATGGGCATTCGTTGGGCTTCTGCTGTTTTATAGTTCCGTATCCGGCTCCCCGGTACCTTTACCTAACGCCGGATTCTGTTTTATAGTTCCGTGTCCGCCTCCGCAACCTTCAGCATGATGGCGCATTCCACCCGTTTTCTTTCCAGTTCGCAGCCCACATCGTATGCGTCATTGATCTGTCCGTGGAAATTGTAGGAATTGGCTGCACAGCCTCCGCTGCAGTAGAATTTTGCAAAGCATTTCCTGCATTTTTCCTTGGCGTAGACATTGCAGCCTTTAAACTCGTCCCGGATATCGGTCCGGAGAACCCCTTCCTCCACATTACCCATAAGAAATTTTTCATTTCCCACAAACTGATGGCAGGGATACAGATCGCCCCAGGGCGTCACCGCCAGGTACTCTGTTCCGGAACCGCAGCCTGAGAGACGCTTGGCCACGCAGGGTCCTCCCTCCAGGTCTATCATGAAGTGAAAGAAATTAAATCCCCTTCCCTCCCTGCGGCGCCTCACCATCTCTGCAGCCAGGGCATCATATTCCTCTTTCAGCCGGGGGATGTCCTCCTCCCGGATGGCATAATCATCCTCCGGTCCGGCCACCACAGGCTCCACGGAAATCTGCTCAAAGCCAAGATCGGCCAGATGCAGTACATCTTTGGAAAAATCCAGGTTATTGCGCGTGAAGGTCCCTCTCACATAATAGCGTTCCTGTCCCCGGCTCTCTGCGGTCTTCCGGAATTTCGGCACAATCAGGTCATAGCTTCCCTGTCCGCCCCGGAAGGGACGCATCCTGTCATGGACTTCCCTGCGGCCGTCAATGCTCAGAACAATATTGGCCATCTCACGGTTTGCGAATTCCAGAATTTCATCGTCCAAAAGCACACCGTTTGTAGTCAGGGTAAAGCGGAACTTTTTATTGTTTGGCGCTTCCAGGCTCCTGCCGTATGCCACCAGGTCCTTTACCACCTGCCAGTTCATCAAAGGTTCCCCGCCGAAGAAATCAACCTCCAGGTTCACCCGGTTTCCGGAACCGGCCACAAGGAAATCCAACGCCTTCTTTCCAACCTCCAGGCTCATCAGGGCGCGCCTGCCGTGATATTCCCCTTCCTCCGCAAAGCAGTACTTACAGGCCAGATTACAGTCATGCGCTATATGAAGGCACAGAGCCTTCACCACGGTCTGCCTTTTTTTGAAGTCATAGACATAGTTTTCGTAGAGATCCGGGGCAAAAAGCTGTCCCGCAGCCTCCAGCTCCAGAATCTCCTCCACAGCCTCCCCAAGCGCCTCATCGGAACAGGACAGCTCCGCCTTCTCCCGCAGTGCTTTCCGGACCGTCTCAGGTTCCTTCACCCCTGCGCTGACCAGCTCCTCCACCAGGGGGACAAGCTCATATACCAGATCGTCCGCCACATGAATGGAACCGCTGTTCACATCCATAATTATATTGTAACCGTTGCTCTTATATTGATGTATCACTGAATTGTTCCTTTCCAAACGTCAGAACGCAGCTTTCCGCCGGGACTGTTTATACAAAGTTCAAGCAGCGAAGGAATCCGCTGCTTGTCTGGTCCTGCGCCTCCGCCTATGTAATTATCGGCAACAGCTCCTTCTTTCCGGAGAGCAGCCACATCTTCGGTAACAGAGCGGACCATGTCACTACGGCTGCTTATTTCGCCGCTTTCTCACAGCTCTGGTTTCCCACAGTGCAGGAAGTCTTGCATGCAGACTGGCAGGAAGTCTGGCACTCGCCGCAGCCGCCCTTCTTCATGGACTCCTTCAGGTCTCTGGTAATCAAAGTCTTAATATGCTTCATACTTATAAGCCTCCTTATTTTCCTGTATGCTTTTCTCAGGCGCTGCGGGAAACTCCCACACATCCTTCCAAACCGGTTCACCGTTTTCTCCGGAGCGCAGAATGTACTGAATAATAAGCGCTGTGCTGCCTGAATAAGAAACTTTATGTAGTATATCATAAAATTTCTATTTGTAAAAGGTTTTTTTGAAAAAGCCTCCGGTTTTATGCGCTCTAGCTTACCATACCGCCCAGCATCCCTCCTCCGGCACACAGAGCCATCGTGGTGAAAAAAGAGGTTCCCATCTGGATATTTCCCTTCCCCACTGCCAGGGACACCACCGCCAGAACCAGAAAATACACGGTCCCCATCAAAAGTCCCCACAAAAATCTGCGGTTTCCCATCCTCTTCCCGGTGACAAAGCCTCCGAAAAAAGTTCCCGCCACATAAATGGCGATGATGGCGGCTGAAACCGTCTTTTCCCCCAGCCCCAGCTTATACAGCAGAAAAGCCAGTACCGCCAGAAGCACTGCTGTCAGTATGTACGAAAAAAGCAGGCTTTTCACCAGAAAACCGACTGGAATTCCATCTGTCTTCGGATTCTGATCCATATCTTCCCCCTGTTCCGACTTCTCCCCCGTCCTCCACCTCTGAAGCAGCTGATCCTGTCAGGCTTTCCCTGCGCCGTCTCCACGGCAGCCCCGGAAAGACAAATGGCAGGAGGGGTTGTAAGTCTATAAAGTTTTTATAAAATAATATGCACCTTGATTCAAAAACTTGACAACTACCTCCGGATTCGGTATAGTTATCTTTAATTACTTAAAAGAAAAGGAGTGAATTTTTTTTGGACGTCCCAGAAGGTATACAATTTATAGCTTTATTTATTCTCATTTTCCTGTCAGGCTTTTTCTCTTCGGCAGAGACAGCCTTCAGTACGGTGAACCGCGTGCGAATGCGGACCCTGGAAGAGGAGGGAAACAAACGCGCCGCAAGGGTGAACAAGATACTGGAAAGCTACAGCAAAATGCTTAGCACCGTACTCATCGGCAATAACATCGTGAACCTGTCCACCTCTGCCCTGACCACTACCATTGCCCTGCAGTTTGGCATTCCGGTTGCCGTCGGTACCGGTGTCCTCACCATCGTCATTCTGCTCTGCGGCGAGATCGTTCCCAAGACCTGGGCCATGCTTACCTCCGAAAAGCTTACCCTCGCCTACAGCGGCATTATCTTTGGGCTGATGCAGCTCATGACGCCGGTGATTTTTGTGGTGGACAAAATGTCAAACGGCATACTGCGCCTGCTGCGCATAGATCCCAGCAAGAAGATCACCACCATGACAGAGGCAGAGCTGCGCACCTATGTGGAAGTCAGCCATGCGGACGGCGTCATTGAGACCGAAGAAAGGGAGATGATCTACAATGTGTTCGATTTTTCGGATGCGCTTGCAAAGGATATCATGATCCCCCGGATCAATATGGTAACCGTAGACGTGAATGCCACCTTCGGCGAGGTATTGTCCACATTCCGGGAGTCCATGTACACCCGGTTTCCCGTGTATGAGGACGACAAGGACAATATCATCGGCCTGATCAACATCAAGGATTTCATCCTCACGGAGGATGAGGAGCATTTCCAGGTGAAATCCATTCTCCGGGATGCCCATTTTACATATGAATTCAAGAAGGTGTCTGATCTGCTTTATGAACTGCGGGAAAGAGCAACCAGTGTAACCTTCGTGCTCAACGAATATGGCGCCACGGTGGGTATGATCACCCTGGAGGATTTGCTGGAGG
Source organism: uncultured Lachnospiraceae bacterium (assembly GCA_947367855.1). Taxonomy (GTDB): domain Bacteria; phylum Bacillota; class Clostridia; order Lachnospirales; family Lachnospiraceae; genus Acetatifactor. Next base: position 22,012 of record CANBFE010000034.1, on the reverse strand, counting down.
AAATCGTTGGAGAAATCCGGGACGAATACGACGGTGATGAGGAAGAATATATCCAGAAAGTGGATGAGAATGTCTATCTGGTGGAAGGAAGCATGAAGCTGGATGATATCAATGACGAACTGGACACCGATCTGGACAGCGAGGATTATGATTCCATCGGCGGCATCATTATAGAAAGTCTGGACCGTCTGCCGGAGGACAATGAGGAAGTCACCCTGGAAAGCGGCGTCCGCCTGAAGGTGCAGGGAATCGAACAGAACCGCATCGTCAAGGTTCTGATGACTCTTCCAGAGAAGAAAAAAGAGGAGGAGGACGGCAGTTCCGAACAGGAGGAGGACGGAGCCGTTGATTCGTAAACACAGCTGTCAGAGATAATTTCAGATTGGTTTCTCGGGAACTGTCCCGGAAGTCTGCACCGTCCAATGCACGGGACAGACTTCCGGGATATTTTTAATCCTTTATCCGAACCTTCCCGTAATATACTGCTCCGTGCGTCTGTCCCGGGGACGGCAGAACAGGGCCTCCGAAGGGCCGTATTCCACCAGTTCCCCGGAGAGGAAAAAGGCCGTATCGTCGGAGATTCTGGCTGCCTGCTGCATGTTGTGGGTGACAATGACGACCGTATAGCTCTTGCGCAGCTCCCGTACCAGCTCCTCGATTCTGCCTGTGGAAAGGGGGTCCAGGGCGGATGTGGGTTCATCCATCAGCAGCACCTCAGGCTCCGCAGCCAGCGCCCTGGCAATGCAGAGCCTCTGCTGCTGCCCGCCGGACAGCCCCAGGGCGGATTTTCTCAGCTTATCCTTCACCTCATCATAGAGGGCAGCCCCCCGCAGCGCCGCTTCCACAAGCCTTTCCAGATCCTGCCTGTCTCTTTTTCCGAACAGCCTTGGACCGTAGGCAACATTGTCATAGATGCTCATGGGAAAGGGATTGGGCTGCTGAAACACCATCCCAACTCTCCTGCGCAGAAGCATGACATTCGTTTTTCTGTCATAGATATCCTCCCCGTCCAGATACACCCTTCCTTCCAGACGCAGTTCCTCCGTCAGGTCATTCATTCGATTCAGACATCGCAGAAAAGTGGATTTTCCGCAGCCGCTTGGACCAATGAGAGCAGTCACGGTATTTTCCCGGATCTCCATGCAGATGTTTTTCAGCGCCTGCCTGGGCCCGTAGAAGAGATTCAGGTTCCGGACTGTAATTTTTATTTTTTCCATTCCCCGGTCCTCCCCCAGGCATGCTTCACCAGGAAATTCATCAGAAAAACCATGAGAATCAGGACACAGCCGATGGCAAAAGCCGTGTCGTACTCTCCGTTCTGCATCTGAAGATACAGCTCCACCGTAAGGCTCCCGCCGGATTCCAGGACTTTCTCTCCCAGACCGGCCGCAATTCTCCAGAATCCGGTTCCCAGACGGGGCAGAATCCTCGCACTTCCCGCAGTGAACAGCAGCGCTGCAGATTCTCCCGTGATCCTCCCCACAGACAGAATGATTCCGGACAGAATGCCCTTTCCCGCAGAAGGAAGCAGTATGGTACGGATCAGATCCCATTTTCCTGCCCCCAGTCCAAGGGCTCCCTGGCGCCAGATCTCCGGAACGGCCTCCAGTGCGGTTCGTGTATTTTTAATCATCAGGGGAAGCACCATCCAGGTCAGAGTCAGTGCCCCGGTCAACAGGGAGTATCCCAGTCCCATTACCTCCCCGAACAATACCATGCCAAAAAGCCCGAAAATCACCGAAGGAATGCCTGCCAGAATGTCCACGGCAAATTCCACAATCCGTACCAGAGCCCCTCTTCCCGTATATTCATGCAGCCACACGGCCGCTCCCACCCCCACAGGCACCGCCGTCCCCAGGGTAAGCAGAATCAGATACAGTGTGTTCACCAGATTGCCTGCAATCCCAACCGTACCCTTCAGGGAACTGGTAACAGACAGAAAAAAACGCAGGCTCAACCCCCGAAATCCCCTGAAAAAGACATATCCCACAATCCCCAGAAGGAGAAAGACCGAAATACAGGCCGCCCCGTAAACCGCTGCCTCCAGAAACAGCTCTCCCGGCCTCCTTTCACTCCCGTATAAACTGGCAGGATTCATTTCCCGGCTCCTTTCCTTAAAAGAATTTCCACTGTCCCATTCACCAGGATAATAAAACAAAAAAGCACCAGCCCTATGGTAAACAGCGTCTGTCTGTGCAGTCCCCGGGCATATGCCATCTCGCTGACAAGGGCCGTGGTAAGAAAGCGGACGGACTGAAAAGGAAACGGCGCATTGACGCTTCCACCGGAAACCAGAGTAATGGCCATGGCCTCCCCCACCGCCCTTCCTACCCCCAGTACCACCGCCGTAAGAATGCCGGAACGGGCCCCGGGCAGGATACAGCGGAATATGGTCTGAATTCCGGAGGCCCCAAGGGCCAGGGAGGCCTTCCGGATTTCCGGGGAAACCGCCCGTATGGCTGTCTCGCTGATATGTATTACGGTTGGCAGAATCATCACAGCCAGTACCAACGACGCGGAGAGAAGATTGGCGCCTCCCGTAAACCTGTGTTCCCCTGATCCGGAAAAAAGTTTCCGCTCCAATCGGTAAACAGCAGGATTCAGAATATATATTCCCAGCAGACCATATATAACGGAGGGTATACCTGCCAGAATCTCCACTGCGGTTCTGACCAGTTCGGCAGTTTTCCTGCCCGCAAGCTCCGCCAGGTATACGGCTGTCAGAACTCCCAGGGGAACCCCCGTCAGTGCTGCAAGAAAAGTCCCCAGAATGGAGGTTAGAATAATATATAAAATGCCGAACTCCGGTTCCGCTGCCGCAGGATTCCACCTGACACCGAAAAGGATCTTTCCCAGGCCCACCTGCCGGACAGCCGGAATCCCCATAACAATCATGTAAAAGGCAACCGAAGCAGCCGCAAACAGAGCCAGAGCCCCGCAGAATCCGAAGATACAGCGGGCCAGTGTCTCTTTGGTTCCTCTCTTCATTTTCCTATACCCCTTCCACACCTCACTTTGCAAATCTCAAAACAGAAGTGTCCGGATGGCGCGGCCTTCCTCCCCATATATGTAGGCGAACCATTCCCGGACCAGAGGGCCTGACAGGGCGGTTTCCCCTCTGGTAACCATAAATAAAGGATGGTACAGCGGATAGGATCCGGCTTCGACGGTTTCCATGGAAGGCTCCACTCCGTCCAACAGCAGAATGGTCAGCCCGCTTTTCACTCTCTCCGCCGCTTCCAGGGACACATATCCCACCGCTCCCGGCGTGGACAGGATTCTTGCCAGTACCGCGCCTGTGCTGTCCAGTTCATTGGCATATGCACATGGGACATCCGCCTCCAGAAATCTTTCGAAAGCATCCCTGGTTCCGGAACCGGCTTCTCTTCCGATTACTACAATCGGCATGTCATTTCCTCCCAGTTCCTGCCAGTTTGAGATGCCTCCTGTATAAATCCCTGCCAGCTGGTTCCCTGTAAGCCCGCCCACCCCGTTTGCCGGATTGGCGCATACCGCAATCCCGTCCAGACCTGCCAGATTTTCCACTGCCCCCTGTTCCCTCTCTTCCTCAGTCAGATCCCGGGAGGAAAGTCCGATATCCGCCGATCCCCCTGTCACGGCAGCAATTCCTGCGCTTGACCCGGTAAACTGCACCGTTACGTCAACATCCGGATAATTTTCCATAAAACCCTCCGCCAGCGCGCTTACATACCGCTCCATGGAAGAGCTCCCGGCAATCCGCAGGCAGCCGGACAGCTGCGGATTGTCCTTTTGCCGCCCTGCCTGCTCCTTCCATACCGGTTCTTCCGCAAGTCCCCCTTCCCCGTTTCCCCGAATGCCTTCCGCCGATTTCCCGGTATCCGGGCCGGAAAATACCAGGCTGGCCAGAATCAGAAACAGACCCGCCAGTACCAGTATGGCCCCAGACCGGTCTTTTCCCTGTCTTTCGAACTGCCTGCCTCCGGACCGGCTCCTCCGCCCTTCTCTCCCTGCAGGCATCTTATGCGCTCCACACTGTGGCAAGGATTCCCTCCGCTATCGCCCGGGCTATCTCCTGAAACCTTGTATCCAGAAGTTCATTGTCCGCATCCGTGTTGATAAAACCCACCTCCACCAGCACTGCGGGCATCTCACTCCGGTTCAGGACCACCAGGTCCGGACGCTCATTGACACCCTGGTTTTCAAATCCTGCCTGCTCCAGGCGCATATTGATGTTATTTGCCAGCCTCGCAGCCTCCCCGTACCGGTTAAATACAAGGGATTCCACCCCCGTATACTGGTTTGGATAGGGACTGGAGTTGCGGTGAATGGATACAAAATAATCCCCTCCGGCCTCATTTCCCTGCTGTACCTTCTGCAGAGGAGCCTCATAAACATCCGTTGTCCTGGTATAAAAAACCTCCACCCCATTCTGTTCCAGTATGCGCCCTGCCGCAAGCGCCAGGGCCAGGGCATCGTCTTTCTCCTGTCTGCCGTTATACACTGCCCCGGGATTATTTCCGCCATGTCCTGCATCAATTACCACCATAAAAAAGCCCTCCGCATATCTCTCTTTAAGATATGCAGAAGGGCATGATTTTGTGACAGTTTTGAAATATACCGCTCCAGGCGCTTACTTCAGATCTGTATGACTTCCAGATTCCCGAAAATGATATCCCCATCCACCCGGAGTACATTTACTCCTGCATTGCTGCAGCTGCCTTTCCTCCCTGAATGCGCAAATATGTTTTCCGTATCCATTTCCACTGACCATGACATGGGAACATATAGAACCACACTGCCAAAAACACAATCCACATCGACCCTGGCTCTCCCTCTCTCCAACCGCGCTTCCGTAAAATATACCTGTATAGAACCAAAGATATTGTCGATGTCCACCTGGCTCACCACCCCGGATATATACTTGGTTGACTGGCTGAAGATTACGTCATAGGAGACAGCCTCGCCATCCTGGTCACATATGTCTGACTCACCATTTTCCCGGTATGCAACCCAGTTTTCCGCATCCATGCCTCCGCCTTTTCCCCCTTCAATGCCCAGGGGATAACTTCTCCTCTTATGCCCCCACCCGGGAAACAGGCTCTTCAGCCCAACGGTTCCAAGCAGCGCAGCGCCCAGCACAGGCCATGGAGTAATGCTTTCCAGATGCAGAAGCTCGTCATTGACAATGATCAGGAATGCTGCCGAAAACAGAATCGTCCCGATCTGCCTCCAGAATATTCCCTTTATCAGGAAGTACAGCAGGCAGATGCTGAACAGAATGGACCAGAAACCGATTCCCTTCAGAACCGTCTCCAGGTGCAGCAGCTCATCGTTGACAAAGATCAAAATCGCCGCCGAAACCAGGACCGTTCCGACCTTTTTCCGGAAAATCCCCTTTATCAGGACAGACAGCAGACAAATGTTCAGCAGGACGGACCAAAAGCCGATTCCCTGCAGAAATCCAAGCCTGTCGGCAATCAAAGCTGCCGCCCCCATCAACAGTACCATTCCCCAAAAAATATTTCTCTCTTCTTTCATCTTTTCCGCCTCTCTTTCACAATCCCAGTTTTCTGGTTTTCAGACGTTCAGTCACTGCCCTGAAATATGCCCTGGATACAAAAGCCTTCTTTCCGCTCCCCGTAAATTCCATCTCACTGGATGCAGTCAGGTTTTTTGTAACGGAATACACCAGGTCCAGATTGGCAATACAGGATTTGGAAATCCGCATAAAGCTTCCCGGCAGGAGTTCCTCCAACTCATAGAGCCTGTAGTCGCAGGTAAAGATCCTGTCCGCAGTGTGGGCCCGCATCTGACGCCCCTCCGTCTCAAAAAAGCAGATTTCCTCCAGGGGCACATAGAACTCCGTCTCGGCGTTTTTCAGGGAAAGACATCTTACGCCTTTCTGCCCGGATATGTAGTTCTGGAGACTGACAACGGAATCGCTCAGCCTGGCGCAGCGGATAATGACCTCTTCCTCCGCGAGCCCTTCTTCAATCTCGATCTTTACCTTCATATCTTTTTCATGGGGCTCCTTTCCTTCACGTCCTTCTGATTCCAGTATACCGGAAATCCGGAATCTGTAAACAGGTTCTGCGTGAGAGGTTATTTTAAAGGGATAAGTGGTAACAGACAGGCTCTTATTACGGCATTACGGCAAAACAGCAGATAAGACTATATCAGAAAATGGTTACACCATAATACTGATTAGTCTTATCTGCCGTTAAACAGATCTGTGCGCTCCCCTGTTGCGGGGCGGCAAACCTGAATTTACATCATACCGCCCATTCCGCCTGCGCCTGCGGGCATTGCGGGAGTCTCTTCCTTGATATTGGCCACAACGCTCTCGGTGGTCAGCAGGGTGCTTGCCACGCTGGTAGCATTCTGCAGGGCGCTTCTGGTCACCTTTGCAGGATCCAGAATGCCGGCCTTCACCATGTCCACATACTCCTCTTTCAGAACATCGAAGCCCACACCCGGCTCAGACTCGCGCACCTTGTTGATGATGACGCTGCCCTCCAGGCCTGCATTGGCCGCAATATGATACAGCGGGGACTCCAGGGCCTTCAGCACGATGCCTGCACCTGTCTTCTCGTCGCCTTCCATGGTATCAGCCAGTTTGGTCACTTCCTTGGCCGCATGGATATAAGCGGAACCGCCGCCGCAGATAATGCCTTCCTCCACGGCTGCCCTGGTGGCTGCCAGAGCATCTTCCATGCGGAGCTTTGCTTCCTTCATCTCGGTCTCGGTAGCGGCGCCTACACGGATAACGGCAACGCCGCCTGCCAGCTTGGCCAGTCTCTCCTGAAGCTTCTCGCGGTCGAAATCGGAAGTGGTCTCTTCGATCTGCTTCTTGATCTGTGCGATGCGTGCCTGGATCTCGCTCTTCTCGCCCTCGCCGTCCACGATAACGGTATTCTCTTTCTGCACCTTCACGGATTTCGCATGTCCCAGCATATCCATGGTGGTATCCTTCAGTTCATAGCCCAGATCGGAGCTGATTACGGTGCCGCCTGTGAGAATGGCGATATCCTGCAGCATATCCTTTCTCCTGTCGCCGTAGCCGGGAGCCTTCACTGCCACTACATTGAATGTGCCGCGGAGCTTGTTGACAATCAGAGTGGTCAGGGCCTCGCCCTCCACATCCTCTGCGATAATCAGCAGCTTTGCGCCGGACTGTACGATCTGCTCCAACAGGGGAAGAATCTCCTGGATATTGGAAATCTTCTTGTCTGTGATCAGGATGCAGGGATTATCCAGGGTAGCTTCCATCTTATCCATATCCGTAGCCATATACGCGGAGATATAGCCTCTGTCAAACTGCATACCCTCTACCAGATCCAGTTCAGTCTGCATGGTCTTGGACTCTTCAATGGTGATAACACCGTCTCCGCTGACCTTTTCCATTGCATCCGCAACCAGCTGGCCTACTTCGTCATCCCCGGCAGAGATGGCTGCAACCCTTGCGATATGCTCCTTGCCGTTTACTTTCTGGCTCATCTTGGAAATGGCGTCCACCGCGCACTCGGTAGCCTTCTTCATACCTTTTCTGAGGATGATGGGATTTGCGCCTGCAGCCAGGTTCTTGATGCCTGCGTTTACCATCGCCTGTGCCAGAACGGTAGCCGTGGTGGTGCCGTCGCCTGCCACATCATTTGTCTTGGTAGCCACTTCCTTTACCAGCTGTGCGCCCATATTCTCGAATGCGTCTGCCAGTTCGATCTCCTTTGCGATGGTAACACCGTCATTGGTGATCAGGGGAGCGCCGAAGGACTTATCCAGTACTACGTTTCTTCCCTTGGGTCCAAGGGTCACTCTCACGGTGTCGCTTAACTGATTGACGCCGGACTCTAATGCTGCACGGGCTTCCGCACCGTATTTAATCTCTTTTGCCATGATTTTCATGCCTCCGTTTTTGTTTCTATAAATAATGTTAACTTTGATGCTGCTGTCAGTTCTCGATTACAGCCAGGATATCATTCTGCTTTACAACGATGAACTCCTCATCGTCAAGCTTCACTTCCGTACCTGAATACTTGGAGTAGATCACGCTGTCCCCAACCTTAACCTCCATCTTGACTTCCTTGCCGTCTACCATGCCGCCGGGGCCTACAGCCACAACCTCTGCCTGCTGGGGCTTCTCCTTGCTCTGTCCGGGAAGGACAATACCGGATTTTGTGGTCTCTTCAGCCACCAACTGTTTTAATACAACTCTGTCACCCAAAGGTACTAACTTCATGATAATTGCCTCCTGTCATTTACATTATTTGGTATCTGTTAGCACTCTTTTAATCCGAGTGCTAATTGCTAACACATATAATAGTTTTATATGGAAGTCTTTGCAAACGCATTCACGGAAAACAAAGTTTTATCATCTTCTGTTTTCTCGTTTTATCTCCCGTTTTCTCGTTTTATCTCACTTTACTCACTGAAAGGTGATTTTATATTTATTTTAGAAATGGGTTATTATTTCCAAATATTCTGCCGAAATAATAAGTAACAAAAGGTAACTGCACTGTTGAAATATGCATCCAGGGAGGGATTGACGCAGCAAACGGAATTCAAACCAATTTCAAAGTGTATCCGGTTCAGATTGTAACCTGTGTACAAAAGCCAAAAAGGGAGAGGAGCGGTTCCGGGCAGCAAGACTCCCAGACAGCAAAAGCTTCCGTTTTCGGCAGAATTCTGGATAAGAAGGTTCAGGAAAATGTTCCGGAGGAGTGCTATACCGTGACTTATGACAGGCAGAGCCGCCTCCAGACCTATTATTACCGACAGTCCAGAGAGTATACCAGGTAGATTTGAACACAGAGATGGGGCTGACGGGAATGTGTATTCCAACCGTTTCAGCCCCGTTCTGTTTTAGCACTTAATCTCAAGATATCCCAAAAGCTTGGACATATCATACTCCTCTAACACGCCTAAATTGGAATCATAGAATTTTCCGTCAAAATGAACCAGGTAATGGCAGTAGCGTCCCAGTTTTTCCATCATGATACAGCACTTCGGCAGCACGGTATCACGGCCTTCCGTATAATTAATCACGTCAGAATGATCAATTCCGTAATAATTCAGGGCAGAAATCATGCGTCCCATGGTGGCCTGCCATTCCCTGCAGTCCATGACGGAGATCACTTCCGCAATGGTATTTCCCGCCAGCATTGCCACACAGGCCTGTCCGCACAAACCGTCCTCAGGCTGAATAATGACCTGTATGCCGTCGATTTTCCGGATCGGATTTTCAAAGCTGTAGGGGCTGTTCTGGTCCATGCGGATCAGGGAGCCCGTTACATGCAGCAGGATTTTGTGGGACACCCCAAGCTCCACGCTCACCGCCTCTCCGTCAGGAATATGAATCTCGTAATTGCCTCTCTCCCTGGGCAGCAGCTCGCACTCGATGACTTTATTGTCCAGTACCACTTCCGCCTGGATAATATCCCTCTGCTTACAGACTTCCCACACGTTGAAGGGAATCTGGATCATATAGCCTTTTTCCTTCTTCTCAACCACCGACTGAAAAAAATATCTCATCGTTTACCTCCATCCGGGACCTGCCCGCTTTCTTCCAAATCGAAAAACATTTTCGTTATTGTACCAGATTTCATGCCGTTTGAAAACAGATTTCCGGTAAGTTAAAAAATAAACAATCCTCATCCCTTCCGAATCTGGGACGGTGAGATTCCGTAGCGCTTTTTAAACAGCTTGCTGAAGTGATAGGCGTCATCATACCCCACCAGAGCCGCCACCTCCTGGATACTTCCCTGATACCCCTTCTCCAAAAGCTCCTTAGCCTTCTCCAGACGGAGATTGATCAGATGGCGGATGGGGGTACTGCCTGTCTCACCCTTGAAAATCCTGGAGATATAGAAGGGGCTGAGGTACATATTCTCCGCGATCTGGTCCAGGGATATCTTCTCACTGTAATGATCCTCAATATAACTGATCACCTGCTCCGCCACATACTTTTTACTGGCAGATTCGAAGGCATAGCCCTGGGGCCTCTCCATGGGTTCACACTGTTCCCGGATCACCAGAAGCAGCATCTGAATCAGATAGGACTTCAGCATAAAATACCGCCCCTGCCTGCGCACGGCATTCTCCGCCTCCATGGATGCGCAGAGCCTGAAAAGCCGCTGACTCAACTCCCCTGCCGTGTGATAGATACAATTTCCATCTGGAAGGGGCAGGAAATTGTCCTGGCAGCCGGAGATCCGGATATTGGTAAATCCCACATAAAACTCCGTGGCCGGGATATCCGACTCCGGACACAGCAGAGCCTGATGCTTCACACCTGGATTGATGAGAATCAGATCCCCTTCCCTGATCTGGTATATTTCATCATCAATCCTGTATTTGCCTTCCCCGGATAGAACATAGGCCATTTCCAGGAAATCATGGCTTCGGTACTCGGGCTCCTCATTGCCTTTGTACCTGGTTCCCTTCCATATAAATAAGAAGGTGGGGTCCATCTCGTCTATGGAGATGCCTGTCTTCCGTCTCTCTTCCATATGTCTCCTCCATACCTCAGGCCTCGGCCCTTTCACGTTTATGCTATTTTACCCGTTTTCTATCCAAAAGTAAAATGAATTTTAAATTTTTTTACTCCGCCTCTCCGGACAGCACCAGGTCCAGAATATGGGCCAGTGGATCACAGGCATTCATGGCCTCCTCAACGGTATTATTCTGGGCTCCCAGTTCCACCAGCAGGCTTCTGGGCTTCAGATGCATATTATAGCGGTACCCCTTCAGATAGATTCTCCTGGTAAGGTTTGGGTAATATTCCATCGCCTTCAGCTGCATCTGAAAAGAAAATGCCAGATTTCCGTCCAGATTCTCATTGTACAGATAGGCAATGTTTCCGGTCTTCCTTGTGCGCGACAGGCCGTTGAAGAACATGAACCTGGCAGTGGGCCTGCCGTCCAGATCCATGACCAGGCGCGTGGTTTCGGGCATTTCGTCCCTATGTAAATCGATCACCACCTGAATGGACGGATACTCCTTCAGCACCTGCTCAATGTCCGACAGCGCAGCGGAATAGGAATCGTCCCTGGACTCGGTGTCATACTGTCCCAGATGGTGCAGCACATTATAGCCATAGGTCTCCCTGAGGATTTCTGTCAGGTGTTCCCCAACCCCCATGATTGAAGTGCCCGCATCTCCGGGTACTGAGTCCGCAAAAGCCTCCTGGGAATGGGTATGGTAGATCAGGATCTGGGGACCCTCCCCCTCCTTTGAAATCCGCATGTCCTTCTCCAGCAGCTTCCCCACATTCAGTTGGTCGCTGCCTGCCACTGTGTTTCCATCCACAGTGTAAAACTGCTGTATCAGCGTCTCGTAACTGGACAGGGCCTCCAGATCCACCTGATTCTGCCTGGTATGCGGAACAAAGACATTCTGCTGCATGCCAGCAGCCGCAAGCTCATTCTCCGCCCGCAGCAGCTCCTCCATGGACTCATCCGGCACGGGATATCCCTCTGCCGCGCCGGCATCCCCCGCGCTGGCATTGCCCATACTGCCCGCCCCGCCGGGATTCCCTCCGGACGGTTCCGTCTCCCCGGACAGCTCTTCCCCGTAAGAACCGCCCTCCTCGGCCTCCGCCAGTATGATTGTCCTGAAATCCGGCACATCCGCTTCCTCAGCCTGCCCGCTGTTTTTTGCCGCATATCCGTAGAAAGGAAACTGTGCCGTGATCTGTTCCTTTAAAAAAAGGCTGCTTCCCCGGGCGCTCTCAACAGCAAATGCAATACCGGGCATAAACTGGCGGCTCAGCATATTTTCTGCCTCCTCCGCCAGGCTCTTCAGCATGGCCGTACCGATGGTATCCCTTTCCTCCGCCGCAGCGGATGCGCCGCAGCCCTTCAAGAATACCAGTAACCCCAGAAACAGGGCTGCCGCTGCCGGGATCTTTTTTATGCTTCTGTCTGTGAAAATTTTTCCCGCACTTCCTTTCCCGCCACGAAAGATTCCTATTCAATATATGCCCGGGAACACTTTTCCATGAATAGGCTTTTCCGGCGGGTCAGTCCATGAACGCCTCCCCTATGGCAATATTAATTCCCTCGGATACCGTATAGCTGACCCGCTTTATGACGGCGTCGATATCCTTACCCGTCATGTACATATTGTTCAATTCCGCAAAGTTCAGCTTCTGCTTCTCCTTGTATCTTGCACAGGCAGGGTCCTCCTCCTCGTTCAGGAGCTTCTCCAGGGCGTCCCCCACTATGGTGGCTGCATCCACCACTGTGGGAATTCCGATGGCGATCACCGGCACGCCCAGACTTTCCTCCGTCAGGGCATTCCTGTGGTTGCCCACGCCGGAACCGGGCTGGATTCCCGTATTGGTAATCTGTATGGTACGGTTCAGCCGCTTTGTACTGCGGGCCGCCAGGGCGTCTATGACAATAAGCGCATCCGGGGCAGTCTCCCCCACCACTCCCTTGACAATCTCTGCCGTCTCCATGCCGGTCTTGGCCATGACTCCCGGTTCCAGTGCGCTGACCTGGTTCATTCTCTCGCAGTTATAGGCCGCCTTCCCGTACTCCCTCACAATATGCCTGGTGATAAAAAGGTTGTCAACTACCTGGGGCCCAAGGGCGTCCGCAGTCACCTCCCGGTTTCCCAGGCCAACCACCAGAACGGACTGTTCCTTCCCCGCCCCCGGCAGCAGTTCCAGAATCTCCTCTGCCAGACGGCTGGAGATCTCCCTGTGATAATCATCGTCAGGCTCCACCATGGCAGGGGCCTCCATGGTCACATAGATTCCGATGGGTTTTCCCATGGCCTTTGCAGCATTTTTTGTGTCGATCATCACCTTGGTTATCCGGATGTCCTCCTCCTCATGATAGTTTTCCTCCACCCTGACTCCCCGGAGCTCACTGTCCGCCTCACTGATGCTTTCCCTTACCTCCAGGGCCAGATCTGTCCTGATCTGAACATTTCCGTCATTCTGCATTTTCTTCACTCTCTTTCGCATTTTGATTCTGTTTTAGCCTGTTCCTTATTTTGTTCAAAAATTCCCGGAATATGTCTTGACAAAATTTCTATTATTTACTAAACTATCCTTGTGCGTTTGTCTCGGTCCTCCGTGTCTGGCCGGGACGGAACTGTAAAACATAATTTACGATACAATTGGAGGTGTACGACTTGGCTAATATTAAATCCGCGAAGAAAAGAATTCTGGTAAACCGCACCAAGGCTGAGAGAAACAAGGCCATCAGGTCCCATGTTAAGACTGCCATGAAGAAGGTATATGCCGCAATCGCAACAGGTGACAAGGCTGCTGCCACGACAGAACTGGCTGCCGCTACCAAGGTCATCGAGATGGCTGGAACAAAGGGCGTTTATCACAAAAACAATATTGCCCACAAAGTTTCCCGTATCAGCAAAGCTGTAAACGAAATGGCTTAATAGATCATAAAACAGAAAAAACACCCATACCGTCATGTGGGTGTTTTTTTGTTTCCTTTTTTCCTTTCCTCAATGCCTGTGGCTTCCCCCTCCGTGGCTTGCTCCTCCGCTGCTGGTATGGTGTCCGCCGCCTCCGCTGCTTCTGCCTCCTCCGCCGGAGGAGGCTGTCTCGATTTTTCTGGAAACCACGTTCTTTCTCAGCAGATCATCCGCCCTGTTCCTGACCTCCGGCTTTCCTCCTGCCACATAGGCATTGACTGCTACGGTATTTTCCGCCCTGCTCTGGGAAGCGCCCGTAACAGCATAGAGAAATGCAATGAGAACCGGCGCCAGAAAAACCGTAACCCAGGAAAAAGGCAGACTGAGTGAATGATCCAGCAGATCCGCCACTTCATCCACATAGGCCCTGTACGCCTTATAGGGATTGGAGGCATAATAGTCGTCCACGGCATACAGTACCCTGTCTATGTCCCGGAGGCTGAAGGCCTGCTCCACTCTGCCGCTGGTGGAAAGGTGCTCCCCGTTCTGTCCCTCATACCAGTTATGCAGAAGGAGAACCCCGTCCCCCTCAAATCCCTTATTGTAACCGAACCGGTTTTCATCCCAGAAATCATCCGCCAGGTCCTGCATATTCTGTTCCCAGTCCTCTGAGCGCAGCCCGTACCGGGCCATGGCCTGGGCCCCTTCCACAGACTGGCTGATGGTCACCAGCACAATGTCAATGTGCAGCTTCCTCTCCACCCCGGCAATGTGCTCCCGCAGCTTCTCCTCCTCACTGTCCGAAAGGACATCCGCATAGTCAAATACCCGCTCCACGGGCGCCTCCGTGTTTGTCCTGGGAACATTGTTTCCCGCCCGGCCAAGAACCCCCATGACAATGCAGAGAACTGCCAGTATGCCGATTCCCAGAAACCAGAAACGAAAAGCATGCAGGTATTGTTTTCTGGCCTCGATTTTATATTCGTTTTCCATATTCTTATCCCTGTCCCGTACCCTTTCTCCAGTCTACAGCAATCCCAGTAAAATCTGCAGCAGCGCCAGGACCGCTGTACAGCATGCCCACAAAGTTCCCACATAGGCCACAAACCTGCCTCTGGAAAAAGGCGCAGTGCCAACGATCTTCCCCGTCTGTCCGTTGACATAAAACGGGTATTCCTGTTCCTTATAACGGTATATGTATTTCCATACGGGAAGAAGCCCGTATGCCGCCCCGCTCTCCCTGACCCGCACATCCTGGGACAGGGTTTTCACGGAGTTGTATCCGGCATAGCTTTCCCGCAGGAGTTTTTCGGCATCCGCCTTCATCAGGCTCCGCGCCCTCATCTCCACCTCCCCGGAAGGCATATTGTACTTTTCCCCGTAAAAGCCTGACAGGAACCTGGCCTGGAAGGGCGTCATCTGATTATAATGGAAGGGCGCAATCAGGTCCATCACGTCATCCGGCATCTGCAGGGATGCGTCCACGGGAATCTTTTCAAAATGGATATCCATATTCCGGCTGATATTGTATACACTGGTCTCGGTATATTGTTTGTTCCCGCTGACCCAGACCTTTACCTTTGTCCCCTCTCCCAGAAAACTGCAGGCGGTATCATAATCATAGAACCAGTAGGGAACATAATATCCCTGCATGCTGTTCAGCCTTGCCTCGGAGAGGAAATCCACAGGCGCAAAACGGCACTTTCTGAACTTATCCCGAAGCGACTGCTTACAGGTCTCCCTGCCCATCTGAAAGGGAATCATCATTCGGGGCTCATATTTCCCCTCCACCCTCTCGTCAAAAATCAGGTAACTGTCGCAGTAAGGGCAGCGGGTTGCGCAGATGTGCTCATCCACCGGCACTTCCCCGCTGCAGTTTGGGCAGACTGTCAGGGCGCCGGTCTGTCCCGCCGCGCGTTCATCGCTCCCCTCGCTCTCACAAAAAGGGCAGTACATACCATGTTTTTCCGGGCTGTATACCACATTTCCCCCACAGTTCTTACATCTAAAATACATTCCCTTCTTTCCTTTCTTTGGTAAGGAGCCGAAACACACAGACCGGCTCCAGATTTCTGAATTTCACTCCCCTGTCAGTCACAGAGCACCACAATCCTGGACGGCGTGGTCTGTGCCGGAATACTTCTGGTGGAGCTTCCATAAGTGACTACAAGATTGTGATTGGCCGGACTTCCCTGAAAATACTGATTGTTGGATGTCCTCACTTCCACCCTTCTGTCCATGTTCAGCTGCAGTGTCTGTTCTTCGTTGACCAGGGAGGCGTTGAAATAGCCCACGCTTACCATCCGGCCCATTTTCTCCTGTGCCGCCGCCACCGCATTGTACTGAGGCGGATAGGAAAGGGGCATGGGCGCGTCCGCCGCATACCAGAAGGTACATGTCATCCCCAGGGAAAGAGTCTCAAATTCCACCACATAGGTGGACGGGGTGACTGCAAACAGAACCGTATTTCCCTCTGTATCCTCAACCGTCATATAGATAATACAGCCGTTGGTACGCCTTCCCCCGGTTCTGGCAGGCGTCATATCCACAATGGTGCCTGTAATGGAACCGAATCGTTTTCTCCTCAGGGGCATTCTCTCACCAATAAAATCCATAAGACTCTCCTGTCTGAAATATTGTCTGTCTGCCTATCATATGCTTTATGCTGCAGATAGTGCCTGTATCCAGACGGCTCAGGAAAACCTGCGTATAATGCCTCCCCCCAGCACATGATCCCCTTCATAAAAGCAGATGGACTGCCCCGGCGCGGCGGCCCTTACCGGCTGTTCGAAAACAGCCAGAAGACGGTCCTTCCCCACCCTTGTGACGGTACAGTATTCTCCTTTGTGGTTGTAGCGGATTTTTGCAAAGGCCCGCACCGGCTCCCTTATCTCTTCCACAGACATAAAGCAGATATGGTCACAGAGCACTTCCCTGGTAAAAAGTTCCTCATTTTTCCCGATTACCACCTGGTTTGTATCCGGACGGATATCCGTCACATACACCCTTTCTCCCATGGGCAGCTCCAGTCCCCTGCGCTGGCCGATGGTATAGCAGTTTATCCCCTTATGGCGGCCCAGAATCCTGCCCTCTGCATCCACAAAATCCCCGGGTCCCGGAACCCTGTCCCCGGCCTCCCTGCGGATAAATCCCGGATAATCGTCATCCGGCACAAAGCAGATCTCCTGGCTGTCCGGCTTATCCGCCACCGACAGGCCCATCCGCTCTGCCATGGCCCGGATTTCTTCCTTTGTATAATCCCCAACAGGCATCAAGGTATGGGCCAGCTGCTCCTGGGTCAGGCTGTACAGGGCATAGGTCTGGTCCTTTCCCACAGCTGCAGAGCGGCTCAGGGTAAAACGTCCGTTTGGCAGGCGCTTCACTCTTGCATAATGGCCGGTGGCAATATAATCCGCCCCCAGTGCCAGGCTCCTGCGCAGCAGGGCCTCCCATTTCACATGACGGTTACAGACTATGCAGGGATTGGGCGTCCGCCCCCGGAGGTACTCCTCCACAAAATTATCTATCACATGACATTTGAATTCCTTTCTGAAATTCATGACATAATAGGGAATCCCAATGGTTTCCGCCACCCTTCTGGCGTCCTCCACTGCCTTCAGCCCGCAGCATCCCCCGGATTCCCCGGATTCCTCCGTGGCGTCCTCCTGCCATATCTGCATGGTCACACCCGTCACATCATAGCCCTGTTCTTTTAAAAGCCAGGCTGCCACGGAGGAATCCACCCCTCCCGACATGCCCACCACTACTTTTTTCTTCATATGCTCTCCCCAGACTTCCGCTTTCATCCGACTCTGGCCCCAAAGGGCATCAGCGCCAGTTTCGCCAGCTTAAAATGCTGCAGTCCAAACGGAATTCCGATAATCGTCACACACAGAATACAGCCCCAGACAGCGGAACACACTGCCAGGGGAATGCCGGACAATACCAGCCAGATCAGGTTCAGCAGCAGCGACCCCACCCCGCCGCCGTATTCCACCTCCTTGCCGAAAGGAAAAAAGCAGAGGCTTGAAAATTTGAAACACTGAATCCCCCAAGGAATTCCTACAATTGTAATACACCAAAGCACCCCGGCCAGCGCCCATCCAAGACCGCTGAAAAAGCCTCCGCACAAAAACCATAACAGATTACCCAGACATCCCATAGCATCCTCCCCACTACTTTTCTTCCCTGCTCCCTATTCCGAAGATTCTTTCCGTGTTTTCCCTCGCATGTCTTATCAGCTCCTCCTCGGAAATCTTCCTGTATCCTGCCAGATCCCTGACCACATACTTAATGTTCCCGGGAACATTGGTCCTGTCCAGTCCCGGAACATTCTTCGGCGTTAAATAGGGCGCGTCCGTCTCCACCAGTATCCTGTCCAGAGGAATGATCTGCACTGCCTCCCGCAGCTCGCGGGCCCGGCGGTCATCGCAGATCCACCCGGTAATGCCGATGGAAAATCCCATGGAAAGATATTGGTCCAGGGTTTTCCTGTCTCCCGTAAAGCAGTGAACCACGGATTTCCTGCAGATATCCTGGTGGTTTTTAAATCTCTTAATAAAATCATATGCAGCGCTGCGCTCGTGGAGAAACAACGGCCTGTCCAATTTTTCTGCCAGGACAATATGTTTTTCCAGGCATCTGATCTGGTTTTCTTTTGTGGAGAACATTCTGTCATAGTCAAGCCCGCACTCTCCGACAGCCACCAGCTTTCCGTTTTCCCTTAACATGCGCTCTATCTGTTCAAAGTCTTCCCTTGTGGACCGGTCTGCATTGTGGGGATGTATCCCCGCTGTTCCAAAGGCGTCATGCGTTTTTACAAATTCTTCTATTTTCCTGTTCTCCCGCATATCCGTGCCTGTCAGAATACACTTTACACCTTCCGCAGCCGCTTCCCTTACCACCTTTTCCGGATCCGGAAACTGCCTGCAGAACAGATTCACACCTATGTCATAATATTTTATCAATCCCTGCTTCCTCCCTGCCTTCCGCAGCCGTCCCTGTACAGGACCCGCCTGCCCGCAACTCAGTACAAACTCCAGGTATAGTATACCAGATACGGCAAACAATTTCCACAGTATATTATAATCGGGCTTCCGCTGCAGATTGGCAGCTTTGAGCGCCGTTGTGACTGGTGGCTGTACAAAGAACGCCATTTGGCAGAGAAAAACTTTCTCAAACTGAAGGGATTCCGCCGCATTGCAACCCGGTATGATAAGCTGGCTTTCACATATATGGGATTTGTATGCCATGCTCCAAGTGTTGTCTTCCCGATATCTAAACACAAAGCACCTTGATAATTGAATAGACTTTGCACCTAAGTTGTGATATACTATCTACATAGCAACTCCAGTAACACAAACAATCACAACGAAAGGGACGGTGATCATATGGCATTATCTGCTGAAGACCTTAAAGCGATTGAATCTATGTTAGAACCAATAAAGCGTGACATAAGAAGTATACAGTTGACGCTTGAAAACGAGACTAACCGCAATATTAAGATTATTGCCGAAGGACACCTTAATTTAAGCCGTAAACTCGATGACGCTTTAAAGGTTGACAATGAAAAAGAAATGCTTTTAATCCGTGTCAATACACTTGAAAATGAATTGCGCAGAATAAAAGAACGTATTGAACACATAGCATAAGCAGCTATATAATAAAATATTATAACCTACAGTGTAAAGTCTATTGAATTATCAAGACTTTACACCTTGGCTGCAAACCAACGGAAAGCAGCACCGGGAAGGCATAATAAAAAATCAGCACATAGCGCACCAAAGCCATCGGCCCAAGGAGTACTGTCAAAATAGAAAAAGCAAACAAAGCCCCTGGCACAACAAATTCATATCTTCTGCTCCTCCACAAATATCCCAGGATTATCATGGTCAACACAAGATACCAGCCTGGACTCAACGCCAGAAATGCAAAGGGGACAAGCTGGGCATGCTTATCAAAAGAAATCTTTTCATAATATTGATGCAGATTCGGCAAAAATACTACTTCACTTCCTGGCTTATCCACTTTATAGTCAAAATAGCTGCTTTTGCCATACACGTCCCTGTAACCGTCTATCACCGCATGCGGATACCAAAAATCAACTGTATTCACCAAAAAGGAATTCACATATGTCAAAGGATGCGCAAGCCCCCATTTGACCCATATCCGCATCATATCCTCTTTGTAAGTTTCAAATGCATCCTGCTGGAATCCTTTCTTGACAAAATCGGATACCGTAGCCCTATAATCTTCCAGGTATTCTTTTGGAATCACTTGGTATACCACATCCAGATCCTTCTCGTCCAAAGAATCGAAGTCATATCGGTGTACCCGGGCTATCTGCTGGATCGGGACGGAGAACATCTCTTCTATCCCTCCTCTGGCCACATCCAGTATTCCATAAAAAGGACCCACATACACCCCGTATGCAGCGCATACCCCCAGCAGTACCAGCCCTGTTTTCTTCCGGTATTTTTTTATCTTAAAAAGCAGGATCAGCAATGTTCCTAACGTAATGTAGAATCCGTTATTCCGTAGTATCATAGACAAGAATGCAATTGCCCCAAATGCTATCCAGCTTTTTGCGTTTTGATAATATACATCTCCTTTGCTGCATAGTCGAATCAATTGCAGTAAAAACACAAGAAGCACACCGGAAAAAAGGACATCCTTTGTAGCGCTGATAGAAAAGAGCTGCATTACAGGAGAAAGCCCATAAAATAAAAGAGCAAACCATTGCAAAATTCCGGGCACTTGAAAATCGCCCAAAAAGCGCAGGGTATAAGAAAATATAACTGCCAGGATAAGCATCTGTGAGAAAGTGTAAACAGCTATCCCGGCATTGTAACTTCCTGTAAGGGCATGAATTCCTTCCACCAGTCCTCCCAACCAGAGCACATGAATCACAGGGTGGTGTGCAGTGATCACGCCATCCCGTACCTGCTCCCATTCAGCCAGGGCATCATAGGAAAATGCACCTGGAAATAATGACAGCCATACGGGAAGCCAGCACCCCAGCAGGATCAATACACATGCCCATCCTGGCAGAGAAAACGGAATCTTCTTTTGGATTATATTATAAATCTTTCCGCCTTGATCTGAACTCCTGTGAATCCGGTCCATAATTTCCCATACAAGAAATAGAACCGCAGTTGTAAATACAGAGGCCGCCAGCCATTTTACATAAAATAGTCCTTCCGTCAAGTTTACGGAATCATAGTTATCCAATGACTTTCCTGCCGTATAAAAGAAAGCGATTATGAATCCCAAAGAAAACGAAAACCATATTTTTCTATGCATACTACATCCTTTTTTTCATTCGTATTGTTGGATATCCCTGTCTGGCTCACCCATGTTCTCCTATACTTCTTCAGCGTGACATATAAAATAATATAACCATATTATCCATATTTTCGGTCAGGTTAAAATATGGACTGCATGAGTAGCGGAGGATATAATAAACCACATAACAACCAAAATTGCTATGATTAGTTTAACATGGTTTTCCAAACCCAGCAACTCCATATTTGATTTTTTATCCGTCCGCCTCCCAGGGCAGTGGGTCCTTTTGAAGGTCGCCCATCTTGACATCCCACACGAAGTCCAGCTAAGAAATGTCAATAGGCAGAATGCGCTGCCAGATACCGTTCGCAGTGTTCCTGAGGAGTGATGATCTCAAACGGCTTATTGTCCCGGAGCATCGCAAAGATAATGTTGCAGATCTTGTGCATCACAGCCCCGACAGCCACGTTTTTCTTCTTTGCCCTGCATTTGCCGGCGTAATAGCTGTGGATGACCGGATTTACAGGCATCCCGCTGCCCTTGTCTACCTTAAGATTATTGAGTGCCGCCATATGCAGGATGCGTCTGGCGAGGCTGAAACCCCTTTTTGACATATGTACCTTGTCCCCGTTGAACTTTCCGGACTGCTTTACAGCAGGATTCGCGAAGGAAGCACAGGAGCGGGATATGGTAGATCCCGTGGACTCAAGGAAGCAGCGGCTTTTAAGAGAATACGCCTCTTGTGCTTCCTTTATTTTTGTGACGGCAAGGTCCCGGGACTGGGGATCGGAATGGCTCAAAACGGTAGTGTAAAAAAGTTTGTGTCTTTGGTAAAAAATAGCTCCTTTTTGGTAAGAATCTAGATATGGAAATTCTTATCGAAAAGGAGTATCTATATGCCGGTAGCAAAGGAACAGATTCGACAGATTATTGCAGACAACAACATCAGTAGTGTGGCAGATGTCTACACCCTCCTCAGGGATGGCTTCAAGGACATCCTACAGGAGCTCATGGAGGCAGAGCTGGACGCAACGTTGGGTTACGAAAAGAACCAGAACGGCGAGTTCGAGCCAAAGATTATCCCCAGGTACCAACGGGACGTCTCCGGGATTGAGGAAAAGGTCATCTCGCTCTACGGCAGGGGGATGAGCACCAGGGACATCCATGACCAGCTTCAGGATCTCTATGGGATAGAGATGTCTGCCGAGATGGTGGGCAAAATCACGGACAAGATTCTTCCGGAGATCAGGGAATGGCAGTCCAGGCCCCTGAACCCGGTCTATCCATTCGTGTTCATGGACTGCATCCACTACAGGGTCAGGGAAGACGGGCGGATACTCAGCCGTGCGGCCTATGTGGTGCT
>CANBFE010000033.1 GCA_947367855.1 uncultured Lachnospiraceae bacterium | reverse complement strand
ATAGCCTGATTCCTCCGCCGAGAACTCCACTCCTTTTACCATACAATCTTTCTTTGTATTCTCACTGGCAGTCTGAAGCAATTCCTCCTCACTGGCATCACACATTCCCTTTTGAATATTTACTGCAAGAGAAAAACACCTGTCTTCAGTACTCACCTCCAGAACAAGTACAGGCACTACAGCCATGTCAAGAAATGGGTAATAAACCAGATTATCTAAAAATCCATTATATCTCTCATACGGAACAAGCCGAAGATACACGTTTGCTTTCATTTTGTCAAAAGGAAAACCTTTTCTATCCAGTTTTTTATATCTGTCATACACAGTCCAAAGTCCCTGTAAAATATCATCTAAACCGCTTTTTCCATAGCCTGTGCCGGACGCTTCCACACATACCACTGGGGCAAACAGTGGATTCTCTCCTATGATGATCTCAAAAATCTTCTCTCCGTCCGCCTTTGTCACTGCATGAATGATAACCCTTTCTTCTGTCTTTTCCTCTGCTGATTGTCGCAGTTGTTCTAAAAATATGCTTAACTCTGTTTGTCTGTCTGAATACATATGCGCTCCTTTCCGAATCGTAAAAAAACAGGAGCAAAAACATCTACTGACTGGCTTTGCTCCCCATATTTATCACAAATACTATGTATGGAATTTTTATTTCAACACATATCACTGACACTCAGAACTCGGCTATTTCATTGCACACAAAAAAGTCCCCTGCTACTTTTTCTATAAAGTAACAGAGGACTTTTCTTTATTCATACCTGTACCTTATTGGACATTAGTAGTCCAATAAGTATAAATAATCAAACTACTATTTACTCAGCTTTCAGTGTATTACTTGCTGTTAATAGCCGCCTGAGCCGCCGCCAGTCTCGCAATCGGAACCCTGAACGGTGAGCAGGAAACATAGTCCAAACCAATCTTATGGCAGAATTCCACAGAAGAAGGATCGCCGCCATGCTCGCCGCAGATACCCACATGCATGCTCGGGTTTGCGGGCTTGCCCAACTTAATGGACATTTCCATCAGCTTGCCTACGCCGTTCTGATCTAGCTTCGCAAAGGGATCGTTCTCCAGAATCTTGGTATCATAGTAAGCGTTCAGGAACTTGCCTGAGTCGTCACGGGAGAAGCCAAAGGTCATCTGAGTCAGGTCATTGGTACCGAAGCAGAAGAAGTCAGCTTCCTTTGCAATCTCGTCAGCAGTCAGTGCAGCCCTGGGGATCTCGATCATGGTACCCACTTCGTACTCCAGTGCAATTCCGGATG
Source organism: uncultured Lachnospiraceae bacterium (assembly GCA_947367855.1). Taxonomy (GTDB): domain Bacteria; phylum Bacillota; class Clostridia; order Lachnospirales; family Lachnospiraceae; genus Acetatifactor. Next base: position 35,960 of record CANBFE010000033.1, on the reverse strand, counting down.
CTGCAATTTCAGCGTCAGCGGTCTCCACAACGATCTTCTTTACATACTTCAGTTCCTTGATATCACAGATCAGAGGGATCATGATTTCAGGACGCATCTTCCACTCGGAATGAGCCTTCTGTACGTTGATGGCGGCGCGGATGACAGCCCTTGTCTGCATTCTGGCGATCTCGGGATAGGTCACTGCCAGACGGCATCCTCTGTGTCCCATCATGGGGTTGAACTCATGCAGGCCTGCGATGAAGGTCTTGATCTCCTCCACGGTCTTGCCCTGGGCATTTGCCAGTTTCTCGATGTCCGCTTCCTCTGTGGGAACGAACTCGTGAAGAGGCGGATCCAGGAAACGGATGGTAACCGGGAATCCCTCCAGAGCCTCGTAAATCTTCTCGAAGTCGCTCTGCTGATAAGGCAGAATCTTCTCCAGGGCAGCTTCTCTCTCTTCCACGGTGTCCGCGCAGATCATCTCGCGGAAAGCAGCGATCCTGCTCTCCTCAAAGAACATATGCTCTGTACGGCACAGGCCGATGCCTTCTGCGCCCAGTTCTCTTGCCTTTCTTGCGTCAGCGGGCGTATCCGCATTGGTTCTTACCTTCAGGGTTCTGTACTTGTCGGCCCAGGCCATAACTCTGCCGAACTCCCCTGCGATGGTAGCGTCAACGGTAGGAATTCTGCCGTCGTAGATATTGCCGGTGGTACCGTCGATGGAAATATAATCTCCCTCGTGGTACTCCTTGCCTGCCAGTGTGAATTTCTTGTTCTCCTCGTCCATGGCAATGTCGCCGCAGCCGGATACGCAGCAGGTTCCCATGCCGCGGGCAACCACTGCCGCATGAGAGGTCATGCCGCCGCGTACGGTCAGGATGCCCTGTGCAGCCTTCATGCCGGTGATGTCTTCCGGAGAGGTCTCCAGACGAACCAGAACCACCTTCTCGCCTCTTGCAGCCCAGCTTTCGGCATCTTCCGCGCTGAACACGATCTTGCCGCAGGCAGCTCCGGGAGAAGCGCCCAAACCCTTTCCTGCCGGTGTGGCAGCCTTCAGGGCAGCGGCGTCAAACTGAGGATGCAGCAAAGTATCCAGGTTCCGGGGATCGATCATGGCCACGGCTTCCTGCTCTGTGCGCATGCCCTCGTCCACCAGGTCACAGGCAATCTTCAGGGCAGCCTGGGCAGTTCTCTTGCCGTTTCTGGTCTGAAGCATATACAGCTTGCCATGCTCCACGGTAAACTCCATGTCCTGCATGTCTCTGTAATGAGACTCCAGTTTGTCGCACACGCCCTTAAACTGCTCGAAAGCCTCGGGGAACTTGTTGGCCATCTCGGAAATCTTCATCGGCGTACGTACGCCTGCAACCACGTCCTCGCCCTGTGCATTGGTCAGGAACTCTCCGAAGAGACCCTTTGCGCCTGTGGCAGGGTCACGGGTAAAGGCAACGCCTGTACCGCAGTCATCGCCCATGTTGCCGAATGCCATGGACTGTACGTTTACGGCCGTACCCCAGGAATAAGGAATGTCATTGTCCCTGCGGTATACGTTTGCACGGGGGTTGTCCCAGGAACGGAACACAGCCTTGATTGCACCCATCAGCTGCTCCTTGGGATCATTGGGGAAGTCGCTGCCGATCTTTGCCTTATACTCGGCCTTGAACTGTCCTGCCAGTTCCTTCAGATCCTCTGCGGTAAGCTCTACGTCCTGTGTTACGCCCTTCTTCTCCTTCATGGCGTCGATAAGCTGCTCGAAATACTTCTTGCCCACTTCCATAACAACGTCGGAGTACATCTGGATAAATCTTCTGTAGCAGTCCCATGCCCAGCGGGGATTATTGGACTTCTCGGCGATAACGTTTACCACGTCCTCGTTCAGACCCAGGTTCAGGATGGTGTCCATCATGCCGGGCATGGAAGCTCTTGCGCCGGAGCGAACGGATACAAGCAGGGGATTCTCATGGTCACCGAATTTCTTGCCGGTGATCTCTTCCATCTTAACGATGTACTCATTAATCTGCGCCTGTATTTCATCATTGATCTCTCTTCCGTCCTCGTAATACTGCGTACAGGCCTCCGTCGTAATCGTAAAGCCCTGCGGCACAGGGAGTCCCAGACCTGTCATCTCTGCCAGATTCGCACCCTTGCCGCCCAGAAGCTCACGCATGTCCGCGTTGCCCTCTGTAAACAAGTACACCCATTTTCTCATGTTTTTTTCTTCCTTTCAATATGATTTAAATAACCAAAGACCATCCGGTTGTTTCCGATTGCAGGAGTATCGCAGAATAACCGCTTCTGATTCCCTGCTCCTGCTGCAGCGAAAAACGGCCGAACACTTTATTATTATTTTATTATTGTAACAATTTGCCAAAAGAATATCAAGGGAAAAAGAAGTAAATTTTGTCATAACTGTTATTTTCGTGCAATCTGTCCACCTTTTTTCTCTCAAAAAGGCAAAATAAACGGTCAAAAAAGGGGGTGTAAGCACTTACATGCACATCCCCCAAATCATTCCTTCCAATTCTCTTCGTCACTCTTCTCTAACAGGCCTTCTCCTTTGGCACAAAACCGTCAAAAATGAAGATGTCAAAATGCTTCCTTGCCTCCGCCAACTGCTCCCTGCTGCGGATGGTCCACGCCGCCGCCTTGCTGCGGTAAAGCCTGCGGCAGAGTACCCGGGAGAGCATCCGGGGATATTTACAGTTATACGCGACAAAATCAGGGCTTCCAAGCCAGTTGAACATCAGATTCTGAAGCAGGAAAAACAGGGTCCCTGCAAACTCTCCCTCTTTCAGAAAGGCGTCTGCCAGCTGTCCCCTCACGATATGCTTTCTGTGCCTACGGTACCAGAACACCGCCAGGGGATGAAAGGATTCCACGCAGTACAGTCCTTTGTAAGAGGCGCACAGCCCGTCCACCGCTCTGCATACCGAGATATCCATTCTCTCCACCTTCAACTCTATGATCAGGGGCACTTTTCCGTCCACCAGTTTCAATACATCCGCGAATCCGGGAATCCTTTCCTCTGAACCGCACAGCGCAAACTGCTGCAGTTCCTGAAAAGTGTAATCGCTTACCTTCCCCTCCGCCCCGCAGATTCTCTTCAGGGTAAAATCATGAAATACCACCGGAATCCCGTCCTTTGACATCTGCACATCCAGTTCAATGCCAAATCCTGCTTCCACCGCCCTGCGGAATGCCGCCAGGGAATTCTCCGGTATCCGGGCCTTGTTGTCATGCAGCCCCCTGTGGGCATACAGCCAACCCAGGAACGGGGATGTGTCCGGTTTATACGCAATCCTCGGCATAATCATCAGAAAGTAAAGCACAGGCACAGCCAATATCAGTATCAACAGGAGCAACAACAGTTTCATCTTTTTCCTATCCTTTCCGAAAGTCCCGGGACTGTCTTCAAGGCCCCCCGGCCCGGGTCATATCCCTTTCCCGGTCCCCACAGAAGCCCTCTGTTCCGTATGTTTTCCGCTGAATCCTTTCCGCTGAATTTTTCCCACGCTCCCCGGAACCTGTCCCTGATTACTCCTCTACTTTAAACCTTTTAAAACCTGATTGCAAGATCTCCGAAAGAAAATTAAGAATTTGCAGCAGTTCCGTACTCACGGCACCGCATATTGTTCCTCACGCCCTGTCTCCTTCGCTACCACCACAAACCTGCCGTCTTCCACATGATAAGTACAGGTGGAAAGGGTTAGAAACTGATCTCCGAACTGTGCCGCCACGCCGGTATCATACAGAGACATTTTTTTAATATTATCATAAAAATCACGGAATTCCGTCTCGTTTTCGGCTTTGAAAAATTGGTAGTATTTGAACACATTATCCGTAGAATAATACACCTGGCTGTAAAATACGGCTATCACTTCATATTCCCTTTTTTCTGCTTTTGTGTAAAGCTCCATGTACTTGTGTTCCTGATAATAGGCTTCCTCCTTATAAGCATCCAATTCCCCGAACATGGTACCCGCTTTCATATTATGTCCATGAATAATCAGATTTCCTGTTCCTTCCGTGTCATAGATTTTGCTGTCCGTATCCAGAATCAAACATCCCGCTTTGTCTTCATTTCCGTAAAAATCCCGGTACAGATAGTAATTTTCATCCTCCATGGTCTGCATGACCGGATAGTCAATCACCGTGTTGTCCACCACCAGCCAAGCCGCCATATCCGCATTCTCCGCAAAAAGCCGGGCATAAGGATTCTCCGGAAGAGGAAACGGTGTCTGCATTTCAGAAACGTCACTCTCTGATTCCAGCGGTTTCTCCGTAGCTTTCACTTCCACACGCAGTTTTTCCATTTTTACTTCTGACTCACCCTCCTTCCCTAAAAAGTTTGCCGTTAAAACCACCGTTGTAATTCCCGCAGCTAACGCCAAAACACCGCAGCCTATAGCAACCAACTGCCATCTCTGCCGTTTTTTCTGTGTATTTTTCATCTTTATTTCATTTTCACCCAATTTATTTCCCATCCCTATCCATTTTACGACACATACTCTCACATACCGCAATCACAAGAAAAATCAGTGGCGTAGACACCACCTGCCCAAAACTGAAAAACTGGTTCACCCCATATGCAGCTACCGCCATCACTCCTACCGTCAGTATCCGATTCTTTCTCCGCCATGCCCAAAAGCGCCCAAGCGCCGAAAGAAAGAAGCCCAGATAAGCCGTCAACCCCATAATCCCTTCATTGATCAGCATATTCAGCCACTCATTATGCGCGTTTGCATAGACTGCATCCTGCCACTGCCCGCTTACCATAATGTCCATCGGATAGTTCCCGTAAAAATAACAGGCAAAGCAATCCGGCCCTACGCCGTACAACCACCGCCCCAATCCGCCCTCCCAAAAGCCACGCCATGCCACAGCCCAGAGCTGCCCCCGCATGCTCCCCCACTCACTGTCAAAACGAAGAACCCGATGTTTTCCGAAAACATTCCACAAGGCATCCGACACTTGGCATCCCGCAAACACGACCGCCCCGGTTATCAAAAGGATACCGGCTGCCCACATGGCCACTTTTCGTATCCTGCCGCCTTCCCAAAAATCTGTTTTCTTTCGTATGCACATCATCCGCAGCAATCCCCATATACCGCCGCATACCAACAACACCGCCCCCCAGGCCGGTGTATACCGATATTCAACATCATGAGGCAAAATCAGACCTATTCGGAACAACCACATCAAAAAGCCAAACAACGAAAGCAGCATGACCGTCTCCAGAAAACGCAGAAAAACTGCCGGATGATCCAGGGAACTGAAAAAAAGCATTGCCAGCATCACCGCCAGCGCGGCATATCCGCTGGAACTGCCCTGCAAAATAAGAGCGGCACCCCCCACAAATGCGCCGATCCCCCAAACCGCCCGTCTCCACCCCTTTCCAGCCCAAAAGCAATACAACAGAAACGGAACCGTCACGGACAAATAACTGCAAAACCAGTTGATATTCCCAATGGTGGAAAGAAGATTTCTCCGGTTCCACTCCCACCATGCCATATCTGTGTAAACATGAAGCGGATCACCCCCTGTCCGGTTCAACACCCCGATCAGACACACTGCAAAAGCGGAAATCCACACACATGCTGACAGAAAACGCTCTTCCTCGTACCATCTGCTCACCAGAAAATATCCGGCTGTCAGAGACAGTTGGGTAAATAACCCCATATACCATCCCGAATATCCCCAAAATGCCGTCTCTTTATATGCGCTGAACAGATAAGACAGACAGGATACTGCTGCAAAACACACCGCAAAGAAATCTGTAGCACTGAACCCGCCGCAAAGCAATTCTCTCTGTCTTCCCCGCCGCAACAGCAATGCAGCCAATTCTCCAATCAGCCACAGCGGCAGCAGGATCATGGATGCATTCCGATATAACACATATTTCGCATCGCCTAGCATTGCCAGTCCATCCTTCATATAAATCGGCAGAAAGGTCAAAATCACCAAAAGATATAAGAACGCAATTGTCTTTTGCCACTCCCCGTACTTTCCGTTCATCCTATCATCTCCATACAGAATACACCCCGGCTATTGCCGACACAAAAATGTCACAGTATCCGCACCGCAGAAAATAGGGCTGCCGCATCAAAGATTTAAAATCCAGCGACAACCCCATTCACATTTTATGCCGTTCCCTTTCTGTCTGACAGCATTAAACCCTCTTCTTTTTGTTCAGAGCCGCCGCAGCGCCTGCCACAGAGATAAAACATACCGCTGCTGCTGCCGGAATCGCTGCCGGAATCGTGTCACCTGTTTTGGGAACGCTGTCCTTTACACCCTTCAGCTGACCCTTCGGTGCATAAATCACAGCATATGCACTGAAACGGTCAGATGCGATGGTAACTGTTTCAGGATTGCCGTCCAAATCCGGCAGAATGGCTGCTCCACCGTTATGTAAGCGTACTACCGCAAAATCGTATTTATTACCGTCAATGCTTTCCGGTACGCCCATCTGCAGATGAATGGGTGCACCCAGCTCCGTCACCGCCGGAAAACCGTCTCTTCCGTAAACGTGCAGCGTGATATCACATATGTATGCCACTTTTGCATTTGCACTTGCCGCAGTACTGTTAATCAGCTGTTCTGCCAGCGGACCGTAAGCCCCCTCTACAACTGCCACGAGTTCTTCCCCACTCTTTAATCCCGCCGCCCTTGCAATATCCTGTACCGGCGTGGTAACGAGCACCGAATAACCTGTGGGATTGGTAACAGCAATGGTAGATCCTTCTGGTATACTGCTTTCCGTATTTCCCGGATTGTAACTGTTGTTGCCGGATGCACTGGGTCTGCCGGTTGTACCTGTGCCGCCTCCCGTTCCCGGATTGGTATTTCCGCCTGTGTTATTCCCGGATGCGCTTACCATCATGGCCGGTAATTCCACCCCTACCGCCTCCAATAACGGCGGTGCTACAAATAATGCAGCCGCTAAAACCAATGCCAATACTCCACGTTTTTTCATTTCCTCTTTCTCCTGAATTAAAAATATTAATTGTGGTTCTATCTTCCACTTCTCTCTATTTTACCCCCCATGTTGCGGTTTTCCCCGCTTCAAAAGTCGATTTTCCTTGCCAATTCAGGCATTTTGTGTATAATGATATAAGAATAAAGTGCCGGATGGGTCACACTCCCTGGCAGAGGCACTGGAAATGAGGTTTTAGAATGATCAGTGTAAACAATGTAACCTTACGAATCGGCAAAAAAGCATTATTCGAAGACGTAAATATCAAATTTACCGAAGGCAACTGCTACGGTGTCATCGGCGCCAACGGCGCTGGCAAATCCACCTTTCTGCGGATTTTATCGGGCGATCTGGAAACCACCCGGGGCGACATCGTCATCACACCCGGGCAGCGCCTCTCCGTCCTGGAACAGGATCATTTCAAATATGACGAATATCCTGTTATGGATACCGTCATCATGGGAAATGCCCGCCTGTATGAGATCATGAAGGAAAAGGACGCCATCTATGCCAAGGAAGATTTCTCCGACGAAGACGGCATACGGGCCAGTGAACTGGAAGGAGAATTCGCGGAGATGGACGGCTGGGAGGCAGAGTCCAATGCTGCCATGCTGTTAAACGGCCTGGGCATAGGCACCGAACTGCACTATTCCGCCATGAAGGAACTGGACGGCAACATCAAGGTAAAGGTGCTCCTGGCCAAGGCCCTGTTCGGCAATCCGGACATCCTTCTCCTGGACGAGCCCACCAACCACCTGGATCTGGACGCCATCTCCTGGCTGGAGAACTTCCTGATTGATTTTGAAAATACGGTGATCGTGGTTTCCCATGACCGTTACTTCCTGAACAAGGTCTGCACCCATACCGCGGACATCGATTACGGCAAGATTCAGCTCTACGCCGGCAACTACGACTTCTGGTACGAGTCCAGCCAGCTACTCATCCGCCAGATGAAGGAAGCCAACAAGAAGAAGGAGGAGAAAATCAAGGAACTGCAGGAATTTATCTCCCGTTTCTCCGCCAACGCCTCCAAATCCAAACAGGCCACTTCCAGAAAGCGCGCCCTGGAGAAGATCGAACTGGATACCATGAAGCCCTCCAGCCGCAAATACCCTTACATTGATTTCCGTCCTGACCGTGAAATCGGCAACGAAGTGCTGACTGTAGAGCATCTGTCCAAAACCGTGAACGGTGAAAAGGTACTGGACGACGTTTCCTTTGTCATGGGTCATGACGACAAGATCGCCTTTGTGGGCGGACAGGAACTGGCCAAAACCACCCTGTTCCAGATCCTGACGGGAGAACTGGAGCCAGACGAGGGAAGCTACAAATGGGGTGTCACCACCTCCCAGGCCTATTTCCCCAAGGACAACACCGCGGAATTCGACAATGACCTGACGATAGCGGAATGGCTCACCGGCTACTCTCCCGTAAAGGACATCACCTATGTGCGCGGCTTCCTGGGACGTATGCTCTTTGCCGGAGAAGACGGCGTGAAGAAGGTGAAGGTGCTCTCAGGAGGGGAGAAGGTCCGCTGCCTGCTGTCCAAGATGATGATCAGCGGCGCAAACTGCCTTGTGTTCGACGAGCCCACCAACCACCTGGACATGGAATCCATCACCTCCCTGAACAACGGACTGATCAAATTCCCCGGCGTGGCCCTGTTCTCCTGCCATGACCACCAGTTTGTCCAGACCACAGCCAACCGCATCATCGAGATTCTGCCAGACGGAAAAATCATAGACAAGATCACTACCTACGACGAATACCTGGCAAACGACGAGATGGCGAGAAAGCGCACCGTATTTACCGCCCAGAAGGAAGAAGAGGAATTCTGAGGACCCTGATTATATTCCAGACAAAGGAGGTCAGATATGCAGGCCATTGATTTGCATGTGCATTCCAACCGTTCGGACGGCACGCTATCTCCCGCGCAGCTTGTGGATTATGCCAGGGAGAAGGGGCTGAAAGCCTTTGCCCTCACGGACCACGACACAATAGATGGACTGGATGAGGCCATCTCCCATGCGGAAGCCTTAAAAGGTGCAGCAGGAAAACCTGCACAGCCTTATGAAGATCAGATTATTCCGGAAGTTATTCCCGGCATTGAGTTTTCCACTGAGTACCAAAAGCAGGATGTTCATATTCTTGGACTCTATATTGACTACAAAGACCAGGCATTCTGCAGGCAGCTCCGGGAATTTGTGGATTCCAGAATCACCCGGAACCGGAAAATGTGCCTGCTCCTGCAGAAGGCAGGCATTCCGGTAACCTATGAGGACCTGCAGGCCGAATTTCCGGACTCAGTTCTCACCAGGGCCCATTACGCAAAGTACCTGCTGAACCGGGGGTACATCAAAAGTATGCCGGAAGCCTTTGATCGCTACATCGGTGACCACTGCCCCTGCTTTATTCCAAGGGAAAAGGTTACCCCCGTGCAGGCAGTGGAACTGATACTGAGCGCAGGCGGTGTCCCCATACTGGCCCACCCCATCCTCTACCATATGAGCGCCCTGCGCCTGGATACCCTGGCAAGGGAGCTGAAGGAGGCCGGTCTTGCAGGGCTGGAAGCCATATACAGCACCTACACCCCCGCGGAAGAACGGGATATGCGCCGGCTGGCTGCCAAATATGATCTTCTTGTCAGCGGGGGCAGCGATTTTCACGGAGCCACCAAGCCGGGCCTGGAACTGGGAACCGGCTATGGAAAGCTCTTTGTTCCCTGTTCCCTTCTGGACGATATCAAAAAGGCCGCCTGCCGCTCCTCCCTAATGCAGGAATAAGTCAGAAAAAGGGACACCGATAAATCTCCGGTGTCCCTTTCAAAATACGTATTTCCTTCTCTGCAGTTCCGGGCTGACAGCGCTTCAGCCCCCCACGATCAGGTATCTGCCATCGCCGATGTCAAATACTTCATCAGCATCCAGAATTTCATCATCCATGGCTCCTTCCGTATCGATACCTTCCTCTTCAAAATATTCGATAACTTCTTCCACGGAATCGACCACCACTGCCATACTCTCCTCAAGGAAGTCCTCCGCCTCCTCAAGTGTCTCAGCTACTTTCGCCGGAAAGAGCTGAAGCTGATTTTCCAGAAAGCACTCAAGGACATCGTCATCAAACTGATGCATCCTTCCACCCTCCTTTCCTCTTTCAGTATTTCTTATGCCCACATAATAATACGATTAGGCGTCTATGTCAATATAAAATATATACGAAGTTCTGCTTTATTTTCTGTGAATCTTAACTTCTCAGGTATACCGCAGCAGCTCCAGGGGATGCTCAATAATGGCATCCGCCCCTCCCTCCTCCAGTTCCTGCCTTTCCCGGAATCCCCACAATGCGCCTACTGTAAAGATTCCCGCATTCCTGCCGGTTTTCATGTCCGTGGCCGTATCCCCCAGGTAAACCACATCCGAAGCCTCCACCCCAAACTGCTCCAGGATCTGAAAAACGCCTTCCGGGCTGGGTTTGATGGCCACATTTTCCTTCTGCCCCTGTATCCTGTCAAAACAGCTGCTGCCAAACAATGTCTCTATCACGTTCACGGTCTCCGCATGGGGCTTATTGGACAGCACTGCAATCTTTACCTCCTGAGCCTTCAGGGTTGCCAGCAGCTCCGGAATTCCCTCATAGGGCCTCACCCGGAACATGCAGTTTTCCTTAAAGATCTCCCTGTACAAGGCATATGCCTCCTCAAAATGCACAAGCCCACTGTCTCCTCCTGCCGCAAGGGCCCGCCTGACCAGATTGGCAGCGCCGTCCCCCACAAAATATTTATACTGCTCCACGGAAAAAGGACCGTATCCAAATGCTTCCATGGTTTTATCTCCGCTGTACTTTATACTCTGAATGGAATCCGAGAGCGTTCCGTCCAAATCAAAAATTACCGCTTTCCTCAACTTTCCAGCCACTCCTTTGCCTCCTGATAAAGCCTGCCCGCGGGAAGCCCTACCACATTATTGTAATCTCCTTCTATCCCTCTGACATATCTGGCAAAAATACCCTGTATCCCATATGCCCCTGCCTTGTCCGCACAGCCGCCCAGAGACACGTAATCACGGATCTCCTTTTCCGTCATGGAATAGAAATGCACCTTTGTCCTTTCGTGAAAAACTTTTCGGCAGACCGCGCCTTCCTTCCCCCTGTACAACAGAGCAACACCTGTATATACCTCATGGGACTTCCCTTCCATCCATTCCAACATTTTTACCGCCTGCTCCGGACCGGCGGGTTTCCCCAGTATCTTTCCCTCCATTGCCACCACCGTATCAGCTCCGATGACAAGTACATCTTCATCCATGGCCTCCAGTGTGCCAAAAACTGCTTCCGCCTTCTGCCCGGACAATTCCTCCACCACCTGTCCCGGCTCCCTGGCAGTTACTTTTTCCTCTACATTGCTGACCCTGACCTCAAATGCAAGTCCAATCTGTTCGAGCAGCTCCCTTCTGCGGGGAGATGCCGATGCCAGTATGATTTTCATAAATCCTTCTTTCCTTTCTCCTGCAGACTGCCTTCACATCTCCGAATCATGGTGCATTTCCGGCACAAAGGTTCTGGTCACTGCGCCTCCACCCTCAAAGAAATCCCTGGCCTCGCTTACGGCTTCCTGATAAAATGCCTCCTGGGAACCATAGGGCAGTCTTCCCCTCCTGCTGACTTTCTCATAGGTTCCGTCTCCCTGAAGCACGGAAGCTTTCCGGTTGTCGCCAAGCTGGCTATGCAGAATATGCAGCAGTTTCTCCTTCAGTTCCGGTCTGTCCACAGGAAACAGAATCTCCACCCGCCGCTCCAGATTCCTGGGCATCCAGTCCGCGCTGCCGCAGTAAATCTCATAATGCTCGTCATTCTCGAAATAAAATATCCTGCTGTGCTCCAGGAAATCCCCCACTATGGAACGCACGGTAATGTTCTCACTGATCCCCCGGATCCCGGTTTTCAGGCAGCAGATGCCCCGCACGATCAGGTCAATCTTTACCCCTGCCGCAGATGCCTCATACAGGGCAGCAATGATATCCTGGTCACAGAGAGAATTCATCTTTGCAATGATCCGGGCAGGTCTGCCCTCCTGTGCGAACTTTTTCTCCCTTCCTATCAGATACCGGAAACGGTCCTTCAGCCACAGGGGCGCCAGGGTCAGTTTATTCCACATTCTCGGCTCCGAATAGCCGGACAGCATGTTAAACACAGCCGTGGCATCCTCTCCTATGGCCTCGGAACAGGTCATCAGTCCTATGTCCGTATAAAGCTTTGCCGTGGCGTCATTGTAATTTCCCGTTCCCAAATGTACGTAACGCCGTATCCCATCATCTTCCCTGCGCACTACCAGAGTGATTTTGCTGTGGGTTTTCAATCCCAACAGACCGTAGATGACATGGCAGCCTGCTTTCTCCAGCATTTTTGCCCATACAATGTTGTTCTCCTCATCAAAACGGGCCTTCAGCTCCACAAGCACGGTCACCTGCTTTCCGTTCTCAGCAGCCAGCGCCAAAGCGGCTATAATGGGAGAATTGCCGCTGACGCGGTACAGGGTCTGTTTGATGGCCAGTACCTCCGGATCCCTGGCAGCCTGACGGATAAAGTCCACCACCGGCTGGAAGGTCTGGTACGGATGATGGAGCAGAATATCCCCCCTGCGAACCTCATCAAAGATACAGCATCCCGGAGGCAGCTGCGGAATCTGCTGCGGCGTATGCTTCGGTGACTTCAGATGGTCAAATCCTTCCAGACCGTACAGTTTCATCAGCACAGTCAGGTCCAGAGGGCCCTCTATGGAATAGATGTTCTGCAGCTCTATGCCCAGTTCCTCCTTCAAAATCTTCAGGAGCCTCTTGTCACAGTGGGAGGCAACCTCCAGGCGGATGGCCTCACCCCACTGACGCTTTTTCAACTGCTTCTCGATCTCCTTCAAAAGGTCTGCAGCTTCATCCTCCTCGATTGTCAGGTCTGCATTTCTCATGATACGGAAGGGATAGGCGCACACAATGTCATAATTGAGAAACAGTCTGTTCATGTTTCTCTCAATGATTTCCTCCAGAAAGATCACCTTCCGGACAGCCTCTCCCCCCGGCAGCTCCACAATGCGGCTCAGCACTCCAGGCACCTGCACAGTGGCAAATTCCAGTTCCCCGCCGCTCTCCTTCTTCCGCACCAGGGCGGCGATATTCAGTGTCTTGTTCCGGACCAACGGAAAAGGTCTGGAGGAATCCAGAGCCATGGGGGTCAGTACCGGATACACATTCTCCTCGAAATATTTATCCACAAAGGCGGCTTCCTTTTTTGACAGGTCTTCATACCGCCCGATAATCTGCAGACCGTTCTGCTTTAGTTTCGGCACAAGCGCACGGTTATAGGTGGAATACTGCAGTTCCACCAGTTCATGTATGGCCACATCCAGCTTCTCCAGCTGTTCCTTCGGCGTCATTCCGGCAATGTCCGGCTTCTGGTACTTTGCATTTACCATGTCCTTGAGGGACGCTATGCGGATCATGAAAAACTCGTCCAGATTGGATGCGGTGATGCTCAGGAATTTCAGCCGTTCAAACAGGGGAATGCTCTTATCCCTGGCTTCGTTCAGCACCCTGCGGTCAAACAGGATCCAACTGAGTTCCCTGTTCGTATAGTATTTGGGATTATAAAAATCAATTCCGTCCATGTCCTTCCCACCTCACCTTAAAAAATTTTTCTCTGCTTCAGCACAGGCTCCACGCTGAATACTTCTTTGAAAAAGTCACTGTTTGCCTCAAAAAACCCTCTTTCCAGGGTGATATCTTCCTGGGTATCCACTGTCAGCACCAACTGGTTGTCCTTCAGCGCGGCCTTCAGTCCCCTGAACTTCTGCTTATGGCTTCTGTCAAGGCTGTTGGCCAGCCGTAAAATGGCCGTCAGCTTTGCCACCACCAGAAAAGACTCCCTGTTCAGATTCCCCATACCCGCCTGCTGCCCGTCATAGACAAACCTGCTGTGGTTGAAACGGACCACATTGGCCACGATCTCCCTTTCCTGACGGGAAATGCCGATAATCTCCGTGGACATCACAATCTGAAAGGATGTCTCCCCGATGTCCACCAGGCTGATGTACTTGCCGCACTCATGAAGAATCACGGCAAGACGCAGGTAAAGCCGTTCCCTCTTCCCCAGACCGTGAACCCTTCTCATGCTGTCAAAAATGATGGTTGTAAAGTTTTCCAACACATCGGAGCGTTTCCGGCTCCCCATATAACGCTTGCTGATATTGGCCGCGCAGGCAATGATATCCTCCTCGAAATCATGCTCGCCCCGGAACATTTTAATCTTCTCTGCATATTCATAGGCTATACCGTCACAAAGAGTCACCCCCGGCACCCATATCCGCTGAATCCCCATAAGTTCCGCGATATATTTGATCAGAACCGCGCTGATAAACACCAGCGGAATACGCTCCTCGGAAATTGCCATGGCCCGGGCTATCTGTACGGGATTTCTCTCATGAAGCACCTCAAAGAGCCTTTCGAAATCCGCCACCTCCAGAAATTCCTTCTTATCCCCCGTCTCCCGCTTCCGCACTGCCCAGGGCGAAATATAGTCATCCACCACGATCAGGTTCCGGATCTCCCTGTCCTTGAGATAGAGCCTTTTATAAGTGTCCAGACGGGCCATGGCCATCTCGTTGATCAGCTCTTCCGTCTGGGAACCCTTCACCTCAAACCGATTCAGATAGTCCTGAAGACGCAGAACCCCCAGACGCAGATTCTGTGTGGACACCAGCGTATCATTGTCAAACAGGGAAAGCTGGATGCTGCCTCCTCCGATATCCAGAATGGCTGTCTTCCCCTCTATGATTTTCCGGAAACTTTCCCCTTTTGACGCTACGGATTTGTAGTCAAGAAATCTTTGTTCCGCATTGCCCAGAACCTCCACCCAGATACCGGTACGTTGGGCAATCTGGTCCTGGACTATGGTTGTATTTTCCGTCTCACGGATGGCGCTGGTTCCGTAGGCCTTGTAATCCCTCACACGATAGGTCTTCATGATATCGGAAAAATCCTTCAGGGTCCGGCACAGCTCATCCATCTTTTCATTGCTGATCTTTCCCCTGGCAAAAGTATCACTCCCCAGATCCAGGCGTTTGCTGATACAGTCGATCTCACGCATGGTATCCTTGCCGGAAAATTCAAATATTTTCATTGTCAGCTCATAGCTTCCCACATCTATGGCTGCAAAAGTCCTCACGCTCATCCAAGGTAACCTCCTGTCTTAAGTCCCCCGTCTGCAGACGGAATGCCTCCCCTGCTTCCTGTCAGATAATCAATAAACTGCTGCGCAGTCCTGCCCGAAAGTCCTCCGTGGGCCATCTCCCACCTGCCTGCTTCCAGAAGCAGTTCCTCCCGGGACATCTCCACACCCCAACGCTCTGCCAGGGTTTCCACTATGGTCTGGAACTGCTTCCTGTCAGGCGTGCCGAAATAAATGGTTACCCCGAAACGGTATGCCAGGGAAAGCTTCTCCTGCACGGTATCGCTGGTATGCATATCCTGACGCACCTCCGGAAAATGTCCGTCCTCCGTCTTGTCCCCATAGTTCTCCCGGATGAGGTGACGACGGTTGGATGTGGCATAAATCAGCAGGTTCTGAGGCTTTTTCTCCAGTCCGCCCTCAATGACGGCCTTGAGATACTTATACTCAATCTCAAAATCCTCAAAACTCAGATCATCCATAAAAATGATAAATTTGTAATTCCGCCCCTTAATCCGGGCAATCACCTCGTTCAAATCCTGAAACTGGTGCTTATAAACCTCAATGACACGCAGTCCCCTGTCATAATACTCGTTTGCAATGGCCTTTACGCAGGAGGATTTCCCTGTTCCCGCATCCCCAAAAAGAAGGCAGTTATTCGCCCTTCTGCCCGCCACAAAGGCCTCTGTATTGTCCGTGAGCTTTTTCTTCTGCAGCTCATAGCACACCAGGTCATCCAGTTTCACATGGGTAATCCTGGGAATGGGTTCCACCGTTGCTTCCCCATGTACCCCCCTGCCAATCCGGAAGCATTTGTACAGTCCGAACTTCCCCACGCCGTATCTTGCGTAAAATGCCGTCAGAATATCCTTCATCTCCCCGGCAGTGCCGCTCTCTCCCAGTTCCCCGGCCAGTCCGCAGATGCATTCGCATATCCTTGCATTGTAAACTCCTGTCTCCGCGCCGCTTCCCTCATAATGCTCTGCCAGGGAAAACGCCTCCACCCCCAGGTCCCTGCACAGGGATGCGAAGTCATAAGTGAAAAACTCCCGGAAAATCTCCATATCGTGAAGCACCGCCTGGTTAATTGTGCCCTGAATCCCTCCCCGCATCTCACAGCCCTGGCTGTAGCCATTCTCATTGGTAACCAGAAGGTGGGTCAGATAACAATGCCACAGATTGCCGTAAAAACCATAGGTTCCCGCCTGGGCAATCAGCTCATGAATACAGCCGTAAAGCTCCCCTGCCAGTTCTCCCGCCTGCCGTTTCTCCATCCAGAGCCCTTCCTCATATGCCGACACAACGGCTTCCACCCGGCACAGCAGGCTGTCCCTGTTATCCGGAAAGGTTCTGTATACCATCAGTTCCCGTTTTCTCATATTTCCGCCCCTTCTCCTGTCAGCCCCGGATTTTCTCCCCGCAGTCTGCTAATAATTCCCAAGTATCTTCATATTCCGCGCTTCTTCCCGCAGCCCCCGCAGGGCGTTTTTCACGGCGCTGTCCGCCAGATTCCCCTCAAAATCAATAAAGAAACGGTATTCCCAGTTTCTGTCCTCTATGGGCCGGCTCTCTATCTTAGTCATATTCAGATGATTGTAAATAAAATGGGACAGCATATGGTAAAGGGATCCGCTCTGATGGGGCACCTCAAAACAGATACTCACCTTTGCAGCATCTTTTCGGAATATTTTCTGGTTGGTGACAATGATAAACCTGGTTGAATTGGTGCCCGAATGATTGATCTGTCTCTGAAGTACCTGCAGACCGTAAATGGCTGCTGCATGTTCCCCCGCTATGGCAGCCTGGCTTCTGTCGCCCTCCTCTGCCACCTTTCTGGCGGCAAATGCATTGTTCTGCATGCTGATCTGCCTCCATCCATGCAGTTCCAGGTACTTTGAACTCTGCATCAGGGACTGGGGATGGGAACAGACCGTCCTGATCTCCCCCAGTTCTGCCCCCGGTACTCCCAGAAGACAGTGCTCTATTTTGATAATCTGCTCCCCAACGATGTAATTCTCGTACTCCTGAAGCAGATCGTAGATTTCGTTCACAATACCGGCAGTGGAATTCTCAATGGGAAGCACTGCAAAATCCGCGCTGCCCTCGTCAATGGCATTCATGGCATCCCTGAATGTCTCCACATGGAAGCTGTTCACCTGATCCCCGAAATACTGTATCATGGCTGCCTGGGAATAGGCTCCCTCAGCCCCCTGAAACACCACCCTGGCCTTTCCCGTCTCCAGTCCGTCCACACCGATAAAAGGCAGCTTTCCCATGCTTCCGCTCTCTGTCAGCAGCTGGTACTGCAGCTTCCTGCTCATGGACATGATCTGTTCGAACAGCTCTTCAATTCCGCAGCGGTTAAACTCATTGTGGGCCAGGTTCCTGACCCTGGACAGTTTCTCCGCCTCCCGCTGCCTGTCCAGGACTTTCTTTCCCGTGGCAATCTTATATTCCGCCACCTGCCTGCAGATCTCCATGCGCTGTTCATACAGATTTACAATTTCCGCATCGATGGCGTCGATTCTCTCCCTTAACTCTGCTAAATCCATCCCGGCGACTCCTTTATCACAAAAATCTCTTTTTTCTATATTATACCAAAACAATCTTGATAGCAAGCAAAAAGGGGTGTAAAATAGAAATAGAAACAGGAAATGAAAATAAATAAACAGATAGGACAGGTATTTTATGAAAAAGACAATCAAAATCACACTAATTGCTGCTGCAGCAGTCCTTGCTGCCGCCATAAGCATTTTACTGGCAATTACCCAGCGCGTCTCCATGAACCCTTCCGGAACCGTGGGTAACACAGCCGGCAATCTGAACAATGAAGGCTTGTTCTGTGAGTATGACGGCACGGTCTATTTCTATAACACATTCTCCGGAGGCGGTCTCTTTGCCATGGAACCCGATGAAAGCGGCATCCGCAGGCTGAATACACTGGAAGTACGCAATATTCTGGCCGGGGGCAAATATCTGTACTACTATCACACCGGGAATTCCTCCGTGGCCTCCGATTTCGGCCACGCCTTCGGCATGCGTTCCTTCCAGCGCTGCAAACTCAACGGCAGCAATGCCACCTCCCTGCTTGACGGCGTAATCGTCACAGGCCAGCTGGTGGACAATTATCTGTATCTGCTGTCCTCCAAAAATACCGGCCCCTCCTTTTTCAAGGTAAAGATTGACAATTCCGAGCAGGTAGACCTGGCCGATTATGTCATCAATCCGGCCTGTGCGCAAAACGGCATCATCTACTACAATGGAACACAGAGCGATCACTATCTCTATGCCCTGGATACCGCCACGGACACACCCTCAGAAGTCTGGAAAGGCAATGTATGGTACCCCGTTCTGGAAGGAGACTTTGTCTATTACCTGGATGTGGCCAATGATTACAGACTCTGCCGCTATTCCCTCTCCCAGAATGTGATAGAGGTTTTAACCCAGGACAGGGTGGACTGTTTTAATGTAGGGGGCGGATTTATCTATTACCAGAAAAACGGAGACGATGCACAGCTGAAATGCATGCGGACAGACGGCTCCGGCGCAAAAACCATTGCCCAGGGGAATTACACCCGGATCAATATGACGTCCAGATACGTTTATTTCCAGGAATTCGGGAATGAAACTGCCACATACCATTCCCAACTGGGTTCCGACTATTATGAAGTGTTCCAGGCAGCCTCCGACGCCACGGCGCAGTGACGACGGAAAGCATGCCCTGCTCACTCTTCAATATGGTCAAGGCCCTGGCTTAAGATGGTGACGATATGCGCGTCTGCCAGGGAATAGAATATGGTCTTGCCTTCCCGGCGGTTTTTCACCAGGTCCATCTGCTTCAGCACCCGCAGCTGGTGGGAAATCGCCGACTGAGACATGTTCAGCACTGCCGCAATGTCATACACGCACATCTCCGCGCTCAGCAGCACATACAGAATCTTCAGCCGGGTGGCATCCCCGAATACCTTGTAAAACTCCGCCAGATCCTGCAGTTCCTCCTCCGGCGGCATCTTTTCGTCTATACTTTTCAGCGTCTCTTCATTTACGTGAATATACACATTTTCATCCATCTCTGTCTGTTGCCTCCCCATTTCTCCCATGAAATGTTTTCCACTGTATTTCCATCAATCCTGCGCCACCACCTCCCTGTAAAATTCCGTGTAGTCATTCCTCTTTTCCTTCGTAAACTGAATCGCAGCCCTTGGGTGCTGGTTCAGAAGCCCGGTCATAAGATACTGCAGGTCATAGCCCCACACCACACCCGCTTCCTTCAGTCTGTTCATATGAGTATCCACAAAGCGGATGGCCGGATATACATTGTACTTTGGGTTGCGCAGAAAGCCAAGAAGCAGCTCCATGGCACAGTTTCCTGCCCCGCGTCCCATGGAGGCATATGTGGCGTCCAGCCAGTCTGCCCCGTCTCCCACAGCCTCTATGGTATTGGCAAAGGCCAGCTGTTGGTTGTTATGGGCATGAATTCCCACCTTCTTGCCGTATTTTACCGCCACCTCCATATACATATCCACAAAACGCGCAATCTGTTCCGGATACATGGCGCCGTAACTGTCCACAATATAGAGTACATCTGCCGGTGTCCGGCCCAGAATATCCAGTGCAGCCTTCAGTTCACCCTCCCTGACATTGGAAATCGCCATAATGTTGCAGCTGACTTCATAGCCTTTCTTTGCGGCGTCCTCAATCATGGCAACTGCTCCGGGAATGGTATTCACATAGGTTGCCACACGGATCAGGTCAATGGAACTGTCGGCCCTGTCGATAATGTCCGACTTCTCGCACCTTCCCACATCCGCCATCACGGCAAGCTTCAAATCCGTGGCATTTTCTCCCACAATCTCCCGTATGTGCTCATCCTTACAGAATTTCCACTTTCCGAATTTGCTGTCGTCAAACATTTCCCGTGAAGCCTTGTAGCCAAATTCCATATAATCCACACCGGCCCGCAGATTCGCAAGATACAGCGCCTTTACAAATTCATCCGTAAAATGAAAATCATTAACCAGTCCCCCGTCCCGCATCGTGGCATCCACCACTTTTACATCCGGACGGTACGCAATTAAATTTGATATCTCTTTCATGTTATTTCTCTCCTTCCGGCCTCTCCGGCCCACCTGGTTTTATTTCCATTCCCCAAGCCAGTTTCTCAGAGGATTAATTCCCCTGGCCTGTTTCAGAATATCCTGACGGTTAACCCGCAGATAATTTTCCAGTTTCTGCACCTCTGCCGAAGTGAAACCGCCGGATTTCTCGATTATCCCATCGGGAAGAATGCCGTCGGCGTAGTCCTTCCCGCGAAGGAAGGATACCCTTACAATCTTTCTCTTATCCTTTTCCACCACACATGAAACCATCATCTTTACATCATTCATACTGCCGCCTCTTTTCCTGCTCTTCATTATATTCTCTGCGCGCCCGGAAATCAAGCTGAAAATAAAACGCTGAAAATAAACGCAAAATTTGCGCAATTTATACTTGCCAAGAAGCTGTTTCTATGTTAAAATATATTCTGTTGTGAGGGTTATTTTTATCCCTGCTGCATAGGCCGGCGTGTCGGAATGGCAGACGAGGCAGACTCAAAATCTGTTGTTGGCAACAACGTGCGGGTTCAAGTCCCGCTGCCGGCAGTATTTTTATGTACTGAAAACCTTGATTTATCATAATGTCGTTAACTTAAGGGAAAACCAATACCGGAAAATTAATTCTAACATTTGATACTATTCTACTGTATTTATCATGTGGGATATACTCATGTTTTATAACGTTTCTGATCAATAAACTCTTGCAGAAATCATGGAATTTATCCTGATGGATTAAACTGATATCACAAGTCAAAGTGCAGTTTTTCTACTCCTTCCTTTGCGTCTTCTATAGCAGCAGCTATTTTATCCATCCTCATATACAAACTCCTTAAAACTGAACATTCATTTTATCATTACATAAAATAGTTACAATTTTCTAAATAGAACGGTTGCTCTTTTTCAAACAATCCAACTAACTTATTCAGGGATTTTTCTTCTCTATATGCTTTCAGGGCCTCCAGATACTCATTTCTATTCGCATCTTCAATCACAATTGGTACGATACCATTCTTCATACACTCTCTGAAAAGAATCAATCTGCCTGTTCTGCCATTTCCATCCTGGAAAGGATGAATACTCTCATACCTAGCATGAAATTCAGCCAATACAGAAATATCTACTTCCTGGTTATTATACCAATCCATAAGCAAATTCATTTCTTGTGTAACATTCTCAGGTCTTATAGTCTGATACATACCAATCATATTAGGACGTTGCTTATAATCGCCGATAGCATATCCATTAGCACGATCCTCAAATACCCCAGATTTCAATTCAAAATGGAATTGCTTTATCAGTTCTTGTGATAATGGCTCATCCAACGTATCCAACATCCTATTAAACATCAGGAAATGACCATTCATTTCCTCTACATCCTTTGCTCTATAATAATCATCTGATTGGGGAAGTGTGCCGTTATCAAACAAAGACGCTGTCTGTTCCTCAGTAAGTGTACTTCCCTCAATCTTATTTGAATTATAGGCAAGTAAGCGCTGCGTATATGCATACACACCAGATCTGTCAAACTTCTCTCTTTCTATTTTAAATCTTTCCAGAAGGAAATCTAAAAACTCTTTTTCTTTAATCATATTACTCACCTTTCTAAACCAAAACCATTAAATAAAATTTTATTCATTCTTTATCCTGCATCCCGTAAATCCTGTTCTACACAATATCGTAACACAAATAAAATTTCCAATTACTTCTTCTCTCACATTCTTATCCCCCATTATATCATTTTCCTACTACAAAAGCCACCAGAAACTTTCCAGTGGCTTATACTCTCTAATCCAGACTACACCAATAAAAATCTGCCTGTTGTTTAGGCCGACACTTTATAATCAGCCTCCCGTTTCCCGTCACACAAACCGCATCCTGATCCCGATATCGTTTCCCTTCACAACAATATCCGCCATGCTGCCCACCACCAACGGCATCATGGGAGGCAGATGCCCCAGATCCACATCCAGAACCACAGGCACATTCTTGCGCCCGGCCACTTCCATCACGGCGTCACAGGCATCCAGATTCATCATGGGCGCGCCATTGGCAGGACGTCCTACCAGAAAGCCCTTCACATGCCGCAGCCATCCCGCCTCCTCCATCTGCCACATGGCCCTGCGGATGGCAAATACATTCAGGTCGCAGGCCTCCAGAAACCAGATAATGCCGTCCTCCTTATAGCGTTCCACAAATTCCGCCGTCCTGTCAAAACGGGTGCCCAACAGATTCACCAGACAGTCCAGACAACCTCCCAACAGCCTGCCCGAAAAAGCGATTTCTCCGGACACCTGTTCCCTGCCCCGGTAAGTGCGAAGGACGCGCTGTTCGGTCAGATGATATGGCGCCAGGGGATTCTCCGCGCCTTTCAGGGATTCCCGCTCCCATCCGTCATAACCGCCCACAGCCGCTTCATACCCTTCCGCCTTTCCCGCCGCAGCCCCGGTGATAATCCCAAAGGCATCCGCCAGGGACTCATGCCACGGCTCCATGCCGAAGGTTCCTGCACAGGGCCCGTACACGGAAGCCGTATCTGCCAGAGTGGCCAACAGATAAGTCAGGTTAGTGTTGTCGGAATAACCCATAAACCATTTGGGCGCAGCCCCTGCAAGCTTTTCAAAATCCACATGGGGCAGGATTTCACACATCAATTCCCCGCCTCCGCAGGAAATCAGGCAGTGGGATTCCTCCGATAAAAAAGAATCCATTACCTCCTGTCCGCACTTTTCCGGCGTATTGCTGATTCCCACACCTTCCGAGGCATAACAGTTTGGTCCCAGAACCAGGGAATAGCCCATTTCGCGCCATTTTCTTAAGGCATTCTCAAATGCGACTGTCCTGTAGTCACCTTCCCCACAGCCGAAAGAAGGAGCCAGGAAACCAATGGTTCCACCCTTCTGCAAAAAATTCGGATATCTCATCCAGTCCTCCTTCTTCCCTTACCGCAGGCATCCTACTCCTTCGGGAATAATCTGTCATACACAGCAAAACCGTCAAAAGTGGAAAAATAATCCCGCGGCGTCTCTGCCCGGCGAATCAGTTCCACGCTTCCGTCCTCGTGGAGCAGAAGCTCCGCGGACTTCAGTTTCCCGTTATAATTATATCCCATGGAAAAACCATGGGCCCCGGTGTCGTGAATTACCAGATAATCCCCGATCTCCACCTCTGGAAGCATTCTGTCAATGGCAAACTTGTCATTGTTCTCACACAGGGATCCCACCACATCATATCTGTGGCTGCACTCCCTGTCCTCTTTCCCCAGAACCGTGATATGATGGTAGGCGCCGTACATGGCAGGTCGCATCAGATTCACCGCGCAGGCATCCACCCCCACATATTCCTTGTGGGTATGCTTCTGGTGAATCACCTTTGTGACCAGATGTCCGTAAGGTCCTGTCATAAAGCGCCCCAGTTCCGTGTAAACCGCCACTTCTCCCATGCCTGCAGGCGTCAGAATCTCCTCGTAAGCCTGCCTTACGCCCTCTCCGATTGCCCTGATGTCATTGGGGGTCTGTTCGGGAGTATAGGCAATGCCGATTCCCCCGGAGAGATTCACAAAGGAAATCTGCGCCCCTGTCTCCTTCTGCAGTTCCACAGCCAGTTCAAACAACTGTCTGGCCAGAACCGGATAATACTCATTGGTAACCGTATTGCTGGCAAGAAATGCATGAATTCCGAAATGTTTCACGCCCTTTGCCCTCATGATCCGGAAGCCTTCGAACATCTGTTCTTTTGTGAAGCCGTACTTGGCATCTCCGGGATTGTCCATAATGTCCGTGCCCATGGCAAAGTATCCGCCCGGATTAAAGCGGCAGCTCAGGGTTTCCGGCAGATATCCCAGGGTTTTTTCCAGAAAATCAATGTGGGTGATATCGTCCAGATTGATGGTGGCCCCCAGTTTCGCCGCCAGTATAAACTCCTCCGCAGGCGTATCATTGGAGGAAAACATAATATCCTCCCCCTGCATTCCTGCGGCGGCGCTGAGCATCAGCTCCGTGTAGGAAGAACAGTCACTGCCGCAGTCATATTCCTTCAGAATCTCCATCAAAAAAGGATTTGGTGCAGCCTTCACGGCAAAAAACTCCTTATACCCCCTGTTCCAGGAAAATGCCTCCCTTAACGCCCTGGCATTCTCACGAATCCCCCTTTCATCATAAATGTGAAAGGGGGTGGGATATGTCTTTACAATATCTTCAATAAGCTCTTTTGTAACAAAGGCCTTCTTTTCCATTTGCTTCTCCTGTGATTTTCTTTCTGATAAACCAGATTTCTCCATTATATATTCTCAATCTGCCAGTCAATGGGTTTCATCCCGTTTTTCTCCAGAAACTCATTGGTCTGGCTGAACGGCCTGCTGCCGAAAAATCCGTTATGGGCAGACAGGGGACTGGGATGGGCAGCCTGCAGAATCAGATGCTTCGGATTATTCAGCATCTTCTTTTTGGTCTGCGCCGGTCTTCCCCAGAGAATAAACACAATAGGCCGGTCCTGCTTGTTCAGGGCACGGATGGCAGCGTCCGTAAACTCCTCCCATCCCTTTCCCCTGTGGGAATTTGCCATATGGGCCCGCACCGTCAGCACTGTATTGAGCATCAGTATTCCCTGCTCTGCCCATTTCACCAGATATCCGTTATTGGGAATATAACAGCCCAGATCGCTCTGGAGCTCCTTGTAAATATTGACCAGGGAAGGCGGAATCTTCACCTCCGGCTTTACGGAAAAACACAGTCCATGAGCCTGTCCCACATCATGATAAGGATCCTGTCCCAGAATCACCACTTTCACATCACTTAAGGATGTCAGGTGAAATGCATTAAAAATATCATCCGCAGGCGGAAAAACCTGCGTCGTATTATATTCTTCCTTTACGAACTCATAAAGTGTCTTATAATAGGGTTTCGTAAATTCCCCACCCAGCTCTTCCAGCCAGTCATTTTCGATCATTCCCATCTCTTTGGTCCATCCTTTCCCTTTATTCTTCCGTATCCTTCCCTGCAGGCCCTTTCCGGGATTCCTGTCACAGTCTTACGCTGATCCCCTGCTCCCTCAGATATTCCTTCACCTGCCTGATCTCCAGTTCCTTATAGTGGAACAGGCTGGCGGCCAGCACTGCCTCGGCCCCGGCATCCGCCAGCGCCTGCCGGAAATGCTCCGGTTTTCCCGCGCCGCCGGATGCAATCACCGGTATGTCCACTGCATCCGTCACTGCCCGGGTCAGTTCCAGGTCATAGCCGTTCCTGGTGCCGTCCCGGTCCATACTTGTCAGCAGGATCTCTCCCGCCCCCCTTTTCTCTGCCTCTGCGGCCCATTCCACAGCGTCCATACCCACGTCCACCCGGCCGCCATTCTTGTAGATATTCCAACCGCTTCCGTCCGGACGTCTCTTGGCGTCAATGGCCACCACCACACACTGGCTGCCAAACTTGTCCGCAGCGTCGGAGATCAGTTCCGGATTCAGGATAGCAGCGGAATTTACGGAAATCTTGTCCGCCCCTTCCCGCAGAATAGCCCGGAAATCCTCCACCGTGCGGATTCCGCCTCCCACCGTAAAGGGAATAAACAGCCTGGAAGCCACCTGTCTGACCCACTCAAGCTGTGTGGAGCGGCTGTCTGAGGAAGCCGTAATGTCCAGAAACACCACCTCGTCAGCTCCTGCCCTGTCGTAGGCCCCGGCCACATCCGCCGGGTCTCCCGCATCCCTCAGATTCATAAAATTGATACCCTTAACCACCCGTCCGTCCTTGATGTCCAGACAGGGAATCACTCTTTTTGTATGCATTCCGCCTCCCGCTTCCCTCTGGAGAGCTTCCATTATTATGACATGGCAATCTTACAGAAATTTCCCAGGATCCGCATTCCCGTTTCGGAGCTTTTCTCAGGATGGAACTGGCAGGCGAACACATTTCCCTCTTCCACGGAAGCATGTATGTTCACACCATATTCCGCTGTGGACGTAACAATTTCCTCCCGCTCTGCCTGAAGATAATAGGAATGGACAAAATATACATAGGGATTACCCGTCAGTCCTTCCAACAGCCTGCCCCGTCCCTGAAGATACAGATCATTCCAGCCCACATGGGGAACCTTCAGACCTCCCGTCCGGGGAATCCTCCGTATCCTGCCCTCCAGAAGGTGAAGTCCTTCCACCCCCGGGCTTTCCTCGCTTTCCGCAAACAGCAGCTGCAGCCCAAGGCAGATCCCTAGAAAAGGAATTCCCTCTGCCGCGCACTTCCGGATTGTCTCCACCAGTCCGAAGGCGCGCAGCCTCTTCATGGCGTCCCCAAAGGCGCCCACACCGGGCAGAATCACGCCGTCCGCTCCCAGGATCGTCTCCCTGTCCCTGGTAATGACAGCCTCCTGCCCCAGATGCAGCAGCGCCTTCTCCACACTTTTCATATTTCCAGCATCATAATCAATTACCGCAATCATCCTGTCCCAACCGATTCCTGTTCTCTGCAACCATCGGGATTTACTGGTTATCCACGAAATCCCCTTCCTCCAGTTCCGATTCCTCCGGCAGCTCATCCTCTGCCCCCTGCTGTACGCCGGATTCTTCACCTTCCCCGTCAGCTTCCACTTGTCCTGCCTCATTATCTTCTCCGGGGGATTCTGTTTCATAACCGTTCTCTCCGGAATCATCCCCCTGGCTGTCTTCCCCTGCAAGGGCCAGAACAGCTCTCGTATAATCGATATCGCTCTTTAAGGCAGCAATCTCCCGGGCCTGTTCCTCCGTTACCCCAAACTCCTCATACATCACGCTGAGGAGACTGTTGTATATCTCTCCCACCTCTGCCTGCGCTCCCCATCTGGAGGCATACTCATACAGTACCGGATATTCATGTACGTTCTGAATCAGGCTGTCCAATGCCTTAGGACCTCCCCCCTGGGATGCAAGATACAGATATTCCTGATACCACATCCGGATATGCAGAATAGATTGTGATTTGCCATACATAATCTCTTCCGCCTCACTGAGCTTCTTGCCGTGAAGACTTGCAAAACAGGTCTGGTAATCTCCGTTGTCAAAGGCAGTCTGTGCCGTCTGTTTGGCGGCATAATCAATGGACAATGCAGCAAAAATGAAAATGGCAGCTCCCAGGGAAGCCCCCAGAATCAATATGGGCAGAACCTTTTTAAAGCTGAGTTTTTTTACCGGATAAGGATCAGCCTCTCTGGGCTTCTTTTCTTTCTTGGGCTTGGGAGGCTTTGCCGCCTTGGGCTTCTTTTCCTTTTTCGCCTTTTCCTTTTTCTTCGCCTTTTTCTGGACCTTCTTTTTGGCTTTCTGGCTCTCTTCCTTGTCCATTTCCCGAATGATTTCCTGGTTTTCCTCCGAGATCTGAACATCCTCGTTCTCCGGCTCTTCCTCCATCAGGAAATTAATGAACCTGGAAAGCACTCCCTTTTTCTTTGACGCATCCTCATCCCCATCCGGTTTGGAAATATCCGGAATATAATCGTCCACTTCATCCAGGTCAAGAGCTATGACTCCGGAACTGTCTTCCGTCAGTGTATCCTCTATGCTGTCATATGGAATCTCCTCACTGGGATCAACATGCCGTTCCGCATCCAGGGCAGCGGCAACCTCCATCAGGTCAACCTCGGGTTGCTCCCTGGTCTCAACCTTTTCCGCTTCCTGAACAATGCTGTCCAGTATGTCCCTGTCCCTGACCATATCGAATTCTTCTACAGCGCCCGAAGAACTGCTCTCCGGCAGACTTCTCTCCTGTTTCTGCTGCTGTCCCCCGGCTTCCCTGTCCTTCTTCCGCTTCTTGCTTTTCTCTGCCCTGGCAGCCGCCTTTGCCGCCTTTTTCTCCTCTTTCAGGCGCTTCTTCTCCAACGCCTTCGCCTTTTTACTGTCCACTGCGCTTTCCGCCACTTCCGTCTCTCCAACATTCTCTATCTCTGCCAGCAGTTTCTCCGCCTGATTCTCTTCCTCCGGGAAGCCGCCGCGGCTGTCCACCGTTTCATTCCTGTCCGACTTTCTCAGCAGATTCTGTATCTCCTGTACATCGCTGTCCGACTCCGGCATATCCAGCACATCCTCCGGAATTTCATCCAAAACGGGCGGCTCCTCCGCATTTCCCGCCTCAAGATATGCTGCAATCTCCTCCTCGGACATATCTGCCAGCGCGTCCAGATCCGGCGCCGCAGACAGACCTCCGCTCTCCTCATCCTCTTTCATAAGTCCCTTTAAATAATCGTCCTGTGAGGGCATACTGTCTCCTCCGATTTCCTAATTTAAAAAATATAGTCCCCTGTTAGTTTATCATAATCGGGCCAACCAATCAACCGCATCCTCAGAAATTCCGCATCCCTTTTCTGCCAGTTCTTTCGTCATTTGATACAGTTTATCATTTACTCTGCAGAAAAAGGCCTTCCGGTTAAAAAAAGCCGCTTTTTCAAAAGGCCAGCGGATCACCGAAGGAAACTGCATCCCCACCCCCAGTTCCAGAACCAGAAGCCGGCGGTTCAGGGTTCCCTGCAGCCATTTCATATAAAGTCCCCACTGGTCCAGATAACCCTTCTCGTTGTAATTTTCCGCATAAACATTATTGAGCACAAGTTTTCCGCCGCATTTTGGACATCTGCCGGGCAGATAGGGATTTCCGCTTCGCTTTCCCTCTGCCAGCCCGCAGTAAAAGCTTTCCAGGGCTGCCCTGTCCTCCTCCGACATTATCTGAAGCGCTTCTTCACAGCCCTCTGCGCACTGCTTCCTTATAGTGGAGCCGCAGGCCATGACCATCCGCTTCCTTCCTGCAATGCTGCTGTTGGTTGACACTGACACCCCAAAATAGTTCTTTCCCTCCAACAGGGCATCCAGTCTCTCCAGGGCCTTTTCTATACGCTTGTCCCCGCGCTGCCTCAGGCAGTATTCGTTCCACCCGGGAAGCAGCCAGGAAAGCCCTTCCTCCTTCAGGATTCCGCATCCCGTCCGGTATTCCGGGTCCTGCCCCAACAGTCCTGTACCGTCAAAAGCCTCTCCCAGTCCAACCAGAATCAGTTCGGCTTCCTTTATTTTCTCAAAAAAATCCTGACTATCCATTTTCCGAAAACCCTCTCCCCGGATATGTATGTGATTTCGCTCTAACTGCAAAAAAGCCGGGATAAATTCCCAGCTTTTTAGGGCTTTTAATTATTCAGGTGCCGCTCTTCAACAAGCTGGTCCACTATCCTTACCAGATTCCCGATCTCCGGCTTGGACAGCTGGGCGTCCGCCCCCAGTGACTCACCCTTTCTCCTCATTTCGTCATTTACCAGAGAGGAGAACAGAACCACCGGAATGTTGGCTGTGGCCTCATCCGTCTTGACCAGTTTGGTCAGTCTGTGTCCGTCCATCTCAGGCATCTCTATATCGGAAATGATAACCCGCACATGATCATGCAGCGTTCCCTTTGATTTGTAGTAACTGATAATCTCATAGGCCTGCTTGCCGTTCTCAGTATGAATCAGGTTCTCATATCCGGCCTTCTTGAGACAGTCCACAATGAGCTTGTTCAGCAGGGGAGAATCCTCTGCAATGAGAATGGGCACCTGGCTCCTTTCCCGCTCTCCCAGCTCATTGATATCTGAGACTTTTAATCCGGTCTCTGGATTGATATCCGTAACGATCTTCTCAAAATCCAGGATAATAATCAGCTTGCTTTCCTTCTTGACAATGCCGATGGCAACGCCTTCCTCCGCACTGGAGATGGTTACTTCCGGCTTGATGATCTCGCTCCAGGAAATCTTCTGAATTCCCAGAACATTATCCACATGAAATGCGATATCCAGCTTATTAAAATTCGTAATGATAAACAATCCCTTGGGCTCTGACTGTCCCCGTCCCAGACAGTTCCTCAGGTCAATTGCAGTAATCATCTTATCCCTGGGCATAAATACCCCTTCCACACTTGGATGTGCATTGGGAATGGGAGTAACCGTCTCATATTTCTTAATCTCCCTGATTTTCGCAACATTGATGCCATAGTGATTGTCACCCAGTGTAAATTCCAGAATCTCTAACTCGTTGGTTCCACTTTCCAGTAATATTTTGCTATCCATCGCTAATCCTATCCTTTCCTGCCCGAAGCTTATCCCAAGTAGGAACAGTTCCCCGCCATTTATGGTGCAGGCAATCTAAAATGCCCGATACAAATATTCTACCATATTTGCCTCGAAAAGGAAACTATAATCTTTAAAACTTGCAAAATTATAATTGTCAGATATTCTCGTTCTGAATTGTTTCTATAATATTCCTCCTGTTGATTTTTCCCAGGGAATAATTCATGATCACGAACAGCAGGACCGCCACCGCGGCTATGGATATCCCCACACCAAGCCAGGGGAAACGGAATCCCGTGACAAATGCCTCCCCAAGAGCCCTGTTAAACCATGCAGAAAGCGCCACCCCTGCAGGAATGCCGATGAGAAGCGCTCTGCCCCCGTAGAACATACCCTCCAGCCATATCATCCGCCGAAATTCCCGGCCTGTCATCCCCACCGCCTTCAGCATGGCAAACTCCGGCGCCCGCAGTTCCATGTTTGTGGTGACTGTATTAAAAATATTGGTAATACCGATCAGGGCCACCACCGTGATAAACCCATACAGAAAGATAGCAGTCACCAGATGCATGCTCCTCTCGGAACGGTACCTGGCTTCATAATTATTCACCGTAAAATGCTGCAGCAACAGTTCGCTGCGGATGGTTTCTTCTATCCTGTCAGCATTTTCACATCTCACATAAACCTCTATATTGTCTCTTCTGCCCGACAGGGACCGATTGTCCATCCATTCGTCACTGACGATCAGTATAATCTGGTTGCTGAGATTATTTGTCATGTACATGGGTCTCACATGAGTCTGGGTCAGTATCTCGATTGCAATCCCCCGGTCAGTATCCTTTCCCATGAGAATCTCTCCCGGCTTAAGGCGGACAATCTCTCCCTCCTCGGTATAAATCTTTCCTTCTCTCTCAATTTTCCAGGAATAATCCGCCATGACAATGCATTTGTCCCTGGCCTCCTCCACTGTTACTCCCACATTTTGGCAGTAGCGGGCGTAGGCCTCTTCCCCCAGCGATACCACAAGGATACCAGGGCCTTCCCCATCAACCCCCTGAAAGGATTCGGCATAATCGATTTCAGACAGATCAGCAGTAAAATGAGCCGACCGCACGACCTCCGCCTCCTCCACGCCGTCCAGCGACGCAATCAGCAGGGCCTGATCATAAAAATCCCACTGGTAAATACTGGCATTGAGTTGATAGGGCATGTCCTTATAATAATATGCCGTGCTGAACATCAACAGCTCCACAAAGGTGGACATGCCGATAAAGACCGCAACACTGACCACAATAGAGCCCACTGTGGTGCGGTATTTCACCCTGGCCCGGCGCAGATTCTTATAGGCTGTCAGTCCTCCTATCCCGAACAGTCTCTTCAGAAAGGAAGGACAGCGCAGTTCCTTTTCCCTCATCCTCACAGTCCCACTGGCGCGGATGGCGCTGACAGGCGAAATCCTGGATGCCTGTCTGGCAGATTTTGAAGCAGAAAGATACACTGTCACTGCTGCCAGGACCATTCCGAATATCGCCGCAGGAAAGGATACCCGAAAGATCAGCCGAAAGCCAAGGGCGTCCTTCACAAGGCCTTCCACCACCCTCACCAGAACCGCCGTTGCACCGATACCGCCTGCCACGCCAAGGGGAATACCTGCCATCCCCAGAAAAGAAGCCTCATAATACACAAGCTTCCGCTGCTGTGCCGCCGTAGTTCCTATAGAGGAAAGCCTTCCGTACATTTTCATCTTCTCCGTAAGCGAGATCTGAAAACTGTTATGAATGCAGAATATGCTGGTGACAATAATGATCAAAATGGCAATGGCAGACATACCATACAGCATATTCATGGTTCTGGAAGAAAAGAGCAGCAGTTCCCACTTCAGCAGCCAGTAATTCTCCTGTACATTAAATGCCACATTCCGCATGCGCTGCTGCTCCTCTTCGGTATATTGTCCTGCATTATAATAACGGTAATACAGCTCCTCATCCACTCCCAGGATACCGGCAGTCACCGCATCCGCATGCTGCAGCCCTTTCGCCGTATATTTTGCATACACGTCCACTTTTTCCAATTCCCCTTGTTTTTCCAGGAACGTAAAAGCGGAATATCCAGGTCCGATTCTGGGTTCCAGCTCCTGGTTGGGCCGCTCGATAATGCCTACTACTGTATATTCCTTTTCACGGAAAGCCTCCAGATGCTCTTCTTCCCCCAGATAAGGAGTTTCCTGGGTCAGCCGGTATCCTTCCGACATCCTGTCACCGACCTGCAGTGTCAGCACATCCCCCACTTTGATATCCACGAGGCCGTTGCTGCGGACATGGCTGCCCACTACAAGCTCCCTGTCGTTCTCCGGCATCCGCCCCTCCGAAAGAGTCAGCGCCAGCATATTTTCCATTCCTTCTTCTATGGCGCTGATGTAAAGATATGGCTTATCCTTGTTCCTGCTTCCATCCAACCGGGAATATCCCACTTCTGCTTTCAGCCCGTAATTCTCTATATACTGGTTCTCCCTGAAATATTTCAGATACTCCTGCGCAACCCCAACAAAATGGTAATGAAAATCTCCCTTCTGCTGCTTCTCATAGGCAATCATGCTGGCCCGGAAACTCACGGCCATACAGGCAACCCCCGTTATCAGCGCTGTAGCCAGTATGATACCAACTATTGTGACCGCAGTACGTTTCGGATTCTCCCTCAGGGAGCGGTAACAGCATTTTTTCAGGATGCTTCTGCTCTTCATACACGGTCCTCCCTTCTGTCCCCGCAGAAGACAAAACCATCTTCAATATTCAGGACCCTGTCTGCCTGTTTTGCAAGCTCCGGATTATGGGTAATCATGATCACAGTCTGCTTATAACGGCGGTTTGAAATCTTCAGAAGCTCCATAATCTCATTTCCTGCTTTTGTGTCCAGATTTCCCGTGGGTTCGTCCGCAAGAAGAATGGCAGGCCTGGTGATCAGCGCCCTCCCTACTGCCACTCTCTGCTGCTGTCCTCCCGACAGCTCATTGGGCAGGTGTCTCAGGCGTTTCCTGAGTCCCAGTATTCCTGCAAGCTCCTGTACCAGTTCCGGATCAGGTGTCTTTCCGTCCAGTTCGCAGGGCAGAGTCAGATTTTCCTCCACGGTCAGCACCGGTATGAGGTTATAAAACTGATAAATCAAACCCACCTGCCTTCTTCGAAAAATTGCAAGCTTATCGTCGTTCATCCTGTAAATATCATTGTCTTCAATCAGCACTCTGCCGGAGGTAGGCCGGTCCACACCTCCCAACATATGCATCAAAGTGGATTTTCCGCTGCCGGAACTTCCGACAACTGCCACAAATTCCCCCTGAGCCACAGAAATATTTGCATCGTTTACCGCAATTACCTCATTACTGCCCTTTCCATACTTCTTACATAAATGTTCTGTTCTTAAAATCTCCATAGTACTCCTTCCTCCGCCGCTTTTCATGCATACTAGAACATGTTTCCCTATCAGTATAAAAGGCTAAAATGACATTTCGGTGACATTTTCTGCAAAAAATTAATGCTTTAAAAAACGGAGAAGAAATCTGGTGCCCCTTCCCTCCCGGGAATCTACGGAGATATAGCCGTCCTGTTTCTCCACGATCTCCTTTGCCAGTGCAAGACCGATTCCCATGCTGTCCTCCCTGGCGGAATTCCTGTTGTAAAACCTCCTGAAGAGCTTCTCCTGCTCCTCCTTTGTGATTCCTCCCCCATAATCCCTGACTGCAATCTGCGTATACACCTCATTCTCCTCCCCGGATATTTCCACGCAGCCTCCGGCGGAGCTGTAGTCCACGGCATTCTTCACAATGTTCAGCAGTGCTTCCCCTGTCCACCTTCTGTCCGCGGAAAGCATGGCGTCCCCGGGAACCGCCACCCTGAAGGAAACATCCTTCAGCTCCGCTGCAACCTCAAGCCTTCTGAGAACCTCCTCCACAAAAATTCCAAGCGGAAAACTGCTCTCCTGCATCTCCACCACCCCTGCGTCCAGTCTGGACAATTTCATCATAGTTGTAGTCAGCCATGACATACCGGTAACCTGACTGGTGATTTCTGCCAGAAAATGCTGCCTTGTCCTCCGGTCCATATCCGGATTTTCCGATAGATTATCGATCAGCACCAGTACGGAAGTAAGCGGTGTCTTCAGCTGATGGGAAATATCCGTGACGGAATCTGCCAGTACGCGTTTCTGCCTGAGAGCATTCTGTGCCTGTTCCTGCAGCATTACTGCAAGCTTATATATTTCATTGCGCAGGCTGCTCAGCTCGTCGTCTGCGTTTTCCCCGATTTCCAGACTATAGCCGGCATGATTCAGCTTATTCATATAATGCTGCAGCTCCAGAATATTTCTGTGCCTTCTTCTCAGATACCGGAAAAAAAACAGAAACGTCAGAAAAAACACAAAGATCAGAAAAACATTTGTCAGAGCGCGCAGAGAAAGCAGCAGCCTTTCCTGACCTGCAAAGGAAAAGCTGCCGTATTCCTGAAAAACGCCATAACCTGCCAATATTTCCGCTCCCCTGTCCTCATTCCCCTGTGTTTTCAGGGCCCGCACCAGGTCTTCCTCCTGTACCTCCGGATAGGCTGTTGTCACATTGCCGAATACCGACGCCAGAAAGCAGTTGTATTCCTTCCTCACCTGATCGGAATAGATTCCAATCCCTATATTTGCCAACAGCAGGCCTGCAGTCATTATTGCTGACAGAATTACCGCCAGTTTTCTTACCTTCCTGTTCCAACCCATACATTCCCCGTCCTTTCCCTGTCTATAATTCCGGCCCCTCTCTGCCCGCAGCATCTCACTTTTCCATCCTGTATCCCATTCCCCTGACTGTCCTTATGATCTGCGCATCGGAATCACCCAGCTTTTCCCTGAGCCGTTTCATGGTTACTGACAGGGTATTGTCATTGACAAAATTTCCCGACACATCCCAGATATCCGCCAGAATCTCATCCCTGGTAAACAGTCTCCCCGGCCAGGACATCATGTTGAGCAAAATCCTGTATTCCAGTCTGGTCAGCGCTATCTCCTCCGTTCCCCTTTTCACCCTGCAGGTCTCCGTATTCATGACAATATCCCCACAGTGAAGCAAAGGGCTTCCTTTTCCGCTTCTCCGCAGGACACTTTTGATTCTGGAAACCAGCTCCCTGTTGCGAAAAGGCTTTATCACATAATCATCCGCTCCAAGATCCAGTCCCTTTACCACATCTGCCTCTTCTTCCCTTGCCGTGAGGAATATTACGGGAATCTGATATTCTCCCTTTATTTTGCGGCAGAGTTCAAAGCCGTTTCCGTCCGGAAGCCCGATATCGAGCAGTACAAGGTCACAGCTTTCCCTCTCCGGAAATCTTCCTGCCTCCGCTGCGGTTCTGGCCGTATATACCTGATATCCCTCCTGGGAAAGCAGATATTCCAGGCCCATAATAATAGCTTCATTATCTTCCACCAACATAATCTTCATAAAATTCCCCCTGCTGCATTTTCGTATTACACAGAATACGCAAAAAAAGAGTAGATAACTACTCTCTCTTTTAATCAATCTTATCTTTCAGATACTTCTGTTGTACCCTCAAAACCGAACACTGAATCCTCAAAACCTCCATCCGCTTTCCTGCTCTTCTCCTGGTTAAGCTCCCGTCCGA
>CANBFE010000032.1 GCA_947367855.1 uncultured Lachnospiraceae bacterium | reverse complement strand
TGGGTTTCCGCACATTTACGGTGAGGCGAAAACCGCTAAGGAGTAAAGTTCAAAGACACAAAATTAATTACACCCTCAAACTGGATGAGGCATTGAAGGTAGAGAATGAGAAAGAAATAATGTCGGTACGGGTAAATATTCTGGAAAGTGAAGTAAGGAGATTATGGGATACGGTTACTGCAATGGCATAAGAAAAGCTTACAAACGGGGATTTCAGGGTACATAGAGAGAGGTGCATTCTGTGGGCGGGGGGCAATGTTGGCTGCACCCTCCTGCGGGACAGTGCCCAAGCCAACCCTCATGTGTTCCTGGAGGCTGACCTGGACGTTGCCAACAATCTGTTGTCAAACTGTTTATGATGAAACGCTTTGCAATGCCTGCAATGGTACTGTGAGAGGCGTTGTAGCGCATTTGATACGAAAATCCAAAGCAATTGCCTTGTTATTTTGACTGTCGGCATTTCAGGGTAAAAAGGAATGCAGGACCCGACGCCGGGGAAGTCCAGGAGGACGGGGGCCTGATTTCCTGCAAAATTGCACCGAGCGCACTTTTGACTTCGCGGCAGGGGGCGGAACTGTTATGGTTTCTACGAGGGTGTAATTAATTTTGTGTCTTTGAACTTTACTCCTTAGCGGTTTTCGCCTCACCGTAAATGTGCGGTAACCCAGTATTTATAAGGGCTTGTGGGCGCTGCCCATACCCGGCCTCTGGAATAAGGTGGACGGACAAAGACACAAAACTATATACACTACCGTTTCTCCTACAGCTCTTTGGTCAGTTCCAGAATCCGGGCACAGGCTTTCTCGTCATGTGCTTTCATGCGATCAATTTGTCCGGCCAGCAGCCGGCGGTTTTCTGGTATTGCCAACTGGCGCATCTGATGTTCACCGCGTTCCCATCCGCCCAGGAGCGGAATCATTTCCTTCCAGAGGATTTCCGATATGCATTCCATTTCCTTTGCGGCGGCCTGGAGCTTAGGTGCTGCCCCGGGATACTGTTTAGCCAGTCTACGGAGATATTTTGCACCGTGGAAGCGGCCGTCGGAGAGACAATCCATGGCATCCCCATGGCACATCATGCGTTCCACCAACAGGGGAAGGACGGCGTCATCGGGGAAATCCCTGTCGCACAGAAGGGCGTTTTTCCAGGCGTCATAGGCTAGAGTGCCCTTGGCATAGGTGCCGCACATGCGTCCTTTCAGGACTTCGGCTGCGTTTTCCAGTACTTCCACTGGGGTAAGGGGAGGAAGGGCTTCCGTGCCTGTGGCAATCAGGGCGGTGGTGTCCGGATTTTCCCACCAGTCACCGGTGATGAAGTAGCCGTTTTTCTCAAAGGATATATTTGCCTGGTATTCCGGGTACTCTTGGAATACATTCCACCCCAGGAGTATCCTGCCCTCTTCCCGGTAACCGGTGATGACGCAGGCTTCCGGAGGCCCGATGATGCCCAGGGCAATGACGGGATTTCCGGCGTCGATCTCCCTGCGGATAAAGGCCATGAAGTCCTCTTTTTTCGTTTCCGGTGTCCGCCGGAGGAGCTTCAGGTTCCGTTCCATGGCTCTCATACCGCAGCGGAACACCTTTGCCGGATCGTCAAAGGTAAGGATTGCATCCACATTGCCGCCGTTCCAACAGGCGGTGTCCCAGGTCAGCCGGAAGGCTGCGCCGCTTTCCGCCATGGCCCGGGTGTAGTCCACAGCGAGTCCCAGGTATGTTCCACAGGAGCGTATACATATGGGAAAAGGGGTACATCCGTCCTGACCATAGGCGACTTTGGGCACGCCGTATAAAATTGCGCTTTCTTGTTTTTCCATTGTTCTTCCCCACTTTCTGTTAGTTTGGATTGTCTGTCGTAACAGCTCAGTATTCTGTCTGAACGGTTACTGCCTGTCCGGAAGGGCTGCGCCGTATACCCCGGCACAGAGCCGCACCCGGGGCAGCAGAGGGGCTTCTGCGCGAAACAGGGAGGGTGTATAACCGGTATATCGTTGAAAGGCCCGGGAGAAGACGGTCCTGCCGGAAAAGCCGTAGGCAACGGCGATGTCAAGGATTGTTCTGTCCGTATCCAGGAGTTCCTGGGCGGCATTGGCGATTTTTCTCTCCTGCACATACCGGTTCAGCGGCTTTCCGGTGCATTTGCGGAATACATCCCGGATATGGGCCAGGGAAAATCCGGTCTGACGAACCAGCTCCTCCAGGGGAATCTCTTCCCGCACATGACTTTCCACAAAGGTACAGACTGACCAGATCAGGATATAGTGATTCATAGGTTTAGCCGTCACCTCCTGTAATGTATTGCTTCGAAGCAGATTCAGTATAACATAGCCCAGGTGTCCGGGCGCAACGATTTTGAGGAAATTGGAGCGGAAATGGCAGGAATTCAATTCCTGTTAGAGTTGGTGCGCAGTCACTTTGGAGGTGAAATCAGTCTGCTGCATCCTTTACCATTTCGTCAACGGCAGTGGCGTCAAAACCGATCAGGGCGGGATGATTGGTGAGGGCTTTCATAATCCGCCATCCTTCCCGGCTGTTGACGGCATTTTGGGGCAGGGGAAGGAAACCGAAGTCCAGGTAAACCTTACAGGCTACCCAGGTGGTGGTCTGGGTGGGGATTTTGGCATGGGTATAGCCGAATTCCCGCATGATTCCCAGTACA
The DNA here is from genome assembly GCA_947367855.1 of uncultured Lachnospiraceae bacterium. Taxonomy (GTDB): domain Bacteria; phylum Bacillota; class Clostridia; order Lachnospirales; family Lachnospiraceae; genus Acetatifactor. The sequence continues at coordinate 35,124 of CANBFE010000032.1, read as the reverse complement.
TGGGAAATCAGGGGCTTTGCCAGTCCCCTGCCCTGATAATCCCTGCGAACCGCTACCCAGTGTAGCCAGGCGGAACCGGAACTGTCCCGTCCGGTGATATCATAATACGCCGTTGCAGTGGCAACCTTTTCTCTGTTTGCATTTTCGATGAAAACCATACGGTTAAAAAGAGTGTTTTCCCGGCCTCCGTAAAATCTGTTCCAAGCTTCCAGTCCCTGTTCATAAGAGGAAAATTCTTTTGCGGACTTCTCGACGGCAATCCAGTCATCCCTGTCGCCGTCTTTATAAAAGACAAATCGATAGCCATCAGGAAGGGGAAGAGAAGGGATATTGTCCAGATCCCGCTCAAGCAACAGTTCATAATATTTTATCCTGTTATCGTGATTATCCAACTGCAATTTTTGCTGTTCCATGTAAGTTCTCCTTGTCTGTTCTCGCTCTGTCTGGGGGGCTGTTTCCTCCTTATCTTACCACAAAGCCGGACACATAGCCATTCTGTTTTCGAAACTTTATCTGCATGAGACGACAGGGAATGCCATGCGGGGATTAAAAAATATAGGAGGAATCCCAAAAAGATAAACAAATATCCTGTAAATTATGGTATACTCGTTCATATACAACGGGATATCATTTCGGTTTCCGGCGCATTGCGGACAGGGCTGTACGGTGTATCTGTTCGGCGTGGAGACGAAAGAAGGGGGTAATCAATGAAAAAACTGCTGTACGGAACGGGCAATCCTGCAAAACTGGAATCCATGAGGCGCAGACTGGGTGGTTTGCAGGTTGAGATTCTGGGGCTTGAGGATATGGAAAGGGAAGCGCCGGATGTGCCGGAAGACGGCTGTACGCCTCTGGAGAATGCCAGGAAGAAAGCGCTGGCTTATCATCTGTTTTATGGCATTCCGGTATTTTCCTGTGATTCCGGCCTGTACTTTGAGGGACTGCCGGAGGAACTTCAGCCCGGCGTCCATGTGCGGACCGTCAACGGACGGTATCTCACAGACGGGGAAATGTTGGAGTACTACAGCTCCATGGCAGAAAAATACGGAAATCTGAAGGCGAGATACCGGAATGCCGTCTGCCTGGTTGTGGATGCGGAGCATATCTATGAATCCATGGATGACAGTCTGGCCAGTGAATTCTTTTTGCTTACCCCAGTGCCCCATTCCGGGATTCGGCACAAAGGATTTCCACTGGACAGCCTTTCCGTGGATATAAAAACCGGAAAATATTTTTATGACCTGACGGAAGAACAGATAGACCGGGTAGCGGTGGAGGACGGGTTTTTGGAATTTTTCAAAAATTACAGGGATTATCCGGGGATTTGTCTGTAGGATGGATTTCCTGATTTTTCGGGATTATATCGAATCTATGGACAAAAATGACACGGCAAATGGCAGATGTAGGAAAGCGGAGGCGGAGAGATGACAGAAGAGAGCGGAAGGAACAGAGCGCAGGATTCCCGCAGGGAGACGATTTCCGCTCTGGCCGGGGAGGTCATGGGTCTGGCCAGGGACGATATTCTGATGCATTTGAGGTTTTTCGCCCCTGTGCTGGCTGCGCTTCCGGTGCGGGAACGGAAGGAAAGCGCGCAGCCTGAAGAGAAAGAAGGCAAGCCGTTTCCGGAATCCCCGGGCTTTGCCTGGGACGGGCATTTCTGTCTGTATGACCCTGTATCCGTGTTGGCGTGCTACGGCAGGGAGCCGGGCCTTGTGGCCAGGACCTATCTCCACCTGCTACTGCACTGCGTGTTTTCCCATCAATTTCAGTACGATAAACGGGATACAGATATCTGGGATCTGGCTGCGGACCTGGCAGTGGAGGACGTGATTCTGGAACTGGGCCTGGGCGGAACTGCCCTGGCTGCGGACGGGGCTGCCGCAAGGCGATTCCGTGCTCTCAAGGAGCAGGCGGGGGCATTGACTGCGGAGAAGCTCTATCGGTATTTTCAGAAAAATCTCCCTTCCCCGGAGGAAATGCGGGAGCTACGCATGTTATCCTTCCGGGACAGCCACAGGCTCTGGAAAAGGGGACAGCCTTCGGCGTCCGGGGCGGAGCAGTGGAGGAAACTGGGCAGGCAGATGAAGACGGAACTGCAGTCCTTCGCCAGGGGAAAGGCAGGCACAAGAAGCCTGGAGAAGAACCTGGAGGAGGCTGACAGGGAGCGGTATGATTACGGCGAGATTCTGCGGAGATTTGCGGTACTGGGGGAGGAACTGACGGTGAGCCGGGAGGAGTTCGATTATATTTATTATACCTACGGCCTGGAGCATTACGGGAATCTGCCCCTCATCGAGCCGTTGGAGTACCGGGAGAGCAGGAAGGTCAGGGAGTTCGTCATTGCCATCGACACTTCTGCCTCCTGTGACGGGGAAGCTGTAAAGGCATTCCTCAGGAAGACCTATACCATTCTCAATGGTTTTGAGAATTTTTTCACCAGGATAAATGTACACATTCTGCAGTGCGACAACCGTGTGCAGGATGACAGGAAGCTTATCTGCCGGGAGGATTTGGAGATATTTCTGCGGGAGGGGAAGCTGACGGGATTCGGCGCCACGGACTTCCGGCCGGTGTTTCAGTATGTGGAAAAACTGCGGGAAAGAGGAGAGTTCGAGAATCTGAAGGGATTGATTTATTTTACGGACGGCTATGGCATTTATCCGGAGAGGCCGCCGGATTACCAGACGGTTTTCGCCTTTCTGGAGGAGGACGAAAACCGCGCCCCTGTGCCGCCCTGGAGCATAAAGGCAGTGGTGGGGCAGTAAGTCAGGAGAGAAACGGAGACAGTCATGAACATAAGGCAGGCAAAAGAATATATCGAAAATACGGTAAAACTTTACCTGAAAAAAGATGAGTTTGGGGAATACAGGATACCGACAGTGCGTCAGCGTCCCATTTTTCTGCTGGGCGCCCCGGGCATCGGCAAGACGGCCATTATGGAGCAGATTGCCCAGGAGATGGGCATTGCCCTGGTATCCTATTCCATGACCCACCACACCAGGCAGTCGGCATTGGGGCTTCCCTTTATCGCCGATAAGAATTACGGGGGCGCTGCCTGCCGCGTGTCGGAATACACAATGAGCGAAATCATTGCCTCCGTCTACGATACCATGGAGTCCGGCGGCATACAGGAGGGCATTCTGTTTCTGGACGAAATCAACTGTGTCTCCGAGACCCTGGCGCCGGCCATACTGCAGTTCCTTCAGTATAAAACCTTTGGCCGCCATCGGGTCCCCGGGGGATGGGGCATTGTAACCGCCGGAAATCCGCCGGAGTACAACAGGTCTGTCCGGGAGTTCGACGTGGCTACCCTTGACCGTCTGAAGGTGATGGAGGTGGAGCCTGACTATGGGGTCTGGAAAATGTATGCCTCAGAGAAGCGGATTCATCATGCCATTATCAGCTATCTGGATTTGAAGAAAGAACATTTCTTCCGCATTGAGACCACCGCCCGGGGGAGAAGCTTTGTGACTGCCAGGGGGTGGGAGGATTTGTCGGAGATTCTGGCGCTCCATGAAGAGGAGGGGCTGCCTGTGGACGGAGCGTTGGCGGCTCAGTACCTGCGGAATGAAAGAGTGGCGGAGGATTTCAGCGCCTATTATGAGCTTTATCAGAGATATAAAAACGACTACAATATCACGGACATTCTGGAAGGCCGTTTCAAGGAAGCTGCGGTCAGGGCCGGGGCGGCTGCCTTTGACGAGCGGCTGTCTCTGTTGGGGATGCTGTTGGACGCAGTGCAGGGACAGATGAAGGAAGCGGTGGAGCAGGCCGCATTTCTGACGGAATTGAGAAATGTGCTGAAAGGCATGGCCGGCCTGCCCCAGGAAGGATGCAGCGGGGCGCAGTTTCTGGCCCGTATGGAGGATTTGGCCCGGGGAAGAAGGAAGCTGTTGGACAGCCTGCAAAGCGCCAACTCCCTGTCTGAAGAGGACAGAAGGAAGCACAGAAATGTCCTTGGGTTTCTGCAGGACGGGCACAGGGAACTGCGGACCCGGGGCATTGAGGGGAGTCAGGCATCCTATGACTTTCTGAAGGAATGCTTTTCTGAAAAAACCACAGGGACAAAAGAGGAGACCCGGAGAATCCAGGCCAGGCTCCATGCGCTTTTTTCCTTTGTGGAGGAGGCGTTCGGTGAGGGAAATGAGATGCTGATACTGCTGACGGAGCTTACCGGCAACAGCGCCAGTGCCCGCTTTATCGCTGCTTTCGGAAGTCCGGATTACGCCCGTCTCAGCGAGGATATGATGCTTGCCAGGCGCAGAGACAGTCTGCGGGAACGAATTGCGGAGTTGGATTTATAGACTGTAGAACGGTGGAAATATGACAGAAAAACGATTAGATATGGAAAACGGAACCATCCGTTATCGGATAGAGAAGGACAGGGCCGTCATCACAGGTTTTCAGGGATTTGCGGCAAATCTTGCGCTGCCCCCACAGATAGAAGGATGCGCTGTGGCCGTTGTTGACAGGAAAGCGTTTTTGAGCCGGAAAAGCCTTTGTACCATTGTGATGCCCGATTCTGTGGAGGAGGTAGGGGACTGGGCTTTTGCCCACTGTGACAGCCTGAGGGAGGTTTCCTTTCCCGGGCGGCAGGTGCGCTTTGGGAGAGCGGCTTTTAAAGACTGCAGCAGCCTTGGAAGAATCGCGGTAAGGGGAAAAGCTGCTTTCTGCGCGGAACTTCTGGCAGCAGCCGTGACCATGATGGATGCTTATTATCTGCTGAACCTGTGCGGGGCAGGAAGCGGGGAATGGCTGGAGCAGTGGGATATCCGGCTGCTTTCCATCCTGCGGGCTTCGGATGCGGAAGGATATATCAGCCAGTCCGTTTACGGTGAGGAGGACTACATCGGCACGGACCTGGATGAATTCACCAATGCCAGGAGAAAAGTCAAGGTGCGGCTGGCATTCCTGCGGCTCCTTCATTCCCATGGCCTGGATTCCTCCCTGAGGGCAGAACTGGAACAGTACCTGAGAAGCCTGACCAAGGGGCAGGCCGGGGAGGAGGCCTGGCAGGTGGTCCGGGAGGAGCATGGCAGCCACCGGGAATATTACAGCCTGTTTGCGGAGCTTGGATGCATCAGTCAGGACAATTTCCCCGGAATCCTTGGGGATATCGGGGAGAACAGCCCTGAAATGAAGGCCTTTTTCCTGAAATACATGGGGGAGCAGAGGACGGAAACGGATTTTTTTGACGGACTGGAGCTTTAAGCCGTTCCGCCGTCTCTCCCAATCGCCTGAAGAGTATTGTTTTTCAGTTTAATCCGGAAGTTTAATCCTGTGCGGTAATCCGCCTGATTTCTGCAATCCGGTCAAAATCAGCCTCGGAGACGCAGATTCCCATTTCAGGCATGGCATGGACGATGAGGCCGTCTCCAAGGTAAACTGCCACATGGGAAGGCGTCTCGTAGAAGAGCAGGTCCCCGGGCTGGGCATCTGCCAAAGACTCCACTTTTGTCCCTGCCTTACGCTGCTCTGCGGAACTGTGGGGCAGATTGATTCCGAAATTCGCGTACACGCTCTTTGTAAAACCGGAGCTGTCCGTTCCTTCCGTGAGGCTCTCCTCTCCCCAGGCATAGGGATTGCCTGTAAACTGCAGGGCATAGGCCGCCGCCTCCGCGCCCTCCCTGTTTCCTTCCTCAGCCTTCACTTCAAAGGAATCCTCCAATGCTGCATTCAATTTTTCAGTCAGGAGATCGGACGCAACTCCCAGGTCTGCCATGTAAGCGGCCGCTTTTTCCGGGTCAGCCTTTGAAGGATCCACCGTCAGGTCAAACAGAGCATTCAGCCCCTGGTATTCCTCATTTCTGCTGATCTTTCCTGTGGTCTCATCATAGCAGTAAGCCTCTTTCTGATAGAAAGCGCCCTGGGAAACACATAGATACAGGTCATGGTCTGCAAAAATCTCCACATTGTCACATTCCAGAAGCCGGTACAAAATACCGTCTTCCGTCACATCCGTATAATTGCCGGACATGGACGCCATGTTGTAAAGAGCAGGATTGTAACCGCCGATGAGGGGGGAGGCAAAGAATTCCAGTTCTCCATAGCCTTCCTGGGAAGTATCCGGAAGGGGTGCACCGTCGGCAGTTTCGATGGCAATGACGGCATAGGTTCTGTCCGCCGCCAGGTTGCCGTTGTGGTAATGGGGATAGTCGGAGAGCATTTCCCCGGAAATAAGGCCCAGCAGCGTGACCTGGTACTCTCCGAAGCACTGGGGCGGGGCGGCAGGAGCAGCCCCGCTGCCGGAGAACGCTTCCGCCAACGTTCTGTCCCCTGCATCCTCAGCAACTGCGGAAGGCGACAGATACTGCCATGCCGCATATACGGTTACGGAGCTTATGCACAATGCCAGGGAGGCAAGGATGGGCACAGGGCTTATTCGCCTTTTTTGTTTTTCGTTTATTGTTCTCCGTTCTGCCACGCTGTTCAGGATTTTCCGGTTCAGTTGAAAATCAGCCTTGTCTCTGGGCGTAAGGGCATGTCTTAATGCAGCATCCAATTTTTCATTCATGTATGATTTCCTCCAATTCTTTTTTTAATTTTTTCCGGGCCTGGTGCAATCTGCTGAGCACGGTTCCCACAGGGATTTTCATGGCTGCGGCAATCTGCGCGGTTGACAAATTTTCCATATAAAAGAGGAGCACCGGAATCCTCAGTTTTTCCGGCAGTGCATTGACAGCCATACGGACAGCCACGTCTTCCTCCTGCCTGGTTATACTTTCTTCCAGTGTGGGCTCAGGGGACTCGCTAATTTCCGCGTCCCGTTCCTCCACTAAAAGTTGGGCCTCCGCAATGCGCTTCCTCCATGCAAACTTCCGCTTTTTGTTTTTCCAGATGCGGAGGGCAATGGAAAGCAGATAGCTTTTGGGATGACGGTTGTAATCGATCTTTTCCCTGCATTCCATGGCTGTCAGAAATGTATCCTGATACAGATCGTCGGCTTCCTGCGTATTGCTGGTCAGATACTTGCAGAAGGAGTATACATCCCTGTTGTATTTGTCTATGCAGATTTCAAGCTCTTGTTTTGTCATACTGTTTGTTCCTCCCGGGAAGGCAGTTCCTTAAGACGTCTTGTCAGGGCTGCAATTCATTGACCCTTCACTTATACATTGTCATAACTTCTGCGTTTATTCGAAACAGATTTATGTTACAAGTATATTACGAAATGCAGTATTGGGGAAGCGGGACAGATTGCATATCTGTCTCGGAAATGTTATACTGTTAGTGGTATTTTTCCGGCATTTTGGCAATCCGCAGAATCTGGAATTTAGAAAAGGCAGCGCCGGGTATCCGTATGGAGCGGGGAGATAGTTAGGGAAGAAGGACGAAGGAATGGGGACAGGAATGACAGAGGAAATGATTTTTGACAGGCAGGACGGGAAGAAAATCAGGGGACGGATGTATCTGCCAAAGAGGCGGGAGCAGAAGCTGCCGTTGGTGATCTTCTGCCACGGCTTCGGCAGCAATTTCCGGGAACTGATGCACCATGGGAAGGGATTTGCGGAAGCGGGCATAGGCTGCCTTTTCTTTGATTTCTGCGGCGGAGGAACGGAGTCTTCCAGCGACGGAAGCATGGCGGAAATGACTGTGGCTTCGGAATGCCTGGATCTGAAGACGGCTCTCGCCCGGGTGAAGGAGCTGGATTATGTGGATTCCCGGCGGATTTTTCTCCAGGGGGAAAGTATGGGGGGACTGGTTACGGCACTGGTGGCTGCGCAATGCCCGGAGGACATTCGGGGGCAGGTTCTGTGGTATCCGGCATTTGTGATTCCGGACGGCGCCAGGAAGCGGCATGCTGCGGGAGAGAGGGAAGTATTCGGCATACGTCTGGGGGAGGACTTTGACAGGGAGGCCATGGATATTGATGTATATGCAAGGATTCCGGCCTATTCCGGCCCTGTCCTGATGATCCACGGGGACAGTGACCCGGTGGTGCCGCTCTCTTATTCCAGGAGGGCATTGTCTGTCTACGGGGACGCCAGGCTCATCGTCATTCCGGGCGCGGGACATGGATTTGACGGAGGGGACAGCCATGCGGCCCGGGAGCACTCCATTGCTTTTATCAGGGAGCGCGCGGGCGTATCAGGCAGTTGACTAGGCCAAGTTCTGTGTGATAAAATATGTTGGAGGCGTTTTCCGGGCTGTTTTACAGGTTTTTGGAAGCGTCTGTGAAGATTTTTTTCTGGGGGCATTTATCATGCGGAAACGTAATCAGGAAAGGAGACTGCTGTCTCCAATGAGGAAGATTTTCGGAGGTATACTGGTTTTGTCCATGGCGTTTTTTATGCTGTCTGCCTGCGCCGGGAAGGAGCGGGAAGGAGAAAACGGCGATGCCCTTACCTGGGGCACCTGGGGCAGCTACGGAAAGCATGAGAAATTCCTGACGCTTCTGAGAGAGACCTATCCGGATATTGAGCTGGAATTCCTCTCCTACACAGGAGGGAACATGACCGGATACAGTTGGAACCAGATGCGGGCAGACGATATACCGGATATTTTTATCACCTCACAGATTCTGGACGAAGAACTGGCAAAGGAGCGCCTGGTGGACCTGTCGGGATATTCTTTCATCAACGGATTGTCAACTGCCATTCTGGACCAGGTATCCATTGACGGCGGGATATATCTGCTGCCCACGGGCAATGCCATGTACGGTATCTTTTATAATAAGACGCTGATGGAGGAGCATGGGTGGGAGGTCCCATCCAATTTCGCTGAGTTGGAGGCGTTATGCGGGGAGATCAGGGAGGCGGGGCTGATTCCCGGGGTGGTGGGGACCCAGCTTACCGGCGGTCCCTTTTCCACGGTTTTCAACCTGGCTAAGACATCCTGGCTCACCACACCGGACGGAAGGACCTGGGAGAAGAAATTTCTGGCCGGGGAGGCACTGGCGGAGGACATGTGGGAGAATACCATGTCCTATGTGCAGCGCTATATTGACATCGGTATGTTTGAAACCGATCCGGAAGACAGAAATAATCCTGAGATTCTGTTGGACTATCTGGGCAATCGGAAAGCCGTATTCTGCACCACCGTTCAGACCGTTAACATTACAGAACTTCCGGACACAGGCGACAAACTGGGCATGATGCCCTATATCAGCCAGGATGGCAGCAAGAATGTCTATATGTACAGTCCAAGCTTCTATTTTGGAATCAGCAGGCGTCTCACTGAACCAGGAAATGAAAAGAAACTGGAAGATGCGGTGAAGATTCTGGCGCTGATGTACTCCCAGGAGGGGCAGGCGGCTTTTGTTGACGAGAGTACGCCCTGTGTCATGAGTGTGCTGAGCAGCGGGGATGTGGACGGGGATTCCCTGATTTATGATGCGCAGCAGGCATTGCGGCAGGGAAGGGCGTTCAAAATGACCTATGCCCACTGGGAACATGTACTGGCTGACATGGGGCAGGCCTTTAAGGAATGGTTCCGGGGAGAGAACGGGATGGACGGGACGAAATGTATGGCCCGGATGGATGAACTTCAGAGAAACTGGCTGGACAGTGCGCAGAAGCTCTATTTCAGTGAGAGCAGCGCTGATTTTACCCTGGAGCAGACAGCGGAACTGTTGGGCAAGGCTCTGGGAAGCGCAGCGGACACGGATGCAGTGATGGTTCCCCTGGGGGAATTTCATGAGGGAGGAGTTGAGCTGAAATCCGGCGTTACCGGAAAGCTTTACGCAGGAAAGATCAACGCGGATGTGGCGGCTTCGGTGTGTCCCGGCATTGACGGGGAATATGCGGTGATGACCATGACAGGCGCCCAGGCCAGGTCGTTGGAGGCCGGAGGCTTTGACGCGGCTGGAGACGGCAATCCCTTTCCCTATCTTCTGGTAACACGGGGGAATATGGAACTGGAGGATGAGGAAGTATACCGGATTGCTTTCTTCATGCAGGGATATACGCAGGAGACTGCGGAAGCCTGCGGGGCGGAGGTTTTTAAAGGTTCTCTGAGGAGTTTTCTGAGGGACTGGTTGGAAAAGGAAGGCTCTGTCTCCCCGGAGGGGAATCCATGGAAGTAGTTTCGGCACAGCGGACAATGGAATGATAACGGAAAAGAAGGAATCAGTGAATATATGAAAACAGAAGGAAAGAAACGGAATATTATACTTCCGGCGGCATTGGTTTTCTGCCTGTTTGTGTTTCTGCTGTTCGGAGGCTTTTACTTCACCAGGTATCTGAAGCATCAGATTTTTGTGGAACGCACCACACAGCTGAATGAGATTACCTCACAGGTGCGGGTAAACCTGAATAATGCGTTGGATTTTCACTGGAACTGTCTGAATGCCGCCGTAAATGTGCTGGAAGAGCGTCATTTTGCCCGTGGGGAGGAAGCTGCCCGGGTTATCAGGGAAATGGAAAAGCTGTTGGGGATGGAGGAAGACAGCTCCATGCTTATGCTTTTGGATGATCAGGGGAATACTTATGACACACTCGGAAAGCATGGGGTCTGGTCAGATCTGGACCAGATTTCCGGCGGGGAGGAGAAATATACCTTTATATCGGACAATATTGCCAATGAGAACAGCTATTGGGCCTTTGTAAGGAAACTGGAGGAACCGCTCCGTACAGGGGAAGACGCCGTCTGCTTTACCCATGTGATTCTCCTGAAGGATGTGCATACGCTGGCCGGGTATTATGACAGTGCCGCCTATGGCAGTCAGAACGAGACCTACATTCTCAAAAGCAACGGAACCAGGATGCATGACGACGCAGCCGGAGAATATACCATCCAGGCTTACAATGTGCTGAAGGTGCTTGAGGAAATGGAAGGACAGGCGATTGGAGACATCAGGGGAGCACTTGCGGAGGAAGGAACCATCAGCACCAACTTCCGGTTTGAGGGAATTGAGTATTATTATTGTCTTACTTCCCTGGAAGAGTACGGCACATTGGTATTATTCCTGATTCCTGCGGATTTTGTGGCGTCGGGCACAGTGGAGATGATGGGAGCCGTGATTAAGATGCTGCTGTTTCTTACCACGGTTCTTCTGGCCATGCTGATTCTGGCAGTAATATCCGTGGCAGGACAGCGCAACAGCGCGCGTCTGTTCAGGCAGGAACAGGAGAGTCTGCGTCGTCAGGAAGAGTTAAACGGACGGTTGGAGGAGACTAACGCCATGCTGGCCAGATCCAAGGAGACTGCGGAACAGGCTTTCCGGATTGCCGAGGATGCCAACCGGGCCAAGAGTTCCTTTCTGTCCAACATGAGTCATGATATCCGGACGCCCATGAATGCCATTGTGGGCTTTACCACTCTTCTGGCCAGGGATGTGGACAATCCTGAGAAGGTGCTGGAATATACCGGAAAAATCGCTTCTTCCAGCCAGCATCTTCTGGGGCTGATCAACGATATCCTGGATATCAGTAAGATAGAGGCAGGTAAGACGACACTGAACCTGTCGGACGAAAATATGGTGGAGCTGATCGGAAACATCGACGCAATTATCCGGCCCCAGATGAAGGCCAGGAGCCATGTCTTTGAGGTTTATAACCATGGACTGAAGCATGAGCGGGTGGTGATGGATAAGCTGCGTCTGAACCAGATTCTGCTGAATCTTCTGTCCAATGCAGTGAAATACACGCCGGAGGGCGGCAATATCAGCCTGACCGTGCAGGAACTGCCCCAGATAGCCAGGCAGCTGGCGCATTTCCGCTTTATTGTGACTGACAATGGTTATGGCATGAGTGAGGAATATCTGGAGAAGATTTTCCATGCCTTTACCAGGGAGGAAGACAGTGTCACCAACAAGATTCAGGGAACAGGCCTGGGGATGGCAATCACGAAAAATCTGTTGGACCTGATGGGCGGAAAGATTACTGTGGAAAGCCAGAAGGGAAAGGGGTCCACTTTTACGGTTGATCTGGAACTTCCAATCAGCGAGCAGACCATTGATCACGATTTCTGGAAAAAACATGGAATTACCAGGATGCTTGCAGTGGACGACGAGGAAGTGATCTGCAGGAATATCCAGCTGTCAATGGAAGGCACCGATGTGGACGTGGAATATGCCTTGGACGGCGGGACGGCTGTGGACATGGTAAAAAGGGCCGCAGAGGAAAAGCGGCCGTATCACATTGTCCTGTTGGACTGGAAAATGCCCGGAATGGACGGTATGGAAACCGCAAGACAGATCCGGCAGGGGGTGTCCGGAGATGTGACCATTTTTATCCTCACCAGTTATGACTGGCCTGATATAGAGGAAGAGGCAGTGGGGGCAGGCGTGGATGCATTTCTTCCCAAGCCGTTCTTCCTTACCAATTTCCGTCACAAGATGGACGCTTTACTGGAAAGGGGGAAAGAGGAAACTGAGGATGCAAAGGTACAGGAGAGCAGTGTCCTTCAAGGGATGCATATTCTTGTGGCAGAGGATAACGAGATTAATTCCGAGATTCTGCGGGAGCTTCTGGGGATGTCCGGCGCGGCCTGCGATATCTGCGAAAACGGGGAGGCTGCTGTGGAAACCTTCCGGAAATCCGTTCCGGGACAGTATCAGATGATTCTGATGGATGTGCAGATGCCGGTGATGAACGGCTATGAGGCCACCAAAGCCATCCGGAACCTGGACCATCCACTGGCAGGAAAGATCCCCATCATAGCCATGACGGCTAATGCCTTTGCGGAGGATGTCCGGGATGCGCTGGAGGCCGGGATGAATGCCCATGTGGCCAAACCTGTTGATATGACGGTACTGGAACAGACCGTCCGGACAGTGTTGGAAATGCAGACCGAATAAATTTAAGGAGGGAAAGAGTATGTTAGACATTCTGTTTGTTACCGATTTTGTATGTCCTTATTGTCTGGTGGCCAAGGTGGCCCTGGAGGAAGCCCTGAAAGAGACGGGTCTGGAGGCTGAGATCAGAATCCAGCCCCTGGAGCTGACGCCGGAGCCCAGGGAGCGGGTGGATACCTGCCATGACGAAGAGCGGAAAAAGCGCTACCAGGTTTTGGTGGAGCCTGCCAGGGCGCTGGGGCTTGACATGAAGCTGCCGCCTGCGGTATGTCCGCGCCCCTATACCCGCCTGGCCTTTGAAGGAATGTTTTTTGCCAGGGAAAACGGACGGGAAGACGCATATGCGGATCTGGTGTACCGTGCTTATTTCGAGGCTGAGCAGGATATCGGAGAAGTGGAGATTTTGTGCGACATTGCTGTCAGGGCAGGGCTGGACAGGGACGGGTTCCGGCAGGCGCTGGAGGAGGGTACCTATACCCGGCAGGTGAGGGAAGCCGTAGAATATTCCAGGAATGAACTGGAAGTAAACGGGATTCCGACAATCTATCTGAACGGCAGCAAGATTTCTCTGGAGGAATACACCAGAGAAGAAATGATCCGGATTCTCCGGGAAGGGCAGGAGGAGATCCAGGGCGGATTGAGCTGCGGAATCGACGGCTGCGGCTGAGCCCTGGGCGGGGAAAGTGCCTTCAGGAGGCATTTTCCCCGTTGGGAAAGTATATTTCATACCACACAAGAAAAGCATATACGGCCCAGAGTTTCCGATTGGTATTGCCGCGGCCGCAGCCTCTGCCCTGAAGCAGCGCATCCAACGCATCCCGGTTAAAAAATTTCTCTGCGGCAGGGGAGTGGAAGGCTCGCCGGAGTGCTTCCGTACCTGTATCCGAAGTCAGGAAATGTCCCAGGGGAACGGGAAATCCAAGCTTTCTCCGGTTGGAATTGACCTGGGGCAGATGTCTGGCAGCCACCTGGCGGAACAGATATTTTGACACCTGCTTTTTTTGCTTGTAGTCCGGGGGCAGTCGGCGGGCGATCTGAAATACTTCCCTGTCCAGATAGGGCACCCTCAGCTCCAGGGAGTGGGCCATGCTCATGCGGTCTGCCTTTTGGAGGATATCTCCCGGGAGCCAGTGGAGCAGGTCTATGTACTGCATGCGGCTGGCTTCATCCAACCGGCTTGCGTCGGCATAGTCTTCGGCCAGAAGTTCCTGTGGGGAAAGGGCCTTTGTCCGGCATTTCAACAGTTCCTGCCGCTCTTTGGCCGTAAACAGGTTTGCATTTCCGATAAAACGCTGTTCCACGGGCATACTGCCCCGGATGAGAAAGCTGCGTCCCCTCATGTCCGGCAGACGGGAGGCCAGTCCGGCGATGCCTCTGCGCAGGGGCAGGGGGAGCTTCTGGTACAGGCGCAGGGCATTCGGCTCACAGTAGATGCAGTATCCTCCAAAGAGTTCATCCGCGCCCTCACCGGATACCACCACTTTTACCTGTCTGGCAGCCTCCCGGGAGAGAAAGTAGAGAGCCACTGCGGAAGGATCACCGGAAGGCTCATCCATATGGTAGAGCACTTCGGGTACTGCTTCCCAGAATTCCTTCTCGGAGATCTGTTTTCCCTTGTGGGCCAGATTCAGCTCTTCGGCCAGTTCTCTGGCCAGCGGCATCTCATTGTAGCGGGTCTGCTGCTTTCCGAAACCGACAGTGAATGTTCTGTTCCCCGTGAATTCCGCGGCAATCAGGCCGGAATCCACTCCGCCGGACAGAAAGGCGCCTACTTCCACATCGGAAGTCATATGGGCCTTCACGGAATCTGCTATGGCATGGTCAAGCCGGCTGATCCATTCCTCAGCGGAGCCTGTCTTTTTGCCCCTGGCAGGTTCCGGCAGCAGTTCCGGTATAAAGTACTGCTCCACCTCCAGGGAGGAATGGACTCTGTCGTATTTCAGGAAATGTCCTGGTTTCAGCTGCCAGATACCCTGGAAAAAGGTTTTTTCCAATGCGGAGTACTGGAAGGAGAGATATTGTTCCAGCGCTTCCAGGTTCAGCTTCCTTTTATAGGAAGGATGGGGCAGGATTCCCTTGATTTCGGAGGCGAAGAGGAAACCGTTGTCCGTCAGGGCGTAGTAAAAGGGTTTGATGCCGAAGGGGTCCCTGGCTCCGTAGAGTTTTCCGTTTTTTTCATCCCAGAGGGCAAAGGCAAACATTCCCCTGAGATGCTCCGGCAGGTGCTCTCCCCATTCCTCATAGCCGTGCAGCAGCACCTCCGAATCCCCCTGGGTGGAGAAGGTATGTCCCGCCTCCGTGAGCTCCCGGCGCAGTTCCCGGTAATTGTAAATCTCCCCGTTAAATACCAGAACCAGGTCTCCGGTTTCATTTGCCATGGGCTGAATGCTTCCTTCCAGATCTATGATGCTGAGACGCCGGAAGCCCAGGGCTGCGCTTTCGGATATCCAGCTTTTGCCCTGGTCAGGTCCCCGGTGGATGAGGGCCGTCATCATTCTTTCCAGAATCTCCTCCTTTGACAGGAGGGTGTCTGTTGATTTTTTTTCTATAAATCCGCATATTCCGCACATAGTCTGAACTCCTTTGTATGATCTTGATAGACCTCAGTTTACAGCGGGCTTATTTCTTATACATGACGGTGATGTATCTGAAATGTATCCGTTTGTAAATTTTTTAAAACAGCGTACATTTTGTTTCCATTTCAGGCCTATCCGCGTTATACTAAATGCAGGAATGCATTTGGGAAAAAGAGGACGGATCAATGGAAGACAGGAAAATATTAATCATCGAGGATGAGAAACCCATAGCGGATATTTTGAAATATGGTTTTGAAAAGGAAGGCTTTCAGGTACAGTGCGCCTATACCGGAAGCGAGGGATTTGCCGCGGCAGGCAGGGAGACTCCGGACCTTGTACTGTTGGACTGGATGCTGCCTGATATCAGCGGGGTGGATGTGTGCAGGATGCTGACGGAGCAGTACAGGATTCCCATCATCATGCTGACTGCCAGGGGAAATGTGGAGGACAAGCTGTATGGTCTGGAATCCGGGGCGGACGACTATATTACGAAGCCCTTTGATCTGCGGGAGGTACTGGCAAGGGTGCGGACCATTCTGCGTCGTTTTGACAGGGCCCGGGGAACGGACAGCGGAGACAGGCTGGTCTGCGGTTCCCTGACAGTGTCGGAACGGGAGCACTGTGTGTACCGGGACGGGGTTCTGATCAGTCTGACGCCCAAGGAGTATGAACTGCTGCTGTGCTTTCTGAGGCATCCCAGGCAGGTTTTTACCAGAACAGCCCTGTTGGACCAGATCTGGGGATATGATTTTGCCGGGGACACCAGGACAGTGGATATCCATGTGCAGCGCATACGCAAAAAGGCCGGACTGGAGCAAAATCTGGTGACAGTCTTCGGAGTGGGGTACAAATATGCCCCGTAACAGGAAAACATACCGTTTTGGAATCCGGCGTCAGATGGTTCTGATCTTTCTGGCAGTGTTTCTGGCAGGAGGGCTTATTCTCTCCGGCATTATTCACGCCAGGCTCCAGCAGAATCTGGAAGACCAGATTACCAGGGAACTGCAGGGCAGGCAGGAAAACACCCTGATCTATATCCGGCAGCTGCTGATGCTTCACAATGCAAACAATGATGAGGAAGGGTATCTGCAGATTGCGGAAAGCATTGTCCAGGAGCTGAGGGGACTGGGCGGCCGCAGCTTCAGCGTACTGGATACGCAGGGGAATTATCTGAGCGGAAACAGCCAGGTGCCGGAGGAGGGGAGCAGGGAGGATCTGGAGCTGGCCCTGAAGGGTGATGCAGCCTTCAGCATGATCTATCCGGAGGGAGATTCCATGGTGGTCTATTTCTCCATGCCTGTAGTTATTGAGGACAGGAGCCTTGGGATCATACGGTACCGTATGGATACCACCGCCCAGTTTGTCCAGGTGAGACAGAGCGAGCGCCTGGTTTATCAGACAACGGCATTTGTATATGCGCTGACTTTTTTGCTGTTGGCATTTTTTATCAACAGGCTTCTGGTGCCTGTGTGGAAGCTCACCGAAATATCCCGTCAGGTGGTGCAGGATCTGTCCAGAAATGAGGTGGATATGCAGATGCTGGCCCAGCTTGCGGACTCCGGGCGCAGGGATGAAGTGGGGGAATTGTCCCGGAACTTCAGTGTGATGCTTGAGATGATAGATACCCAGTTCAAAAACATGCAGGAAGATAAGGAGCGTATTATTTCCCTTCTGGGCAGCAGGCAGGAATTTTACAACAACATGACTCATGAGCTGAAAACACCCCTTACAACTATCCGGGGATATGCCCAGCTGATGGAAGCTGACGGGGGACAGGATTCCGAACTGACCAGTAAGGGGCTGGCGCAGATCCTGGCGGAAAGTGCCCGGATGCATCAGATGGTTCTGCAGTTGCTGGAAATGTCGGACAAAAGTATTTATATGGAGAGAAAACTGGTGGATCTGGCCGCTGTCAGCAGAAGCGTGGCCCAGGCCCTGGAGATCAAGGCAGAACGCTACAACATGAAAATTGAGACGGATTTTCAGGAGGAACTGCTGGTATGGGGAGTGGAGGACCGTCTGCGCCAGGTACTGATCAACCTTGTGGACAATGCCATCAAATACGGAGAGGGTCAAAGCGCCATACATATGGACGGAGTCCGGAAGAAAGGGATCGTATGGCTTGCGGTCCGCAACCGGGGAAAGGGGCTGACCCCACAGGAACAGAGGAAGGTATTTGAACCCTTTTACAGGGTGGACAAGAACTATTCCAGGGAACAGGGGAGTTCCGGCCTGGGACTTTCCATCTGCCGGAAGATCATGGAAGAGCATCAGGGGAGTATAGGAGTCAAGAGCAGGCCGGGAGTCCAGACCATCTTTTATATCAGGCTGAAGGGGGCTGCGGCGGAAGCGTCCTTCCGGAAGCCCCGGGGACAGGACGCCTGCGGGGGGACGGAAAGCGACGGATTTTCAGAAAAGGAGAGATAGCCTTTGAGAACCGAAACAAACAGAGTGGGAAAAAACGGAATAAAAATCTGCAGTCTGTTTCTGATTTTGATGCTGCTGACTGCCGGATGCGCTCCGGAGGAAAAAACACTGCTGCTGCCCAGCGCCCAGTCCACGGAGGAGACGGTGGAGAATACGGATCCGGCCAGCGATTTTTCAGTGAAAAAAATATATGCCTATACCTATGTGACCGTAAATGCGCTGCAGAAAAGCGCCTTTCTTCAGAACAGTGGAGAAAATATGATACGCATTGCCACAGTGGAGGAACAGGAGGACGGCAAAAGCAGGCTGGTCTGCCGGGAGGTTGATTATCGTTACGGTTTCTATGACACGGAGGGGGAGTATTTCGGTTTCCGGGAAAACTGGGAGGGCCTCTGGCTGGATCAGGAAGACGGGATTCAACAGGATCTGTCCATGGAAAATATCCTGCCCTCTCCTGACGGAAGGCAGCTTCTGGTATACAGCGGTTCCATGAACTATTACCGCAATGTACGGCTGTATACTCTGGGCGTTTCCGGTTCCTGGATTTTATATGACGGAGTAGGGGAAAGGGATTGTTTTCTGAAGGGGTCTTTTTCTCCTGACGGGAAGTGGGTGACTTTTGACGTGGCCGGAGTGCTTACGGACGACAAGGGGATGGTTCCTGTCTATGACTGCGGCAGAAGGGATTATGGAGGAGACGGCCGATATCAGACAGGAGAGTGGGAGGGGTATACCTGCCGTTTTTATATGCCGGACGAGTTTTTTTATGCGGCAGGGGATCAGTCTTCTGCACTGTGGTCTGCAGAGCTTTACAATACTCCTTCCGGTGCGCCTGGACTGATCAGTTTCTGCAGGCACAATGGCAGCGCTGTTTCCATGGAAATGCAGTACAGGCCGGAGGCGGAGGCATCTGCCGGGAAGCTTTGTCTTCTGGGCAAAAGCTCGGAGGAAAATGAGAAGGAAAGCAATGTTGAAGAGAATGTCTTTTCCTATGAGGCAAAGATGCTGCCGGGTTATGAGGGAATGCCCTTTCTGCAGTATCGTATTTCCGGGGAAGAAGGCAGCCTTTATTATATGGGAAATGTCTTTCAGCTCTGGAAGACAGAGATGAATGCGGATGCGGGCGAGGAGAGCATCAGGATTTTTCCGGAGATGGTATGGGACTTTCTGCCTTTGGAATCCGGAGAACTGCTGGTACTGTTTGGCAAAACTCCGGGCGAAAACAGTGAGTACCAGAATTCCAACGAGAAACGGGATCCCCTGAATAAATTGGACGGCACATCCTATCCTTACAGAATTCAGAATTATTGGGATATTCAGTCCGGGGACCTGTACCTGTATCCCGCAGACGGAAGCGGGGGACGGCTTCTTTATAAAAATGTGCAGAACTTCCTTGGGATGGAATATGATCCAGGGAGCAAAAGGATCCTTCTGGAGACTTATGAGAACAATAATCTGGCCCGGAGGCGGTGCATTATACTGGAGCTGTAGCCGGAGCGGCGGAAAAGGGATTGCGGGGGCAGTCCTTTTTTCTTTTTGAAATTTTCTCTTGACAGCACAGCCCTGTAACATGTATAATACGTAAATGCGAAACATAAATACGTAAAACAAAGAGGATCTGGAATAGAAGGGGAATAGGAAATATGGAAGAGGAGATCTGGTTTGAATATGAAGGCAACCGGTTTTGTCTGGAGATGGCAGGAGGCCGGTATTCAGGAGGGGTCAGCTATGCGGTGAGGGGGATTATTATGGGGAATTCCTGTCTGCGTCTGCCGGAGTCTTATCAGGGGAATCCTGTAACCAGATGGCATATGCGGGAGAAAACGCCCCTTTCCATGGCCGGATTTCTGATTATTCCGGCTTCCGTTACGGAGATTTTTCTTGAAAACCGTCTGCTGCCGCAGCTGGAACATCTGGAAGTACAGGCGGGGAACCCGAGATTTGCAACAGACGGACTGATGCTGTTCTCGGCGGATGGGAGGGAACTGCTGTACAGTCTGGGAGCAGGAAGGCAGGAGCGGGCGGTTGTTCCACGGGGGGTGAGGAAGATCAGGCATGAGGCCTTTCAGTATACTGTATGCAGTGAAATTCTGTTTGAAAATCCGGATGTGTCCGTGGAGGAAAACGCCTTTGACCACTCTCTGTGGAGGGAGCGTCAGGGGGATTTTTCCCTGGTGGGAAACCTGTTTTTCCGGCTGAACCGTCCCGTGGAGAGACTGCGCGTTCCGGACGGAGTCAGACGTTTTCATGAAAGTGCTTTTTCCGAAGCGGTCCCGGAGTATCTGGATACGCCTGTGCTGCCTTCCAGGGGCAGTATGGAGGATTTGGGAGGAAAACGTTACAGGCAGTGCAGGGAACTGACCATCCGCTCCAGGCAGGCAAAGATTGATTCCGGGGCGCTTCGCCTGGCCCGGGGACTGGAGGCGGTTCATATTGCGGAGGGGCATAAAACCTGCCGTTCCGCAGACGGAGTGATCTATTCCCGGGATGGCAGAACCCTGGAGTATTATCCGGTGGGAAAAATGGAAGCAGTTTTTGAGATTCCGGAAGGTGTGGTGAAGATTGCCAGGTCCGCATTTGCGGGACAGCGTTACCTGGAGGAAGTTCTTATGCCGGATAGTGTGACGACGGTTGGAATGGGCGCTTTTTCCCGGTGCGGAAGACTGCGTAAAGTCGTATTTTCAGAAAACATAAGGGAGATACCTGATGCCAGCGCATACCAGAACGGAGGTGTGTTTGAGGGATGCGGATGCCTGGAGGAGGCTGCGCTTCCGGGAAGCCTGGAGTATCTGGGCAGCTATGCTTTCTGCAGCAGCGGCCTGAGACGGATTCAGCTGAATGAGGGACTGAGGCAGATGGGGGAATACGCCCTTGCGGCAAAAAGACTGGGGGAGGTGGAACTTCCTGCAAGTCTGGAGCGCCTTGGAAAGGGCGCCCTGCTCTATGCCTACAGGGTGGGGGCATGCATCGGAACCGCCAGGGGGCTTGTATCAGCGGTGAATGCCGTTTCTCCGGGCTTTGCAGAGAAGTGTGTAAATGTGGAGTGGACACGCTGCATGGTGCACGCTTACCGTCAGGACCGGGAAGAGCGATTTCTGATTCCGGGAAGCCTGAAACGGAATGCGGCGTATCACCTGGATTTGGCCTGGAACGGGGAGGAGATTGATTACGGGGAATATGACGCATGCTTTTCCGGGATCATGGACCCGGAGGAGAGACTGGAGTTTGCGTGGATGGGAATCCTGCGCAGCGGAGGGGAAGAGGAATCCCCTTATGTTTCATATCTGAAGCACTCTGCCATGAAAGCAGCCTTCAGGATGGTGGAGGAAAGGCGGGAGGAGGAATTTCTGGCTTTTCTGAAAATGGGGTACTTATCGGATTCGGCCCTGTCAAAGCTGCTTCAGCTGACCAATGGGAAGCAGATGGTAACCTGCAGCGCTTACATTCTGAAGCTGCAGGAAGCCAGGGGAGGCAGAAAGGAGAAGAAATTTGTGCTGTGAAGGAAGCGGGGGCGTGGGACTGCGGGGGATGTCGGGAGAGAAGGAAAAAGAACTGGCTGTGAGGGTTCTGGAAGCCTGTCGGAACAGACTGTTCTTCCGTTGGCGTTTTCTGGAGCAGGCGCTGTTCCGGCTGAAATGGTTGGAGTGGGACGGATTTTTGCCCGGGAGCGACGGGGAGAGCTTTTATTATAATAGAAAGTATGTTTTAGAACGGTATATGGAAGATGAAGCGGAGATATCCCTGGATTATCTGCATACGGTGATCCACTGTCTGTACAGGCATCCCTTTTTTCCGGGTGAGACACGGGCGGTATACTGGGATCTTGCGGCAGATATGGCTGTGGAGTGTGTTCTGGAGGAACTGGCGGCAGGCGCAGCCGAAGCTCGCAGAAGGGAGGTTATGACAGAGCTGAAGGAGCAGATCGGCATTATGTCTGTCCGGAAGATCTATCTGTTTCTGCAGGAAAAGAAAGGGCAGGAAGTGGAGGAACTGGCCGGGCTTTTTAAGCGGGATGACCACAGCCTGTGGTATGCAGGGGGACTGGAGGGGCAGAAGCAGTGGGCGGATGCGGCGGGGCGGGTTCTTATGGCAGCGAGGGTCTTTCAGGAACCCGGGCAGATTCCGGGCAGCCTGCTGCGGAATCTGGGGAAGCTGGTCAGGGAGGAACAGGATTACATGGCCTTTCTTCAGAAATTCGCGGGACATATGGAGGAGAGGATGCAGGTGGACCAGGAGGAGTTTGACTATGTATTTTATACCTATGGACTCAGACTTTTCGGAAAGGTTCCCCTGATAGAGCCTCTGGAGTACAGAGAGAGACGCATGATCAGGGAATTTGTAATCGCAATTGATACCTCGGCCTCCTGCCAGGGGGAACTGGTGGAGCGTTTTTTGACCAAAACCTGCAATATTCTGCTGCAGGCACGGGCATTTGCGCCTGAGGCCAGGGTTCATATCATTCAATGCGATGCCTGCATTCAGGAGCACAGTAAGGTCTGTTCTGCCCGGGATCTGGAGGCATATCTTGCCAGCCTTGTCTTAAAAGGATTTGGCGGTACGGATTTTACCCCGGTTTTTGACTATGTGGACCGTATGTTGGGATCAGGGGAGCTGCAGGGGCCTGACGGACTGATTTATTTTACGGACGGGTACGGAAGATTTCCGGAGAGAGCGCCCGGATACAGGACAGCCTTTGTATTTCTGGACAGGGCGGAAGAAGTGGGAGTCCCGTCCTGGGCCATGAAGGTATATCTGGATGAGGAGGTTTTGGCATGAACATAAGGGAGGCAAAGGAGGAACTACGGCGTTCCGTGGAGATCTACCTTGAGAAGAACGAGTTTGGGGAATACGCTGTCCCATATGGGAAACAGCGTCCGGTATTCATGATCGGAGCCCCGGGAATCGGCAAGACAGCCATTGTGGAGCAGATTGCCTGGGAACTGGATGTGGCACTGGTGTCATATTCCATGACGCACCATACCAGGCAGAGCGCGCTTGGTCTGCCATTTATACAGGAGAAGGAATTTGACGGAAAAACGTATTCTGTTTCGGAGTATACAATGAGCGAGATCCTGTCCTCCGTATATGTGGTCATGGAGGAATCCGGTAAGAGGGAGGGGATTCTGTTTCTGGACGAGATCAACTGCGTCTCAGAGACTCTTGCCCCTGCCATGCTGCTTTTTCTCCAGTATAAAGTCTTTGGCAACAGGCGTCTGCCAGAGGGGTGGGTGATTATCACTGCGGGAAATCCGGCCCGGTATAACAGGGCGGTGAGGGAGTTTGATCTTGCTACCCTGGACAGACTGAAATGCTTTTCCATAGAGGAGGATTTCAGTGTGTGGAAGTCCTATGCATACCGGAATGGCATTCACGGGGCAGTGATGAATTTTCTGGAGATAAATCCGGAATGGTTTTATTCCATACGGACAACCGTTGACGGAACGGAATATGTCACGGCCAGGGGATGGGAGGATTTGTCACGGGCCATGACCGCCTATGAGAAGAAGGGATTTCCCGTGGACGGAAGGCTCATCGGGCAGTATGTAACGCACAGGGAGATTGCAGGAAAGTTCGGAATTTACTATGATCTTTTTCGAAAATACAAAACGGTATACCGGGTGGAGGATATTCTGCAGGGAAGACGGGAGGAAGAACCGGAGCAGAGGGCCATGGAAGCAGGGTTTGACGAGAGAGTTTCCCTTCTGGGGATGCTGTTGGAGGGGCTGAATCCGGCTTTTGCCAGGGATGTGCATCAGGAGGCCGTATTGGAAAGGGTGGTAAGGGTTCTGCGGCAGGTGAAGGGGCAGGCAAAGGGAGCGGCGGAAAAGGATGAGGCTGCGCTGCTGTGCAGGCTGTTGGAGGCCGGCCGGGGAGAACTGCAGGCAGAGCAGGACAGAAGGGAGGCAGCCAACAGTCTTGGCCCGGGACAGAGAAGAGAATACAGGGATGCGCTTGGACTGTTGGAACAGTATATGAGGGAATGCTGCGGCGGGGAAGGAAACGGAACCCCCTTCCAGAGGATCAAAAAGGCTTTTGACAAATCTGTAAAGGAACACCGGAGGCAGACCGGGGAGACACGGCGGTTTCTGGAGAATGCCTTCGTGTTCCTGGAGCGGATCTGGGGAAGGGGGCAGGAACTGGTGCTGTTTATGACAGAGCTTACGGCAAATGAGAAGAGCATGCGTTTCCTTGAACTCTGGGGCTGCGACGCCTATTTTCGGCTGAATCAGGAGCTGCTGATCTACGATGTGCGCAGCAGACTTCGCCGGGAGATCGCAGATCTGGACATGACGGCAGACTAAAGGCAGGGAATGGAACGGGGCAGCGGTGCATTCAGCGGAAAATTTTCCCCAGGGTCTCATCCTCCCTCAGAATCTTTTTTGCCAGAATCCGGTATTGTTCCTCGTGAAGATAGGTATGGCGGAAAGGCTTTACGGTGGGAGCCAGGTCAATGGCCTTTTCATAGTCTTCCAGGTTCAGGTCCAGTGTGCCTGCATATTTCCAGAAGCCGGTGTCCGTGAGAATGGTATTTACCCTGAGGTAACGGTGATTCTGCACCCGGCTCATGAGATAGGTGGCGATGCCCACCTGTACACCGTGGAGCTGGGGCTGCTCCAGAATTTTGTCCAGGGCATGGGAAATCAGATGCTCGCTGCCGCTGGTAGGGGCGCTGCTTCCTGCTATCTCATTGGCGATACCGCTCATGGCCAGGGAGTCCAGAAGTTCTCTCAGGAAGAGGTCTTCCCTGATATCCTGGAAAGGCGTGCGCACAAAGCTGTTTACGGCTTTTTTTGCAATCATTACCGCGAAATCGTTTATCACGGATGCACCGGACTCTGCTTCATAGGACCAGTCGTAAAGGGCCGTTATCTTGGATACCATGTCCCCTATGCCGGAATAGAGAAATTTTTCCGGGGCGCTTTTAATGACATCAGTGTCAGCGACAATGCCGTAGGCCATGCGGGCGGGCACTGAGGTCCGGCGTCCGTTTACCGTCAGGGATGCGCTGGCGCTGGAAAACCCGTCGCTGGAAGCGGAGGTGGGGACGCTGATAAAGGGAAGTTTACGCAGAAAGGCTGCATATTTGCCAGCGTCAATGACTTTTCCGCCGCCCAGTCCCACTACAACCTGGGTTTTGCTGTCCATGGAAAAGGCAAGTTCCACAATATCTTCTATTTTAATGGAATCCAGTTCACGGTATTCCAGGACAGATACCCCGCTTTCCTTTAAGGAATGCATCACATCATTTCCAAACATATCAATAAGGCCGTTTCCAAAGTATATAACGGCCTTGTCCATGCCGTCTGCGCTGATATAATTTCCCAGGTTTTTCAGGGCGCCTTTTCCTACTTTCAGCAGGGAAGGAATTGCAATCTGGCTGTTGTTCATTTCAAACCTCCTTGGAATTCTGTTTGGTCTCACAGGGGTTAAAAAACCTTTTGACCGCAACATCATAACATATTTCCGGACAAAAATCAAAACATAGAATACTTCAAAAATATCTTGCAAATACAGAACATATGTGCTATCCTATAAAAAGAACGGATGTTCAGGAACGTGAGTTTGGAAACAGAAAATTCTGAACGTTCAGGAACAGGAGACACAGGATAAGCGGAGGTATACCGGAAGTGGAATATTTGAAGAGCTGTCAGGGGATGCCTCTGGAGGAAAAGCTGCAGGTGCTTACAGATGCCGCAAAGTATGATGTGGCCTGTACGTCCAGCGGTGTGGAGAGGAAGGGGAACGGACAAAGTATCGGCAATTGTGTGGCGGCGGGAATCTGCCACAGTTTTTCCGGTGACGGCAGGTGTATCAGTCTTCTGAAAATTCTGCTGACCAACGAGTGTATTTATGACTGCAAATACTGCCGCAACCGCCACTCCAATGACATCCGGAGGGCTACGTTTACGCCGGAGGAAGTATGTACCCTGACCATGGAATTCTACCGCAGGAATTATATCGAAGGGTTGTTTTTGAGTTCTGGAATTATTGAAAATCCGACATTTACAATGGAGCTGATCTTCCGTACAGTCTGGCTGCTGAGAAACAGATACCGTTTTAACGGCTATGTCCATGTAAAGACGATTCCCGGGGCTGATCCGGAGGTAATAGAGCAGACAGGATTTCTGGCAGACAGGATGAGTGTGAATCTGGAACTGCCTACAGCGGAGGGACTGCGCAGCCTGGCTCCCAATAAGCATCGAAAAAGCATTCTGACGCCCATGCGTCAGATTCAAAACGGTATTCAGATAAACCGGAACGAACTGGTACTGTACAGGAATGCTCCCAGATTCGTGGCGGGAGGACAGTCCACGCAGATGATTATAGGAGCCACGCCGGAGAGTGATTATCAGATCATTCATGTGGCAGAGAGTCTGTATCGGAAGTTTGAGTTGAAGAGGGTGTTTTATTCCGCATTTGTCAATGTCACCGGGGATAAGAGTCTGCCTGCGCTGCCTGGGGGGCCGCCTCTGCTGCGGGAACACAGACTGTATCAGGCGGACTGGCTGCTGAGGTTTTACGGGTTTCGGGCAGAGGAACTGTTGGATGAGAAGAGGCCTTATTTTAATGTCATGCTGGATCCCAAGGAGGACTGGGCGGTCCGGCATCTGGAGCAGTTTCCGGTGGAGATCAACCGCGCACCAATGGAAGTTCTGCTTAGGGTGCCCGGTGTGGGGGTGAAAAGCGCCAGGAGAATCGTTGCTGCCCGCAGAAGCGGAAATCTGAGCTTTCAGGATCTGAAGAAGATAGGAGTGGTACTGAAACGGGCATTGTATTTCGTTACCTGCAGCGGGAAGATGATGTATCCAGTGAAGCTGGATGAGGATTCCATTGTGCGGAATCTCACTGACCGGGCGGAGCGTGTGCGTTTTGGAAGTGACGGGATGACCTATCGGCAGATGTCATTGTTTGATGATGCCGGTTTTGCAGGACCCATATCCGTGGCGGAACAGCAGCAGACCGCTATCGGGCAGCTGTAAACGGCATTTGCAGGCGGTGCTGTTTTTCAGTGGGAACCGGGCCGGAGCCGGGAAAAAATCAGGGAGGCAGGGGTTGTGGCAGGATGATTGTATACAGATGCGAAGATACCCTGGAGAGTATATTTACCGCAATTTACCAGGCGTATGAGGAAAAAAGGGATCACAGGGAGACTCTTCTGTGCCTGACGGAGGATCCCATATTGTTTGCGGAGGATATTGTGGTCAGGGCTGATGAAGAAAAGACCCGCAAAGTGATGAATACACTGGTCAGACGTTTTGGCAGCGAGGACAGCCTGCATCTGACTATGGCTCTGGCTTCCGGGGATGAGGAGAAGGCCCAGGCTGTATACCGTACCGTGGTGGAGGGTCTGAGCAGGAGATGCCAGCCCGGACATCTTTTCGATAATCTGGCCAATGATCACATTCACAGAGCCTTTGCGCTGGCAAGGGGAGTGTCAACGGAGGCAGGACATCAGAAGCAGTTCCTGCGGTTTCAGGAGTTGGATAACGGTGTGCTGTATTCCCGGATTGGGCCGAAAAATGACGTGATGGTGTTTATCATGCCTCATTTTGCGGACAGGCTGCCCATTGAGAACTTTATGATTTATGATGAGAAGCGCAATCTGTTCGGGATACATCCAAGGGGAAAGCCATGGTATCTGCTTCGGGGGGAGGAGGCGGATACTCCTGCGCAGCTGAGATATTCGGAAGCGGAAATGCAGTATCAGGAGCTGTTTCGACAGTTTTGTCATACCATAGCCATTGAGGAACGCAGAAACCGGAAACTACAGCAGGGAATGCTTCCTCTGCGGTTCCGGGAATATATGGTCGAGTTCCAGAAGAAATAAAAAGAAAATGCTTTACTTTTGCCTTTTTTTGTCTATAATAGAATGGTAAACGTCAAATGGAAAACAGGAATGACTGAGTACGATTCTGATTATTTGAAAGGAAGGCTGGAAATGGTAAGAATGATTCATTTGACCCCTGATGAAGTGCAGCATTTTGTTAACGTTGCTTCTAAATGTGACTTTGACATCGACATTTCCTATAACAGATATATTGTGGATGCAAAGTCCTTTTTAGGAGTGTATGGACTTGATCTTCGCAGGGCGCTGAAAGTATCCTATGATGGACACAACAGTGACTTTGAAAACCTGCTGCAGACGCTTGCAGTGGCAAGCTGAGCGACGGAAAGACGGCATATGACAGGATGAAACCGGACTCCCTGTGTGGGATAGAATTATTCTATCTGCATGGGGAGTTCTGTGTTTTCCGGGGACAGGTAAAAACAGCGTAGGAAGGGACCTGGGACAGGGGAACCGTGAAGATGGAAGAACAGTGGGACAGGGAAGGAATGAGAGGGATGGCGGAATCTGAAAGTATGGAAGAGTCCTGCAGGGTGAGCGGAGAGGACAGCATGGAAAAACGGCCCGCAGAAGAAATCCGGATCTCCGTGCGGAATCTGGTTGAGTTTATTCTGCGTCATGGAGACATTGACAACCGGCACAGGGGAACACCGGAAGGCGCAATGCAGGAGGGCAGCCGGATTCACCGGATGATACAGAAAAGAATGGGGGCGGAATATCGGGCGGAGGTTCCCCTGAAGTATACCCTGGCGGCAGATGGTTACACTCTGATGGTGGAGGGGCGGGCTGACGGTATTATTCATCATGAGGGGAAGGTGACGATAGACGAGATCAAGGGAACTTACCGGGAACTGGCCAGAATAGGCGGACCGGAACCGCTGCACCTGGCCCAGGCGAAATGCTATGCCTATATGTATGGCCTGGGCCAGGGACTTGGGGATGTGCGGGTGCAGATCACTTACTGTAATATTCCCACTGAGGAACTGAAATATTTTCACAGGGAGTATGACTTTGGGGAACTGGAGACCTGGTTTGCAGGCGTGATTGCGGCTTATCAGAAATGGGCAGATTATTCCTGTAAATGGCGCGGTATCAGGCAGAATTCCATAGAGGGACTGGCATTTCCCTATCCGTACAGGGCGGGGCAGAAGGAACTTGCCGCCAATGTGTACCGGACCATATACCATGGGAAAAAACTGTTTCTGGAGGCTCCCACAGGAGTGGGAAAGACCATTTCCACCATATATCCCTCGGTACAGGCTATGGGAAAGGGGATGGGGGAGAAGCTGTTTTACCTGACTGCAAAGACAATTACCAGGACAGTGGCTGAGGAGACGCTGCAGCTTTTGCGGGAAAAGGGCCTGCGGATGAAGAGCATTATCCTTACCGCCAAAGAAAAGATCTGCTTCATGGCAGAGACGGAATGTAATCCCGAATACTGTCCCTATGCCAAGGGACATTATGACCGGGTCAATGAGGCAGTGTTTGACCTTCTTACTTCAGAGGAAAGCTTCAACAGGGGAAAAATAGAGGAGTACGCCGGGAGGTACCGGGTATGTCCGTTTGAAATGTGTCTGGATGCCAGTCTGTTCGCGGATGCGATTATCTGTGATTATAATTATATCTTTGATCCCCATGTGTATCTGAAGCGCTTCTTTGCAGAGGGGATCCAGGGAAATTACATTTTTCTTATTGATGAGGCCCATAATCTGCTGGACCGGGGCCGGGAGATGTACAGCGCAGAACTGAGAAAGGAACAGTTCACGGAACTTAGACGGGAATTAAAAAAGACATTAGCGTCAGAAAAAGGAAAGAAACAGAAAAAGACACATGTGTCAAAAATGATAGAAACACCGATAAATACTGTAATTTCTGAGCAAATGTCACTGGATATGACACAAAATATGACATGCGATATGACATTGGAGTCAGAAAATGGTGAGAGCCTGAAACTGTATTCCGGCCATGGAAGAAAAAGTGTCCTGGTAAGGCGGGGATACGCAGAAAAACTGATTTCCCAGCTGAACAAGTGCAACAGGGAACTGCTTGCAATGAAGAGGGAATGCGAGCGCTGCCTTGTGGTGGAGAGCATTGAGTCATTCCTGCAGATGCTTCTCCGGCTTCACGGGATTCTGGAGGACTATTTTGCAGAGCAGGAGGACAGCCCGGTTCCCCAGGGGGAAATGCTGTTGGATTTTTACTTTGAGGTCAGGCACTTCCTGTTAATTTATGATCTGTTGGATGAGAATTATGTAAAATATACCCAGACAGGGGAGGACGGCAGCTTCAGGGTGAAGCTGTTCTGTGTGAATCCCCGGGAAAACCTGAAGAACTGTATGCTCAGGGGAAGGAGCGCCATTCTGTTCTCGGCCACTTTTTTGCCCATACAATATTATAAGAAGCTTCTGGGTGGAGATCCGGAGGATTTTGAGGTATATGCCCATTCGGTTTTCGATCCGGCAAGGCGCGCCCTTCTGATTGCGGAGGATGTGACCAGCAAGTATACCAGGCGCTCCGAGGAGGAATACGACAGGATCGCCTGGTATATTGAAGAGATTGTGAAAAACCGGCATGGCAATTATATGGTATTCTGTCCCTCCCATGCATTTATGAACAGGGTCTATGAGAAGTATGTGGATAACTTTGCCGGGGCGGAGCGACAATGTATTATACAGGGGGAGTCCATGAGCGAAGCGGACAGAGAAGCCTTCCTGCAGTATTTCCGGAGGACGGGCGCAGAGGAAAGTACAGGGCAGCCCCCGGGACAGCGGGAGAATCCTATGGATGCGGAGAAGCCGGATATCACGGGACAGAAGGGGAATCCGGCAGGGACGGAGGATATGGATTTTCCGGGGAAAGGAAGTATCCGGGAACAGGGAGACCAGGAAAGGGACAGGATGCTGGTGGGGTTCTGCGTCTTGGGTGGAATCTTCAGCGAGGGAATTGATCTGAAGGGGGACAGCCTGATCGGCGTGATCATTGTGGGGACGGGACTGCCCCAGGTCAGTGACGAAAGAGGGATTCTGAAGGCATATTTTGATGAAAACGGCGAGGACGGATTTGCCTATGCCTTTCGGTATCCGGGTATGAACAAGGTGCTGCAGGCTGCAGGCAGAGTAATCCGCACCGTGGAGGATGTGGGTATAATTGCATTGTTGGATGAACGGTTCCTGCAGTTCTCCTACAGGAGGCTTTTCCCAAGGGAGTGGGAAAACTTTGAGACTGTATCAGTCAACAGAGTGGCAAAGAGGGTGGAACGTTTCTGGGATGAGTGGCTTTAAGGGGGCATGAATTGACAAAAATCCATGAAATTATTTTGGAAAATATGGAAATGACACTCGATATATGATAAAATGACAGATGTGTAGATGTGGATAACTCTGTGGATTTTGTGGATTTCCTGGGGAAATTTATCCCCAAAAATGACATGGCAATCAAGTTATCCACAAAAAGCCCTAAAAATCTGCAAAAACGATACTGATCTGGTCAATGGACAGTGTCGGAATAAAAAATTAGGAGGCAAAATTATGTGGGCGTATGAAAGTGTGTTTTACCAGATCTATCCGCTGGGGTTCTGCGGAGCTCCCTTTGAAAACGACGGGGTATTGGAGCACCGCATCCTGAAGGTGTTGGACTGGATACCGCATATGAAGGAGCTGGGGATTGACGCAGTGTATTTTTCACCGCTTTTTGAGTCGGACACCCATGGCTACAATACCAGGGACTACCGTAAGGTGGATGTGCGTCTGGGGACCAATGAGGATTTCAAGAAAGTCTGCGATGCCCTGCATGAAAACGGGATCCGGGTGGTTTTGGACGGAGTGTTCAACCATGTGGGCCGTGGATTCGGACCTTTCCAGGACGTGGTCCGCAACAGACAGAACTCTCCCTATGTGGACTGGTTTGGCAGGATTTCCTTTGAGGGAAATTCCAACTATAATGATGGCCTTTGGTATGAAGGCTGGGAGGGGCACTATGACCTTGTAAAGCTGAACCTGCACAATGAGAATGTGGTAAACTATATTCTGGACAGTGTGAAACTCTGGGTGGAGGAGTTTGGCATCGACGGCCTGCGCCTGGATGTGGCTTACTGCCTGGATGAGGGCTTCCTGCGCAGACTCCGCAGCTTTACAGGCAGTCTAAAGGAAGACTTTTTCCTGTTGGGTGAAATGCTGCACGGGGATTATAACCGCCTGATGAATGACGCCATGCTTCATTCCGCCACCAACTATGAATGCTATAAGGGACTGTACAGCAGCTTTAACAGCATGAACCTTTTTGAGATCGTGCATTCCCTGCTGCGCCAGTTCGGACCGGAGAACTGGACCCTTTACAGGGGAAAGCACCTGCTGTCCTTTGTGGATAACCATGATGTGACCAGGGTGGCCAGCATTCTGACAAATGAAAAGCACCTGCCCCTGATCTATGCCCTTGCATTTGGAATGCCGGGGATTCCCTGCGTCTATTATGGAAGCGAATGGGGGGAGAAGGCATCCAAGTCCCAGGGAGACCCGGCGCTGCGTCCCAGCTTTGAGGAACCCCTGTGGAATGAACTGACAGACTGGATCAAGGCGCTTGCGGCTGCAAAGAAGCAGTCGGAGGCATTAAATTATGGAAGCTTCCGCTCCATTGTGCTCACCAACAGACAGTGCATTTTTGAGAGAAAATCGGAGAATGAGAGGGTATTGGTGGCCATCAATGCGGATGAGGCGGAGTATACTGCCCATTTTGACGCGGGATGCGGAACTGCGGTGGACCTGATCACCGGTGAAAAACATGATTTCGGCGGTGGCAGCAGACTTCCGGCCTGCAGCGCCAGCTTCTGGAAGATGGAGAGATAGTGCGGTATATGCAGAAGAGGATATCTTCAGGGCGCAGTGCCCGGTTGTAAGAGCTGATGACGGATAAAAACAGGACAGGGGCCGTGGCAGGATTCAACACCACGGCCCCTGAACTTTTGCTTAAGATTTCTAATTAATTTCAAAAGGGTGTTGACATATGATATTATATGGCGTATAGTATAGCTGTCAGGCAATATTATACGCCATATAATATGATGCAGTAACAATGATAAAGGAAAATCAGGTAAAGAAAGGGAGGTTGTTGTAGCGCCCCCAGGATAAGGAGTGGATTGGATGGTTTTTAATACGGGTGCGGCACTTTTGGATGCCATTGTGCTGGCCGTGGTATCCAAGGAGCCGGATGGAACATATGGGTATAAGATTACCCAGAAAGTGCGACAGGTAATAGAGTTGTCGGAGTCAACACTATATCCGGTGCTGCGGAGACTTCAGAAGGATGACTGCCTGGAAGTCTACGATATGGAATGCGCGGGCAGAAACAGACGGTACTACAAGGTAACGAGCAGAGGCTGGGCGCAGCTTAATTTATATGAGAGTGAGTGGCGGCGGTATGCAGATAAAATTACAGGATTATTTGAGGGAAGGATAGGGGTATGAACAGAGTAGATTTTATGAATCAGCTTGAGAGCCTGCTTCAGAATATCGCTCCCACGGAACGGGAAGAAGCGATACAGTATTATAATGATTATTTTGATGATGCAGGCAGGGAAAATGAGCAGGAAGTCATTGAAGCCCTGGGAAACCCGGCCAGAGTGGCGGAGAATATCAAACGGGATCTGTTGGGCAGCAGCCTGGGGGACAATGCGGGACGGAAAGTGAAGGCTTCCGACAGGGTAATGGTGGAATACGGAAAAAGCGCGCAGGAGGACTGCAAAACCCCCGGCCAGAACACCGGTGATACATCAGCCGCATATGAACAGGGCAGCCGGAATGCGGAAGGTTATGGAAATACCTCCGGCCAGACCTGGAATCCTTTTGAAGATCAGGGTACAGGCGGACCGGGCGCTGCAGACAGCGGCGGTACTTCTTCCTGGGATTACGGAAAATCCGGCGATTTCCATTATGAAGATGAAAAACCGGCTGAAAAGGAGCGCATGCCCGCATGGGCCGTGGCAATGCTGGTAACGGTGCTGCTTTTTGCCTCACCGCTGTGGATGGGGGCTGTGGGTCTCCTTTTGGGACTGATTGCGGGATGGTTTGGCCTGATTTTTGCTTCCGGCATTACAGCAGTGTGCCTGCTTCTTGTACTGTTGGTACTGGTGGTGGTGGGTGTGATGTGCATGTTTGCCGATCCCTGGGTGGGCATAGCTCTGATAGGAGGCGGTCTGATCTGCGGCTGTGTGGGAATTCTGTTCCTGATGCTGACGGTGGCCATGGCGGGAATCATCACACCGGCTGTATTCAGAGGAATTACATTTGTTTTTCGAGGGTTCAGAAAAAAACAGGCCAGGGCATGAAAGGAGATTGGGCTTAATGAAAAAATTTATGAAGGGCTGTGCGGTCACAGCGTTTGTATTCGCCATAGTTGGCTTTGTGCTTGGCCTGGTCGGTGGAACCAGGGCGGGCAGGAGCACCATTTTTCAGATTGTTGATTCAGTGACGGGAGGAAAAGCCCACATTTTCCACAGGAACTGGTGGGGATGGGGCATAGAATTCGACAATGATCTGATAGATACAGGGCAATGGGAGCATGACATGGGGGAAGATTATTACGACGAAAGCATGTTTGATCAGGAACATGAGATTTTGAAGGGAGATGTGGATAAGTACTGTCCGGGCAGTGGTATTCGAAATCTTGATATTGAGGCGGGAGGATGCCGGCTTATAACGGAGCTTTCCCAGGATGACTCCATCTATCTGGAAGTATCGAACGGATACGTGTTTCAGGGATTTGTAGAAGACGACACACTGTATATCAAGTCCTCCAGGTCCACATTGAGCTGGGCGGAGAAGGACAATTGCACAATTACGCTGTATCTGCCGGCTGATTATCATTTTCTGGAGGTGGAGGCCGAAATTGGCGCGGGATATATGCAGCTTGACCGGTTGGCTGCAGAAGATGTTTCCCTGGAAGCAGGGGCAGGACAGATCGAACTGGACAGTCCCCAAATACAGAATGTGGAAATAACTGTCGGGGCCGGTTCGGTTAGTCTGTGTAATATGAATGCAGCATACCTGGATGTGGAAGTGGGCATGGGAGAACTTTATGCGGAAGGTATTCTGAATGGAGACGCAGATGTGGAGTGTTCCATGGGCAGCGTGACCATGGAACTGAACGGAAGAGAGAGCGACTACAATTACGAAGTGGAGGGTTCCATGGGAAATATTGATATTCAGGGTGAGAGCTATATTGGACTTGGGCAGGAAAGGAGCATCAATAACCATGTGGACAAAACAATATCAGTAGAATGTTCCATGGGCTATGTCTCTGTGGTTTTTGTGGAGTAGAGAAACGGGGGGCAGGATTTTCCGGAATGGTGCTTCCTCCGAATATTAAGGAAGGCGTCTGATAGTCTGCATTCCTTGCAATTTTGAATAAAAAAGTTCGCCTTATGTGCATGTAAGGCGAACTTTTTTTAATACTTCACTTATTCTATACCTTTTATTATCATATTGCAAGTGAAAATTACGTTTTTACTTTTTTTGGCAGAATTGCTGTTTCTGCCATGTATTATCAGG
>CANBFE010000031.1 GCA_947367855.1 uncultured Lachnospiraceae bacterium | reverse complement strand
TCTCTCCAGGCAATTTCCTCCCGCTTAAACCTTCGGTCGGAAATTCCCTGCGCTGTCTCATGGGCTTCTGCTGTTTTTAAGTTCCGCATACGCCCCTTCGACAGCATTTCTCTCCAGGCAATTTCCTCCCGCTTAAACCTTCGGTCGGAAATTCCCTGCGCTGTCTCATGGGCTTCTGCTGTTTTAAGTTCCGCATACGCCCCTTCGACTGCCTTTCTCTCCAGGCAATTTCCTATGGGCAGTTGCTGTTTTTGAGTTCCGCTTCGATCCTTTAGAATTCCACCGGCCGGTATTCGCTCATGTCCGGCACAAAGAGATTATCATAAAAATCCAGAAAAATACGATAGCACTCTTCCTCCGTACACAATTTGCCAAATAGCCTGGTTCCTTCCTCCTGGATACCCAATTCCACTTCAATACCATCATCCTGCACGCAGGCCTGGACATACCGCACCTTGTGCTGCGGTTCGGGAGCTGTCAGGATGACAAACTGTTCCGCATCATCAAACATATCTGCCAGGTAATCTTCAATATCCACATCCCTGAAATTCTCGGTCTTTCCGTTCTGGTTCTCCAATGTAAAATTACTCTGTTTTCCTACATTTTTAAAAACCATATCCTTCCCCATATTTCTGCATTCCTTCCATAAAAAATTTCCCGGCTCAGACAAAAAGTGTACATCCTTGCGTCTTAAACTCTTCGATCTTTCGATCAATGTCCTCCACTGCCACATCCAGCTTTTTCGCCAGGCAGACCTTGCAGAGAAACTGTGTGCTGCCCCGGTTGACGAATTTTTTATACGCGCCGATTTCATTGTAAGTAAGCGGCTTCCCGCACTGCATACAGCCCTCCCCCATCACGCTGCACCTCCGTGTGTCCTGCGGCGCCATGCATTTGCGCTGCCCCATTTCAGGCACTCTGCCGCATCCCCGTTTACCGCCGGCCTTTCCATTACTGCGCAACCACCTTACACCGCAGCACTTCACAGTCAAAGGGCGCCAGTTCCCGGATCAACGTGGAATTCTTTACCCGGAAGGTTTCCCCTGTCCATGCCTCTCTGCAGTCCAGAGTCATTCCGGTGCTAAACGGCAGTCCCACTTCATCCAGGTTCAGCCTTGCCGCCGCCTTTTCCCCGCTCAAATTAAACAGTCCGATGGCAAGATCCCCGTTCTCCAACTGTCTGGAGTACAAAATCAAATCCTCTCCCGCCCAGGTGCCAGTCAGCTTCACCGGCTGGCGGCAGGCTCTGTCCTGATTGATGCGGATGACCTCCTCATTCCCCAGAATATCCCTGGCAGCTTGGCTCATGTTCCGCACATCACAGCCGATCATCAGCGGAGAACCCATAAAAGCCCAGATGGAGAAATGCGTCTTGTACTGGGTATCATTACAGCCCTTCAGCCCTACATTCCCCTTGCCGTACATCCCCACCACCAGCATATCCATATCATTGAAGCATCCCACGCCATTGTAAGGATGAAGCTTCTCCTGCTGCTTTGTCAGATTTTTTATGGATTCCCAGGTATCAAAGATATCTCCCGTGGAGCGCCACATGGAAGACGAGGTTGTCTTGATCCACTCGTGAGTCTCGTCAGCCCCCCAGGAGCATGCGCTGAACAGGATATCCCTGCCGCAGTTTTCCAGGGCAAGCCCCATACGGCGGTACAGATATTTTCCCGGAATAATGGGACTGTGATAGCAGTAATCATATTTCAGGAAGTCCACTCCCCATTCCGCAAAGGTCCGGGCATCGATAAATTCATGCTCAAAGCTGCCCGGATATCCTGCGCAGGTAAGATTCCCCGCACAGGAATACATGCCGAACTTCAGCCCTTTGGAATGAACATAGTCCGCCACAGCCTTCATCCCGTTGGGGAACTTCACCGGATCCGCCACCAGGCGCTCCTGTCCGTCCCTCTCTTTCAGGGACCAACAGTCGTCGATTACGAGATATTCGTAACCTTTCTGCGGCAGACCGTTTGCCGCCATGGCATCCGCCGTCTCAAAAATCAGCGCTTCATTAATGTTCTCGCCGAAAGTATTCCATGAGTTCCAACCCATGGGAGGTGTCAGTTTCACCATCTTTTTGTCCTCCTCCAATTCCGGATGCACTGTCATACTCCCGTGGCACCCTGTCTCCGCTTTCGAATCCGCTGTCACTGTTCCGTCACATCCTGTCCCCGCTTCCGAATCCGCTGTCACAGTCCCGCAGCACAACCGTCAAATGCCGTTTTCATCTGCCGGGCAATTTTCAATTACCCTCTAACGATGGGCCCAGGTAGTGCGGGAAAATAAAATTAAAATAGGAAAAATTTCCAGTCTGCCTGCCAACATGTCCAACGCCAGCACCAACTTGGAAAAAGTTCCATAGGCAGCGTAATTGCATGTGGGTCCAACTGCCTCAAATCCCGGTCCTATATTGTTAAAACAGGCCAGAACCGCAGACAAATTCGTTGTAATCGAAAATCCGTCCACAGAAATCAGCAGAAAGCTCGCCACGCTCAAAATAGCATAAGCCGCCAGGTAAGCATTGGTATTCTGCAGTACCTTCTCATCTATGGTCTGTCCGTTAACCCGCACCACCTGCACCTTCTGCGGATGAACAATCTGCTGAAC
This sequence comes from uncultured Lachnospiraceae bacterium, assembly GCA_947367855.1. Taxonomy (GTDB): domain Bacteria; phylum Bacillota; class Clostridia; order Lachnospirales; family Lachnospiraceae; genus Acetatifactor. The sequence continues at coordinate 35,531 of CANBFE010000031.1, read as the reverse complement.
GCTCCTTCGCAAGCTCTTCAGCACCAGAAGCACTCTGCCGCATTTAAACCCGCCTCCTGTGCTGCCTGCGCTGGCCCCAATGATCATCAGCAGAAGCAGTATGGTCTTGGACAGCCCGGGCCACATCTCATAATCAGTAGTTGCAAAACCTGTGGTAGTCATAATGGTAGCCACCTGGAACGCCGCATGACGCAGCGTCTCTTCAAAGGTATCGTAAAATCCCCTGATATTCCAGGCAATCACCAGAATGCTGCCTGCCACCACTCCCAGGTAAAGCCGCAGCTCCTCATCCTTAAACACACTTTTGAACTGGCGGAGCAGAAGCAGATAAAAACAGGTAAAATTCACACCGCACAAAAGCATGAAAACAGTACAGACATTCTGCAGATAAGGGCTGTAACTGGCAATACTGTCATTTTTTATGCCGAATCCACCTGTGCCCACAGTTCCGAAAGCGGTGCATACCGCCTCAAACAAAGGCATCCTGCCCAACACCAGGAAAAAAATATCCAACACCGTCAACATAATATAGATCAGATATAGAATACTGGCAGTCTTCCGCATCTTCGGTACCAGTTTTCCTACATTGGGGCCCGGGCTCTCAGCGCGGAGCAGATGCATGGTATACCCGTTGTCGCCGCCTCCCATAGAGGAAACCGCCAGAAGAAACACCAACACGCCCATTCCCCCAAGCCAGTGGCTGAAACTCCTCCAGTACAAAATTCCTCTGGGCAGCCCTTCCACCTGGGGCAGAATAGATGCTCCTGTTGTAGTAAATCCGGACACTATCTCAAAAAAAGCATCCACGAAATTCGGGATTACTCCCGATATGCAGAAGGGCAGACAGCCCAAAAGGCTCATCACTATCCAGCTTAAGCCCACACAGGCCAGTCCTTCTTTTGCATAGAACTTATTCTTGGACCCCCTGCAAAGCCACTTCAGCAGTCCTACTACCAGAATAATCGCCGCCAATGTCCACATGAATGCCCTTACAGAAGCATATTCACGCTCCCACAGACTGATCAGCATGGCCGGCACCATAAACACAGCTTCCACCATCAGTATATTACCGATGAATCTTCCCATCATTTTATAGTTCATAGCAAGCCTCTCACCGATTTATGATTCGAATATATCGTTCAACTGATATATATTTTTTCCTTTACCGGTAACGATATATACGATGTCGCCGGCCTGAAAATAAGATTCACCGTTGGGTATTTCCATGGTAGCTCCCTTGGAAATACATACCACCAGTACGCCCTTTTTCAGCTTCAGGGTCTTAAGGGGCTCACCGCAGTGTTTCACCTTGTTGTCCACGAAAAATTCCATTGCCTCCGCCTGTCCGTCCGCAATGGTGTGTACGGTCAGCGCCGCGCCGGTCTGATTTTTCATGGCGCGCACATACTGCACGATGGTGTTGCAGCAAAGCTCTTTGGGTGAAACAACGCTGTCCAGGGAAAGATTCCCCAAAATATCGGTATTGTCAATATGGCCCAGCTTGGTAATAACCTGCGGCACCTTACAGCTTGCGCCATAGAGCGATATAATCATATTCAGTTCATCCAGTCCAGTGGTGCTCACCAACGCGTCACAGCCGGATATGCCCTCACTTTCCAACAGCAGCTGGTTTGTGGCATCCCCCTGTATGATGCAGGCTGAGGGAAGCATCGATGCAAGCTGTGTACAGCGGTTGGTATCCTTCTCAATAATCTGTACCTTGATACTGCTGTTTTCCAACTGCTTTGCCAGATAATAGCTGACCCGGCCGCCGCCGCACATAATCACGCGTTTGGTTTTGTGGGTGATTATTCCAAGGTTTTTCAGAAGGATCGTCAGCGTATTTGTAAATGCCGTCACAAAGATCCTGTCACCTTCCCGAAGAACGAAATTTCCGTCCGGAGCCACGGCCTTTCCGTTTCTCAGAACCGCACATACCAGAATCTTACACTTCACGATATTGTACATGTCGTTCAATGCCACATTGCAGAGCTTACTCTTTCCGTCAATGCGAAGCTCCACAATTTCCACCCGTCCCTTTGTAAACGTATCCCGTTTCAGAAATCCGGGATATTTCAGGAGACGTTCAATCTCAATGGCCGCCTGCTTTTCCGGATTTACGGTCATGGACAGTCCAAACATATCCCTCAGGGTGTAGATCTGATCCGTATATTCCGGATTACAAACCCTGGCAATGGTATGAATCCTGGCATTCATGGCATGGGCCGTCATGCAGCAGAGCAGATTTACTTCATCCGCTCCCGCCATGGCAATCAGCAGATCAGCCTCCCTTACCCCCGCCTGCTGCAGTATATTCATGGAAGCGCAGTTCCCCTGCACCACCATAATGTCGAACCGTTCCTCACTGGATTCCAACACCTTTAAATTGGAATCAATCAGCGTCAATTCGTCTCCCTCGACGGACAGCTGGCGGGTCAGCGCAGCCCCCACCTTGCCATTGCCGGCAATTATTATTTTCACTGCTGTAAATCCTCATTTCGTCCAATTTTAGCAAAAATCATTATACAGATAGCAAATGCCCACAATATAGGCGGCAAATCTCCCGCCTGTTTTGTGGGCCGTATCTTAATTTACGATTCTCCGTACTCCAAGAATGGTTCTGTACTGTGCCTGGCTGACCTTGATACCACCGCTGGGATAGGGTCTGCTGTTGCTGGCATGTACGATCAGTCCGTCTCCGATATACAATCCCACATGTCCTTCGTAGCAGATGATATCTCCCGGCTGTGCATCACTGTAATTTACTGCAGTTCCGTTATTTCTCTGCTGATAGGAAGTCCTGGAAATCGAATAGCCGAAGTCACTGAACACCCTGTAGGTAAAACCGGAGCAGTCCGCGCCATTGGTCAGGCTTGTTCCCCCTGACACATAGGGATTGCCCACAAACTGCAGGGCATACTGCGCAATCTGCTTTCCAGTAGCGCTTCCGTTGGAGCCTGTCACTGCGGAAGATGCATTGCCTCCGGATGCGCCGCCGGAACCTGAAGAACCTGCGGTACCTCCTCCGCTGCCTGAACCTGAAGACGCATTGTTCTGCGCCGCCTTGGCCTTGGCAAGTTTATCCTTATCCTGCTGCAAAAGCTTTTTGGCTACCGCAGCTTCCTGTCTGGCCTTCTTGATCTCCGCCTCATAATTGGCTGATTCCTGTTTCTTCCTGGCCAGCATGCTGTCCAGATTTGCCTTCTGGTTCCTGAGTTCTTCCCTGTCCGCTTCCAGCTGTCTGCGGTCCGCTTCCAACTGCTCCCTGTCCGCCTCAAGTTGTTTTCTGTCCTCTTCCAGTTCCGCTTTTTCATCCTCAAGCCGCAGCCACAGTTCATGAACCTGGTTTTTGACATTGATATACTCCAGGAGCATGGCATTTTCATATTCATGCACCTTTTCCACCCGGTCTATCTGATTCAGGATATCGGAAAAACCCTTTCCCTCCAGAATCGCGTCCAGATAGGAGCTCTCCCCCCGCTCATAGATCATTCGGGCGCAGACAGCCATATTCTCACGCTGTTCCGCCTCACGCTCCATGGCCGCCTTGTATTCGGCCTCCGTCTGCTCTATCTGGAGCTGCTTTTGGACAATCTCCTCTTCTTTCTGAGCGATTTCGGCTTCTTTTTGCGCGATCTCCTGCTCCTTTGCCGCGATTTCATCCTCCTTCAGGCCTATGGTGGCCATCGTATTGGTGATCTCGGCATTCAGATCGTCGATCTGCTCCTGCAGGATATCCTGTTCGCTCTCAAGCGCCACAATCTGATTGTTAATGTTCTCAAGCTGGTTTGTGTGCTGATTGATCTGTCCTTCTATCTCGGAAATGCTGCCTGCCTCCGCAATCAGGTATCCTCCGGCCTCCACACAGAAAAGCGCACCTGCCAACCCTATGGTCAGTATGAAGTTTGTAATTTTTTTATGTTTTCTTCTCATGGAATTAAGCATACCACACTTCCGGTTATTTTTCACCCTCGAAAATATTAAGAAATCGTAAACTGACGCCTCCCCGGAAAACCCCGTCCGAAAGAAGCTGCCGTTTACAGTTCACAGTTCTTTACCGTCCTGGGGAATGGCAGCACATCCCGGATATTGCTCATTCCGGTGAGATACATTACGCACCGCTCAAACCCGAGCCCAAAGCCCGCATGCCGCACGGAACCGAAACGGCGCAGATCCAGGTAGAATCCATAGTCTTCCCTGTTCAGCCCAAGCTCCTCCATCCTCTGCTCCAGAAGCTCCAGACTGTCCTCACGCTGGCTGCCGCCCATGAGCTCCCCGATGCCCGGCACCAGACAGTCCATGGCTGCCACGGTCCTGCCGTCCTCATTGAGCTTCATATAGAAAGCCTTGATCTCTTTAGGATAGTCCGTCACAAACACGGGGCGCTTAAATACTTCCTCCGTGAGATACCGTTCATGCTCTGTCTGCAGATCGCAGCCCCAGGATACCTTATAGTCAAAAGCATCGTTATGCTTCTCCAGGATATCCACTGCCTCCGTGTAGGTCACATGGGCAAAATCGGAATCCGCCACATGCTTCAGGCGTTCCAACAGCCCCTTGTCCACGAACTGGTTAAAAAATGCCATCTCTTCCGGAGCGTTTTCCAACACATAGCGGATGATATATTTCAGCATCGCTTCCGCCAGAATCATATCGTCCTTCAGGTCCGCAAATGCCATCTCCGGCTCAATCATCCAGAACTCCGCAGCATGACGGGTGGTGTTGGAATTCTCCGCCCGGAAAGTCGGGCCGAACGTATATACATTTTTAAACGCAAAAGCGTATGCCTCCACATTCAGCTGCCCGCTGACAGTCAGGTTTGTGGGCTTTCCGAAGAAATCCTGTGAGAAATCCACCTTTCCGTCCGCAGTCCTGGGAATCTTGTCCAGATCCATCGTAGTCACCTGGAACATCTCCCCTGCCCCCTCACAGTCGCTTCCGGTAATCAGGGGTGTATGCACGTAGACAAACCCCCTCTCCATAAAAAAGCTGTGAATGGCATAGGCAATCAGGGAGCGGACACGGAACACTGCCTGAAAGGTATTCGTCCTGGGGCGCAGGTGGGATATGGTGCGCAGGTATTCAAAGGTATGACGCTTTTTCTGAAGGGGATAGTCCTCTGTGGAAGCTCCCTCCACCACTGCTTCCAGGGCCTGCATCTCAAAGGGCTGCTTTGCCTTCGGCGTCTCCACGATGGTGCCCCTGACGATCACAGCTGCTCCCACGTTCACCCTGCAAAGCTCCGCAAAATTGGACAGACCGTCCCCATACACCACCTGCAGCGGCTCAAAAAAGGTACCGTCATTGATGATCAGAAAGCCGAAATTTTTGGAATCCCGGTTGCTTCTGACCCACCCTCCCACGGTCACTTCCCTGCCGATAAATTTCTCGCGGCTGCGATAAAGTTCTCTAATGTCTGTCAATTCCATGTTTTCCCTCACTTCCCGCACATTTCCGTGCACTCTTGCATACTTTTGCCGAATTGTCATTATTTTATCCACATTCTGAACTGAACCTTACTATACCACATTCATGTCCTTCTGAAAAGTCTTTTCTTTGAACAGGTTTCACAATTATGCCCGAATTTCTGTTGCTTATCCATGGGCAAGTGTGTTAAAATAAAAAATCAGAAAGATACCGAAGGAGGTTTACCATTTATGAAGCCATGGATGATCGTATTGATTGTGATCGCAGTGGTGCTGATCGGACTGATCGTAGCGCTATATTTTCTGGGAAAACGGGCCCAGAAAAAACAGCAGGAACAGCAGGCCGTGCTGGAGGCCAATAAGCAGACCGTCTCCATGCTGATCATCGACAAGAAAAAAATGAAACTGCGGGATGCCGGACTGCCCCAGATGGTCCTGGATCAGACTCCCAAGCTGATGCGGGGTTCAAAGATGCCCATCGTCAAGGCCAAGATAGGTCCCCAGATTATGTCCCTGATCTGTGATGACAAGATTTTCGATTCCGTTCCCGTGAAAAAGGAAGTAAAAGCCGTAGTCAGCGGTATCTATGTCCTTAGCGTAAAGGGACTGCACGGCAAGCATGCCGAGGCAGCTCCTGCCAAAAAGAAGAGCCGTTTCAAAAGGGCGTTGGAAATTGCCCAGGAGAAGGCCGGCGCAAAGCCGCTGAAATAACTTTACATGCCGACGGGCTGCCGCAATCACGATTTGACTGCGGCAGCCCGTTTCTTATGCCATTCTCCAGGACAGCCCCCGGCAGCGGCCCCGAAACTGCAGGTAATCCCCCGTCCGGTATTCGGCCGCACTGCGCAGTAGGTTGCATCCGCAATAAACGCCAACAGCAGCACAAGGCATATTGCAATCCGCCATCCTGCCGGAATCCTCCTGTACAATCTGTCATAAACCGGCAAAAGCAGACATACCAACGCAGTGCCGCCCAACCCAAACACCACAGCCCCCGCCAGGCATACCCTGCCGTTCAGGTTCAGGGCATGTCCGCTGTAATCCCACCAGCGAATTCCCCAGAGAGCTTCCAGGAACCATCCGGTAAAATATTCCAACACAGAGCATGCCGCAGCAGAAAGCAGGAATACCCGCAACGGCTTTTTGTGCAGCGGACGCAGCAGAAAGCACAACAGCACCCCGCCCACGCCATAGATGGGGAGATATGGCCCCCGGTATATTCCCCTGTTGATAAAAGCATGATCCGTGTACAGATACAGCAGCACCTCCCAGAGCCACCCCACAAAGGCCAGGATAAAGAACAACAGGGCATAATAATCAAATTCATGGGACATCCTTCTTGTTTTCATAACAGTCAGTATGCCCTGCTCTTTTACAAATTATTTGCACTTCCCCCACAGGTGTGATATCATTGCCTTATCTGCGGGAGAAAACTGCCTGTTCGCGGAGTTTCCCTTCCGCCTGCGCCACATGGGAGGACATTATGCAAAAGACAACCGGATTTAAAAACGACCCTTTTTACCGCCATATTTTCAGACTGGTACTGCCCATCGTTGTCCAGAACCTCTTGAGCGCCGCAGTCAGTTCCGCAGATGTGGTCATGCTGAATTACGTGGGACAGTCCTCCATCTCGGCGGTCTCCCTGGCGGCCCAGTACGCCAGTGTGCTCTTCATGGTCTTTTACGGCCTGGGCACCGGAGCCACCATGCTCTGCGCCCAGTATTACGGAAAAGGCGATATGCACGCCATTCAGATAGTGGAAGGAATCGCCCTGCGCTTTTCCCTTTGCTTCTCCCTGGCTTTCGCCGGGCTGGCACTGGCGGTTCCGGATTGGATGATGCGCCTTTTCACCAACGACGAGGAGCTGATTGCCATCGGCGCCTCCTATCTGCGCTGCATGAGTGTCTGCTACCTGTGCTGGGGCATAACCGAAGTTTACCTGGCCGTCCTGCGCAGCATCGGACGGGTAATGATCAGCACCATGATGAATGTACTTGCATTTTCGTTAAACATAATTTTGAATGCCGTATTTATTTTCGGCCTCTTCGGCGCGCCCAGACTTGGGGCTACCGGCGTGGCTATCGCAACCTCCCTGTCCAGGCTCATCGAACTGGCTGCCTGCTTCGTGGTATCCTTCCGCAGCAGGGATATCAAATTGGACTTCCGGTATCTCTTTGCGAAAAATAAGATTCTTTTCACAGATTTCGTAAAGCTCTCCCTCCCCGCTCTTGGCAACGACATCTCCTGGAGCGTGGCTTTCTCCATGTACTCCGTGATCATGGGACATCTGGGCACGGATGCCGTGGCAGCAAATTCCTTTGTTGTGGTAGTCCGTAATTTCGGCACCATACTCTGCTTTGGCATGGCCAGCGCAGGAGGCATTCTGTTGGGAAATGTAATTGGGGAGAACAGACTGGAAGACGCCCGTGCTGACGCCAGAAAGCTGATGAGACTGACGGTAATTGCCGGAGCCATTGGCGGGTTTATTGTCCTGGCCGCAACGCCCCTGGTCCTCAGATATGCCACCCTGACAGATACCGCCATGCATTATCTGAAATACATGCTGCTGATCAATACCTACTATGTCATGGGGGCTGCAGTTAATACCGCCCTCATCGCAGGGGTCTTCCGGGCAGGCGGTGACAGCCGTTTCGGCTTTATCTGCGATACTATCGACATGTGGTGCTACGCCGTTCCCCTGGGCTTCCTGGCGGCTTTCGTGCTGAAACTTCCTGTTATGTGGGTCTATTTCCTGCTCTGCACGGACGAATTCGTAAAGTGGCCCTGGGTAATAAAGCACTATCGCAGCGGAAAATGGCTGCATAATATTACAAGAGAGGATCTTTTCTCCGACAAGCAGTCCTGATGTCTGCTCTCCCCTCCCATTTTCCGCCCAGTGCTCACAAATATTTTTTTGATGCTTCAGGACTTAGATGATATTGCTCCTGAATCTGAACCTGAATCGTTTGTAACGGAATGCCTAAATTTTTTAGTATGGAAACAGTTCCTTCTATTCCCTGTTCTATTCCCTGTTCTATTCCCTGTTCTATCCCCTGTTCTATCCCCTCTCTTTTTATTGTCTTTGCTTCATATTCTAAAAGTTTTCCACCCATAACCGCTCTCACTCCCTCCCTGACAAAATTGTGCCTTGCCGCAATGTGTTCTAACACTTTATTCGACATATCAATAATGGTGCATCTTGTATATTCGCTGATGATTCCCTGATTTGAGAGGTCTTCCAGCTTATTTTTTATCTGCTCATATTCTTCCTGCAGTATCCTTAGTTTTGTTATATCTTTTTCATATTCTTCGAACCGCGCTTCATGAGAAAAAATATAAAAAGGAATCAGCAACACCAGATCCTTCTCGAAAATTTCTTCTAAGCCATACTGTTGGGATTTCATCACATGAATATCATATTCCACAGTTCCCCCTGGTGTCACCATCCTGATTTTCAACCTGTCGGGCGTTGATACCCGATGCCGCAGAAACAATACAGCAGAATGCGGCAATGTCACTGTAAGAATATTTCCACTGATTTCTCCCTCATCCAGAGCAATCTGCGTGTCATATTCAAAAAACCGGACAATCATGCTGTTATCGGTACTGCTCTGACATTCCAGATGGTATTTTTTTGTTTCATTTCCTACTATTTTAAAACTGGTATCTGTAATCCGTTCATCCTCAATCCCGCCCTGTTGGTTTAGAAAGTGTTCATTTGGAGAAAATACAATTTTCTCCTGTCCTGAATAATGCTCCCCAAAAATCTCATTTATAACAGGGATGATCAGTGAGCTGCAGTCATTAAGCAATGTACGAAATACATCATCATAAGGAGTGTTTGTTATCCTTGCCTTTTCCATTTTCATCTGTCTCCTTTATTCTATTTTATCATATTCAACAATCCTGCTCAATGGGGAAACACATGAAACACATGGGAAATGCAGTCAGCTCCCTATATACAGCAAACCATAAAGGACATGAATGCAGAACAAGAACCACGCCACTGCCACCAACAGCTTCCTTCCCCGGGTATCCGCCTGGGTTCGTTCCAACACCAACAGCCGCAGCATGGCCGCCACAAACATAATCAGCATTCCCGACATCATGGGCCAGAGGAAGTCGGAATGTGCCAGCTTTCCTCCGCCCTCGCCCAACAGAGCCGCCTCAAGGAATCCCACCCCGTAGCCTGTCAGCGCAAGCCGCCCCCAGTCGCTTTTTATAAAATACTCCCCGTTGATCATAACCATAAACAGCGGAAAGACCATCCCCAGAGCAACCGACAGTCCTACGTTATCCGTTCCCAGATACCATACTTCCAACCATCCCGTAATGATCAGGGAGCCGTCTCCGCCATAGCTGCCTCCCCAGATAAAATAGGCAAAAAACTGCAGCAGAATGTAAAGCAGCGCCGGAACCGCGCACAACAGCATATGCAGACAGTGACGGAAGTAAACAGCCCCGCTGCCGTCCCTGCGCCGGATCCTGACGAACCATTCCGCCAGCATCACCAATCCCACTGCCGGAATAAACATCTCTGCAAAAGTAGGCTTTGCCAGAGTACTCAGAAACAACATCACAGCCAGATAAATGTAGTATTTCTTCAGTCCCTTCTCCACCTGAAAGAAAATACCTTTGTAATTCTCCTGTTTCTGCCGCCCCCATATATCACATACCAGGCAGAAGCACACCAGGGAAAACCCCCGCACACACATTTGCGTGGGATTGTGGATCGGATTCATGGAAAAAGTTCCCTGAAACCTTTCCCCCGCATCCAGCCAGTGAAAATAAAAGCACTGCAGCACACACATGCCAAAGGCAATAAAGGCCGCCCTTGCGGAACTTTCCCCTCCGCCCACTGCCTCCGTGACCTTCTGTATCATCCAGTACATGACAAAATATGCCAAAAGGGTGTACACGCAGGCCGAATATGCCGCCGCGCATTCAATGGGCACATACAGAATCCGGTTAAAAAACATTGTGGTCAGATGCCACATGCAATATGGCACCATCTTCCAGCCTTCCAGCCAGGTCTCCTTTGAGAACATTGGCAGATAAACATAGGTATGGCCGTTAAAATCAGCATAAATCCACTCCAGCTGCCTCAACACATACGTATAGGTAAGATATGATAAAATAATGCCAACCGCAATCACTACAAGTTTGTCTTCTTTTCTTTTCTCCATCTTTCACATCCTCCTGGCACTTGCAAAAAGCGAAAAATCTCTTTATAATGTAACTGATCGGAAATTGTAATCTGCCCCGCCTGATCAGCCATAAAAAAGCATTCGGTTATCAGAAGACTAAAACAATAAAGGAGTTCATCATGAAAAAAAAGATACTGTATCTGTTTCTCTTCTTCCTTGCAGCCGCCTTTGTTATACTCCCCCTGCGAACGGCACCTTTATATATCCGTCTCTATTTTCATGAGATAGAAGGGGATTTCTGTACGCTGTATTATTCTACCGATACCGTGAATGTATTCTGTGTGGAACAGCAGTGCGTCTCTGAAATCGACCTGGAAAACAAACAGGTGGAATTCCGCCTGGATCCATCCCTGGACGGCCATCTCACAGGCCTGCGCCTGGACTTTCCAGGGCAGGAACAGCTTTTGTCCATCAACAGTGTAACAGTCAGCAGCGGAGGCGTTATAAAACGCCAGTATAATCCCTGTGATTTCTTTTCCAGGGAAAACGTGGCGCAGACCAACAGCATCAAAGCCCTGGATCTCGCAACCGCAAGCGCCCGCGCCTATTTCAGCACTGCTCCGGACAATCCCTATGTGATCCTGTCGGATGAACTGAGCCTGCAGGCAGCGGACTGCTACAGCCATTACCGCCTCACCAAACTGGCTGCCTGCCTTTTTCTTCTGGCATGCTTCCTGTTGGGCAGAAAAAAGATTTTCGGGACGGCCCCCCTGCTCCCCTGACCAAAACTGGGCTTCGGACATGCCCGCTTTCCACATGCCCGGCGGAATTCATTATATCATGCCGCCCAACGGTTGCCAAGGAAAATTTCCCGGACGCGCTTATTCACCTGATTTCTGAATTTTCTCTATAGATTCAAAGAAATTGTTGCGGAACAAGAAGGGATGTGCCATAATAGGAACAAAGACTTGATTGACAAGCCATTGTTAAAAGAGGTTAAAAATATGAGCGAAAGTCGAAACTGGACCGCCACAGGAGAACAAATGAAAAACGCCCTCTCCGAGGCGCTGCAAAGCGGGGATTTTAAAAATCTCAACGACCTGGTATCCCAGACCGTAACGGATGCCGTAAATGAAGTGGGAAAGCACATCTCCTTTACCGTTAATCCAGGACAGAACAGTCATCCGGACAATTCCGGCAATGCTGCAGCCAACTCCCAGGAAAACAGGGATTACGGACGGACCAATATCCCGGTGTGGCAGCAGCGGGCACAGGAGCGGGAATGGAAAAAACAGCAGCAATGGCAGCTGCAGCAGCAAAAACAGCAGGAACTGGCCAGACGCCGGAGCCTTCCTTCCATAAAAATCAAAAAAGTGGGCAATGTATCCAATGTGCTGTACCAGGTATTCGGCGGAATCGGCCTTGGAATCACCGGACTTATAACACTGCTCCGGTTCTTTGCCCTTTTTGTCGGTGATACCACCTTTGGCGGCTGGATTGCAAATCTGCTCTTTCTTTTCGGCTTCTACAGCATGATCCGCCTTGGCGTGGGCCAGCGGAAACGCCTGAAGCGCGCACAGCGTTACCTTCAGCTGTGCGATTACAGGGTATACGGACAGATCGAGAACCTGGCCCGGGGCACGGGAAAGAGCAAAAACTATGTGATCAGGGATCTCCAGAAAATGCTGGATCTCGGCATCTTCCCCGAGGGACACCTGGATGAACAGAAGACCTGTTTCATGCTCAATGACGTGGTCTACAAACAGTACCTGGAAGCGGAAAACAACCGCCGTCTCCGGGAACTGGAAAACCGCAAGGCACTGGAGGCCCGCAGGCCGGAGAATCAGGGCCCTGACCAGACTGTCCCGAAGGCGCAGGAACCCGAGACTACCCCGCAGCAGAAATCCGAGCTGCATACCATGATGGATGAGGGAACAGAATACATCCGCAAGCTTCGGAACCTGAACGACCGGATTCCCGGGGAGGTCATTTCCGCCAAATTGTTCTGCCTGGAAAATCTCCTGAAGGATATCTTTGAAAGCGTCAAACAGCACCCGGAACAGATGGACCGCATGCACAAGCTCATGAGCTACTATCTGCCCACCACCCTGAAGCTGGTGGAATCCTACGAAACCTTTGACAAAGTCAGCTCTCCCAGTCCTGAAATCGTTAAGGCCAAAACGGAGATCGAAAATACCCTGGACACCATCAACCAGGCTTTCCGGGAGCTTTTAAACAATCTGTTCCAGGACACCGTATTCGACGTCACCACAGACGCCCAGGTGCTGAAAACCATGCTTGCAAAGGAAGGCCTGACCAAAGACATGGATTTCGCAGGCTTCGAGCCCAATTCCTGATGAAAGCAGGCTTTCTGTTTTATAAGATTTACATATTCATGGGAAGACATATCCCGGATACGGCACTGCCATAAAGCGGTATAGAATCAATATATATATGGAGGAAATTCAGATGAGCAATGATTTAGATGAAATGTTAAAGGAAGCCCCTTCCCTGACCTTTGAGCCCTTTGGCGCAGAACCCCAGCCGGAGGTTCCTGCTGCAAAAGAGGAAGCACCCAAAGCTCCCGAGGTGGTGCTGACTCCCCAGGAGCAGAAAATGGTGGACGATTTCGCCGCCCAGATCGACATCACCAACACCCAGCTGGTGATGCAGTACGGCGCAGGCAGTCAGAAAAAGATTGCGGATTTTTCGGAGAATGCCCTGAACAATGTGCGCACCAAGGATATGGGCGAGATCGGCCAGATGCTGGCAGGAGTGGTGGCAGAGCTGAAAGACTTTGACAACGATGAAGAGGAAAAGGGAATTCTGGGCTTTTTCAAAAAGAGCACCAATAAACTGGAAAACCTGAAGATCAAATACGACAAAGCGGAAGGCAATATCAACCGAATCTGCAAGGTCATGGAAGACCACCAGATCACCCTGCTCAAGGATGCCGCCATGCTGGATAAGATGTACGAGCTGAATCTGAACTATTTCAAGGAACTGTCCATGTACATCCTGGCCGGTAAGCAGAAACTGGAGCAGGCCAGAACCGTAGAGCTTCCCAAGCTGCTTGCCAAGGCAGAACAGAGCGGACTGCCGGAGGACACCCAGGCCGCAAACGATTACGCGTCTATGTGTGAACGTTTTGAAAAGAAAATCTATGACCTGGAGCTGACCAGAACCATTTCCATGCAGATGGCTCCCCAGATCCGCCTGATCCAGAGCAATGATACCGCCATGTCGGAAAAAATCCAGTCCACACTGGTGAACACCATTCCTCTGTGGAAGAGCCAGATGGTCATTGCCATCGGCCTGAACCATTCCACCGAGGCCGCCAGGGCCCAGAAGGAAGTCACAGATATGACCAATTCCCTGCTGAAGAAAAATGCGGAAACCCTGAAGATGGCCACCATCGAAACCGCCCGGGAAAGCGAGCGCGGCATCGTGGATATCGAGACCCTTACCGCCACCAACAAGACGCTGATCAGCACCCTGGACGAGGTAATGAAAATCCAGGAGGACGGCCGGGCCAAGAGAAGAAGTGCAGAGCAGGAACTGGTCCGCATCGAGGACGAAATGCGCCAGAAGCTGCTGTCCGTCAGCCGCAATTCCGGAAGAATGTAAGCAGCTGCCCCCAGGAAACAGGACTGCCCTACAAGCATATAAGAACCGAAACAAAACCGCAACGAAAAAAGCGGAGAGAAAATCTCCGCTCTTTTTCTTCTATAACCGCACCACCACAGGCTCCCCATTCCACGCTTTCACCTGCAGCCGCTTCCCGGCATACCCCTCTCCGGTGAAGGTCAGGATAACCGTCTTCCTGCCATGGGCATCCAGATGGAACATATTATCGGTATAAAACACATCCGTATCCTGTACGGTGATGGTCACATCCTGGGCAAAGAAATCCGTCTCCACACTGACTGCCACCCTGTTCTCCCCCGGATAATCCAGGGAAACCCCCAGTCCTGCCCGGGGCAGCTTTATCTGATCAAATTCCCCGATTTCCAACAGGAAGAACCTGTTTTCATACCGCTGATCACCGCTGGAAAATACGGCCCGGACATAATTTTCGCTTCTGTCAAAGCCTTTCAGCTCCTCACCGGGGATCAAAAGCATTTTCGTGGCAGCATCCGCCTCTATTGCCGTAGTCGTCCGCCACCGGCCCCGGACCGAGCCCCGGTAATCCAGTACCTCAGCCACCAAGGTTCCGGACAGAACCTGTTCGGTCTCGTTACAGCCGTAGACCGCCAGACCCTCCGCTTCCTCCCGCCAGGCCAGAATCACGTCCTCATAGGCCCGTCTGGCATAATAGTAAGCCAGTTTTGGCCGCCGCATAAAATCAATGGAGGACATCAGGGAAGGAAACAGCATATTCTCCCGGTTGGGCGCAATGGGATCATTAAATTTCCAGTACAAAGAGCCTCCGCAGGTCCATTTTGCGCTGCGCAGATATTCAATCCAGTACTTCAGAGCCATGGCATGGGTATACTGGGTGACATAAATCAGTTCCCCCTCGTTCCCCTGCTCCCCCATACGGGCCAGCCAGGACAGCTCACCCAGCCAGGGATTCCTTGCCAGATCCGGTTTCTCGCCGAAGAAATTGAAGCGGAGATAAGAATCCTCCACAGGCAGGCTGCTGAACCCGTATTCGCTCATGAATCTGGGAACAAATTCCAAAAGCTTCCGATAATAATACTCACTGCTCTTCTCAAACCGGGTCAAATAGATATGCACATCCCCCTGGAGAGGCGACGCAGGCACATCGCCGCCCTCTTCCTCCTCAAAAGGACTGCAGGGACTGCTGATGAGAAACGGCCTGTAGGGATCCCATTTCTGAACGGCTCTGCGGACTCCCACCCGGTTTACCCGGTTCTCCCGGAAGCGTTCCCTGCACCCCGCCCATTCATAGGCCTCGTCCAGTTCGTTATCCGCTGACCAGAGAACAAGGGAAGGACGGTTGTAGTACTGGTCTATGATTGTCTCCACTTCCTCAGACACCTGCTCCAGAAATCCGTCGTCCTGGGGAAAGAGTCCGCAGGCCAGCATGAAATCCTGGAAAACCAGAATCCCGTTCTCGTCGCAGAAATCGAAAAACAGATCCGGTTCATAGATTCCGCCGCCCCATACCCTAAGCATGCTCAGATTGGACTCCAGAACCCGCTGAAAATAAAACGTATAGTCTTCCTGCCGTATCTCGCTGTACACGCAGTTTAAAGGCACCCAGTTTGCCCCCCGGACAAAAATCCGCTTCCCGTTGATCTCAAACAGGAATCTGCGGCCTCCTTCCGGCATCTTCTCCTGGTTCAGGTTCACGGTCCTGATGCCGAACCGGAAACTGCGGCTGTCCGCCTCCTGCTCTTCCTGGTACAGACATGCGCTGACATCGTACAGCGCCGCCTCCCCGTAAGGCCTGGGCCACCACAGATGGGGAGCCTTCACCCGAATCTCCGCAGTGCCGGATAGAGTCCTGCCCGCAGCCGTCCCGTTAAGCAGCACCCTATGCTCCGCAGCCGCCTGCCCCTCATAAGCCAACGTCAGCTTCAAGGTAAGGGGCCCTGCTTCCGTCTCCCAACAGGCGCCCTTTGCTGCCCCGTCCCAGGGTTGTACCTCCCAATATGCCTCCAGAACAGCCTCTCCCTCCAGAAGCTCCTTTGTCCTAAGGTGCAGCTTCTGAAGCACGGCGCTGTCCCGGCTCTGCAGATACACGGACTTCCATATGCCGTTTGTCAGGCAGTGCCCGCAGAAATCCCATCCCCAGTTCATCTGGGATTTCCGAAGCAGCATCCTGGTACTGTCCTCCGGCGGCCAGATATCCGTTCTGTCGATATTTTCCGTACCTTTTACCGGAGATATAATGCGCACTGCCAGGGTATTATAGCTTCCGCAGCGCAGCACTTCTCCCACATCAAAGCGATAGGGGATAAACATATTCCGGGTCTTTCCCACGCATACCCCATTGAGCCAGATTTCCGACAAGGTGTCGATTCCCTCAAAGCAGAGCAGATTTTCCTTCCCCCGAAGCTCCTCACCGCAGTAGAAATCCTTCACATACAGCCAGTCACTCTCCTCAATCCACCGCTCCTTATCCAGATCTTTTCCCAGATAATAGCCGTCGATAAGCCCCTGCTCCCGCAAAACCGTTCTCACATCCCCCGGCACCCTGGCATCCAGATACCCTGCCGGGAAAAAATTCTCTGAAAATACGGGGCCTATCTCGGCCCCGTACTCCAGTCTCTTCAGTTTATAAATCCCATCCAGACTGATTTTTACCATATAATATATACTCCTTTATGACAGAACCGCCTTACTGTGCTGCCAGATACTCGTTCAGCTGTCTCTGGTACTCCTCCACTACTTTGTCAATGCCTGCGGCCTTCAGCTTGGCCAACGCATCCTCATAACCTTCGTCCATGGAAATGATACCCAGCTTGATGGGCCATACCCTGGCCTCCACCTCCGCCAGACAGTTTGCATATTCCGTGGCAACATTTGCCGGGTCAAACACAAAGTTCAGCACAATGCTGTTCTCCGCATCGGGTTTCTCCACGCCCATAATGTCAATGAATTTCTGATAGGTTCCCACTTCATAGCGCTCGTATTCCATGTTGCCGATCATCCAGTCCGCATTGAATTCAAAATCCGGAATCAGCTTGGTATACAGACCTTCGCCCTCGTTCTTCCAGGTCAGGCCTTCCACGCCGTACACCATCAGGTCATAATTTTCCTGGGAGGAATATACCCACTCCATAAACTTCACGGCCTCTGCGGGATGCTTACTGGTGACGGATACCGCTGTATCATTGCGGAAGGACGCCGGACGGAAGGATGGCGCATCCGGATTCAGATAAATGGTATCCAGAGTGGTTCCGGGAATTCTCTCGTTCCAGACTTCCTCGGTTCCCCAAAGCTGGCAGCCGTCCACCCAGATGAAATCTCCAGTCAGCATGGTATTCCAGGAGGACCAGGAGGAGGACAGCACGTCTTCGGGAACATATCCCTTTTCATAACAGGTCCTGAAAAATTCCGCGGTCTGCCGGAATTCGTCGGTTTCCATCCAGTTCTTCACATTGCCTTCCTGATCGATAAAAATCAGGTCCTTCTGCACGGTGAAGGGATAGGTGTCCAAAGTGCGGAACAGCCAGGTAAAAGGCTCCTTGTACATGGGAATGATCACAGGCGCCGAAGGGCCGTCCCATTTCTCCGTAAATACTTCACACATGTTCAGAAGATCCTCCATGGTCTTGGGATCTTCCAGCTGATACTCCTCCAGCTTTTCCCTGCGGATGGTAATGCAGCAGGCCTGATCCGCATTCTCCGTCCAGTTGGCGGGAATGGTATAAATCTCGCCGCCCACCGTGGCGGATTCCCACATGTACTGGGGAATTACCCTGTTCAGCACCTCGCTGTCCTTCACATACTGGGTGATGGGAATGATCCCCTCCGAGCCGATGTAGGTGGTAAAGGATTTCTGATCCTCCATCACCGCCAACAGATCGAATTCGTCGCCCCCCTGAAGCATCATGTTCACCTTATCCGAGAAGACGTCGGAGGGTACATACATGATTTCCAACTGGAGCCCCGTTCCGTCTGCAGCCAGTTTTTCGTTGATGGCCTGCACCAGTTCGTCATTGTGCTCCACCGCCGTGCCGGGACGCAGATATTTGATGGTTACCACCTCCCCGGTATTTTCGTTATCCTGACTGCCGCTCTCAGAACCGCCGCTCTCCTGGCTGTTATTCTCTGCGCTATCGCTGCTCTCCTGATTTTCGCTGCCCTGGGCGCTGCCGCTTTCCGGTTCGGAAGAGCTCCCCTCGTTTCCGCAGCCTGTAAGCAGTGCGGCGGAACAAAAAACAGCTGCCAACAACCCTGTCATCTGCCTCATCTTCTTACTTCTCATAAAAACCCTCCTTTGCTTTTTGGCAAATCCTCTTCTTTTGAGTATCTATTGACAGATCGATCCGGCTGCCTTCCGCCCCTGCATATGCTTACCGGTCACGGAGCTTTCCGGCAGTCCCCGGATCTTTCCCATCAACCCTTCACGGATCCGATCACAAGCCCTTTTACTATGTATTTTTGTAGAAAAGGGT
Source organism: uncultured Lachnospiraceae bacterium (assembly GCA_947367855.1). Classification (GTDB taxonomy): domain Bacteria; phylum Bacillota; class Clostridia; order Lachnospirales; family Lachnospiraceae; genus Acetatifactor. The sequence goes on along the minus strand of CANBFE010000031.1, from coordinate 16,865 downwards.
ACAATAAAACGATAGGTCCTATGGTGATGGCCGCAGTGGCCATCTGCAGGGACTCTGACGGTGCAAAAGCGCCCCTTCCGGCTACGCCGGCGCTCTGAAGCTGCTTCATAAAATTCTGATCGGACCGCAGCTTCATCAGATAGTACTGGATGGGATACATTTTCGAATCCGACACCAGCATAATGGCATTCCACCAGTCATTCCAGTAGGCAATCCCGTAAAACAGCGCCACGGTGGCCAGTATGGGCTTGCACAGCGGAAAATAGATCCGGAAAGCGATCACCCCGTCATTGGCCCCGTCCAGTTTCGCTGACTCCATCAGCGACGCCGGAAGCTGCTGCATATAATTGCGCATAAGAAACAGGTTAAAGGGACTGAAAATCAGCGTGGGAATCAAAAGCGCCAGATAACTCTCCGTCAATCCCAGATTCTTGCACATAATATACCAGGGCACCATACCGCCGTTGAACACCATGGTCACGAAGAAAAACATGGAAATGGCATTCCGATACTGAACGGAAGGATTCGCCAGGCTGTAGGAAGCCATGGCCGTAATCATTGTGGCAAGCACCGTCCCCGCCGCGGTTACCCCCACGGAATTGAGATAGCAGCGAAACACTTCCTTCCCGTTTTTAAAAAGCATTTTGTAAGCTTCCAGGGAAAACCTGCCCGGAAACAGGGAATACCCGTTGCGGATGATCTCCTCCTCTGCGGTGAAGGAAACCGCCACCACCAAAACCAGGGGCAGCAGACAGAAACAGGCCACCAATGTTACCACCATATAAATCAATACTTTTCCCGGTGTAATTCTCTTTCTGACTCTCATCAAAACAGCGCTCCTTCCGAAAATTTCTTTTTTGCAAGGTAATTGGTTCCCCATACACAGATAAATCCCATACAGGCCTGGAATAAACTGATGGCCATGGCCTGGGAAGGACTCCCGATGGTCCGCATGGTCCGGAACACATAGGTATCGATTACATCCGTGGCGTCATACAGTACGCCGTTATCTCCCACTATGGCATAGATCATGCCGAAATCCCCGTAAAACACCTTTCCCACTGCCATGATGGTCAGCATCACCACCGTGGGCAGCAGCATGGGCAGCGTAATATATCTGCACATCTGGAAACGTCCTGCCCCGTCAATGGACGCCGCCTCGTATACTTCCTCGTCAAATCCCGTGATGGCCGCCAGATAGATCACCATCTGCATGCCCAGATCCTTCCACACCTTGAGAATCACCAATATGGCGGTCCAGTATTTGGGCTGTACATAGAAATTGATCCGGTCCAGTCCCAGGAATTCCAGAAAACCGTTGGCAATGCCGTACTTGCTCCCGATAATGGCATTCAGTATGTAGGACACAATTGCCCAGGACAGAAAATACGGCAGCAGATAGCAGGACTGGGCGATCTTCTTAAAACGCCGCCTGTTCACCTCATTTACCAGAATCGCCAGTGTCACGGCGGACAGGGTGGTAAAGGTAATGAACAGCAGATTCAGCTTGATGGTGTTCAAAATGATCCGCAGCACATCATTGGATTTGAAGAAAAATTCAAAATTCCTGAACCCAACCCATTCGCTGCCAAGCAAACCGCCCTTATAGGAATATTTCTGAAAGGCTATGGCCATATAGGGAATGGTACAATACCCGAAAGCCAGGGAATACACTGCCGCCGGCAGCAGCATCAGGTAGGAAACCGGATTTTTCATGACGTCTTTTATAAACGATTTTTTCTTCATTTTTTGTGCAAACCTCCGTCCGATGATTTTCAGGTCAGATTCATCATATGTACATATTAACTAAATATGGCAAAAATGTCAATAGTAAAATTATGTAAATTATATTTGTTATGTTTAACATGTCTTATTCTAAAAAAACAGAAGAAAAAAGCCGCTGTACACAGCGGTTTCCGCTTCGTACAACAGCCCTTATTTTGTTTCCTCTTCTTTGCTTTTTCTTTTTTATACGGCCTGAAGCCCCTCTAAATCCTGACTCACCACCCGGGATTCCACATACATTCGCTCGATAATGGATTCTCCCTGAATCAGACGAACCAATGTCTCCACCGCCATATTGCCGATTCCCTCCTCATCCTGCCGCACATGAGGATATGTGTACTCGCCATAGGTGGAAACCGGCCCGTCAAAGCAGACGATCCGCATTTCCTCCGGCACCCTGATTCCCATCTTCCTGCAGACGCTTTCCGTCAAAACGGCAATGTCAAACTCCGCCGCAATCACCGCATCCAGCTCCCTGTGCTCCGCCAGAAAATGCTCTATCTTCTCCGCATCCGCCTCCATGCTCTGCTGGCTCTGCAGATCCGGTATGGTGCTGCGGATCGTATCCAATAAGTACCCTTCCCAGGACGGCCCCTCGGTCAGACTGCGGCTGCGCCTTTCCTCAAATCCTTCGATACGCTTTTCCAGAGATACGGCTTCCACTGCCTTTGCGGTCAGCAGCGCCATCTTCCGGCACCCCTTCTGAAGAAGATAATCGATCATCCCCTCCATTGCCTTCTTATTGTCCGTTCCCACAAAAGGCACCGGAAGTCCCTCCAGATACCGGTCCAGAAATACCACCGGCATTCCCTCTCCCACCATCTTCAGGATCTCCCTGTTATAATGCTGCCCATGGGTAGGCATGGCCAGAATCCCCTTGACTCCCATTTCCTGAAGGGATTCCAGCATCCTCTTTTCACGCTTCTGATCTCCTCTGGAACGCTTGATACACAGAGAATATCCCTCCCTGTCCGCAGCCTCCTCAATGGCCTTCAGCAGCTCAAGACCAAAGCTTGCGGAAAAGTCCTCCATCACCAGTCCGATTATCCGGGCCGATTCCCCATGTATATTTCCGTCCTCTCCCTTTTCCCCCTCCAGTGTTTTCACATTCATGGTGGCGAAACTTCCCCGGCCGGGCCGCCTGATCACATAGCCGTCCTGCACCAGCATACTCATCGCCTTCTGCACGGTAATCCGGCTGACATCAAATTCCTCCGCCAGTACCTTCTCCGCAGGCAGACGCTCCCCCGGCTGAATCTTCCCCGTCCGTATCTGCTCCTGCAATGTGGAATATACCGTCTGATATAAACACTTCTCTTCCTCCATGACTGCTGCCCCCGTTCCTGATATATTTATCATGTTTGCCATATCTATTTCTCATTTTAGCATGATTCCGGCAAATATGCAAATATAACTCACTCCGCTTTTTTTCCGATATATTCGGCTTTATATTTGGAGTAAATAATTTTCTGGGTATGATACAGGCTCTGGTAGCCCGACAGCATATAGCTTACCGCGGTTCCCGCCAGAAAATAAGGAAACCCCTCCATGCCGAATACCTCCAGGGAGATCAGCAGCGCGGTAATGGGACAGTTTGTCACACCGCAGAACAATGCCGCCATACCCACTGCTGCACACAGAGAGCCGGGCAGTCCCATCACACCGCCCATCATACATCCGAAGGTGGCTCCCACAAAAAAGCAGGGAACAATCTCTCCTCCTTTGAAGCCCGCGCCCAGAGTAATGGCCGTAAACAGGATTTTCACCAGGAACGCCCCGGGCACCGCCTCCCCTTCCATGCATTTTTCAATGATATTCATCCCCGCTCCCAGATAATCCCCTGTCCCGAAAAGCGCCGCAAGCAGCACAATCAGCAGCCCCGCCAGGGCAATTCGCAGATAGCGGTTTTTTATCCACTTTTTTCCTAAAGCCTCCGCCGCATGCAGAGTGACGCAGAACAGGACACTCAGCAATGCGCAGAAAAACGCCAATACAATGGTTTTCCCCCCGTTTACCCAGGTAAATTCAGGCACATCGAAAACCGGCATCCTCTCTGCCACGGTTCCCAGGGCATGGGCAATTCCCGAAGCCACCAGACTTGCCAGCACACAGGGCACCAACGCCGAATAGTACATAATGCCGACGCTGACCACCTCCATGGAAAATACGGCCGCAGCCATGGGCGTTCCGAACACGGCCGCAAAACAGGCGCTCATGCCGCACATAATCATCACATGCCTGTCCGCTTCATCCATGCCAAACAGCCTTCCGAATCCATTCCCGATACTGCCTCCCACCTGCAGAGCCGCTCCCTCTCTGCCTGCAGAGCCGCCGAAAAGATGGGTCAGAATGGTGCTGATAAAAATCAGCGGCGCAGCCGCAATGGTCAGCCGTTCCTCCGAGCGGATCGCGGAAAGCACGCTGTTGGTCCCCCTGTCATTATCCTTCCCCGCAATATGATAGAGAAATACAATCACCAGGCCCGCCAACGGCAACCCCAGAATCACCCCCGGGCGCTCCGTCCGAAATTCCGTGGCCAGTTCCAACCCATAATAAAAGGCAGCGCCCACAGGACCGATTACAGCTCCCACAATACAGGATACTGCCACCCATTTTGCAAAATTTAAAAACTTGCTTCCTATCCCTTTTAAAAATAAAATCATTCTTATACCACATCCTGTAGATTCTTATATGATTATTCACGGCTCAGCAACCCGCTTATTCTATCAGAAAAAAATTGAATTGGCAACCCCTGTGAAGCCCCGGTTTTCCGCTGTTTTCAGCTTGACAGAAAACTTTCCGGATAGTATGATGATACTGACACTACAACAAAAGCATCTATCGGGAAGGAATGGAAGGCAGATGGCAAACGGACAGGAAGAACGCATCAGAATCGTACAGGAAACCGTGGCGGGCAAGGAGATCACATTCGCCCATGTAATGGGAGGGCCGGCGCCGATTATATACCAGAAGCTTGGGTTAAACCCCCAGGTTGACTATCAGTCCGCGGCCATCGGCATCATGAACATGACGCCGCCGGAATCTGCCGTCATTGCCTCCGATATTGCGGTCAAAAGCGGAAATGTATATCTTGGCTTTGCGGACCGCTTTACGGGAACCCTGATTATCACCGGGGAGATTTCCGACGTCATGTCTGCCATGACGGAAATCGTGAATTATTTCCGGGATGACCTGGGATATGTGGTCTGCAAAATCACAAAGAGATAGGAAGAATGCCATGTCCCATATAACACAGAAAGAACTGTTGGAAAGGCTGTTCCATGAGGATTATGAACGGCTTAAGAATAAAAAACTGCGCATCACACGTCTGCGCATCCCGGGAAAAGAAGTCTGCCTGGCCCATGTCATCGGCGTCTCCCAGTCCTGTGTCTATCAGAACCTGGGTCTTCATATCGGCGTCCATGAAGGGGAAGATCATCGGGGAGAATCCATCGGCCTGATTCGGTTTACCCCCTGGGAAGCCGTGGTGGTGGCTGCAGATGTGGCAATGAAAAGCGCGGATGTGGAGATTGGCTTTATGGATCGGTTCTGCGGTTCCCTGATTCTCACCGGAAGGCTGTCGGAAGTGCAGACGGCCGTGGAAGAAGTGGTTCGCTTTTTCAGAGAGGAACTGCATTTTCATACCTGTGAAATCCACCGCAGCTAAAACCGAAAGGGGCGGCACATGAAAAAATTATTTCTGATGGGCAGAAGCGAAGCCGGGAAAACTTCCCTGACCCAGGCGCTTCGGGGCGAAGAGCTTCATTATGTAAAAACACAATATACCAGCTCCGGGGACGATACCATCGACTCTCCGGGAGAATATGCGGAATCCAAATGCTTCAGCGTGGGGCTTGCCTGCTTTTCCTTTGAGGCGGATGTGGTAGCCGTGGTCCAGGCCGCAGACGAACCCTTCAACCTGTTCAGCGCAAGCCTGCGTTCTTTTATTCTGCGCCCTCTCATCGGCATTATTACCAAAATAGACTCTCCCTATGCCAATATCCCCATGGTCAGACAATGGATGATCAATGCCGGCTGCGAGCGCATTTTCCTGATCAACAATGTGACTCGGGACGGCATCAACGAGCTTATGGAATATCTGGCGGAAGACCTGCCCCGCCTGACCTTTGAAGAGGCCCGGCACAGACAGAGTCTTGGCTTAAACGAATGGGACTGACGCCTGCGGGCACGGCAGCCCCCGGACAGAAGAACACAGCCGAATCACCTGCTTTCATTGACATAAAGCTGCACACGGTTCTGGATGATCTCCATCACAGCCTCCGCCCCTTTCTGCCCGCTGTAGTAAGCGGCGGCTTCTTCGCCGATAATCCGGAGCACCTGATCCTCCTGGGCGGAAAAGTAGGGTCTTGCATGTTTCACCAGGCCCAGTATGGTATCGATTTCCTCCCGGGTCAAAGCATGGAATTGGATGACTGTTCCGTCTTCAAAAATCCGGGCGCCGAACTCGTAGCCTTCCTCCGCCCATTTACGGTCCTCTTCCATTTCACTGGATGCGATGGTATCCATATGTTTCTTCAACGACGGAAATTCGCCCAACATCCAACGCAGATTGTAAATTTCCTCCTCTGCCCCCAGGACGCTCTCCACAAATGCCCATGCCCCTTCCTTCTGCTGCGACATGGAAGTGATTCCGAACGCATCTTTCGGAAAAAGCAGCGTTCCTCCCTGTCCGTCCATGGCAGGAAATCCCAGGCTGACCTCTTTCCCGAACATTTCCTGATAAATCTGCAGGCTCTTTAGATTGTAAATATCTACTATCGTATACAATATCTCACCGCTTTGAACCTTTCCCGGCAGGTATTCCTCTTCCTTTCCGCTTTCCAGGGTATCCGGAAATCGGCTTACAAATTTCAGAACGGCCTCAAACTGCTCCGAATCAAACCTGCACTCTCCTGTCTCCCAGTCAATAAAAGCATCCTGGTTGAACGCCATAAGGTACTGCATCATCTCATCCCGTGTGACCGCCCCCACAGGAACAGCCCCGGAACTGTCCTGGGCCGCCGCAAACAGGCGCTCCGGCGTCAGCGCGCTCTCGTCAGCCACTGCCTTTTTCCCCACCATGGTCCGCAGTGAAAAAGTCCGGGGAATGCCTGCCAGAACGCCGTCCACGGTATAAGTATCCAGGATTCCCTCCAAAAAATCAGAAGGGGCAAACGCCTCCGACTGCTCCACCCAAAACCGCAAATCTTCCAGAATCCCCTGTCGCAGCAGACTCTCTATGTTGACCCCGGATAAATCAATGAGATCTATGGGTTCTCTGGTCAGGATGGCATTGTACAAATCCGTCAGGGAATCGTAATTTTTCAGGTCAAGATGATACTGTACCTGGCTCCTGTTGAATTTCACCGCCAGGGCCGTGAGACTGCTTCCCCCGTTCACGGTGGCAAGCATGATATTTTCCTTCTGCACCGCCTCCGCTGCCTTTGTTTTCTGCAGGATCACTATACACCTGTCGTTATTTTCCCAGTCCTCCACTGCGGCATAGTATCTGCCGTCTTCCAGAACGCCCATACTTTCCACAAAATACCCGTTGATATCGCTGTCCGTCCAGGCAAACAGTTCCTCCAGGGTTTGTCCGGAACCATTTTCATGGGCGGAAAAACCGTAATTGCAGACAAGTTTGTCGTCATAAAGCAGGAGGCCATTCAGGCCCGTTTCAGTTCCGTTTCCCTTACATAATCCTTTGACATTCGGGAAATCCTCCATCACCTCCGTCAGTTTTTTTTCCTGAAAATCCACCTCCCACACAGTACAATGGTCCGGGTTTTCCCCTTCGCTGATACAGACATACAACCTGTCCGCCTCCCCGTTTACCGTTCCCCGAACCACAGCTGTTTCCGAAACACCGAAGGACAGCTCTCCCTGATAGCTTCCCTCCTCCGTATACAGCCAGACTCCCGCTTCCTCTCCCGGCGCATACTCACTGGTAAAAACATAAATCCGGCCCTGTCCGTCCAATACCATATCGCCCACATAGCTGCCCCTGCCCATTTCCTCCGTAACATTCTGATAAAACAGGTTCTTTCCTTCCGAATCAAACCTGCACAGATAACGCTTTAACTGACCGTAATCAGCGGAATAGGCATTTACAATCAGCCATACACTGTAATCCGGCGCAAAAACATAAGAACAGATTTCCAGTCTTTTCTCTTCCAGGGGCCACTGGATGTCAAGCCTGTCCAGTTCCCTGTCAGTTAAGGAATACCGGCATATTTTCTGCGCCTCATCCTCTGCCTCACCGCTCATGGAAATATAACAGATCTCGTCTCCCACCAACCCCATCCCGTCATAATCCGCCCTGGAGTCCCCTACCGTAATCACCTCGGGTACATAAACCCATTCCCTCCCGGGAGTTCCGGAAGCAATGCTTTCCCCGGATTCGCTCCCTCCCGTCACTTGCCTTTCTGCTTCCCCGCTTCCTGCCTCTCCATCGCCACCCGCGGCACTGTCCTTCCCGCATGCCGTCAGGAGCAGGCTGACGCACACCGTCAGACAGACTGCAAAATACCGGAAACTGATTTTTCTCTGTCTTTTCATATAGGACGCCTCACTGCCTTTCGTTTGTTTTAAAAGTTTCCTACCGCGCCTCCTGCAGCAGCAGGCTGACCCTGTTCTGCATCTTGTCCACGGTACTGTCCAAATCCATTTGTCCGGAAAAATACCCCTCCGCCTCCTCATTGATGATATTCTGAATGTCCGCATGCAATTCAAACCGGTTTTCCACGCTCTCCACCAGTTCCAGAACCGCCTCTACCTCCGCCCGGGTGGCGGCATAGACTGCGACGCTGTCGTCCCCATCTCCGTAATACGCCTTGGGCATCCGTTCTCTCTGGGAATTATTTTCGCTTCCGGATTCCTCGGAGTCGGCATACGCCTCCTGCATGGCGGCTTCCATCACCTCATCGAAGCGCTCCTGCACCATGGGGAATCCCTGCCCGTCATATCCCTGCAGCAGGTAAAACTTCACGAATTCCCAGGCCCCTTCCTGATTCCGGCTCCTTCCGTTGACAGCCACCGCACTGTCCCGGAAATCCATGGCCGTGCCGCTGCCCCCTGCTCCGGGATAGCCCAGAAAACCAAGATTCCCGCCATATATGACCTTTTCCAGCTGATAATCCGCCACACTGGAAATCATGCCTGCGGTAAGCACCTGCTCCCTGTTCCGGATTCCCTGCAGATAGCTCCAGTCTCCGCCTGCGGGATGATAGTTTTTGGCAAAGGAAAGCACTTCCTTAAAATACGCCCCGTCAAATTCACAAGTTCCCGTCTCCCAGTCCACAAATTCATCCATGGCTGCGCTGCAGAGCCTGGTCAGCACAGGTTCGTCTGCGGAAAAACCGCCTATGGCATTGAAATCCTTTCCGTTGTCTTCCAATATCCCCAGCAGCTCCGAAAAAGTGACGCCGCTCTTTCCCCCGGTCACATCTGCGTATCCCCATATGGTATGGATCTGGAACGAAGGAGAAATGCTGTATAAATGCCCCTGCTCCTCACAGGCCTTCAGCACGGACTGTACCAACCTGTCTTTGGAGCACTCCCCGTCCTCCTCCATAAAGCCGTACAGATCCGCCAACACGCCCTTCCCGGAAAAGATCCGGTAATCCACTCCCGAGACGGCGATAATATCCGGCGCCTTTCCGGTAACCACATCCAGTTTCAGCTGTTCACAGGCGTCCTCATAGCTTCCCTCCCGGCTGAAATAATCCACTGTTTCCACCCGGTATCCGGCGCTTTCCCGGTTAAACCGGGCCACTGCCGCCTCCAGATCCTGTGCCGCCATGGTCACCCCAAGGCTCACGATGGTCTTGTCCGTTCTGCCCGGCGTAAAGACAGCCAGTTCCAGGGAATCGGACTGCTCTCCCCGGCGAACCACATCAATCTGATCTTCCCCCTTTCCCAGAAACACAATATCCGAGGACAAAAGCCCGTAGGCTGTCAAATCCAGTACCTGGACCTTTTCCTGCTCCTCATACCGGAATTCGTAAAGGCGATTATCCCGGCAGTACAGCCAGCCTGCGCCTGTGTAGGTCAGATGTTCCGGAATATTTGCATCCTCCATGCCGAAGCAGTCAAAGGCTGTTCCCAGTCTCTCCGGCTCCCTTAATTTCTGATTGGCCGTATCGATTTCCTGCAGCAGAATTTCCGTCTGATCCTTCACCAGAAAGCCCGGTCTGCCCTGCCCGTCAATCTGGAAGTACAGCACATCCACCCCTGACATATCCGCAATATCCTGGTAAAAAACGGTCTTCATCTGCCCGTCCTTCACATAAACCCGGTCCGCCATATGCCATACTTCCGATTCCACGCCATTCCTGTTCTCCACCTCCGGAATCATCAGGCCGCACCAGATATAAGAATACCCTTGTGAATCTGTGCCGATGCCCTTTAAGAACAGATCGTTCCTGTCAGAGCAGTCTTCCAGTTCTATCTTTTCATACTCCCCGGAACCGCTCCGGGCGTCAATCTTCCACAGTCCCGGCACTTCCCCCGCTGCCGGCACATATAGGTTTCCCTCCCTGTCTGCAGCCAGGCCGGACTCCAGCGCCCCATCCTGCAGCGGAACCGTTCCCTCCACGGATAGGCTCTCCCTCCCGATTCTGTCCAGCTGTGCCCCGCCGTTCCTGTCACACAATCCGTAAAATGCCCCGTCCGACTGCAAGACCTGCGTATAGGCGTTCTCCAGGGAAAACCAGGCTGCCTGCCAGGTGACGGGACCATCCTCCCCGCCGCTGCTGCCTGCATTGCCCGCTGCACCTTCCCCATCCCTGCCTCCTGCATCACTGTCCCCGGCCGTTTTTCCTGTACCGCCTTCCACGCCGTTATTGATATCAATTCCCATGTTCGACAGGCCCTCCGGGGATTCCTGCCCTCTGTCTGCATCCCCTCTGCCGCATCCTGTTATGACAAGCCCCAGGACAGCCGCTGCAGCAATGATTCTGCTCCTTTTCCTTTTCATGATTTCCTTACCCCTCCGATACTTTCCCTGTGCTGCCCCGGAATGTACTTCAAATACTTTCTGCCCGCATGCACAGCCGTATTTTTCAGATGATTTTACCGTTCTCTTGTATCGGTTTCATTTCGGGATTGTATCCGGGTTGTATCCGCAGATGTGCCGCATCCCTAACGGTTACAATAAATCCTTATTATCCACATTGCAGATTAACAGGATGGCAAATCCCAGGGACAGGATTGTCAGTACCAGGGGAAATACCGCGTTACCCGCCATTGTAAAATCCCCCACATTGGCCTGTGTGAGAAAAATCAGGAAAAACGAGGTGACAATGGCCGCCTTTGAGGATTTCATGGCCATACCCACAGACAGCGCGATAAAGCTCATGGTGACAATGACAAAGACCATCTGAGACGCCAATATGTTCCGGCGCTTTACCGGATACGTAAACATCAGGTTCATGGTTTTATTTTTATAGGCGCTCACAATAAAGGATGCCAGCATAACGCTTGTAAAAATCAGATACGCCATGCCAGTAAACAGTTCAACAGGGGCAGAAATGGTATCCATTCCCGGCGCAGCGTCCAGTGTCCCGTCCGGGTCATCCGCAATGCCCAAAAAAGCAAGGGCAAAGAGAAACAGGCACAGAAACCCTGTCAGAATAGCTGCATTGCGGACATATCTCCCGATCCTGTTTTTCTTCCATTCCAGTTTGATCAATTTTATCATGCCGTTCACGCCTCCCTGCCTGTCAGTTTCAGGAAATAATCCTCCAGTGATTCCGTATGCCTGGTGATGGAAATGATTTCCACTCCGTTCAGAAGCAGTTCCCTTGAAATGTTCCGGGCTGCAGCCGATAGCTCATAGATCCGGATTCTGGAATCATCCATGATCTTGAACTGATTCAGCTTCATTCTGTCCGAAAGCACATAGGCGGCTTTTTGCGTATTTTCCACCGAAAGCTCAATAAAAGCCGTATTCATTTCCAGGATTTCCTGCATGGAGATTTCCCGGATCAGTTTTCCCCGGCTGAGAATGCCGACGGTATCCGCAATGTTTTCCATCTCCGGCAGAAGGTGGCTGGACAGCAGGAAGGTCATCCCATACTCTGCGGACAGCATCCGGAACAGCTCCCTGATCTGCTTCATTCCCGCCGGGTCCAGCCCGTTTGTGGGTTCGTCCAGAACCACCAGTTCCGGCCTGCACAGTATGGCCCGGGCAATTCCCAGACGCTGCTTCATTCCCAGCGAATACCTTTTCACCGGCTTATCCGCCGCATCGGAAAGCCCCAGCATATCCAGGGCCTGCGCCAGGCTGTCTTTGTTGTAGTACCCCATATATTCACAATGGAGCCGCAGATTGTCCCTGCCGCTCATATGCTCGTAAAATGTGGGAAATTCAATGATGCTTCCCATGCGCCTGAACACATCGCAGGATTTGTTTTCAAGGGTTTCCCCGAAGAGCTCTACGGTTCCCTCTGTGGGTTTCCACAGGTTTGTAATCATCTTCATCACCGTGGTCTTCCCGGCTCCGTTGGGCCCTAAGAATCCGTAGATTTCTCCTTTTTTCACATGGATGTTCACATCCCGTACCAGTTCCTTGTCATCTATCCTTTTCGTAAGATGGTTTGTCTGTAAAATGTAAGCCATATTCACTGCCTCCCTTCTGCATACCATTGTAACGGCAGCGTTTTTCAAAACTCTTGCCCAATTCTTACGAATTTCTTTCGTCAGTAATCTCTCTTTTTGAGTTTGATTGTAAAGGTGGTTCTGACACCCGGTACGCTGTCCAGCAAAAGCTCCCCGCCCATACAGGAGGCAAGGCTTCTGGCAATCGTCAGCCCCAGACCATTCCCCTGCATCTCCCGGTTCCTGGAATCCTCCATGGTATACAGGCGTTCGAATATACGTTCCGCAAATTCTCTTTCAATTCCTTTCCCCTTATCAGTCACATCTATCGATGCACTGTCCTTGCCCTCACGCAAAACGATTCCCAGGTATTTTCCGTCACTGCCATATCGGACTGCGTTGGACAGCAGATTCAACAGGATTCTCTGCAATGCGTTTTTATTCCCCTGGACATACACCGCTGTCCCGGGAATGGATATCTCCACTTCGAACTCCTTCTGCTGCAGAATGTCATAAAAACTCAGGGCGCTTTCCCTGCATATTTCACTTAAGTTGACCCTGGACAGGGTCATATCGGTGTCCCCGGCCTCAAGCTTTGCCAAAGTGAAAAACTGGTTCAGCAGCTCCATCACCTGTTTTGCTTTCGCCTCCACTTTCCGCAGCATTTCATCCTCCGCGTCACCAAGGCGCATGATCTCCAGGTACCCCAGGATCACAGTCAAAGGCGTTTTGATATCATGGGATATGTTGGCCAGCATTTTTTTGGAAGCGATTTCCCCTCTCTTAAACTCGGCTTTCAGCTTTTGGCGGTCAAGCAGCAGGCCATTGATCTCCCCCTCCAGTTCCATGAGAACAGGGTTGTCTGTAAACACCATTACCTTTTCGTCGCTGCCGGACTTTTGAATGTCCTCCAGTTTCTGACTGATCTGTTTTAATTTTGTCTGAATTCCTCTGGTGAATGCAAATCGCTGATACGCAATGACAATAACCAACCCGGCGGTTACCGCCGAAAGAAAAAAGAGAATTACCTGAGTACTCATTCTAAAAATCTCCTGCCTTATATCCGATTCCCCATACCGTGACAATGTATCTGGGTTCACGGGGATTGTCCTCTATTTTTGTCCGCAGCCTGCTGATATGGACATTCACGGCATTTTCATCCCCCAGATATGCGTCGTTCCATACCAGGGAATAGATTTGTTCCTTTGTATACACTTTCTTTGGATTCTGCAGCAGCAGTTTCAGGATTTCGAACTCCTTTGCCGTAAGTTCGATTTCCTCCCCGTCTTTTTTCACGCAGTAGCCGTTCAAATCCATGGTGAGGGCGCCTCTGGCCAGAACCGGCTGCTGCCCGGAAGCCCCCGCAGCATACTGGGTGGACCTTCTGATATTGGCTTTTATCCGCGCCAATACTTCCGTGACGGAAAAGGGTTTTGTAATATAATCGTCCGCCCCCAGTCCAAAGCCCAGGGTCTTGTCGGAATCCGTATCCTTTGCGGACAGGATAAGGATGGGAACCGTACTGGATTCCCGGATTTTCCCCATGACCTCCATGCCGCTCTTCCCCGGTAACATCAAATCCAGCAAGACCAGATCAAAAGCATCCGCAAAAAACTTCTCACAGGCGCTCTCCCCGTCAAAAGCGGCAACCACTTCATAATTTTCTGTCATCAAAAAGCTTCTCAACATGGCGCTGATTTCCCCATCATCTTCCACCAGTAAAATTCTCATGCTTTTACCCCCTTGTCCCCTGCAGGACCAGATGCTGCCTCATTCATCCCAACCATCCCTGATAAAATGCGATTGCTCCCAAAATCGCACCTACAGCCAGCGCAATCAATGTGACAACAATAATACTTACCAAAAAACACAATACCGATATACAGATTCGTGATTCCGAGCGCAAATTTTACCGCCCACCTTACTTTTTGCATATAGGACAATCCTCTTCATGTCCAGACACAAAATTGCCGACTGTTGTATCTTCTTTTAATTCGTTCTTCGCTTTCTTTTCTTCTATCTTTTTACAGGCTTCCAGTATTCCGTTTTTGACGGCCCATTTGATTACAAAATATAAGGCAATCAAAACAACAATTGCCGTTCCCGCGCTGATGCCCAGTTCCTGCCACAGCTCCGCAATCCCCTGGCTCATCCCAAATTTCTCCCATAAGTCCATCTTCCGTTTCTCCTCATTCATTCCATCTATTTTTATCCTTCCGAAACTCCCAAATCTGTGCCTGCCTTCACAAAATCTCAAAAAACACGGTTATAGACATAATGACTCCCAACACAATGGCAGCCAGGCCCAATAAAGCGTTTCTTCTGCTTCCCTTCCTTCTGCAGGCAGGCAAAGCAATCCGTGCAATATAAGAAACAGTCCGACAAAAATCGTCCCCCAATAGCAAAGCGCCGCTCAATCAGTTGACTTCCCGTTAAAGTCTCATTTTACACCGCCAAAACAAGGATACAACCGCCTTGCTGTAAACGGTCTCCTAAATGCCGTGAAATGATGCAGCAGGAACATTTCATGCCGTTGGACTAAAGATATGCACCTTTTGTCTCCGATATAAGTGTAAGGCAAACCATTTTAGTTCGAAAATACCTCGCTAAGTGGTTTCACCTGATCAGTAAAGGGAATGACCGGAAATGAATGGCCTGGGTGGTCAACGCGCAGAAGAAAGCACAGAAACGGATACTATGCCGCCAGAAAGGAGACATGCACATGCAGCACAGAATTCTCATCGCAGAGGACGATACGGACATCAGCCGCCTGCTGTCCAGGATACTGGAAACCCAGGGCTATCAGACCCTTCAGGCGTTTTCCGGGACAGAGGCCCTGTCCCTTATTGAGCACGGAGAGCCGGACCTCCTTCTCCTGGACCTTATGCTGCCCGGCCTGTCCGGAGAGGAGCTGCTTTGCAAGCTCCGGGAAGAGCGGCGCTGTAGCTTCCCTGTCCTGATTCTCTCAGCCAAAAGCGCCCTGGGCGACAAGGTAGCCCTCTTAAAAAACGGGGCGGACGATTATATCACGAAGCCCTTTGAGCCAGAAGAGGTTATTGCCCGGATCCAGGCTGCCCTCCGGCGGGCAGGCAGCCCTTCCAGGCAGCAGCCCGAAGTGCTGACCTACCATAACTTAATGCTCTATCCGGACTCCCGCAAGGTACTGGTAAACCATCGGGAGTTGTCCCTGACCGCCCATGAATATCAGCTTCTGTACCTGTTCCTGCAGTCCCCGGAAAAGGTCTATTCTCGGGAAAGCCTTTACGAGCTGGTATGGCAAGGCGGCTATTACGGCGAGAACAATACCGTGAACGTCCATGTGAGCAATCTGCGCAAAAAAATCAGGGAAGCCGATGCCTCCCAGGAATATATCCGAACCGTATATGGTATCGGCTTCCGGCTGTGCTAATGCACTTCTGCAGTCATTTCCAAGTAAGCGGCGAATGTTGATTGCCAAAAGATGAATACAATGGGCACTATCCTCCAGGGCCTCATTGCACCATGACAATATAATATGCTTATCTGGGGAGTCAACAGTGTGTGAATTCCTCTGTTTCCGAACCTTGAATGACCAGAAACGTTACCGCATTTGATTACCGATTTTTCACTTACATAACAGCTCTGCGAACCGAAATTTATCGCTGTTGAAATATAATCATACCGTACTTTTAGAAAACTTTATAAATTCATATGGCAATCCTATATCTTCAGAATATTTACAGATTTCTAATTTTCGTCATCATTCATTTCGTCATAGAAAGGGCGATCTGACACTTTCCAGTATGTTTTAACTTCTTCTATTTTCAATACATCCCCCCAGGGGGCAGTATATAATTCCCCTACTTTATATTTCCCGATTTCTTTATATACCCTCGTGGTATAACAATACCCTAATTTATTTAGATATTTTTGAATTGACTCATATTCATATTCAGGGAATGATATTTCTTTAAACATACAATAAACCTCCTGATAATTTGGGGCTGTGCCCCTTTTGATAACAGGCTTGTTGTGTACATGTGCCCAGCTCTAAAGCTTAAAAATTTTTCGCAAACTCCTCCCATTTTATGGAAAAATATGAGATAATAGAATGAACCCCAAAACTATTTTTTCCACACACCCATAAAAGAGAGGCGGTTACTTTCTTCTCCATTTTACATCAATAATATGAGCAAAACAAGTGAAGAATTCAATTCAGAGATACTGATAAAAAGTAAGCGTCAAATAAGAACGTGTAGTGAAAAATTTGGCGTTCTCCTGTAAACTTAGGGTTAGAGTTTTTAGATTTCACTCCCAAAACTTTAAATCCAGATAAAGGAGAATACCCATGGACATTTCCACTTTAACTCCGGATAAACAGGTAAAACTTCAGTACTGGCTGGACGTGATCCGGCAGTGCAGAGCCTCCGGCCTGACAAACCAGGCATGGTGCGAACAGCATGATATCTCTTTAAAAAGCTATTATTACTGGATCGCAAAGA
>CANBFE010000030.1 GCA_947367855.1 uncultured Lachnospiraceae bacterium | reverse complement strand
GCCGCGTTCATTGATTATGCATTTCAATCAATGAACGCGGCCGCACAAACTGGCAGATTTGTCAATAGGTATTTGAGAATTTCCTGATGAAAATATAGAAAACATAGGAGTCAGAGTCCGTTGTTCTTTGGGGTTTGGGGCCAGGAAAATCAAAGGTTTTCAAGTCGCCCTGCAGATAAAATAATCTATGGAATAATCTATCGACTATACTTTTTAAAATCTTCCGTAGGTTCCAGCCCATCTACCTTAATCATTCCTATTGCGTAGTCCCATGCCTGTGAATTCGTCATGATCGTGCATTCCCCCTGACTACACTGTCTCCGCTGCATACTTCTGAAAATACTCCTGTGCCTTCTTCCGGGACACATTTAGTTTATGCTCCAGCTTCTCCAAAATGTCTTCCTCAGATAATCCACATTCAATCCCCATTTCAATAATGCCCCTGATTCTCCCCTCATTTTGGGTCTCTTCAAAAACAGTCCACATACCGCCATCTCCTTTCAATTCATAGTTCAGCTTACAGTTCGCCGCACCCGCAACCGTCATTACCACTGATTTCTCCACATCATGCTTTTTTGTATACTCTATGGCTTCTTCTTTTACCTCGTTAAATGGTTTACTGTTATCCAGAAGAATTCGCAGCAGATTAAAGAAATCCTTATTATCCACATTATGGAATTTATATTCATTCTGCCTGGCTTCCACAAGTATTATCTTATAGTCGTTCACATATTGTGCAACCTCCTCAGGAATGTTCAGCATCCCATGCAATGAAGCTGCTCCATTCCAGGGTTTTTCGCCATAATAGACAACCACTGTGATAACGGGTATCAGTTTATCTGTCTCACGCATTTTGGATAGATATTCATCCTCACTCAATCCTTCTGCTGTTTTATACCTTTTTGCGTTGCTATCATATTGCTTCTTATAAAATCCATAGTCATATCCCATAACTCTCATTGGCATGGCATAATGAATATGTCCCTGATTTTCCATTCCCAGAATCACAAATTCCACACCCAACGCAGAAGACTTCTTCCTGACCTTGACGCTGTCTCTTGAAGCCGCAATAGATTCCGCATACTCGCGGTGTTCTAATACAGTGGACTCCTCCGTGTCAAGTTCCTCCAATTCTTCCGGAAATATCCTCTGCTCTCCATGGAACAACACAGCATTGAAAAAATCAGCAAACCGTTCGTTATCGTTCCAATAATTTTTCAGCACAGTGTCGGGCTTCAAAACCCGCATTTCTCACGCATTGCGCATCTCCTTCCCCATATTTCCCAGTATACCATAATTTTGTTCGCTTCAGCGCACATGGAATCACAAGTAGGCACAATGCCTTTCTGTGGTATGAATCTCCTCTCCATTTCTGCCACTCTCTTAAGGCTTTCCTTAAACAGCT
The DNA here is from genome assembly GCA_947367855.1 of uncultured Lachnospiraceae bacterium. Taxonomy (GTDB): domain Bacteria; phylum Bacillota; class Clostridia; order Lachnospirales; family Lachnospiraceae; genus Acetatifactor. The sequence goes on along the minus strand of CANBFE010000030.1, from coordinate 38,231 downwards.
CTGCCGAATTAGTATTGCAACCTGTTCCGAAATTATGATTCTCCAAAGAACCATCTCACTTAATCCCCTGCGGCTTCTTCTTAAATTATAATCTAAAACACCATGAAATACAACAAAAACAAGGAATTACCTGGCATTCGCGTTACAGGTAATTCCTTATTAATTTACTTCTTTTCCCTGATGGAATCAGGCAGAGGCACAATCTGCTTTTCTATGCCCTGTACGCTCACCTTTTTCCTGATAGCTATGTAATATCGCCGTGTCGTGGACTCAAGGTCTCCGATATAAGCGGCAATCTCTTCCACGCGGGCTCCGGCATCATACATATTTGTTGCGAATGTTCGACGAAATATGTGTAGTCCTCCCGAATAGGAATCCAGCCCCGCATTGTGGAAAATCACCTTCATCCTGTGCTGCAGATTGGTCGCCGTGTTCTGTCTCCCTGTTTTGGTCGTAATCACCAGCGCATCCGGCGAGCAGTCCTTTGCATTCCTGCGGATAAGCTCCAGGATATTCCTCGCATCCGAATTCAGCATAATGTTTCTGGCCTGTTGGTTCTTAGTCGTCCCTTCTACCATAATCTGCCGTTTATCCGCCGTTTCGGCATGGTTCCGAACCATGGAAGCGCTTTTATAGATTTTCAAAATCCCAAGATCTGAGTTATAGTCGCGAAATCTTAATGCCAAAGCCTCCCCGACACGAATTCCTGTGTCCGGTCTGCACTTCCATTGGCCTTAAACACAGGGGGATTCCGCAAACCCTTGATTTTACAGCAAAAAACAACCCCGGTGAATCTCTCCACCGGGGTCTTTCAAGCAGGGCAACCCCTGCTGCGCAGGGCTACAAGGATTCGAACCTTGAAATGACGGAGTCAGAGTCCGTTGCCTTACCGTTTGGCGATAGCCCTATGTCACATCACTTGACCTATTATACACGAAGTATTTCCAAAATGCAATACCCTAATTTAAATTTTTTTTAAAAACTTTCAAAACCTCTATTTTTAAATCGCAATTATAAAATAGAAAAAGATCAGCGGGCAGCAGACGCACAAAGAATCCTGCTGCTGCCCGAAGAACCTTTGCTTTACACCTCGAAAGTCAATTCCCCGTAGGAAGGCACGGGCCACACATCCCTATCCACAATCCGTTCCAACTCATCCACAGGTGCGCGCAGGGCATCCATGGCTTCCCGCACGGTTTCCATGTAGAAGAAGGCCTGCTCCCTGGCATTCTTCATATCCGCCGCCTCTCCGGAGACCGCCTCCAGCCTGGAAAGCGCGGCCTTCGCTTCCGTCAGCTTTTCGTTCACCTGCGTCAGCAGTTCTCTCTGGACCACAGGCTCCACTCCTGCCTCCCTTACGGCAAGCACGGTCTCTGCCAGGGATTTCGTATACCTGACAATCGCCGGGATGTATTTTCTGCCCGCCATGTCTATCATGGTATTGGCTTCGATCTGTATGGTCTTGGCATAAGTCTCATACATGATCTCTTCCCTGGACTCCAGCTCCACCTTGGTGAAAATGCCGAATTTTTCAAACAGCCGCACCGCTTTCTCCGTGGTCAGGGTACAGGCCGCCTCCACAGTGGACTTGATGTTGGGCAGGCCGCGCCTGGCCGCCTCCGCCACCCACTCCCGGGAATAGCCGTCCCCGTTGAAGATAATCCGCTGATGCCTGGTCATATATTCCTTAATCAGGTCATGTACCGCAAGCTCGAAATCTTCCGCCTTTTCCAGTACATCCGCAGCCTCGCAGAACGCTTCCGCCACGATTGCGTTCAGCGTGGTATTGGGACTGGCCACAGAATCCGAGCTTCCCACCATTCGGAACTCAAATTTATTTCCCGTAAAGGCAAACGGCGAAGTCCTGTTCCTGTCCGTGGCGTCCTTCTCAAATTCCGGAATGGTGGAAACGCCTGTTTCCAGCCTGCCGCCCTCCAGGCAGCGGGCAGCCTCCCCGGTCTCCACCAGCTGCTTTACCACATCCTCCAGCTGCTCTCCCAGGAAAACGGAAATGATGGCAGGAGGCGCCTCGTCTGCTCCCAGTCTGTGGTCGTTTCCCACGTCGGAAGCGCTCTGGCGCAGCAGGTCCGCATGAGTGTCCACAGCCTTCAGAATGCAGGCCAGTACCAATAGAAACTGAATATTGGCATTGGGGGTATCCCCAGGATCCAATAAATTGACACCATTGTCAGTTCCAAGAGACCAGTTATTGTGTTTTCCGGAACCGTTTACGCCTGCGAAGGGCTTCTCGTGAAGCAGGCAGGTCAGCCCATGTCTCCCCGCAACCTTTTTCATGGTTTCCATCACCAGCTGATTATGATCCACCGCTATATTGGCAGTCTCATACACAGGAGCCAGTTCATGCTGGGCGGGCGCGACTTCATTGTGCTGCGTCTTCGCAGTCACCCCCAGTTTCCACAGCTCTTCGTTCAGGTTCTTCATATAGGCGCCCACCCGCTCCCGGATGGTGCCGAAATAGTGGTCCTCCAGCTCCTGCCCCTTGGGCGCCGGCGCCCCGAACAGGGTGCGTCCCGCAAAAATCAGATCATCCCGCTGCAGGTACCTTTCCCTGTCCACCAGAAAATATTCCTGCTCCGGTCCCACGCTCGGAATCACCTTGGTGGCAGCAGTATTTCCGAACAGGCGCACAATCCTGAGGGCCTGCTGGCTCAGCGCCTCCATGGAACGCAGCAGCGGCGTCTTTTTATCCAACGCCTCCCCTGTATAAGAGCAGAACGCCGTGGGAATGCACAAAATGACACCTGTGGCGTCTTCCTTTAAAAAAGCCGGGGAAGTGATATCCCATGCCGTATATCCCCTTGCCTCAAAGGTAGCCCGCAGGCCCCCTGACGGAAAGGAAGAGGCGTCCGGCTCGCCCTTGATCAGCTCCTTACCGGAAAATTCCATAATCATCCTGCCGTCCGTGTCAGGATGTGTGACAAATGCGTCATGTTTTTCCGCCGTGATGCCGGTAAGGGGCTGAAACCAGTGAGAATAGTGGGTGGCGCCGTTTTCCACCGCCCAGTCCTTCATGGCCTTTGCAATTACATCCGCTGTGGCCAGCGACAGCTCCCCGCCCTCGTCCATCAGCCGCTGTACCTCTTTATAAATGCTCCGGGGCAGCCTTTCCTTCATCTTTCCAAATGTAAATACCTTGCTGCCGAAGATTTCTTCCACATTCAACCCTTCCGTCATGGTCTCTTCTCTTCCTCTCTGTTCCTGATATAAATATTCTTACCTACCTTAATACTCTACTTTTTCCGGGAATGCAATACCTGAATCCAAATTTCTCACTTTCTTCTAAAAATTCGGGTATTTTCCCCCCTGCTCCGGGCAGATTGTACATGCCCCGGGAAATTACCTGTGGACAACTTTATCCCTCCATGATAAACTGAAACCGTTCTTCCTTTTCCCTGCAGAAGATGATTTTTCCAGCGGCTGAAAGCCCGCTGCACAAAACATGTTACAGAATTATTCAGTATAAGAAAGGACTACTCATGAGCAGAAATTCCCGCAGAGCAGACAAAAAACTACCGCCTCCCATTATTCAGTTCCTTAAATTCGGCATGGTGGGCGCTTTAAATACAATATTGTCCTACCTGATTACCAACGTGTGCTATTATCTGTTCCACATGCATGAGCAGATCTCCAATCTCATTTCCTTCCTGATTACGGTGTTTGTCTCCTATCTGTTGAACAGCCGTTTTGTATTCAGACAGGAGGACAGCGGCCGGCAGCCCTGGTACAAAGTCCTGGCCAGGGTATATGCTTCCTATGCACTCACCGAGCTTGTGCTGATGGGACTGCTGCTCTATGTTCAGGAACGGCTTCTCGGCATCCCCCATTTCATTGCCACCTTCCTGAATCTGTGCGTCACGGTGCCCCTGAATTTCCTTTTGAATAAATTCTGGGCATACCGCAAACAGCACAATAAACCTTGAAGAACATGGGCAAATATGATATGATATTCCATAATTGCAGGCGCCCTCCGGGGAATTCTGCAGTAAGAAAGGAATCCTGCAGCATTCTATGAAGATTATGCCAAACCGTATGGACTACGGTTATTTCAAATATCAGAAAGAACTGGAAGAAAAAGCCCTCTCCGTGCTCCGCTCCGGATGGTATGTCCTGGGCAGGGAAGTGGAGACCTTTGAGACTGATTTTGCCCGTTATACCGGGGCGGCCCACTGTGTCGGCCTGGCAAGCGGCCTGGACGCCCTGTGGATTGCTGTAAGGCTTCTGGGCATCGGTCCCGGGGACGAGGTCATTGTCCAGGGAAACACCTACATCGCCAGCGTCATGGGCATCACCATCAACGGCGCAACTCCCGTCTTTGTGGAACCGGACTCTTTTTACCAGATCGATGCGGATAAAATAGAAGCAAAGATAACCTCCAGGACAAAAGCCGTCATGGTGGTCCATCTCTACGGACATGTGGCGGACATGGACAAAATCCTCCATATCTGCCGGAAATACGGACTGAAACTCATCGAAGACTGCGCCCAGTCCCACGGAGCCCTTTACAAAGGGCAGATGACAGGCACCTTTGGGGATGCAGGCTGCTTCTCCTTCTATCCCTCCAAGAATCTGGGTGCTTTCGGAGATGCGGGTGCGCTTGTCACCAATCATTCCGCTCTGGCACAGGAGGCCCGCATTTTCCGGAATTACGGCAGCGAAAAACGCTATTACAACAAAGTCGAAGGAGCCAATTCCAGACTGGACGAACTTCAGGCAGGCCTTCTCAACGTCCGTCTGGCTCACATGCAGGAAATTACGGAGGAACGCAGACAGTTGGCCGCAAAATACAGCCGGGAGCTGCGCCATCCGGATCTCCTGCTGCCGGAAGAACGCCCGGAAACCAGTTCCGTATGGCATCAGTATGTGGTCCGCACCGGACGCAGGGACGAACTTATCTCCTTTCTGAACCGGAGGGATGTGGGCACCCTGATTCACTATCCCGTTCCTCCCCATCTGGCGGAAGCCTACAGCCGCCTGGGACATGGAAAAGGCGACTTCCCCATTACGGAGGAATATGCCGACACAGTGCTGTCCCTTCCCTTTTACTCAGGAATGCTGCCTGAGGAGCAGCAATATGTCATAGACTGTATCAATTCGTTTCAATAACCCGCTGCCTGTCCGGATATTGCAGAACAGGAAGGCATCGCAGAAATAAGAAGTCAGGAGAACGTCATGGTCAACTTGGAGGATCAGATCCGGATTCTGGATTTCCCGGATCTGGGAGACGAGAGAGGAAATCTCGTGGTAGTGGAAGGCGGCAGCGCCATTCCCTTTGAAATTAAAAGAATTTTCTATATTTACGGCTCAGACGACAGGGTTGTCCGGGGAAAGCATGCGAATTTAAGATCAGAATTCGTCATGATAAACGTATCCGGCACCAGCCGGGTAAAGGTGGACAACGGCTCCCAGAGCCGCATCATAGAATTAAACCGCCCCAGAATGGGCCTGTACCTGAAAAGCATGGTCTGGAAGGAAATGTATGACTTCTCTGCGGATTCCGTTCTCCTGGTGCTATCCAATGAGCATTACGACCCGGAGGAATACATCCGCGATTATGAAGATTATCTGAATGTGGTGAAAAAATGAGCAAAATATCAATAGTTGTTCCCGTATATTACAATGCAGACACCCTGGAACTGCTTTACGGGGACATGAAAGAAAAAATCCTTGGAAAACTGGGAGAATATGAAATCGTGTTTGTGGACGACGGTTCTGCGGACGATTCCTGGCAGATTATGCAGAAACTGCGTGAAAAGGACCCCAATATCAAACTGCTGAAACTCTCCCGCAATTTCGGTGAACATGCCGCGCTGCTGGCAGGGTTAAGCGCCTGCAGCGGAGACTGCGCCGTCACCAAGCAGGCAGACCTGCAGGAGGACTCCGGGATTATTCTGGAAATGTATGAAAGCTGGAAACGCGGCAACAAGGTGGTGCTTGCCGTCCGGAAAGAACGGAAGGAAAACCCCATAAAGGTCTTCTTTGCAAATCTCTACTATTCCCTGATTCGGAAGATTGTCAACAAAAACATGCCCGCAGGCGGCTGCGACTGCTATCTGGTGGACAGAAAAGTGATTGAAGTGCTGGAAAGACTGGATGAAAAAAACTCCTCCCTGACACTGCAGGTTCTCTGGGCAGGTTTCCGCACGGATATGATCTATTTCGTGCGCCAGGACAGGGAAATCGGCAAATCCCGCTGGACTCTTTCCAAAAAAGTGAAGCTGGTGATGGATTCCGTAATGAGCTTCTCCTATTTTCCCCTGCGCTTTATGTCGGGACTTGGCATCTTTTTCAATATACTGGCAGCCATCCTCTTTGTGGATGTCATTATTGAAAAATTTACCAGGGGTACTCCCATTGAAGGCTGGGCTTCTCTGATGTGCGTGATTCTGTTCGCATGCGGTATTATCATGCTGATGCTGGGTATTCTGGGCGAATATATCTGGAGAACCCTGGATGCTGCCAGGACACGCCCCCCCTACATTGTGGACGAGGTGCTGGATGCGCGCCAAAAGGAGAACTCCGATGAAGCATAAGAATCACCGGCTGTATCCGGCTCTGCTCCTTCTCAGTATACTGGCCGCGCTGAAGATGATCGTTTTTGCATTCGGTCTGGATGAAGAATACCAACTGGTTATGGCATACAGAAACGTCCGGGGAGACAGGCTCTTTCTGGATATGTGGGAGCCTCACCAGTCCTCGGCCTTTCTGTGCGCCCTTTTGATGAAACCCTGGCTTGCCCTGTTCGGCACTGCCGGGGTCGTGCTGTATCTGCGGGTATGCGGAACCCTGCTCCACTTAGGGGTGAGCTTCTTTCTGTATCGGATTCTGAAACGGTTTCTGGAAAACAGATACGCCCGGATTCTGGCCCTGATCTATTTCAACACCATTCCAAAACAGATCATCCTGCCGGAATTCGGCATCATGCAGGTATGGTGCTATACTCTCATGGCCCTGTTTCTTGTCCGGTATTACGCCTGTGGAAAAAAACGCAGAGATCTGGTTCTGGCTGCCCTCTCCCTGGCGCTGAACGTGCTGTCTTACCCCTCCTGCCTGATTCTGTATCCCTTTCTGCTGGCGCTTCTGGCCCGTTTTTCCGGAAAAAGCAGATGGCGGGACATGGGAATCGCCACGCTTGTCTGCGCCCTGTGCGGTCTGGGATATCTGGGAATGCTGTTCACCTATACATCCCCGGAGGAACTTGCAGCCACACTTTCCCACATTCTGGCAGGGGATGTGACCCACTCCCTTACACCGGGCGGAAAGATACTCTCCCTGCTGAAAGACAGTCTCCTTCTGGCAGCCCTTTGGGCCGGATGTCTGATCCCTGCAGCGGTAGTTGCCAGATGGCGGAAACTGGACAGGGAACAGGCCTGTTGTCTCACTGCCATTCTGGCCTGTATGGCAGAGCTTTTCTTCTGGATTGTCCTGAAATACGGATACGAGCGCATACACATTCACCTGGCGGCCTTTTCCCTGGCAGGACTTGGTACATTGTCCGTAAATTACCCCCCCAGGCCCCCGCTCCGCTGCCTGCACATGTCTCCTGATACTGACAGTGAGGAATCAGGAATACCGATACAGGTACAGAAAAGCTTTCTTCTGTATCTCATGGCAGGAACCCTGCTTTCCCTTCTGGCCGTAGCCTACCTCACGGACCTGTCCTTTGGAGAGTCCATTCCCCATGCCATGCCTGCCGCATTCTGCGGAGCCGTTTTACTGCCACTCTCCTCCGGTAGTACGGCGGATGTGAAAAAACAGAAATGGGTTTATGCCGCCCTGACTGTCTGGTGCCTTACGGCAGTTTTCGGCAAGGGCTATACCCTCCGCTCAGGCACAGGGGAATACATCAATGTACTCCAGAGCGGCGGCCTCCTGCGGAAGGGTCCGGCAGCAGGCACCATATCCAATTACATGGGGGCTTATATCTATAATTCCGACTATGAAGACTGGCAGTCCTATGTACAGGACGGGGATAAAGTGTTGATTATGGTGGACCAGGTAATGAATCTGGGAACCATACAGTATCTGTTCAAAGATGTGGAAATCTCCCATTTCTCCATTATAAATCCCACCGCCTATGATGAGCGTCTTCTGGAATACTGGGAGCTGTATCCGGAGAAATATCCCAATGTGATCATTGTGGACTGTTGGTACGGGAAGCTGATGACGGACCCGCAGGGCTGGCTGATGCAGTATATTGAGAACGATTTCGGGTATACCCAGGTCAATGACGGAAAATACATCCGGATTTACCGGAAATAGGGCGCATACCCTGCAGGGCCTGCGCATAGAACGAAACTCCGGGACACCGCCCACCCAGGCGGCTCCCGGATAACCCGCAGTCCTGTCAAACCGATGCTTCTGACTCTTTCTTCTGCCCCTCTGTCTTTCTCCTGAGCAGGTCATATGGCTGCGCAGGCTGCGAAAACCTTACCCAAAGTCTCTGTCTGGCATGTGGGCAGCTTTCCATCCACTGGCCGTCTTCCGAATACAAGGCTTCCACCACCGCCTCCACATTCTGCCCGTCCGGTTTCATGATTTCAAGCGCTTCCCCCACGGAAAACTTATTGCGCTGTTCGAACCGCGTAAGGGGGTAGCTGTTATTCCAGGGAAGGCTTCCCGCCTGCGCCGTCTCTTCCATCATCCCCAGGTAAGTGTACTCGTTCACATAAGTACTGCTGTCATAAATCTGGCTTTCCTCCGTTGGCTTTCCGAAATAGAAACCTGTGGAAAAATGCCGGTGCGTGCATTTAGAAATCTCCTGACGATACCAGTCCAGACTGGCATGATACTTCTCCGGAGACTCAAAATAATCATCTATGGCCCTGCGGTAGGTTCTTGCCACAGTGGCCACATAGAGCGCGGTCTTCATGCGTCCCTCTATCTTAAAGCTGTCAATCCCAGCCTGCGTCAGTTCCGGAATGTGGTCTATCATACATAAATCTTTGGAATTAAAAATATATGTTCCCCGTTCATTCTCATAGACCGGAAGGTACTCCCCCGGCCTGGTCTCCTCCACCACCGCATATTTCCAACGGCAGGGATGGGTGCAGGAACCCTGGTTGGCATCGCGCCCCGTAAAATAATTGCTCAGAAGGCATCGGCCTGAATAGGAAATACACATGGAACCCTGGACAAAGCTCTCTATCTCCATCTCTTCCGGAATATGTTCCCGAATGACGCGTATCTCCTCCAGGGATAATTCCCTTGCAGACACCACCCGCTTTGCCCCCTGCCTCCACCAGAACAGATATGTCCGGTAGTTGGTATTGTTTGCCTGGGTGGAAATATGGATTTCAACCTGGGGCCAAACCTCTCTTGCAATGTCAAACAGCCCGGGGTCCGATATGATCAGCGCATCACATGCCTGGGGCTTCATGTCCCGCAGCTCACGGAAATAATCCCCGGCTCCCTCCAGATCCCCGTTGTGGGCAAGTATATTTGCCGTAACATACACTTTTACCCCGTGGGCATGGGCAAAGGAAATCCCCTCCGCCATCTCCTCCATGGTAAAATTTTTCGCCTTGGCCCGCAGTCCGAATGCCTCACCGCCGATGTATACGGCGTCCGCCCCAAATATTACAGCTGTCCTGAGCACCTCCAGGCTGGCCGCCGGAATCAGCAGTTCCGGCTTTTTTCCATGTTCCATATGATTCCTTATCCTTTCCGTACACAGGGAGAGCCCGCCTGGGGAAGTTTTGTGCTGAGGGTCACCCCGTCGCCCACCGGAAGCACCACTGTCTCCAGTTCCGGATGGTGCTTGAGCAGATAAAGATACTCCCGCATCCTGGCATGTATGGTGCGGTCACGTCTCTCCACCGCAAACCGGGACTGCGCCACATCTCCGTCCTGGAGCACATTGTCCGACACAAGCAATCCCCCGGGCGTCATCAGACGCAGCACTTCCGGCAGAAAATGCAGATACTGCCCCTTGGCCGCATCCATGAAAATCATGTCATATGAATCCGTAAGCTCCCTCAGAACATCCGCCGCATCCCCCTCCAAAAGGGTAATTCGGTCCTCTCTTCCAGCCCGTCTGAAATTCTCCCGGGCAATGGGAATCCTCTTCTCATAGTTCTCGATGGTGGTAATATGGCAGTCTTCCGGCGCATAGCGGCTCATCAGCAGCGCGGAAAAACCGATGGCAGTGCCCACTTCCAGAATCTTTTCCGGCTTTGTCAGCGCCAGCAGAAATTTCAGCAGGCTCTGCATGGACTTCCGGATAATGGGAATCCCCATCTCCAGGGCCTCCTTCTCCAGATTGTCCAAAAAGGCCGTATTTCCCCTGTCCAACGAGTCGATATAGACCGACAGTCTCTCATCTATGATCATACCTGTCCCCTCAGACCTATCCGTCCTGCTCTGCCGCCCGGAAATCTCCATGCCAGACTGCCCCGGACATTACCCTGCGGATTTTGCATCTCCCTCTTCCTCTTCTTCCTCCTGCTCCACCACCATGGCCGCCATCATTTCCTCAGCCGTCATGGCCGTGCTCAGTTCGAAGGTACCCGGCCCCACATCTTTGGTGTACTCCGAGAGATAATACTGCAGGGCAAAAAGCTTTGCGTCCCTCACCAGGCCCCTGCCCTCAAACAGCTCCCCGATCTCCAGGGGAGACATGCTTTCCGTGACGGTTACCGTAACGGTTCTTCCCTCTCCGCTGCCCACTGCAGGCTCCGTAAAGATGCGGTAGCCATAGTCATAGCAGACCTCTGCCCCCCAGTAGATCAGATAAACCACCGCTACTGCAGCCACCAGTCTGAAGATCGCGCCTGTTACGGCGCCGATTATACTCATTACTTTCATATCAGCCTCCCTGTCCTGTCAGTCAGACGTCTGCCGTCTTACCGACACAGCTGCCGCCTCACACCTCCATGATAATGGGAAGGATCATGGGCCGTCTCTTGGTCTTTTTCCAGACGTAATCCCCCAGCGCATCCTTTGTAGTGTTCTTCAGTCTGCCCCAGTCGGTGATTCCTCTGTCCAGGCACTTCTGCAGTGCCTCATCCACAGTCTGGCGCGCCTCCTCAATGAGCTCGTCCGATTCTTTTACATACACAAAACCCCTGGACACGATATCGGGCCCTGCCACCAACTGTCCCTCCATGCGGTCAAGGCTCATAACCACTATCATAATGCCGTCCTCAGCCAGATGCTGGCGGTCACGCAGCACTACATTTCCAACGTCTCCCACGCCCAGGCCGTCCACCAGAATGGCACCTACAGGCACCCTTCCCGTCACACCGGCGCCGCTGTCTCCCATTTCCAACACATCCCCGGAAGACAACACAAAAATATTTTCCTTCTCTATCCCAAGGCTCTGGGCAATTTTCGCCTGGGCCTTCAGATGCTTGATTTCCCCGTGCACAGGCACTGCATATTTGGGACGGATCAGGGAATAGATCAGCTTAATCTCCTCCTGACAGGCATGTCCGGACACATGGGCATCCTGGAATATCACATCCGCGCCCTTGCGGATCAGCTCATTGATAACCTTGGTAACCGATTTCTCATTTCCCGGAATGGGATTGGATGAAAAAATCACCGTATCCCCGGGGCCTATGGTAATCTTCCGGTGCATGCCTCCGGCCATGCGGCTGAGGGCCGCCATGCTCTCCCCCTGGCTTCCAGTGGTGATAATCACCTGCTTCTCACTGGGATAGTCCTTCATCTGCTCCACCTCAATGAGAGTGTTCTCGGGAATGCTGATGCACTCCAGGTTTCTGGCCGTCTCAATGATGCTGACCATGCTGCGGCCTTCCACACATACCTTCCGTCCGAATTTATAGGCGGAATTAATAATCTGCTGAACCCTGTCCACATTGGAGGCAAAGGTTGCCACGAAAATCCTGGTATTCTTATGCTCCTCAAACAGGGTGTCAAAGGTGGTTCCCACAGTCCTCTCGGAAGGGGTGAAGCCCGGACGCTCCGCATTGGTGGAATCGCACATAAGAGCCAGTACACCTTTTTTTCCAAGCTCCGCAAAACGCTGCAGATCAATGGCGTCTCCGAACACAGGTGTGTAGTCCACCTTGAAGTCCCCTGTGTGAACCACAATGCCCGCAGGGGAATAAATCGCCAGGGCCGCCGCATCCACAATGCTGTGGTTTGTCTTGATAAATTCCACCCTGAACTGCCCCAGATTAATGGACTGTCCGAATTTTACCACCTTTCTCTTGGTGGTTTTGGTGAGTTCATGTTCCTTCAGTTTGTTTTCAATGATCCCCATGGTAAGTCTCGTTGCATAGACCGGCACATTGATCTCACGGAGCACATAGGGAAGGGCCCCGATATGGTCCTCATGACCGTGGGTGATCACAAATCCCTTCACCTTGTCGATATTTTCCTTCAGATAAGTCACATCCGGAATCACAAGGTCAATCCCCAGCATGTCGTCCGCCGGGAACGACAAACCGCAGTCTACCACAACAATACTGTCCCCATACTCGAAGGCAGTAATGTTCATACCGATTTGTTCCAGACCCCCCAGGGGAATAACCTTCAATCTGGAACCGCTGTTATTCTCTTTTTTCTTCAATCAAATCTCCTCCACATTCCATACAATAACCGTAAAGCCTGACCTCATGATTCACAACCCGAAATCCGGCAGTCTCGGCAATCTTCGCTTCCATCCCCTCCAAGAGATCCTTTTGAAAGGAAATTACCCTGCCGCATTTGATACAGATCAAATGATGATGACGATGTCTTAGTCCGCTATCCAGAGCGCTCCCCATCTCGTAGCGCACAAATCCGTCATCAAAATTGACCCGGTCAATCAGATTCAGCCCATTCAGCAATTGTATTGTTCTATAAACAGTGGCCAGCCCGATCTCCGGACAGTCCACCTTTACAAGCTCAAATATTTCCTCCGCAGTCAGATGCTCCTTCGGGCAGGATGCAAGGGCCTCAAGCACCGCCACCCTCTGACGGGTCACCTTCAGGCCTCTGTCTTTTAAAAGCAGTTTAAACCTGTCTTCTCCCACTGTCATTTCCCAACTCCGGCTTATGCTTCCGATTCAGTCCGTAAATTCCACGTCCTCCAGCATACTCTCAAACACACCCGCCACTGCAGCAAGCTCTTTCTCGTCTTCCACAATGGCAAATATGCCTTCCTCATCCCCATCCCGGGAAGTATCCTTCAGAATCAGGGCCTCTCCATCCCCCTCCTGGCTGTCAGCCACAAGGATGTAGTTATTCCCTCCGATTCTGGTCTGTTCCAATACGTAAAAGCTCTCCGTCTCTCCCTGGTCCAGTTGAAACGTAATCTTTCCGGATTTTTCCATATCCTCTCCATTCCCAGACAAACGCATATCAGCCGCGGCTGTCAAGATATCCCTGCAAAATCAGGGTCGCCGCTATCTTATCCACATAGTCTTTTCTTTTTTCCCGCCGGACGCCGCTTTCCATCATGATCTTCTCCGCGGAAACCGTGGTCAGACGCTCGTCCCACAAAGTTACCTGCAGGCCTGTCCTGCGCTCCAGTTTCTCCTGAAATTCCCGGGTCAGTTCCACCCGTACTCCTTCCGACGCATCCATGTTCCGGGGCAGCCCCAGAACGATTTCTTCCACTTCGTATTCCTCAATCAGTTCTTCGATTCTGGCCAGAGTCCGGCGCAGCTTGTTTTCTTCCTTCCGCCTTATAATCTCCAGTCCCTGGGCCGTTATGAGCAGACTGTCGCTCACTGCCACTCCCACAGTTTTCGAACCAAAATCAAGCCCCATGATCCTCATAGCCCGGGCCTCCTATCTGTCTTCCGTTATTTCAGTGCCAGTCCTTTGTACGGATATACTCCGTCAGCAGTTCCTCCACGAGTTCGTCACGCTCCACCTTCATGATCATGCTGCGCGCATTCTTGTGACTGGTTATATAAGTAGGGTCGCCGCTCATGATATATCCCACTATCTGGTTTACCGGATTATATCCCTTTTCCGTCAATGCCTCATATACGGCAGACAGCACCTCTTTCGCCCCATCCTCAGGTTCCGAATCTACCTTAAAGTATTGTGTATTTTCCAATTTCTGCATAACCTGACCTCCATATCGTGGGGGAGACATTTCTTCGCTCCATAGATATCTTTTATTAATATAACTCATTTGTATGTAAAATTCAAGTCTTGGTGTCCCCAGGCGCATAATTTTCATCTAATATACTGCAGTCTGCCCCTCAGACTCCTGTAAATCCTTCCTCCGGCAAAACGCCCCGGAGAATTTCATCTGTAAGAAAACCCTTTACAGCCGCTTTTACAATCCTGTTTACCCCGGGCTGCCGATCTCCGGCGCGCCTGTCCTCCACTGCCACTTTCACATAATCCCCGGTATGGCCCACAAGCCAGCGCCGTCCGTCTACCGTCTTGCCCTCCTCCAGAAGCACCTCGGCCTCCCGGCCTATGTAGCGTGAGCGGAATGCCCTGGACTGTACCTTCTTCAATTCCAGAAGTTCCCCGCTTCGCACGGCCTTCACCGTCTCAGGCACCTGGTCCGGCATGGATGCCGCCGACGTGCCTCTCCGCCTGGAATACTTGAAAACATGCATTTCGTAGAAATTCACCTTCTCCAGAAACGCTTTGGTCACGGCGAATTCCTCCTGGGTCTCCCCGGGAAATCCCACAATCACATCCGTGGTAATGGCAGGTTCGCAAAACGCATCCCGCAGCGTCTCCACACAGGTATAGTATTCCCCGGAAGTGTAATGTCTATTCATCCTTTTTAACGTCGCATCGCAGCCGCTCTGAAGGGAGAGATGAAAATGGGGACACAGGCCCGGCAGTGCTGCCAGGCGTACCGCGTTCTCCCGGTTTATGATCCTTGGTTCCAGGGACCCCAGGCGAATCCTTTCCAGTCCCGGTATCTCATGAATTCTCTCCGCCAGGTGGATCAGCCTGCTGCCGCTCTTCCACTTTTCCTCCCCCAGGTCAATGCCGTAGGAGCTGATATGAATCCCTGTGAGCACCACTTCCCGGTAGCCTGCCTCCACCAGTCCCCGGATCTCCCGGAGGATGTCCTCCGGCTGCCGGCTGCGCACCCTTCCCCTGGCATAGGGAATCACGCAGTAGGAACAGAACTGGTTGCATCCGTCCTGGATTTTGATGTAGGCCCTGGTATGTTCTGCCGTATGCTTCAGCTGCATTTCCTCATATTCACAGCCCCGGCTGATATCAGTGACCGTGGTGCCCAGCAGGGTCTTGTCCTGCCGCTGCTCCAGATACCGCTCCAGAATTTCCGCAATGTCCTTCTTGTGATTGTTGCCCACTGCCAGATCGATTGCAGCATCCGCCTCAACCGCTCCGGGATCTGTCTGCACATAGCAGCCCACTGCCACCACCACGGCCCGGGGGTTCAGCTGCCTGGCACGGTGAAGCATCTGCCTGCTCTTTCTGTCCGCAATATTGGTAACCGTACAGGTATTCACGATATAGATGTCTGCAGTCTGTTCAAAGGGAACAATCCGGTAACCCTTCTCCTGCAGCTTCTGCCCCATCACTTCCGTTTCATAAGAATTCACCTTGCAGCCAAGATTGTACAATGCCACGGTTTTCATTCTGATTCCTCACTTTTTTTGTACTGTTTTCGCCTTGACATTTATCCTCCAAACCGTTAATATGGAGCTGAAGTCCAAAACAGCAAGGAGGCAAAGACATTGAAAACAGTACAGATTTTTTTAAATTCCATTGACAAGGTAAAGTCTTTCGTCAATGACATATCCAAGTTTGACTATGATTTTGATCTGGTATCCGGCAGATATGTGGTTGACGCAAAGTCCATTATGGGAATCTTCAGTCTGGATCTTTCCAAACCCATTGACCTGAACATTCACACGGAAGAAGGGGCTGACGAAGTACTGGATCTGTTAAAACCCTACATTGTGCAGTAACAGTCTCCCCGCGGGGATCTGCTGCCTGACACGAAGATGACTTCTGTGAGACCTCCGGGCGCCATACCCGGCAGGTCTTTTTTCTTTTCCATTGCTATTCCACTATGATCAGTTCTTTTGTCTCCAGGGCTGTCTTCACCAGCTCCTCTATTTTTTCCTCCAGATTGCGCTCATGGCGCCGGATCACATTCACGTTCGGCTTGGTCACGGGATGTTTTGCCACAAAAATCGTGCAGCAGTCCTCAAAGGGCAGGATGGATGTCTCAAAAGCTCCGATCTTCTGGGAAACCTCCACAATCTCCATCTTGTCAAACCCGATCAGGGGACGGTATACCGGCAGTTCGCACACCTCGTTGGTTGCAATCAGGGAATGCATGGTCTGGGAGGCAACCTGTCCGATGCTCTCCCCTGTTATCAGTCCCAGACAGCCTGTCTCCTTTGCAATATGCTCCGCAATCCTCATCATATACCGGCGCATGATCACAGTCAGCTCCTCATGAGGGCATTTATCGTAAATATAGAGCTGAATATCCGTGAAATTGATAACATGGAGCCACACCGGACCGGCATACCCGGAAACCACCCTGGCCAGGTCCACCACCTTCTGTTTTGCCCTGTCGCTGGTGTAGGGCGGCGCATGAAAGTAGACCGCGTCAATCTTTACCCCCCGCTTTGCGATCATATATCCGGCCACCGGAGAGTCTATTCCCCCGGACAGAAGCAGCATGGCCTTGCCGCCTGTGCCCACGGGCATGCCCCCCGGACCCGGAATGGTCTCAGAATAGAGATAGATCTTCTCCCGGATCTCTATGTTCAGCAGAATCTCCGGCTGGTGGACATCCACCGACATTTCCGGATAGGCCTTCAGCACAGCCTCTCCCACGCCGGCATTGATCTCCATGGATTCCTTCGGATAATCCTTGCGCGCGCGTCTGGCATGAACTTTGAATGTTTTATTTCTGTCCGGATATACCTCCGCCACATATCTGACAACTCTGTCACATAATTTTTCAAAGCCCTCGTCCTCCGCGTACACCACCGGACAAATGCCGGAGATGCCGAACACTTTTCTCAGGTGCTCCACGGTCTCGTCATAGTCAAACTCCCCACGGGCCTCCACGTAAATGCGCCCCTGGGATTTATGAATCAGAAAGGAGCCCTCACATTTCTTCAGGGCAAACTTGATCTGGTGTATCAATGCATCCTCAAAGAGATACCGGTTCTTTCCTTTTATGCCGATTTCCGCATATTTTATCAAAAAAGCTGTAAACATATTCTTTCCTTTCCCCAAAACGGGCCGCCGTCCCCGTTCCCCTTCCCTCAGCGTCTGCGGGTGTATTTCCGCAACATGGGAATTTTATCATACAATGCCTGTATTGTATAGTCCAATTCTTCCTTTGTGGTGTAAACCGAAAAGCTGAATCTGATGGTGGAGTCCAAAAGCTCCCTCTCTATGCCGATGGCTTTCAGAGTGGCTGAGGGCTGGGGTTTCCTGGCCGCGCATGCGCTGCCTGCAGACACGTAAATGCCGTCTTCCTCCAATGCGTGAAGCAGTACCTCGCTGCGGACACCTCTGAAGGAAACGCTGACAATATGCGGCGCCGTTCCGCCTCCATCTGCCTCCCCGGGAAGCAGACCGTTAATCCGGATGCCTTCCAGACGTCTCACGCCGTCCATAAAGTATCTTTTGCACTGGTACAGCCTCTTTCTGTCTTCCTCGTAATGTTCGTACAGCAACTCCGCCGCCTTTGCAAAACCTGCAACGCCTGCAACATTGTCCGTTCCCGAGCGCAGATTTCTCTGCTGGCCGCCTCCGTGGAGGATGGGCTGTATCTTTACCCCTTCCCCTACATACAGCAGGCCGATTCCCTTGGGTCCGTGAATCTTGTGTCCGCTGGCCGACAGCAGGTCAATGCCCATCTTTTTGGGATAAATCCTGGCTTTGCCAAATCCCTGCACCGCGTCTACATGAAACAGCGCATAGGGATTCATGCGCTTCACCAGGGCGCATGCCTCAGCAATGGGCTGCAGCGTCCCGATCTCATTGTTTGTGTGCATAACGGATACCAGAATGGTATTGGCCGTCATGGCCCGCTGGAGATCCTCCAGCATGATACTGCCCTGGGCGTTTACAGGCAGATATGTCACCCTGTATCCCAGAGATTCCAGGTGACGCATGGTATTTAAAACTGCCGGATGTTCCACCTGGGTGGTGATCAGATGGTTTCCCTTCCTGCTGTTGGCCAAAGCGCAGCCTGTCAGCGCCATATTGTCCGACTCCGTTCCCCCTGACGTAAAAACGATTTCCTTTTCGTTGACTTTCAAAAGCCTGGCAAAGGTCTCCGTCCCATAGCGGAGATACTGTTCCGCCTGGACGCCCTTCCTGTGAAGACTGGAAGGATTGCCGTAATCCTCGCACATAATCCTCGTCATCAATTCCGCCACTTCCGGAAAAGCCCTTGTGGTGGCAGAATTGTCCAGATATACTTCCATGATCCTACTCCTTTATCAAAACCGTCCCCCTGCTTTGTCCGCCTGCAGGCGGCCGGATTCCTGCCTCATGTTATTCTATCATATGCGGGAGGAATTGTCCCTGTCTCTTCCCTCCTGCAGGTTCAGCCCTCCAGAAGGTACATAATCCATGACAGTACTGTCAGCCCTGCCGTCTCTGTTCTCAGAATACGCTTTCCCAGGGTCACAGGTTCTATTCCGTTTTCCGATGCCAGCCGTACCTCCTCCTCGGTGAAACCGCCCTCAGGCCCTATAAATACCGCCACATCCTGTCCGGGCTCCAGGCGGCCCAAAATCTGCCTTGTCCTGGTCATGTCCTCCGCCAGTTCATAGGGGATCAGTTTCACTGCCATCCGGGATGCCCATTTCACAGCGGAAGAAAAATCCGACACTTTTGTCACCTCCGGAACAATGGCCCGACGGCTCTGCTTTGCGGCAGACTCCGAAATTCCCTGCCACCGCAGAATTCTGGAAGCCGCCTTTTTTTCATCCAGTTTTACCACACAGCGCTTTGCCGCCAGGGGAATGACACTGTAAACCCCCAGTTCCACGGCTTTCTGGATAATCAGCTCCATCTTGTCCCCCTTTGGAAGGCCCTGAAAGAGGTAAATCCGGCAGGGCAGTTCCACATTGTCCTCTTTTATAAAGCGAAGCTCACAGAGAATTCTGTCCTCCTCCATCCGTAAAATACCGCAGCGGTATTCCCTGCCGTCCTGTCCGTTGCTTACGGCCAGTTCCTCTCCCTGTTTCATCCGGAGTACGTTTTTTATGTGGTTTACATCCTGGCCGGTTATTATGACACTATTGTCACCAGTATTGATCTGTTCCGGCGCCACAAAAAAATGATGCATTCTGCTCTCCTGTACTTATTTCCGTATCGGTCAGGGCTTCCGGGCCGTTACGCTGACCCATTCTCCCTGGCGGGTAATCTCCTCCACTTCCAGTCCGGACGCCAGCACGGCATCCACCACGGTCTGTTCTTTGTCATCAATAATTCCGGAAGTGATATAAATTCCGCCCTGTTTCAGATGGCTGAAAATCACCGGTGTCAGGGGCACCAGAACATCCGCCAGAATATTGGCCACCACGATATCATATCGCCCGTACCCCGCTTTGTCCTGAATCTCCTTATCCGTGATGATATTTCCCATCAGCAGCTCAAAATCGGAAAGCTTAATTCCGTTATCCCTGCAGTTCTGCGCCACGGCTTCCGCCGCGCAGGGATCCAGGTCCGTTCCCACCGCATGGCCTGCGCCGAACATCAGCGCCAGGATCGCAAGAATACCGCTGCCGGTGCCCACATCCAGAAGTTCCGTTCCAGGTCTGACATATTTCCGAAGCTGCCGGATGCAGAGCTGCGTGGTCTCATGCATCCCCGTTCCGAATGCGGTTCCCGGATCTATATGCAGCACCATCTGTCCCTGATCCTCTCTCTCCACGGTCTCCCACGAAGGGATTACAAGGATGTCATCTATGTGAAACTGGTGAAAATACTGTTTCCAGTTGTTGATCCAGTCAATATCCTCGGTTTCGTCTACTGTCACCGATCCCTCTCCGATGTCGCAGAACTGCCGGAGCTCTTCCAGTTCCCGGTTCACCTTCTCCAGAACAGCCTTTTCCTCCGTTTTCTCCCCCAGAATCTCCAGGCATCCGTCCTTTTCCTCCACAAAAAAGCTCAGATAGGCTATGCCGTCATCCTCCTGCACCTCCGGAAGAATATCCACAAACATCTGCTCCTTTTCCAATGCGGTCAGAGGCACCTTATCCTCAATCTGGGCTCCTTCCAGTCCGATGTCATATAAGGCGCTGATAATGATATCCTCTGCCTCTGTAATGGTCTTTATCTTAAATTTTTTCCACTTCATATTCGTCTTCCCTCTCCGCTTTCCCGCCTTCCACGCCGCTGTGTGTTAAATCCGTCCGTATCCACCTGTTTCCGCTGCCTTTCCCGCCAAAATCCTGCCGTTTCTCCGCCTCGCACAATCCAAGAACCAGAAAAAGGAGGGGCGTGTTCAGCACCTGCTGAAAGCTGACCAGGGAATGCATGCCGTACATGACAATGACCAGAATGCCCAGGGCGCTGTCCCGGTATCGCCACAGTCCCACAAGAAAAACTGCCAGATAACAGACTGTCCCCAGAATTCCCACATTACACAGCTGATTCAGAGGCTCGCAATGGGCATTGACAAATACCGCCCCTTCCCAGTGCTCTCCATCCCAGACATCCGTATCTGCCCCCAGTCTGTTGAAAACCGCTTCCCCATAACAATCCGGTCCCGCGCCCAACAGCCGGTCCTTTCCGCTGGCATCCGCAAAATTTTCCAGGGAAATACGCCACAGAAATCCCCTGCCACTGCCGAATCTGTCGTCAATGCCACGGGCAACAGCCACACAGGCCAACAGCATCCCTGCCGCTGCTCCCAGAAAAATCCACCTTCTCAGCCTCAGGGAAAGCCGCCGCCTGCCCGGCCCAATCCGCCTGGCTGCAAGAAAGCCAAGCAGGCTCACGGCTGCCCCGATTCCCCAGACATACCTGCCAACCACAGCGAAGAGATTCCCGTCAGCCACAACAGCCGCGCTCTCGCCCCTCAGCTCCATCAGCACGTCCATGAGAAGCAGCCCCAGAAAAACGCCCGCCAGAAGAAGACTCATCCGCTTCCATATATGTCTCTGTTTTCCTCCAAACACAACACAGACAATAATACAGACCACCGCCACCATCAGACCGCCCTGGCTCCCCTGGATACACAGCAGGACAAGGGCACAGGCCGACACCGCATAAGACACTGCCATCAGCCAGGGACTTTCCTCCCTGAGAAAATGTGCCACTGCAAAGGCCAGGGCAACGCTGTAGTATCCGCAGAGCCAGTTGATATTACCCAGGGTGGAAAGCATGTGGCTGTACTCCCAGTCACCGCTGCCCCATCCCGCCATCAGTCCAAGGGGATCCATTCCCAGGCGGTGCAGCAGCCCCAGAACCGTTGCCGAAAACAGCGCCGCCTCCCCCAGGTACAGCGGCCAGGCCGCACCGTCATACTGCCTTGACATAAAAAAATAAATTCCCGCAAACAGCAGCTGGGAGACAGCCCCCATATACCAGCCCTCATATCCCTTCCAGGCCAGCATTCCGTAGGAACTGCACAGAGCCGACAGTACCACGCATACCTCGTAAAGGATCACGGCCCTGTCCATTCCGCTGAAGACATTTCCGGCCCGCTTCAGCCGCAGGGCCTTTATCCGCCAGGGCATTCCGGCCACCAGCCATCCGCCCAGACAAAGCAGGGAAATATTATAAAATAACGCGTACTTTGTCTCGTCCAGATGCCAATAGCCCTCCCCCGTGAACAGAGGCAGCGCCACAAGCAGGGCAGTGATATATAAATTGCACAGCAGGCCCAGAAATTCCTTCTTTCCACTTTCCATAATGATTGATTATACCTTATTTCCTGCCATTTGAAAAGGGCCTATTTTCTCCGGTGTCCGTGGCTGCCCCGGCAGCCTTCCTCCTGTACGCCTTCTTCCTGTGTGTCTTCCCCCGGATCCTCTCCATTGTCCCGGCAGGCATCCCTCACCCGTTTATGTCCGTTGGCATGGTTCCCCCCATGCCGGTGTTCCTCTATCAGACCATGGATTTCTGACATGGTCATATTATGGCATTCCTCCGTAGTCACTGCGGGATCATACTCCTGCAGGGCTCTGCAGGCGGCATATTTTCCCAGGGAAAAACCGTTCTCGTGGGCCTCTTCCACCATGTTCACGTCCGCGCGGATGCGCAGTCCCCCATGGTTCCTGCAGCCGGAGCTGTACGCTATGCCCTCCCAAAGGGCTTCTTCCTTGCCGCCGTTTCCTGCAGCCACCGTAAAAGTCAGGCAGGCATCCTCCGTCAGATACTCCTGCATAAACTCACACTCCATCAGCAGCTCCACCGCATCCATATAGTAGGTTCCCCTGACCGAAACGCTCTCCAGAATCCTTTCCCCGTCACTGTTATAGGCTTCCGCAGCGATCACACGGTCAATTTGATTCAATGTCAGTTCTATGGACGGATTTACGTCAATACTGACATAGGAAACCGGTACCCAGAGCAGCTGACGCGCACCTGCTCCCAGAAAAAACAGCAGAAAAAGGCCGGCCACTCCCGCTGCCAGGGACATTCTTCGTCTGCCAGGCAGCGCCTTATGCGCATTTTCCTCTCTTTGCCGACGCACTGTTTGCAGGTAATTTGCCGTATTCTGCTTCAGATCCCTTCCTGCTTCAATGCAGCCGAAAGCTTCCTTCAGTCTCTCCGACATGCCCATCACAAATCACCTCCAAGCGTTTCCTTCAGCAATGCCCGCCCCCGGGACAGCAAAGAATAGACCGTATTCTCCTTCTTTCCCAGTATCCTTCCCGTCTCTGCTGCAGAGTATCCCTCAAAATAATGAAGATAAATCACATCCTTATATTTGGCGGGCAGCGCAAGAACCGCCTCCAGAACCTCAAAGTGTTGGGGCGGAATGTCTGCTGCTTGCTCCGTCAGTTCCTCCAGGGATACTGCGCGGTGCCGGAACAGGCTTCTCATATGGTCCTTGCAGGCATTTATGGCAACACGGATCAGCCATGCCTTCTCATGTTCGGCATCATGAAAAGCCCCGTCATATAGCAGATATTTCAAAAAAACCGTCTGAAATACATCCTCTGTGTCCGTGCCGTTTTTTAAATGATACAGGCAGATCCGCCGAATCATGTCGGAATACTGTTCTATGGCACGGTTTACCTCACCCTCGCTGCGCATTTGTCACCGCCCTCATTGGAATTCAATCTGTAAAAACCGGATATGGAAAAACAGCAACGGTTAAAAAACCGCTGCCGTCCGCCTTTAAAACTATTTCTAATGATGACCGCCCCGGTGACCCCAACCGTGATGACCGGATCCCCCGTAACCGTTTTGCCAACAGCCATGCCCATAATATGTCCCGGCTGCATTCCCCGGCACGGCGCCGTTTTCCTGCTGCGTGCTCTCCTGCAGATTTTCCGCTGCTTCCAGTGCCTCTGTCCCGGAAATGCCCTCTGCCGGGGCTCCGATTCCGGCCGGTACGGAGAAACTGCATATATCGCATATGCCGTCCCCATCCTCGTCCACAAAAGCACACCGGGCTCCGCATATTTCCTCGACGTGATGCCCCTTATGATGGCCCTGGTACGAGCCGTGGTGGCCCCATCCACCCATCAACAGGGAAGACTCCGCTGCCGCTGCGCTCATTCCGCCAAACAACAGAAGCCCTGCTGCCATTCCCAGGGCAAGGATTCTCCCCCGCCTGCTGCCTTTTGCGTTTTTTTCCGTCTGTCTCATTCTCATTTCGTCATTACCTCCCATCAAAGATTTCTCTGTCTGTTATGCGCCTTCACTTATAACACGATGGGATGGTCCGAAACCTTGCATTTATTTCTGATTTATTTCCAAAATTTCTTTTTCTTGCCTTCCCGGGTATTTTCCTTGCCTTCCCCGGTATGTTCCTGCTCCGAAACCGACTTCGTGGCATTCAGTGTATTCCCGGTCAGTTCGTCAAACTGACGGAGCAGCTCCTTTGCCTCCGGCTTCATCTTGTCCGGAACCTGCACCACCAAGGTGACATAGTGATCGCCCCTGACATCCTTATTTCTCCATGAAGGCACGCCTTTCCCGCGGAGCCTGATTCTGGTATCCGTCTGGGTCCCGGCCTTCACGTCGTAAATCACCTTGCCGTCCACTGTGTCAATGAGCACCTCGCCTCCCAGCGCAGCCACTGCAAAGGAAACCGGAACCGTGGAAAAGATATCGAAATCCTGCCTCTGGAAAATCGGATGTCGTCCCACGATCACCTCGATAAGGACATCCCCTCTGGGACCGCCGTTGATTCCAGGCTCACCCAGGCCCGGCATACGGGTGGACTGTCCATTGTCAATGCCTGCGGGGATATCCACGGAATATCGTTTTTTCATTGCAATATACCCGGTTCCCCGGCAGTCCGCACATTTATCCTTGATAATCTTGCCGCTACCCTGACAGTCCGGACATGTCTGCACATTGCGCACCGTTCCAAACAGAGACTGCTGTGTAAACACAACCTGTCCCTTGCCGCCGCACTTGGTACAGGTCTCCGGACTGGTTCCCGGCTTTGCCCCGGAGCCGTTACAGGTTTTACAGGTCTCCTTTACATTCAGTTCGATCTCCTTTTTGCAGCCGAATACGGCCTCTTCAAAAGTGATCCTGACACTGGTGCGGAGATTTGCCCCTTTCATGGGACCATTGTTGCGCGCCCTGCTGCGGCCGCCTCCAAAGAGGTCCCCGAAAATATCGCCAAAGATATCGCCGAAATCCGCTCCGCTGAAGTCAAAGCCCCCCGCTCCGCCTGCGCCGCCGTCAAATGCAGCGTGGCCGAACTGGTCATACTGGCGCCGCTTATCCGGGTCACTCAGCACGGCATAAGCTTCCGAAGCCTCCTTAAATTTCTTTTCAGCCTCCGCATCCCCGGGATTCATATCCGGATGATATTTTTTTGCAAGAACACGGTATGCCTTTTTAATTGCGGAATCGTCTGCATTTTTGTCCACGCCAAGAACTTCATAATAGTCTCGCTTCTGCTCTGCCATAATAACTCCTCACATCGCCAATCTCTTCTACTCACTATTCTATCCAAACGATATTTGAACCCTGTCTGCTTTGACCGGCAGATCCGCCATTTATCAGGTATGTGCAAACATGACTCACCAAATATATAAATTACCACATTTTTCGCGCTTATTCAATCCTTTATAAAGAATAAATTCGCGAAAACGGTGCCTTTTGCGGCACCGTTCCTTTATTATACTTCGCGGAAATCTCCGTCGATCACATCGTCGTCGGGAGCAGAGCTGCCGGCTGTGCCTGCCGCGCCGCCCATATCCGGTCCTGCGGCGCCCTGAGCCTGCTGCATGTTCTCGTACATTTTTGTAAACAGGCTCTGCGCGCTGTTCATCAGCTTCTCTTTTGCAGCTTTCAGCTCATCGACATCACTGTCGTTCATCTCCTGATCCTTCGTTCTGTCCAGAATCGCCTTCACGGCGTCAAGGTCAGCCTGAACCGCAGACTTCTCGCTGTCGCTGATCTTGTCTCCCACCTCACCCAGGGCTTTCTCGGTCTGGAAGACAAAGGAATCCGCCTCGTTTCTCGCCTCAATGGCCTCTTTTTTCTTCTTGTCCTGCGCCTCGAACTCCGCGGCCTCCTTTACAGCCCTTTCGATCTCGTCATCGGACATATTGGAACCTGCGGTAATGGTGATATGCTGCTCTTTGCCTGTTCCCAGATCCTTTGCGGATACGTTTACAATGCCGTTGGCATCGATGTCGAAGGTAACTTCGATCTGGGGCACGCCTCTCCTTGCAGGAGGAATTCCGTCCAGACGGAACTGTCCCAGAGACTTGTTGTCCCTTGCAAACTGTCTCTCACCCTGTACAACATTGATGTCCACTGCAGTCTGGTTGTCTGCCGCGGTGGAGAACACCTGGCTGTGCTTGGTGGGGATAGTGGTGTTTCTCTCGATGAGCCTGGTAGCAACGCCTCCCATGGTCTCAATGGACAGGGAAAGGGGTGTTACATCCAGAAGCAGGATATCGCCTGCGCCTGCGTCGCCTGCCAACTTGCCGCCCTGTACGGAAGCGCCGATTGCCACGCACTCGTCAGGATTCAGGGACTTGCTGGGCTCCTTGCCCGTTATCTGCCTTACCTTATCCTGAACGGCGGGAATACGGGTGGAACCGCCTACCAGAAGCACCTGGCCAAGATCGGAATTGGTCAGTCCAGCATCCCTCATGGCATTCTGCACGGGAATCGCAGTCTTCTCCACCAGGTCATGCGTCAGCTCGTCAAACTGTGCGCGGCTGAGGTTCATGTCAAAGTGTCTGGGGCCCTCTGCGGTGGCCGTGATGAAAGGAAGGTTAATGTTGGTGGTCATGGCACTGGAAAGCTCCTTCTTGGCCTTCTCCGCCGCTTCCTTCAGTCTCTGCATGGCCATCTTGTCCCCGGAAAGGTCCACGCCCTCTGTCTTTTTGAATTCAGCCAGCATCCACTGGATTACCTTATTGTCAAAATCATCACCGCCAAGGTGTGTATCGCCGTTTGTGGCAAGCACTTCTATAACGCCGTCGCCGATCTCAATAATGGATACGTCAAAGGTACCGCCGCCAAGGTCATATACCATGATCTTCTGCTCTTTTTCATTGTCAAGGCCATAGGCCAGAGCTGCTGCCGTAGGCTCGTTGATGATACGCTTTACCTCCAGGCCCGCGATCTTGCCTGCGTCCTTGGTGGCCTGACGCTGCGCGTCGTTAAAGTAAGCGGGAACCGTGATAACCGCTTCGGATACCTTCTCACCCAGATAGCTCTCGGCGTCTGCCTTCAGCTTCTGAAGAATCATGGCAGAGATCTGCTGGGGAGAATATTTCTTGCCGTCAATGGAGCGTCCGTTGTCCGTACCCATATCCCTCTTAATGGAAGCAATGGTCTTCTCCGCATTGGTAACGGCCTGACGCTTTGCCGGCTCGCCTACCAGTCTCTCGCCCGTCTTTGTAAATGCCACTACGGAAGGTGTGGTCCTTGCTCCCTCTGCATTTGCAATGACGGTGGGTTTACCACCTTCCATAACTGCAACGCAGCTGTTTGTCGTACCAAGGTCAATTCCAATAATTTTGCTCATTTCTGATTTTCCTCCTGATTTTAGTTCCGCGTTACCCCCTTTTCCCGGGGGCCGCCGTTACTGTTACTATATTGTGTCTGACAGCAGCTCTGGGCTGTCTGTTCTGCCAAACGTTACTCACTGTACCACTGCCACCATGGAATGCCGCACTACGCCGTCCCGGTAGGTGTATCCCTTCTGCAGCTCCTGGGCAATCACACCTGACTCGTACTCCTCACTCTCCACCTGCATCACTGCATTGTGCAGATTGGGATCGAATTCCTGCCCCACCGCCTCTATGGGTTTCACGCCTATGTTTTCCAGTTCCGTCAGCAGCTGCCTGTAGATACGCTCCATGCCGTCAACAAAGGGATCTTCCTTCTTCTCCTCCGGCACCGTAGCAAGGCCTCTCTCGAAATTGTCCACCACGGGAAGCATCTTTTCAATGACGCTCTTTGCTCCCGTTTCAAACATGGCGTGTTTTTCCTTCTCGGTTCTGTTTCTGAAATTCTCAAACTCGGCCAGCTGACGCTTTACCTTGTCCTCAAGCTGTTCTATCTGATCCTTATAGCCCTGGGCCTTTTTATCCAGCTTTGCCTGCTTTTTGGCCGCCCTTTTCTCCGCCCAGGTCATGGGGTCCTCCCCCTCGGGAGCCTCTGTCTCCGCTTCCTCTTCCGGGATTTCCTCTCCCTCCTGCCGAACTGCCTCTTCGGCTTCGGCGCTTTCTTCTGCCGCCGTTTCCGTTTCGACGCCTTCCTGCTCCTTATCCAGCTTTACATCCTGTTCCTGTTCTGCCATAGCCCTGTTCCTCAGCCTCCAATCTTTCTATCCCGTCTATGTCTGTTCCATATTTCCGTACATCTCATCCAACTGTGACTGTATGGTTCTCAACGTCGTCACGACTTTGTCATAATCCATCCTTTTGGGTCCCACAATGCCTATGGTTCCCTTCATGCCGCCTCCCAGTTCATAGGTTGCCGTAACCACACTGCAGTCCCTCATGCTCTGTACCGGCGTCTCCGCGCCGATATAAACCTGAATCCCGGTCTCCCCGCTCTCCCCGTGGGTCTCCTGCAGGAATTCACCCAACAGCTGCTTCTCTTCAAAGGTATTGATCAGCTCGCTCGCCTTCTGATGGTCCGCAAGCTCCGGATACCGGAAAATATTGTTGGTGCCGCTGGTGTAAATCTCCAGATCCTCCTCCGCCCGGATGGCCTCTGCCACTGCGTCTATGACCTCACCCACAATGCGGCTGTGAATGCCCGCCTGCTGCTTCATGACGGCAATCATTGCCAGGTTGATCTCGTCGATGGCCAGTCCGTTCAGATGCGTGTTCAGCAGAATGTTCAGCTTCAGAATAGTCTCGTCATCCAACTCCTCTTCCACAGGCAGAATATTGTTCTTGATCACATTTCCCTCAAGGACGATGACTGCCAACATCTGCCCGGCATCCACTCTGGAAAGCTGGATAAACTTCAGCTTGCTGCGTTTTGCCCTTGGCGCGGAGATCATGGTGGCATACCGGGTGTTCTGTGCCAGAACCCTGGCCACCTGCTTCAGAAGCGTCTCCACCTTGTTCTGACGCTCCACAAGCATTTCCTTCATCTCCCGCATTTCCACCACTTCCCGCTCCTTTTCCTCCATCATGGCGTCAACATAGAAGCGGTAGCCCTTATCGGAAGGAATGCGGCCTGCGGAAGTGTGCGGCTGCAGAATGTATCCCATTTCCTCCAGATCGGCCATCTCGTTGCGAATGGTGGCAGAACTCAGATTCAGGTCTGTGTATTTGGAAATGGTTCTGCTGCCCACCGGTTCACCTGTTTCCAGATAATTGCGGATGACCGCCTGCAGGATCTTTCTTTTTCTCTCATCCAGCTCCATCCCAGGCTGCCTCCCTTTTGTTATTAGCACTCGTTTAAAAGGAGTGCTAACATCTGATAACCATAAAATATCACTTACCCTATACATTGTCAACCAATTTCGTCAAAAATAATTCTAAAAAAATTCTAAAAAGGAAAAATCCCGGCAAATGGACTGTCAGGCAAAAAAATGGTACCGGAATCCCGCAGATCTGCGTGGATGCCGATACCATTCCTCTTTGTTTGCATTTTCCCTGCTTAAATATCGAAGCAGCCGGTGACATCTCCGTTCATTACATAATAAACCTTGTTTTCCTCAGGCTTCACATAGAGCTCGATGTCCTTCAGATCTCCCACCTTGCGCTTCAGATCATATTTCCAGATATCCTTTGCGCTCTTCATCAGATCATCTGCGGACAGGGATTTGCCTCCATACTGAATGTGCAGAACGTTCTTCCCGCCTGCTGCCTTGCCGGATGCCGCTTTGGCATCGGCCTTTGCCGTCTCTTCTGCCTTCGCTGCCTTTTCCTTCACAGGCTCTGCCTTAACGCTTTCCGCCTTGGCTGCGCGCTTCCTTGCAGGCGCCTTTTTCGGTTTTGCGGCTTCTGCTGTTTTGGATTCTGCTACTGTCTCTTCTGCCTTTATGTCTTCTGTCCTGGTTTCAATAGCTTCAGCCTCTGTTACTTCCGTAGTCTTCACTGCGGGTTCCACAGCCTTCTTCCTTGCCATAATTACTAACTTCCTTTCTCTGATTCTTTCTGTGCATCATTTATGTCAACAGGTCTCTGCAGTCTCCCGCGCAACCCGCTTTTAGCATTGTATTCCTTTTTTTGGTAAAAGTCAACTATATAGTGGCTTTATTAGAATGTAAATGCAACTATATGCTGTACAAATGCTTCATAATTTAATGGATTGCGTCTCCGATAATCAAACAGCGCAAAATAAGGCCCCTGGTCCGCTTTCCAGTCATCATAGAAAGCCGCCATCCGTTCCCTGTCCCACACAGGACAGGCAAAACCTTCCAGATGAGTCATCTTCATCAGCTGCTTCCAGTCAAACGCTTCATAGCCCGGCAGATAACGCCGCGTCTTTTCTTCCTCTTTATAAAAGGCCCTGACATGCTCTTTATACTGACTCTGATCCGATGCAAATTCCGGTCTGCTCTTCATATTCTCCCGCAGATACAGATCAAAAGTCAGAAGCTCCCTGTATACGTCCAGACGCTCTGCATCATATTCTATGACAAAAGCAAGCAAAATATGATAGCGGTCCACCCGGGAATGACTGGATGCAGAATACCCTCTCTCCCTGTAAAAATCTGCCAACGCTTCATACAGTGAAAACGGGTCCGGAAAGGCTTTCTCCAAAAAGGGAATTGTATGGGTAAACTGGGCGCTGTTGTAATAGATCTCCACCATCTCTTCCACGCGCTTCAGCCGCAGCATTTCCTCATAGGAAAGCCATCTGGTATACAGCACCTCATAGGGCGGCTCCTCCCCATAACAAATACCATATTCTTCGGCTTTCTCCCACATTCCCGAGCCCTTCAGCACTTTCAGAAATCCCAGCTGCAGCTGCTCCGGCCGCATCTGGTATACCCGGTTAAAAGACCGGGAAAAGCTTTCATAGTCCTCATAGGGAAGCCCCGCAATCAGGTCCAGATGCTGATGCACATTCCCTCCCCTGCGGACTGCAGCCACGGCTCTCTCCAGTTTTTCCAGATCCGTTCTGCGCCCTATGGCCCCAAGGGTGGCAGGATTCACGGACTGAACCCCGATTTCCAACTGTGCAAGCCCCGGCCGGAAACGATTCAGAAGCCCAATCTCCTCCGGCTCCAGAAGATCGGCCGAAATTTCAAAATGAAAATTTGTGACACCATTGTCATGTTCAAAAATATACTGCCAGACCGCCATTGCGTGGGCATGGTTACAGTTAAAGGTCCTGTCCACAAACTTCACCTGCCTGACCCTGTGATCCAGAAAAAACTGAATCTCCTTCTTTATGACATCTATGTCACGCAGTCTCACCTGCTTTTCCAGGGAGGAAAGGCAGTAGCTGCAGCGAAACGGACAGCCCCGGCTGGATTCATAATAAAGGATCCTGTTTTCGAAGGGCCCCAGATCATGGTAGAGAAAGGGAATGGTGTTCATGTCCACCGGTCCGGCAAAAGCGGTATAGCCCGTGGGAAGACACAGGCCGCTGATGGACTGCAGGCCTTTGCCCACTGAGACCTTTTCCGAACCCCCGGAGACTGGGGGAATTTCCCCGTACTGCGGACAAGGATGCCCCGGAACATACCCGGCAGGGGAATGAGCATGTCCCGATACATTCCCGGCACACCGCCCCGCATAATACTCCAGAAGTTCCCGGAAAACCGCCTCTCCTTCCCCCACCATAATCCCTGCCAGCTGAGGGTGCTTCTGAAGTATTTTGTCCGCATCATGGGATACCTCCGGCCCTCCCAGCCAGATGGGCGCATCCGGCAAAAGTTTGGGAAGTTCACCCACCAGCTCCCTCACCAGACGCCAGTTCCAGATATAACAGGAAAAACCAATGGCATCAGGTTTTCTGACATATATGTCGGCAAGAATTTCCTGCATGGGCTGATTGATGGTGTACTCTGCAAGCTCCACATGCTGCCGCAGTTTTTCCCCTGCACAGGCCCGCAGGCTGTAAATGGCAGGATTGGAATGAATGTATTTGGCGTTTACCGCCACAAGTAAAAATTTCATAATATCTCCGTGGAATCCGTCTCCCGTAAAATCAGTGTCCGCAGCCAAAGTTCCCTTCGGGCCCTACAGCCCAAACCGCTCCACAAGCTTCTCCCATTCGCTTTCAGGTACCTCCGTCATGGAGGCAAGTCCCATTTTCCCGGCCGCCTCTTCCATGGCCATAATGCACCTGAAAAAGTAATTCTCCCCTGTCACCAGGCTCTTTCGGATGGCCTTATTCAGAGTCATGCCGATCTCGTCCAGACCGCTTTCCCCAAAGTCCCTGAGATACCCCTCCACGTCATAGGGTATGGAACAGAATGCCGTCTCCCATCCTTCCCTGCTCCCGGTGAGCATGGCAAACTGGGCCCGCCTGCCCACTCCGTCCACAGCAAAGCCCAGGGAACCTGGATTAATATACGTCTTCCCCTGATGCGTGTGGATTTCCTGGTGGTGGCTGTGGCCCCCCAGCAGATAATCCCAGGGCAATGCTTCCAAAACACGCTCCTTCAGCCCTTCCTCCAGATGCACATTCCCCCTGCCCCTGCCCGGAGTCCCGTGACAGATATATAAAGGCGGACAGCCGTTCATCCGCACTTCGCGCTCCGTGGGCAGCGATGCGAAAAAAGCCCTGTCTGCCTCCGTTATATGCTGTAATGTGTAGTACAGCGTGCCGTTGGCAGAAGAGGGCTTCCAGCCTTCTCTGTTGTCTGCGTTGTCTAAAATGTAGTCCTCCCGGTTGCCGCGAATCATATGGCAGCAATATTGTCCCCTCATTTTATGGAGAAGCGCCATAATACGCTCCGGATAAGGTGCATCGGTTATATAATCGCCCAGGCTGATGACGGCGTCTACGGGATGCCTTTCTATGTAGTTCAGGAATGCCTCCATGGCCTTGTAGTTGCCGTGGATGTCGCTTATGAGGGCTACTTTCATTTGGGGGTGCTTCCTTTCTGTAAAACATTCAATCTGAATTTGATGCCTGCTGTACCTGTAAAAACCGCTCCCGCCGCCCTATCCAATACAGTCAGCAACGGGCGCGGCCTAATTTATAGTACACTACTCAGCACAAGTTAATATGCATTCACAAATCCATAACATGCCTCATCCAACAGATTGCCATTTCTGTCGAACACTCTGAAGAGTGTCCAATAATATCCATACTGCGGCTGCCATATGGTCCACCCAGCACATCCTTGTGGTACAGTAAACTTGCCAGTGGTATAAATCCATGCATCTTTCCCCTGTGCCAACAAAGTGCAGTCCAAAATCAACATCTCATACTGATAAGACTGATTGGGATTTTCAAAAGTCTCTATGCCAATCAGGTAACCTCCTCCGGCGCCTGTATAAGGCATCTGACACTTCCCTTTAATCTCCGGGTGAAATGAAATGGGAATGGTATCCTCAATCGTGCTTGACATATTCCCGCAGACACGGGCTATACATTTCAGGCTGTATTCGCCATAAGATGCAGGCGTCCATCTCAGCCATTCATCGTTTTCCTTCCAATCCTGTAGTACATTCCAGTTTTTCCCGTCTGTGGACACATACCACGAAAACTCTATATCCGTCTTTTCCGTAATTTTATAGGTCATCCCCACCGTGATATGGTCTTTTCCAAGTTCAGCAAGATAAATTCCCGGCTTGGACAATGTTGCACCTGTTGACAGAACAACACTTCCCTCCAGATAATAATTGCCATTGTTCTTATTTACAGCGGTTACGTTGGCAGAGCCCCATTTATTGGCCTTTACCGTTCCGTTTCCGTCAATTTCAAAATTACCGTTATCAATGCTCCAGTTGAAGGAGGAGGCATCCACCCGAGTGGAAACCGCATTCCACCTCTGATTTTTTACCCAGATTTCAAACTGCGCTGTGGCGCCTCTCTTATTTAAGTTTAATGTACTTTGTTTAAAATTGGGATCCACCAGTCTCTGCACGGTCTGAATGCTATATGTCCTTGCGGTATTCGCCGGCTGCACAGCATTTGTGGATTCCGCCATCCCAAAACACTGCACCCAAAACTGAGTACCATTTATGTTAAAAGCCCCTATCCCTACGCATTTGTTATCAGCCGCCATAATATTCGCTTTATGACCGGCAGAATTCATCCACGCAGTCTCAACACTTGCAGCCGTGGTATATCCTGCCGCAATATTCTCGCGGTACATTTTAGAGTCTAAAGAAAAGCAGTTCTCCCCATTGGGACGTGTATGGTCATAATACAGGGCACACTCCGCAGCACGCAGCATAGCGCTTTCCAACAGCCCCGGATCCATGGTCAGGGCCGCCAATCCCCCGGCTGCACGGTCTTTATTCATCAGCTCCAATACCTGATAAGCCGCGGAATAATCCACCGTTCCTGACACATTCAGCACCTGATAGCTTGCGTTGATATCCACCTTAAGCCCCATGGCTTCTATGTTCCCCTTAATAACATCGGTAGAACAGTATCCTGTGGTAGCTTTCACGATATCCCCGCCTGTATTCACATACGCAATAAGGGGCATCGTGTAGCTGCCTGTGACCCCTGCGGCCTGCAGACAAGCTGCAAACAGAGAAGAATCTCCCTTGTTTCTGCATACCTTAATATCTGCAGATATATTATTGGCATTCAATTCGCTAAGAATGTTTTCACTTGGATTATTCTTAATATCAAAAGCATTTATTTCCACCTGGTTCAGGTCCACATATGCCGTCAGTTCAGAAAGAGAGCTTAAAGCGCTATTCGTATTTCCACAGCTGCTGATACCGCCGTAAAGTATGATATGATACTTTCCATCCCCACCATTAAAACGACGGTTATTGGAAGGCGTTCTCACATCTGCAAAATCAAATGCAATCCCACTGATATTACTGCCAATTGACGCTGATACAATACTCTCCTCGTTCTCGTCGAGAGAGTTCTCCATACTGACTGCCTCTCCCAAAATACCCCCTGCCTCTGTTTCATCTGCCCGGGATGTAATGGGAATCATCCCGCTAAGTCCGAGGCTCAATACCATACTGCAAATCAACCACTTCCATCTTTTCATTCTACTCTTCCTCCTTCAGGTATTATATATTTTCAAATCCATAGCATTCTTCGTCAATCATCCTTCCGGATTCATCATAAACCCGAAACAATGTCCAGTAATAACCATACTGCGGCTGCCAGACAGTCCATAACGCCTTTCCTTCACTGACACGGCATCGGCCAGTACTGTAAATCCAGGCATCGCTCCCTTCCGCCAACAGAGTACAGTCCAGAATCAGCATCTCATACTGGTACTTCTGCCCAGGATTTTCATGGCTTTCCACACCAATCAGATATCCGCCGCCCTCTCCTGTATACGGCATCTGGCACTTGCCCACGATCTGCGGATGATACTGGAAGGATACCATCTTCATGGCGGCAGATGCCGGATTTCCGCTTACCCTGGCCCACGCCGCAATTGTATAATCCCCATATTGATTGGGAGTCCATGAGAACCATTCCTGATTTTCAGTCCAGTCAAAAAGGCATGTCCAATCATCCCCCTCTGCAACATACCAACTATATTCCACATCCGTATTTTTGCTTAAAGTAACCGGCAACCCCGCAGCCAGTCCCTCCCGACTGCTCTGCTGCACATAAATCTCTCCCACGGATTCAATTACGGCATCCGTCTGTACATTAACCGCTCCTGTCAGTGTATATTCCGTACACCCCTTATTTACTGCCGTGACTGTCCCGGATCCCCATCCTTCTGCGCATACAGTGCCTGTCTGGTCCACTGTAATATGCGGGCTGCTGCTCACCCACTGATACGAATTCTGGTCAATATATCCTGATGCCCTGTCCCAACCCATATTATATAGCTTAATCTGGTATTGGATCTGCTCTCCCTTTTCCATACTGTAATCTTCCACTACAAAAAAGGGATCCACATAACGCTCCACAGCCTCTATATTATATGTACAGCTGCGATCCTCTTTCCATCCTGCAGGCTCCGCTGTTTTCCTTCCGAATTCCTGTGCCCAGTACCAGACACCATCTTTATAAAAACACCCGATGCCGACGGAACTATACTCCTGATTCATCATATTCTGACGATGTCCGGCTGAATTCATCCACGCATCCACCACTGCACCCGCCATGGAAAACACGGTTCCAGTAGATGCCGCAATATTCTCTGCCTCTATCCCATCGCCTGCTGAAGAACAGGATAAGCCATTAGGCCTGGTATGACTGTAAAAGACAGAGCACTCCGCCGCCCGCTGCATGGCCGCCCGGGTCAGATCCCCATCCAGGTCAAGCAAATTCAGGCCTTCTTCCATTCGCCTTTGATTCATCTGCGCAAAAGCCTCATATGCTCTTCCATAATAAGCCATGCCGGTCATATTCAGAATCTGTACACCATCCTTCTGGTCTGCAGACGCTCCTGACTCCTTCCTGACCATCTCCTGGTCCACAGCCCAGGCCTCGCCCAAAACAGAATCGGCTGTTGTCTCTGCTGCTATTGTCTGTAACGGCAGCACATAGCACAGAAGCGCCATAAATAACACTATACAGCCCCTAATACACTTCACTATTTTCTTTGCCCCTGTTTTACAGCAAATATTTTTCATAGGTACCATTGTAACAGCTAACCTGGGATTTTTCAAGAAATGCCATAAGATTTGTCTTTTTATTTTATGAAAACTGATATTTCCCTTACCCACACGCTCCTAACAGAGCGTCAGAAACCTTAAGTGGGTAAGGGAAATTTTCCACATGATTATACGGAACTGCCGCTTCTAATGTTCCATTGTCTGTCGGCTACCTGATAAAGATGCATCCTGCCAGAAACAGACGGCTACACATGCCACACTATATATACATCGTCCGGTGACACCGTACTATACACAGGCGCCTCCCCGGGCCTGACACTTATGTGTTTATTTCCACCCTGTAAATATTCATAAGACCCATCGCTTCTCATCCCAACCATGTGGTCTCCATATTCTATAAAGCTAAATCCATCTCCTTCACTAACAAATGCATAAATTTCCCAACTGCTCTCATATTCATAGACAACAATTCCCATAATCTGACCATCACTCATTGTCATTCTATATGCCGTTTCCGAATCCCACCGCGCCCACTCCTTATCCTCATAGGCTGCACAGTGGCTCCTTACATTTGAGACATCTATGAGTACTTCCATTACAGTTTTACAATCATCCTTCAGCAGTGCATTATACAGAGATTCTGCCCATTCATCCGTACTGGCCTGTCCTGATCCGCGTACATGTCCATTGGCTTCCATATACACCAGTTTTCCATTCCAGTCATATGTATACTGATCAGTCATTAATGTACCGTCTGTATTGGCATAGCCGTAACCCCCGTCCGAAAACTGAAACCAGCCATTCCGCTCCATGACCCCGTAAGGATTGGCATAATACAAATGCTCTCCTGCCTGGTCATAGGTAAGCACATCCACATACATATAGCCGTAAACATCAAAAAAGCACAGGTCGTCTACCTCTTCTCCCGCTATGCTCTGCACCACATGGGTAAAGTTACTGAATACCTCATGACCGTCCGCGTCAAAATAAATAATATGCTCCCCATCAGGATGGTATGTCAGCCTGTCCGTCATGGGCGAGCCGTCCGCCATAAGGTAATATGTGTAGGTGCCATCACAGAAAAAGGCGTCCTTCACCATTGTTCCATCAGAAAGGAAGTAATTTGTCCCATCCCAGGTACCCCCAGACTTCCTGATGTCGTAATGGGGAACCTCACGTCCTCCCCCTTCTGCCTGTACCGCTGACACTGGAACTGATGCAGCCAGAAGCACTGCCGCAAGTCCCAACACCGCCTTCTTTCTCATTTCTTTATTCTTCATCCCATTCCTTTCTGTGCGGCCTTAAATTTTCGGAAGCTGCAGACGCCGCACTGCCGCAGTTCTTCCGTATCTGTTCCACTCCTCCCCTAACTAAAAGGAGCAGACTCACTTTTCCCCTACATCATACCCCCCCGGACTACTTTGTCAAGCACGAACAGACTCGAATTTCTGTGGGTTTACCGTGGTTTTACCCATGCCCTCTGTTCCATCAATCTACGCTAAAAAGGAGCCGTTTCAAAAAATATGAAAACAGCTCCCCAGGCATCACTCTTCTTATTTTATTTGTATAACGCCGCTCCATTCCCCTGCATATAGCAGTAACGTCCCTCCCAGTCATAGGTCCACTGATCCTTCATCAGTGTACCGTCTGCATTGGCATAGCCGTACCTGCCTGCCGCACCCGCCCAGGGTGTGCCGTCCGCACATTTCACTGTATCGGAGAACTGGAACCACTTCCCCCTCTCCATTACACCGTAAGGGTTAGCGTAATAAAGCACTGTACCTGTCTTGTCATAGGTTACCACATCCACATACAAATAGCCATACACATCAAAGAAGCAGAAATCATCTACAGGGTCTCCCGCTATGGTCTTCCTGACATTTGCAAAATCACTGAATACCTCATGACCCTCCGAATCAAAGTAAATCACATGTTCCCCGTCCGGATGATAACTCAGCCTGTCCGTCATGGCTGTTCCGTCTGCCTGGAAGAAATAGGTGTACATACCGTCAC
>CANBFE010000029.1 GCA_947367855.1 uncultured Lachnospiraceae bacterium | reverse complement strand
CAATGTTACAATGGGGCTTAGTTCTTTCAAATTTAGCTTTTGCCATTATTAAAGTCCTCCTTCAATTAATGAAACTTATTTTCTTACATCCTCTTCGCCGAAGCGCATTCCGCACACTCGGCGCTTTTATCTCGGCTACCTCTGATTATAGTAAATAACCAGAGGTTTTTCAAGCTATTTTTAAATATTATTAACACTTTTTAGCAATAAATCCAATGGTTATTTGCCCTTGGCGGCAAGAACCTTCTCCTGTACGTTCTTCGGCACCTGCTCGTACTTCTCAAAGAACATGGAGTAGTTGCCGCGGCCCTGGGTCTTGGAACGAAGATCTGTGGAGTAACCGAACATTTCCGCAAGAGGAACGAATGCCCGCACTATCTTGCCGCCGCCGATATCGTCCATGCCTTCCACGCGTCCCCGGCGGGAGTTCAGATCGCCGATAACGTCGCCCATATACTCTTCCGGCATGGTAACTTCCACCTTCATGATGGGCTCCAGGAGTACCGGGTTTGCCTTCTGCATGGCTTCCTTGAATGCCATGGAACCGGCGATGTGGAATGCCAACTCGGAGGAGTCAACCTCATGATAGGAGCCGTCATATACGTTGGCGTGAACACCCAACACGGGGAATCCGCCCAGGATACCTGCCTGTGCAGCTTCCTTGATACCGTTACCTACCGCAGGAATATATTCCTTGGGAATCGTTCCGCCTACTACTGTACTTTCGAACAGCAGTGTAGGAGGCTCGTTGATCAGGATATTCGCCTTGGGATCAAACTCGAACTTCACGCAGTTTGCTTCCATGGGCTCGAATTTAACCTTACAATGACCGTACTGACCACGGCCGCCGGACTGTCTTGCGTACTTGGAATCCACTTCCACAGCCTTGGTAAATGCTTCCTTGTAGGCAACCTGAGGTGCACCTACGTTTGCCTCTACCTTGAACTCACGCAGCAGACGGTCCACAATGATCTCCAGATGGAGCTCGCCCATACCGGCGATAATGGTCTGTCCTGTCTCCTGATTTGTGTGAGCGCGGAAGGTAGGATCCTCCTCTGCCAGCTTTGCCAGTGCTTCGCCCATCTTGCCCTGTCCGGCCTTGGTCTTGGGTTCGATGGCCAGCTCGATAACGGGCTCCGGAAATTCCATGGACTCCAGGATCACGGGATGCTGGTCATCGCAGATGGTGTCGCCTGTGGTGGTAAGCTTAAAGCCTACTGCGGCAGCGATATCGCCGGAGTAAACCTTATCCAGTTCCGCACGCTTGTTGGCATGCATCTGCAGGATACGTCCCACACGTTCTTTTTTATCTTTTGTGGCATTCAGCACATAGGATCCGGAATTCATGGTTCCGGAATATACGCGGAAGAATGCTAGCTTTCCTACGAAAGGATCGGTCATGATCTTAAATGCCAACGCGGAGAAAGGCTCCTCGTCAGAAGAATGCCTTACCACCTCGTTGCCGTCCAGATCCGTACCCTTGATGGGCGGGATATCGGTGGGTGCAGGCATATACTCCAGAATTGCATTCAGAAGCTTCTGAACGCCCTTGTTGCGGTATGCGGAACCGCAGCATACGGGAATCGCCGTGCATTCGCAGGTTCCCTTCCGCAGAGCCTTCTTCATGTCTTCCACAGAGGGCTCCTCCCCTTCCAGATACTGCATGGTCAGGTCGTCGTCCAACTCGCAGATCTTCTCTACCATTTCGGCATGATACAGTTCTGCGTCATCTTTCATATCTCCAAGGTCATCTGTCACGGTGATGTCATCGCCCTTATCGTCATTATAGATATAGGCCTTCATCTCAAACAGATCGATGATTCCCTTGAATTCGTCTTCCTTACCGATGGGCAGCTGGGTGATAATGGCATTCTTGCCAAGTCTCGTCCGAATCTGCTCCACGGCACCGTAAAAGTCAGCTCCCATGATGTCCATCTTATTGATGAACGCCATACGGGGAACATTATAAGTGTCAGCCTGACGCCATACGTTTTCAGACTGGGGTTCCACACCGCCCTTCGCACAGAAAACGCCCACTGCGCCGTCCAGTACACGAAGGGAACGCTCTACCTCAACGGTAAAGTCAACGTGTCCGGGTGTATCAATGATATTGATACGATGCTCCTGGGCATCCGGCATGGGTTTGGTCTCTTTTTCCAAGGTCCAATGGCAGGTTGTAGCCGCTGATGTGATGGTGATTCCGCGCTCCTGCTCCTGCTCCATCCAGTCCATGGTAGCAGTGCCTTCGTGAGTATCACCGATCTTATAGTTGACGCCAGTATAGTACAGGATACGCTCTGTCAATGTGGTCTTGCCGGCATCGATATGAGCCATAATCCCGATATTCCTGGTTCTCTCTAACGGATATTCTCTTCCAGCCAAGATTTTTTCCTCCTATACTTATTTCTTAATACCTGAAAATATACACTTCAAAAGTCCATGCGCTGCCTGACGGCAGACCGGCTTTCGCGGTAAACTGCGGCCTCCTGTATATTATGGTGTCAAACACCCTCCTGCAAAATCCGGAATTCACAGGACGCCACAGCATTTTCCCTGCAGGATATCAGAACCTGTAGTGTGCAAACGCTTTGTTTGCCTCTGCCATCTTGTGCATATCTTCTTTTCTCTTGACTGCGGATCCGGTATTGTTGGATGCATCAAGAATCTCGTTTGCCAGTCTGTCCTCCATAGTCTTCTCGCTTCTCTTGCGGGAGAACATGGTCAGCCAACGGAGTCCCAACGCCTGACGTCTCTCCGCCCTTACCTCGATGGGCACCTGATAGGTTGCGCCGCCGATACGTCTGGCCTTTACTTCCAGAACAGGCATAATATTGTTCATTGCCGCTTCGAATACTTCCAGAGCGGGCTTGCCTGATTTTGCCTCTACTTTTGCAAATGCACCATATACAATCTTCTGTGCGACACTCTTCTTGCCGTCAAGCATGATATTGTTGATCAGCTTTGTCACCACTTTGTTATTGTATAAAGGATCTGCCAATACATCTCTTTTCTGAATATGTCCTTTACGTGGCACGGTTCTTCCCTCCTTATTCATGAAGTGTGCTCTGTATCCTGTGATACGCCAGACTATCCGGTCTGCTATCTGCGCCTCCTGAAAGCCCTGTGCGGTGTCTTTCCGGAAACCGGTGTCTGCTCCGTATCCTGTCTACAGGACACTTTGGCAGCAAATTCCGCCGCCGTTCAATAGATCATCGGTACTCACATGTGTTTCCCCAAGTGTTCGCGCTGTTTATCTGTACCAGACATTTTCCTGTCGTTATGCTATATGCATTACAGAATTCCAACACTTTCTTAGTTTCGTTTTTGTGGACCAAAGATGACGCTCATTTCAAAAAAACAGCTCCTGATTCTGCCGGAACTTATTTCTTTGCAGCCTTGGGCCTCTTGGCGCCGTACTTGGAGCGGGCCTGCTTCCTGTTGGCAACCCCTGCGGTATCAAGAGTACCACGGATAATGTGGTATCTGGTACCGGGCAAGTCCTTCACCCTGCCGCCGCGGACCAGAACAACGCTGTGCTCCTGCAGGTTATGTCCCTCACCGGGAATATAGCTTGTAACCTCGATTCCGTTGGAAAGACGTACCCTGGCGATCTTTCTCAGAGCTGAGTTAGGCTTCTTGGGGGTAAGAGTCTTTACAACAGTGCACACACCACGCTTCTGGGGAGCAGATGCATCCGTAGCCTTCTTGCGCAGAGAGTTGTATCCCTTCTGGAGGGCCGGTGCGGTAGACTTCTTTACAGAGGTCTGGCGTCCTTTTCTTACTAACTGGTTAAATGTTGGCATTCTGTTTCACCTCTTTCTTAAAATAAAAATGATCTGCCGTGTAGTGCCTGAATGTCCGAAAAACAAAACATCCGCACGCACGCTATATTATTATAGATGCTTGCAGATGTTCTGTCAATAAGTTTTTCAGGAA
Organism: uncultured Lachnospiraceae bacterium; assembly: GCA_947367855.1. Taxonomy (GTDB): domain Bacteria; phylum Bacillota; class Clostridia; order Lachnospirales; family Lachnospiraceae; genus Acetatifactor. The sequence goes on along the minus strand of CANBFE010000029.1, from coordinate 46,535 downwards.
TTTTCAGCGAATTTTCACATTATTTCAGCCTGTTTTAACCTGCCTGGGCAGGCAGCGACTTTCCCTTACTGCCCTCTCTGGCCATAGTAGGCGTTTGCCCCATGCTTTCTGTAATAATGTTTGTCCATCAGCTCCTGCGGCGCAGGCTGCACATGATGATTGATGATTTCGGTGCGGTAGGCCATCTTTGCCACTTCCTCCAGAACCACCGCATTGTGCACCGCCTCCCTGGCATCCTTTCCCCAGGTGAAAGGTCCGTGATTCCTGCACAGCACTGCCGGGACGGATAAGGGGTCCTTGCACATGCGCAGAAATTCGCTGACTATAAGTTTTCCGGTGTTTTCCTCATAGGCATCCGCAATCTCCTCCGCAGTAAGGCATCTGACACAGGGAACCTCCCCGTAAATATAGTCCGCATGGGTAGTTCCGTAGCATGGAATGCTTCTGCCCGCCTGGGCCCAGCTTGTTGCATAGGAAGAGTGGGTGTGCACAATCCCCCCGATCTCCGGAAAAGCCCTGTAGAGCTCCCCATGGGTTGTGGTATCGGAAGAAGGATTGTAATTGCCCTCCACCTTTCTGCCTTCCAGGTCTACCACAACCATGTCTTCCGGATTCAGTCTGTCATATTCCACCCCGCTTGGCTTGATGACAAACAACCCGCTCTCGCGGTCAATCGCGCTTACATTGCCCCAGGTGAACGTCACCAGTCCGTACCTGAGCAGATCCCTGTTTGCTTCGCATACCAGTTTTTTCAGTTCCTCTAACATATCCGCGCCCCTTTCTTTTATATTTTCATATCTTCAGTGATTTCGATGAGCCGCTAAACAAGTCCCTCCACCGCTGCCTTCTCTGCAGGCAGAGTACTCTTATATTTCTCAATAAATCTGTCAAAACCCGCCACATCCTCCGGCCCGGGTTCCATGGTGCTTCCCGTCTGCCCTGCGAAAATCCGTTTTTCCAGGTAATCCGGCAGGGTCTCGTTCTCCCCTTTTTCGTATCTGTAAGCCGCCAGTACAGCCATGCCCCATGCGCCGCCCTCGCTTGCGGTGTCCATCACGGTCACCGGGGTATTCATGGCTGCAGCCATAAGCCGCTGACCCACCACAGGCGTCTTAAAAAGCCCGCCGTGCCCTGTAAGGGAGTCCACCCTTACCTGCTCTTCCTTTCTTAAGATATCATTTCCGATTTTCAGCGCTGCCATGGAGCTGTACAAATGGCTCCTCATAAAGTTTGCCAGGTTAAATTTCGCATCCGGCGTGCGGACAAACATGGGTCTGCCCTCATTCAGCCCGGTGACAGGCTCTCCTGCATAATAATTGTACGCCATCAGGCCCCCGCAGTCCGCATCCCCGGCCAGTGCCTCCCTGTACAGCATGCCGTACAATTCATTCTTATCCACATTCACACCCAGTTTTCCGGCAAATTCCCCGAACAGACTCACCCAGGCATTCAAATCCGAAGTACAGTTATTGCAGTGCACCATGGCGACCGGGCTTCCGTCCGGCGTGGTAACCATGTCGATCTCCTCATGCACCTTTGAAAGGGCCTTCTCCGTGACCACCATGGAAAAGATAGAGGTTCCCGCGGAAATATTTCCCGTGCGCACCCTTACGCTGTCAGTGGCCACCATGCCAGTACCCGCATCGCCCTCCGGAGGACACATGGGAATCCCCGGCTGCAGATTACCGCTGCCGTCCAACAGTCTCGCCCCCTCCGGACTCAGGCAGCCCGCCTCCTCTCCGGCCCGCAGCACTTTGGGCAGAATATCCCTCAGCTTCCATCCGTAGCCCCGGTCTGACACCAGGCTGTCAAACTTCTCTGCCATTTTCCGGTCATAATCACAGATCCCGGAATCAATGGGAAACATACCTGAGGCTTCCCCCACTCCCAGCACACGGGCGCCGCCCTCAGGGCCGTTTCCGGAAAGCTTCCAGTGAATGTATCCTGCCAGTGTAGTCAGATACGCTATTTTCCCCACATGCTCTTCACCGTTTAAAATTGCCTGGTACAGATGGGCAATACTCCATCTCTGGGGAATATTGAACTGAAACAGGGGAGTCAGCTCCCTGCAGGCTTCCTCCGTCATGGTATTGCGCCAGGTGCGGAACGGCACCAACAGCTCCCCCTCTGCGTCAAAAGGCATATAACCATGCATCATGCCGGAAAATCCCAAAGCAGCAAGCTTCGTCAGGGGTACCCCGTATTTTGCCCGCACATCTTCCGCCAGATTTGCATAGCAGCCCCTAAGCCCTTCCCAGATGTCCTCCAGGGAATAGGTCCAGACATTATCCACCAGACTGTTCTCCCAGTCCCAGCATCCCTGCGCCACAGGCTGATGGCTCTCATCCACCAGTACCGCCTTGATACGGGTGGAGCCAAACTCCAGTCCCAGAACCGCCCTGCCTTCCTGAATCGTTTTCCTGATTCCTTCGCTCATGCATTACCTCTCTTCCCGTCCGGACATTCCCTGTCCCGGCATGTTCTCTGCCCCTCTGTTTACCAGTATAGAAAAAAACAGGGGCAAAGTCAAGAAAACCGGGCGTTTTTGCGGCAAATGTCCCAAAGGAAGCATGACAGGACCGACTCCCCCATACAATGTATCAATATTGATTATTTCAGGTGATTCTTTGAAAAAGCATTCATCCATTTCCTTCCGCCAGCTGCTCTTTGGCCTTGGTTTCCTGCTGGCCTTCTCCGGAATGGTCTTTCTCCTTTTTTTCCACCGCCGGGACGAAAAGCGTTTTACCAATATTACAGGGGAACTGTTCCTGGAAGAAATGCGGTCCAATACCCTCAGCATGCATTACACCCTGGCCAATCCGGAGAATTTCGGAATCCATGATTACAGCCCCGTCCTCTCCTGCTATGATGCCGGGCGCGCCCTCCGGGGACAGGCAGAGACCGAGAACCTTCTGTCCTCCCTGAAATCCTTACATAGCGAAAAGCTCTCCAGGGATGATGCCAACCTGCTGCAGCTGCTTGTCCGGTCTCTGGAAAATTCCCTTGCGCTGAGCAGCTATCCCTATTACGGGGAGCCGCTCTCCCCGGTTTCCGGCACCCAGACCAATCTCCCCATCCTTCTGGCCGAATATACCTTCCGGACCAGACGGGATGTGGAGGATTATCTGGCCCTGTTGGATCAGACCGACGAGTACCTTGCATCCCTGCTTGTGTATGAGCAGGAAAAGGCTGCTGCCGGATTTATCATGCCCGCCCCGTTTCTCAGGGAAGTCCGCCGTCAATGTGACACAATTGTCACAAAAGAGGCATTGGAAAGTGACACTCACTTTCTGCAGACCACTTTCCGGGAGCGTCTGGACAGCCTGCTTCAGGAAAATACCATAACCGCCCAGGAGGCTTCGCTCTATCTGTCACAAAACGACAGACTGTTAAAAACCGTACTTCTTCCCGCCTATTCTGCCCTGGGCGACGGACTTCTCCTCCTGGAAGATGAATCCGTCGTCCCTGCAGGACTGGCATCCCTGCCGGAGGGAAAAGCTTATTATGAACTGCTCCTGATATCGGAGACCGGATCCTACCGTCCGGTAGAGGAAATACTGGAAATGCTCAAGAACCGCTTTTCGGCGGAGTTTGGAGAGATCAAAAAGCTTACGGAAAATAACCCGGAGCTTGTCAGAAGCCTGACTCTGGACACCACAAAAGATTTTCCCTACAAGAATGCATCCCAGATGCTGTTGGATCTGCAGGAAAGAATAAAGGAGGACTTTCCCTCCCTTCCGGGCAGCGCAACCTCCATTGCCGTAAAAGCGGTTTCCCAAAACCTGGAGGACTACTGCGCCCCGGCCTTTTACCTCACCGCTCCCCTGGATGATACGGACACCAACAGCATCTACATCAACCGCCAAAAAACACCGGAAGGCCTGGAGTTGTATACCACCCTGGCCCATGAGGGGTATCCGGGCCACCTGTACCAGACTGTCTACCACAACCGCTCCGTTTTGGCCCGAAAGGAACGGCCCGCCAGGGAACTGCTCTGGTACGGCGGATACCAGGAAGGCTGGGCTCTGTATGTGGAATTCCTCTCCTATGGCTACGCAGCCGACCTCCTAAGGGAAAACGGACAGGAGACAGCCGCCCTTACAGCCTGCCTGGAAGCCCGCAACCGCAGTCTGCAGCTATGCCTTTACTCCCTCATAGACATCATGATCCATTATGAAAACGCCTCTTTCAGCCAGATTGCCAGGCTGTTGGAAAACCTGGGCATCAGGGACCTGGAGTCCGCCCGCTCCGTTTACAATTACATCCTGCAGAGTCCCTGCAACTACCTGAAATATTACCTGGGTTATCTGGAGATCCTGTCCCTGCAGGATCTGGCCCGGGAAACCTGGGGCACGGAATACACGGACCGCCGCTTCCACACCTTCTATCTGGACTGCGGACCGTCGGATTTCCTCTCCCTCCGGCAGCGCCTCCTGGAAACGGGATCATGACATGGACTGTTCCACCAGATCCTCAAGATACTCCCTGTCCCACAGGAGTATCTTGAGTTTTTTGGCAGCCTCCGCCGCAGGCTGGGTGAAATACTGGTTTGTAAGCACCGCTCCCACCATCCTGTCATAATAATCCCTGCCTGCATAGGCTTCCTGCACTGCCTTGACTCCCACGGGCCCGTTGTAGCATTTGCACTGTATGGCATAGGTTACGCCATCCTTTTCCGCCAGTACATCCACGCCGTAGTCGCCGCTTCCCTTCGTAACTTCCACCTCCAGAAAACCACACTTTTCCAGAAGCTCTGCACAGTAGTACTCAAACTCATGGCCTTCCATCAGGTCGTATTCTTCCGGGCGTTCCCTCCGCCTGCGCTGCCGCAGATAAAGCACCGCACTGAACATCATGGCCGCAACCGCCAGGCCTGCAATGATAATAATCTGATTTGTATTCATATTATTTCCCACTTTTCATCCTTCTTCGTAAAAGAACCGCTGCGCGAACCCTATAATCATATATTGTAGTCGACAAAAGGGGATATTGCAACTTAAATTTAATCCGGTTTGCATAATTCTTCCATATATCATAAATACTTAACTTTACACTTTCTTAAACTTTCCTGAGCAGTTTTTAAACCTTTTCCCTTTATACTATCTTACAGATGGGTCCGGAAGCCGACTGCATACAGGACCGTGGCCCGGGAAGGAGAATCAAATGGAACTGACAAAGGAAACCCGAATCCCCCTGGCTGTGGAGACCAGGGCCCTTACCAAAAAATATAAGCAGAAAACCGCCGTGAATCATATGAATATGCAGGTTCCGGAGGGCGCCATCTACGGATTTATCGGAAGAAACGGCGCAGGAAAATCCACCACCCTGAAAATGCTCTGCGGACTGGCGCATCCCACGGAAGGCGAGATCAGCCTGTACGGAAAACCGTCCCACAGTCCCCTTGCGGCCAGACGAATCGGCTGTCTCATCGAATCTGCCGGTATTTACCCCAATCTCACTGCCCGGCAGAATATGATGGTGAAAGCAAAATGCATCGGCCTGGCGGACGAAAAGAAAGTGGACGACCTGCTCAGCCTTACCGGACTGTCCCCTGCCGAACCCAAAAAGGCAAAGACTTTTTCCATGGGAATGAAACAGCGTCTGGGCATAGCCCTGGCCCTGCTGGGCAATCCGGATCTGCTGATCCTGGACGAACCCATCAACGGCCTGGACCCGGAAGGCGTCCGTGAGATACGACAGCTGATTCTGAAACTGAATGAAGAAGGCAAAACCTTTCTCATCAGTTCCCACATCCTGGGGGAGCTGAGCAAGATTTCCACCCATTACGGAATCATCCAGAACGGAAACCTGGTAGAGCAGCTGGAACGGGAAGAACTGGAGCGAAACTGTGAAGACTACTTCTTCATCCAGGTGGACGATCCCCGCCGCGCCCTGGCTCTGATCCAGGAATACAGGCCTGATATCCGGGCGGAAGCGGAGGACGGAAGCACCCTGCATCTGTACGGTCTGCAGGAGGGCGGGGCCATGAACCGGTATCTCATTGAAAACCGGATACAGGTCTACGCCTCAGGTTTTCATCACATGGATCTGGAAGAGTATTTTCTGGCCCGCATGGACGGCGCCGGGATCACAGAACAGAGAAAGGAGACAAAATCCCATGTTTAATCTGCTTCGCATGGACTTATATCGTTTGAAGAGGACCAAATCCCTCTATATCTGCCTGGCCTTCCTGCTGGCCATGACAATATTGGCCTACTGGATGATATGGCGGTTTCAAGACCCGGAAGGACTGGGCGCAGGTGAGATGAGCCTTGCGCTGCAAAGCACTGTGGAAACGCTGAAGAGCTATGATCTTCTGATGATGTTTCGGGACAGCGGCATAGACGGGGGCGTTTTCACCACCATTACCGGAATTCTGGCCGCCCTGTTCGTCAGTCTGGATTTCAGCAGCGGATTTATGAAAAATATCATGGCCCTGCACCGTGACAGGTGGAAATATGTGGCAAGCAAGCTCCTGACGGCAGGCATTCTGAACTTTGTTTTTCTTGCGGCGCTCCTTGTCTACAACCTTCTGGTAAACACATGTTTCGGCACACTGGTACCAAACAGTGCAGTGGACAGCCTGGCTTTCTACTTTGTCCATACCTGGACTATCTCCATGGGTTTTTCGGCGCTGTTTATCCTGGTTATCCTTCTGACCCGGAGCAGCGCCATGGGAGTGGCTGCGGTACTGGTCCTGGGCAGTGGTCTGGGCCAGACACTGCTGTTGAACTTTACCGCTCTCTTCCATATGACTGAGTGGTGTGACTACACGCTGTATGCAAATCTTTCCTATGGGCCTGTCAGGTATTCCGGAATGGCAGACTGGAAAGGCGCCGTGGTGGGACTGGTGTTTTCTTCGGTATACTCCCTGTTGGGGTGCGTTGTCCTGACCAGGCGGGATATCTGACCCGTCTGCCCTGGTCTTCCCGCAAAAAGAGCCGGTGACAGTGAATCCCTTCACTGAACCGGCTCTTTTCATGCCTGTTTTTCTCACTTCAGCACCAGATGACGTATTCTGCGGAAATCTCCATCCATCACCCGGTAGGTTGCCTCCACCCTGCCGTACTCCTCAGGTGAAATCTCCGTATGGATATACAAAGCATCCATACCCACATGCCGGGCCCCGGCAATGTCCGCCCTCTCATCGTTTCCGATCATAATGCTCTCCGACGGCCTGAGTGCGTAGCGCTTCATCAGTCTTTCAAAAAAGAAAGGCGAGGGCTTCCTGCAGCCCTGCTCCGACGAGATAAAGATCCCGTCAAAATAGCCTGTCAGTCCCAGCATTTCGATCTCGGGCCTGGTAAAGTCCGTCTGCGCATTGGAGAGCAGATAAACTCCCTTTCCCCGCCTGCGGAGTTCCTGCAGCAGCTCCTCCACCCCCTCATAGGTCCGCAGGAATTTCCGCGACAAAGCCCGGAAGGTAACCGCGGTCATCCTGGCCCTGGCCTCATCGCAGGCAACCCTCTTTTCCTGATACAGCAGGGCAAATACCCTGGTGAGATCAGGCTCCGCCTCCGGCGTGCCGATCCGCTCCGTCTCCCGCCTCTCCAGAAGCCGGAAAGCGCTCTTCAGTTCTTCCGGCTGATAGGAGGCTCCCAGGGCTGAATAAATTTCACTCATTTTCTGCCATAAATACGGCATTTCCTCATCTGTGCGGATATCCGCCAGAGTTCCGTAAAAATCAAAAATATAATTCCGATACATATTATTTCCTTCTCAGACTGCGTATTTCCCGAAATCCGTCATTCGCCTTCCTGTGAACGCAGGGCGTCATATACCCGCAGAATCTCTCCCACGCTCCAGGCCTGCGCAAAGCATCCCTTGGAAGACACCGGGTTCCCGCCGTCATAGATCTCCGGCAGCTGTCCCACGCATCCCTCCCGCAGCGCAGCCCCGATATAGGAAAGCTGGCTGACTACAAGTTTTCTGGCTTCCTCGGAATATCCGTTTACCTTCAGATAGGCCAGATAATATCCCCCCAGGGGGAAGACCCATACGGTTCCCTGATGATAGGCCAGATCCCGGTCCAGCTGGGGCCCGCCGTAAAAGGCGCGGAATTCCTCATCCCCGGGATCCAGGGTCCTGAGCCCGTAGGGCGTATAGAGCCTGCGGAACACAACCTCAACCACCTGCTTCTCCTGTTCCGGGTCCAGCACCGAGAAAGGCAGGGACACTGCCCAGATCTGATTGCAGCGGATCTGATTGTCGGCCTTTGTCCCCGAGATCACATCCTTCAGGCATCCGGCTTCCCGATTCCAGAATTTCTCCCGGAAACTGCTTTTCACCTGTTCGGCCAAGGCTCCGTAATCCCTCTCGTCCTCGGGGAAAAACTCCCTGAATTTCTCCATTATGCACAGGGCATTGTACCAGTAGGCATTGATCTCCACAGGCTTTCCGTGTCTGGGCGTAGGCAGAATCTCCCCCACCCGCACATCCATCCATGTCACCTGGTCATAGTCCTGACCTGCCATAACAAGCCCGTCGTCGTCCATTTTTATACCATATTCCGTTCCCTTCCGGTACCAGTCAATGATCTCTGCCATGGTCTGGTAGGCGCTTTTTACAAGGACCGCATCCCCGGTCTTCCTGTAATATTCATACACTGCCAGAATAAAGAGCAGCGAGGCGTCCACAGTATTGTACCCCGGAGCCTCCTTTCCCTCCGGAAACAGATTCGGCATGAGCCCCTTCTTACAATAAGCCATAAATGTCTTCAGGATGCTCTCCGCGGTCTCATATCTTCTGGTGGCAAGGCAGCAGCCCATCATGGCAATCATGGTATCCCGGCCCCAGTCCTCAAAAAAGGGAAAACCTGCCAGGATTGTCTGCTTTGCCGTTGAGGAACGATAGGAGATAAACTGATGGGCCGCTGTGGCCAGGGCGGCTGCAGTTTCGTCCTGAAATCCCGCCTGCTCCCGCAGGGCCTCCCTGTGCCGCCGCATATCCGCCAGAATCTCCTCCATATCCGGCAGCTCTGCCCCCACGCCGTAAACCATCCAGAGGGTCTGCGTCTCACCCGGCGCAATACCGCAGGAAATGCCGTGGTTTACCGCAGTGGAGCCGGTTTCCCGTCTCCCGTCGCAGACGTCATAGGCATAGTGCAGACCGTCACAGAAGACGAGGGGCATCTCCCGGAACTCTCCATTGGTCCTGAAATGCAGTGCCTGCCCATTGGACAGAATCCTGTCCCCGTCTATGGCAAATTTCTGTTCCTTTGAGAGAGGATGCCCTTTGGGCACAAATTCCAGATGGGGATAGACCTCCAGCTTCACTTCCTGCCCGGAACGGTTCCTGACCTCATAGGAGATTCCAACCGTGTTCTCCCCCTGCATCATGGCAATGGTGCGCACCACCTCCACACCCTCCGCCAGATAGGTCCACTGCGGATAATCCTCATAAGTAAATCCGATCTGGTAGACATACCCCTTCTCCCTGCAGGCGATATCCACATCGTCCTGACTGGATATGTGAAAACTGTGTTCCCCAACGGAAAGCACTTCCTCCAGCCTGTGAATCATATTGTAGCGGTGATTGGGGGAATGCACACATGACATCAAAACAGCATGATCATTCCGGCTGCAGGAGCCTATCATGGTAAGTGAAGAAAATCCCCCCAGACCGTTGGTCATCAGAAAGCAGTTTTCTTCCCCTCTTTCGAATGTCTTCCAATCCTGTTTTCCGTATACATATTTCATTCCGATTTCCTCCCATGCCCCAGTTTTCCTGTCTTTTCCCTGCTGATTATTTTCTGTCTTCTGCGCTGTCGGCAGGCTTCCCTGCTTTTTCCGGGGCCGCCCCCCGGGCCTTCCCCTTCTTCCCTGCAGTCTCCTCCCGTTCCTTCTTCCGGGCCAGCTTCTCCATCTCCTCCAGAGCCGCTTTCCTGCGCTTTTCGTCCTCCTCCTTCAGCCGCTTCTGTTCTGTCTCAGGCAGCCTGCTGCTGATCTTCGTAAGCCCGTATATCTTCTTCACCATCTCTTCCGAAAACATATCTTCCGACATCCGCCATTCCCAGTTTCCCCCAAGGGTGGAAGGCTTGTTGATCCTTGCCTCCCTGTCCAGTCCCAGGAAATCCTGCAGCGGCGTAATACAGGTATTTGCAGAACTCATCATGGCAAGCCGCACAAAATCCCAGTATTTTTCCTCATCGGGCGTATTCGCGTTATTCATGTATTCCGTGGCGAAGGCTTTTGATTCCTCGTCAAGTCCCTTGTACCACTGCACCAGTGTCTCATTGTCATGTGTGCCCGTGTATACAACACAGTTCCTGTCATAACTATGGGGCAGATAGTCTGTCTCTTCCCTGGGGTCAAACGCAAATTCCAACACCTTCATCCCGGGATATCCGCTGTCTTTCAGCAGCTGCACCACAGTATCCGTGAGGAAGCCCAGATCCTCCGCAATGATGGCGCTGTCTCCCAGCCTGCTCTGCAGCACCCGGAACAGCTCCATGCCGGGGCCTTTCTCCCAATGGCCGCCGACGGCAGTCTCCGCCCCATAGGGTATGCTGTAATATTCGTCAAATCCCCGGAAGTGGTCAATCCGCACCACATCGTACAGCTTAAAGCAGTGCTCCAGTCTCCGGCACCACCACTCAAACCCTGTCCGCCTGTGGTAATCCCACTTATAGAGCGGATTGCCCCACAGCTGTCCTGTTGCGGAGAAAGCGTCCGGCGGACAGCCTGCCACTGCAGTGGGCCTGAATTCCTCATCGAACTGGAACATTTCCGGCCGGGCCCAGGCGTCTGCAGAGTCAAAAGCCACATAGATGGGAATATCCCCGATAAAGGAAATCCCGTTTTCGTTTGCATAGGCCTTCAGCTTTTTCCACTGTACATGGAACTGGAACTGAAGATATTTATAAAATTCTATGTCAAAATAGCATTCCCTTCTATAGTAATCCAGGGCATTGGACCAACGCTTCCTGATATCCTCTGCCCACTCTTCCCATGCAGCCCCGTCGAAACGTTTCTTCACGGCCATAAACAGCGCGTAATCCTCCAACCATCCGGCATTCTCCTGGGTAAAACGCACAAACTCCGGATTCCGCGCGATATCGCTGCGCTCGTAGGCCAGATGCAGCAGGGGAAAACGCTCCTCATAAAGCTTACCGTAATCCACCTTCCCGGGATTCGAACCGAAATCACATGCCCGGCACTCCTCCTCTGTCAGAACCCCTTCCTGAATCAACGCCTCCAGGTCAATGAAATAGGGATTCCCCGCAAAGGAAGAAAATGACTGATAGGGAGAGTCCCCGTAGCTTGTGGGAGACAGGGGAAGAATCTGCCAGTAGCTCTGCCCTGCCTCCTTAAGCCTGTCAACAAAATCATATGCTTCTTTTGAAAAACATCCAATGCCGTACTTTGACGGCAGACTGGCAATGGGAAGCAGTATCCCGCTTGCTCTCTTCATACCTTTACCTCCTGTCCGACTTGACGGACGCTCGCTTTCTATTTTCAGGGGTTTACCCCGGTTACTTTATCTCTTGTCTGCCGACACGGGGAGTTTTTCACGCACAGTCTGTCATTTCCTTTACCCTTCTGCCCAACAGCATGCCGCTGTGGGCATTTACCCGGATTCCCCGCTCCGTGATCTCCGCCTGCCTGCGGCAGTCCGTTTCCTTTCCGTCTGCCAGAACCTCCCAGACGTCCGCTTCCTGCGCGGAAGCGCAGGTTTCCGGCAGGCTGACGGTACATGCCCTGGAGGACGCGTTATAAACCACAAACAGGGATTCCCACACAGAGGGACGGTCCGCCTCCCTGTTGTCCACCCTGAATGACACGACCCCCTTCCGGTGGACTCTGCCGTCATGAATGCGCTCTGCTGCGGAAGGAGACTTGTCACACAGTCCGGGCATCTGCTTTCTCAATTGTATCAGGCCTCTGTAGTATTCCACCAGTTCTCTGTATTCCACTGCTCTGTGCCATCTGAGCATATTCAGTTCCGGCGTGGAACAATAGCTGTTGTCCTCTCCCAGTTTGGTCCGGGCGAATTCCTCCCCTGCCTGCAGAAACAGATTTCCCTGACAGGTGAAATAAATGAATGCGGCAAGCTTGTTGGCTGCCAGGACATCCTCATAGCACAGGTCAAAATCCGCCTTTTCCCCCCGCATGGACAATACCAGCTTATCCCATAGGGTGTAATTGTCATGCGCCGAGACATAATTGATAATCTGGGCACAGCTTTTTGGCATAAAGCAGGCCCCTCCGTTCTTCCATCCCGTCACCGCCTGGAGAATGGCAGTCTCCAGACCTTCTCCCCCGTTGACAAACCCGGGATCCCCCGCGTGGAAAACACTTCCCTTGATCGCATCCCTGGTATCATCGCTGAAAATTCCCACGCCCTCGCTCAAGTATCCGGCGTTCCACTTCTGGGCAGGTTTTGTTCCCTCCTCCATGGGAGAATCATCCGCGCTCCAGGGTTCCCCGTACAGCAGCTTCTCCCCGGGACCGAATTCCTCATCCAGCTCCCGACGGATCCGGTTCATCAGTTCCACGGTGAGCAGTCCCATAAGGTCAAAGCGGAATCCGTCCATATGATATTCCCTGGCCCAGTACATCACGGAATCCGCGATATAATTGTCCACCATGGCCCGTCCCGCCGCAATATCGTTTCCGCAGGCAGAACCGTTGGCCAGGCTTCCGTCCGGGTTGTACCTGTAATAATAGTCCGGAACCATCCTCTGGAACCAGGAATCCGCCTGGTGGGTATGATTGTAAACCACATCCATGATGACACGGATCCCGTTTTCATGCAGGGCCTGGATCATCTCCTTGCACTCCCTTATCCTCACCGTGCCGTCGGTGACGTCCGTGGCATAGGAACCTTCGGGCACATTGTAGTTCACCGGGTCATATCCCCAGTTAAACTGTCCCTGGTCCCCGGATTCGTCTACAGACCCATAGTCAAAGAACGGAAGAAGGTGCACATGGGTGATACCGAGTTTTTTCAGGTATTCCACACAGGTGGGATAGTCGCCTCCAGTCCCTGTCACGGTAAATGCCTTATACCGGCCCCGATATTCCCCGGGCACACCGCTCTCTTCATCGTAGGAGAAATCCTTGATATGTAACTCGTAGATAATCCGCTCCTCTCCTGCCCGGGGGGCTCTGTCCCTCTCGAAGCCCGGCGGATCCGTCTTTCTCAGATCCACAACCATGCTTCTGTGTCCGTTGCAGCTGCATCCCACAGCGTAAGGATCGGCAGTGCGGGTATCCTTTCCCTCTATGCGCACAAGATAGTCATAATACACTCCGTGCAGGCTCTCCGGAAATTCCAGTTTCCAGACACCCTTCTCCCCGGCCTCCATCTCCTTCTTCAGATAAGCATCTTTCGAATTTCCGTTTTTGTACAGACGCAGTTCAATTCTCTCCGCCAGGGGACTCCACACCCTGAATGCAGTCTTTCCATCCGTGCATTCTGCACCCAGGTCCTTTCCGTCATACCTGAACTTCTCTTCAAATTCCCTGCTCACGAAAAAAGCCATGTTCTCAGCTATACCATTTTTCACGCTCTGTCTCTCCTACTAAAAATGCTGCTGCAATACAAAGAAAAGACTGCAGCAGCACTGTCATTATTTTACATCATTTCACACATAACTGTCAAGCCAAACACCATCAACCCTTCACGGCTCCGGCAACACCTTCCACATAACATCTCTGGGACAGCAGGAACACCAGGGCAATGGGAATGGAAATCAGCACACAGCCCGCATAGAACTGGGTATAGTAGTAATCCACATATTCCTTTTCCAGCATGGTCCAAAGGCCGATGGCAATGGTGTAATACTTGGTATCATTGCCCATGATAACCTTTGCAAAAATGTAGTCCACCCAGGGACCCATGAAAGAGGTCAGCAGCGTATAGGTAATAATCGGCTTGGACAGCGGAATCGTAATCTTGATGAAGGTATCCCACTTGGTGGCGCCGTCAATATAGGCTGCCTCATCAATGGATCTGGATATGGTGTCAAAGAATCCCTTTGCCATATAAAAGCCCAGACCCGCTCCTCCCGAGTAGACCAGCACCAGGGAAAGCTGCTTCAGGGTACCTGTCTCCAACAGTCCCAGGCCCTTCAGGATGTAGTACACGGCGATCATGGACATGAAGCCCGGGAACATTCCCAGTATCATGGCAATGTTCATAAAATTCTTACGCATCTTAAAGCGCAGACGGCTCATTACATACGACACACACAGTACAAAAAATGCGGACAGCAGGGTGCTGAAAATGGCGATCACCAGAGTATTCAAAAACCACCTGGTAAAATCAATATTCGTACCTCCTGTGATTTTGCTGTTGATACCCATGATCAGTTCCTTATAGTTATTCAGGGTAAATCCCTTGGGCCAGATATAGGTCTTATAGGAACCGCCCTCCTCACGGAAAGAGGTCAGAACCACAAACAGGATAGGCAATACCCAGATAATGTTCAGGATTGTCAGCAAGACATAGCAGGCCGCATTGGTTATCATTCTCTTTGCTTTCATTATTGGAACGCCCCCTCATCTTTATAAGCACCTGTACGGTGGTAGGTTAACAGTGACAGAGTTGCAAGGATAATAAACACCAGGATACCGATAACCGCACCCAGGTTGTAGTCCTTCTGAGTAATGGTCAGTTTGTACAGCCAGGTTACCAACAGGTCCGTCTTACCCGCGTAGTAGTATTCCAGGGAGTCCGGTCCGCCGCCCGACAACAGGAAAATCACGTTGAAGTTGTTGATATTTCCCGTAAAGGAAGTGATCAGGTTGGGCGTCATCACGAACAGCATGTAGGGAAGTGTAATCTTCCGGAAAATAACGGGCGCGCTTGCTCCGTCAATCTTCGCCGCTTCATACAGATCCGCCGGAATATTCTGCAGGATACCCGTGGTGGACAGCATGGTAAAGGGCACGCCGATCCAGATATTGATGCAGATGATAGTGATCTTCGCCAGCAAAGGATCCGTGAAAAAAGGAATGGATTCCGTTGCCCCGATGAGTCCGAAACCTCTCAGCAGTACATTCACCGGTCCGTTGGCATTGAAGATGGTCCTCATGGTCAGCAGGGTAACGAACTGAGGCACAGCCACGGACAGCACAAACATAAATCTCCAGAATCCCTTGCCCTTGGTGCCCTTGCGGTTGATCAGAAGCGCCAACAGCAGTCCCAGGATGTAACAGGTTACCGTAGCCGATACCGCCCAGATCAGCGTCCATCCCAGTACCGGCCAGAAGGTGGTGGCCAGGGAGCTGCTGGAAGCGATAAGGGACTTGAAGTTAGCCAGTCCTACCCAGGAAAACAGGGCTCCGGGAGGCTGATGCTCGTGGTCATAGCTGGTAAATGCAATCAGAATCATAAATACCAGCGGCACTATGGTAAAGACAAGAATTCCTATAATGGGCAGAGACAGCAGGAATGCATGCAGATTCTCTTCAAACAGGGATCTGATATCATCCTTAAAGCCGGGGATATGCTGTCCCTTTTCCTTGCGAACCTGAGTGCAGTATGCGCTCTTTCCGGACATGCAGGCCAGAAAGATGACAGCTGCAGTCAGCACCAAAGTAATTACGCCGTAGAGCAGACAGAGCATGGAATTATCCCCCAGGGAATATTCGTAAATTCCCAGAGCCTCATTGTACACCTGCCCCTGTTCCACGGTGCCCAGGGTAATAAAATCGCCAAGGAACCCAATGCCAAAGAGAGCCATGTAAATCAGATACAGAATTTCCAACGCCAGGAAGATCAGACCCCTGACGATCTGTTTATTCACAATATTGCCAAGTCCGAAAACGAGGAATGACAGCCTGGTCATGGTATCGCCTTTTTTAAATACCTGAGATATGGCCTCATCCCTGGGTCTGTCATATTTCAGCGATGCTTTTTTAAAAAGTCCCATCGGAAACCTCCTAATTATAGTTACGCAGCCACCCCTCCCATATCCGCATCCGGGCACACGCTTCCAGGCCACAGGGACTTGTGTCGCTGCATCCTATGGAGGGTACCGGATGGGCTGCTGCTGCTTTGATATGTTTTAAAAATATGGACTGATTTCGATTGGTTTGAATTTGGGAACAATTATGGAACATAAAGGGGAGGGCAGGGAATACCCTGTCCCATTACCGATGCTGTGGAGGGTTGGGATCAGGTATCCCGCCACTCCCCTGTATGTATCAGGTTATTCAGGTCAGGCCGGATTTTATTCAGCTGTCATAGCCGCAACGAATGCGTCCAGTTTCTCCTGTGCGTTTTCCTTTGTGATCTCACCGCTTCTGATCTCGGTGGGGATTGCGCCTGCATAAGACCAGTACCTTGCGCTGAAGGTGCTGTTGACGGGCTGTGCCACACTGGCTGTATTGGACTCGTTGATAAGCACGGTTGCCAGAGGGTCAGCCAGAACTTTCTCACTGGCTCCTGCTGCCTTGTTGGCGGGAACCTGCTGAGACAGCTCGTAGCGCAGGATCTGGTTCTCTTCGTTTCCGATAAATGCCGCAAACTGAACTGCCGCCGCCATATTCTTGGACTGTGCGTTTACGCCGATTGCCTTGGAGCCGTAGAAGCCTAACAGCTGATAGTCCGTGCCGTCGGGATTAAAGGTAGGAATAACAGCCATTCCCAGGTCATCGCCCAACGCATCCTTGTAGAGCTGATAGTTCCAGCTTCCGTCGAACCATGCCCCAAGCCTGTGGCTCTCAATCAGTTCGCTTACGGTAATCTCGCCGTCAAAAGCACATTTGGGATTGTTGATCAGGTCGATAAGGTAGTTTGTAACTGCCAGACCTGTTTCACTATTCCAGTCCACACCTGCGGAAAGGTCGCTTCCGTCAGGTCCGAAGATGCTGCAGCCTGCTCCGTAATAGTAGCAGCCCAGCTTCCAGCCGCCTGCTGACTCGAAGTAATAGTTATACACATCGTCGGCTGTCTCTTTTGCCATAATCTTCTCCAGGGATGTAATATCGGACTCATCCAGGATCGTCTTGTCATAATACATAAAGAAGGTATTGTGGGTGAAAGGAATCCCGTAAACCTTATCGTCGATCATTACGGTATCCTTAACGGAATCCGCCATGTCGTTTCTCACCATGGCCTCGGTGTCGCCGCCCAGCTGTGCGATAGCGCCTGCCTCTACCAGCTGCGGAAGCTGGTCATTGGAAAACAGGAATACGTCTGCGGCATTGCCTACATCCTTCAGCACCTCATCCTGACACTTGTCCTCGCCTACCACCTCGGTGGTCCAGGTGATGTTGTACTCCGGATGCGCGGCAGCGAAAGCTTCCTGCATCTGGCTCATGGTGCCTGTGTCAATCTGGTTCTGAGGGCACCATACTTTCAGGGCGATGTCCTGTGTCTCACCGGAAGCTGCCCCCCCTGACGTGCTTTCGTCTCCCTGGGATGCCTCACTCTGGGAGCTGCCTTCCTGGGAAGAATCTCCCTGGGAAGAGCTTCCCTGAGAAGAGCTTCCCTGAGAAGAGCTTCCCTGAGAAGCGCCGTCATTGCCGCATCCGGCCAGAAGCGTAGCCGCCATAGCCGCTGTCAGCATTAATGCACAAAACTTTTTCTTTTTCATGTAGAAATCCTCCTTTAGAAATTTTTTATTGTTTCTTTCAATTTCGTTAGCAAAAAAATATCATATTTTTAGAATTGCGTCAACCCTCAATTTGTGCACAATTATTGATAATTACTGACTTTTTGCCCCATATTTATGCAAATTGCATCCGTTTTCGAAAACAATAGCGAAACAAATAGACGAAACTTTTATTTCCAGGTTTCGTTTATCGGAATTGGCTGCCCGCATGACCTGACAGTATATTCCCTTTGTATTTTTCTTTATTTTACTGTCTTTTCTGCTCTGTTATTTTTAATTCCATTTTATTTTATTCATAATTTCATTGTTTTTTCGCAATTTTTCTTCTTTCAAGTTTCGATGACAGACTTGTATTTTCTTCTGCTTCTTGCTATAATCCTTGTAGCAGAATATAAAATTGTTGTTATTTTTCACAAAATTTTTGAGGAGGTCCCGCTTATGGCAACCATTAACGACATCGCCGCAAGGCTTGGAATATCCAAAAGCACGGTTTCCAAAGGTTTGAACAACGCCAGGGACGTCAGCGAGGAGATGCGGAAGAAAATTCTGGAAACCGCAGTGGAGCTTGGCTATGTCAACAGACGCCAGCAAAGGGAGCGGAAGGCCCTCTGCATTCTGGTGGAAAACATGGAGTTCCAGACGCCAAACCAGTTCGGCCACGACATTATCCTGGGCTTCAAGCAGATGGCAGAGCCCGACGGATGGACAGTGGATATCGTTCCCATCAATATGGAATTCCAACGGGGGATTCCCTACAGCGTATTCATGATGGAGCACGGTTACCAGGCCTCCTTCATTCTGGGCCTCACTCTTCTGGATCCCTGGATGAGCGAGTTTCGCACCTCCAGAATCCCCGCCGTGCTGTATGACAATTATATCAAGGGAAATCCTTACCTGGCTTCCGTTGGCTGCGACAGCCAGGAGGGCTTCGAACTGGCGGTAAAGCATCTCACCGCCCTGGGCCATAAAAAAATAGGCCTTATCTCCGGCCCTCTGGAATCTTACGTTCTGAAAGCCAGATACAATGCCTATATCAATGCCATGGAGAAATACGGTCTGGAAATCAATGAAAATTACATCGGCCTGGGTTACTATGTGAATGATTCCACCAGAAAATATATCCCCAGGCTGGTGGAGGAGGGCGTCACTGCCATTCTCTTCTCCCATGATATCCGCGCCATCTCTGCCATCACGGAATGTGACGACAGGGGAATCCGCATTCCGGAGGATGTGAGCATTGTGGGATTTGACGACCTCCCCATGACCGCACATACCCTGCCTCCCCTGACCACCATACGCCAGGACCGCACCGCCATCGGAAAATGCGGCTTTTACGCCCTGTCCTGTCTGTTAAACAGGGTGGCCATCGGCTCCATCCTTCTGCGGGCCACACTGATTGTCAGAAACTCCACAGGACCGGCGCCGTGAACGTCCGGTACCGCATCTGCGGAATAGCACACACAAAAAATCCGCCACTACCGAAGATAGTGGCGGAAAAACTTACTCCCTGGCTCCTACACGTTCTCCCAGACGAACTCTGGTCTCCATGCCCTGAACGGAATTTTTCAGAATGTCCCCGTCGGGTTCTGCCGCTCCCTTCCGGGTGATCAGTATCACAGTGGAACCGCCGAAGGCAAATCTGCCCTTCTCCCATCCTCTGCGCACAACACTTCCTCTCGGATGATTTATAATCCGGCTCACCATCATTGCCCCGACTTCCATCTGAATCATGCGTCCGAATCCCTCAGACTCCAGAATGCAGTATTCCCTGGCATTTTCACTGTACACGGGAAAATAGTCATTGGCCACGGGATTTACCGTGTGCAGCACTCCCATCACCCTGACGAATTTCCGTATAGTGCCTCCGTCAGCATATATATAACGATGATAATCCTCCGGGCACAGCCGGAACATCCACACATAGCCCCCTGCAAATTCCCCTGCCAGCTTTTTGTCCTTCAGAAGACTTTCCACTGTATAGTGCGTCTGCTTCACCCGGAAAGTACAGTCCTCCGTAATTTTACAGACGCTGAGCCGACTGTCACAGGGACTCACCAGAACTTCCGCCGCCTTCTCCACCTTCCGCGCCCCTTTTACCAGCCTTCTGGTAAAAAAGTCATTGAAGGAAGCATAATTTTTTGGCCGGTATTCCCACATATCAATGGCATGGCTGCGGATAAACGGCCGGATCATAAACCTGGAAACCCCGGAATCCAGGAATGCTGCGCTAATCCTGGAAAAAAGCGGGGAAACCAGGGGTTTGAGCAAAACCCTCCCCACCGCGTGTCCGTACAGTCTCTCCAACAGGCATTCCTGCAGAGAATTCTCCTCCGTAACATTTCCTTTTCTGTCAGCAATTAAGTGCATACGATTTCTCCCCTTTTCTTTTTCCAAAACAACAGTAACATTCAGCGGACTGTGCCTTTCCGGAACTATCCCCTGGTATTCACCAGGCTCCACCATCCCCGCCAGGCAAAAACGATCACTGCCACAGCGGCGGCCACCACCGCCACAATCACAAACACCTGTTTCACGGAAGGCTTCCTTACCTTAAAGTCAAAGATGAACAGAAAACCCACCAGGGCCACCGCAATATGCAGCACTACGATAAAGGCAATGTGACTGGGAAACAATGGGGAAACCAGAAACAGAATGGGCAGCGCTATGGCCATTGAAGTGATGGGCAGTCCCTGATAATATTTACGCGCCCCCCCTTCTTCCGCCTGCCGCTTGGCCTCCATCACATTAAAATACCCCAGACGTATAAGCCCGGCCAGTCCGTAGAGCGCCAGGATGGCCATGCTGTAGATATGGTCCATACCCAGTTTATAACAGATGACAATGGGAAGTACACCGAAGCAGACGATATCACACAGAGAATCTATCTGAATTCCAAATGCCTGTTCATCCTCAGTGCGATTCTTTTTCGTTCTTGCGATCTTGCCGTCAAACATATCGCAGAGTCCGGAAAAAGCCAGAAAGAAAATTGCCCAGCGCAGCTGCATGGTAGATGCGGAAAAAATACCTGCCACAGCTGATATAAAGCTGATATAGGTCAGTATCACAGTATAATCATAAAATCCTATCACATGAACTCCTCCTCGTCTTATTCCTATCCCCTTCTTTTAATCTACACGGCATTCGCACTCTTTATTCCCGGTATTTTCACCGCCTGCATACAGTCCGGAACAGAACACTGTCCCGGTCTCCCGCAAAAAGTGTATGTTTCCTATCCATTGTATACCACCGGAAAATAATTGTCCACAAAAACCGTGCACTTTTCCCCTAAAACTACTATTTTCGCCGCAGGGAATAGTAAAATTGGGCCACAATGGTGAAAACAGCGCTGATCAGCAGCTGGCTATAATACCCAAGCCCTCTGGAAACCACCATGCCGGGCAGCAGCATCCCCTGGAAAATCCCGGGGAAAATCCGCAGAAACAAAGCTTCACTGATGCCCATTCCCCCCGGAAGGGGAAGCATATCCACCGAAACCGAGATCACCGCCTGCAGCATCACCACATCCCACGCATTGGCGCCTGACAGTCCAAACGCCAGATACACGATCCAGGTCACCCCAAACAGGGCAAAACGCTGCACAAATGTGATGAGTATTACCCACAGGAGCACTTTCCTGTGCTTCTCAAGATACGCCGCAGTCTCCCTGTATACCTCCATGGCCTTTTGGAGCTTCCTGCCCCTCTCTTCCTTATGCCTCAGAAACCGCATTTTTTCCAGGCATCTCATCCCCCAGGTAAGAATGCGTTCCGCCAGAACCGGATGAAATACCAGGACCGTCATAAAGGTAACGCAGAATACGTTCAACAGCACCCCCAGATAAAATACCGGCAGTATTTCTCCAAGATACCGGTCTTTAAAACCCCCGCCAAACAGGAGTACCCCTGCTCCGATCACAACCAATACCAGTTTATATGTAATGGTCACGATCATCAAAATCACGGTGGCCACCGGAATGGGTATCTTTTCCTTTTTCATGTAATAAATCTGCATGGGCTGGCCGCCGCTGGCGGAAGGAGTGATACAGCTGAAGAAAAAGCCCACGGAGGAAAACAGAAAGCAGATCCGCTTTTTCAGCCGGATGCCGAAGGAAGTCATCATATACCACAGGATGATGGACTCCCCCCAGATGAAAAACAAGACCAACGCCACCCCGGGAATCAGCATTCCTGCATTCACCTCACGGATGGCATCCATCATGGCCCCCAGGTCCTCCCCGTGAAATACCCCGTGCATGGTAAGCGCAAAAACCGCCATCAGGAAAATACCATTGCCTATTATCTTCTTTTTCGAATGCACTAGGCGCCTCCCCCTTCCAGAAGAAGTTTTCCGTCAATCTCATCCAGGAGTTTCTCATAGGTTTTCCACACTTTGGGCCGCTTCCCGATCCACAGGCATAGCTCAGCCAGGGCCACGCCCCCCGCCACGTCCACAATCACATGCTGCTTTGTGGTCAGGGTGGAGATACAGACCATCACCGCCATCACACAGGATGCAGCCTTATACCAGCGGGGAATCCGGCTTTCCCCCCGCAGCCCCGCAAAGCAGAACCAGCTCACCAGGCAGTGGATGGACGGAAACAGATTATCCGCCGCATCAATGGTATACAGGAAAATCATCAGCTGGTTCCAGATACCTTCCGGCTCCACCGCGGGCCGCACATTGGTGGTGGGATAGAGCAGGTAAATGGCAAAACAGATCAGGCGGGAGAGAAAGTCCGCGGAAAAAAACTGGCAGACCTCCCGCTTTCCCCTTCTTGCGATCAGAATATAATTGACGATCCAGAAAAGGTAGCATCCCAGATAGATCACCACGGTAAATGGAAGAAAAGGAATCATTCCGTCCAGCTCTCCCTGTATATTATGGTGCTTCCAGTTTCCCGCAATCACCCTTGCCCCGCCGTACACCGAAAAATTCAGGGTCACGGCAATGAGCAGGGGCATCACGCCGTATTCCGGAATCAGTTTTTTCAATTTTTTAAACAGTTTACCCACGATTTCCTCCTGTCATATCTCTTCTGTCATCCCCGGATTCCCTCCGGACTCCGAATATGACTATATCAAAAAAATTATGCCGTCTCAATATGTTTTTTCATATCTTTAACAAATCTTTAGAGAATATTTACTTTAACGAAAAAAGGCGCCTGAGCGCCTTTTCAGTCCCTTATTTAAAGAGCATGCTTATCCAGGGAAAATCCCCTTCCCTTTACCTCGCTGACCCTGGTGATCACCATAAAACTGTTGGGATCGATGCCATGCACAAGCTTTTCCAGTTTGAACAGTTCCCTGTTGGAGATCACGCTGAAGATCACCTGGGTTCTGTCATGAAGATAGCCCCCTTCCGCCTCCAGAAGCGTCACTCCCCGGTCAAGCTGCCTGAGAATGGCCTCCCGTATGGCTTCGGACTGGTTGCTGATGATCTTCACCTCTGTCTGGGTAGTGCCGATCATCAGCATTTTGTCCAGGGCAATGGAAGATACCATCACAAAGAGAATGCTGTATAAAATATTTTCCGCGCTGTGCAGCGGCGCCTGTACCAACAGTATGGTCACGTCAAAGGCATAGAGGCTCACCGACACCGGAATCCGGAAATACTTGAACAGGATCAGCGGAGGAATGTCCATCCCTCCGGTGGAAGCGCCGGTGCGGATCACGATCCCCAGGGAAATCCCCACACCCAGCCCTGCAAACAGGGTGCACAGCAGCAGATCCTGCGTCAGAATAAATTCGCCAAGAACCCTGTCCATTACCTCCAGAGCTCCGGGCATCAGAAAGGTGCTCAGCAGGGTGGTCACCACAAAGGCCTTTCCCAACAGAAACAGGCCCAGAATCAGCATCCCCACGTTCACCGCAAGCAGAACCCCCGAAACCGGCAGACCTGTGATATTGTATATGGCCAGCGCGATTCCCGTGGCGCCTCCGCTGGCCAGATTCGCCGGAATCAAAAACAGCTTCAATGTCAGTGCATATAGTATATTTCCCAAAAATATGGCGCCTATGGACCGCGCCGACCAGTTCATTTGCAGTTTATCTTCCATTTTTTACAATCCCAGTCCCTGAATTATTCCTGTTCTTACTTTCCCTCGCCATTGTCTTTTTTGGACTTTACGATCTTGATGATGGCTCCGATAATTGCCACTGCAGCCAGTGCATAAAACGCAATATCAATCATGACTCTCACCTCCCCCTGCACAATTTCCCCGAATGCCGTCCCGGCGAAAACGCCCCTGGCAGCAGGGTCTTAACAATATTATACCACGGACGACGGAAATACCGCAACATCGAAAAACGGACAGTGTGCCTTTTCTTCAGCTTTTTTTCTTCAGATAGAAAAATCCGTAGGCCGGGATATCCACAGCGCCTGCCATACGTTCCTCCCCTGAAATCAGGTCCACATACTCCCCGTCTGTCTCATTGATCCAGGCAGTTCTGTCACTTTCGCTGAAATTGAACAGCCCCAGTATTTTCTCCCCCTCAAAATACCTTCCGATACACAGCACGGAAGGGTCCCAGGCATCCACTGTCCAGGTATCCGCCCCGGACACAAATGCCTTCTCCCGCTTCCTGATCTGCTCCAGCCGTCCCAGCCATCCGGAAATTTTCCCCTCCGGGGTATCTTTGTCCGCGCTCCGCTCCGCAAGCTCCCAGTTCATGGCGCCTCTGTGGATATATCTGGAATCCGCCGCTTTCAGGGGATCCTCCCTGTATCCGTAATCATTCAGCTGTCCGATCTCATCCCCGCTGTACAGTACGGGAATGCCGGACTGCATAAACATGTAGGCGTGAAGCATCACATCCAGGCGGATAGCCCTCTCCATGGCCTGGGGGTCCTGCTCCGCAGCCGCTTTTTCAATGCCGCACATGGAAGCCGTGGTTCCGCAGAATCTGGCATCCCCGGTAACGGGGTCCGCATTATAGAGCTCCCCGCGGCTGTTGCCTGCCCCTGCATAGCCCTGGAAATAGTCGTTTAAATATTTTTTGTGGGCGCGTTCCTCCATGCCGTCCGCTGCCAGGGAGGCAAAATCCAACCCCCAGCCGATGTCATCATGACAGCGCAGGTAATTCAGGAACACATAGTCCCTGGGCAGAGAATTGACGATATCAAGCTGCTTTTTTAACAGTTTTACATCCCTTGTAGCTACGGTATGCCAGGTGGTGGCCATTGTGGTCACATTGTACAGCATGTGGCACTCCGGCTTTTCCACCGTGCCAAAATAAGGCACAACCTTCTCCGGCTCCATCACAACCTCTCCCAGCAGAAGAACGCCCGGGCAGACGATCTCCGTCAGAATCCGCATCATGCGCACAATGGTATGTACCTGGGGCAGATTCCGGCACTGGGTATTCAGTTCCTTCCATATATAAGGCACAGCGTCGATGCGGATGATATCGATTCCCCGGTTGGCCAGATAGAGGAAATTATACATCATCTCATTGAAGACCCGGGGATTTTTATAATTCAGATCCCACTGATAGGGATAAAAGCTGGTCATCACAAAGTGTCCGGCATCCGGCAGCCAGGTGAAATTGCCAGGGGCAGTGGTTGGAAATACCTGGGGAACCGTCTTCTCATACAGGGAGGGCAGGTAGGCATTTTCAAAGAAAAAGTACCGGCTCATGTATTCTCCCTCACCCTGTCTGGCCCGCCTGGCCCACTCATGATCTTCCGAGGTATGGTTCATCACAAAATCCATGCATACATTGATGCCCCTGCCGTGGCAGGCCGCCGTCAGATTCTCCAGATCCTCCATGCTCCCCAGCTTCTCCTGCACTTTCCGGAAATCCGACACCGCATATCCGCCGTCGGAGCGTCCCTCAGGTGTCTCCAGAAACGGCATGAGGTGAATATAATTCACATTGCACTTTTCCAGATAGTCCAGCCTTTCCCGGACGCCCTTCATGTTTCCGGCAAAATTATCAATATACAGCATCATCCCAAGCATATCGTTGCGTCTGTACCATCCCGGGTCCGCCTCCCTGTCCCGGTCCAGACTTTTCAGTTCATCCTTCCGCTCCAGATAATAATTTCTCATGTTTTCAAACAGTTCGGCAAACATGGAATCGTTTCCATACAGTTCCATATAGAGCCAGCGCAGCTCGTCATGCCGCTCTTTCAGACGCTGCTGAAATACTTCATCTTTCTTTTCCTGTTTCATATCCGTTTCCCTCCTGTAATTATAATGAAAAAAAGACAGCCCTTCTGCAGGCATTGCAAAAGGGCCGTCAGGATTCAGCACACTTTTTCCTGGAGCAGATAAGGGCTGATTTTGTCCAGCATAGCTGAATCGTCAGAATCACATACCAGTCTTTGGGGCCGCGCCAAATCCAACGCAAAAACGCCTAAAATGGACTTGGCATCCACGACACGCCTGCCTGAGCCGAGTTCGAATTTCGCTTCCACTGTGCTTACTGCATTTACAAAATTTCTTACCTGGTCCGCATTACTAAACTTCACAAATACCTGCTGCATAAAAGCCACCCTGTCTACCTTTCCTCGGAAATCACTCCGATTTATTCTTTTTTCCAATTCGGAATCATACACTATCTTCCTGATTTTGTAAATTGTCATTTTCAATAATTTTTAAAAACAACCTTTGTAAATTATGCCAAAACCCCTGCTCCCGGGTCCTATGGCTTGAAAATCAAATGTCTGCTCCGCAGACGCTTGATTTTCTGCGCACATGGTATAATGATTCTGCTGACGCAGAATTCCAGCCAGCTGACGCTGTCTTCACATCGCGTTGCGATGCATTATACCGGGTCCCATGGCTTGAAAATCAAATGTCTGCTCCGCAGACGCTTGATTTTCTGCGCACATGGTATTATAATAACGGTATTTCCTACCAAATATGGAGTTGTGAATCTACAGTTTAAGCTTCAAAAGAAAAGCGGGATAATTGCATGAATCAATCCGATCTGGCAAGAAATTCATATATGCTGCGGGGTTCCCTGGCCAAAAAAGGCTATATGCGCTGGTGGCATTCCTTTTCCGGGACACAGCCGGAAACAGGGGAAATCCGTTCTTTTTTCATAGAATTTTTTATCATAAACCCGGCCCTGGGAGAAAACAGGCCGGTTCTGGGGCAGCATCCCCGTAACAGAAAACAGGGCAGGAAGCCTTCCTATGTAATGGTAAAGGCCGGCGTTTTCCCCGATGCCCAGGGAAACGGCAGCAGGCAGCTTCATGCCTTTTACCCCATTTCCGCCCTCCAGGCCACGGGAAGTCCTCTGGTCATGCAGCTGAACGGCAGTCCGGACGGACATTATCAGTCAGGCGACTGCCTCTACAGCGAGGATAAACTTACCGGCCTTGTGGAGGTGACCCCCGGGGAAGCAAGATGCCGTTCCTATATGTCGGACAGCGGCTTGATGGAATGGAATCTGGAAATACGGAAATCCGTTACATGCCACACAGAAAAGCGGTGTAAGGGACTCCTCCGAAGTCTGCTGACCCAGGACAGCTACTGGCACGGGGAGGGAATCCGCAGCTTTTTCCAGGGCACAGTGTCTCTGGACGGCGTACCCTATGAGGTGCTCCCTGAAACCAGTTACGGCTATGCGGACAAGCACTGGGGCCGCAGCTTCAACAGACCCTGGTTCCAGTTTGCCTGCGGGAAACTGGCCAGTCAGCGCGCCGGGCAGGAGCTGCGGCATTCCGCTCTGGCAGTGAGCGCTTTCAGCCCCAGATTTCTGGGATTTCCCCTGCGGAAAAAGCTGATGCTGCAGCTGACCTACATGGGGGAGGATTTCGAATTCACCCGATGCAGATGGGAGACAAAAGAGACCGGAAAACGCTTTGTCTGGCATATCCTTGCGCAGGATAAATCCGCCGTGGTAAAAATCTCCGGCAGCTGCACAAAAGCGGAAATGCTGGCCCTGCAGTACGAATCCCCCGAGGGAAAAAGGTCCAGAATCCCCCTTCTGGCAGGATCTGCAGGCATAGGCAATCTGCAGCTCTTCCGCAAAGGTTCCGGCGGAAGGGAATGGATGGACACCCTGACCCTGGACAATGCCCTGTGTATCTATCGCGGCCCGAGCACATAAAATCTTGACAGAAGCCTCTTCCGGTAGTAAGATAAATTCACAATATTCCCATCCATATAGTAGGAAAGGGCGGTTTCCATGAAAATATCCACAAAAGGCAGGTATGCCACAAGAGTTATGCTTGACCTGGCACTGCACAATACAGGCCAGTGCATTAAGGTAAAGGACATTGCCGCCAGACAGGGCATCTCCGAAAAATATCTGGAACAGATCATCTCCATGCTGAACAAGGCGGGATATGTAAAAAGCTCCCGTGGAGCCCAGGGCGGCTACCGGCTGTCCAGGCCGCCGGAGGAGTACACCGTTGGCATGATTCTGCGCCTGACGGAAGGTTCCCTGGCGCCTGTATCCTGCCTGGAAGACAGTTCCGGGGAATGCGGACGCCGGGATGCCTGCGTCACCCGCGAAGTCTGGAAGGACCTTTATGATGCGGTCAGCCGGGTAATCGACGGAGTGACCATCGCCGATCTGGCCCGCCGGACCCGGGCTCTGGCAGATTCCCCTTCTCCCGAACAGGTTCCTGATCAGGCACCTGAAACCTCAGCACAATGAAAGGTTTGAATATGTACGATATTGGAATAATAGGCGCAGGAGTCACCGGCGGCATGCTGGCCCGGGAACTGGCTGCATACCGTCTCAAAATCTGTATCCTGGAACAGGGAAACGATGTGGCCCTGGGAGCAAGCCGGGCCAATTCCGGCATTGTCCACGCAGGATATGACGCTCAGTCCGGCACTCTGAAGGCCAGGCTGAATGTTCGTGGCTCGGAAAAAATGGAATCCCTGGCCCGGGAACTGGGTGTGCCCTATGCCCGGAACGGCTCTCTGGTAACAGGCTTCACTCCCCGGGACAGGGACGTCATCGGGAAGCTCTACGCCCGTGGAATCAAAAACGGGGTAAAGGGACTGCGTATCCTGGAGGGAGAGGAAGCCATACTTTTGGAGCCGGAACTTTCCGCAAAAGTCACCTGTGCCCTCCACGCTCCAACCGCTGCCATCATCTGCCCTTATGAACTGACCATTGCAGCCATAGGCAATGCCATGGACAATGGCGCCGTGCTTCTCACCGGCTTCAGGGTTGGGGCCATAGCGCAGAGGGATGGCTTTTTTGAGATCTCTTCCACAGGAAAGGCCGTTCCGGGGCAGCCGTCGCAAATTCAGGCCCGCTATGTGGTAAATGCCGCAGGTGTACACGCAGACGAGATTGCCCGGATGGCAGGAGACTTTTCCTTCCGAATCCATCCCCGCCGGGGAGAATATCTGCTCCTGGACAAGGGCTGCGGCAGCCTGACATCCCACACCCTCTTCCGCACGCCCACGGAAAAGGGA
Source organism: uncultured Lachnospiraceae bacterium (assembly GCA_947367855.1). Taxonomy (GTDB): domain Bacteria; phylum Bacillota; class Clostridia; order Lachnospirales; family Lachnospiraceae; genus Acetatifactor. Next base: position 17,580 of record CANBFE010000029.1, on the reverse strand, counting down.
AAGGGCATCCTGATCACACCCACCGTGGACGGCAATCTGCTCCTGGGGCCAACCTCCCGGGATCTGGAGGACAGGGAAGATACCTCCGTTACCGCAGAAGGCCTTGACCTGATCAGGAACCTGGCCCGGGAAAACCTTCCCTCCCTGCCCTTCCACAAGACCATCACCTCCTTCTGCGGGCTTCGGGCCGTGGGGGACACCGGGGATTTCATCCTCACCTCCCCCAAGCCCGGCTTTGTCAACGCCGCCGGAATCGAGTCCCCGGGCCTCACCGCAGCCCCTGCCATAGCGGAAATGCTGGTGGAAATGCTGGCCGCCCAGGGCCTTCCCCTGGTGAAAAAGGAGGACTGGAATCCCATCCGCAGACCAGCCCACGCCTTCCGTCAGGCCTCCCTGGAGGAGAAAAACCAAATCATCCGCCGGGACAAAGCCTACGGCAGAGTAGTCTGTCGGTGCGAGACCGTGACGGAAGGAGAGATACTTGCAGCCATCCGTGCCAATCCCCCTGCCAGAGATCTGGACGGCGTCAAAAGGCGCACCCGAGCCCAGATGGGCAGATGCCAGGGAGGATTCTGCATGCCCCATATCGCAGAACTGCTTTCCAGGGAATGGAATCTTCCCATTGAGCAGGTCACAAAGTCCGGAGCGGGCTCAGAACTTATCGTAGGCCGGACAAAGGAAACAGGGGATGCTGTGGCAGAAAAGGAGGGATTGGATGACTGATCTGGTAATCATCGGCGGCGGACCTGCCGGAATGAGCGCTGCAGCGGCAGCCTGGGAATGCGGCATCAGGGATATCCTGATTCTGGAACGGGAGGAATGCCTGGGAGGCATATTGCAGCAGTGCATCCACAACGGCTTCGGCCTGCACCGTTTCGGGGAAGAGCTCACAGGACCGGAATATGCCTGGAAATACCAACAGCTGATCGAAAAATATCGGATTCCCGTGAAATATAAAACCATGGTTCTCTCCCTTTCCCCGGACCGGGAGATCACTGCCACCAATGAGGAGGACGGAATCTTTTCCGTCCGGGCAAGGACAGTGATACTGGCCATGGGCTGCCGGGAGCGCTCCAGGGGCGCGCTGAATATCCCGGGAACCCGCCCCGCAGGAATCTACAGCGCAGGCACGGCCCAGAAACTGGTAAACCGGAAGGGCTTCATGCCCGGCAGAAAAGTGGTCATTCTGGGTTCCGGGGACATCGGCCTCATCATGGCCCGGCGTATGACACTGGAAGGGGCAGAGGTAAAAGCTGTCTGCGAGCTGATGCCCTACTCCGGGGGGCTGGCCAGAAACATCAAGCAATGTCTGGAGGATTTTCACATCCCCCTGAAGCTGAGCCACACCGTGGTGCAGATTCAAGGCCGGGAACGTCTCCGGGGAGTCACTGTCGCCAGGGTGGATGCGCAGCGCCGTCCCCTGCCGGAGACGGCGGAGTACATTCCCTGTGATACCCTTCTGCTGTCCGTTGGCCTGATTCCGGAAAACGAGCTGTCCCTGCAGGCAGGCATCCGGATGGACCCCGTCACGGGCGGCGCTGTGGTGGACCAGGACAGGCAGACCTCCCTGGCAGGCATCTTCGCCTGCGGCAATGTCCTCCATGTCCATGACCTGGTGGATTATGTGTCCCTGGAAGCCGAAACCGCAGGCAGGGCTGCCGCTGCCTGCCTTGCCGGAACCCTTTCCCGGGAGTGCTGCCTGCCGGTTTCCACAGACGGCAGAATCCGTTACGTAGTGCCCCAGACCATAACCCGGCGGGAGGACTGCACACTGTACTTCCGGGTGGCGGACAGATACCGAAACGTTAAAATCAATGTGGTGGGGGACGGCCGCGTCCTTCATTCCGTGAAAAAACCAAAAACCGCTCCGGGCGAAATGGAGAGCATCCTCCTGAAAAAGGAGCTGCTGACCGGAATCAACGAGTTAAAACTGGAACTGGAGGAACAAAGCTCATGCCCCAGCTAAATATGACCTGTATCATATGCCCCATGGGATGCTCCATCACCGTGAAGCATGAAAACGAAACCATCACGGAGATAACGGGCAACACCTGCAGACGGGGAGCCGCCTATGCCGAAGCGGAGATTTTCCATCCCCAGCGGACCCTGACCACCACCATGCGCTGCACGGACGGACACATGCTCTCCGTGAAAACGGACCGTCCCGTCCCAAAGTCAGCCCTCATGGACTGCATGAAGCAAATCAATGCCGCCAGGGCCGTCCTGCCCGTATCCATAGGGGATATCCTTATCCGGGATGTCTGCGGCAGCAACATCATAGCCACAGAAAACAGGGATTCCCTTTAAGGGAATCCCATATCCTGTATCTTCCGGTCAAAAATGGCTTCCTCCACAACACGGACGCAAGCCTCTGTATCTTTCAATATATCGTTTCCCCAGAAACGTATTACCGTCCACCCCATAAACAGCAGCTTTTTGTTCACCTCATCGTCCCGCTCCCTGTTACGGGAAATTTTACTGATCCAGAACTGACCGTTATTTCCCTTTTCCAATCTGGGCCTGAGCACCTCCCAGTCCTTTCCGTGGAAAAACTCCCCGTCGCAGAATATGGCTATTTTATATCTGCCGATGGCAATATCAGGTTTCCCGGGCAGTTCCCTGCAATTCCTGCGGTAGCGGTACCCCTTCTCCCAGAGCGCCCTGCGCAGACGTATTTCTATCCTTGTATTCTGTGACCGGATATGCTGCATGTTTTTCCGGCGCTGTTCAGGAGTCAGATTATCTGCCATAACGCACCTCCCGGATGCTGTACCGGGCTGGGGTCCTGCTTTCCCCTTCCGGCAGCCGTTCTCCTTATATCATATACTTTTTCCGGGCGCATTGTCAACCTGGCTGCCGTAAAATGGGCCGCCTTGCACTTCACCGGGGAATAAAGTGCAGGAAATAACATTGCAACCCCCGCACGGCTCCTATATAATCAGGTACATAACCAATCACAACCATACTATTACGAAAAAGAGGTATCCATCAATGCTGTACACCTGGACTGATCTGATCTGGCTGTTTTTTATCTATTCCTTTGGGGGATGGTGCATAGAGGTATGTTATGCAGCCGTCCGCCGCAGAAAATTTGTGAACAGGGGCTTTGTGAACAGTCCCCTCTGTCCCATCTACGGATTTGGCTCCCTGCTGTTTGGCATCTTTCTGCCGGAACTGACCCAGCGGCCGTTTTTCCTGTTCCTGGGCGGCATGCTGCTGGCAACACTCCTGGAATATGCCACCGGAATGGCCATGGAAAAAATTTTCCGGAAAAAGCTCTGGGATTACTCCGCCATAAAGTGGAACCTGAGCGGTTATGTCTGCGCCCGCTATGCCCTGCTCTGGGGTGTGCTAGCTGTGCTGACCATGCTGGTGACAAATCCGCTGCTCTGCGGCCTGCTCCGGATGGTGCCCCGCACGGTGACCCTGGCGGTACAGTGGACCGCGGCAGGTCTGCTGCTCCTGGACTTTATCACCACGGCCATGGCCGTTCTGGACATGAAGGTCAATGCCCGGCGTCTGGCGCAGCTCTCAGCGGAAATGAAGCGGACCTCCCGGCTGTTGGAAAACAGGCTCACCATCTGGGTGCAGAAGCGTATGCAGAAATCCTTTCCCGCCATCGACAGAGAGGCTATGACGGAGGAAATGAAGGCCCGTTCCGAAACCCTTCTGACCGGAAAGACTGTCTTTGCAGAGGGCTGCTGTTTCTACAAACTGGTGTCGCTGTTCTTCATCGGCGCCTTTCTGGGCGACCTCACGGAGACTGTTTTCTGCCTTCTGACCACAGGCATCCTCATGAGCCGCAGCAGTGTGGTCTACGGGCCCTTCAGCATTGTATGGGGGCTCGGATGCGCTCTGCTGACGCTTTTCCTGTACCGCTACCGGAACAAGAGTGACCGGTACATATTTATGGCAGGCACTTTTCTGGGCGGCGCCTATGAATATGTGTGCAGCGTGTTCACGGAACTGGTTTTCGGCACCGTGTTCTGGGACTACAGCGGATTCGTCTTCAATCTGGGCGGACGCATCAACCTGCTTTACTGCTTTTTCTGGGGAATTGCAGCCGTTGTGTGGCTGAAAATAATCTATCCCTTCCTGTCCGGACTGGTGGAACGGATTCCTCCCAGAGTCGGGAAGGCAGTGTGCAGCTGTATGATTCTGTTTATGATCTTCAATATGGCCATTTCCGGACTGGCGCTGGCCCGGTACACAGAGCGGAACACCGCGGTGGCTTCCGCCTATGCGCCCACGCCCCTTGAGGCATTTCTGGATGCCCGCTTTCCGGACGAACGGATAGAGCGGATCTATCCCAATGCGAAAATCGTGGAGTGACCGGGCCTACCTGTAATACTTGGCCTGGGCATTCCAAAGCTGACGGTATTTCCCCTCCCGGGCCGCAAGCTGCTCATGGTTTCCCCTCTGTATCAGACATCCCCTGTCAAATACAATGATATCGTCGCAGAACCTGCAGCTGGAGAGCCTGTGGCTGATAAATACCGCGGTTTTATGCTCCATGATCTTCCGGAAGTCCTCGTATACGGCAGCCTCCGCCAGGGGATCCAGGGCTGCGGTGGGCTCATCCAGAACCACAAAGGGGCCGTCCTTATACAGGGCTCTGGCCAGCGCCACCTTCTGTTCCTCTCCGCCGGACAAGTCTATGCCGTCGTTTTCGTAGTCACGCCCCAACGGGGTATGAATCCCCTTCTCCAGCTGCGCCAGTCTGTCCCCGAATCCTGCCCGGATCAGGCAGCTGCGCACTTTGTCCTGATCACAGTCAGGGGAACACGCCACATTGTCCGCCAGGGAGAACTGAAACAGCTTGTAATCCTGGAAAACCACGGAAAACAGGGACAGGTATTCCTGGTATCTGTATCTGGTGATGTCAATGCCGTTTAACAGGATCCGGCCCTCCGTAGGGTCATAGAGACGACAGAGAAGCTTGATAAAGGTGGTCTTCCCGGAGCCGTTCTCTCCCACTATGGCCAGTTTGTCCCCGATGCGGAACTTCATGTCCACATGCCGCAGCACCCAGTTCTCCGTGCCCGGATACCGGAAGCTTACGTCCCGGAATTCGATCTCGTAGTCAATGTCGTCCCGTTTCTCCACTGCCAGTGTCCCGTGATACATATCGTCGGGCAGATCCAGGAACTCATACAGCTGCAGCAGATATTCGTTGTTCTCCCGCAGACGGGTCAGGTCTCTGGCAAAATTGGTGACTGCGTCCACAAACCGTTTTACGGTTCCCCTGTACAGGATAAAGTTGCCGATTCCAAAGACGCCCAGAAATGCCTTTGCCGCCGTGACCAGAAACACCGCCAGTTCCGGAATCAGCCCCTGAAGAACTCTGATCACTGTATACTGTACCCTCAGCTTATCGGTTTCCACCATCCAGGGTTCTTTTATCCGGCGTTCATGCTCTTTGATCAGTATCTTTTTCAGATTAAAGACAGTGATGTCTTCCCCATGGCTTTTAAACAGGATCTGAAGCAGCATATTGCTTTCCGCAAGACCGGAGATTGCCTGCATGTTTTTTTTCATCAGCTCTCTGGCAAACCTTATCGTAAGGAGTATGTGGACCAACAGAAGGCCCCCCAGAAGGACGCTGCAGTAAGGCGAATTTACAAAAGCCAGAAATCCGGTCAGCTCCCGGCCTGCAGCCATCCGGAAAATGGAAAAGGTCAGGGATGCGGACACTGCCATATCCGCCAAATTTCCCACCAATCCCCCAAAATCCCAAAACAGCGCCATCACACCGCTGCCGTCTGCGTTCATGGCCGCGAAGATCTTCTCCCGCAGCAGCGTGACCTCCGGATTTTCCAGATGCTCATACTGCAGTCCGTGCTGTTTGTCAAACATGTAGATCTCTTCCTCCCTGACAATCAAATCCATCCAGATATTAAATCTCACATGCACGGCCCGGGAAATCATCCTGAGAGCAAACAGTCCCAGTACCGCAATCCCTGCCAGAAGGAACAGTTCTCTCTGCCTGCACTCCCCGGACAGCTCGTTTACCAAACGGGCGGTCATGTACAGGGAAAAATAGGTTGGCAGAATATCCGTGACGCTCCTGGCAGCATCCCAGGCCAGAAACTGGGGACAGAGATCCAGGGCAATCCGGATTCCCCTGCGCATCACCTTCCAGTCTTCCCTCAGGCTTCTCTTTTTCCGTGCCGTTTCACTGTTGGTTTTCGACTTCTCCCTCTTCATGCCATCTCCTCCCTTTCCCCTTCCGGAATCTCCTGCCCGGTTTTATAGTATTTGCTCTGTACCTCGAAGAGTTCCCTGTACTTTTTTCCCGCAGCCATCAGCTCCTCATGGGTGCCCGCCTCCGCAATTCCGGCGCCGTCCAGAAGAAAGATCCTGTCGCAGAAACGGGTGGACGCCAGGCGGTGGGAAATAAAGACGGAAGTCGCACCGTCTGTGATCTCATTATACTGCCGGTACATCCTGTCCTCCGCAATGGGGTCCAGGGCAGCGGTGGGTTCGTCCAGAATGATGCATTTGGGCTTCCGGTACAGAAGTCTCGCCAGAAGGAGCTTCTGGGTCTCCCCTCCGGAAAACTCCACTCCGCCCGGATTCACCTGCCTGTTCAGAGGGGTGTCCGCACCCTGGGGCAGGGATCTGATCTTCTCCTCCAGTCCTGCCTTCCGCAGGCAGATTTCCAGGCGATTCCTGTCGATCTCCTCCTCTTCCTCCGCACATGCCACATTCCTGGCAATGGAAAAGGGCAGCAGATGGTAATTCTGGGGCACCAGACCGAACAGGCTGTACAATTCCTCCCGGTTGTATTCCCCGGGCCTGTGGCCGTCAAGGAGAATCTCCCCCTCCGTTGGGGTCAGCAGACCGCACATCAGCCGGATTAAAGTGGTTTTTCCCGCGCCGTTTAATCCCACCAGGGCCAGTTTCTCCCCTGCCTTCACTTCAAAGCTGACTCGTTCCAACACATTCTTCCCACTCTCCTGATAGCGATAAGATACATTGCGGAAGACAATGGAGAATGCCCCCTGGGGCAGCGGTATCCCCTTTCCCCGGTTCATCCTGTCCGGAACCTCCATACACTCTCTGTAATCCGAAACCTGCATCGCCCCTTCACAGACACAGCTCCACCACCAACGGATTCCTGTCACCACTTCCGCCAGTTCCGTCATGGCGGTAAAGTACAGCACAAACCGGGAAGCGTCGATCTCTCCTGCCACGGCTCTGGAAATCAGCCAGGCATACATCACCCCGTCCCGAATCAGCACCATGAAGAAGTCCACAATCTGTACCACGGATATCCTTCTCTCCACTACTATCTTCTCCTGGCGGTACTGTCCCGCAAGCTTTTTTGTCAGAAGGGCCAGGCAGCTCCGCATGCTGTACAGCCTTACGTCCTTTCCGTACCGGAAGTCCCTTCCCACCAGGAACGCGAGATAATTGATTTTCTTCAGCAGGGCATTCCTGACATCCTGCGTCTCATAGCTGCGCTTTCTCTCCCAGGCGGACATGGGCACATTCACTGCTGCGCACAGAATGATCAGCCCGATAATCCAGGGACTCAGGGTTGACAGCACTGTGCCGAACAGCAGGAATTTCAGCAGGATTACTACCAAAAGCGAAAACTCCATGGGAAAATGGACGGCTCTGGTATGGTTATTCATGACAGCCTCACCGCCCCGTTCGTCCAGTTTCTTTATCTCCGGGTCATAATCCAGCTCAAAATCCCTGTCCAGTCTCCGGCATTCCATCAGGCGGCCCATGCGGCTGCAGAGATACATCTCCGAGAACTCTCCCTTTCCGCCGATCAGCTCACCCAACAGTGAGGTCAGCGTCCCGGCCAGCACCAGTCCCATGATCACAAGGGCTATGGAAGAAAACTGCCCCGCATCCCCCAGGGCCTTCAGAATCAGGGGCGGCGTATACAGCGCCAACGCCGCACCCGCCAGGGCCACCGGAATCTTGCCCGCGGCAGCAAAGGCAAGACTTTTTTCGTATTTCCACATCATCTTGTACAGGTATGCCACACAGGAGAGCATGCCGTACTTCGGTTTTCGTTTCGGTTCTTTCTTCTTCCGCTTCATTTTCTCATCCTTTCTTCTGCATCTGTCAACTGTTGCTTTATTATAACAGTTTCCACGAAAAAAACTGCATTCGGATAACCAAATGCAGTTTTAGGTGAACGAAATGCTACAGTCCGGATCTCACCGAAGAAGTTCTCCGTACATCTCCGGTCGTCTGTCCCGGAAAAGTCCCCAGCTGAGACGAAGTTCCTCCATGGCGTCCAGGTCAAAGGTATGAAGGAGCAGCCTTTCCTCCGTTCTGCCCGCATCCTCCAGAATCTCCCCTGTCCCGTCTGTGATAAAGGAAGAACCGTAAAAGGTCAGGGCCGAGGACTGGCCGTTATTTTCCCGGGAAGGAAGCACTTTTTCCTCTCCGATACGGTTGGCGGCAATGACCGGTACTACGTTTGCGGCCGCATGGCCCTGCATGCAGCGGCGCCAGTGGGGCATGCTGTCGCAGTCAATGATGGGTTCGGAGCCGATGGCTGTAGGATAGAGCAGGAGCTGCGCTCCCATCAGCGCCATACATCTTGCCGCCTCCGGAAACCATTGATCCCAACAGATCCCCACGCCGATCTTTCCGTACACAGTGTCCCACACTCTGAACCCCGTATTGCCGGGGGTAAAGTAGAATTTTTCCTGATAGAAATGGTCGTCCGGAATGTGGGTCTTGCGGTATACGCCCAAAACCCGGCCGTCTGCGTCGATCATTGCCACAGAATTGTATGTCACATTCCCCTCCCGCTCAAAAAAGCTCACAGGCAGCACCACCTTCAGCTCCTGCGCCACTTTCCGGAAGCGCCTGACTGCCGGGTTTTCCTCCGGGGACATTGCCAGTCCATAGGAGTCGTAATTGCGTTCCTGGCAGAAATACCGGGTTTCAAAAAGCTCCGGCAGCAAAATGACCTGGGCTCCCCGGGCTGCGGCCTCCCTGACATGTGCTTCCGCAGCTTCCAGATTTTCCTCCCGGGAGCGGTTACAGTACATCTGAACTACGGCTGCGGTTATCTGTTTTCCTTTTTTCGTATGTGTTTCCATGGGAATTTCCTCTCTTCTTATTTTGGAATCTGCTGTGTGATACAGTGGATATTTCCGCCGCCGATGAGAATATCCCGGGTATAAATCTGAATCACTTCCCTGTCCGGGAACAGGCGCTGCAGAACCGCCTTTGCCTCCTCATCTGCAGGGTCTCCAAAGCCGGGCATCACTATGCTTCCATTTGCAATATAGAAGTTCACATAGGATGCAGCCAGACGCTCCCCCGGCTTCCGGGTGGGTTCGTCCCAGCAGGCATCCAGTCCCCGGCATTCCTCCTCCGTAATGGTCACGGGTTTTGGCAGCGGCAGCCTGTGCACCTTCAGTTTTCTGCCCCTGGCATCCACAGCCTGTTCCAGGTAGTCCAGACAGGCTTTCGACAGGGGATACTGGACATCCTCCCGGTCCTCCGTCCAGGCCAGAACCACTTCCCCCGGAGCCGTGAAGGCGCAGATATTATCCACATGCCCGTTTGTCTCGTCATGATAGATTCCACAGGGCAGCCACAGAATGACGGAAACATTCAGGCAGCTGCGCAGTTTCTCCTCAATCTGTTCCCTGGAAAGCCCCGGGTTGCGCCCCCGGCTCAGCAGACAGCATTCCGTCACCATGCAGGTTCCCTCCCCGTCCACATGTATGGAACCGCCCTCCAGAATAAAGTCACGCATGTCATAAACATCGGTTTCCAACAGATCGCAGAGTTTCCGCGCCATCTGATTATCCTTGTCCCACGGAAAATACAATCCGTCCCAAAGTCCGCCCCAGGCGTTGAAGCCCCAGTCTATCCCCCTTATGACGCCACTGTCATTTTTCACAAAGGTGGGGGCATAGTCCCTGGCCCATGCGTCATTACTGGACATCTCCACCACGCGGATATGGGACGGCAGCATGGCCCTGGCATTGTCATACTGGGCCCCACTGGCGCATACCGTCACCTGTTCGGAGCCGGAGACAGCCTCCGCAATGGCAGCAAAAGCTTTCCTGGCGGCATAGCCCCCGTACTGCCAGGAATCCGGCCGCTCCGGAAATATCATGATACAGCCTGCGTGCTGCTCATACTCGGCCGGCATACGGAACCCTTCCTCCGCCGGTGTGATATCTCTTATTATCCTCATGAAGTCCCTCCCCTTCTTCCTGTCTGCGGATTTTATTATACAATTATTATACAAAGATTTTATAATTCCTTAAGCCCAAAGTCAAACTTTAGACACATTTTTCGGGTATCATGTATTTATTAACAAAGAAGCTGTTGGATTCTAAAAAATGCATTGGGGTTCTGTCAGCTTCGGCTACCTGCAACACTGCATGAGCAGTTTTACATAAATTTTTTCTTCATGTTTCTTTATTTTACCCCTTCCTTTTTCAGGAGCCCTTAAAGGGCTCCTGTTTTTTTGCGTCTCAGGACAGACGCCCCCTGAAATCCTCATACCCAAACTGCTTTACCAGTACGCAGTCCCCCTCTTTCCTCCGCAGCGCAATGGAGGGCAGAGGCATCCCGTTAAAGGTATTGTTCTTTACCATGGAATAGATGGCCATATCCTCGAAAACCAGCCTGTCTCTTTCCTGCAGGGGAGCGTCAAAGGAATAATCCCCGATGATATCCCCTGCCAGGCAGGTAGGACCACCTAACCGGAAGGTATGCGCTTTCTCTCCGGGCAGGCCGCTTCCCTGCAGCGGCGGTCTATAGGGCATCTCCAGTACATCCGGCATATGGCAGGCAGCCGAAGTATCCAGAATGGCAATATCCATCTCATTATGAAGCGTCTCCAAAACCGTGGTTACCAGAAATCCTGCGTTCAGCGCCACAGCCTCGCCGGGTTCCAGATAGACAGTCAGACCATATTTTTCCTGCATCCGCCTGATGCAGCGCTCCAGTCGGGGAATATCATAATCCTGCCGTGTGATATGGTGCCCGCCGCCGAAATTGATCCACTTCATCCCCCCAAGGTATGCGCCGAACTTCTCTTCCACCGCATCCAGGGTTCTCTCCAGATCGTCGGAATTCTGCTCGCACAGCGTATGAAAGTGAAGTCCGTCCAGCATTCCCGCCAGTCCGCTGCCGCTTTTTACAGCCTCAAACTCCGCTTTGGTCACCCCCAGCCTGGAGCCGGGAGCACAGGGATCGTAGATGGCATGTCCTTCCTGGGTGGAGCATTCCGGATTGATGCGCAGACCTATGCTTTTACCCGCTGCCCTTTTGCCGAACTTCTCCACCTGCTTCCAGGAGTTGAACACAATATGATCACAATATTTCCGTATTTCTTCAAAGTCCGCCTCCCGGTATGCAGGGCAGAAAACGTGATTTTCCAGTTTTCTTCCCCGGCGCGCCCACGGCCCTGCCATCTCCTCCGCACAGAGCCTGGCCTCATACAATCCGCTGGCAGTGGCTCCCTGTAGATACCGCCCTATCAGCGGATATAACGCATACATGGAAAAGGCTTTCTGGGCCAGCAGGATTCTGGCCCCCGTCCTGTCCGCAACCCCTTTCAGCACCTCCAGATTCCTCTCCAGCAAGGCCTCGTCCACCACATAACAGGGGGTGGGTAATTCGGCAAATTTCATACTTTTCTCCCCTCTGCCCTTTCCGGCAAATCACGCTTTCCCGACACAAAGATACTCTGCCGGAGCATGTCGGAATGCTCAAATACACTCCAACCTGCCCAGGATGGACTCCACACTCTGCTCCACAAAATCCGCTGCTTCATCTTCCTTCAGATACGGATACTCCCTGTCCAGATTGTCCCTGCCGCCCCTGTAAAAGCTGACAATATCCTGTCTCCGTATGTCAAATGCTTCCCTGCTGAAAATATCCATATATGTATTCTCAAAGCCCTCCGCCTGTTCGTAAATACGGAATGCCCTGAAATCCGGATGCTTTTTCAGATAAAGAAAATCCAGATCATACCAGTCCGCCTTCATGGCCCACAAAAGCCTGTTCTGATCTGCCGCATCCTCCCGGTCGCATCTCTCCACGCCCGGCTCATAGATGCGACGGACCCACTCCTCATCCGTCAACAAATGAACCAGATATCCCAGAAAAAAGGAATACGCCTCTTTTGAATAACCCCTGCGCCGCTCCTCCGTAAAATATTTCTCTACAAAATCCTCTACACCGATCTTTGTCTTTCCGTTCTCTCCCTTAATATAAAAATGAGTGAGATCCTTCCCCGGCGTATAGGAACTCCAGTCCTCATTGGGCAGTCCGCTGTCCGGCGCAATATTCCCCATCACAAATTCGGTCTGCGCAATTCCTTCCAACCTCTCCAACAGCTTGTCCGCCACCTGCAAATGTACCATCCAGGATGCCATTTTCCTTTCTCCTCTCCTTCTATGAAACCGTACCTATACTCCTCTGCTCTCCCAGTGTGCCAAAGCCTCATACTGCGCAGGCGTAATCGTCAAAATCGTCCCATGCTTGAAGCCATAGGGAAAGGAAAACTGTCTGTCTGACCGCACAAACCTCCCGCTTTTAAGGGAATCCGCCACAAATGGCACATATCCCTGCCCCTCTCCCGGCACCCCGTAATAATCCAGAAACAGGCACCATCTGCCGTCCTCCAGCCGGACGGCTGCAGGCGCCTCATAGACGCCATCCTCCAAATCCGCCGTGCTCTCGTCAAAGGCAGTGATCTGCTCATATGGTCCCTCCAGACGCTCTCCCCGCAGCAGAATGTTCCGACAGCAGGAGCCGCCCCTTTTTACAAAAAGATAATAACCATCCTCCTCATAGATAGCGGAGTCAATCACCTCTTCCTCCGGATGCCGATACAGCAGAACCGGTTCGCTGAACTGGTGAAAATCCTTTGTCCTGGCGCAGTAGATGGCCTTCTTTCCGAAACCGTTGTCTGCATGAGAAGAAGACCAGTGCACCACATATTCCTCCCTTTCCCGGTCAAAAATCACATCCGGAGCCCACAGGCAGCCAAATCTCTCGTCCCCCAGTTTTACCAGACGCTGCTCCGTCCAGTGAAGCAGATCCTCCGATTCCCACAGCGCCAGACATTTGCTGCCGTTCCTGGAAATTTCCTCCCAGCTGTGGCGATACTTTCCCCGCATCCCATAAGCCAGGCTTAAGTCCGTTCCCAGAATCACGTATTTTCCTGTCTCCCTGCACCAGGTAATGGCAAAATCCCTGCCCCCCTTATCCCCATAATAGCACCAGAGCACCGGGTTCCCGCCGTTTACCTGTTCCCAGTGAAACCCGTCCCTGCTGATGCCGAAATACACCTGCTCTCCGTCCGGGGTACTTTTTTCCCTGAAATGTACAAATAAATATGCCTGCTTCATGCCTTCTCCAACCTTTCCAAAATTATTCTTCCCCTCTGCCAAAGCTTCTCCCTCAAATCCAGAATCCCGCAATCGTCTCCACCACAAAAACCACGCCGCAGCACAGCACTGCAATTCCCACCATGCTCATTCCTTTCCATGCCGCAGCCACACCCGCAATCAGCGCCAGAATTCCCGCCAGGGGAATCCGGGGCGCAGAGATAATGGCCGGAAAAGTCATCACCGCCAATGTGACATACGGCACATAATAAAGAAAGGAACGAATAAACGGATTCTTTATTTTCTTCCGGATTAAAGTCAGCGGCAGCACCCGAATCAGAAAGGACACGGCAGCAGCCACCAGTATGTACAGATAAATATTATGCGTCATTTCTCTGCCTCCCCTCCGGATATCCTTCCCCGGTTTTCTTCCGCGCCTTCCTCAATCACACTTTCCCTCTCCGGGCCTTCCTTCAGGGGAAATAACAGCGCGGCCGCTCCGGCAATCACCACAGTCAGAAGGCTGATCTTCATACTGTCGGACAATCCGTTAAAAACGGACAGTCTGGACACAATAAAGCTTGCCAGGAAACTAACCAGAATCACACCGCCCACCACCCTGCCGGCCTTTGCGGCAGGAACAATAATCGCTACAAACATGCCGTACAGCGCCACACTCAAAGCGCTGACCAGGGAAACCGGCAACACATTGCCCGCCACCACTCCCATAGCCGTACCGAAAGCCCATCCCGGCAGGGCAATGGCCATGGCTCCGTAGCTGTAGCAGGGATTCAGCATTCCCGGCTTCCCCACACTGATGCCGAAGATTTCATCCGTGATGCCGAAGCCCACCAGAAGCCTGTGTCCCATGGCGGTATCCGGGGAGAATTTCTGGCTCAGCGCGCAGCTCATCAGAAGATACCGTATATTAGTAACCAATATAACAATTGCCATCTCAAAATAAGGGGCATTTGCCATGATAACCGTAAATTCCGCATACTCCCCTGCGGACGCGTGGTTCAGGATACTGGACAGAAAACCCTGGAAAGGATTCAGTCCCGCCTTCTTCGCCACAATCCCCAGGGAAAAGGCCACCGCAAAATATCCCAGGGCAATGGGCGCCCCGTCCCGTATTCCGTTTGCAAATGCATTTCTGTTTCCATTCAATTTTTTCACCTCAATCTATAGGATACCACGGATCGACGGCTTTTTCCATAACCCACAGTAAATTTTTAAAAGGAGCGGCCGCGCTGATTGCTCAGTGCGGCCGCTCCTCTTTTTAGGGGAAATACTGCTGTATGTTATTGCTCATGGTATATCGTCAGTTTTCGTTAGTTGACAGGAATTCCTGGGCCTGCTTCTGCATCTCTGCATACACGGTGTCCGCGCCTGCTGCAGTCATCTTTTCCTTCAGCTTTGCGATGTCGCCTGCAGGGTCATCTGTAAAGCCCAGTCCCAGCAGCTTGTATTCCGAGTTGAAGATCTCGGTAATGGCAGCGATCTCGTTTTTCACATCCCCATCGTTGAACACGAAGGTCTGATAACGTCTGCTGTAGGCCGTCTCCTTCCACTGGGCATTCAGTTCCTCCAGCCCCGGGATGCCACCTTCCACAACACGCCAGCTTGCATCGTTGCGCACGCCCCAGTTGCAGTTGCTGTCATAAGCATAATTGGAGCTGTCAGGCAGGGATACCAGCGCATTGTCTCCGGAAGCTTCCCAGTGCTTGCCCTCAATGCCGTAGCAGAACAGATTGTTGATTTCCACATCGTTGCGCAGATAATCAAGAGCCATCAGCGCCCGCTCCGGATATTTGGATTTGGAGAAAATACTCATACCGTTTGCCAGATAGGAATTCAAGACAGGCGGTACGCCGTCCTGGGCGTCAAATACGCGCACATCCCATTCCGGATGCTCGGTGGACATCTGTGTATAGATGCTTTTTGCCGTGTTGGCATTACAAAGGGCCAATGCAGATTTTCCTGCCTGGAAGCTTTCCGTGTTGTTCTGGGTATTGACAACGGCGTTTTTGCTCCAGAATCCTTTGTCCTTCCAACTCTTCAGGCGCTCAATCACACCCTGGAACTCCGGCTGATCGTAAACGCCCTTCACTTCCGCATTGTCATCCGTTTCGCTGACGCTGCCCATTGCCTGCCATGTGCCGATTCCGGCTACTTTTTCCTCAGACTCCCAGTTCGCTTTCTGCCACATGCGGTCAAACACAAAGAGCTTGTCGTAATCGGAGCCTACATCCAGAGGAATCAAAGTGGGCTCGTTTGCCACGATGGCATCCATGTAGGCCTCCGCCTCGTCCAGGGACGCAACGGACTTGATATCGTATTTATCCATCAGATCGCCCCTTGCCATGTACACATAGGAAGTAATCTCCTTGTAGTTCATGGGAAGCATAAATACCTGTCCGTCCACCTTTGCCTGCTCCCAGGCCTCCGGATAAATGCTTGCCGCAGTCATGGGTGCGTAAGTGTCGAGCGCTTCCTGGGTAATCTCCCAGAATCCCTGCTTGGTGGCCTGTGCATTGTAGAAACACCAGTCAGCCGTATAGATGATGTCCCAGTCTTCTCCGGAAGCAAAGATCAGCGGATATTTCTGCTCATATTCGCCCCAGCTCATGAACTTCACATCAATGGTGGCATTGATTTCCGCCTTCAGTTTTTCGTTGATTTTCGCAAACACCTCATCGTTGTCCACGGGGCGGTCTCCGATGAGGTACATGGTCAGGGTCACTTCCTCGGAGATATCGGGTCCTTCCGCCTGAGACTCCGCCTCCGGCGCTGATTCGGATGCAGACTCCTGCTCGGATGAAGAATCCGATGCCTCCTCTGACTCTTCCGACACAGGCACATCTGCCGGAGTGGATGAACCCGTAACCGCAGGTTCGCTGCCGCATCCGCTCAAAGTGCCCAGTCCCAGCAACATTGCCATAAGCAGACCGCTGATTCTTGTTTTCTTTCTCATAAAACGTTCCTCCTTTTTTGCTTTTTTGCATTTCGGTTTCTATAAAAAAATTCTTGCGAACTTTTTTCGATGATTGATGTGAGGGGGTCAGCCCTTTACCGCCCCGATGGTAACGCCTTTTACAAAATATTTCTGCAGGAAAGGATACAGCAGAATAATGGGGCCTGTGGCAACCACTGTCATGGCAAGCTTCATGGGTTCACTGGGCACGTCACTGGCGGGAATGCCGCTCCTCGCAGCCGCCGCATTCATGGCCTGGGCCTTGGTGAGGATATTGTTCAGAAAATACTGCAGCGGATACATATCCCGTCTGCCCTCATCCAGGAACAACATGGCATTGTACCAGTCGTTCCAGTAGTTCAAAGCGATAAACAATCCCACTGTGGCAAGGCCTGCCTTGGACAGGGGCAGCGCAATGTTCCAGTAAATCCGCATATCTCCCGCCCCGTCCAGTTTCGCGGATTCGTACAGGGCCTCCGGAATGCCCATCATGTAACTTTTCAGGATCAGCAGATAAGTCACATTGATCAGAATCGGAAGAATCAGCGCGATGATACTGTTGTGAAAGCGAAGGTACTTGGTGTTGAAAATGTACCAGGGCACCAGGCCGCCTCCGAAAATGGAGGTAAAGTAAAAGAAAAAGGATACCTGATACCGATACCGGAAATCCCGGCTTGCAAGTACATACGCCGCCATACTGGTGAGCCACAGTCCCAGAAGCGTTCCTGCCGCGGTCACAAAAATCGTCACTCCATATGCCCGCAGCAGCTCCTCCGGTATCCGGAACAGCATCTTGTATGCGTCAAGGGAAAAGGTCTCCGGAATCAGCCGGTAGCCGTGAAGCTGAATGGCGTACTGTTCCGACACGGACCCGCTTAACACCAGTAAGAACGGCAGCAGGCATGCAGCTGACAGGACTGTCAGTATTATGTAGGAAAGTATATTGAATAAAATGCGGTCCTGCCCTACAGGCTTTCCTCCGCGGTGCGTTCTCTTTGCCATTGCCATGGCCTCCCTTCTGCGTTCAAACATTTCCTAAAACAGCGCGTAATCCGGTTCCACTTTTTTCACGGCGTAATTTGCTATCAGGACCAGGACAAAGGAAAGTCCCGACTGATAGAGTCCTGCCGCACTGGTCATGCCAAATTCCTGAAGATTCAGCAGGGAGCGAGTCACATAGGTGTCGATTACGTCCGTCACCTCCAGAACCATGGGGTTATTGCCCGTGACCTGCCAGAACATCTGGAAGTCGCCCTTCATAATGGT
>CANBFE010000028.1 GCA_947367855.1 uncultured Lachnospiraceae bacterium | reverse complement strand
CTTGCCCTGCAGCGGAAGCTCAGCCTGAAGGCGGACGGAATCGCCGGATATAACAGCATACAGGCAGCATTCTACAACTGATTCAGGCTGATTTGTCATGACAAGATTCATGACAAGAAATGATATAAAGTGGACTTATTTGCTATAAGTATACTTAACAAAACGAAACATTAAAAAGGCCGCAAACCTAAGATTTTACTGGAAAATCTATGATTTGCGGCTTTTATCAACTATGGAGCATACGGGATTCGAACCCGTGACCTCCACACTGCCAGTGTGGCACGCTCCCAACTGCGCTAATGCCCCGTATTTCCAGTATAACATATTCTGTGGAAAAAGCAACAAAAATTTTAAAAATTTGAAAAAAATTGAAGGAAGTATTTAGTTCGAATTTTCAGGCATACTTTTGACTGTAAATGGAGATTTAATCAGGGGTGGAAGCCGCTATAGATTTCCACTGAATTGGAGTTGTCTGATATAGGGGAAATATGGTATAATGATTCTGCTGACGCAGAATTCAAGCCAGCTGACGCTGTCTTGTCATCGTTTTGCGATGCATTATACTCCGGCCATGGTTTGAAAATCAAATGTCTGCTCCGCAGCCGCTTGATTTTCTGCACACATGGTATAATGTGGCCATAATCCCGGCAGGGAACTGGTGGAAGTCTTTTATGAGTCTTGCATGCATAAATATTTTAGCAGAAGAAACCGGCACACAGGGATGGGAGCAGGAGAATGATTGTACGATTCGAAAAACCAGAGAAAACATGTACAAAATACCGGAAGCTTGTGGAAACAGCAATTTTGCTGCTCAAAGTCTGCGTATTGCCCATAGCGATGTATCTGGCATGGAAGAGTTTTTGTCTCTCGTATTATCCTTTGGCTGAACCGAGTTGGAAGGTGTATGAGACGCGGCTGATGGAATTGCCGGATTCCATGGGCGTTCATCTGTTGGTGTTTCTTGGAATATGCGCTGTGGCTGTGGGGATATTGAAAGGTCTGGATATGATTTCCGGCGCAGGGAGCGGGAAGCAGTTTTCGTTGGATAAGGAAAAGGTATGCAGGGGCATGCTGTTTTTGGCATGCGTATGGCTTGCCGTGATAGGATATCTTTATATCAGGAACCATCCTTATTACCCTATCGGGGACCAGATCAATACCACCGCTGCAGCCAGCTATGCCAAAGACGGCACGTTTGATATGTTTATAAAGGGCGGTTACATAGGGATGTACAGGCAGCAGGAGGGGCTGGTGTTTCTGTATGAAATTCTTTTCAGGATTTTCGGAGATTTCTGCTATGATGTGGCGGCCCGTTTTCATCTGTTATTTCTGCTTATCACCGTGATTGCCGGTTATTCGTTTTTGAAGATTGTGGCGCAGGCGCCTCTTTACCGTATTCTGTACTGCCTTATGATGATGTTTTGTATTCCGTACATTTTATATCTTCCATACATATATGGGGATCTTCCCTCCATCTGCTTCAGCATGGTACTGTTCTGGGCACTGGCTGCCTATGGCAGGGAGTTCCGGAAGAGATATCTTCTGGCGGCCTCCATAGCTGCCGCACTGGCCCTGTTGGTGAGAAAAAATATCTGGATTGTGTTGATTGCCGTGGCAATCGGCATGGTACTTCTGGCTCTGGAGAAGGAGAAAATCTATCCGGCAGTGGCAGGACTCTGCATTATACTGTCTGCGGGAGTCAGTGTGGGAATGGTGGCAAAGCTGTACGAATACCGTTCGGGCTTTGAGGACGACGGGGGAATTCCGAGTATTTTGTGGCTTGCCATGGGACTGCAGGAAACGGACGAAACTCCGGGCGTATACAACCGATATCAGCAGAGTGTGTTTGAGGAATGCGGTTTTGAACGGGAACCTGCGGTGCAGATCGGAAAAGAATATATCTCCTCCCGGATAGAGGAATTCAGGGAAAATCCTGCATATGCAAAATATTTTTTTGCCAGGAAGATACAGATACAGTGGTTGGAGCCGCTCTTCGGAAGTCTGGGAGAGACCAGTTATAACAGGGAGGAAAGAGAGGCTCCGGAATGGATTGCGGAGCTGTATTACGGAAAGATTCATAACTTAGTATGGAAGTGCGCAAATTACTACCAGAGCATCATCTACTTTTCGCTTTTGGCTTTTGTGCTCCTTGGCCTGTTTATGAAGAAGGCAGCGCCCCTCGGCAGTACGGCCTGGATTCCCATGATCGCAGTGGTAGGCGGGTTTTTGTTCGGCATTTTCTGGGAAAATAAATGCAGATACATGCTTCCTTATTTTATGTATCTGGTGGTGTATGCGCCGTTGGGTGTGGGAAAACTTGCGGAGACTGCAAGCGGGCTGATCAGCCGCTATCTGGGGCAGTCTGTGAGGCGGACGGGAAAGAAGTCAGACGATATGGCGGCGTAAAACCGTACAGTACAGGCAGGGCGGAAAGCTTTGCCTGTATTTACCAGGCGTTTTCGGTGGCGCTTAAATTACAATATGGAGGTATTTACCATGAACACAGAATTCGGGTCCAATCCGGCTGCTCCCAATGTGGACGAGTCGGTGACTGCAGACAATACGCTTGCAGTGAAGGAGTTCTCGCAGAACCGTCCTGAAGCGTTGGAATGGCTTCAGGATGCAGGAATGGGGTTGTTTATCCACTGGTCTCTGGACGTACAGCTGGGCTGTGTCATCAGCCATTCCCTTGTAGGAGCGTCGGAGGAGTATGTATCCCGTTTTTACGGGGAGCTTCCCAAAACTCTGAACCCCCGGTGCTGGGATTTTGACCATCTGGCGCAGCTTTCCAGACTGGCGGGATTTCAGTATGCGGTCCTGACGACCAAACATCATAACGGCTTCTGCCTGTGGGACACCGAAACTACCGATTTTAATATTTTAAATACTCCCTTTGGGGATGATCTGGTCAGGCAGTATGTGGAAGCCTTCCGGCGACAGGGAATCAAAGTGGGATTTTATTTTTCTCCGGAGGATTTCCGCTATCTTCGCAGCCGGGGCCTTCCCATCACCCGGACGCCCCGGGCTCCGTATACGGAGGAGGTTCTGGAGGGATACAGGAATCTTCTCACAGCGCAGATGACGGAGCTGATGACCCGGTTTGGCCCTGTGGATGTCCTGTTTTTTGACGGCGGTGAGACGATAATGGGAGCGGACGGGGTAAGTCTGCAGCAGCATTGTATGAATACAGCCTGGAATCTGCAGCCCCGGGTGTTGATTACCCGGGGGGCGATTCCCACTCCGGAGCAGCAGCTTCCCGGTGTGGGAGCGGATTTTGCCTGGGAAGGATGCATGACATTGGGAACGGCCTGGCAGTACCAGCCTACCAATGAATGCTATAAGACAGGGCTGCATCTGATCCGCCTGCTTACCGAGACCAGAGCCAAGGGAGGGAGCCTCCTTCTGAATATTGCACCGGATGCGGACGGTAATCTCTGCAGGGAGCAGGAGGGGCTGCTGCGGGAACTGGCTTTATGGCATTTTATCAACGGTCAGGCCGTGCACGGCGTCCGGCCCTGGATTATTACAAACGAAGGCGACACCTGGCTTCTTCGGAAAAAGGATGGCAGTGCTCTCTATGCAGTGCTGTTCGGCATGAAGAACTGGGAGCGGGGACAGCGCCGGGAACTTCTTTTAAAGTCCGTAAAAGCGGGTGCGGACACAAGGGTGGAAGTGCTTGGACAGAGCGGGGAAGAAACGGAGTACCGCCCTGACCTGGATGCCCGGGCTTACTGGGAACAGCGCGGAGAGGGCCTCTTTCTGTCCGTTATGCATGCTCAGCGCATCTATTGCGGCATTTCGTGGCCCAATCCTCTGGTGCTGAAGATTACAGACCCGCAACCTGCCTTTTCTCCCATGGGAGTGCAGACGATCCGGGAAGTCTGCCGGGAGAGCAGCAGTGCCGTTCTTTCTGCTGAAGTGGAGACTTTGGGCAGCTTTGAAGAAGCAGAGCTGTGGTTTGAGTGGCGGGTGTATCCTGGATTTGCCCTGTCGTCCTATGAGGAAGGCTGGCAGAATCTTTCTGTGGGGAAGGTGACAAAACCGGGGCATTATAATGGAAAGCTCTCCGGTCTTTCCCAAGGCGTTACTTATCAGTACCGTGCTGCCATCGGTAATGAGCAGAATGTTATGAAAGGCGAGCTGCAGCTCATGACGATGTAACATCCGAATTTCTTATTGAGGTGTAGTGTAATCTGTGTTAAGATAGGGGCAGACCTGGAGGAAATCCGATATAAAGGAGAGCAACGGAAAATGAGTGACGAAATTTTACAACAGGAAGAAACGACACAGGAAGAGAATGCCGGTGGGGAAGCTGTGGTGGATGGGGTCCATAATTACAGCAGGGAAGATTCTTATGTGCCTTCAACGGATCCAAGAGTGCTTAGAAAACTGGAATGGTTTCGGGACCAGAAAATCGGGCTGATGATGCACTGGGGGCCCTATTCCCAGTTGGGGATTGTGGAATCCTGGGCCCTGAGCGATGCGGATGCAGACTGGTCCAGGCATGAGATTGACTGGGAAGTGACCGGAGAGGGATTTAAAAAGGAGTATTTCGGTCTGAACAAAACCTTTAATCCTCTGCGTTTTGAGCCGGAAAAGTGGGCGGATCTGGCAAAAGAAGCGGGAATGAAGTATCTGCTGTTTACCACAAAGCATCATGACGGTTTCTGCATGTGGGATACGCAGTACTCGGATTACAGGATTACGGCTCCGGACTGTCCCTTCCATACGCACAAATATGCGGATATCTGCGCCCATCTTTTCGAATCCTTCCGCAAGAGAGGGCTTGGCATTGCGGCCTATTTTTCCAAGGCAGACTGGCATGTGGACAGTTACTGGAAGGATGATACGCCGAAAGGGAAGTTCAAGAGCAGGGGACCTTCTTATAATCCGGCTGAGAACCCGGAGGAGTGGGAACGTTTTGTAACTTTTACCCATAACCAGATACGGGAGCTGGGCACGGGTTACGGGCGCCTGGATGCCATGTGGTTTGACGCCGGATGGGTGTGCGGGATGGCAGGACAGGATATCCGTCTGGGAGAGATCATTGAGGAAGTCCGCAAGTATCAGCCGGGCATGCTGTGCGCAGACCGGACGGTAGGCGGCCCTTATGAAAATTATGTGACACCGGAACAGTGCGTGCCGGAGCGGCCTCTTTCCATTCCCTGGGAGAGCTGCATTACTCTTGGAACCTCTTTTTCCTTTAAATACGAGGATGAATACAAGTCGCCAAGAGAGGTGATCTGCCTTTTGGTGGACATCGTGGTAAAGGGAGGAAATCTTGCCATCAATGTGGGGCCTCAGCCTGACGGACGACTGCCTGCAGGAGCCGTTAAGAGCCTGAAAGGCATCGGAGAATGGCTGAACCAGTACGGGGAGGCAATTTACGGAACCCGTGTCTGTGCGCCTTATAAGAAAGGGAACATAGGATTTACCCGGAAGGGAGACACTGTATATGCCATCGAAACCTTTGGTAAGGAAACGGATTCCGCAGGCAGCACGGTATGGATTCCCTATGTGGGTGAAGTCCGGAGTATCACCGGTATGGGAGAGACCAGAGTGGTATCCTTTGAGAAGGGTGAAGGCGGATACCAGGTGAACCTGGAGGAGAAGGAATGCCGGAAAGCTCCTGCTGCCAGAGTGTTCTGTTTGCGGTAATTCTTAATTTTTTTGTAATATTTTGCGGAATAAATGGACAAAATCTATTGACTTGGGATAAAATAAAAGAAAAAAAGAAAGGAATGTCCAATGAAAAAGAAAGCACTTGCAGCAATCTTGATAGCAATGACTGTTCTGGCAGGATGCGGAGATAAAGAAGGCGAATCTTCCTCTCCCATCATCCAGGATGTGGAATCAGTGGCGTTGGCCACTTCCAAGCCCGAGGAGGAGCCGGAAGGTGAGGTTTCCGGGGAAGAGGAGGAGCAGGAGCCGGAGGAGGTACGGGAGGGTATGTACCGCAGTGAGCTCACAAACGAATGGATTGACGAGTCCCTGAAGAACCAGAGGCCCATTGCAGTTATGGTGGATAATGAGAAGAAGGCCCTTCCTCATTTTGGACTGACGGAAGCCGATATTGTGTATGAGATGATGAACAGCACCAAGAATGACAGGATTACACGTTTTATGGCGCTTGTAAAGGACTGGGGTAAAATTGAGCAGTTCGGAAGTATCCGGAGTACCAGATCTACCAATGTCTATCTGGTGGGAGAGTGGAATGCGGTGCTCTGCCATGACGGCGGTCCTTTCTTTGCTCTGAACTTGATAAAGGAGAAGGCTTACTGCGATAATTTAAGCGGAGTCTTTGCGCGAGTGGAGAACGGCAAGCCCACGGAGTTTACAGAGTATATCTGCACAGGTGATCTTGAGAGAGAGATGAGCAAGAAGAATTACAGCGTAGAGTACAACGAGCATTATCCGGGCACGCACTATCTTTTCTCCAACAAAGAGTATGAGCTGTCTGAGGCGGACGGCGCCACAGACTGCAGTGAGATAGAACTGGTTCCTTTTAGACACAATGAATCCACTCTGAAGTATAATGAAGCAACGGGCACATACGATTATTATGAGTATGGCGAGCCCCATCTTGACCCGCAGCATGATAACGCGCAGCTCAGCTTTAAGAACCTGTTGATTCAGAACTGTTCCTTTGCGGATCTGGGAGAGGGATATCTGGTTTACAATATTATTGATGCCGGAGGAAACGACGGATATTATATTACAAACGGCAAGATTGTGCCTGTGACATGGTATAAGCAGCATGATACGGCTCCCACAACTTATTATAATAAGGTTACCGGGGAAGAAATCAAGCTCAACACGGGTAAGACTTATATTGCCATCGTGCCTTCGGATGCATGGGACGAAATTGTTATTAAGAAATAAGATTTACAGGGGCAAAAGGATGGACATGGCGGCATGTTCATCTTTTTGTCTATGGAGACATTCAGTTCAGGGCAGAAGAGGAGGGGCGGAGTGAAAAAACTCTATTGTTGTATTGTGGTTCTGGTGGTTGTGCTGAATGTCGCGGCATGGAACAGTACGGCGTTTTCGGACTGGTATATTGCTCATATCTTTCCGCTCTGGGTAAACACCTATGGCAGGTTGACGGGGATTTTTCCTTTTTCCGTGGGAGAGTGGCTGTTGGCGGCCGGGGCGGTTCTGGTATTGATGGCAGCGGCGCTGACTGTTTTGCGGGTCTGTGCGGGTGTGAAAAAGGAAGCCGGCGTTTTCTTTCGGAGGTTTTTCCTGTTTTTTGCGTGGACATTACTGTCTGTCAGCCTGGTTATGACGCTGAACTGTTTTGTGCTGTATCATGCATCCACCTTTTCCGAGCAATATTTCGGGGAGGACAGTGGGGAATACTCGTTGGTGGAGCTGATAGAGGTTTACAATATGGTGGCGGAACAGTGCAATGAGCTTTCCCGGGTGATTTCCAGAGACGGGAACGGGATGGCAGTGTATGAAGGAAGTCAGGGAGACAGCGGGGAACGGTTGGACATGGAGGACACGGCCCGGAAGCTGATGCGGGAGCTTGGCAGGGAGTATCCGCAGCTGGAGGGATATTATCCCCGGCCCAAGGCGCTGCTTTCATCGGATTTCATGTGCCAACAGCATATGCAGGGGTACTATTTTCCCTTTTCCATGGAAGCCAATTACAATGATGTCATGCATATTCTGAATTTTCCGGCTACCATGTGCCATGAACTGGCCCATCTGCGGGGATATATCTATGAGGATGAAGCGAATTTTATCTCTTATCTGGCGTGTACGGAGTCCGAGGATGATTTTTTCAGGTATTCGGGATATCTGAGTGTGTTGGTGTATCTGAACAACGATCTGTACAGGGCGTGGAAGGAGGAAAACCAGGTCTATGAGGAGGCAGCTGCAGTGGTGAAGCCTGTGGCTGTGGAGAAGCAGGTCTGGGAGGACAATATTTTTGTGACCCAGGAGGAGTGGGACAGGATCAACGGGAAGGCCTGGCTGGATACGGATTTTGTGGACAAGGCTGCAGACAAGTTTATCGACGTCAATCTGAAGGTAAACGGAATAGCAGACGGGAAAGTCAGCTACAGCCGGGTGGTTAGGCTGCTGCTGCAGTATTACAGGAAGTATCCCCAAAAAGTTCGGAAAAATTTTTAAAATTGCTATTGACAAAAAGTGATTTCCGTTGTAAAATACTTTATGTTGTGAGGGCAACAAAACAACAGATGCAGGTGTGGTTCAATGGTAGAACATCAGCCTTCCAAGCTGAATACGTGGGTTCGATTCCCATCACCTGCTTTGTATCGGTCAGATACAGATATGCGATAGTGGCTCAGTTGGTAGAGCGCCACCTTGCCAAGGTGGAAACCGCGGGTTCGAGTCCCGTCTATCGCTTTTTTTAATGGCAGCGAAGCTTTTTAAAAGAGAAGCTTCGCTGTTTTGTGCATTGCGGAGGGATAAAACTTAATGTACCTTTCCCCTGTCCCAGACAGCGGAAGGCTGGGCCCTGGGCGTGGGACTGCGGAACAGCAGCCGCCCCAGGGCTTTTCCGTTAAAGGGAAACAGGGGCCAGAAGTAGCTGAAGCCGCCGAAGGTTGGGGTGGTGGCTGAGGACAGAAGCACTGCAGCCAGACACCCCAGGAATCCTGGGAGCCTGCCCAGGCCGGCGCCCAGGATCAGCAGGATCCGGTAAAGCCGCAGGGCATCGCTGAAGGCAGTGTCCGTGATGGCAAGGGAGGCCAACAGGGTGACGGCTGCGTAAAAAAGCACATCTGTAGTAGCCCAGTTCAGCGTTACGGCAATATCGCCTATGATCAGTCCTCCCACAATGGAAAGAGAGCCCGAAAATTTACCGGAACTGAGGGAAGAGGAATACTTGAACAGATCCAACAGGAATTCCACGGCCAGCACATAGAAAAATAAACGTTCCGGCGTCAGGTTTTCTTCGGAAAGCAGTCCCCATTCCCGGGCAAAGCCGGGATAACAGGAAGTGATAAGCAGAAACAGGGGCAGAAGCAGCAGGCTTACAGGGATGCACAGGAAGCGCACCATGCGGAAATAGGTGCCTACGGAAGGGCTTTTATAATAGTCCTCCGGATTCTGGGTAAACTGAAAGACAGTGCAGGGGAGGATCAGCGCCAGAGGGGAGTTGTCCACCAGAATCAGGATATGGCCCTCGGTCAGATAGCTGCAGGCCACGTCGGGACGTTCCGTCATCTGCATGGAAGGCAGCGGATTCCACCAGTGCTTGGGAAGGAGGAGCTCTTCCAGGCTCTTTGCCCCCATAGTCAGGGAGGTAACCCGCAGTTCGTCCAGGTGCCTGTTCAGTTTCTTCAGGAGTTCCGTATTTACGCAGTCCTCCAGGTAGGCCACGGTCACGTCGGTTTTGCTTTCCGAACCTATGGAATGCATGGAAAAGACAAGCCGGGGGGAGCGCACGCGGCGCCGGATAAGATTGGCGTTGAACAGCAGGGTTTCTACAAAGCCGTCCCTGGAGCCCCGGGTTACCCGCTCCAGATCAGGCTCTGCAATACCGCGCCCCGGGTAGGTGCGTACGTCGATAAGTATGGCCTGGTCAAAACCGTCAATAAAAAGGGCGGAAGGACCGCTGAGGATGCTGGGGATAATCTTCTCCCAGGAAGAACACAGGGAAGCCTGGGCATAGCCGATTCTGGATTCCATGTACTTTGCGATATCCTCCACCCGTCCCTCGGGCACATACAGGGGGTTCTGCAGATCGGAGAAGATCTGCTGCAGGATTTCCGTCTTGCAGAATCCGTTGATTCCCAGGAAAAAGGCTTTTGTGGAGCCCAGGAGTAAATGTCTTGTCATCAGGTCAAAGCTTGTCTTAACAGGAAGTTCCTTTTCGATATATGCAATATTCTCCTCTAAAATCGGCGACAAAGTCATGGCATGCTTCTCCAGTCTGTGTTGATATTTATACTGTTCCCCATTCTCCGGACTTTATTCCCTGCGGTGATTCTGATTCCTGTATGGTTCGGAATTACGGGGCATTTTACGGGGACTATGTAGGCGAAAGGGGCGGTAAACCCGTTTCGCCAGGAAGATGCGCCTGGGGCTCTGTCCTTCAGCCTAAAAACAGCGCGGCTTATAACAGCGCAGCTTATAATAGCGCAGCTTATAATAGCACAGCTTATAATAGCTGTACGATGCCAAGCCCGATGAGAAGCGCTCCCGAAAGGGGATCTGCAGCGCGGTCGGCCAGCTGGAGGGCAGGACTGCCGCCCAGACGGTTGCCGGAAGAAAGGAAGAGCACGGAGCAGACAAAAGTACTGACGGCGGCGTAGACAAGGGGCAGTCCTGCCAGACTGGCGCTGAACCCTGCGCTTAAATTGTTCAGGGAGAGAATCAGACCCAGGGAAAAAATTTCCGGAAGGGGCAGGGGGCCGTCTGCGGACGCGGAAAGCCCTTCTTCCTCTGCGGCGTGAACCGCCGAGGGGGGTTTTGGACGCGTAGAGCAGGTTCTCAGCCACTTGATAATATAATACACTCCCAAAAGGATCAGAACCAGGCTTCCGGCATAGTCGCTGACCATTCTGGGCAGGACTGCAGCCAGACGATGCCCAAGGCCTACGGACAGACAGGTGCCCAGGAGGGTGATCAGGCTGATGACCAGATTTTGCCAGAATCGTATGCGGGTCCCGCGGATTCCGTAACTGATGCCCACCAACAGGGCGTCCAGGCTGGCTGAGATCCCGAACAGGAGAGAAGCGATAAGCATAAGGATTCTCCTGTAATATCTAGTTTCCCCTTACTATATTCGAAAAATCCGCAAAGAGTGTTGCTTTTCCTGCGGGCTGTGATAAAATGACCAATAAATAGAAGGACAGAATGGCGGGAGGTGCGTTAGGAATGACGGAAGAGATGACAATAATCAGCGGTGAGGCTTACAGCGCAGCCAGGGAACTTTTGGAGGTGGCAGGAGTGGAGCCGGGACAGATTCTGGTGGTGGGCTGTTCCACCAGCGAGGTGGCCGGAGCCGGGATAGGAACTTATTCCAGTCCTGAGCTGGCGGAGGTAGTGTTTGGAGGGATTTATCAGGCAGCCCAGGAGGTGGGGATCTGGCTGGCGGCCCAGTGCTGCGAGCATTTGAACCGTGCGTTGATTCTGGAGAAGGAGGCCGCGGAGCATTACGGATATGAGATCGTGAACGTGGTGCCCCAGCCTAAGGCGGGAGGCTCTTTTGCCACGGCTGCTTACAAGGAATTTGAACATCCGGTGGCTGTGGAACACATCAGGGCTCATGCGGGAATGGATATCGGGGATACCCTGATCGGGATGCACCTGCGGGACGTGGCAGTGCCCGTGCGCCTCCGCATCAGAGAGATCGGTGACGCCCGCGTGGTCTGTGCCAGGACCCGGCCCAAATTTATCGGAGGCATCAGAGCGGTATATGATGAGAAAGGGCTGTAGGGAAATTCTGCTCTGAAGGAGCGCAGACCCGGGACAGAGGCACGGCCAGCCCCTGTCCTGTCTCCGGAAAGATTCAGGTATCGGCAGAGTGTTCACGGATCAGAGCCATAATGGTCCGGATGGAGTCCATCTGACCGCTTTCGCTCATGGCCCGGCGGAAGGTCTGCCTGGAGAAATAAAGTTCGTGTACCTTATCCACAAGCATTTCCGTGGTGAGGTCATCTTCGTTGATCACTATGGAAAAACCTTGGGATTCAAAGGATTTTGCATTGAGCAGCTGATCGCCCCGGCTGCTTGAGGCAGGGAGGGGGATCAGGATATTGGGCTTCTTCAATGCCAGAAGCTCGCAGATGGCGTTGGCTCCCGCACGGGAGATCACCACATCGGCCATGGCGAAGAGGTCCTTTAGTTCTGTCTTGACATACTCAAACTGCTTATATCCGGCAGTATTCAGCAGCAGATTATCAATCTTATCCTTGCCGCAGATGTGGACCACCTGGAAATCGGCAAGCAGTTTTGGCAGAGCCTCCCGAACCGCTTTGTTTACATTAGCGGCGCCCAGGCTGCCGCCTATGACCATGATTACAGGATGATTGGCGCTGAAGCCGCACATGTTCAGGCCTGCAAGCTTGTTTCCCTGGGCAAGCTCTGCCCGGATGGGGGAGCCTGTGAGAACCGCCTTGCTCTCGGGAAGCAGCTTCAGTGTCTCTGGGAAATTGCAGCATACCCTGCAGGCTGCGGGTATGCAGATTTTGTTTGCCAGTCCGGGAGTCATGTCGGATTCGTGGATGATGCAGGGAATCCCCAGGGAGGCTCCGGCCCGTACTACAGGCACGGAAACAAAGCCTCCTTTGGAGAAGATCACATCCGGTTTGTAATTTTTCAGAAATTTCTTTGCCTCCGAAAAGCCCTTTATGACACGGAAGGGATCCGTGAAATTCTTGGGATCCAGATACCGCCGGAACTTACCGGTGGAGATACCTACATACGGAATCTCGAAATCGCTTATCAGCTTTTTTTCAATTCCGTCGTAGGAGCCCATATAAGTAATTTCATACCCCGCTTCTTTCAGGGATGGGAGCAATGCAATATTGGGGGTAACGTGTCCGGCGCTGCCCCCGCCTGTCAATACGATTTTCTTCATAAACAAAGCCTTTCAGAATTAAAAAATCAAAGCATCTGTTCAAGGGCCAGCGCAAGCTGATCCGGACAGGAGGTGGGTTTTGCGCCGCATCGGATGCCTTTCAGCCGGGAAATGGCGTCTTCCGGCTTCATTCCCTTCACCAGTGCGCTGACGCCCTGGAGATTGCCGTGGCAGCCTCCCGTAAATGTTACGGAGTCGATGACACCGTCCTTTAACCGGATGTCGATTTCTCTGGAACAGGTGCCCTGAGTGGTATATTTCAGTGAATCCATGGAAAACATCTCCTTTTCTTTCTATCATGGGAACCGTACTGGAACCCTGTAATTATTTATTATGATACATTCTAACAGATTTTACTGAATTCTGCAATCAAGGGGGGAAATTTTTTTGCTGTCCGCCATAAACTTTTGCGCTTTTCTGATTTTTTTGTCGGAAAAGCATGGAAAAATACGATGGAAAAATCTGTAAAGTCAGGATATTTTACGATATACTGGAGACAGGGATCAGGGAACAGGTTAAAAAGCATGTGCCGGGAAATGCACTGCGGGTGCGTGGACAGGCCTGTGCGGAACTGAAGGAGGTTCAATATGTTTCGTGTATTTCAGGAAGAAAAGCTGATAACCATCTGCATGTTTACTTTTCTGGGAGGCAGCATTCTGCTCAGGGTGTTTCTGGGACTGCTGTACCGGAATATGATAAAGGAGGCCGACAACATGGCTTCCACGAAAAACAGGCTGCTGAAGCAGTGTAAGACAAAGTTCGCCAGTTGCTACCAGTTGGGAAACGGAGTTGCCAATATTCCCATTTTTGTGGACAAGTTTCTGAACCGGATGACGCTTGGAAGAATGTCCTTTGAGACGCTGTACCATATGTCCGGCCAGCTGATGCTCCTCTCCGTGGTCTTTTCCGGGATTGGGGTGTGCAAGAGCATTATAGGAGGGCGGACAGTGGGAGACGTGCTGCCCTTTTACATTGTGAGTTTTTTTGGATTGTACATATATTTCAGCGTATCCACGGTGGTGGATGTGAGGGGGAAAAAGCGGGTGCTGAAGATAAATCTGGTGGATTATCTGGAAAACCATCTGTCCCCCAGAATAGAGGTCACCAGACAGGATATGGAAATGCTGTACGGAGAGGCGGCGTATGAGGAAAGAAAGGGAGCTTACGGGCGTGTCCAGGGCGGAAGAAGCGGCAGGGGAAGAGCTAGGAGAGCCGGAAGGGGAAGCGGTCAGTTCAGGCCGGAGAGAAGACGGACGGTGGAACTGATGCCCATTGACAACAGGATGGCTGCAGGCGGTGAGATGCTTCCGGAGGAGATGGCAGAGACCGCTTACGGCCAGCAGGGCGCAGCGGGGCAGACAATGCAGATGGTACAGGTTCCGGTGTCGGGGCAGACCGTGCAGATGGTGCAGATGCCGACAGCCGGACAACCGACAGAGACGCAGCAGGCATCCCCGGTACAGCAGACGGCCCAGGGACAGCAGGATCAGGGGATGCTTTCTCCGCTGTTTATGGAGGAAGCCCCGGAAATGGTGGAGGAGAATCCCGCAGCGGTTACGGAGGAAGAACTGGAAGCCCTGCTGAAGGAGTTTTTAACTACCTAGAGCCTGCTCTTTGCATTTTGAATTGACTTTCCCCACAGGAACGGGTACAATGGTATCTTAATAAAACAGTGAGGACAAGTCTATGAAGATTGTAATTTTGGAGAGGAACAGCGTAGGGACAGATGTGTCAGTGGACCGGATCGGAGAATACGGGGATGTCACAATTTATGACAATACTGTCACTATTGAGGAAGTAAGGGAGCGGGTAAAGGATGCGGACATTGTCATCGCCAACAAGTCGCCTCTGAGGGAGGAGACATTGAAGGATGCGTCCAAAATAAAGCTGATCTGCGAATTCGCCACCGGATACGACAACTGCGATCTGGCTTACTGTACCGCCAGGGGAATCAAAGTGGCCAATGTCAGGGATTATTGTACTGCAATGGTGGCGCAGCATACATTTACGCTGGCCCTGGCGCTGAGCCAGAAGCTTTTTCATTATGACAGCTATGTCAAGTCTGGGCAGTACAGCGCCCAGGAACGGTTTTCCAATTTTGACCTTCCTTTTTATGAACTGGAGGGCAAGACCTGGGGAATTGTCGGCATGGGAAATATCGGCAGAAGGGTTGCGGGAATCGCGGAAGCTCTGGGATGCCGGGTGGTGTTTTATTCCATTACGGGAAAGAGCAGCTGCCGGGAATACAGGAGGGTGGATAAGGAGACACTGCTTGCAGAAAGTGATTTTCTTTCCCTGCATTGTCCCCTCAGTGAACTGAGCAGGAATTTTATTGACAGGGATACTTTGGGGAAAATGAAAAAGACCGCGGTTCTGATCAATGTGGCAAGGGGTCAGGTGGTAAACAATGCCGATTTGTATCAGGCATTGGTGGAGGAAGAGATCGCCGCCGCAGGATTGGATGTGGTGGAGAAGGAACCTCTGGAAGAAGGAAATCCCCTGAGCCGTTTTCAGGACAGCAACAGACTGATTATCACACCTCATCTGGCCTGGGCCAGTGTGGAGGCAAGGAAGCGCTGTGTGGAGGAGGCCTGCCTGAATATAGCAGCGTTTCTGCGGGGTGAAGACCGGAATATGGTAAATAATTGACCGGGCGGAGGAGACAAATGATAGAAAAGGCAAAAGTACTCTATAAGAAATACGAGGAAATTATTGTATATCTGATCGTAGGCGTCATGACTACCATTGTGGCCTGGACGGCGAAATTTATTGCCAATGCGCTGCTGTTTGACAATACCATGTATCCCACCCCCTTTGAAAATGCGGTGCTCAGCACCATTAACTGGGTTGCGGGCGTCATATTCGCTTATTTTACCAACAGAAGGTTCGTCTTTAAGAGCAGGGAGCCCATGGGGAAGGAGGCGCCGAAATTTGTGCTTTCCCGGGTGTCTACGTGGATTCTGGACATAGTGGTCATGCAGGTGCTGACGGCAGTGAGAATCAACCTGGTGGTTGCCAGTGTGATTTCAGCCGTCCTGGTGACCATTGCGAATTATGTGTTCAGCAAACTGTTTGTGTTTAATAAAAAGTAAAACCAGGGGTCTGCCTTAAGGCAGAATCCCCTGGATCATTTCTTTCACCAGAGCGGCGGAATGTCTGGCGGCTGCAGCTTCAAAAGTGGGATAATCCATCTCCGCGCTGTCGTCTGCCTTGTCGGAGATGGCGCGGATGATGACAAAGGGAATGCTGTTTAAATAGGCCCCGTGAGCGATGGCTGCGCCCTCCATTTCCACACAGTCCCCCTGGAATTGTGAGATCAGCCTGTTTTTGACTTCCCTGTTGGAGATAAACTGGTCTCCGCTGACCACGCGTCCGGACATGACATGAATGTCAGGATTGACTTTCCGGCAGGCTTCCAGGGCCAGGGAGGTGAGCGCAGCGTCCGCTTCAAAGGCCTGAAGACCCATCTGGGGAACTTCACCCGCCTGATATCCAAAGACAGTGGCATCCATGTCATGGTGGATGGCATCCTTTGAGACCAGAATGTCGCCGATATCCAGGCGGGCGTTCAGGGATCCTGCCACCCCTGTATTGATAACATGGCTTATCTTAAATTCGTCTGCCAGGATCTGCAGGCACAATGCCGCGTTCACTTTGCCGATTCCGCAGCGGACTATGACTACAGAAACGCCGTTTAAAGTGCCTTCAAAAAAATCCATCCGGGCTTTCTTTACTACGGCAGAGAGAGCCATTTCTTTTTTCAATTCCTCTACTTCCAGTTCCATTGCGCCTATAATGCCTATTTTCAACATTTATCTTATCCTCGTTTCTGTGTGGCACGGAATAGGGGAGCTGTCCTCATGACCGGGGACAGGCCTGTTTTGAAGTATGTATGCCACACGGTACATACTTTCAGCATGAACTAACCCCGGAAGCGATTATGCCGGATAGATCAGCCTGCTGTCGTCGATTCCGTACAGCACCTGTTCCAGGTATCTCTTTGCCAGGAAGTTTGCCATGGGCAGATTCATGTCCAGATAGTTTCCGCAGTCCATGGGGGACGCTCCCGGAACCTCTCCCTTAAAGTCGCGGATGAATTCAAACATCTGCTGAATCAGGGGAACGATATCCCTGGAGCTGAAGCTGCCTGCCAGAAGCAGATAGAATCCTGTGCGGCATCCCATGGGACCGAAATAGACGGTTCTGTCCTTATACTCCGGATGATTGCGCAGAAAAGTTGCTCCCAGGTGCTCAATGGTGTGGACTTCCGCGGTGTTCATAACGGGCTCTTCATTGGGGCTGGTCATGCGCAGATCAAAGGTGGTGACGGTCTCTGCGCCCACCTGGTCCCTGCGGGATACATAGACACCGGGCTGCAGCCGGATGTGGTCTATGGTAAAGCTTGCGATTTTTTCCATAAAAGTGTTCCTTTCTCTGCTGCGCCCACCTGTTCCGTATGGGAATTCAGGCCGGGGAGCTGCATACTTTCTGCATTTATGATAATATAGCATTTCCGAAATGTCAATTCTTAAAAGGCGGATTGCTTTTTTCGTGAAAGTCCTGTAAACTGGAAGGAAAGAGGGCACAAGTCGGGAGGGGAATCCGGAAAATCCGGTACATTAATATTTTGGAGGAAAGTCATGAATGCCGCATCAATTTTGAAGCTTATGAGCGCAAAAAACCAGTTTAACAAAAATCATCCCAAGTTTGAGGCTTTTGTAAAAAGCGTTTTTTCCAGGAGGATAGAGGAGGACACGGTGATTGAAATCACGGTTACCAGACCCGGAGAAAGTCCCATAACAGCAAACTTAAAGGTCATGCAGTCCGACCTGGATCTTTTGGAAGAGCTGAAAGGACTGGCGCAATGATATACTTGTCTCATTTTACGTTTCCGGATGTTGAGCAGGAATACAGCTTCCTGATGGGGATAAAGAGGACATGCTATGACACGGCATATCCCTTTCAGGTGCTGTCCGGACATGGGCTGCGGATGTTGGATTTTGAGCCGGTAACCATCCTGTATGGCGGAAACGGGTCCGGAAAAACCACGGCATTGAACGTAATCGCTGAAAAGTTACAGTTAAAACGGGAAGCCGTATATAACAGATCTAACTTTTTTGAGGATTATACAGCCCTGTGCAATTATGAGCTGCAGGCACCTGTTCCAAAGCGGAGCAGGATTATCACCAGTGACGATGTGTTTGATTTTGTGCTGAACCTGAGATGTCTTAATGACGGAATAAACAATAAGAGGGAAGAGCTGTTTGAGGAATTCCTGGAAAACAAATATTCTCATTTTCAGATGAGGTCCCTGGAGGACTATGCGCAGCTGAAGAAGAGTTATATGGCCCACACAAAGACCCAGTCCAAATATGTCAGGAACAATCTGATGGACAATGTGAGGGAGCATTCCAACGGTGAGAGCGCTTTTCTGTATTTTTCCGAGCAGATTCAGGAAAATGGTTTGTACCTGCTGGACGAGCCGGAGAACAGTCTGTCTCCTCTAAGGCAGCAGGAACTCATGCGGTTTCTGGAGGATTCCGCACGGTTTTTCTCATGCCAGTTTATCATATCCACCCACTCGCCGTTTCTGCTGTCCATGCGGGGCGCAAAAATATACGATATGGATGAGGAGATAGTGGATGTAAAGAGATGGACGGAGCTTCCCGGGGTCCGGGTGTATTTTGATTTTTTCAGCAAATATCAAAAAGAGTTTCTGTAGGGAGTTCTGTTGGATCTAACAGGCAATAAATTTTGGGAAGGAAGGTTGGCAAAAATGCAGATGAATAATGTAGATCCGTCATGTACTTTATCAAGAGGTTGTACGGATATATTTGCACAAGGTTCTCCGAAAAAGATATCAGAAGTTTTAAGTGAGCAGGGGTTCGCTGACAGCCCGATTAAAGTTGAGATTTCCAGGGAAGGGCGGGATGCATATAAGCAAATGTTCCAGGATGATAACCAGAAGGATTTCAAAAGCCTGAATTTGCGGCTGATGCCGGGTGAGATGTCATGGGGGAATGAAGGCTGGCCGGATATCGAAGAGTTCCTTGGGTGGGGAACTTCATGGAAAATGATGGATGATAAAATACCGCAGAATTATAATAGTGTATTTGTATCAATAAAGGATAAGGCAGCAGCGCTGTTAAAGGGTTATGCGGAAAGATATGATGAAATCATAAAAGGATATGAAGCTGGTACGAGGGTAAGGTATGTTGTTGATATGGATTCAGAGGAGCTCTATCGAAAAGCTACAATGGAAGAGGACCTGGAGTACCTGAGAATAGAATTTGAGGAAAGGGCAGGAAGCCTGGAATTAATGCATAAAAGGGATTGTATGTTTCGTGAAGTACATGCATCAAGTACCATGGACGGATTTCCTTATGGATCCAGTATAAGAGATGTGCTGAAATATGGTACCCTTTACAGGAGTATGAAGGATGAGGAAAATATTGTGGATATTAAAAAGAAATTGATAGATGCAGCCTCATCATTTGTCAGTCAGTACAAAGAATCCGGGCTGAGCAGGCTAAATCTTCAGGTTTTATAAAATCAATTTTGTTTAGAGATTATTCTCTGTCGTGTTTGTAGTTCTTTTGAGTATTTGATATATCCAAATTTTCCTGCCTATTTGTAACTGGGGATAAAAATTTTGAATTTCTGCACATTTATTATAGCCGATGAAATCTCCAATTACAATAGCAGATTTTTATTTTCACGCACAAGTTTTAAAATTTGTGCGTGAAACTTGTAAAAGCAGGATTGCCATGTTATAATAAATATACACACAGAAACAAAAAACTGTGCTTGAATTATTTGATTAAAGCAGGTGAATGAATGGATAATCAAAAACTTGCCAAAGAAGTGATTACAATAAAAGGCGGAATCGTAAAATCGGCTGATTTTATTGCTGCCGGAATGCGGTCTGCGGATGTTGTTAATTTGTGTAATAGCGGTTTCCTTGAACGTGTCAGGCACGGTTATTACCGTCTTGCAGATATACAGGAAATATCAGAAGCTCAACTCATCTCCACACTCATTCCAAAAGGAATTGTCTGTGTAGAGTCGGCTTTGTTTCACTATGGATATAGTGACTTTACCCCAAGAAAATGGTCGATAGCCGTTCCTCGTTCTATGTCAAGAAAGAAACTTGATGTAGACGAGCTATCGCTTCAAGCCTATTATGTGCCGCCAGAACTTTATGAATTGGGTAAAACAACAGATGATTTTGACGGTGTTACTCTGTCTGTTTATGACCGTGAACGTGCAATTTGTGATTGCTTTAAATATCGTTCCAGACTTGATAATGAAATATTCAGCAAGGCACTTAATGCCTATGCGAATGATACAAATAAAAATCTGCAAAATCTTTCTGTGTATGCTAAAAAACTTAGGGTTTATAAAAAAGTCACAGAACTTATGGAGGTGCTGCTAAATGGCTGATATGGCTGCGTCCGTGCTTGCAAGATTGAAAAACAAGGCAAAAGAAAGTGGAAGAAGCTATCAGCTTTGCCTGCAACTTTTCTGTCAAGAGGAATTTCTTCGCCGTTTGGAAAAATCAAAATATGCGGAAAATCTTGTGCTGAAAGGTGGGCTGTTCATTTATTCTGTTACCGAATTTGACAGCCGTGTGACGGTAGATGTTGACTTTCTTCTTCGAAATGTTCCTAATACTCCCGAACGGCTACAGACTGTAATAGAAACAATTATCTCCACGCCCACAAACAATGATTTTGTGAACTTTGAGATTAAAAACATTGCCCCTATTGCCGTTGCAAAAAAGTACACCGGCATTGGAGTTTCCCTTGTGGCTCAAATCAAGAATACGAAAACACCGTTCAGTATTGATTTCGGCGTAGGTGATGTTATTGTACCGAAGCAGCAGAAGCGGAGGATTCCGACGCAGCTTGACGATTTTACTGCACCGACAGTTAATACATATTCTCTTGAAACAACGATAGCCGAAAAAATTGATGCTATCCTAGGCCTTATGGAATTTTCCAGCCGCATGAAAGACTATTACGATATTTATTATCTTGCAAATAAATTTAATTTTGACGGTAATGTGCTGACTGAAGCACTCGGAGAAACCTTTAAGAACCGTGAGCACAATTTTACGGTAGAACAGTTTGAACAAGTTATGAGTTTCGATAAAGATACAGCAATGCAGAAAAAATGGAAAGCCTTTGTCCGTAAAATCGACATGAAAACAGATGACTACAGTACCGTACTAAAAACAATAAAAGCGTTCTTGACAAAACCATTTACAGCGGCGGTCGGGGGCAAAGAATTTACCTCAAAATGGTCTGCCAATAATGGCGAGTGGATATAAGGTGAAATCATTAACAGCTAATTTTATTTGTAAACACAACAAAAAGCCATTAACTATGAGTTTCTACCCACAGTTAATGGCTTAATTTATAATATGGATTTATTTGTTGCTTTTGTATTAATTGTAATTATCGATGCAGGGCTGGAACATGCTCTTGTTCACGCCGCAGAGAGGGCAGCACCAGTCATCGGGAAGATCCTCAAATTTGGTTCCGGGAGCAATGCCGTGATCGGGATCACCTTTCTCAGGATCATAGGTATAACCACAGGGATTACAAAAATATTTCTGCATGGTAATAGTCTCCTTTCAATCATTAAACTTTTTATTTATATTTCTTTAACAGGCAATTGTTCATTCACTTTAGCCGAAATACCTCTTCAGCAGGCCTTCGAAGGCCTTTCCGTGTCTGGCCTCATCTCTTGCCATCTCATGAACGGTATCATGGATTGCATCCAGATTGGCAGCCTTGGCTCTCTTAGCCAGGTCAAACTTGCCGGCGGTAGCGCCGTTCTCAGCGTCAACTCTCATCTCCAGATTCTTCTTGGTGGAGTCGGTAACAACCTCGCCAAGCAGCTCTGCAAACTTTGCAGCATGCTCAGCTTCTTCGTAAGCAGCCTTCTCCCAGTACAGGCCGATCTCAGGATAGCCTTCCCTGTGCGCAACTCTTGCCATAGCCAGATACATACCAACCTCAGAGCACTCTCCCTCAAAGTTGGCGCGCAGATCTTTGATAATGTCCTCGGATACGCCCTGTGCAACGCCTACAACATGCTCTGCAGCCCAGGTCTTCTCGCCTGCCTGAACAGTGAATTTCTCGGCGGGAGCATGGCAGATGGGGCATTCAGCAGGTGCTGCATCTCCTTCGTGAACATAACCGCATACTTGACATACATACTTCATAATAGAATCTCCTTTTTATTTTGAATTTTGAATTGCCGGAATCATGAAATTAACAGGAACAGGTGCAATTCTGGCAGGTACCATAGAAATACGTTATATGTCCTGCCACATGTCCCTCAAATCCTTCAGCTGCCAGGGCATTCAGGGCGTCAATCTGATCCGGATCAGCATCCAGGTCCGTGACGCTGCCGCATGCGCAGCAGACAAAATGGTAGTGGGGAGAGATATCGGCATCAAAATGGTCTGAGCCGTCTCCCACATTCAGGCGGATTATTTCGCCGTTCTCCGCAAGCCGTGTGAGATTGCGGTAAACAGTCCCAAGACTGATATTAGGATTCTGCATGCGGACATTCTGGTAAACAATATCCGCAGTGGGGTGATCCTTTCTGGTTATCAGAAACTCTTTTATCAGCTGACGCTGTCTGCTGAATTTTTGTACAGTCATCCCGCGCTCCTTTAAATAACAGTAACGATTACTATTTTATTATAATGCTTTTTTCAGGTTTGTCAACAGAAAAAAGCAAGATAAGAAAAATTTTAGTGTTTGTTCTGGTTTCGCGGGCCCTCCACCCTTCCAAGGCGTTCCGCCAGCCCTGTCAGTATCTCGTGGGTGATGGTTCCGCACTGCTCTGCAATCTGCGCGGCAGTGATCTCTTCTTTTCCTGAACGGCCGATAATGACGGCGTCGATTCCGCTGCGGACATTGGGAATTCCGCTGACATCCACAATGGACTGGTCCATGCAGATTCTGCCGATAATGGGTGCCCTGCGGCCGTTGATCAGCACATACCCTCTGCCGTTGGAGAGTTCCCTGGGCAGTCCGTCAGCGTAGCCGATGGAGACGGCTGCGATCTGCATATCCTGTTCGGCGGTGTAGGTAATTCCATATCCAACGGATTCCCCTGCATACAGAGGGCGTACCGAGGTAACCTTTGCCTTCAGGGTCAGAACAGGTTTCAGGGAATCCTTCCAGATATTCTGGTCCGTGGGGGTGCTGAGCACACCGTAAAGCGCGATACCGGGACGGACATAATCTGCGGCAAGCGTGTCCGCATCCAGTCCGGCGCGGCTGGCGGAGGGATGCCTGGACTGCTGTTCCGTAGCGGTCCTGTCAGGCAGCAGATTCAGGATACCATAGCTTGCTAGCAGGTGGAGTCCGGGACAGGGATAGCCCTCCTCCTTCAAAATATCGATTACCTGGTAAAAGGCCCGGATCTGGCTGTAGGTAAAGGACCTGTGTTGGGGATGAGGAGAATCACTGGCGCATAGATGGGTAAACAAACCGTCTATTTTCAGATTTTCCATCCTGTAAATGGCAGTGATCTCTTCTATATTTTCACAGCGTATGCCCAGACGGTGCATTCCGGTATCGATTCCGATATGTACATGGAGCCGTGCCTGAAACTGATTCATCCTGCGGGCGTAGGCATAATCCACAACGGTCTGGGTCAGACGGTATTTGCGAAGCAGCGGAAAATCCTCAGGGGAAGTATAGCCCAGGATCAGGATTTCGCCCGGAATACCGGCTTTTCTCAGGACAATGCCCTCGGAAATACAGGCAACACAGAATGCGTTTACTCCCAGGCGGCTGAGCATCCTGGAAATCAGGACGATACCGTGTCCGTAGCCGTCCGCCTTGACGGCAGGCATCAGTCGGCAGCCATGGGGGAGACGGGAGAGGAAGAAGGCTACATTCTGCTCCAGGGCATCTGGACTCAGTTCAATCCAGGCCCGGGAACATTCCGCCTCTGCCCGGGGCAATTCTTCGTCCGGCTCTTCTGCGGGGGATGCGGGGGGATTCTGAGTCTTCTGTTTCTGCAGTACTGCCGGGCATGTCTGAAGGGGGGTGACGGATATGGGGGCAAATTCGTCTTCTGCCATGTCGTCCTCTTCGGGGGGCTCAAGTTCCTCCTGGTCAGCATCATCCGAAAGCCTGTCGTCAAATCCCGGGTCTTCCCTGTCCCAGTCCTCAAAGTTTTCGTAGAATTCCGAATCCGGCAGCTCCTCCTCTGCGAATTCTCCTTCCGGTTCGTCAGGGCGGAAGTTTCCTCCGGTTTTCTTCCCGGCGGCGGGTCTGCCGTTTCCGGGAGCCGTTTTTCGGCCTCCTGCCAGTGAGGGCAGAAGTCTGGAGAGATTTGCCTTGCCCTGAATATATGCC
Organism: uncultured Lachnospiraceae bacterium; assembly: GCA_947367855.1. GTDB lineage: Bacteria > Bacillota > Clostridia > Lachnospirales > Lachnospiraceae > Acetatifactor. The sequence goes on along the minus strand of CANBFE010000028.1, from coordinate 29,514 downwards.
ATGAGAAATCCGGCGGCAGCCGACAACACGGCCACGGCAAAATAATGAACCAGATTATTTTCCACCAGCAGACCGGTTAAACCAAGCGGTCTGGCAAGGCCCCTGACCACAACGATAAAAGCCGGATGCAGGATATAGATCCACATGGCGGCGCTGCGGAACCCTTTTTTTGATTCCGTTCTGAAACACAGCAAAAACTGGTACAGGAAAAACATAACAGGTATCAGTGCCAGATACATGCTGTCATGTCTCTGCAGCTCAAAATGCCTCAGAAGAAATGCTTCTCCTGTCATCATAAGGAAGGAGAGGGCCAGGCCCATGCAGCAGAAGGACAGGGAATTTTCCTCCTGCTGTCCTCTTTCGTCTGCCGTTGCGGCCCACATGCCCATAACCAGAAAAATCGGCGCCAGAAACAGACCGTTGCGGGTATAGGAAAAAATGGCAAAGCCGAATTCATAAACGGCTTCCAGGGCAGGGACTTTCTGAATCAGGCCATAATAGCTGTCTCCCAGGAGGCCGATTACATACAGGACGGCAGAGACTGCGGTTATGCCTTTGAGGCTAAAAAACCGGCTCATAAGGCGCACCAACAGGATTCCCAGGATACAGGCCGGAAAATACCACAGATGATAAAACGTTCCGTCAAATATAATCATGCGTAATGCCGAACTAAAGTTAATGTCCTTATAGTGTTCCGCATAGATGCCGATGGGCAGATAGAGCAGGATGCAAAAAACATACAGCAGCCCGGTCTTTAACAAAAACTTATGAAATCGGGCAGTGCTTTTGACCGAAGGGGTCAACAGACCCGCTGCCACAAACTGGCCTGTGACCATAAAGAAAAAGGGAACGGCAATCCTGGCCAGAACTCTGGTGAGAAAAAAATCAGCCCCCTCGTTTAAGGCAGCGAGAGGGGAAGTATGGATTGCGACTACAAGCAGGGCGGCAGCAATTCGGAATCTGTCCAGCCCGCCGTAATTTTTTTGAGTGCGCATCTGCATTCCTCCATTTTGAAAATGGGGCCGTCACATCAGGGATTATAGTTCAGGATGTGACAGCCCGTTTATGATATTGCAGGTATGACCACAGCCGTTTCACTCCAGGGCCAGCTCCAGAATCCTTGTGAGAACCTGGCGGAAGGTATATCCTGCAGCCTTCATCATGCCGGGATAGCGGCTGTGATCCGTGAAGCCCGGAATGGTGTTGACTTCGTTGAAAATTACGTCCCCTGCAGGGGTAAGAAACATGTCCACCCTTGCGAAGCCGCGGCAGCCCAGGGCTTTGTAAATACATTTTGCAGTTTCCTTGATTTCTGCAGCTTTGGAATCGGAAATCCTGGCAGGCACATGGATGGCGGAGGTCTTCAGCGTATACTTCTCCGTAAAGTCAAAGAAACCGCCGGAGAGCTCGATCTCATCCACTTCCCCGGTTATAAGTTCCCCGTTTCCGAGAACGGCACAGCCTACCTCGAAGCCTTCGATATTTTCCTCCAGAAGCACCTGGGTATCGTACTGGAAAGCCAGGGAAACAGCTTCGGAGAGCTGTTCCCTGCCGGAGATCCTGGTAATGCCATAGGAAGAACCGGCTTTTACCGGCTTCACATAAAGGGGATAGCCGATTTCCTCAGCAAAGGCTTCTGCCTGCTTCAGGGAGACGTCTTTCTCCAGAACCACATGCCTGGGGATGCGCACACCTTTCAGACTCACCAGCCTGTGGGCCCGGTCCTTGTCCATGCCAAGGGCGGAGGCCAGGGTACCGCAGCCTGCCACTGGGAGGCCCACCAGTTCCAACAGCCCCTGCAGGGTACCGTCCTCACCGTTGCAGCCGTGGAGCACCGGGAAGGCAATATCCAGGGAGATGCTCTCCACACCCTCCTCCTTCAGCAGGAGCAGCCGTTTTTCGCCCCGGTTGGGGGAAAGTACGGCAGGAACACAGTCCTGGGAATTATGCCAGGTGTCGTTCAACAGCTTATCCACAGAACCGGTATAATGGTACCAGGAACCTTTCTGCGTAATGCCGATTAAAACCGGATTGTATTTTTCACGGTCCAGATTCAGGATGACACCGGAAGCAGAGGACAGGGACACGCTATATTCGGGAGAACAGCCTCCAAAAAAAACGGCAACATTCAATTTTTCCATGATAAAGTCCTTTCTTGATATGATTGCGCAGGTCATCCGCGCCCTTTTATCCTACAACTAAAGAGAGGAAAAGTAAATAGAAAAATACTTTTAAGAGTTTTTTAATTATATTTTTTCCTTATTTAATATTTTCCGGAACGGAATATGATATAATAACCGTATTCCAGGCAGGAAAGGCAGTGTCTGACCAGGATGCCGGAAGAAGGGAACAGGGTTATGAAATTCAGAACGAGGCTGCGGGTTACATTTGTGACCATCATAGCCCTGCCGCTGGTGCTGACAGCGTTGGCATTCTGCGGAATCGGGCTTTATCTGATGAACATTCAGAAGGGGTTTCCCATAGACGAGCTTGACTACACGGCAATGACGGAGAATATGCGGGAGGTGGCAGATGCCACGGACAGCGTTTTTCTGACGTTGAAGAGGCAGGTGGCGGAAGACCCCTTCAGGCTTGCGGATAAGGAATATCTGGAGACGGTGAGCAGCCAGATAGTCCGTAAGACCACCTACATTATTGTGAGAAAAGAAGGGGAAATCTACTATGCCGGGAACGAGGAGGCGGCGAAAGCCATCTTTCCCAGGCTGCCTGATTATGGACGGACGGAGGCGGCGGAGGATTCCGGCATCTATTTTGACGACCTGGACAAGTTTGTAAAGTCAGTGGATTTTCCTTTTCCAGACGGCAGCAGAGGGAGCGCCTTTGTGGTTACCAAGGTTAATTCCCTGATCTCCAGGAAGCTGTTGGTGGACATGTTTGTTGCTATTTTTCTGATTCTGATCTTTACGGGCCTGATGCTCACCAGATGGATCCACAGAGGCGTCTTTAACCCCATCAATGAGCTGAACGTGGCCATGCGCAGGATCAAGGAGGGAAATTTTGATTACATTCTGGAGACGGACGCCGGAGGGGAGATCGGGGATCTGTACCGGAATTATGAGGATATGCGTCTGAGGCTGAAGGAAAACGCCCAGGAGAGCCGGGAGAGCGAGAGGCAGAACCGGGAACTGGTAAGCAATATTTCGCATGACCTTAAGACGCCCATCACTGCCATCAAGGGATATGTGGAAGGCATCATGGACGGCGTGGCGGTAACCCCGGAGAAGATGGACAAATACATCAAGACCATTTACAACAAGGCCAATGACATGGAAAGGCTGATCAATGAGCTGACCTATTACTCCGGCATTGACAACAACAGGATCCCCTATAATTTCCACCGCATAAATGTCGGGGATTATTTCGGAGACTGCGTGGAAGAGGTTGGGCTGGATCTGGAGCAGAGAAATATACGGCTGAATTATTCCAACCTGGCAGCGCCTGACACGATTGTCATTGCTGACCCGGAGCAGATGAAGAAGGTCATCAATAACATAATCAGCAACAGTGTGAAATATATGGATAAGAGCCGGGGAGCCATAGATATCAGAATTCTGGACGAGGCGGACTCCATCCGGATTGAGATAGAGGACAATGGCAAGGGCATTGCCCAGAAAGACCTGCCCAAAATATTTGAGCGCTTTTACCGCACGGATGCATCCAGAAATTCCGCCCAGGGCGGCAGCGGGATAGGCCTGTCCATCGTAAAGAAAATCATTGAGGATCACGGAGGCTACATCTGGGCCACCAGCAGGGAAGACGAAGGGACCTGCATGCATTTTGTGCTGAGAAAATATATAGAACTTGAGAAAGAGGGATAATGCGGATTTTTTGAAGGAAGAACCGCCGGTGCGGCGGAGCGTATAAACTGAGAGGGAGAAAGGCAGGGCTGACGACATGAGCAGAATTCTGATAATTGAAGACGAAGTGGCAATTGCGGATCTGGAGAAGGATTACCTGGAGCTGAGTGATTTCCAGGTGGATATCTGTAATACCGGGGATGAGGGACTGGCCATGGCATTGAAGGGCGAGTACAACCTGGTCATTCTGGATCTGATGCTGCCGGGGATGGACGGCTTTGACGTATGCCGGAAGATTCGGGAAGAGAAGAATATTCCCATTCTGATGGTTTCGGCAAAGAAGGATGATATCGACAAAATAAGAGGACTTGGCCTGGGGGCGGACGACTATATGACAAAACCCTTCAGCCCCAGTGAGCTGGTGGCCCGGGTGAAGGCTCATATGGCAAGGTATGAGCGCCTGGTAGGCACAAACCAGAAGCCTCAGAACGATATTGTGGAGATTCGGGGCATCCGCATTGACAAGACGGCTCGCCGTGTATATGTGAACGGCGAAGAGAAGACTTTTACCACCAAGGAATTTGATCTTCTTACCTTCCTGGCGGAGAATCCCAACCATGTATATACGAAGGAGGAGTTGTTCCGGGAGATCTGGGATATGGATTCCATCGGGGACATAGCCACGGTGACTGTGCATATCAAGAAAATTCGGGAGAAGATTGAGAAGGATACCGCAAAGCCCCAGTATATTGAGACCATCTGGGGGGTGGGATACAGGTTTAAGGTTTGAGGCTTGGATTGAGGAAAGGAGCTGCACACAACTTGCGTGTGACAGCTCCTTTGTAGTTGGAACGATTTGGGAGAAAGGTGGTTTACGATTTCTGTGTCAGTAAGGAAAGACAGCATTTCTGCGGTTTTCCGGGTATCAGACGGAGGCCGTCAGTGTAGCCCTCTTCCCTTCCGGTGAGTTCCTGAATAAGAATCCGGCGCAGATAATCGATTCTCTCCTGGCACTCTGGCTCACCGATGGCGTCATGCAGCTCCTGAGGGTCCGAATCCAGGCGGAAGTACTGTTCCCTTCCGGATTCCATAAACCAGCAGTACTTGTCCCTTTCGGTGACGATATACTGATTTCCCAGATCTCCTCCGCTGTGCTCCCCGTGAAGATATTCTCTCTGAGTCTCTCCAAGCAGAGACAAACCGTCTATGGACGGGGGAATTTCTCCGCCCGTCAGCTCTGTCAGGGTGGGAAGAATGTCCCGCAGTTCCACAATCCTGTTGCACACGGATCCGGCTTTCATACCGTGAACTCCGGAGAGGATAAACGGAATGTGGATGCTGCCCTGATAAGGACGGGTTTTCCGGAAAGTATAATGATCTCCCAGAAGCTCTCCGTGGTCCGAAGTAAAGATAATGACTGTATCCTGATAAGAACAGTCATCCCTCAGGGCGTCAAGCAGCCTGCCGATTTGATTGTCAAGGTGGCTGATGCAGGCATAATAGCCGATCCGGGCCTGCCGCATCAGCTCGGGATCAACGGAACCTGTGTCCGCATCGGTGAGCCTGCCCAGACGCTGCAGACGTTCCCTGTCAGCCCAGTCTCCCATGGCAGGCGGGGACAGCTCCATGTTGCGGTAAAGTTCGAAAAAGGCCTCCGGGGCGTCAAGGGGCGGATGGGGACGGAGGTAGGACGCCATGAGGAAGAAAGGCATGGAGCGGTCCCTGCGCCTCAGGAAGTCAATGGAACGGTCCGTGACCCAGTTGGTGGGATGGAGCCGCTCTTCATACATCCAGGGGCGTGCTGTAAAGGAATTACATTCCAAACCGCAGTCCGTCACATCCCTGTCAATCCCAAGCTGTGTCTTCAGCCAGTAAAAATAATCGTCGGCGATTCTCTGATTTTCCATATAAGGTACACTGCCGTTCCGGTAGGCATGCAGATAGCCGTCATGAAGCTCTATGTTATGGAAGCCCATGAGATTGCGCAGGGGATGCACATGCATTTTTCCCACGCACTGGGTGTAATAACCGTTTTTGGACAGTTCCCCTGCCAGGGTGACAGGATAGTCCCAGGTTACTCTGTCCTGATAGCCCACCCGGCCATGGTGCTCCTGCGACAAGCCCGTGTGCAGTGCGCAGCGGGCGGGAATGCAGCTGGGGCAGGCGGTATAGGCGTTGGGATAAAGTACGCCTCTGGATGCCAGATGGTCCAGATTGGGTGTTTTTACATCCGGATGTCCGGCGATTCCCATACAGTCGCCGCGCATCTGGTCAGTCATGATCAGCAGAATATTCGGTTTTCGGTGAGCAGATTGTTCTTGCATACGGATTCCTCCTCGTCTTGGTGCCTGTACGGCAGTTTCCCTGTCTTCTATTGTATTGGTTTGCTGTCCCTGTGTCAATCGTGGAGGTGGATTTTATGACGGAAAACTATTGTTAAAATTGTTAAAAATGATAAAAATTTAAATATTTAATTGTATCTGGTAGAAATATTTGCTATACTCCAAGTGGAGTAAGTCACCGAAGTGATGTATATAATGTTGGGAGTTTTTATTTTAAGGAGGTCATAATATGATTTTACTGCCATTACCCAGACAGATGGAGGAAAAAGAAGGGACCCTGATGCTCGGCATGGGCACCATGATTGTCATGGATGCTTCCTGCCCTCATGGCGCAAGGGTCTATGCCGGGCAGCTGAAGGAAGAGATTGCCCGGTGGGCAGGCCTGACGGCAGAGATCGGAAGAGGTACTTTCCGCAGAGGGGATATTCTGCTGAAGGTGGATGCTTCTCTGGAAGAGCAGCATTATACCCTGAATATCGACGGCGAGGGAGCTTTCCTCTGCGGCGGCAGTCTGACTGCTCTCGGCTGGGCGGTGCAGACGCTGAGGCAGATTGTCCGTCAGAGTGCGGGACTTCTGCCCTGGGTGGCCATCGACGATGAGCCGGATATGAAGAACAGAGGTTTTTACCATGATGCCACCAGGGGCCGCATCCAGACACTGGATAACATGAAAAAGCTTGTGGATACCCTTTCCTTCTATAAAATGAACCAGCTTCAGTTGTATGTGGAGCATACATACCTGTTTCGGGATCTGACGGAGCTGTGGAGGGATGAGACTCCCATGACGGCAGAGGAAGTCCTGGAGCTGGATCAGTACTGTTATGAGAGGGGTGTGGAGCTGGTGCCGTCCATAGCCACATTCGGACATCTGTACAAACTGCTGAAGACCAGAAGCTACGAGCATCTCTGTGAGCTTCCGGACAGCGCGGCGGAGCCTTTTGGCTTCAGGGCCAGAATGCAGCATCACACGGTAAACGTATCCAACCCGGATGCCATGGCCTTGGTGAAGGATATGATCGTGGAGTATATGCAGCTGTTCAGAACGAACCAGTTCAACATCTGTGCGGACGAGACTTTTGACCTTGGAAAGGGCAGAAGCCAGGAGCTTGCAAAAGAAAAGGGAACAGGCCGTATTTACATGGAGTATATTAAGGAGCTGTTTGATTTCCTGTTGGAGAAGGGCAAGAGACCCATGTTCTGGGGAGATATTATCTGCGGACACCCGGAGCTTTATTCCCAGCTTCCCAAGGAGGTTATCTGCCTGAACTGGGGATACGGCGACAATCAGCCGGAAAGGGAGACGGAAATCCTCCACAGCGTTGGGGCTACACAGTATCTCTGTCCCGGTGTCCGGGGGTGGAATACCTGGGTCAATATGATCAGGGGCGGATACCGGAATATCACCTTGATGTGCGGCTATGCCAGAAAGCATCAGGCTGTCGGCATGCTGAATACAGACTGGGGTGATTTCGGACATATAAACCAACCGATTTTTTCCATACCTGGTATCGTTTACGGAGCCGTGTGTTCCTGGGGAGAGAAGGTGCCGGAATTCGAAGAGCTGAACAGACAGATTTCCATACTGGAATTCGGGGACGCCTCCGGGGAACTGGTAAGCTGCCTGGACAAAATGAACAGCACATCTGTATTCAGTTGGCATAATGCGGTTACCATCCGGGAATGGGCAATGCAGGGTATGGAGAAGCAGAAAATCCAGGAAGAATTCAACAGGGAAGATATGAGCAGAGTGCCTGAGCAAAATTCCCGCATAGATGAAATTGAAGCGGAACTCCGCAGAATCAGCCGTTCCATGGACAGCACACAGCGGAGAATCGTGGAGTGTGCCCATGTGGCGCTTCAGGTTACAAAGGTCTGGAACAGAACGGGGGCATACCTGGCAGAGCTTCAGAAAGGGAACCATCCGGAGAATGGCCCGGAAATCGCTTCCGAACTGGAGAGATGCCTGCACTATTACCAGAATCTCTGGAGGGAGAACAGTAAGGAAGGGGATATCGTGGAGATCTCCAAAGTATTCTGCTGGTATGCAGATGCGCTGAGGAAATAGGACAATCAGAAAGGACTGGAAGAAATATGAAGAATGAGATCATAGGCTATGTGGGAAGCGGAGAGTTTACAGAGGCAGACGCAAAAAAACTGACAGGAATTAACCTGGCTTTCGGCGAGCTTCATAATGACGGAAGTGTCACCTGTACGGGCTGCTGCCAGGAGAAGGTGGACATGATCCCCCAAATCCGTAAGTGGAACGATAAACTGCGCATCGTGCTGTCCATGGTACAGGCGGACAGGGATGCCTTTACCGTGTGCTGTGCCACGGAGGAAATGCGGGAAAAAGCAGCTGCAGCCCTGGCGGAGGCAGTCGTAAAATTCGATCTGGACGGCATAGACCTGGATTGGGAGTATCCCTGTGTGCCTTCCAACAACAGCGCCGTGTCCCCTGATGATAAACATAATTTCACACTTTTCTGCGCGTCAATCCGCAGGCATCTGGATGCCCTGGGGGGAGACAGGAAGTATTATCTCACCATTGCGGCAGGTGGGGATCTCTATTATGTAAACTGCGTGGAGCTGCCGGAGCTGATGAAATATCTGGACTACATAAATATTATGACCTATGACCTGAAATGCGGCTTCCATGCCCTGGCCGGACATCACACCTCCCTGTTTTCCAAACCTGCGGATGTGTTCATGAACAGCTGTGCCCAGGCTCTGGAATTGTTTGTAAAGTACGGCGCGCCTGCAGACAGGCTTCTGATGGGCGCAGCCTTCTACTCCAGAAAGTGGGAGGGACTGAAGGACAATGAGAACCATGGCCTGTTGGAGCTGTGTCCTAAGGGAGGCGGATATGGGCCTGATTATGATATCCTGCTGAGGGATTATGTGAACAGGAACGGTTATGTGGAATACTGGGACGATGAGGCGAAAGCTCCCTATCTGTTCAACGGATCAACCTTCCTTTCCTATGATGACCCGCGTTCCCTGGAGGCAAAGGTTGACTATGTGAAGGAAAAGGGTTATGGAGGCATCTTCTACTGGGAGCACAAGTGTGACAGCACCAGAACGCTGCTTGACACGCTGTATCAGAGAATGAGCCAGTAGATATGAATTCCGGGCTGCTTCAAACGAAACGTGATGTTTGGAAGCAGCCCGGGTTATTATAGGGGAGGAAATGATGTTTTCTGTAGAATATTATAGGGAAATAAAGGCTGCTTTTGACAGGCAGATGGACCTGATAGACGAAAGGATTCGTCAGCTGGAGCAGGCTGCGCTGGGGGAGAGCGCAGGGATGGTGTCCCTGACGGTAGAACTCCTGGAGGAAAAGAAGAAAGAAATCCTGGAAACCCTGGAACGGTGCACGGAGGAGGAGGCCCAGGCGCTTACCTTTCTGTACAGCGCAATGCCCTTCAGTGACCTGCAGGATTATCCTGCAGGCCTTTTTCTGGCTTATGCCAGGCACGGGGTATTTCTGTGGAACCGGGGACCCTTTGCCGGACGTGTGCCGGAGAAGCTTTTTGCCAATTATGTGCTCCATTACAGGGTGAACAATGAGGATATCGCCGACACCAGGGGATTCTTTTACGACAGGATAAAGTCGGCGGTTGATCTGGAGAAAGCGGCTTCCGGAAGTATGTATGATGCAGCCATTGACACAAACTACTGGTGCGCCAGGGAGGCCACCTACCGCTCCACGGACGAGAGGACCCAGAATCCACGCACCATGTACAATACGGCAGCAGGGCGCTGTGGGGAGGAATCAACATTTGGCGTGACTGCGCTGCGCAGTATCGGCATTCCGGCCCGCCAGATCTACGCACCCCTCTGGACACACTGTGACGATAATCATGCCTGGGTGGAACTGTGGTGTGACGGCAGATGGTATTTCCTGGGCGCCTGCGAGCCTGAGGAGGAGATGAACCGGGGATGGTTTACCGGACCGGCTTCCCGGGGTGTAATGCTGCATTCCAGGTGGTTCGGTAAGGATGTGCCGGAGGAGAGGCAGATAGGCCCTAAGGGAATGGCAAAGGTGCTGAACCATATGGAACGCTATGCGGAGACCGTGGAGCTGGTGGTTGTGGTCCAGGGGGAAGACGGCAGACCTGTTCCCGGAGCAAAGGTGGATTTTCAGGTGCTCAACCATGGCGGATTTGGAACGGTGGCAGTGGTGTATACAGGCACGGAAGGCCAGGACTGCGGCGCAGCAAGACTGATGACCGGCCGGGGAGACCTGCTTGTCAGCGCTTCCGCGGAAACCGATTCCGGAAAGAAGCTTTTCGGGGAGGCAATAGTTTCCCTGGGGAATGACGGGAGCGAGGGACAGAAGGCGGAATGCAGGATTGTGCTGAAGGATAAACCGGGATGTCCGGAAGGATGGGAGGAGATGGATATCCATGCCCCGCAGTCCGGAGACAGATATGACGCTGCACTGACGGAGGAACAGCAGCAGACCGGTGGAAAACGCCTGGCCCAGGCAGCCGCATACAGGCAGAATAAGGCGGAGAGTTTTTACGACGAGAGAGAGGCGGAAAGGGTTCTTGGGCGCTTTGACGGGGAAGACAGGGAGAAAATAAAGGAAATTCTTCATATGGCCCACGGCAATATTGGCGAGATCATCCGCTTCCTGGAGTGGGATGCAGACTGGCTCCCGCGTTCACGCACAGGACAGAAGGAGACCGGGGAGAAGTGGAAGCTGAAGGCGCTGTGTTCCCTGCGGGAAAAGGACTATTGGGACATCAGGGCAGAGGTTCTGGAGGACTGCTGCATCAGCGCCTTCTCCCATGCAGGAGACCTGCCGGAGGATGTATTCTACCAGTTCCTGCTCTGTCCCAGGGTATCCCTTGAGAAACTGTATCCCTGCAGGATGGCTCTGAGGGAATACTGGGAAAAATATGCGGATAAGGATGTCAGGGAAGCTCTGGAGGAGAATCCGGGTTCTCTTCCGGAGATCGTGGGACAGTGGATTCGATCCATACCGGAGCAGGAATATGAGGATCTGATCACTTCCGCTCTGGGCTGTCTGCGGGGAGGCATTGGCAGCAGGCATTCCGTGGAGGTCTTCTGTGTGAATCTGTACCGCGCCCTTGGTATTCCGGCCAGGCTGAACCGTTTTGACGGCAGAATTGAGTATTACAGCGGCGTACAATCCCATGAGGCAGGATTTGTTCCCTGTGGGACAGGGGAAGGAAGCTGCCGTCTGACCCTGGTGGAGGACGGGACCCTGAAGCTCACGGACTGGGAACATTATTCCCTGGAGCGTTTTCAGGGGGATGGTTTCCGCCGTCTCAGTCTGTGGGGAGAGATGTCCCGTCTGGCGGACGGTAAACTGGAGCTTCGGGTAAGCCCCGGCATTTACCGCATTGTGACCACAAACCGTAAAAAAGACGGAGACCAGCTGGCCAGAGTGGCAGTGTTTGAACTTCTGGAAGGGGAGAGCCGGGAGATGACCTTATCCATGAGGGAGACTCCTGTGGCGGACATGCTGACCAACACCAAAGTGGAAGACTTTGCCATAAAAACCATGGATGGGGACGAACGGATGCTGTCAGATCTCACAGGGCAGGGAAAAGCGCTGTTTCTCTGGCTGGGGGTGACCAGGGAGCCGACGGAACATATTCTGAACGAGCTGTTTGACAGACAGAAGGAATTTGCTTCTCTGGAAACACCTGTGTATGCGGTTCTGAAGTCGCCGGAGGATCTGGAGGATAAGACTCTGGGACGCACTCTGGGGGCGCTGCCCATGATCCGGACAATGATGGATGATTTCGGGGAAAATTACCGTGGTCTGGCTGAAAAGGCGGGACAGGAACCCGGGAAGCTTCCCCTGGCCGTGGTTTTAAACGGACAGCAGGAATGCATTTACAGTGATGCGGGGTATAATGTAGGACTTGCCGATATGCTGTATAAGATTCTGGTTTCATAGCTGACGCAGGAATTCAGCTATAGTAAGGGAGACATGCTTCCCTGACAAAACTGCCGTGGAACGAAGTACGATCCACGGCAGTTTTCTTGAAATTATTCAGATCATTGCATTTAGATCATCGCAGTCTTGCCGTCCGTGAAAATGGCAAGCAAGTGCTTCCCGTCGGCGGAAGGGCAGGTAATCTCGAAACTGTGGGGCGTGGTGTACACACTGTATTCCAGATTCGTCACAGTCTGATTCTCCTGACAGGGGCTGATTCTGGCCAGTAACTCCTTCAGCTGCTCAAGACTGTCGGCATAACGGCCGCTTTCGTCCAGACATGCCTGCTGGGCATAATAGAGCTTGCGCAGCTCCCACTTGCGGTGCTCGTCCTCGGGAACGGGGAAGATATTTCCCTCTTCGCCCTGGCCGGCAAAGAACACAAAGGCCCACAGTTCCGGGTAATGGATATTGATGACCCCCGTAGGCGCCCACACCCAGTTATCCTCGGGAAGAGGGCGTCCGGTTTCCTGACAGAGGCGCTTCTGAAAAGCGCCGTCCTTTACATCCACTTTCCACTGTACCCGGGAGAAATTCATCCGGTAGTATTCTCCGGAGACAGGAGGGCGGCCCTGGGCGGCGCATTCCTGCAGAGCGGCAAAGGGCATTACCACTTCCACGGACCAGGAACGGCTGTGAGCCTCCGGATCGTTCAGCTTTCCGTCAATATGTACCGCGGTCCGCATTCCACGGATTTCAAGGCCGTTCACAGGCTTTCCGTTATCCCTGTAAGCCTTGGTTAAGAGCAGATCCCAGGTGGTATTCAGGGCGTTCATCTCAAATTCGAAGTAAGCCTGGGTATCGGAATCCGGGTCGATGAAGATCTCAAAATCATTATCATGGAAGATAACACAGTCATGTTCGGTAAGGTTCGCCCAGATTTCATCCCCTTCGAGAAGGGCTCCGATATAAAGGTTTTCCTTATCCCATGCCAGCTTGGCCCGGGTGCGGAACCTGGGTACGGGCCGGATATCTCCCTCGATGTCCGGAAAATCATCCGTAAAGGGTATGTCCTTCCAGAAGTCCTTGTCCAGGTTGCCGTCCAGGCAGAAGGGCTTGTCATTGTAACGGCAGACATATACAGGAGGCCGGAATCCCACTGCGGGAACCGGTATACGGTAATTAACACTCATACGGTAAAACCTCTCTTTTTACTAGATTTGCCCTGATTATAGCATTATATATCAGGAAAGTAAATAATTGATTTGCGAGTTAAAGCGGCAAATTATCAAATGATAAATTTTGAAATGGGTATAATAAACAATAAATTAAACATATATTAAAAAATAGTTGACAAATTGTTCAATTGATAATAAAATAATAATTAATCTTAATATCCCATTAAGAGAGTTCCATAAACAAAAAAGGAGGATAAGACATTGAAAAAGAAAGCATTGTCTAAAGTCCTGGCACTTGCAATGGCTATTGCAATGGCAGGCAGCACGGTTGGATGTGGAAACGACAGCCAGCCCAGCGATTCACAGTCTCAGCCTTCTGACAGCAGTCAGGAGAGTTCTGAGGGGGGGTCCAGCGAGGAGAGCAGTGAAGCCACTGATGAGAGCGGCAGCGAGGAGTCCGGTACAGAGAGTTCCGAGGAAGCAGGCGGCGAAGATACAACAGCATCTGCTGATCAGCCTCTGCCGGAGTGGGAAGCATATGACTGTAACGGCGCTACCATCAGAATCGCAGCAGAGCAGATCTTTGACTCTACCCTTGAGGCAGACAAAGACGATCCTGCAAAATCTGCCAATTACGAGAAAAAGTGGGAGTATCTCCACGCTTTGGAGGAGAAATACAACTGTAAGTTTGAGATGGTTACGCTGGAGAACAGCCAGGGTGTTGACGAAGGCGAAGCTATCCTGAACGGCTTCACCAACGGACTGGGTTATGCCGACATCTTCATGAAGGGACCCGGAACCATGCTGCAGATCCGTAACTTCCTTGCCACCGTTGAGGACAGGGATAAGCTGAAGATGGGAAGCGCCTTCATTGACGCTGCTTCCTGGAACGGCGTTGACTACGGATTTACCTATGACAATATCGGTGAGTGCTTCGTACTCTGCTACAATCGTGAGTACCTCAAGAGTGTAGGAATGGAGAAGACACCCGGCGACATGTTCAAGGAAGGCAAGTGGAGCTATGAGGATGCCAAGACATACCTTACAGAGCTGCAGAGTAAGCTTCCTGCAGGCTCCTATGCAATCGGCCTTGCACCCAGCCATTATGCATTTATGGCAGGCGGCACCAACGGCGTGATGGGTATTTCCCCTGACGGCGAAATCAATCTGGACGACGAGCGTTACATAGCTGCTCTGAATTTCTACAAGGATCTGCAGGCAGCCCAGGTAGCTCCTCCTATTACCGGATATTCTGAGGGACCTGACAACACTCTGGTAGAGGACGAAGGAAATGTAAGCATGCCTTACAACCTGGATGACATGTGCGGATATGCAGGCGCTAATACTCATGTACTTGCAAACGTACAGAACTGGCAGCATGTAGACCCTGCAGGATCCAAGATGGGTACCACCGTTGACTGGGGTATCGTTCCTTATCCTTGGGGTCCTGAGTGTGAAGTGACAGGATTTGACGAGAACGGCCTGCCTATCCTGAGCAATTATTTTGTAGCACGTGTTGACTTTACAAACGTTCTGGTATCCGGCGCAGAGTACAGAGGCGAAGGTTCCAAGGAGATTCCTGACTGGGTTCTGTTCCAGATCGTTCGTGAGTACGAGGATATGAGAAGCGTTTCCAGCACCACACCCGCAGGCATGACACCCGGTTCCGGTTCCGGACAGGCATGGATCAATGCTTATACGGCTGAGAAGAACGGCCAGCCCGCAGGTAATGTAAACTACTCTCCTGATGATATGAAGCAGTTTACTCAGGAAGAAGACTGGCAGATCTGGAACTGGCTTTCCAGTAACGTGAAGATTGATTACTGTAAGGCTCTGTCCGATGCAGGCTATGTACCTTTCAGCAGAAACGGTTACTTCGTTATCGCTGTCGGCAAGGATGCAAAGGCTTCCGGCGAAGCGATCAAGGCTATGGGTGAAGCCAAGCTGAAGGATCAGGGATTGAAGTAAGAAGGAACACTTTGGCTGAAAAGGCTTAGAGTATAGTGGTTGTACATTGTGGCTGTGTATTCTATGGTAAATAGGAGCGCAGCCACATTGTTAAGAAAGGGCTGATGGGGTGAAAAAGAAAAAGAATAAAACGCGCATACGCAATATATCCATTCTTGCCGCTCTGGTCATCGTGGTGATTGTCGCTCTGAAGATTGCCTCCGCCGATGATTACGCGGATACCCGAGAGGCGGTTCTGGCGAAGTATCTCAGCTATGAGGACGCATCTGAGGTTACCTATCAGGATTATTTGTCCGGAACAGGCAAGACATATGTGAGTGATGCGGCTGAGACACTTACAGTAAAGGCTTCCGATTATGCAGAGACAGATATGGAAGGCCTGACAGAATCCGACGGCATTCTGTGGACACAGGGAAAGGGTTCCCTTACATATGAGTTTCCGGTAGAAGAGGCCGGTTTGTACCACGTTCAGCTTACCTATTATCCGGATGTGAACGGTACACAGGCTATATTGCGCAATTTATATGTAAACGGGGAGTTACCGTTTGACGGCTGCGAGGATATCGTAATCAACCGCCTGTGGGTGGATGACAACAAGAACTGGCTGATGAATACAAAGGGCAATCAGGCTGCTCCTACACAGGTGCAGAAGGAAGGACCCGGAGTTGCCTATCTCAGTTCCGAGAGTACGGGCGCATCGGGCAGCTATATGTTTTATTTCGACAAAGGAAAGAACACTGTGACGCTTGAATCTGCTCAGGGAAATCTGGGCATCAGTGAGATCGCACTGGTTCCCGCATCCGAGGTGCTTTCCTATCAGAAATATTATCAGCGGTATACAGAGGAACTGGAGACGGAGATTGTCAGCAGTAATAATGTACAGGACGGCGCTGTCATTGTTCAGGCTGAGGATGCCGCAAACAAGACTTCCTCGTCACTGTCTCCGAAGAACGACAGGACTTCCGCCGCTACACAGCCTTACCATCCCAGTTATATCCTGTACAATACCATCGGCGGCGAAAGCTGGGCTTCCGAGGGTCAGGGGATTACCTGGAATGTGGATGTTGACCGGGCCGGGCTGTATAAGATCGGTGTACGTTTTAAACAGTATCTGAATAAGGGCTTCTATTCTGCCCGCAGTTTAACCATCAATGGAGAACTTCCCTTTGAGGAGGCGGCGCAGATTGAATTTGAGTATGGTTCTGACTGGCAGACCGCATACCTGGGCGGAGATGAGGGGGACTATTATTTCTACCTGAAGGAAGGAACCAACACGATTACCATGACTGCTACATTGGGGGATCTGGCAGGAGCGGTGGATCTGGCTTCCCAGAGCGTGGATAACTTAAACGAGCTGTACCGTGAACTGACAGCCGTTACTGGAACCGATCCGGATCCTTATCGTGATTATAAGATTACCGATTATGTGCCCCATATGAAGGATGTCCTGGAGACGGAGTATACCAGGCTGAATGCCGTTATGGGGATGTTCGGCGAGGACAGCGAGTCCGCCAACAAGACCACCAGTGTTCTGGATATGATGAATTCCATGGTCAAGCTGATTAAGCGGCCTGATGATGTGGCGGAATATCTGGGAGACTTCAATGACAGTCTTTCGGCATTGGGCAGCTGGGTCAATGACGTCAACAGCCTGCCTCTTGAGCTGGATTATCTGATGGTAGCAGGAGACGGCTACAAGCTTCCCAGGGCAAACAGCGGTTTCTTTGCCAATGTGGCTCATACATGGAATGCCTTTATCGGATCCTTTACCAATGACTTCAAGGTACACGCGGAGGGAACAGACAATACGAACAAGAAGGTGCTCACAGTCTGGACCACGGCAGATACCAGAAGTCAGTACGATACCATTCAGAAGATGGTTAACGCAGCTTTCACAGATGCCAATTTCGTGGTTGACCTGAACCTGGTAGGAGGCGACACCGTGCTTCCCGCTACAGTAGCCGGGGAAGGACCGGATGTGGTGCTTCAGTCCACCTACAGCCAGCCCACCAACTTTGCGTATCGCGGCGCTGCATATGATTTGACACAGTTTTCCGATTTTGAAGAAGTATTTAAGCGCTTCCCTGCAGACACAAGGGGATTCCTGGAGTTTGAAGGCGGCGTGTACGGTCTGCCTGATCAGCTTTCCTTCCCTGTGATGATTTACAGGACGGATGTTATGGAAGCGAAGGGTCTTGAAGTGCCTGAGACATGGGATGATTTGATTTCCATTATTCCTTATCTGGAAGCGGACAATATGGATGTGTACATGGGCAGTAATGAGTATCTGACCCTGGGCGGCGGCACCAGCTCCACCACAGTGCCTGTAAACAGTATTTTCCTGTCCATGCTGTATCAGCAGGGGTATGAGCTGTATTCCGAAGACCACACCCATACGCTGATGGACCGGACAGAGCAGATGCTTGTGTTTAAGGAGTGGACGGAATATTATACCAACCAGGGACTTCCCTATTCCGTAAACCTTTCCACCCGTTTCCGTACCGGTGAGATTCCGCTTATGATAGTGGATTATACCTATGTAAATACCCTGAATGTGTCCGCGCCTGAGATAGCGGGAAAATGGTCTATTGCAAGGATACCCGGCACTGTACAGGAAGACGGCACCGTGGATCATTCCGCAGCCTGCATCATCGGCACCAGCTTTATCGTGGCTTCTACGGTGGAGAAGGACGGTATGACCCAGGAGGCATGGGAGTTCCTGAAGTGGTGGACCAGTGAAGAAACACAGATATTGTATTCCAACGAGCTGAAGGCAGTGAACGGCGAGGCGGCAGAGCTGCCCGTGTCCAATGTAAACGCCATTGCCAACGGCGGTCTGAGGGATGAATTCAAGCAGGTTGTGCTGTCGCTGTTGGATGATCTGCGTTCGGAACCCCAGATTCCCGGCGGTTATATTACAGGCCGTGTCATCAGAAACTCGTTTACCGCAGTTGTTTCCGAGAACCAGGAGCCTATTGATACGCTGTACATCCAGCTGGAAGACATCAATGCCGAGATTGACAACAAGCGTACCGAGTTTGGCTTAGGATTGGCAGAATAGGAGGGGGAGAATGGCGGCTAATAAGATTTCCTTAAAAAGAAGGGCGCAATTGACGCTTAGAGATATGAAGCGAAGCATCCCTCTGTATATTATGATTGCCCCTTTCATGCTGCTTTTTGCAGTATTTGTAGTGTACCCTGTGCTGAAGGCCATATGGTACAGCTTTACGGATTATAATGTTTTGGAGAAGGCTAATTTTGTAGGGCTGCGTAACTACAAAAGGTTGTTTTTGGATGACAGCACCTTTATCACTGCCATTAAAAACACCTTTATCATTGCTGTGATGGTGGGACCCGGCGGCTATATCCTTTCCTATCTGCTGGCCTGGATGATCAATGAGCTTCCCCACAAGGTGGGGACCGTGCTGACGGTAATTTTCTATGCGCCCAGTATGGCCGGTACAGCTGTTATTACCGTGTTTGCCCAGATTTTCTCCAACGACAGCAACGGTTATCTGAATGCGATCCTGCGCAACCTGGGGATTACCCAGGAGGCAATTCTCTGGCTGTCGGATTCGGAATATGTAATTGTAGTAGTTATTCTGGCATCCCTGTGGATGAGCATGGGCGTGGGCTTCCTGTCCTTCGTAGCAGGTATCAAGGGCGTTGACGAGGCTCAGTATGAGGCAGGCGCCATTGACGGCATCCGGAACCGCTGGCAGGAGCTGTGGTATATCACGCTCCCGAATATGAAGCCCCAGCTTTTGTTCGGCGCCGTTATGACGATCACCAGTTCCCTGTCCGTTGGTACCATTGGTGATTCCCTGGTGGGATTCCCCAGCCCCAACTATGCATCCCATACAATCGTCAACCATCTGAACGACTATGGTTCCATTCGTATGGAGATGGGCTATGCATCCGCAATCGCCGTTATCCTGTTCCTGATTATGATCATCTGTAACATGTTGATTCAGAAGCTGCTCCGCAAGGTCGGAACCTGATCAGAGGGAGGAAGGGTGAATATGGAGACAATAAAAAGACTTTATCAGAGACATTTGATTAAAAAGAGATCCAAAAATTTCAAACCCACTGTGAAGAAATCCACGAGAAGCTTCTGGGGTAATGTTATCCTGGGACTGTTTCTTCTGGCGATGGCGCTGCTGTTTTTCTTCCCCGTCATCTACATGATCAGCCAGTCCCTGAAGCCCATGAACGAGATGTTCATTTTCCCGCCCAGAATTATCGTGTCCGAACCGACACTGAATAACTATCGGGATTTCGGCAATATCCTTGCCAATACTGTGGTGCCGGTTACCCGGTCCCTGTATAATTCCCTGTTCGTGGTGGCGATCGGTTCCGTGGGACATATCGTGATTGCTTCGCTGTGCGCCTATCCGCTGGCAAAATATAAGTTTCCGGGATGTAAGTTTTTTAACCAGATCATTGTGTACTCGCTGATGTTCAACGCAACGGTTACCATGATTCCCAACTTCCTGACCATTGCCAGCCTGGGCATGCTGGACAGTCAGTGGGCCATCATCATTCCCGGTTTTGCATCCACTCTGGGCCTGTACCTGATGAAGAACTTCATGGAACAGATTCCGGACAGCCTCATGGAGGCGGCACAGATTGACGGAGCCGGCTATGTACGCATTCATTTTACCATTGTAATGCCGGTGGTAAAACCGGCGTTGGTAACTGCATTTATCCTGGTATTCCAGGCGTTCTGGACCAATACCGGAGATAAGTTTATCTATACAGAGGCCAGGAAGGGTTTTGCTTATGTAGTGGGACAGCTGGCAAACGGCAAGATCAGCGGCGTGGGCAGCTCCTATGCCGGTATCTCCGCAGCGTCGGCGGTTATTATGTTTGCAGTGCCTCTGGTGGTGTTCCTGATTATGCAGAACAACGTGGTATCGACGATGGCAACATCCGGTATGAAAGAATAAGAGGTGGCGTATGCAAAAATCAAAAAAGATTTGGAGCAGGTGCATTGCAGGACTTGCTTGTTGTTTATGTGTCATCCTTGGATTTAGCACGGTGTCCATGGCGGCGGAGACCTATAACTATGATATTTGGGGAAATGTGGTCGCCGCACCGGCTGCATATGAGCTGGAAAAGAAAGTCTATGCGTCGGAAATGGGACTTGACAGCTTTGCTTCGGCTTCCGGTGTATTCTATCAGAATGAGAAGCTCTATATCACTATGGGCGGATGCATCGTGATAGCTGACAAGGAATTTGAGAACATAAGTTATATTAAGGATTACGTGAGGGAAGACGGCACCCAGAGCACCGTTAATAAGCCCAGTGGTCTTTATGTCACGGATGAGGGACATATTTATATCTGTGAACCGGATCAGGGGGAAATCATCGAGTTCGATGAAAACGGCAAGTGCGTGCGGGTAATCGGAGACCCTAACTGTATCGGACTGACCACTACATATAAGCCCACCAGGCTGGCTGTTGACAGTGTGGGACGTATGTATGTATTGGTACAAAACTGTTACGAAGGTTTGGCAGAGTTGGATCCGGAGGGAAATTTCAACCGGTATGTGGGCGCTACAGAGGTAATTTATTCCATGTGGAGCCTGTTCTGGAGAAACCTGCAGACAGAGGAACAGCGTGCAAGAAGCGCTCTCTGGCTGCCTACCTCCTACAGTGATGTGACAATTGACAAGGACGGTTTCCTGTTTGCCAGTGTTTCCGGCAGCAGTGATGACCAGCCCATCAAGAAATTGAATTCCGCGGGAGAGGATGTACTGACCACAGGGGAATTCAATGTGAGCCCCATGGGCGACTATAAGAACAAAAAATCCATTTCCAACCTGACCCAGGTTGCGGTGGCGGACGACGGCAGATTTGCCGCTCTGGACAGCAACCAGGCGAGGATTTTCGTCTACAGCCCCGACGGCTACCTGATGTATGAACTGGCAGGTATCGGTAATGTGGACGGACTTGTAAGCTCCCCGGCAGCCTTCTGCTTTATGGACGATAAGATTGTAGTGGTGGATCTGGTAATTCAGACGGTGGAAATTTTTGCACCCACCACTTACGGCGCCCTGATCAATTCCGGACTGGAAGCACAGTCCCGTTATGATTATGAGACGGCGGCAGGCTACTGGCAGCAGGTACTGGACATCAACGGAAGCTTTTACTATGCGAACCTGGGGCTTGGCAAATACCAGATGCGTACCGGCGACTATGAGGCGGCTCAGGAGAACTTCTTCAGAGGCGGCGACAGATCCTATTATTCCAGTGCCTATAAGAAGGTATCCGGCGAATGGATGGACAGAAACTTCGGCAAAATCCTGGCTGTGATCATTGTGATTGCGGTTCTGGCTATCGCCTGGAAGATTTATAAGAAGTTCTGGGCAAAGGAACCCAAGGATACCAAGGCGCGCAGAATCTGGCAGAAAATTAAATTTACCATGTTTAAATGGCCCGGTTATGTGCTCTCCAGTCCTTTTAAGGCCTTTGACGATGTGAAGTACTATGACGACGGTTCTCTGGCCTTCAGCGTGATTGTAATTATCGCGTTCGGCTGGATCAGTCTGATTCAGTACAGATATACAGGCTTTTTGGTAAGTTTTGTGGATATTGACAATGTAAACGTACCCATGATCGTAGGCAGCACCATCCTCCCCTATGTGGCATTCATCATCGGCAACTGGGCGGTGGGCGTACTTCTCTCCGGTAAGGGAAAAGTGGTGCATATTACGAAGGTGGTGGGATATTCCCTGTATCCTGCCTGCTGGCTCTATCTGGCAGGGACGATTCTCTCGAACTTTGTTTCGGAAGATGAGGCTCCTCTGGTGAGCGCGCTCTTTGTCTTTGGTATGGTGCTGTTCTTCTTCTACATGTTTATCGGAACCATTATGGTAAACCAGTACACCTTTACCAAGAACGTGGCAACCCTGCTTTTGTCGGTTGTAGCCATATTGATTATCTGCTTTGTGGCTATGCTGTTTGCGACTCTGCTGGCACAGTTTGTGAATGACTGGATAGAGATTATCAGAGAATTCAATATGGTGTTCTAGGAGGGAGGCGAGGAAAATGAAAAAACGATTACTTTTTACATCTGCTGCGATAGCTGCCCTTTGCCTCACGTTCCTGGGGGGCTGTGGTTCCAAGAATGAAGATACGGTTCAGGAGGAAGCCAGCCATTGGGAGAATCAGCAGTATGACACGTTCACTGGCACGGAGTTCGTTGAAATCAGTGAAAGCGGCGGCATGAAGCTTCTGCTGGAGCCGACATCGGGAACCGTGCGCTGGCTGAATACAGCCACAGGAACATACCGTGACAGTAATATGAGCCACGTGGAAAACTTCGTGGCAAACAGTTCCCAGAAGTCCGATGTGGTGGTGCGGTATTTCAGCGGCACGAAAAAAAATGATAAGACCTTTTTCTCCACTTCTGCTTATGATTCCTTTAGCATGAGTGTAAGCAACGGACAGATAAAGTATCAGAAGATCGATAATGGCGTCAGAGTGGTTTTCGAAATGGGAACGACGGAACTCTCTTACAAGAACTTCCCGGCACAGATTTCGGATGAGCGGTATAACGAACTGGTTCTGCAGTATCTGGATACCTCCAAGTACGATCTGGCCACCAAGAAATATTACAACCAGTTAGCTGACGGCAACTGGGTACGCATGTCCAATTCAAGCAGCCCGCTGCAGGGTTTGGCGGCGAAGCAGCTGTACACTATTTTCTATGAGACGGGTAAGTACACCGAAGAGGATCTGATAGCGGATCTGGATGAAATGGGCGCGGATCCGGAGGAATATCCCAGTAACCTGATGATCTATGTACCTGTAGATTACTATCTGGAAGACGGATGCCTGATGGTGAAGGTGGATACCTCTCTGGTTGAGAGCGGAAAGGATAACCCCATTAACCAGCTGACCCTGGTTCCTTATTTCATGACCTCGGATCCTGCCATGGAAGAGGAAGAGGGATATATGTTTGTGCCGGACGGCAGCGGTGCGCTGCTTTATCTGGACAGCAAGAAGCAGAGGGAACTGCATTTTGGAGCCAGATATTACGGCGGTGATCCTCAGCTGAACGCGACTACCTACAGCGATACGGATAACGACCTGATGATTCCCGTCTTCGGTATGAAGACCCATGACGCCACGCTGTTCGGTGTCATTGAAGAAGGGGCGGAGGTTGCAACCCTGGATGCCTATATCAGCGGCACGGACTCCTCGGAGACTTTCTCCAAGCTGCGGCTGACCTTTGATATCCGTTCCCAGTTTATATTGAGTTCAGGAGCCAGTAACGCAGGCGGCGCTTTCAGTATGGGCAAGGCTCCCAGTGATGTGTATGACGGGGATATTATAGTCCGCTATTTCTGGCTTGAAGAGGATGCGGATTATGTGGATATGGCGAAATGCTACTCCAAGTATCTGGAAGAAAGAGGTGTGCTGACGGCGGAAGCCGATGAGGCGGAAGCTCCCTTCTATGTGGAATTGCTGGGCAGCACGGATAAGACAAAGTATTTTGCCGGTATTCCCTACGAAGGTACCCAGGTTCTGACGGATTTCAGCCAGGCGAAAACAATCCTGGAGGAGCTGTCGGGAAGCGGCGTCCGGAATATGAAGGTCATCTATAACGGTATGTTCAACGGCGGTATGAACCAGCGCTCCCTGAATTCCGGGGTTAAGATTGTATCCGGTATGGGCGGAAAGTCCGGTTTAAAGAAACTGGCTTCTTATGCGGATTCCGTGGGCGCACAGATTTTCCCCAATGTAAAGCTGCAGACCGTACATACCAAGGAGAAAGTGAACAATGAGATGGCGGCCTGGAATCTGGTGAACGAGAGGGCGCAGATTTATTCCTTTGATCCTGTACAGCATCAGGCAGTGACGGGCGAGGAGGATGCTTATCCCAAGTACATCGTAAATCCGTATTATCTGGAGAAGTACTGGAAGAAAGTGAAAAAATCCTATACCAGCAAGACCGGCCTTACCACAATGGCTTCCGATGATCTGTATTCCTTTATCGGAACCAACTACCGTTATGACCAGGCTTCTTCCTCAACGGGAGCCGACCTGATGGAAACGGCGGCTGTAAGCCTGGCGGAAGGAATGACGCTGATGCTTTCCAATCCTGCAAGCCCGGCCTATGCATACAGCAGCTATCTGACGGATATTCCTACAGACGACAGCGGCATGCGGGTTCTGGATACATCCATTCCTTTTATGCAGCTTGTGCTGGACGGCTACAAAACGTATTCTTCCCAGTCGCTGAACAGGGAGAGTACGGATGTATATACGCACTTTATGCAGGCTATAGAGGGTAAGAGCATACCGAAATTTACCTTTATGTACGAAGACAGCCATCTTCTGGAGGGTACGGAGCAGGAAAGCTTCTTTGCAGTGGACTACAGTTACTGGAAAGACAAGATAGGTGCCTATTACCAGGAATACAGCGCTTTTTATAACAAGGTGAAGGATGCGACCATCGTTGGTCATGAAGTTTATGATCGCAACGAGACGCTCCGCATAGTAACTTATTCCAACGGCGTTAAGATTTACTTTAACTACAGCGACCATGAGGAAAACATTGACGGCGTGACCGTGTCGGCTTTCAGCTATGTAATTCAGTAAAGGAGGAGTAAGATGGGTAAAGAAAAGAAACCGGCTGTTAATCAGCCGGCAGAGAAAAAGTCGTCTTTATCGTGGTATAAGCGAATGGACTTCTCCAAAAAGACGGCGCTGTGGGGTATGATTTTTCTGCTTCCCTGGCTTATCGGTGTGATATTTTTCTTTCTGCGGCCGTTGATCAACACGTTCTGGTACTCGCTCTGCAGCATGGATATGGTGAACGGTAAGCTTACCGGCAACTTTATCGGTTTAGAGAATTATAAGTGGGTTATAGGTGTCAATGCCAACTTTAACAAGCATCTGGCAACGGTATTTATGACAATGATCCAGGAAGTGCCTTTCCAGATATTCATTGCCCTGTTTATTGCGATTTTGTTAAACGGGGAATACAAGGGCAGGGGATTTTTCAGAGCTATTTTCGTAATTCCCATTATTCTGGCTACAGGCGTTGCCACTTTTGACCTGCGTGAGGTCAGCATGGTGGAGCAGGCCGGAGATTCCGTGATGAATATGGCCTGGCTGCAGGATCTGGTAGTCAATTCCGGTCTGCCTGAGAAGTTTACCACCCTGCTGGTGACCTACGTGAAGAACATTTTCACGGTGGTAACCACCTGCGGTGTACAGGTACTGCTGTTCCTGGCAGGTCTGCAGGCAATTTCGCCCAGTCTTTATGAGGTGGCGAAGATGGAAGGCTGTACACAGTTTGAGACCTTCTGTAAGATCACCCTTCCCATGGTATCGCCTACGATTCTGGTGTGCCTGGTGTACAGTATTGCGGAGTCCTTTGCCAATGTGACAGTGGAACAAGATTCCGTCACCATGAAGTTTGCCGAATATATCCAAAAGATTACCTTTAACGGGCAGCCTGCCTATTACGGTTACGGAGCGGCCATGAGCTTTATCTTCTTTGCGACATCGCTTTTGGCCATTGGAATCATATGCGGCATCGTGTCTAAGGGGGTGTTCTATTATGACTAAATTGAGCAGAAAAGAGAGGATGCAGAAGGCGCAGGAAATGGCCGGTATCAGTTTCTGGGTAGACCTTAAAAAGGGCAGGCTTACCAAGTATGCCGTTCAGAAACGGGTAAAGCAGATGGCAGCCATGATATTCCGTTATGTAATTCTGATCTGCCTGGGGTTCGTGGTGGTTACGCCTCTGTGGAAGCTGGCCAAGGATGCGTTAACCGCACCCGGTATTTTGGGAGATAAGTCCAGTATATGGATTCCTCAGAGCATCTCCACAGCATTTGTGGAAATAGCGGCATCCAAGCAGGTATTGAAATACTGGCCCAGTCTTGCGTATACCCTTGGAATCACCGTGGTTCTGACCTTTTTGCAGGTGGTGTCCACAGGTCTGGCGTCCTATTCCTTTGCCAGATTGAAATTTAAGGGCAGCAATATCCTGTTTGTACTGGTTATCCTGACCATTGTGGTACCCAGTGATGCCCTGATGCTGGCTCAGTACGGCGCATTCCGAAATTTTGACGTATTCGGGATCATCGGCCTCCTGAACGGCACTGGAGTGGGAATCAACCTGGTGGGTAAGCCTATCGCACAGTTTGTGCTGGCAGGAACCGGCATGGGTGTCAAGAGCGGTCTGTATATTTACTATATGCGCCAGGCAATCAGAGGACTTCCCATCTCCGTGGAAGAAGCGGCTCATGTGGACGGGGCAGGGTTCCTCAGAACCTTCTTCGGCATTGTGGTTCCCAGTATGTCCGGCACCATCCTGACAGTTTCCGTACTGAGTTTCCTCTGGAACTATACGGATGTGTATTATACCGGTCTGCTGAATCCAAACGTAAGTCATTTGCCCTACCAGTATTCCATCCTGCAGTCCAATGTGCGTTGGGGTATGGAAAGTGCGCTGAAGAAAAACGCAGAGTGGCTTATTGCCATTGACCCCAACAATCCTTTCGCCCAGACGGCGCTGATTTCAGCCTGTGCGTTGCTGATTGTACTGCCGCTGATCATTATGTACGCTTTCGTACAGAAGAGATTCGTACAGGGCGCGGCACGAAGCGGACTTGGCGGAGATTGATTGTATTACACACATAAACAGTTTGACCTTTTTGCAGAAATCGTGTAAAATGAATGAGCGGTGCTATATATGGCATCGCTCATTTACAATATCTTAGAGAGGGGTTGTACCCGCCTCTTATAAAAGCGCGAAAAGCGCGGACAGGAGCAGATATGAGTAAGATTTTAGGAAATGCATTGCCGGGAATGCCCTGGCAGGACAGGCCGGAAGGCTGCAACGATCCCGTTTGGCGGTATTCTGAGAATCCCGTGATCGGAAGACATGATATGCTGATCGCCAACAGTATTTTTAACAGTGCGGTAGTGCCCTTTGAGGATGGCTATGCAGGCGTATTCCGCTGTGACAGCTTGTCCATCAGTATGGATATTTTTGTGGGATTCAGTAAGGATGCCATTCACTGGGACATCAATCATGAGCCTGTTACCTTTGAGGGAGAGGATCCTGAGATTACCAAGAGAGAGTATCGTTACGATCCCCGTGTAGTTAAAATTGACGACAAGTATTTTGTGACATGGTGTAACGGATATCATGGCCCTACCATCGGTATTGCCTATACATATGATTTTAAGACCTTCCACCAGATGGAGAATGCATTCCTTCCTTATAACAGGAACGGTGTGCTGTTCCCCAGGAAGATAGGCGGACGCTATATGATGCTGTCCAGGCCCAGTGACACGGGACATACGGCTTTCGGCGACATTTTCCTGAGCCAGAGTCCGGATCTGGAGTTCTGGGGACATCACAGATTTGTGATGGGCGCTACACCTGGTGATTTGTCGGCATGGCAGTCCATGAAGATCGGCCCCGGTCCCTGCCCTATTGAGACGGATGAAGGATGGCTGCTGATCTATCACGGCGTACTGAGAACCTGTAACGGTTATGTATATCGTATGGGATGTGCCCTTCTGGATCTGGAGCAGCCCTGGAAGGTGAAGATGCGTTCCAGGTACTATATCCTGGCTCCGGAGATGCTTTATGAGCAGAACGGGGATGTGCCCAATGTGGTATTCCCCTGCGCGGCCCTGACAGATGCGGATACAGGAAGAATTGCGATTTATTATGGCTGTGCGGATACGGTAACGGGTCTTGCCTTTACCACCATTGATAGTCTGATGGATTGGATGAAGAAGTATCCCATGCCTGTTCCTCAGAGATAGTCCGGCACTCCGGCGCAGGAGGGTCCTGCAGGATCAGCGATAGAATATCAGAAAAAATACAAAAAGACAGCAAGTGACGAAAGGGCTGTCGCAGGAGGCAGTTAGCCCGCAAAATAAAATGGTTCTTGTGGCGGCTTTGTTTCCTGTGACAGCCCTGACTTTATATTTTGGACAGACTGGGAGTTATTATCTGAACGGCTTGTCATATAATGAAAGAAAAGTGAGGTCTGAGGAAGTAGAAAATGTTTTCAAAAGCGTATTATGGTGAGGTAAGGGAGTATTTTGATCAACAGATGGGGCTGCTGAAGGACAGGGCAGAGGAACTGAAAAAGAAGGAAGGGCTGTGTTCTTTCAGCCGGAGTCTTCTGGAGCAGAAGATAGAGGAGATCGCTTCCACACTGGGGCTTTGCAACAGGGATGAGAAGGAGGCTCTGCAGTTTCTGTACGGTGCAATGCCGCTGAGTGATCTGCTGAATTATCCGGCAGCAGTGTATCTGGCTTATGCCAGACATGGGGTGTATCTTTGGAGGGAGGGGCCTTTTGCCGGACAGGTGCCGGAGAAGCTGTTCGCCAATTATGTGCTTCATCACAGGGTACATAATGAAGATATTACGGATACGCGAAAGTTCTTCCATGATCAGCTGCGGGAACGCACATCCCATTTGAGCATGTATGGGGCGGCTGTTGAGGCAAATTACTGGTGTGCGGAAAAAGCAACCTATCAGTCAACATTTATGCGGACCCAGAATCCTGTCACCATGTACGGCACAGCGGCAGGGCGCTGTGGGGAGGAAGCGCCTTTCTGTGTGACAGCACTCCGCAGCATCGGAATTCCGGCCAGAGGAGTGGTTGCGCCCTGGTGGGCCCACTGTGACGACAATCATGCCTGGGTTGAGGCCTGGTGTGACGGAGAATGGCATTTTCTGGGCGGATGTGAGCCGGAGGAGCGTCTGGACAGGGGATGGTTTACAGGAGCCACCGCACGGGCCATGCTGATTGAATCCAGGTGGTTCGGTAAGGATGCGCCGGAAGAGCCGGTGGTGGGAAGGCCTGATATGTCAGTAAGGCTGAATCATCTGAGCCTGTATGCCAGAACGGTTAAGGTGGTGGTTCATGTAACGGATGAGCAGGGAAATTCTGTACCCGGGGCCAGAGTGGATTTTGCAGTATTGAATTATGCCAGATTTAACAGCCTTGCCTCTCTCTGCACTGGAACAAAGGAGACAAAGGAAGATTATGGGAAGGTAACCATTGATACAGGATATGGGGATCTGTTGGTATGCGCCTATGCAGACGGATTATATGGGGAGAAGCATATTTCCCCGTCAGAGCAGGAAAACTCATATACTGTAGTTCTGCGGAAGGAAATGCAGGAACTGGATCAGTGGCAGGATATGGACTTCCATGCTCCGAAGGAGGATGCGCCGAAGGAGGATGCGCCGAAGGAGGATGCGCCGAAGGAGGATGCGCCGAAGGAGGATGCGCC
>CANBFE010000027.1 GCA_947367855.1 uncultured Lachnospiraceae bacterium | reverse complement strand
AATTATAGTGAATTACTCCAACTCGCAAAGAGCTGGAGTAATTTTATATCTGACCGCGTTATTATTTGGCGCTTACGACAGATTGAAATAGTGCATGACTTTTTCAAATACTTCATAGCTTGGGTTGTTGAGAAAACGCTCAAGGTCTTTTAGATAAGATAAAGAAATATCTAATTTTTCAGCCAGCTGTGCCTGGGTAAGGTTATTGTCCATGCGTGCGTTTTTCAGCACAATGCCGAATTGTTTTGGACGGAGAGCCATGTTGTCACCTCTTGGAAAATGAGATTTCCTCTTTCTGGTATTATTTTATTACTGCTTCTAATAATATAAATGTCGTTTGGAAGCGTTTTATTACAAAAAATTTTTTTAAATGCTAATTTGTTTCAGGATAAATGATAATTCGACAAGTATGGTTCTTCCATATTGTGTTTGAATGAACCGGGTTTTATAATTTTACTAAAATACGCCGCTGCAATTTTATAATATTGAAGAGTATGGTGTTGTGTTGAGAACTGCTCAGGTTATGACAGTTTCGCAGGAGGCTTTTTTATTGTATCTTAAGGAACAATTCACTTCTTTGTAACAGAAATGGAGACAGGTATGATAGTGGGACACGGGAAAAATAAATGCATCAAAAAATGGAAAATGGTACGGTTTATTATTTGCATGTCATGCTTATTAGCCGTTTGCAGCGGAAGCAGATGCCAGGCGGCCCCCAGTCTGCAGAGTTTCAATGATGATGCAAAGCATAAGGTTATCTATGTTATCTACGATAATTCCACATCCATGTTGCGGGATGATGATGAATCCTTACCTGAGGATGAAAGATATACCACCCGGTGGGTGGAGGCATCATATGGTGTTGAGGCGTTGGCGGCGATGATGAACCAGAATGACATCCTGCGTATCTATCCTATATCGGAAGAGGGTAAACCAGGGGAAGAAATAAGGATTGACCAGGATTCCTTTGAAGGAGTTCTTGAGAAAATCAGGGAGCAGACGGACCGGTTTGGATATGAGGGAACTACCAAATTTGATAGTGTAGAAGATGCGGCAAAGGAAATACGGAGAAACTATGACAGTGAGAATGATTATTGGATAGTGATAATGACGGACGGGATATTTGATGAGTTTAGAGGGAAGGAAAACGAAAAAGAACTGGTGGAGGAAGCATTGGATGAGATCAATTCCGGTAATGAAAGGCAGCCCATATCCCTTGCATATATATACATTTCAGGGGACAGTAATACTCCTGTGGCAGAAATAAAAGGGGATGATACTTTAATTTTTGTACCTGATGCAGACGTTGGAGATGCGATCACCAACAAAATGACAAATATCGCCAATAAGATCTATAAGCGTGTGGCTATAAAGTCAGTCGACGATTATGTAGGCTCGGAGGGAGAATCAGTCAGGATAGAATTAAAGATACCTGTGGAGAGGGTTTTGGTGTTTACCCAGTATACGGCTGAAAAGCAGTTATATCAGTCTGTAAAGGATAATCTTGAAGAGACATATGAAGGGATAGAGCCTGACAAGGGGGCTGTGGGATTCGGGGGATTGGAGGAATCGGAGGATTATCCGATTCCCATTATGGGAAACTGCAATGAGGTGACAACGCAGAAAATTAATACAAAGGAAAGAAAACCTGAAATAGATAAGATGAAATACCGTTATATCAAGGGATATATGCATGTATTGAAATCAGCCGATACCTATAAAAATTTTAAGAATCAAAGCATTATGGTGGAGGGGTATAAGGATGACGGCATACATAGTATTGATGTGTATTATAAGCCTGCCGCAACGGTTGGGGTGACTTATTTTCAGGAAGGACAGCCCATATCCCACACGGAGGAATGCAGTAAGCGGACGGATTCAACGGAAAGCTGTCTTTTTGAAGGAGAAGTCAATATAAAGGTTGACATAATGGCAAACGATGAGACAAGGGAAAACGTGGACGAATACGAGCTGCTGTATCCGGAGGATTTCCAGATTTCCTTGTACAGGGATTCGGTTGAAAGCGGGGAAGAGGTTCAGTTGGATATCGTTAATCCGGAGAATCTTGAATATAGAGGCGATTTGGAGAAGGGGATTTATGAACTGCAGATCATTACATCCTGGAATGAAGTATACAGACAGGTGTTGGAGGTGCAGGACAGATGGCAGCCTGTAGAGTTGGAATTATATGAGACAGATTCAATCTGGCTGGAGTCTGCGGAAAAGCCTTTCTGTGAGGTGAAGGTCAGGGCTTCTTCCGGTGGAGACGCATCCGATGAGGACGTATTGGAGCATGTGGTGGATGTGAACCTTGACACAGAGAATGAGCTTTTTACTGTTGAGAAGATGGGGCGGTCAGGGAATGGGATTTGGTCGTTCCGGGTGACATTGAAGGATCCGGAGGAGCATGATGTGGGAGTGGCGCTTATGCTGCATGCGTCTGCAGAGACAGACTACAGGACTGCGGAGTCCAATCAACATGAAAAAGAGCTTTCCGCGCCTATTGAATCAGGCGGTTTTGCGCTGACTGCAGAAGCACAGGCAGAAGCGGTCCATCCTTTCTTGAGGCTTCTGAAAGGCGAAACAATAGGAATAAATTACTACTGTGATGGAATAGAATTAACACAGGAACAGAAGAAGGGAATTCGGATAATTGGAAAATGTGGGACAGAACCACAGGAAATGCAGGAAAAACTGAGAATTACGGATACAGGGGATATCAGGCTTGAATTTGCCCCCTTTTACTGGTTCAGACACAGGGAAGACACTGTGAAGCTGATTTGGACTGTGACGTACAACCGATGGAATCATTTAGAGAGTCAGGAGGTAGTAATAGAGTTGCAGATTCAATATCTTCCGTTGTTCGCTCAGTATGGGATTCTGATTATCCTGGGGGGGTTCTTCATATGGGTTGGATTGTGTGTGGGCAAGCGTTGGACGGATATCTTTATTCCCAGGAGGAAGATTATCCTGGAGGCAAAACCTAGGCCGCAGAAAATCCGCTTCTGCAGGAAGGGAATGGTGTTTAACCCTTTCTGGAAGAAGGCTAAAATTAAATACCAGGACAGTACCGGTTATTATCCCAATATACTTGTGGAGATTCGAAGGAATCCGGAGGGAGAGGGGTATGAGATTCTGAATTACGGGACATTGGGTGGCACGCGATACAGGCTGAACAATGGGAGTATCTCTGCCAGCAATAAGACAATAAGTGAGGGACGACAGTTTCAGGTAGCGGACCGGAATGGCTGTTGGCACAAGATGGTGATGAAGCGGTAAAAACTGCAAGGAGGGCAAAGGATGAGGGCACCCGCAATTATTATTGGAGTTGGGGGAATTGGGTCGGATATATGCGCAAGGGTGGAGCAGATGCTGCCCAAGGATGCGCCGGACAGGGATTATTTTCGTTTTGTCGTTATGGATACAGATGTGAATACGCTGCGTGATATCAGAAGGAAAGGGTTTGGAGGGACGGTTATCCGCCTGGCGGATAACATGACGGTAAATACCTGCCTTGAGATGCTGAAAAAACGGAAGCTTGCGGACTGGTACCCGGAGAACGGCATATTTGCCAACAAGGCCATGACAGAGGGAGCCGGGCAGTATCGTGCCGTGTCCAGACTGGCCTTTGAATATGCGGTGCAGGAAGCAAGGCTGGACGAGCTGGAACGATTGATTCGGGAATTGAATGAAATCAGTATGGATGACAGTGACCAGGCAGTGCGTTTTTATATTATCAGCTCCCTGGCAGGTGGGACAGGTTCAGGGATTGCCCTGCCTGTGGCGCTGTATATCAATCATCTGTACATGGAGGAAAAAAAGGAAGCGCTTTTCAGCTGCAAGGGCTTTTTCCTGATGTCAAGCACATTGCGTCAGTTTGGGGGCAAGCGCCTGGAACGGGAGAGCATTGATGCAAACGCGTATGCGGCCGTAAAGGAATTAAGCGCATATATGAGGGAGGCAGACGAAAGTAGAGGTAGATATAAAAAACCCGATGTCAGTTACACAGGGGAGAGCAACATAAATGCCATAAGCGGAGGAAAAATATATGACTATTGTTATATGTTTGGCATGATTAATAAAAGAGGCCAGGGAATGCATTGCTTTGAGGATTTGAAGGACCTGGTGGCGAATGCGGTCTACATGCAGGCGTGCAGTCCGATGCATGACAGGAATAGTTCATTGGAGGACAATACCATCAAGCATTTGGAGCAGTTGGCCAGGGAGAATCAGGAACAGTTCCTGCGCAGATTCGGGGGGATTGGATGCGGGGAACTTCTGTATCCATATGATAAAATCAAGGAATATCTGGCCATGTGTTGGGCAGAAGAGATGATAGCATCCCATTGGCAGAAATATGACCAGATATATTATGCCAGTCTTCGGGAGCGGGAAGAAAAGCGCAGACAGGGGAAGAAAGTTGATGCAGTTGATCAGGGGGAGGAATATATCCTTGCTGTGGACAATGCCACAGATGATTTCCTGGCAGAGGAAATTGTCAATGAGTGCTGCCCGGAAGGGGAAGAACCTATATGGAAACAGTACATGAAAGCAATGTATGATAGAATTGAAGCGGATGTGGATAAGGAGATAGAACGCAGGGTGAGGGAGGAGGGAAGTCTGATAAATCTCTGCGACAGTGAACTGGCAGCCCTGGGAAATGATGCAGGCAATGCAAATAAACAGAGGATAGAAGCGCGGAACAATCTGTGCGGACTGCTGAGGAAACTGGACAGTGTTGTTGAGGGGAAGAGCAGGAAAGCAGCAGAGGCATATACAAAATCGTGGTTTGTGTACCATGATGCTGAGAAAGAGCCGGAACCGCATTTGGTGGAGTATTGGATGCTGAACAATGGAAAGTTCATGCATCCCAATGCTGTGAGATATTTCCTGTATCAGTTGAAAAACGCCATAGCAGCAGAGCTGCAGACAGTGGATGGAAGCATTGAGCAGACGAAGGAGAAAAGGGAGGATATTAATGATTTCCAGGAGAAAAAGTCCTGGCTGTTCGGCAAAAAGAAGCTGAACGAATCTTACAAAAGCTTCAGTGAAACGTATGAAAACATATTTTATTATGCCAAGCATGTGATTTATAGGTGCGTACTGCAGAATGGTCAGGAATACGTGACGAGGCTGTGTGGGGAGTACGAGAGGTTTTACCATTTCTGTGATGGCATGTTGGATGGCTTTAAAAGAAACTGTATAGAGATAGGAGAAGTGTTGGACAGGCAGAGAGGATTAAGTCTGTCCTATGTATGCGCTGATAAGGAATGCAGGGAGCAGTTGTTTCAGCAGATAAAGGATTCCCCCTATTACAGTCAGGCGGGCAGAGGGCTTTCAGCGTACATATACCAACTGCTCCAGAATCAGAAGAAGGGGCGGGGGCTGCAGGAATATTTTTACGAGCAGTTCCGCAGTTATTGGATTAAGAATCTGGAGATAGAGTTTGACGATATAATAAATATGGATGTTCTGGAGGCTCTTATCAGGCAGGAATCTTTTAAAAGCGGGAGGACTATGGATGCTGCAGGTCTGAAACAGTATATCCAGCATGTGGAGAACGTATTGATTGACCCGTTTCTGGAATACGTGGGAGACTGTGGGCATCAGCAGGGAATTTCCCTGTGCTGCTATCATGAGGGACTGAAAGAAAAAAGCGGCATACACAGAGAGGTTGTAAAGTGGTTTGAAGAACGGAGGGATGTTCCGGATCCCTATTACTGCAGCCAGTATCAGGTTATGTTCTATCGTTCCCTGGTGGGGCTG
This sequence comes from uncultured Lachnospiraceae bacterium, assembly GCA_947367855.1. Classification (GTDB taxonomy): domain Bacteria; phylum Bacillota; class Clostridia; order Lachnospirales; family Lachnospiraceae; genus Acetatifactor. The sequence continues at coordinate 49,449 of CANBFE010000027.1, read as the reverse complement.
AACGCAAGTGAAATCACGGAATACCTTCATGAACATTGTGATGATCCTCCTCTGCGGAAGGGTAAGGTTTTCAGGGCTTATGAAAATAATATCAGGGATATGGTATCAGGAGGAGACAGCAGGAGGGACGCATCCCTGACACCCCATGTGGACAAGGAGTGGCATAGCTTCCTGAGAATGCCAGATACCAACAGGGAATACCAACAGGAAATGGAGATAAAAACCTGCGTTGCCTTTTACTATGCCTGGATCATTGGGAAGATTAAACCTGGTGAAAAGGAGGGGGATGGCTACAAATGTTACTTTGGCAGGAAAGAGGAGCCTGTGGAGAAAGAGACATTGGAAGATTGCCTGTCCTATCTGTATCAGTATCCAGGAGCTGCCCACAGGATTAACCTGGAGCTTCTGCGGGAGGTGAGAAAGCGAGAGAGTATTGACAGCTGCAGTTTCCTGGATAAGATGACGAAATCCCCGGAAAGCATTTTCCAGGTGCTTCTGCGCTATTATGGGGAGATTGAGTTACGGGGAGACAGTTTCGTTCCCACCTTTGTATTGCTCGATGCCATGGTGGTACTGGTTGGGCTTTTTGCAAAAGATATGGAAGAGATGCGCTCTACAGTTGGGCAGTTTCTGTCAACTGAATGTTTGACTCAGATGGAAACGCAGATAACAGAAATGAAAACAGAACCTGAGTACAGGAAAAGACGTATGAAGAGGATTATCGACAGGACGAAGAACTATTTGGATGATTTGGATATAGTGAGGATATATGGCCTATGTACACGGTTGTTTTATACCGAAAAGCAAATGATCAGGGACATGAGGATAGAGGACTGAGCATAGAAAGGTTCCGTTTCATATTTGCCAGCATGGAGCAGGAGGACAGGCTTGTTTTTTACGAATGGAATGATGATGCGGATATACTGAATGTAATCCGGAAGATTGATACCATGCTGGGTTCGCACCGTGCATGGCGTCTTCTGGTATTTCAGGGAGCAGAGAAACTGAACATATCGGGTCATGCTGTCAGGGAAGTGGATGAAGGACTCCAGAAGGTATTGTGGTATTATGCCAGGAGTGTTTTTTCTCAGGTCTCGGAGAGGTGTAAATATTATCCGGAGGAGATCTGGCATGTGGGATGGGTGGAGAAAACGGATATGATGCAGAGTAATGAGATGATTCATAACCGATTAGCCGAACCTTCCGTGGGCAATCTTCGTGTATTTGGTATTGTAGCGAACCTGGAGAGCAGAATGGAGCAGCGGTATTCGGAATTCATGGCCTGCTGCAGTCTTTTGATTCTTGCAATTAATCAGTTTCCCGTTGGATTTCTGTCTTCCAGGTATCTGTATTTTATCCAGCTTGAATATGCGCGGAAGAGATTCGCGGAGTATGCGAATGCGCAATATGAGACCATACTTGAGATAAAAAGGAGAATAGATTTAGAGAAGCAGAAACAGCAGAAAATGCGTACAGAAGGCGTTTCCTGTCCGGAATATGTTCCGGTTGAACTGGAAGAAACCGGACGGGGCCGGCTGCCGGATATAGGAAATATGAAAAAGAGGATTCGGTGGAGGCGGCCTTTGGCCAATATAGAACATGCCCTTAACAGAAATGCCTATGAGATTAGAGGGTGGATGAATTTTCCCAGGGGTATCATGAGCGGAAAGGTAGATAAATTGTCAGAGGAACTGGATGCGAAAGATATGGCGGGAGGTTTTCTTTCTATCAGCGGCAGGGAGAGGCTGATGCGGGAAACACGCTCGGCACTGGAGAGGTTAAGCATACAGCATAAGGTATCTCTGGATATGAGGGCGTTTGAGTATGGGCTGCGCAAAAGGGAAGAGTGTATCCGAAAAGAAGCCGGGAAAAGAGCAGGCGAAAATGTCACATGGATGCGGAAGATTTTCCCTTTTACTTTTCTGGGACTGATAGAGGCAGCCTTTGGAACAGGGCTGTTTCACCTGGTCTCCTTCTCTTGGGCAGATAAAGCGGACACAGCAGCGCTGGGGGTGGGAATATTCTTCTTTACTGTAATTGGATTGGAGCTTTCCATGGTATTTGCGTATTGGTACGCAAAGAATCAGTATATCCGGTTCCTGAAAAAGGAAATGGTGAGGAAGACGGTAAAGAAGGATATATATTTGAATGAAACATTAAAATACATTGCAGAGTATCAATATTATATCAGGTTGGGCAAAGAACAGAGACAACTGGAGCAGCAGTGGAAACAGCACAGCAAGCGTTTGGAACAGCATATGTATATCTGCCGTCAAAGCGAGGACATTACACAGCAGCTGCAGTATCTGCTGGATGAGGAAGAAACTCCGGTTTTATCGGATTCCATGCCACTGTTGGAAAGCTGGATGGAAATAGATTTTACTAAGGAACCCCAGGAGATATCTTACTACCGGGCTCCGCATAGAAATGTTCAGTCATGGGCTGAACTAAACCACAGCGGGTATAGACTGGAAACAATATTTGATTTTATCATCCGTTTCAGATGTGCCAACGATTATAGAAAGTTGATAATTGATGATCAATAGAGGATGAAAGGGAGTTTTATACGGAGGATGGCAGATGAATTTGGAGGAAATACAGGGTGCCCTTATATTGTTGGGTGGAGAACTGATTGGGAATTCGGGGTTTTTCATTGAAATTTTTTCCGGTAAGAGGCAGGGCACCGCTGAAGAGAAAAGAAAACTGATTCTGATGCCATTTTTTTCCATTTTTATATCTCTGGCGGCGATAGCAGGGGTAACGGCATTGCCGATGGCAGCGGATATTTTGTTGGGTTTATGTGTGGATACATTCCCTGGTTCGGAAGCATGGCTGTTGGCAGTTAAAAAGCGTGTTTTGGATTTATGCAGCTTGGATGTTTTCTCAAGTTTTTCTTATATAACAACATACATAGCCATTTACAGTTTTTCACGGAAAATATTCAAAAAAATAGCTATAACCATAGGAAACTGTCTGCTGAGGGCAGAGGATGAATTTATGGGAATATATGTCCGTGACTCTTTTGGGACAAAATACGTTCTTTCCCAACGGTGGGAGATGATTTACCACTGTATTTGCGTGTTGATTGTATTGGATATGTGTCTTATGGCGCTGACCCATGTAATTTACAGTTCTGCGGTGAAAAGTATCATCAATGTGGAGCCTTTTGACATGATTCCCTGTATGGTTTTGATGATTTTAATAGAGGCGGCAGGTTATTTATCCGCTCAGGAAAGAACTCTGTGGCAGTGGCTGAAAAAGAGACGTCATAAGCAGGCTGCAGACTGCAGTTTGAATATGATCAGACTGGAAAGCGCCATGGAAAAATACGCGGCAGGGACAGGCAACAATATTCTCAAAAGGATGCGGTGCCATCAATATGATTTTCCAAACAGACTGATGGAATATATTGAAAGCAGGAGGTCGGAAGAGGACGCGGCGGTACAGTATCTGTTGGATTATCTTGAGAGGGAGAGTGTTAGCAGAAATATTCCCATGCATACGGTAGATGCTGCCATACGGTTGGTAAAGGGAGAGAATTTGTTTGTTGTCAATTTTTTTTACAGGGATCTGGATGTAAGTATTTTTTTCCCGATTTTCATGGCGCTGCTGAAGGGCGAAAAGGCATTGATTCTGGCGGAGGATAATGGAAACCTGGAGGAAATTGCGGACTGGGTGCGTGAAGGGATAGAGGGCATTCAGGACCTTACCGATTTCTGGACTGTGGAAGAGCTGCGTCCCATGGCGGACTCCGTGGATGTAGGCGTGTTGGCATTTCAGGAGATTTGTAAGGGGGAACAGCTGACATGGTGCAGTGAGTTTCTGGACAGGGTATCCTTTGTGGCAATACTTGAGGCATCTGACCTTCTTGCGGCAGGCCAGGATATCATTATGTCCCTTTCCTCAAAAATTGGCAGGAAAATGGACAATTGCACATGGATGTTGGTTGACCGGAATGCAGAAAGTGTGGTAGATTTATATTCACATTTACTGGACCGGGAATTCCTCTATGTCAGCGCCACACCTTATTATGCCAAAGAGACATTGATAACCTATTGGAATACGGAAAAGGAAGATGGCAGACCCTGGTTTCCCCATAAACGGTATCTGGGCACAGAGGCGGCGTTGGCAGGAATCGCCCTGAAGGAAAAGATCGGGAAACTTCACTGGTATGGGGAGGAGATGATGCCGGTAAAGGACCTTTATTGGATTTGGGGGCAGTATTATGAAAAATACCATCAATATGTACAATCCGGGGAACCGTATCAGATGAGAATTGATGAAAATATAGGGTTGGAGGTGGCGGGCAGCGGAAGCCGTCTGCGGGAGCAGCAGTTTATTATCACGGAAGACGAGTGTTTTAATCTGTTTGAGAAAGGGCGTCAGTTTGCTACCAGAGGGATTGACAAGGTCTGTGTCTGTATTCTGTCTCCCAATTATATCCTGCGGGATTACATGAAGGCGAATTATCAGATCCTTGAGAAAGACCCCAAGTATATTCCACAGTTTACCGTGGAACATGTGGACTCCAAAAGGAATATCGCGTTGCGTATTTTGCGAAGGCTGTTAGAAGAACCGGTATCCTATACGGAATTAAGAAATACACTAAATAAACTGGAAGAAACTGAGGTCGGCGCAGAGAGAATGCAGAATAGCCTGAGAAAGCAGGTAAAACTGATTATGCCCGATTTAAGCGATGTGGACATTATTGTAACCCATGTGAACCGGTTTTCAGAGCAAAATCTGCAGATTGAACGGGAAGAATATTACAGGATTGTAGACGAGGAGGTAAAAAGAAGGTTCAGGGTGTACTTTAGCCAGGCAGTTTATCTTGATGAAACGGGAAACAGCCGTCATATCAGCCGGATGATTTTAGGGGACCATCTGGACCAGAAGTATGTAAAGGGGCAGTTTGTGGTATTTGACGGGAAATATTATGAGATAATGGGAAAGACTCTTTATAATGGGGCCAAGGCTCTCCGGGTCAAGCGTGCGTCAGACCAGATTTACGGGAGGAAATATTACAGAAATCTCAGGGAATATGAAATGAGTTTTTCCAGCGATACCATGTCCCGGGAGCACAGCTGTTCCGGACAGAATGCCGTCTATAAAAACAGGTATTACAGTATTGTTCAAAAGACGGCAGATACACTTACGGCGGAAACCATTGGATATGTGGAATCAGATGATTTGGGCAGGATTAAAGGCGCAAAGGAGGTGCGGTGGGGCAGGAAGAAACAACGAGATGATATGGGATACCAGAGGACATATAATCAGAAGCAGGTTTTGAAAGTCAGGGTGGAACAGGGAGACAAAAAGTCGACATTAATTATGGCGGCTTTTATGAAGGAGATATTTTGCACATTGTACCCACAGCATTATCATCTGTTGGATGTAGCTGTAGACTATAATATATACGGCAAAATGTTGAATAATGAGCTTAGAACAGTTATTTCCAGGGTGCAGATAAATAACGGAACAGGGGAAGTCGAGGCGAGCGGGACTGGTAAGACAGATATGGATACGGTTTTCTTTATTATAGAAGACAGCCGGGAGGATATGGGTTTATTGCGCTCCATAGAACGAAATATCCTTAAAATTCTGGACATCCAGTATGATTATATGAAATGGAGCATTGAAAATGGAAGAAATTATTTCAGATATGAATGAAGAAAGCCATGACAGTCAGAGTGTGGATGACAGTTGGATTGCTGCTTTTGGCGAAAGCATTGGAATAAAGATAGAAGAACCTGCCGGACTGACGCAGGGCGCGCAGGTTGACAGGATAACTGATCAACAGATGCTGCGCTGCAAATATTGTCACAGACTGGTCAGTGTGGAACAAAGTGGTAATTTCTTCAGGCAGGAAGGCAGATGTAAAGAGTGCGTTGCAGAAGCGCTTATCTCCCCGGAGGATGCAGATAAGGTAATTGGCAGCTGCCTTTGCGTGTTGGAAGAGGTGTACGGAGTCAGGATGAAATCTCCGGCTTCGGTCAGGCTGTGTCGCGGATATACAGAGGAACCTGTGCGAATAGAGAACGCGGGAGCAGGCAGGGGACTGAGACAGATGAAAAAACTATTCAGCAATAATTCCGGACAGAAAACAGAGCAGAAAACAGGACAGAAAACAGGGCAGAAAACAATCAGTATTGGCTACGAGGTGTCGCGTGTACGTCTGATAGTATTTTTTCTGGAAAAGAGTTTTAAAGAAGGGCTGAGGCAATTGCATGCAGAGAAATCGGACCGGAAAGAGAACAGGAACGATACGCCAAACGAGGTTCAGGGAGACGGCGTGGAAGAAGAAAAACAGCAGCAAAATGAAGAAAAGGAGACAAAACAGAATACAAGAGACGATGATAAGGAGAAAGCTGAGACTGCGAGCTCTGCAGGAGATGACAAAACAAATGATGACAAAGCTTTGGAGGCGTGGCTGGTTGCCAATTGTCTGTATACAATGGGAGAATTAATTTATGCACAGCAGTATATTGCAGATTATCAGGCAAAGGAAGGGCAGAAGAAAGGTTTAAATAAAATAAACAGTAAATTAGGAGTTCCCTGGAATGTTATGGGGATGCCGCTTGTGGAAATTGTCAGGAAGCTATAAAAAATAATTGCATCATTCTACAAAACATGCTATAATACAACAAGACATATCCAGAACGTGTTTTCATACACTTTTACAAAAGATAAAATGGATATGTCTTTTTGTATTCACCGCAATTCGCCCGGATTTCCCGTAAAATTTCCGATTCTCTTTGTTTGCCATTGTCATATCAGATGGGAGAAAATATGCAAAAAACATATATAATTTATCTAAATTCCGTCAAAACGGGAAGAATAGATATCAAAAACACAGGAAGGAAAATCAGGAGTCTGTGTCAGGAAAAACAGGTTTCGGTAGGAATGATCCAGAGGGAACTGTATATCGGCTTTCAGTCTGTCTACGCGTGGTTTTCCGGAAAGACTCTGCCGAGTCTGGACAATCTGTATCGGCTCAGCAGACTGCTGAGGGTGCCCATGGACGAAATGATTGTGGATATGGAGGAAGAGGAGAACTGTCCGGAGGGACGGGAACGGGAACTGGCAAACCGGGTTGCCTTAAATGCAGTGCTAAATATGGAGGGAACAGAAGGCGAATCGTGGATCTGGAGGATAATGCTTTATTATAATGAAATTTTATTATAATGGAATTTCAGTTTCAAACTGAATGACAGAATCCAAGTCTTTGTCTATAATCAGGTTAAAGGGCGGCAGGGAGCTGCCGGGATTGGACCGGGATACCGCAGGCGCAGGAGGGCGGATTGCAGGCAGAGAGGACGGAGGATACTGTATGATGATCAGAAACGATTATACGACAAATTCCAGCAGCAGCTTTATTCTGGCAAGGAAAACGGAACTGTCCCAACAGCAGAAGGAGGCCATTGTGGAGTTTGTGGTCAACCGGATGTTGGGGCAGAAGGTGGCTTCCTCCCGGGAGGAGCTGCACGAATACGCGGAGAGATACAGGATTGACAGCAGGACAAGGGACAGGATGCAGGCGGAAATAGACAGGGGACTGAGCCTGTATGCCGGTTATGTCTCCTTTGCAGAGGACGAGACGGCCTATTTGCTGAAAGGTCTGTGGCGCGCAGTGGGCAGAGTGGATCCTTCGTCTTTTGTGGGAATTGACACCTCTCTGGAGTACTGACGGCAGTGTTTCCGGGGAAGCTGCGATGTGCTTTTTCTTAAGAAAGTCTAAAAAAGCTGTTGGGTTTATTAATTTTTTGGATACCCTCTTGCAATGGCATACGGAATAGCGTATATTATTCATGTACATGGAACCGATGCTGGATATGGAGGAAAAGAAAATGACAAAAGCAGAAATTTTAAAAAGGGAAATACTGAGCCAGTACCGCAGCGTGCGACAGTTTGCTATGGAGATGGGAATTCCCTACAGTACGTTGGTTACGGCACTGGAGCGTGGCATAGAAGGAATGGCTTACGGGACTGTTATTAAGATGTGTGACAAGCTGAGTTTGAATCCCGTCGATTTTTCGTCTCTGGAGAGGGATGCTTCCCTGGGGGCACAGCTGTTGGAGAACCGCGTAATGCAGAATTATGTGAAGCTGAATCAGGCAGGCCGTGATAAGATTCTGGACCTGATGGATGACTTTGCCGCGATTGACAAGTATAAGGCAAAAGGAAAGAAGGGCAGACAGGAAAAATAAGCGATTCCAGTGTCTCTTTGCCGGAAATGCAGCCCGCACGGAAAAGGGCAGGGTTCGTTAAAGCGCTCCTGTTTTATAGCGGGGATGGTCGGAATGAATAACAGGAAAAAACATAAAAAGGACTGCCGCATCATTGGAGATCAGATCATTGATGCGGCAGTCTTTTGCATTTTTTAATCAATAATACCCGTCAAACATCATCCCGGTATAAGAGCTTGTGACATAGGGATTGATAAAATTACGTCCCGGATTTTTGTAGGCAACCATAACTTTTTCCACATAATCCATGGGATTCAGTGACACCTGGTTGGTCTTGCGCAGCAGCATGTTGGAAAAATTTTTCAGGGAGCCGAATGTCTCATTGATGTCATCGGACTCCGCGGCAGTCTGCTGCAGTGTATCTTTGTCAACTGCAAGGGTACCGTCCGATTCCAGATTCAGTCCCATGCTTTCCAGGGAACTTTCATACACTGAGGCGATACCGCTCATTTCGCGTATCAGCTGTCTGCTTCTGGACTGGGTTTCAAGATAACCTGAGGCAGCTTTGATAAAGTCATTGTAGCCGCCTACCAGATGATACACATTGTCCGTCAGGGACTCGATATCCGTCTTCAGGCCCACCTGCAGCGGCTGTCCCTTGGGACTGATTCCCCTCAGATGCACCTCGTATAATTTGTCGTAAGTAAAATGATTGGACGGAGCAGTGTTTTCCTCTCCGTTTATGGAAAAACTCGCATTGCCGGGATCCCGGCTGGTATAATCCAGACCAAAATACTCCACAGTGCCCGCGGTCTTACTGGTGCGGTCATCGGTGACGGTGAAGATATAGTCTTTGCCGGGGGCAAGTCCTGTGTTCTCCGAGGTCAGCCGCAGGGAAGTGCGGCCTTCGGATTCCGCAAGGGAAGCCCGGATTCCGATATCCGAATTATTGATCAGCCGTACCAGGCGGTCCTGTATATCCCGGTTGGTCTCATCTTCTCCTACCGAGAACTGGAACTCATAACTCATATCATTGATGCCGATGTCAAAGGAATAGGTATCTGTCGGCAGAGCCACTTTTTCATTGGGAAGAAACAGGCCCAGATTTTCCTGGGAAGCGGCCAGGGAGTGAACCTCCAGCTGGAAACCGGATACGTCGGCCAGGGAGTCCTCCCCGCCGATATAGGAGACCGCCGCCACGTTTTCATCCGTGGAAAAAGCGCTTTTCTTGCGGAACAGTCCGTCCTTCTCCAATCCGCCCAACTGTGCGATGGTATTGCGCAGGCCGCGGGCATTTTCTTTCAGGTCAACGGCATATTGCTGAGCATCCTTGCTCGTGGTAGGAAGATACCAGGGAGCATCTTTGTTTAATTTGACAATGGAATTATATACATTCCGAAGCTCGCTTTTCTTATGGGAATCATATTTTGTCAGCGGTTTCGGAGTATAAGTGCTGAGATAATTATTGTAAACTGTATTTGTGACTGGTCCCATTGCCCTACCCTCCTTTCCGTAGTGAGTCTATTATAGCATATTCCGTATCTGGAAACAAGTGGGAAGAAACTATTCAAAATATAAATCGGCTTAAGTCGGGAAAACATTAGCAGGAACGGAAAAATATACCGAAAAAATACTTAAATAAACAAAAAAACGGTTGACGGGAATCACGGTCTGTGATATAGTAGGAGAACGAGATAAGATTTTAGCTCTTTTTTTTATGCTTAAAATGAACGGCGATAAAAGAATACGTGGAGGTAGCAAAAATGCGTACAAAAATTACTTTGGCTTGTACCGAGTGCAAGCAGCGTAACTACAATACTACCAAGGAAAAGAAGAACCATCCCGACAGGATGGAAGTCCGGAAGTATTGCAGATTCTGCAGAAAGCACACAGTGCATAAGGAAACCAAATAACTTCCTGATTTCGGGATGGAAGTGGAAAGGTATGGTCTAAATGGGAGATTCCGCGGAAAAGAAAGCAAAGTCCGGTTTTTTCAAAGGGGTTAAGTCCGAGTTCAAGAAGATTATCTGGCCGGACAGACGGGCCACCATCAGGCAGTCCATTGCGGTAGTGGTTATATCGGTAGTGGTAGGGGTGTTGATCGCGATTCTTGACTATGTGGCGAAATTTGGCGTGAACTTCATTACATCGATTTAGGGCGAGGGTGATTTATGGCAGAGGCAAAATGGTATGTGGTGCATACCTACTCGGGATATGAAAACAAAGTCAAAGCCAATATTGAGAAGACCATCGAGAACAATAAGCACCTTGCAGAACAGATTCTGGAAGTGAGGGTTCCCCTGCAGGATGTAATAGAGATGAAAAACGGTGCCAGGAAAACTGTTCAGAAGAAAATGTTTCCTGGCTATGTGCTCCTCAATATGGAAATGAACGATGACACATGGTATGTTGTCAGGAATACCCGTGGCGTCACGGGCTTTGTGGGGCCGGGGAGCAAGCCGGTGCCCCTGACGGAGGCTGAGATGAAGCCCCTGGGCATCAAGACTGAGAATATTTCCATAGATTTTGCGGAAGGCGACAGCATTTCCGTTGTTGCGGGAATCTGGAAGGATACCATCGGCGTGGTTCAGAAGCTTGACTTCGGCAAGCAGACGGCTACAATCAATGTCGAATTGTTCGGCAGGGAGACCCCGGTGGAGATCAGCTTTGCGGAGGTCAGGAAACTGTAAAGGTCACGAACCGTTTTCCGAAAAGTCAGGAAGGAAAGCGGATTCATTACAGATTTATGAAAAAGGTACAATCCGTCCGAACGGACGGTTGATACACGCGGACGGGTACTGCTTCCGGGAGTCCGGGGCAGATATGGAAACCGCAGATACCGCGTCAGAAAGTGGGAGCAGGCACGATGTGGCCTGCGCCGGATTATCGTTAGCCGCAGACTGCTGTACCGTTAAAACTGCGGCGGCGGTTTACCACATTATTAGGAGGTGCCAAGATGGCAAAGAAAGTAACAGGTTATATCAAATTGCAGATTCCTGCCGGCAAAGCAACACCGGCTCCGCCGGTTGGTCCTGCGCTTGGACAGCATGGTGTGAACATTGTTGAGTTCACAAAGCAGTTTAATGCCAGAACCGCAGACAAAGGCGATGTTATTATCCCTGTCGTAATCACGGTTTATGCGGACAGATCGTTCAGTTTCATTACGAAGACGCCCCCTGCGGCCGTATTGCTGAAGAAGGCCTGCAACCTGAAATCAGGTTCCGCAGTGCCCAATAAGACAAAGGTTGCCACTCTTTCCAAGGCAAAGCTTCAGGAGATTGCCGAGCTGAAGATGCCGGACCTGAATGCGGCCAGCGTGGAAGCAGCCATGAGCATGATTGCAGGAACAGCGCGCAGCATGGGTATTACAATCGAGGAATAACCGGTTCCGGCAGGTATCGGTTCGATGCCCGGAGGCCGCCGGATGCAGGCGGTTATGGGTTTTCGCAAAAACTTAAATTGGGAGACAACGGAAAGTTGTCGCTTGAACCTAGGAGGTAGAATAATGAAACATGGCAAGAAATATGTAGAAGCCGCAAAACTTGTGGACCGCACTACATTTTATGATCCGGCTGAAGCCATCGCTCTGGTAAAGAAGGCTGCACCGGCAAAGTTTGATGAGACAGTTGAAGTACACATCAGGACAGGCTGTGATGGACGTCATGCGGAGCAGCAGGTCCGCGGAGCAGTTGTACTGCCCAACGGAACAGGTAAGACAGTAAGGGTTCTCGTGTTTGCCAAGGGTGACAAGGTAAACGAGGCCGAGGCTGCAGGCGCTGATTACGTAGGCGGCGAGGAGCTGATTCCGAAGATCCAGAAGGATGGATGGCTTGACTTTGACGTTGTGGTTGCTACCCCTGACATGATGGGCGTGGTGGGACGTCTCGGTAAAGTTCTGGGTCCCAAGGGCCTGATGCCCAACCCCAAGGCCGGAACGGTTACCATGGATGTAACCAAGGCCGTTAAGGATATCAAGGCAGGTAAAATCGAGTACAGGCTCGACAAGACCAATATTATTCATGTTCCTGTGGGAAAGGTTTCTTTCACGGATGAAGCCCTCCAGGAGAATTTCGGCGCACTGATGGATGCCATCGTAAAGGCAAGACCCAGTGCAGTAAAGGGACAGTTCCTGAGAGGCATCACCCTGACCAGCACCATGGGACCTGGCGTGAAGGTGAATGTCACCAGATTCTAAGACAGATATCGGCAGATGCCGGAAGGGAAGCAGCGGGGGAACCTGCTGCTTCTTTGCATTTTTAAACATGCCTGAAAAAGAATTAAAAAGAGCTTGACATTTATCACGGTCTGTGATATCCTCATAAAAGTTGTATGAAGCCGAAGACAGTAGGTGGAGGGATAGTCCCGACATAAATCCTACCGAGGAGAAGGACGCTATATGGCATGCTGTGTGCAGGAAGCGCAGACGGCACCGCGCATTTGTGAATTCATCCCTCTAAGGTTTTAGAGGGATTTTTAGTTGCTCTTCTTTATCGGCACAAAATCTATAAGGAGGTAAAGAAATGGCAAAGGTTGAATTAAAGAAACCCATTGTAGATGAGATTTCTGCATGCATCAAGGATGCCCAGTCTGTAGTTCTGGTGGACTATTGTGGTCTTACCGTTGAGCAGGATACACAGCTGCGCAAGAACCTGCGCGAGGCAGGGATCACCTACAAGGTGTACAAAAATACCCTGATGAATTTCGCTTTCAAGGGTACAGAGTTTGAAGGTTTGTCAGAGTATCTGGAAGGCCCCAATGCAATCGCTGTTTCCACTGACGACGCTACGGCTCCTGCCAGAGTGCTCAGTGATTTTGCGAAGACAGCCAACAAACTGGAAATCAAGGCCGGTGTGGTAGAAGGCACGGTATATGATGCCAAGGGAATGGCTTCCATCGCAAGCATTCCTTCCAGGGAAGTCCTTATTTCCAAACTGTTGGGCAGCCTGCAGAGCCCTGTTACCAATTTCGCCCGTGTATTGAATCAGTTGGCGGAAAAAGGCGGCGCTTCCGCATGTGTAGCAGCTGCAGCCGAGGCAGAACCTGCTCCGGCAGAATAAGAAGTGCCTGAAAATCAGAATCAGCACCGGAGAGTACCCTCAGAGGGAGCCGGTGAATCAAAAATCAGAAAACGGAGGAAAATAAAATGGCTAAATTGACAGCTCAGGAACTGATCGAAGCAATCAAAGAGATGACCGTATTAGAGTTGAATGATCTTGTAAAGGCTTGTGAGGAAGAGTTCGGCGTATCCGCAGCAGCAGGTGTTGTGGTAGCAGCAGCAGGTCCCGCAGCAGAAGTGGAAGAGAAGACCGAGTTTGATGTGGAACTTACAGAGGTAGGCTCCGAGAAGGTTAAGGTTATCAAGGTGGTACGTGAGATCACCGGACTTGGCCTGAAGGAGGCAAAGGATACCGTTGAAGGCGCTCCCAAGATGATCAAGGAAGGCGTCAGCAAGGAAGAGGCCGAGGAAGTAAAGAAGAAACTCGAGGAAGTCGGAGCAAAGGTTACCGTAAAATAAAAACTCAGAAACAAAAGAAAAGACAGTTTGCGGGTTATCTGAAAACTGTCTTTTCCCGTTTTAAAATAAAACGGAAAAATCTGAATTCCCGCAGCCTGAAATTCCTAAAAATTTCTAAATTCAACTTGACCTCTTTTCCAATTTGTGATATTATGGATAGTGCATTATTGTGCGATGCCGCTTATTCGGATGCGGTATACATGGATGCATTGTTATGCCTGCTTCCTGAAATAAAGCAGTTTTTTTGCGTTATTTTCCGACACCGGAGCCTTTAACGGCATCCCGGGACACCAGGCATAAAAGTGTAAAAAGAGTTTCCGGGCGGACAGCGGACACCCGCCGGGAAAATCCGGATTTTACACAGAAAGAACGGGGTGAAATGTCAATGGAGAAAAACAGAATACGTCCAGTTGCCGGCACCAAAGTCATGCGCATGAGCTATGCGCGTCAAAACGAGGTTTTAGAGATGCCTAACCTGCTAGAGGTTCAGAAGGATTCCTATCAGTGGTTCCTGGTGGAAGGATTGAAGGAAGCTTTTGATGATATCTCTCCCATTGCTGATTACAGCGGCTCTTTAAGTCTTGAATTTGTTGACTTTGAGTTGAGCAAGGATGATGTGAAATATTCGATTGAGGAGTGTAAGGAGAGGGATGCCACCTATGCCGCGCCGCTGACGGTGACGGTCCGTCTCTACAATAAAGAAAAAGAAGAAATCAGCGAACATAAGATCTTCATGGGCGATCTTCCCCTGATGACAGAGACCGGTACTTTCGTAATCAATGGAGCAGAACGTGTTATCGTAAGCCAGTTGGTGCGTTCCCCTGGCATTTACTATGCCATCGGCCATGATAAACTGGGTAAGAGGCTGTATTCCTGTACAGTGATTCCGAACAGAGGCGCATGGCTGGAGTACGAGACAGATTCCAATGATGTTTTTTATGTGCGTGTGGACAGGACCCGTAAGGTTCCCGTTACAGTGCTGATCCGTGCCCTTGGTATCGGAACCAATGACGAGATTCGGGAAGTGTTTGGGGATGAGCCGAAGATAGAGGCCAGTTTTGCAAAGGATACTGCGGAGAATTATCAGGAGGGTCTGTTGGAGCTGTACAAAAAGATCCGTCCCGGCGAGCCCCTGAGCGTGGAAAGCGCGGAGAGCCTGATCAATGCCATGTTTTTTGATCCCCGCAGATATGACCTGGCCAAGGTGGGCAGGTATAAGTTTAACAAGAAACTGTCCATGAAGAACAGGATACGGAACCAGGTTCTTGCAGCAGACGTAGTGGATCCCTCCACAGGCGAAGTACTGGCCGAGGCGGGCAGCAAGGTGACTGCGGAAATGGCCGACACGATCCAGAATGCGGCGGTTCCTTTTGTATATATTCAGACAGAGGAGAAGAACGTAAAAGTTCTTTCAAATATGATGGTGGATCTGACCAGTTTTGTGGACTGCGATCCCCAGGATTTCGGTATTCGCGAGAAGGTTTATTATCCTGTTCTGGCACAGATTCTGGAAGAGTTTTCAGACAATCCGGAAAAACTTGCGGAAGCCATCAAGAAGAATGTCCATGAGCTTGTGCCCAAGCATGTGACCAAGGAGGATATCATTGCCTCCATAAACTACAACATGCATCTGGAGTACGGCCTGGGAAATGACGATGATATAGACCATCTGGGCAACAGGCGGATTCGCTCCGTGGGAGAGCTGCTTCAGAACCAGTACAGGATTGGTCTTTCCAGAATGGAGAGAGTGGTCCGGGAGCGTATGACCACCCATGATGCGGACGAGACTTCCCCCCAGGCCCTGATTAATATCAAACCCGTGACTGCTGCGGTAAAGGAGTTCTTTGGTTCCTCCCAGCTGTCGCAGTTTATGGACCAGAACAATCCTCTGGCCGAGCTGACCAACAAGAGACGTCTTTCTGCCCTGGGACCCGGCGGTCTGTCCCGTGACCGTGCAGGATTTGAGGTTCGTGACGTGCATTATTCCCACTACGGAAGAATGTGCCCCATAGAGACACCGGAAGGGCCCAATATCGGACTGATCAACTATCTGGCTAGCTATGCCAGAATCAATGAGTATGGTTTCATTGAGGCGCCCTACAGAAAAATTGATAAAACAGACCCCAGAAATCCTGTGGTTACTAATGATGTGGTATATATGACTGCGGATGAGGAGGATAATTACCATGTAGCCCAGGCCAGTGAGGCTCTGGACGACGAGGGGCATTTTGTAAGGAATACCGTTTCCGGCCGTTTCCGGGACGAGACTTCCGAATATCCCCGGGCCATGTTTGACTACATGGACGTATCACCCAGAATGGTTTTCTCTGTGGCTACAGCTTTGATTCCCTTCCTGCAGAACGACGATGCCAACCGTGCGCTGATGGGTTCCAACATGCAGCGGCAGGCTGTGCCCCTTCTGACAACGGAGGCGCCTGTGGTGGGTACAGGCATGGAACCCAAGGTTGCAGTGGACTCCGGCGTCTGTATCGTGGCAAAGAAGCCCGGAACCATTGACTATGTGTCGTCTGCCATGATTCGCATGACTTATGACGACGGGGAGAAGGCAGAGTTCCATCTCACCAAATTTGCAAGAAGCAACCAGTCCAACTGCTACAATCAGAAGCCCATCGTATTCAAGGGCGACCATGTGGCGGCAGGACAGGTGATTGCGGACGGCCCCTCCACGGCTATGGGCGAACTGGCTCTGGGGAAGAATCCCCTGATCGGTTTCATGACCTGGGAAGGCTATAATTACGAGGATGCCGTTCTGCTGAGCGAGAGACTGGTTCAGGATGATGTATATACCTCTGTTCATATTGAGGAATATGAGGCGGAAGCCAGGGATACCAAGTTGGGACCCGAGGAGATTACCCGGGATGTGCCCGGCGTAGGCGACGACGCACTGAAAGATCTGGATGACAGGGGAATTATCCGTATCGGCGCAGAAGTCCGGGCAGGAGATATCCTGGTGGGTAAGGTTACACCCAAGGGGGAAACGGAACTCACCGCGGAGGAACGTCTGCTGAGGGCTATTTTCGGCGAGAAGGCCAGAGAGGTCAGGGACACTTCCCTGAAAGTTCCCCACGGGGAATATGGTATTGTAGTAGACGCAAAAGTGTTCACAAGGGAGAACAGCGATGAACTTTCGCCCGGTGTGAACCAGGCAGTGCGTATATATATAGCACAGAAGAGAAAGCTTTCCGTAGGGGATAAGATGGCAGGCCGTCACGGAAACAAGGGTGTGGTTTCCAGGGTGCTGCCCGTGGAGGATATGCCCTATCTGCCCAATGGACGGCCTCTGGACATTGTGCTGAATCCCCTGGGTGTGCCTTCCCGTATGAATATCGGGCAGGTGTTGGAAATTCATCTGTCCCTGGCTGCCAGAGCCCTTGGCTTTAATGTGGCAACCCCTATATTTGACGGTGCAAACGAAAAAGACATTGCGGACACTCTGGAGCTGGCAAACGATTATGTGAACCTTGAGTGGGAGGAATTCGAAGAGAAGCATAAGGAGGAACTGCGGCCTGAAGTACTGCAGTACCTGTCTGACAACCGCGACCACAGGGAACTGTGGAAGGGGGTTAAGATTTCCAGTGACGGAAAGGTGCGTCTGCGCGACGGAAGAACGGGAGAGTATTTTGACAGTCCTGTTACCATTGGCCACATGCATTATCTGAAGCTGCATCATCTGGTAGACGACAAGATCCATGCCCGTTCTACAGGACCCTACTCCCTGGTAACGCAGCAGCCCCTGGGCGGCAAGGCACAGTTCGGCGGACAGCGTTTCGGTGAGATGGAAGTGTGGGCCCTGGAGGCCTATGGCGCTTCCTATACGCTGCAGGAGATTCTGACCGTGAAATCCGACGATGTGGTAGGCCGTGTAAAGACTTATGAGGCCATTATCAAGGGCGACAATATTCCCGAGTCGGGTATTCCCGAGTCCTTTAAGGTATTGCTGAAAGAGCTGCAGGCACTTGGTCTGGATGTGCGTGTCCTCAGGGAAGACCAGAGTGAAGTGGAGATCATGGAGACCATTGATTACGGTGATACGGATTACCGTTATGAGATGGGAGATGACCGTAAATACGATGATTATGATAATGGCTCCCTGGGAGAGATGGGATACCAGGCCCAGGAGTATGACGATGAAAGCGGTGATTTTGTCAGCTCTGACGAAGATGAAGAAGACGAGGATGACGATTTCGGCGATGCTGAATTCGGTGAAGATTCCGATGAATATGAGAGCGAGGATGAGTATTAATCCGCTGTGCATTTACATTGGAAAATAGTTCGACGTGCAGTATAAATAGAGAAGGGAGTGCAAATCATGTCAGAAACCAAAAATGAAGCGATTGCATATCAGCCCATGACATTTGACGCCATCAAAATTGGTTTAGCTTCACCAGAGAAGATCCGTGAGTGGTCCCACGGCGAGGTTATGAAGCCGGAGACTATCAACTACAGGACTTTGAAGCCTGAAAGAGACGGTTTGTTCTGCGAGAAGATATTCGGACCCAACAAGGATTGGGAGTGCCATTGCGGTAAATATAAGAAGATCAGGTATAAAGGTGTTGTATGTGACCGATGCGGTGTTGAAGTGACCAAGTCCAGCGTGCGAAGAGAGAGAATGGGGCACATTGAGCTTGCGGCGCCTGTCTCCCATATCTGGTATTTCAAGGGGATTCCAAGCCGTATGGGACTGATTCTGGATTTGTCTCCCAGGGTGTTGGAAAAGGTACTTTATTTTGCATCTTATATTGTGTTGGACCCCGGAGAGTCGGGCCTGGATTATAAGCAGATTCTGTCCGAAAAGGAATATCAGGATGCCAGGGAAATGTACGGGAACAAATTCCGGGTAGGAATGGGAGCAGAGGCCATTAAGGAGTTGCTGCAGGCCATTGAACTGGATGAGGAAGCAGAGGAACTGCGCACAGGCCTGAAGGATTCCTCAGGCCAGAAGCGGGCGCGCATCATCAAGCGCCTGGAGGTTATAGAGGCATTTCGGGAGTCGGGAAACAAGCCTGACTGGATGATCATGGATGTTATTCCTGTGATTCCGCCTGATATCAGGCCCATGGTTCAGTTGGACGGCGGCCGTTTTGCCACATCCGACCTGAACGATTTATACAGAAGAATCATCAACAGAAACAACCGTCTTAAGAGACTGTTGGAACTGGGCGCTCCCGATATCATTGTCCGCAACGAGAAACGTATGCTTCAGGAAGCTGTGGATGCCCTGATTGACAATGGCAGAAGAGGACGTCCTGTGACAGGCCCCGGCAACAGGGCATTGAAATCCCTGTCCGACATGCTGAAGGGTAAGACGGGGCGCTTCCGTCAGAACCTGCTGGGCAAGCGTGTGGACTATTCAGGCCGTTCCGTTATCGTTGTAGGGCCGGAACTGAAGATTTATCAGTGTGGTCTTCCCAAGGAGATGGCAATTGAGCTGTTCAAACCCTTTGTTATGCGGGAACTGGTGGCCAAGGGTATCAGCCAGAATATCAAGAATGCCAAGAAACTGGTAGACAAGATGGACACTCAGGTATGGGATGTGCTGGAGGAAGTTATCAAGGAGCATCCCGTGATGCTGAACCGCGCGCCTACCCTGCACAGACTGGGGATTCAGGCATTTGAGCCCATTCTGGTGGAAGGTAAGGCCATTAAGCTGCATCCCCTGGTATGTACTGCGTTTAACGCGGACTTTGACGGTGACCAGATGGCTGTTCACCTTCCCCTTTCCGTGGAAGCCCAGGCAGAATGCCGTTTTCTGCTTCTGTCGCCCAACAACCTGCTGAAGCCTTCCGACGGAGGCCCTGTGGCGGTTCCTTCCCAGGATATGGTGCTTGGAATTTATTATCTGACCCAGGAGAGGCCGGGCGCACTGGGTGAGGGAAAGATCTTCAAGAGCGTGAACGAGGCCATTCTGGCCTATGAAAATAAATATTGTACGCTGCATTCCAGAATCAAGGTGCGTGTGTCCAAGAAGGATGCAGAGGGTAAAGTTGTCTGCGGAAATGTGGAATCCACATTGGGACGTTTCATTTTCAATGAAATTCTGCCCCAGGATCTGGGATTTGTGGACAGAAGCGATCCTGAGAACTTTTTGAAACTGGAGGTAGACTTCCATGTGGACAAAAAAGGCCTGAAGCAGATTCTGGAAAAGGTTATCAATACCCATGGGGCATCCAGGACTGCGGAAGTGTTGGACGATGTGAAGTCCATTGGCTATAAGTACTCCACAAAGGCAGCCATGACCGTGTCAATTTCAGAGATGACAGTGCCTGCGCGGAAGCCGGAAATGCTGGCCCAGGCCCAGGCTACTGTGGATAAGATTTCGGCAAACTTCCGGAGGGGTCTGATCACCGAGGAGGAGAGATACCGCGCGGTGGTGGAGACCTGGAATGAGACCGATAAGGAGCTGACGGAGGTATTGCTGTCAGGCCTTGACAAATACAATAATATCTTTATGATGGCAGACTCCGGAGCCCGTGGTTCCAACCAGCAGATCAAGCAGCTGGCAGGCATGCGGGGACTGATGGCAGATACCACAGGCCGGACCATTGAACTGCCCATAAAGTCGAATTTCCGTGAGGGACTGGACGTTCTGGAGTATTTCATGTCTGCCCACGGTGCCCGGAAGGGACTTTCCGACACGGCGCTGCGTACTGCTGACTCCGGATATCTGACCAGGCGAATGGTGGACGTGTCCCAGGAGCTGAGTATCCGCGAGGTGGACTGCAGTGAGGGCAGGACGGAGATCCCCGGCATGACGGTGAAGGCCTTTATGGACGGCAAGGAAACGATTGAGGGCCTGAAGGACAGAATTACAGGAAGATATTCCTGTGAGGATATTTATGATAAAGACGGGGAGATGATCGTAAAGCATAATCATATGATTACTCCCAGCCGGGCTGCCAGAATTCTCAGCGCAGGCGTGGATCAGAAGGGAGAACCCATTGAGGCGGTAAAGATCCGTACCATTCTGACCTGCCGTTCCCATGTGGGAATCTGCGCGAAATGTTACGGGGCAAATATGGCCACCGGTGAGGCAGTGCAGGTAGGTGAGGCAGTGGGTATCATTGCGGCTCAGTCCATCGGAGAGCCCGGTACACAGCTGACCATGAGAACCTTCCATGCAGGCGGCGTGGCCGGTGACGATATCACACAGGGTCTTCCCCGTGTAGAAGAGCTTTTTGAGGCCAGAAAGCCCAAGGGACTTGCCATTATTGCAGAATTCGGCGGCAGAGCGGAACTGCGGGATACAAAGAAAAAACGCGAAGTGCTGATTACCAATGAGGAGACCGGTGAAAACAAGGCTTACCTGATTCCCTATGGTTCCCGGATCAAGGTTTTGGACGGCCAGATACTGGAGGCCGGCGACGAGCTTACGGAAGGTAGTGTAAATCCCCACGATCTGTTGAAGATTAAGGGAATCCGGGCCGTGCAGGACTATATGCTCCGGGAGGTGCAGCGTGTGTACCGTCTCCAGGGTGTTGATATTGCGGATAAGCATATTGAGGTAATTGTACGCCAGATGCTGAAAAAGGTCCGCATCGAGAACAGCGGGGATACCGAATTCCTGCCGGGTACACTTGTGGATGTTCTGGAGTACGAGGACATGAACGAGGCTCTTTTTGCGGAGGGTAAGGAGCTGGCAGACGGAAAACAGGTATTGTTGGGAATCACCAAGGCTGCCCTGGCTACCAACTCTTTCCTGTCCGCGGCATCTTTCCAGGAGACCACAAAAGTCTTGACGGAAGCTGCCATTAAGGGTAAGGTGGATAACCTGATCGGTCTGAAGGAGAATGTAATCATCGGTAAGCTGATTCCGGTGGGTACCGGTATGAAGAGGTACCGCAGCATTCGCCTGAACACGGATGAGACGGAAGCGCCTGAATTTGGTGAGAATTCAGAGGATGTGGAAAGGGATGCTTTCGACGGGGACGTGGAAGCCGGGGATGATGCCTTTGACGGGGAGGTATACGGTTCTGAGGCAGATAGTTTCGGCGAGGCAGAGATAGACGAGACAGAGGAAATCGAAGAGATCGAGGATGGCGGACACGCTGAGGAGATCGGGGAATTTGATGAACCGGAGGACATGGACGCAGAGGATGAGGAAGAGGCTCTGGAAAAGGAAGAGGAACTTGTCATGAGCGGAAGTGTGGAATAATAGAAGATAGAATTGTAATTACTAACAAAGGGGTGAGGTTGAAAAAGACAGCACCCCTTTGTTTTAAAAAGGTATGAGAAAGAAAAGAACCTGACGGCAGGAAGGTTTTGCAAAAGGGAAGAAGGGAATAGCATATGAAGATTCTGGTAACAGGTGTAAAGGGGCAGTTGGGACATGATGTAGTGAACGAATTGACGGAGCGGGGGATTGAGGCGGTTGGCGTGGATATCGAGGAGATGGATATCACGGACCCGGTGAGTGTGGACAAAGTAATCCGGGAAGCTGCGCCGGACGCGGTAATCCACTGCGCTGCCTATACGGCTGTGGATGCGGCGGAGGAAAACGACGAGCTCTGCCGCAGGGTGAATGCGGAGGGCCCGGGCAATATTGCCAGGGTCTGTAAGGATTTGGATATCAAGATGATCCAGATCAGTACAGACTATGTGTTCAGCGGGGAAGGCACCCGGTTCTGGAAGCCGGAGGATGTCTGTGAGCCCCAGAGCGTATACGGACGGACAAAATATGAGGGAGAGCTTGTGGTTCGGGAGATTCTGGACAAGTACTTTATCGTCCGCATCGCCTGGGTGTTCGGTATCAACGGGAAAAATTTTGTGAAGACCATGCTGAACCTGGCCAAAACCCATGATACGATCCGCGTAGTCAATGACCAGTTCGGCTCGCCTACCTATACCTATGACCTGGCGAAACTGTTGGCGGATATGGTGGTCACGGACAAATACGGTATCTATCACGCCACCAACGAAGGAACCTGTTCCTGGTACGACTTTGCCTGTGCAATTTTCAGGGAAGCGGGAGTCGATGTAAACGTAATTCCGGTAACTACTGCAGAGTACGCCGCCAAGGCAAAGCGCCCGGCCAACAGCCGCATGGACAACAATAAACTGACAGAGAACGGGTTTGCAAAACTTCCGGCATGGCAGGATGCCCTGAAGCGCTATGTGGCGGCGCTGCAGGCAGAGGCATGACCGATGAAGGCGGCAATCTGTGAAGATGATCCCATTCAGGCAAAAAACGTACGACGCATGGTGACGGAATGGGGAGAACGGCGGGGGCGGAAAGTGACTTTCTTTTCTTATGCCGGAGCCGAGGCCTTTCTCACAGACTGGATGGAATGCATGGATTTTGATCTGCTTTTACTGGACATAGATCTGGGCGGCGGCATGAACGGAATGGAGCTGGCCAGATCTATCCGGAGAAGGGACAGTGGAATTACCATCATTTTTATTACAGGGCTGTCAGAATATATGAGTCAGGGATATGATGTGCAGGCGCTTCATTTTCTGGTGAAGCCGGTGAAGGAGGAGCGGCTGCGGGAGGTTCTGGACAGGGCTGCGGCTGCGGCGGAAAAGAGGGAGGAATTTCTGCTTCTGGAGATGGAACGGATTCCCATGAGCCGCATTATCTATGCGGAGGCCTTTTCCCACACAGTGGCCCTGAACCTGGCTCCGGAAAAGGCAGGGGAAAACATATGCTGCCGGGAGGGAAAAATGTGTCTGGGCGATTTGGAGGAGCTGCTTCCGTCCCCGGATTTTTTCCGCTGTCACCGTTCTTATCTGGTGCATCTGCCATATATCCGTAAAATCGACAAAACAGAGCTGCTTCTGGAATACGGCCTGTCCATTCCCGTGAGCAGGGGGAAAAGGGGGCAGCTGTATCAGGTATTTCTGGAATATCACAGGAGAGGGAACTGACATTCCGTAGGGAGATTCTGCACCGGAAAAAGAAGGCGGCGGAAGAGAAGCGGCGCAGTGAGGCCCGCAGGCAGAAGAAAAGCAGGGGAGAAGATGTTTGAGCGCATATACAGGCGCATGGCCGAGAGAAAAACAGGCTCCCGGAGCGCCCTGATGGAAACATATTATAAGGAAGTTCAGGCCATGTACCAACAGATGCGTACCTGGCGGCATGATTACAAGAATCATCTCCAGGTGATGAAGGCTCATCTGGACATGGGAGAATATCAGGAATTGTCCGACTATATTCTTGCGCTGGACGAGGAACTGGCCCGGGTCAGCAAGGTAATCGAAACCGGGAACCTGGCCCTGGATGCCATATTGAACAGCAAGATTGCCATGGCCAGGGCAAAGGGGGCAGAGGTGAATGTGAAGGTAGTCCTGCCGGCCCGGCTGCCCATTGCAGACTATGACCTGTGCGTTCTTCTGGGGAACCTGATGGACAATGCCATAGAGGGCTGCGAGAGCCAGGGGGAGGGAGAAGAACGCTTTTTGCGGATTTATATGGGTGTGCTGAAGGAGCAGCTCTATCTGTCCGTAACCAATTCCCATGGCACCAGGATGAAGAAGGAGGGGAACCGCTACCGTTCCACCAAGGCGTCTGACCGGGGATTGGGGCTGCTGAGCATTGACGGCATTGTTGCCAGATACCATGGCTATGTAAACCGGCAGTGGGACGAAAGCGTTTTTGCCACGGAGGTTCTGCTGCCCCTGTAGGGGGAGCGGTACTGATTGACATATTCCGCACAGGGCGCCATTGCACAGATGAAAGAGAAGTATTACGCGGACTGGATAAAGGGAAATACAGAAGAGATTCTGTTGGTGGGTATCAATTATGACGAAAAGAAGGGGCATGAATGCCTGATAGAGAAGTATAAGACGGAATAAAGACATATCAGACCTCTGATCAAACGGGACTGACAACGAATTGGCGCTTTGGGATTCCTTTCGTTGGCAGTTCCGTTTTCTGCAATTCAGGTTTCCACAGATACCATTCAGGGAAAAATCAACAAAAGGAAAAAAAACAGGGTAAAATATTGATGCAGAAGGGCAGCGTATGGCATAGAATTCTCAGGGCCGGGCAGAGACATTGAACGGAGGAGCGGAAGCGAAGGGAGAATGGGAAATATGGAAAGAGAAGAGAAAAGATGTAAGACAGGAAAGAAGGCAAAAAGCACGGAAAAGTCCCACAGCCTGGTCAGCAACTACTGGTTTTTGTACAAAGGTTTTTTCCGGCATAGCAGATGGAACATTCTCTTTGTGTCCATGGCTCTATTTGGGAGTGTGGGTTTTACTTATATGGGGCTGTATGTCCGTAAAATAGCGGTGGCCCTGGTGATGGAGGGCGTTTCCGTGGGAACTTTGGTGGGCACATTGCTTCTGGCGGAAGGGGTGTATTTTCTGGTGGAGCAGATTCAGTCTGTGGGTTATGAGCTGCTTAACAATCCTGGACTGAAGTATCGGCATGTATTGGAGGAGAAGATTTTAACCAAAATCTGTGGTACAGCCTACAGTAATCTGGAAGATCCCGATTATAAGAAGAGGATCAGTCAGGCGCAGCATCTTTATCATCACTGGGACAGGGATGTGAGGCAGTGTATCTGGTGTTCGCTTAAGCTGGCCTATTTGCTGATCACGATCCCCGTCAGCGCAGGCTTATTGGCCGGACTGCATCCTGCGGTGATTCTGGCGCTGGCAGCGGGAACCTGGCTGCAGCATCAGGTGGGGAAGCAGATGCTTGTCTGGGAGAAAAAGCACAGGGATTTCTGGACGCCTCTGGAGCGGAAGATTGAGTATATCGCCGGTAAGATGGGAGATTTTACCCATGCCAAGGATCTGCGGCTGTATGGGGCGGTACGTTGGCTCCTGCCCAAATACGAAGGGCTGTTGGGAGAGCGCAGGCAGTGGAAGAAACGGCAGCGGAATCAGAATGCTGTGATTGATGGGGCGAACCAAGCCGCAGAAGCGGTAAAACAGGCATTTGTATATGGATTTCTGATATGGGGTGTAATTGAGGGAAGGGTAAAACCGGACGACTTTATCCTGTATGTAGGACTGGCAATGACACTGAGTAACGGGCTGGCAAGGATATCGGGACAGGTGAGAGCGCTGCGGGAAAGAGAGCTGTCCATTGCCGATTACCGGAGCATGATGGAAAGGCCCGATTCCGGAAGAGGGAAGGAAGGGCAGGATAGGGCAGACGGGGCGCGGAGGAACGCGCCTGCACCCTGTGCAAACCCGCCCGGCATCGTGTTTTCTCATGTGTCCTTCGCTTATCCCGGGGAGGGAAAGGCAGAGGCCGATTACACGCTGAAGGACGTGAGCTTTGCCATCCGGCCGGGGGAGAAAGTAGCCCTGGTGGGATTGAACGGCGCAGGCAAGACCACGCTGATTAAGCTTCTCTGCGGTATGTACGAGCCAACGGAAGGGGAGATTCTTTTGAACGGGCAGCCGTCAACAGAGTGGAGTCTGGAGGAGTGGTATGGCTTTTTTGCCGTAGTGTTTCAGGATCTCGGAGTGCTTCCGGCTCCCATTGCGGAGAATGTGGCGGTCTGCGCTTCGGAAGCAGCGGACCGGCAGCGGGTGCGGCAGTGTCTGGAGCAGGCGGGACTTTGGAAAAAGGTGGAGAGCCTGCCCCACGGAATGGATACTTATCTGCAGAAGGAATTGTTCCGGGAAGGGGTAAATCTGTCCGGAGGAGAGATTCAGAAGCTCCTTCTGGCCCGGGCTATATACCGTGAGGCGCCGGTTCTGGTATTGGATGAACCAACCGCGGCTTTGGATGCCATTGCGGAGAATGAATTGTACCTGAAGTACAATGAGCTGACCCAGGGGAGAACTTCGCTGTTTATCTCCCACAGATTGTCCAGTACCCGGTTCTGTGACCGGATTTTCATGCTGGATGGGGGCAGAATCGTGGAGGAGGGAAGCCATCAGGAGCTGATGGAGAAGAAGGGGGCTTATTACCAGCTGTTTCAGGTGCAGAGCCATTATTATCAGAAGGACAGGACAGAAGAATTTTCGTCACAGATGGATCCGTCATGGGAGGTGTCAGGTTATGTCAGCGGCTGAAAAGAGAGAAAAAGGAAAAGGGAAGAAGGTTCTGGGGATTTATAAACGGGCCATAGGGCTTGCGTGCAGAGAGGCCGGAGGCTACATGGCGGCTCAGACAGGAAGCTGTATATTATGGGTCTGTATACCTTACTGGGGGATCTGGTTTTCGGCAAGGCTCCTGGACGAAATATTGGGAGACAGATCCCTGAATCATCTGATTTTGTATGCGGCCCTGCTGTTGGGCGGGAATTTGGCGCTGCAGTTTCTGGGGAGTTTTCTGGATGTCACATGCAGCCACAAGAGTTTTGAGTTTTCCCAGAAACAGCATATGATTTTTGCCCGTAAGGTAATGGAACTGGATTACAGCCTGTTGGAGGAGGAGCGGATTCATATGCTTTACAAGCGGGTGGTGCGGGAGACGTTTAACGACGGGAAGAATCTGACGAAATTACCGATGTATCTGGCGGAATTTCTGAGCAGTCTGGCGGGAATGGCACTGTCTGCGGCCATGGTGTGGGAGCTTTTGGTGCAGATGCGTGATTACGGAGTTCTGATGGCGCTTTTTGTGCTGACTGCTGCCTTGGGAATCTGGGCCAGCGGGAAGTGTCAGGCGAAGAGCAATGAAATCTGGCTAGAGTGTAACAAATCCATCAGTGAAAACTGCATTCAGAGGGACGGTTTCCTAGATTATCTGAATCAGTATGAACGGGGGAAGGAGATCCGGATTTACCGGCTGGGGAAGCTGATGATCGACAAACTGATGAAAACACATCATTTTAACGACAGAGCTCTGGATCGGCAGGACCGGAAGGGGATTCCTTACAGTGTGCTCTCCGATTTTGCAGCGGAGGGAACCGTGGCCATGACTTATTGCCTGACAGGCTTTGTAGCGCTTATTGGGAAGATCACTGTAGGCGGCATGACCCAGTACAGCCGGAGTATTGAGCTGTTTATGCAAAATCTGCGGGCGTTCTGGTCCGCGGGAGTGACTATGTGGTTCAACGCGGATTACCTGGAGCGGTATTTCGAATTTTTGGATACGCCAAGCCATATGCGTAAGGGCTGCCTGCCGGTGGAAAAAAGGGTGGACGGAGAGTACCGGATTGCTTTCGAGCATGTCTCTTTCCGTTATCCGGGCAGTGAAACTTATGCCCTGAAGGATATCAATATGGAATTTACGGTGGGGGAGAAGATGGCTGTGGTGGGCATGAACGGCAGCGGCAAGTCTACTTTTATTAAGCTTCTGTGCCGTCTGTACGATCCTACGGAAGGGGTGATCACCATGAACGGCATCGATATCCGGCGCTATGATTATCAGGAATACCTGAGCCTGTTTTCCGTGGTGTTCCAGGACTTTAAGCTGTTTTCCTTTACTTTGGGGGAAAATGTGGCAGTGGAGGAAACCTATGGGGAGGAAAAGGTTCGAAGCGCCCTGGAAAAGGCCGGACTGGAGGAATTCCTGCAGCGGCATAAGAATGGCGTAGAGACAATTTTGTATCGGGATTTTGATGAAAACGGTGTGGAGATATCCGGCGGAGAGGCCCAGAAGATTGCTCTGGCAAGAGCTGTTTACAAGGGAGCGCCTTTTGTGCTGCTGGATGAGCCCACAGCAGCACTGGACCCCAAAGCGGAATATGAGATTTATAAGCGGTTCAATGATTTGGTAGCGGACCGGACTACGGTGTACATTTCTCACCGGATGTCTTCCTGCCGGTTCTGCGGAGATATTGCGGTGTTCCATGAAGGCCGGATGGTGCAGCGGGGGAATCATGAATCCCTGATGGCGGAGACCGGAGGGAAGTATTATGAGCTGTGGACGGCCCAGGCCCAGTATTATCAGAATTCGCTTGGGACAAAACACAGCGGTACATAAGGCGCCAAAGTCGGCGCCTTATGTACCGACATTTGCATTTTTTTGAAAGTTCGTCTTGACAATAGCCGTTACTTGTATTATTCTAAATTTATGAAAGGGAAAGGTATTTTCCTGTAGTCTGAATTTCGTAATTTCTAAGGTTTAATAGCGTTTCTGCTGTTTTTCACTGGAAAAAGTATGATAAAAGAAACATGAAAAGGGCAGAAGCGGGAGTGTTTGTATTCGCCTGTTTTCTGCCGGAGGGAAGCCGCAGCATATTTTTGCGGACTGCCTGACAAAGAGGCAGGGAGGGAACAGGATGGGAATGGAAAATGATGTGTTGCTGTCTTATCTGGAGGATAACGGGCGGTTTGCGGATTTGTTTAACTGTTTTTATTTTCAGGGGGAGCCTGTGGTAAAGGCCCGGGAATTGAAGGAGGCTTCCGAGGTCTATGCGTCGCCCCGGAAGGGGAGAGGGAATTCCGGCAGGCAGAGGATAAGGGATATTAAGCGGCGTCTGGAATCAGGTGGTTTGCTGAAGATTCTGGCTGTGGAGGCCCAGAGTGAGATCAGTTACTGTATGCCCTGGCGGATTATGGATTATGACTGCAGAGAGTATGGGCAGCAGATCAGCCGGATTCAGAGACGGAACCGGGAGGCGGAGGCGGCCTTGCAGCTTCAAAGACAGAGCAGGGAGGGGAATCCGGTTCCGCAAGTTTCCCCAGAGGAAAGCGCTTTTGAGCCTGAACCGTCGGTTTCCGAAGTGTTGCCTGTGTATGCGGATGCAGGAGAACGTTTGGGACAATATCGTCAGGCAGACCGTATTGCGCCTGTGTATACCCTGTGTCTGTACACGGGAGAGAAGTCCTGGGACGGACCCAGAAGCCTGAAGGATATGGTGGATTTTGGCGGGGCAGGTTTTGACAGGGAGAGGCGGAAGTGGGAAGGATGGTTTGCGGATTATCCCATGCGTCTCATTTGCGCCAATGAACCGGTGGACGGCAGCGGATTCCGCACGGCTCTGGGAATTGTGTTTGCACTGTTGCCTCTGCGGAAGGACAAGGCAGGCCTGCGCAGGCTGTTGGAACAGGATCCGGCATATCAGCGGATGGATGAGGAGACAGCCACAACAGTCAGTTTGTTGATGGGAGTGGAGGTATTCGTGAAGCAGAAGGAGAAATACAGGGAAGGAGATGGGTATAATATGTGTCAGGCTATTCGGGAGATGATGGAAGACAGCAGGATGGAAGGGGAAAAGGCAGGATGGGAGAAGGGAGAAAAGGCAGCATGGGAGAAAAGTGAAAAGACACGCCGGGAGCAGATGGCAGAGGGGATCCGTATTTTTATCCGGTCCCACAGGGATGAGGGCGCAACGGAGGAGGCAATAGCGGATAAGCTTCAGGCCTATTATGCCATGTCGGAAGACTGTGCACAGGCAGCATTAAAGGACAGGTAAACCCGGTGGGAAGACACAGGAGGCAGATTTAGCGGAATTTGCTATAATTATGCGGAAATTTTAGGCAATAATATGCTTGATAAGCGGAATAACTGGTGGTAAAATAGTTTGAGTTTCAAACTATAAAGGATTTCGAGGTGAAAAGAATGAATACCATCAGGAAAATGTATTGCAGAACCTTTCAGTTCTGTTTCCGGGCCGCGCTTCCCGTGCTGCCTTACAGGGAGCCGGAGATATTGGATAATATGGAAGAATTGGGCGCTGTTCTGGCCAGGAAGGGGAAAACTTCCGCGCTCATTGTCACGGATAAGGGAATTTCGGGACTGGGCCTGGTCAAAGGGCTGACGGATGCCCTGGAGAAGTCGGGGATCAATTATACGCTGTATGACGATACGGTGCCGAACCCGACCATTGACAATGTGGAGGCGGCCAGACGGGTTTACCTGGAGAACGGCTGCAGCGCCATCATTGCTTTCGGAGGCGGTTCTTCCATTGACTGTGCCAAGGCTGCAGGAGCCAGAATTGCAAAACCCCGTCAGCCGGTGCGGAAGATGCGGGGACTTCTGAAAATCCATAAAAAACTGCCCATGTTGGCAGTCATTCCCACCACTGCGGGCACGGGAAGCGAAACTACCCTTGCGGCGGTGATCACGGACGCTTCCACCCATCACAAGTATCCCATAAATGATTTTTCCCTGATTCCCAGGTATGCGGTTCTGGACTATCGGGTAACCACCGGACTGCCCCGGCATATAACGGCCACCACCGGGATGGATGCCCTGACCCATGCGGTGGAAGCTTATATCGGCGGCAGTACCACAAAGCTGACAAGAAGGATGGCGGAGACGGCAGTGCGGCTGATTCGGGATAATCTGAAACAGGCCTATGACAACGGGGAGGATGCAAAAGCCCGGGAGAGCATGCTGTATGCCGCGTATTGTGCGGGAATTGCATTCACCCGTTCCTATGTGGGATATATTCATGGAGTGGCCCATTCCCTGGGAGGGCGTTACGGCGTGCCTCACGGCATGGCCAATGCCGTGATTCTGCCCTGGTTTCTGGAGGAATATGGTGTCAGCTGCGAGAAGCGTCTGGGACAGTTGGCGAGGAACTGTGAAATTGCAGACAGGGAGGCGGATGATCATACCGCTTCCGAAACTTTTATCCGGTGGGTCCGGGAGCTGAACCGTTCCATGGAGATTCCGGAAACCATAGAGGGAATCCGGCAGGAGGATATTCCCGGGATGGCAGCCCATGCGGACAGGGAAAGCAATCCCCTTTACCCGGTGCCCAGGCTGATGGACAGAAAGGAACTGGAAGTCATGTACCGGAGGATCGGCGGTCTGGAGAAGGTCTGCGGAAAACAGCCGGAAAGGAACGGACAAAAATGGAAATCAGCGATATCGTAAAAAAACAGAGACAATACTTCTGCAGTGGGGCCACCGGGGATGTGGAGGCCCGGATCCGGGTGCTGAAGAAACTGCAGCAGGCTATCCGGGCCCATGAGACACGGCTCTGCGAAGCCATGAAAGCGGATCTGGGGAAGAGCGCCAGTGAGGCTTATATGTGTGAGGTGGGGCTTACACTCAGTGAGCTGTCCTATCAGATCAGGCATTTGAGAAGGTGGGCCAGGCCCAAAAGGCGGGGGACGGATCTGACCAATTTCCACGGCAGAAGTTTTTCCGTTAGGGAGCCCTATGGCTGCGTGCTGATCATGTCCCCTTGGAATTATCCTTTTCTGCTGTGCGTGGAGCCCATGATTGGGGCCATTGCGGCGGGAAACTGCTGCATTCTGAAGCCCTCCGCCTATTCCCCGGCTACCTCCGGGGCCATCCGGCAGCTGGTGCAGGAGGTTTTTCCGGAGGAGTATGTGGCGGTAGTGGAAGGGGGACGGGCGGAGAACAGCGCCCTGTTGGAGGAGCGGTTTGATTACATCTTCTTTACCGGAGGCGTTACCGTGGGAAAACTGGTGATGGAAAAGGCTGCGGCCCATCTTACCCCGGTGACTCTGGAACTGGGCGGGAAAAGTCCCTGCATTGTGGACAGGACGGCGGACTTGAAACTGGCTGCTGCCAGAATCGCTTTCGGAAAGTATCTGAACTGTGGGCAGACCTGTGTGGCGCCGGACTATCTGCTGATTCACAAGTCCGTGAAGGATGCCTTTCTGGAGCAGTTTATCCCTGCGGTAAAGGGGATGTACGGTGAGAAACCTCTGGAAAATCCGGATTACGGCAAGATCATTAACCGAAAGCATTTTGACCGGATAAGGGGATTGATGGATCCGCAGAAGCTTGTCTGGGGCGGGGAGGCGGACCCGGAGGCCCTGCGGATTGCGCCGGCGGTGATGGATTCCGTAACCGGGGAGGATGCCGTAATGCAGGAGGAAATCTTCGGTCCCGTTTTGCCTGTCCTGACCTTTGAGGATATGGAGCAGGCATTTGCCTTTGTGAGGGAGCGGGAGAAGCCCCTGGCGGCCTATCTTTTTACCAGGGATAAAAATACGGAAAACCGGTTTCTGGAAAGGGTTTCCTTCGGTGGCGGCTGCATCAATGATACCATCATGCATCTGGCCACTTCCCGGATGGGCTTTGGGGGCGTGGGGAACAGCGGCATGGGGTCATATCATGGCATCAGAAGCTTCGAAACCTTTTCCCATGAGAAAAATGTGCTGAAGAAATACGGTTGGATTGATCTGCCCCTGCGGTATCAGCCTTACAGCGGGAAAAAGGACAAATTGGTGCGGATGTTCCTGAAGTGAGGAAGAAAGGAGTCAGTTGGGAATGAAAATACTGGTAATCGGCGGGAGTTATTTTTTCGGAAGGGTTTTTGTCATGCAGGCGGCAAAGGCCCATGAGGTGACCGTGGTGAACAGGGGAACCTATTCTCTGGCGGGAATGGGCGTACAGGAGAAAAAGAGTGACAGACGGGACGAGGCATTCTGGAGGTCCTGGGGGGAAGACTATGATGTCATTGTGGATTTCTGCGCCTATGAGAAGGGGGACATTGCCAAAGTGCTTCGAAATATGAAGGGCAGTGCCGCGCAGTACATTCTGATCAGTACGGTGGATGTATATGAGAGGGGGATTTCCGGACGAAAGAGAGAGGATACGCCCCTGGAAACCAGAGTTTTTCCCGGGGAGGCGGGAGCTTATATTGCGGGGAAGGCGGCTTTGGAGCAGGAACTTTGGGAGGAATGCGGAAGGCGGGGCATGGAAAATACGATACTGCGTCCGGCCGTACTTTATGGCCCCTTCAATTATGCCCCCAGGGAGTCCGCCTATATTCAGCTGATGGTACAAAACCATGTACTGCCCCGGATAACGGATGCGTCAGGCGCTTTTCAGTTTGTCTATGTGAAGGATGCGGCGGATGCGGTTGTGAAATGCCTTCTGAACCCCAGGGCATACGGTGAAGCCTATAATCTCTGTCCGGAAGAGACCGTCACCTACGACTTGTTTTCGGATGCGCTGAAGAAAGCGGCGGATGTGGAGTACACGGAGATTCCCATGACGGCTGACCAGGCCCTGCAGCAGGGGGTGCCTCTTCCGTTTCCCCTGACGGAAGAGGAGTCCCAATTATATTCCGGAGAAAAGGGCCGTACCGAACTGGATTTACAATATATCAGCCTGGAGGAAGGCATGGCCAGGACTTACCGGGCCTTTAAGGGAGTTTACTCCTGACGGTTGGTCTCGTAAAATTCCTGTACCGCATGGAAAAAGGCGTCGATATTTTCCCACTTTGACATAGGCGGAATGTCACAGCCTGAGGAGATTACAAAATTATCGTATTTGCAGCATTTTTCCATCAGGGCCAATGTCTCCTGGCGGATGGACTGGGGGGTACCGTTTCTGAATTGTCCTGCCGGATCAATATTACCCATCACCAGTTTGTCCCCGGGCATTTTCCGCAGCATTTCCTCCATATCTACCGCATTTCCGAAATGGAAGGCAGCGGCGCCGGTGGAGGCAATGGAATGGGTCATCTGGGCCGTACCGTTGCCGCAGTTGTGGTAGATGACTATAAAAGAATCGTCCTGCACGGTTTCCACGATCTCGCGGACATAAGGCTGGGAAAATTCTTCCTCCAGGGCCGGGGAGAGCACGCCTGCCAGGGGCTCTGCGATGACAATGCCGTTTGCTCCGCATTCCTTGTAGGCCTGACAGTAGCTGAGCAGGAACCGTGTGGCTTTCCGCAGAACCGTGTGAACCATTTCCGGTTCTTCATAGCACTGAATCATGATCTCCGTTACATCCATCAGACGTCCGGCCAGGGAAAAGGGGCCGATGACGCCTGCGAATACAGGGCGGTCAGTGATCTCCTCCGCAGCCTGTCGGATGGCGTCCAGGTAGATTCCGGTGCGGCCGCTTCCCACAGGAGGAACCACTAGGGCCTCTGCCTCTTCCAGGGTGGACACCACGCTTCCGATGACAGTGGGCACTTCATCCTCGGACACCCGAATCTGAGCCTGGAAGCATTCCGCCTCCACGGACAGATCCATGAGGCTTACAGACGCGGCGCTGTCTGTGCGCTCCGCCACCAGTTTCATGCCTCTGGCCTGTGCCTTTGCGTCGCTGATCAGGTCCTTTACACGGATTCCCATTAGCTGAACTGCCGGAAAGGAAAGCACCGGGAACGCCTTTTTCACAGGCGCAGCCTGCCATTCCTTCAGCCATTTTGTCATTTCTCTTTTCATTTTTACACCCTCTTATGCGTTTCACGCACATATGAATTCATTATGCTATTACAGTCCTTTATCCTGCTGCTTAAAAAGCACTGCTCCGAAATAGGTTACCGTATTTTCACCGTTGATATAGCGCATGCCGCACTGGAACGCCAGTTTTGATACATTGATGCCGTAAGCCTCCAGGGACGACATGGCCCTGTCAGGGAAGCGGCAGGGTTCGCCTGTTTTTTTCCCGCATACCGGGCACAGGCGGCAGCCGCCGGCGCCCAGATGGAGCGCCTTTTGGCAGTAGTTTTTTTCGAAGAGTTCCCGAATGTTCCTTGCCAGAGTATTGTGGAAATCCCCTGCTTCCATCATGCCCTCAAAATCATAACTGTCTTCAAGAAGCCCGATTGTCTGGTAGACCAGGGCATGGGAATAGGTTTTGGCCTCCCGGATCAGATCGTCGATCTCCCCGATGTCCGGCGGGCACATATAGCTTTTTCCGTAATTGCCGCAGGCGTTGGAGGCGCACATGCTGCGGAAGGCAGTGTCAAAGGAAATACTGTCCACGCTGATCACTGCGGCAGCGTTGGCTCCCAGGGCCAGGATTTGTTCCTTTAATGTCTCAGGCGCAAAGGCCGCTGTATCCGCAGCCATGGGTGTTTTCTCCCCGCCCATGTCAGGCAATCTCCCGGCAGAATGCGGCTGCTGCATCGGCTGCACTGGCCGCATCCGGGGTGTATTTGTCTGCGCCGATCTCCTGGCAGAAGGCTTCCGTCACAGGAGCGCCGCCGATCATGATCTTTACCTTGTGGCGGATTCCCGCTTTTTCCGCCTCTTTTACCACCTGGCCCATCACAGGCATGGTGGTGGTCAGCAGGGCGGAGCAGCAGATGATCTGGCAGTTTTGTTCCAGGGCAGTCTTCACATAGGTTTCGGGATCCACATCCGTTCCCAGATCCACAACCTCCAGTCCCTTGCCCTCCATCATCATTTTCACCAGATTTTTCCCGATGTCATGGAGATCGCCTTTTACCGTGCCGATGCATACTCTGCCCACGGAAGCCGCGCTGTCATCGGCCAGCAGGGGCTTTAAGAGGGCGGTGCCCATGTTCATGGCGCGGGCAGCCACCAGGACCTCCGGCACGAAGACTTCGTTCTTCTTGAACTTTTGGCCTACCACATCCATTCCGGACAGAAGACCCTGTTCCAGAATCTCCTTCGGGGAAATGCCCTCGTCAATGGCCTGTTGGACCAGTTCCTTTACAATCTTTGCCTTGCCTCTCTGGAGATTTTCGGATATTTCGTTTAAAATGCTCATATTTTCCTCCCGTTTTTAACTGTTATTAGATGACGGAACTTTTAGGACATCGGGTAGTCCCTGCAGGCCTGGATATAGGCCTTGATGTTTTCCCAGGGTACTTCCGGCTCCAGAAGGTGGGTGGGAGCGACCAGAAGTCCTCCCTTTGGGCCTGCAATGTCCAGATTGCGGAAGACCTGGGCCCGGACCTCCTGGGGTGTTCCGAAGGGCATGGTGGTCTGGGTTCCGATGGTTCCGTGGAAGGAAATCCGGCTGCCGTATTTCTCATGAATCTTCCGGAAATCCATGCACTCGGGCTGTACAGGGTTCAGCACGTCAATGCCCACCTGGATCAGATCTTCGATAAAGGGCTCAATGAAACCGCAGGAATGGTAAAAAATGATCACATCGGGGTTGATGGCCCTTGCAGCGTCCACTACTTTTTTCAGCCGGGGCTTCAGCCATGTCTGATAAAGATCCCGGCTCATCATGACAGTGCGCTGCATTCCCACATCGTCTCCCAGATAGAGCACTTCCGCTCCGGTTTTCATGAAATATTCCGCCCGCTGCACTGCCAGCTCCGTCACCTTGTCCAGTATGAAGTCTGCCATTTCGTCCTCTGCCATCATGTCCATCATCAGCACTTCCATGCCCCGCATGTACCAGGCGGTCTCCCAGACCGTGCACTGCATATTTCCGCAGACCACCTTGTCCTGTTTTTTTAATTCGTTGTTGCGGGCAAGCTGCCCGGCCACATCCGCTTCATCCAGGACAAATTCCGGGAAGGGATAGGCCTCCAGTTCCTCCAGGGTTTCCATTTTTTCCAGAGGGTGGCGCATATGGGTCATGTGCATGGCGGCCGCGCTGCCCGGCTCATTGGCCACGCCGTAAATGTCGATGGTGGTTCCCTCCTTTAAAGAATCATAATATTTCAGGAATTTATCCGTGCTGCTGTCCTTTACCGGGATGCCCCTCACATCTGCCATGGGGGACGGTGTAAAGCCGATTTCCCGGAACAGCTCTGT
This sequence comes from uncultured Lachnospiraceae bacterium, assembly GCA_947367855.1. GTDB lineage: Bacteria > Bacillota > Clostridia > Lachnospirales > Lachnospiraceae > Acetatifactor. The sequence continues at coordinate 12,471 of CANBFE010000027.1, read as the reverse complement.
CACTTTGGACTGACAGGTTTCCTGCAGATACGGACAAAAGCTGTACATAACGGGGACTCTCTCATACCCCGTTCTTCTGATGATGGAAAAAAAGTTCTCGCGCTCTGTCATACTTCCTCCCTCTGCGCTGCATTCGCGGTATTCTTTGTCGATTTTGGAATAGCTCTGTATTCCTTCATGACAGTATGATATACTGAAAATAACAGAAACTGAATGGATATTATGGGAATTCTTATATGTCAAATATGGGATTATAGATACAGACGGGAGGACATATGCCGGATTACAAGACAAAGGTATCTTACCGTACCGTGGGGCCCAACAAAACGGCGGGAAATCTTTCCTGCGGCTTCCTCTATAAACCGGACGATGGGGGAAGCAACCGCGATATTACATTTGAATGCTATGGAGGCCTGCTCCTTTTGGACGGGGAAGGAGAGTATTTCGACCGTAACAGCGCCGGGGTGAAGCTTTCCCGGGGCTCCTTTGTCCAGAGACTACCGGGGGTAAAACACTCCACCATTGTAAAGGCAGACGGAAAATGGCTTGAGTTTTTTGTGTGCATCAGCGCGGAAAGCTACCACAATCTTCTTTCCATGGGGCTTATGTCCGATCAGCCTGTAATGCGCTGCGACGAATCCGCGGTGGAGGAAATTCTGCCTGACGCCCAAAGGCTTCTGACCTCCATGCAGAGTGCGGATGAGCAGGCCCTGGTGGGGCTGTACTTTGCGGCCCAGCAGCTGTTGTGCGCCATTACCGCCCGCTGTTCCCGTTCCCGGGAGGAGGAAGACTGCATACGGCTTGCCTGCCGCCTCATCGAGGGCTATTCCGGGCGGATTACCGGGCAGGAACTTGCGGCGCAGATGCATATGGGATACGAGGCGCTCCGGAAGCAGTTTAAGGCATCTGCAGGTATTTCCCTGGGTCAGTACGCCATCCGTGTCCGGGTGAACAGGGCCAAGGCGCTGCTTCTGCACTCGGATCTTCCCCTGGAAAAACTGGCCGCCCAGCTGGGATATCCGGACTGCTTTTCGTTCTGCAAACAGTTCAAACAGCACACGGGGGTTTCGCCTTCCCGGTTTCGGAAGATGAATTGACTAGTTGTAATTTTCCGTAAGGCAATATAAAATAAAAGAATAAGCAGTTGCCCCTGCAGGAGGGCTGATGAATTACGGGCAGACAGTATACGTCTTCCTGTCAGCAGGTACACACTGTCCAAGGTGGAGGATGAGATCATGGTAAAGGGATTTTATTTCTGCTGTGAGTTTTTCTTTACGGCGGTAAAGGTATGGACTACGCTGAAATTGGCGGGGGCGGTTTGGGAACCGAGACGGAAAAGCTGGGTGGAATATGTATTATGCAATACTGCGGTTCTAATTATTTCGGGATTAAATATGGTTAATAATGTTACAAGCAAGGTCCTTTTTTCGAATTCTGCATTGATAATACATTCTTTACTATTGGCATTTGTTGTTGGGATTCTTTACTATTGCAGATACCGGGATGCTTTCAGCATGATTTTATTATTTTGGGGCATGCAGGCTCTGGTGGATCTTTTTCTCCAAAACCTTGTTTACGTAATATTGGACATTGGAAATTTACAAAGTAATGTGCTCCAGAATGCTACAATTCCAAGGGCTTTTTACCAGTTAATGTGGATGGCGATTCTGTTGTTGGGAATGAAGCCTGTATGCCGTTGGGGACAGCATCGAAGGAGGGAGGTAGAGAAATACCGGAATAAAGCCTGGGTTTTGCTTCTCCTGCTGTTGATTTGCCTGGTTTATTTTCAGCGGATATATGTTCCCGGTTTCTCTGAAGGACTGATGTATCGGTGGTGTCTGTTTCTGTTGGGAAGCCTGCTTCTTGGGAGCACTATTCTGGCATACATGGCGATGCAAAAAGAGCGGGGAAATGCTATGGTACTGCAGCAGAATATGAAGGTGCTGCAGGAGGAATACCGGACAGCTGAGAGGCATGTCAAAGAGATGGAAATTCAGAGACATGATTACAGGAAGCATATACAGGCAATACGCGAACTGGTGATAGAGACAGGCGGAGCCCAGGAGGTGCTTGCATACCTGGAGGAGACAGACAGGTGGCTGCAGAAAAGCAGGTACAGGAATCTGGTGAATCATAGTTTACTGAATCTGGTATTGAATGCAAAGTGCAGAGAGGCAGAGGTATCGGGAATCTCTGTTCAATGTGAGACGGGTGACATGAGCGGATTACAGTTGACACAAACAGAGATCGTTGCGTTGTTCTTCAATGTTCTGGATAATGCAATTGAGGCGAATCAGGCGTTAAATGAGGGGGAAGAACGTTGGATTAAATTGTCTTGTTTAAGGAGAGGAAAGATGATGGTACTTTCCGTTGCAAATGCGAGGGTTGGGCAGAAGCTTAATTTTACAGGAAAAATACCGAAGACTACAAAAGCGGATAAAAAGAGACATGGCTTCGGAATGGAAAGTATCCGGCTGATAGTTGAACAGTATGAAGGACATATGCAGATAGAGGAACAGGACAGGTCTTTCACGCTGACATTGTATCTGAAGGGCTTTGGCTGAGTGATTACGCCAAACTGTCGTTGTAATTTTCCGTAAGGCATTATAAAATAAAGAAAAGCCAGCAGACAAAGGAAGGGAAAGAAAGATGCGCATAGCGATTGCGGATGATGACAGGGAATTTGGGAAGAAGACGGAGGAGATAGTCAGGAAACATTGTGAGGGGATAGGGGAAGAGGCGGATATCCTGTGCGTGACAGAGGGAGATACGCTGTTGGAGATGACGGGGAGCTGCGACATTTATATCCTGGATGTGGAGCTTCCGGGACTGGATGGCCTGGAACTGGCGAAGCGGATCAGGGAAAGGGATGAGGATGCCGGGATTGTGATTTTGTCTAATTATGAAAAATATGCCCTGCCGGCGTACAAGGTGAGACCGTATGACTATATTGTAAAAACAAGGTATGAGACAGAGCTTCCGAAGGCCCTGGACGGGATATGGAGGGAGCGGCAGAGGAAAGACAGGGAGGAGGTCTATTTACTGGAAAATGACGAAGGAATAAAACTGCTCCGTCTGGACAAGATCCTGTACCTGGAAAAAGAGAAGAAAAAGAAATATACAATTATCCATTGCTCCGGCGGAGAGAACCACAGTGAGAAGCTGCCAATGGAGAAAGCATACGTAAAACTACCGAAGGAAGAATTTATTTATATCAACAGGGGGCATATCATCAATATGAAGTATATTACCTGCCTGGAGAAAGAGGAGGTTACCCTGGCAGACAGTATACATCTTCCTGTCAGCAGGTACAGACTGCCGAAGGTGAAGGATGAGATTGCGAGGTATTGGGGGAGATAATGGTAGAGGGATTTTACTTCTGCTGTGAGTTTTTCTCTACGGCGGTAAAGGTATGGGCTACGCTGAAGCTGGCAGGGACGATTTGGGAGCCGAGGCAGACAAGGAGGGTGGAGTATGGCATATGGATGGGAACAGTGTTTGTAGTGGCGGGACTAAATACCTATAATAACAGTATAATTTCTGTATTGTATTCAAGTCTGGTTATGATGATATGGATATCATTATTAACTTGGATCAGCAGATTTCTTTATTATTGTCAATGCAGGGATGTATTTTGCCTGATATTTTTTATTTGGACAATGTTGGCTTTGTTCGATATGTTCTTTCAGACACTCGCTTATGTGATATTGGGTTTTCTGAATGTTCAGCGTAATTTATTTTTAGCAGTGACTATTCAGAGGGCTGTTTATCAAATGCTGTGGATAGTGCTTTTTATATGTGGAATGAAGACTGCGGATCAATGGAGGAAGAACAGGGAAGAAGTGTTGTATTTTTTGAAGTGGGTACGTTTCTTTATATTGCCATTGCTTTTTTGTGTCTTTTATTTTCAGCGAATTTATAAGCAGCTTGTTCCCGAAAAAATGATCTATTATTGGTGGATTTTTTTATTGGCCAGTTTGCTTATGGGAGTAAGCTTTCTGGCATATATCGTGATGCAGCGGGAGAAGGAGAACTCTCAGATAATACGGAATAAGTTGGAAATGACAGAGAATGAGTATCGGATAATACAGCAGGTTTATGAGGAAATCAATATATTGAGACATGATTTCGAAAAACATAAACAGGCGATGCATGAACTGATGGAATTAGGCAGGGGTCAGGAGGTATTTGAATATCTGGAAGATATTGGCATGAGATTGAGAAAAACCGATAACAAAAATCTGGTGAATCATGAACTGCTTAATTTGATATTGAACAGAAAGTTCAGGGAAGGGGAAATGGCAGGGATTTCTATCCAGTATGACGTATGTGATATGAGTGGTTTACAGTTAAAGTCTATGGAAATTGTGGCATTGTTTTCAAATATACTGGATAATGCAATTGAGGCAAATCTGGTATTGGAGAATGGAATAGAGCGTTGGATGAGTCTGGCCTGTAGCAGGAAGGGGCATATGTTGGTAATTTCTGCTTCCAATTCCTGGGTGGGAGGGAAGCTTAAGTTTAAAGGGGGAATTCCGAGAACAACAAAAGAAGGTAAGGGAAAGCATGGGGCAGGAATGCGGAGTATACGGCAGGTAGCAGAGCGGTATGGAGGACATATGATGATAGAAACAGGAGAGAAGGCATTTGGCTTGACGGTGTATTTAAAGGGGTTTGTGTGATAATTTAGGATGGAAAGAAAGATGCGCATAGTGATTGTGAGGTATTGGGGGAGACAATGGTAGAGGGATTTTACTTCTGCTGTGAGTTTTTGCTTACGGCGGTAAAGACATGGGTTACGCTGAGACTGGCGGAGGCGATTTGGGAGCCGAGAGTGGATGTGTGGAAGCGCAGGATTATATATGCGCTCTGTGTGCTTTTTGTTGCCGGGATGAATACAGTTAATAACATGATGAGTCCTGCCCTGTTTTCCAAGGCTTTTACAATATTGATTATTTTATGGATAGCAGGGGTTACCAGATATCTGTATCATTGCAGATATGCGAATTCCTTTTGCCTGGGATATATATTGTGGATGATGATGGTTTTGGTGGATCTTTTACTTCAGACGTTGGCTTATATATTATTGGGTTTTGCGGGATTACAGAGGGAACTTCTTTTGATAGCTGCTGTTCCAAGGGCTGTGTATCAACTGTTGGGGGCGGCGGTTTTACTGTGGTGGCTGAGACCTGTGCGTCGGTGGGTATGGCAGAGGAAACGGGAGCTTGAACATTGTCTGAGATGGGTATGGGCTCTGGTACTGCCGTTATTTGTGTGTGTGACGTATTTTCAAAGAATTTATCTCTCTGTGTTTTCAGAGATGTTGATATATAACTGGTGGTTTTTTGTATTGGGAAGCTTGCTTATCATGGTGTGCTTCCTGACATATATATCTTTACTGCATGCCAGGGAGAGTTCCCGGAGCTTACAGCAGACGATGGAGGCAATAGAAAGTGAGTATCAGGCATGGCAGCAGGCTTATGAGAAAATAGAGATATTGCAGCACGATTTCAATAAGCATAAGCAGTTTATACAGGATTTAATAGAGGCAGGCAGGGGGAAGGAGGCGCTTGGTCATCTGGAGGAAATTGACATAGAGCTGAAAAACGATATAAACAGAAAACTGGTGAATCACAGAATGCTTAATCTGGTATTGAACAGGAAAATGAAGGAGGGGGAGGCTTCCGGAATTGCTGTTCAATATACGATGTGCGATATGGACGGCTTGCTTCTCAGTTCTGTGGAAATTGTGGCGTTAATTTCGAATATCCTGGATAATGCCATTGAGGCGAATCAGGGACTGGCGGAAGGGGCAGAACGTTGGATGGATTTGAAATGTACCAGGAAGGGGACGATGCTGGTGATAATCGCTTTCAATAGCCGGGCGGGAGGGAAACTTAAGTTTAGCGGTGAAATTCCGAAAACTACGAAAAAGAATGAAGGAACTCGACATGGATTGGGAATGCGAAGCATTCAGCAGGTGGTGAAGCGGTATGATGGCCATATGCGGATAGAAGTAGGAGTGAATACATTTAAACTGACAGTATACCTGAAGGGATTTGCATAAGATGTGATAACTATTGGAGGACGAAATACTGTTATTGGGAGAAATTTGCTATTGGAAGCCAGTATGGCGCTATTGGGAGCAACTGTATGGACGAGTTTCAAAAATAGGATTAATATGAAAATCGTTTATGGAGGATAGTGTCATGAGACAAAAGGTATGTATGGCTTTAATGGGGGTTCTTATTCTTTTGTGCAGCGGATGTAGCGGGAAAGAGGAAGAAAATGTGGATACGGAACCGGGAGGCTATGTGGAAAAGATTGTGGAATTGTCAGCGCAGACAACTTTCACGGAACTTGTACAGGGAGATGAGGACATTCGCCTGTCGGACAACATTTCCCTGAGAGATATGGTATCGGAAGACGGTGGGGAACACTTTCAGGAGAAGGGAGATACTCTGGCCATTGGCGAAGTAATCATGGAATATATGCCATATACCATGAAATCTTCCCCGGAGGGAAACAGGCTCTTTTATACATATGAAGATGGCAAACGGATCTGTATGCTGGCGACAGTGGATGACAGGTTGATAAAATTGGAAAGTATCCCCGGTGCAGAGGAGGTATACCCGAATTTTTATTATGGTGAGGGATATTTTTATGTGCTGCAGGGGAATTCCGTTTATCAAATAAACGCTGATACCGGTGAGACAAAGTTTCTGGTGGAAATTCAGGGTTATCCCCAGTATCTGGCGGCAGATAAAGAAAACGTTTACATTGTATGCCAGGATGGCTTACTGCTGTATGATCTGGAAAAGGGGGAAATAGCAGCGCAGCAGGATGAGACATTGTCTTCCTTTGCAGGTGGCAGAAACGATATCTTAATATATCCCTGTGAGAATGGAATCTATATCGCGGTGCATGAAGGCGTGTACTGGCATGAGATGTATGGGGATTCTATGGAACAGTTGGTAGACGGAAGTATCTACGGGTTGGGAAACAGGGATCGGCAGCTTGCGGGAATGGCAGTTGTGGAGAATCAGGACAGCAGGAATTCTTTCTTGGTTTACTGCTCTGACGGAATACTGCTGCGATATGATTATGAGGATGATTTTGTGCCTGCCCAGAAATTTTTACGGGTTTACAGTCTTTATGAAGACAGCCAGATTAACAGGGGGGTAATCGCCTTCAGAGAAAAATATCCGGACATAGTGGTAAAATATGAAGTTGGTGTGAATGGCAGCTATGGAATGACCGAGGAGGATGCCCTGAAGAATTTGGCTACAGAACTGGCGGCGGGAGAGGGACCGGATATTCTGGTCATGGATGATATTCCGTATCATTCCTATCTGGAAAAGGGAGTTCTGATGGATCTCAGTGAAATCAGGGGAGAGATGACGGATGAAGAATATTTTAACCATATAATAGACGGAATGGGAACAGAGAATGGATTATATGTAGTGCCTGTTTCCTTTGTGGTTCCTGTCCTGGTGGGAGTACAAGAAGAAATTGAGGGAATTGAGAGTCTTACAGAACTGACAAATATACTGGAAAGCGCCAATGCCGAAAGTGGCGGATGTGTGGTGGGAGTGGTCAATGAGGATGAAATTCTCGGGCTTCTGGCACAGTCCTCCATGGGAGCATGGATGTCTGAAGACAGAACCATGAACCTGGATGCTGTTGAGGAATTTCTGTCGCAGGCAAAGCGGATTTATGAGATGCAGATAGAAGGGGTTCCGGAAGAACTTCGTCATTTGATAGCTGGGAGACCGCAGTATGAGACGATATTAAAACGGCGTTATGGGGTATTTGGAATAGGTGAGATAAGCGTTGCCGGATATAATAGGGTCAACTTGTTTCCTGAAGCGCCCTTTTACGGCGGGTTCCTGTGGGGAGAATACAATGACTTGAGTGACTATTTTTCCTATTTAAAATATAATGATGCCACTTCCTGGGGGATGTTGCCCGGACAGAACTATGGGTCTTGTATGCCGGTAAGCCTTCTGGCCATAAATGCGGCTACGGATACGAAAGAAGAAAGCTCCCTTTTTGTAAAATACATGCTTTCGGAAGAGTTTCAGAAGAGGGCATTATTGGGTTTTCCTGTCAACAGGCAGGCGTATTTGGACAGACAGGAAAAAAACGAAGGATTCTCGCAGCGGACAGCATCCATTTACAGAGATAATGGGGACGAAATCGAAATTGACATAAACTGGCCGACAGAAGAGGATTTTAGGAAATTGGACGAGATAATAGAGGATATTAGGGGAGTAAATATCTGTGAAAATAAAGTATATAACACAGTAATTTCTCAGGGATTAACAGTTCTGACAGGGGAGCAGAGCGTAGAAGAGGCTGTGGACAGGATAAAAACAGAGTTGCAGATATATCTTTCAGAATAATCAGGAGTCGGAGACAGGAAGGTGAACGGCGGGCAAACCATGAAAAAGGAGAAGAAAGCAAGTGCAAAAGGGGCGCGTGCCAGCAGAAGCACCAGAAAGCAGAAGCGGGCGGCGGCCTGCTTTCTGCTGCCCGGACTTACAGGGGTTTGCGTGTTTGTTCTGATTCCTTTCGGGAATGTATTTCTGTCTTCCTTTCAGACGTCTCTGACAAAGCAGTTTGTGGGGATAAAAAATTATCTGTCCATCTTCCGGAACAGCGCGTTCCGTCTGGCGGCGGGCAACACGGCCCGTTTTATCGCCCTGGGGGTGCCGCTGCTCCTTCTGGCAGGTCTGGTTCTGGCACTGGTGTTAAACAGCGTCGCCCGGTGGGACAAGTATAAATATCTCTATCTCCTGCCCATGGCGGTTCCGGCAGCTACTATGGTGTTGGTGTGGCGGATGCTGTTCGAGCGGCAGGGGTTTCTGAACCGTTTCCTGGGGACCCATACCGATTTCCTGGGAGAGGGCAGCGCCTTTTACATATTGGTGGGGAGTTATCTGTGGAAAAACCTGGGTTATACGTTGGTGCTGTGGCTAGCAGGCCTTCGGTCCATACCGGGGGATATCCTGGATGCGGCAAAGGTGGACGGCGCAGGGGGCATGACCTGCTTTTTGCGGGTGACACTGCCTAATTTAAAAGGAAGCATGTATACAATCCTGGTGGTATCGTTGCTTAATTCTTTTAAAGTTTTCCGGGAGGTATACCTGGTGGGCGGCGCCTATCCTCAGGAGGATATCTATCTGCTGCAGCATATTTTTAACAACTGGTACATCAACCTGGACTTTGATAAGATGGCTGCAGGGGCAGTGCTTTCCGTGCTGGTGTTGGGCGGCATCAGCCTGCTGTTGCAGAGGCTTTGGGACAGGGGGGATTAAGCATTGCGGTTGGCTGCCGGGGCCGAAAGCGGCAGGAGGTTATTTATGTATGAGGCAAATATTGGGAAACTGTGCCAAAAGCTGCTGAAGATGCTGCAGTTGGCAGTGGTATTGGGATTGGGAATCTTTATCTGCATGCCTGTGCTGCTGCTGTTCTTCGGGTCTCTGGCGGACAGCATTGAGTGGACGGGGCGCATGAGGCCTCTGCTGCAGGATACTGCGGATTATATTACCTGGAGGTGGATACCGGATTATCCTACCCTGGAGAATTTTAAGGAGCTGCTCTTTTTGACGCCGGAGTTTTTGGCTTTATTTTGGAATTCCGTGAAAATAGCGGTCTGTATTCTTGCAGGGCAGCTTCTGGTGGGAGTCCCCGGCGCATGGTGTTTTGCCGTGTATGATTTCAAGGGAAAAAACATTTTATTTTCCGTGTATGTAATCCTGATGCTGCTGCCTTTCCAGGTGACCATGCTGGCCAGGTATCTGGTGTTGAACGGGTTGGGGCTGTTGGATACTCATGCCGCGGTAATTCTGCCTGCAGTGTTCTCGACTTTTCCGGTCTTTCTGGTGTACAGGGGGTTTCGGGGACTGCCTAAGGAATTGTATGAGGTGGCCAGGATAGACGGCGCGGGCGAGTGGGTTATTTTCTGCAGGATAGGCCTGCCGTTGGCGGAGAGCAGCATTATGGCGGCTTTTGTCCTGGGTTTTTTTGAGGTTTGGAATCTGATGGAAGAGCCGCTGGCCTTTCTGAGAGATATGTCATTGTGGCCGCTGTCCCTGTATCTGCCGGAGATAGGCGCGGACAGGGCGGGGAGAGCCTGCGCGGCGTCCGTGCTGACACTGACAGTGTCTTTGCTTGTGTTCGGGCTGTTTCGGGATTCCCTGGAGCAGGGGATTATTTCTTCTGCCTTAAAGGGATAGGAAGCGGCTGCATGCACCGATATGAGCGTCTGAAAGGAGAAGCCTGGTATGTCGGATGGAGGGATTGACGAATGAAGCTGACAAAGGGAAAGAAAATTGCGCTGATCAGTTTTTCAGTTTTTCTGGCGTTTATGGCGGTATGTACCGTGGCGGCGAAGGGGATATATGCCTCAGGCCTGCCCCGGGTGTCCACGATGAAGCCCTACAGCGGCAGTCTTACTCATGTGATCACAGTGAACGCAACGGTTATGCAGGGACAGGAATACGGCGTCTATGTGGAAGACGGGCTGCGGGTGGACACTGTGGCCGTGAGCGGTGGAGATGTCTTCCAGGCGGGGCAGGAGTTATTTCGGATTGAGACAGGGGATTTGGCTGAACTCATCAGGCAGCGCCGTCTGGAGATCGCAAAGCTGGAGGTGGAGATGGCGGCTGCGGTGAAAGATGCGGACAGTTCCAGGCAGTCCCGGAAAAGAGATGTGGACAGGGCCAGGGAAGATTATGACCGGAAAGCCGTTTTGGCGGATGAACAGATCCTGGTGTGTCAGCAGGCATATGAAGCGGCACAGAAAGCACTTGCCCTGTATGACCGGTATCTGGAGGATTCCGCGCAGTGGGAGGAGAATGGGGGAGGTCAGCCTTCCGGAACCATGACGCCGCCGCCGGAAGGAGAAGGGGATGTATCGGGAACGGCAACACCGCCGCCGGAAGGAGAAGGAGACGCAACCGGGACAGCACCGCCGCCGGAAGGAGAAGGAGACGCAGCCGGAACGGCAACACCGCCGCCGGAAGGAGAAGGAGACGCAGCCGGAACGGCAACACCGCCGCCGGAAGGAGAAGGGGATGCAGCCGGGACGGCAACGCCGCCGCCGGAAGGAGAAGGAGACGCAGCCGGGACGGCAACGCCGCCGCCGGAAGGAGAAGGAGACGCAGCCGGAACGGCAACACCGCCGCCGGAAGGAGAAGGAGACGCAGCCGGAACGGCAACACCGCCGCTGGAAGGAGAAGGAGACGCAGCCGGGACAGATGTTTCGGTTGAAAGAGGCAGACTGCACGAAGTGGGCAGTGAGGGTATGGATCCGGAGAAGCATTATAACAGACAGGAGAAAAGGCTGCAGTTGGAGCAGGATGTAATCAGGGCTGCACAGGCTTTGGAGGAAGCCGTTCGTCAGAAAGAGGATACCTTGCGGGATGCCGCCAGGGTGTTGGAGGACGCCAATGCCGCCTTGGATGCGGCCAATTCTGCGGTAAATACACTGGCGTTGGAGATTGATTACCAGAAGGAGAGCCTGCAGAATATGGAGGCTCTCCTGGAGGCAGACGGCTGGGTATATGCGGAGATCTCCGGGCGTGTGATTCGGTGCAGCCTGGAGGTAGGGAGCAGGACACAGGACGGAGCCAGCATTGTCTACGCAAAGGATGACGGAGAGCGAATTTTAAGCGCAGTATTTGATGAATCCCAGAGCAGACATGTGGCTGTGGGCACCCAGTTTGAGATGAAAGCAGCAATGCCGGACGGCAGCCGGGCGACAGGTATTGCCCTGTTGGATTATCTGGAGAAACGGGAAGACGGCACGGGCCTGGGCAGGCTGTCCTATGATCTGCAGGGAATGGCCATCGGACAGACAGCGGAACTTACCCTTAGGGTGCAGACGGATTCTTACAGCGCCTGCATTTCCCGGAATTGTTTATTCCAGGAGGGTGAGGACAATTATTATATTTATATCGCAGAAGAGCAGGAGGGTATTCTGGGAACTGAATGGAAGGTGCGGAAAGTGCGTGTGAATATTTCGGACCAGAATGATACGGCTGCGGCTGTCCAGAGCGCGGAGATAAACGGGGATACCCGGATTGTGTCAGGTACGGACAAGCCTCTTGAGGATGGGGACACGGTCAGGGTGTTACAATGAGGGAAATCAGCGTATCCACCACACGCCGCTTGTCGTCAAAACTAACCTCGTCCCAGTTAAACGGGAGCCAACCTACAATTATATTATACCTCGGGCGGCCCCGTATCACAAGGATGTCGATGGGTTACACGCGCTGTCCGGCGTATTTGCTAAACACGTCAAACAGCTTTAAATTTTGACAGAAGAAAAGGGCGGCACTTTTTACAGTGTTGCCCTTTGGCCTGTCAGAACCGGAGGTCTATTCCATCATTATTCAGTGGGAAGATTGTAGTAAAAACGGCTGTTCAAGACATCCCTGTCCTTGTAGTAGTTATAGATATTCT
>CANBFE010000026.1 GCA_947367855.1 uncultured Lachnospiraceae bacterium | reverse complement strand
GGGAACGCTATGAACCCCGGCACAGGGCCCGGATGGCGGTGAGGCCGGGGATCACGGGGCTGTGGCAGGTCAGCGGCCGGAGCCGGATCACGGACTTCGAGGAGGTGGTGCGGCTGGACACGAAGTACATCACGGAGTGGAGCATGGGCCTGGACCTGCGGATCCTGCTTAAGACCGTGAAGGTGGTGCTGGGGAAGGACGGGGCCATGTGAGACTCATCCGGGAACCAGGGCCCTGGAAGTCCGGGATGTGCGGACCGGCCGGTATGGAAGAGTGTAAAGCAGAGAAAGGGTGGATAGGATGGAAGAGTGCCGGGGATATGAACAGGAGATTGACCTGAAGGACCTGATGTTCCAGGTTATGTACCGTTGGAGGTCTGTTATACTGGTGGCGTTGGCAGCAGGTGCCCTGTGGGCCGGTTATGCAGTGTGGTATAACACGGAGGTCCTGCCGGAGAGAAGGGAGGAAGTGCAGGGGGCACTGGAAGAACAGGTGCGGCTGCGGGATCTGCTGAAGGCGCAGGAACAGGGCGGGGAACAGAGCGCAGAGCTGCAGAGGGCAAGGGAGCAGGGGCTGACGGCTGAACAGGCGGGTAAACAGGCGGAAGAGCTGAAGGCGGAGCTGGAGGGCCTGAAGGAACGCAGTCCCGTGAAGAATTTTGCCATGGGATTTGCAGCGGGATTTTTTGCCATGGTGTTCTGCTATGGGGCAGGTTATCTGTTCAGTGACAGGCTCCGGGGAGAGCGGGAACTGCGGGAACGGTACGGGTATTATATCCTGGGGGTTTTTCCAGGGATGGGACGGAAACGTTTTCTGGGCAGTGTCGACAGGTTTCTGGAAAGACTGGAGGGAACCGGGAAACGCCCGTCCGAAGAGGAGGCGTACCGGATTGCCGCAGTGAACATGACGAACCTTGCCGGAACCGGGAGAACCCTGTTGGTGACCGGGACTATAGGGCAGGAGCGGCTGCAGGGGTTTGTGGACTCTGTTATAAAGTATCTGCATGAGGATATGGCGTTGGTGGCCGGGGCTGACATGAATGTGACGGCGGATACCCTGGAGGCCCTGGCGGAATGCGACGGGGTGATTCTGGTGGAACAGCGGGGCAGATCTCTGAGGAGGCAGATACACAGGGAGTATGAGAGTATTGCCGCGTTGGGGAAGCCGGTGGTGGGGTATGTGGTATTGTAATGGGAGATGATGAAGTAAAGCTGTAGAACTGAACGGGGATATTTCAGGTGATATAGGTTACTGGTTAGACCTGGTGGACAGAGGAGCGGTCACAGCATGGGTACTGATATTGCGCATATAGTTTATGCTTCCGATGATAGGTTTGCAGAAATTCTTGGGGTTTCGTTGGTTTCTCTTTATGAAAATAGCAAGGATATGGAGGACATCATAGTCTATATATTGGACAGTTCAATTTCCAATGAGAATCGAGAAAAGTTGGTTTCTGTTGCCAAAAGTTATAAAAGGACATTACCGGTATTCATCAAGGCAAAAAAAATCACAGAAGAACTGCATATGGAAGTGACTATAGACCGAGGGTCTTTGAGCCAGTATGCACGGTTGTTTATATCGAGTATGCTGCCTGGAGAGTTAGAAAGAGTTCTTTATCTTGACTGTGATACCATCATTCGGAAATCAATAAAGGGATTGTGGACGATAGATTTGTATGGCAGAACTATTGGGGCATTGATGGATGCTTTTAGTTCCTATTACAGGATTAATATAGATTTGGAAGAGAACAGCATAATGTTTAATTCCGGAGTGATGTTAATTGATTTAAAAAAATGGAAAGAGGAGAAAGTTGAGAACAGACTGTTGGAGTTCATCGTTAGGAAAAATGGACAGATACAGCAGGGGGATCAAGGGGCATTGAATGCGGTGTTGAGCAGGGATACATATTGTTTTGAACCTCAATATAATTCTGTAACTATCTTCCACGACTTTTCTTATGATGAGATGGTGATTTATCGTAAACCGATAATGGGTTTCTATTCGAAGGAACAGGTTAAGGAAGCTGTTGAGAATCCTGTGGTAGTGCATTTTACAACAAGTTTTTTGAGTGTGAGGCCATGGACAAAGGGGTGTGGTCATAGATATGCGAAAGAGTGGATGAGATATAAAGAAATAAGTCCATGGAGAGAAGGAACGTTGTGGGAGGATAACAGGCCCTGTTGGGAACAAATCGGAATAGGTTTGTTGAGGAAAATGCCAAGGCGGGTTGTGGCTATTATTGCAGGAATAGCGCAGGCTTATGGAAGACCAATCTGGAAAAGGATAAGAGGGAAAAGTTGATGAGAATCGACATGCAGTTGAAGTAGTTAAGACAGAGAACGAATAGTGAGATGAAATATGAGTAATTCTATCACAGCAGTAATTGTTTATGATTATGCATTCATTAATGGTGGGGCGGCGAAGGTGGCAATTAAAAGCGCATTAGGATTAAGAAAAAGGGGAATTGAAGTAATATATTTTTCAGCTGTTGGTCCGGTTTGCCCAGAACTTTCAGAGAGTGAAGTTAAGAATGTTTGTCTGAATATGGATGATATTAATACGGGAAAGAAAGTGAATGCCATATGTAATGGGATATGGAATTTGCGGGCGAAAAGAGAACTGCAGAAAATATTACATAATCTGGATAAAAATCAAACGATAGTTCATTTTCATGGTTGGTCAAAAGCATTGTCGTCTTCTGTTGTGCATGTTGCATCTTCTATGAAGTTTAAGGTTTTTGTGACACTTCATGAGTATTTTTCGTTATGTCCTAATGGTGGTTTTTACAATTATCAAAAGGAAGCGATTTGCTGCTGTCGGCCTATGTCCTTGAGATGTATTCTGGCAAATTGTGACAAGCGAAATTATATTCAAAAAATGTGGAGGGTGTGCAGACAGTTGGTTCAGGATTTTGTGGTAAGGAGAAATAAGCATATTTTTTATATCAGTATATCTGATTTAAATGAGAATATTGTCAGGAGATATCTGTCAGGTAAACAGTTTTGTCGGGTTAAGAATCCGGTTGAAATGGGAGAACAGCCAATTCAAGATATAGGAAGTAATAAGGGTATTTTATATGTTGGACGTCTTTCAGAAGAGAAGGGAATTGAGTTGTTTTGTGAAGCTTTAGAGGGGGTGAGAGAGAGAGGATTAACGGTTCAGGGGATTGTAGTTGGAGGAGGAGAGTATGGCAATAAATTGATTGAAAAATATCCCGAAGTAGAATTTGTGGGATGGAAGAATAATGAGGAGGTACAGAGGTTTATGCGTACTTCCAGAGCGTTGGTCTTCCCTTCTAAATGGTATGAGGGTGCTCCTCTGACAATTGTGGAAGCTATGTCAATTGGATTGCCCTGTATTGTATCGGATTGTACTTCAGCGGCGGAATTAATTCAGGATAATTGCAATGGGCTTATATTCAGATCAAATGACATATTCAGCCTGGAAGAAAAGTTGATTGATATCCTGAAAGATAATACTGCAGAAAGATTACACAAAAATATATGCAGTGATTTTGACAGAAATGAATATTTGGACGAAACTTATATTTCAAATTTGCTTTATGCATATTCACTGTAATGGAAAATAATGTGATGAGAGAAAGAAAATGGTTTATATAATAACACATAAAAAATGTAACTTTCCAACAAACACTGAGGAGTTTGCGGTAATACAGGCAGGAGCTGAAAATAATGAAGATCTGGGATATTTGAGAGATAATGTGGGCGATAATATCTCAGGATTGAATCCCTATTTCTGTGAATTGACGGGAATGTATTGGATTTGGAAGAATGTAGAGGCTGATTATATAGGTATTTGTCACTATCGACGTTTTTTTGCAGAAGGAAAACAGATCATAAATGAATTAAAGCTAAGGGATGCTCTGGCAGATTATGATTTGGTATTGCCCAGACTGGACCATTTTGCGGTTAGTGTGTATAAGCAATATGAGTATTCCAGTGAACATAACATTTCCGATTTGGATATGGCAATAAAATGCATAAGTATAAAATATCCGGATTACAGGGATATATTAAATGAGGTAATGATAAAGAAGGCATTTTATCCATATAACATGATGTATATGAGAAAGTCTTTGTACCATCAATATTGTGAATGGTTATTTACAATACTGTTTGAGCTTATGAAACAGATTCCTTATAACGAGTACACCGGGCAGAAAAAACGTGTTTTTGGCTATTTATCTGAGAGATTGCTTTTGATATGGATCAGGAAGAATAAACTGAAGGTAAAAGAATTAAATGTGGTGAATACCGAAACAAAAGTGACAATAAAAGAAAAGATATTCAGGAGGGCTAATTCATATTTGGCAACATATATGGGAATTGATTTAAGAGAAAAAAAATGATTTTCTGTATTCAGTTAAAGACAGATACAGAAGAATGGAGTATCTAAATGATATATTTAACCTGTTTTGCTGTGTCGGGAATATTTATATTTTGGGCGGAAAAGGGGAAAGGAAATCAGCGCATAGCCTGTCTGGTAATAGGTATTATGATACCAGCTGTTCTGGCGGGGATGAGGTCTTCTTATGTGGGGACAGATGTTTTGCTGTATGCAAGGCAGGTTTTTGCTTCGGCAATAGGTTCCTCTTCCTTATCATGGATGGGGAGGTGGAATAGTATCTATGGTGTTGAATATGGATACTTGCTGCTAAATCATATTATTTCACTTTTTACAGAAAACATAGCATGGCAGTTTTTTGTAGTAGAATTATTTATTTTGATATTTATCTATAAAGGATTTTCATACATTAAAAGGAATGTATCTGACAGGCTGTCCATTGCCGAAATGTTTATGATTTATTATCTTTTATTTTATAATGAGAGTCTTAATTTGATGAGACAGAGCATGGCAGTTGCAGTGACCATATACGGATTTCGGTATGTACATCAACGAAAATTATTGAAATATTTATTGATAATTGCTTTGGCAATGCAGTTCCATATTACATCTCTTTTGGCTGTAATTATATATCCAATATATGTAATGGTTTTTGCCCGGAGGAAATATTCTCTGAAATATTTCCTTGCAGTTGTCTCGATAATTGGCACTCCACTCATTGGAAGAGCCGCGGAAATGATTATATATACGGGGGTATTTGGAGATAAATTTTTCAAGTATTTCAATAATGGAATAAATATGGCTTATAGTTTTAATCAGTTGATCATACGAATTCCATTTATCATTTTGATATGGTATATGGCTTCTGTAAAACGCAGCAATAGACCATATTATAATTTTATGATTATTGTATTGCTGTTGGATTTGGTATTTGCGGAATTGAGGGGAATAGATGTAACGTTATACAGGCTAAGTCTATATTTTTCTATATTTAAGTGTGCAATATATCCGGAAATAGCGAGGGCTTTTTGTTGGAAATATATCCGATTTGTTAAAGCAGTTATTTGGGGAAGTCTGTTGCTTTTATGGTATTATCAAATTGTATACATGAATAATGGACAAACATATCCGTATATGTTAAACATTTATGATGACCCTGTGATACCCTATGTGCTTTAAATATTGGAGATATAAAAATGAGAGTGGAAGGTGCGTTATGATAGACTATACTGAAGAACAGATCATGAGAAGCTGGAATAGAGAAAAGATATCGTCTCCTTTGGTTACAATATGGTGTTTAGCCTATAATCATGAGGCTTACATAGAACAGGCGTTGGATAGCTTTCTGATGCAGAAAACAGATTTTCCATTTGAAATAGTGGTTCATGACGATGTTTCGTCTGACTGTACTGCAGAGATTATTAGAAAATATGCAGAAAAGTTTCCTTCTATCATTCATCCCATATATGAAACAGAGAACCAATATTCTAAACAGGATGGATCGTTGATGCGGATTAAATATGCAAGCATAAAAGGGAAATATGTTGCGATATGTGAGGGGGACGATTACTGGTGTGACGAAACAAAAATTCAACGGCAGGCAGAGGCCTTGGAAAAGAATCCACAATGTTCAATTAGCTTTTGTAAGACGCAATGTATAGAAAAATCGGGAAGAAAACGAAGTGAAGTAATACCAAGCAAGGATATTTTTGAAGAAGGCATTGTTACTCTGAAGGATTTGGTTCACAGTGAATTTGAATGCGGTTATTGGACATTTCATACTTCAGGTTTTTTTTACAGGTCAGAATTGGAATTGGGCTATATAAATATTATGGAGAAGGAGTTCAAGGTGTTTCCGTATGGGGATATGCCGTTGCAATTATATTGTCTGCTGAATGGAAAAGGGTACTATATTGATAAAATCCAGACTTGTTACAGAAAAATGTCCGGCGGATATAGTTCATACATGCAAAAACACCCGGATGCTGCAGTACAGAATCAACGTTATTTAATAGCAGGGTTAATGAACTTTGACAAGTTGTCGGAGGGAAAATTTCATCGGGAAATTTCTGTTGGGATTAGACGGGCAGAATTTAAAATAGATGCAATGAATAAAAAAGTGTTCAAAATTTTTTATCCGAAGTACTATAAAATTGGCCTGTACACGCAGTTGAAAACTTTCGTAGAAATTGTTTTTCCCAAGATATACCGAAGGCTGGCATTATGGAAACATCCGCTATAGGAATAGAAAGAGACAGTGTTTTGTAAGGATTTTAACATATGGTTTCAGGTAATGCTTAAGTGATAAAGCTATGAGCAAGGAAGTATGATTTTGAGTAGTGATGAAAGAGATAATTTGCATAATCAAAAAGAAA
The DNA here is from genome assembly GCA_947367855.1 of uncultured Lachnospiraceae bacterium. Classification (GTDB taxonomy): domain Bacteria; phylum Bacillota; class Clostridia; order Lachnospirales; family Lachnospiraceae; genus Acetatifactor. The sequence goes on along the minus strand of CANBFE010000026.1, from coordinate 49,273 downwards.
AAGTGATGAACAGCTTTTTCTGGCGTTTTGCGGAACGATGCGGGGCCCAGGGTGTTTCCTTTGTGGTATCTATTGTCCTGGCCAGGCTTCTGGCGCCGGAAGTATACGGGACGGTTGCACTGGTTACAGTTTTTACGGCAGTGCTGCAGGTATTTGTGGACAGCGGCATGGGCAATGCACTTATTCAGAAAAAGGATGCGGATGACAAGGATTTCTCCACTGTTTTTTACTTTAACATGGCAGTCTGCGGTGTTCTGTATCTGGGGATGTATATTGCGGCGCCCTATATTGCGGAATTCTACAATGACAGGGAGCTTACGGCAGTAGTTCGTGTGCTGAGCCTGACGCTGATCATCTCCGGCGTAAAGAATGTGCAGCAGGCGTACGTGTCCAGAAATATGCTGTTCAAACATTTTTTCTATGCTACTCTGGGAGGAACCATTGGGGCTGCGGCAATAGGCATTGCCATGGCATATATGGGGTACGGTGTGTGGGCCTTGGCAGTACAGCAGATTTTTAATGCGGCTGCTGATACTGCTATTCTTTGGATTACGGTAAAATGGCGTCCCGGGAGAACCTTTTCCCTATCGAGGCTGAAAGGACTGTTTTCTTTTGGGTGGAAGCTGTTGGCGTCAGCACTTCTGGATACGGTATACGGTAATCTTCGTCAGTTGTTGGTGGGAAAGCTCTATTCCTCGTCCGATCTGGCCTATTATAACAGGGGACATCAGTTTCCCAATTTCATTGTCTATAACATCAACAGTTCCATAGACAGCGTACTGTTTCCTGTAATGTCGAGTGTACAGGATGATCGGCAAAAGGTTAGAAAAATGACAAGAAAAGCAATCAAAGTAAGCGTGTATGTGATGGCCCCGCTGATGATGGGACTGGCCTTTACTGCAGAGACTGTGGTGAGATTGGTTCTCACAGACAAATGGCTGGCCTGCATTCCTTTTCTGCGTATTTTCAGTGTTACCTGTATGTTTCAGCCCATTCATACCGCGAACCTAAACGCCATCAAAGCAATGGGCCGCAGCGATTTGTTTTTAAAACTGGAAATTATCAAAAAGGGTGTGGGATTGATCTTAATGATTTCCTCCATACAGTTTGGCGTTCTGGCCATGGCGTACAGTATGTTGTTTGGGAATGTGATAAGTCAGGTTATCAATTCATGGCCTAACCGAAAACTATTGGGATACAGCTATGCAGACCAGATAAAGGACATTCTTCCCAGTATTTTGTTGGCTGTGTTTATGGGAAGTTGTGTGTATACAGTTGCCTTTTTTGATTTGCCTTCTCTGGTTACTTTATGTATACAGGTAATCTTGGGGGCGTTGGTCTATGCCGTCGGTTCTGCTGTATTGAAAATGGAGTCCTTTCTGTATATATGGGATAGCGTAAAAACGGTTATGCATAAGGATACAAGAAAATGAAAAAGAAACTACTGTTATTGGGCGGTTCAGCCCAACAGGTAACGGCAATCGAAACGGCAAAAAGGTTGGGATATGAAACAGTTCTCTGTGACTATCTGGAGGACAACCCAGGGCAGTATGCGGCGGACAGGTTTTACCGGGTGAGTACAACAGACAGGGAGGCGGTGCTGAATGTGGCACGGCAGGAACAGGTTGACGGTGTTCTTGCCTATGCATCAGACCCTGCAGCGCCTGCGGCAGCCTATGTGGCGGATCATCTTGGACTTCCCGGAAATCCGTATACTTCCGTTGAAATCCTGTGCAATAAAGACAAATACAGGGCATTCCTGAAAGAACATGGCTTTTGTACGCCGGAAGCAGAAGGATACTCTATGGCAGAGCAAGCTTTGGAAGATATCCGAAAGGGCAGATTCCGTTTCCCGGTTCTCATCAAGCCGGTAGATTCCTCGGGCAGCAAGGGGGTCAGCCGTATTGACGAGGCGGCGGGGGCGGAAGCAGGAATCGCACAGGCTCTGTCTTTTTCCCGGGCAAAGCGGTTCATTGTTGAGGAATATGTGGAGAAATCCGGGTACCAGATTGCGGGCGACGGGTTTTCTGTTGATGGGGAACTGGTGTTCCGCTGCTTTGCCAACGATCATTTTGAAGAGGGCGGCGTAAACCCCTTTGTGCCAGTGGCCGCAACTTTTCCCTGTGTAATGCCGGATCCGATACAGAAGAAGGTACATGATGAAATTCAGAGGCTGATTACCCTGTTGGGAATGGGAACGTGCGCGTATAACTTTGATATACGGGTGGACCGGGACCGCAATGTGTACCTGATGGAGATGGCGCCCAGGAGCGGAGGGAATTATATTCCGCAGATCATCCGCCATGCCACAGGAGTTGATTTGGTGGAATGTGCCGTCAAGGCTGCCATGGGAGAAGCCGTGTCCAGGGAGCTGTTGTTGGATCGCTGCAGGCAGAAGGGGTATTGGGCTTATTACGCCGTCCACAGCCGCAGGAAGGGCATTCTGGAAAAAGTTGAGATTTCGCCGGAAGTCAGAAAGAGACATTTGGTGGAGGATCACCTGATTAAGAAAAGCGGGGATCCGGTGGAAGCATTTTCCGGTGCAAACACAACACTGGGAATCCTGCTGATGCAATTTGACGGTCTGGAGCAAATGCTGGACATGGTGGAAAAACCGGAGCAGTGGATCCGGGTAACTCTGAAATAGAGGGAAGAAATGATAAAGAAGATTGCAAAAAAGGCATATATTTTATTTCTAAAAGCCAGGTGGGGAATGAGAGGACCCGAGGTATTTATGCTGGCGGACAGTTACTTAAAGGATTACAGGGACAGAAAGGTATCCTTTGGAAAGATTTTTGGAATACACAGAAGAGGATTTACTGTTCCGGACTGGCGTTATCTGGGACTGAATAAACAGAACTGTGCCGGGTACCTGTCCAATGTACAGTATTATGGAATGCATCCGCTTAACGGCAGGTATTCGGCCTGGATTGACGACAAGCTGACCCTGAAATATTTATGTGCAGGAACGGAACTGGATCAGTATATGCCGGAATACTATTTTCATATTAGCGCAGGAGGAGATATTTTATGCCTGCCTGACTGCCCGGTTAAAAAAGAGGCTGCCGCAGTTGAGGATATTGCAGCGCTGTTAAGGCAAAAGGGTGAACTGGCGCTGAAAAAGGTAGCCGGTTCCATAGGAGAGGGATTTTACAGGGCAGAGTACAGTGGAGGGAATTATCTGCTGAACGGCAGGATGCTCAAGGAAGATAGTTTTTGTTCCGAGATCGCTTCTCTGCGGGAGTATCTGGTTACGGAATTTCTAAAGCCGCATAGGGAACTGGCCGGATACTGTTCGGATACGGTGAACTGTATACGCTATTTGTTGGGGGTTCGGGGGGGGTAAAACTTTGCTGCTGAAAGGATTTATCCGGTTTGGGACAAGGCAGTCCGGTTTTGTGGAAAATTATAATGCAGGCGGGGTGCTTTGTTATCTGAATGCTGCCGGAGAGTTTTCAGGAGGGAATGTGGTTAATATTGAAAGTGGTGAAAACCGTCTTATCAGGGAGCATCCGGATACAGGGAGACGGTTGGAGGGAAAGATTCCGCAGTGGGAGAACATTGTGGAAGCCTGCAGGGCATTTCATAAACAATTTCCTCAGTTGGAATATCTTGGAATTGATTTTGTAGTCACTTCGAATGATAAGGTGAAGATTCTGGAAATCAATTCCCTGACTTCATTGGATGCGATTCAGCTGGATGGTTCTATTCTGGAAAGCGAGGCAGGCGCATTTTTCAGAGAGCGTATGCGGGGATGATTGCAGATACATTATATAGAAGGAACTTTGGATAAATTGTCTGGGGTATAGGGGAAAGGAAACGATGAAAGAAATAGGCGGCTATATGGAGCTTGACACTTATAAGCTTCCCATGAGGCACGAAGGAGCCGTTGCATTAAACTGCGGCAGGAATGCACTGGCATACTTAATTGAGGCCAGAAATATAAAGAAAATATGTCTGCCCCGCTTTCTGTGCAGTTCTGTGGAAGGTGTTTGCAGGAAGATGGGAGTCGTTGTCAAATATTATTCTGTTACGGAAGAATTCCATCTTAAAGTGCCGGAAATGCAGGAGGACGAATGGCTTTATCTGGTAAATTATTATGGTCAACTGTCCCGGGAAATGCTTGGGGAGATAATCAGGGAACATCCGAAAGCAATTGTAGATAATGCGCAGCACTACTTTGGGGAGCCTGTTTCCGGGGTGGATACCATTTATACCTGCCGCAAATACTTTGGGGTGCCGGACGGGGCGTTTCTGTATACGGAATCCAGACTGGACAGGGAACTGACCCGGGATGAATCTTATACACGGATGGGGTTCGTTCTGGGGCGCTATGAAAGACCTGCATCGGAGTTTTACAGCCAGTCAGCTGACAATAACCGTTTTTTTGCAGAGGAGCCTGTAAAGAAAATGTCATGGCTGACAGAGAATCTTCTTCATGGAATTGATTATGAATTTGTTCGGAGAAAGAGGGAGGAGAACTTTCACATCCTGGCCTGCGCCCTTGGGGAGAAAAACATGCTGAAGGTAAGAGAGTGTGAAGGACCCTTTATGTATCCGTTTATGTCGGAAGATGCGGACAGGATCAGAAAGAAGCTGCTTGAACGTAAAATATACATTCCGGTTCTCTGGCCGAATGTGCTTACGGAGTGTCCGCAGGATTCTGTCGAGTACAGACTGGCGAAAAATATTCTGCCGCTGCCATGTGACCAAAGGTATGACGGGGATGATATGAGTACAATTTTTGCTTGTATAAAAAAATTGATATAGGGGGGACAGAAACAGAATGAATATTGCAGGGAAACGGGTTACTCTCAGAGCAATGGAGAAGGCGGACTGTGAGATGAGCCGGGAAATGTTTAATGACCCGGAGATCGAAAATCTGGTGGTGGGATGGGCTCTGCCAGTATCAAGCTATGCTCAGGAGAGATGGTTTGAGGCTCATTACGGGGACTCGCTGAATCTGAGATTTGTGATAGAAACACCTGAGGATGGGGCTGTGGGAATTATCACTTTGACAGATATTGACTGGAAAAACAGGCGTGCGGTCCACGGAATAAAGCTGGCAAAAAAAGAACATCGTTCTAAGGGAACAGGTACTGATGCGCTGATGACAATCATGAGATATGCTTTCGATGAATTAGGATTAAATCGGTTGGATAGCAGTTGGTTTGAGGATAATGAACCCTCAAAGAGAATGCATACTAAGTGCGGTTGGCATGTGGAAGGTGTTAGGAGGCAGTATGTGTTTAAGGGGGGGAAGTTTCGGGATTTGACAGTGGCTGGGATACTGGCATCAGAGTATTATGATTTAATTCGGAAAAATCATTACTGGGATGATACTGCAGACAGTAAAAAAGTGCCTGATAACTCGGGGGGGTAATTCTAAGACGGATGAATTATATTATGACTCGTCTCAATAGTTCAAAGGAGAAAAAGAGAGCAATTGAAATATGTGATGGTGCATTTAGAGAACCGGTAACAAAGTGGGCTGACTTTGAGATGCGGCTGCAGAAATGGGATAAAGCAGCCGATTTTATACTGGCATATGGGGATGAGACTTTGGGATATGCTATCGTGTATGCTAATGACTTTACTTCAAAGACAGCTTTTATAACAATGATTGCAGTGAGGCCGGAATACCAGGGGAGAAATATCGGAAAGGATTTGCTTTTGGCAGTACAGAAACTTGCAGGAGAACGGGGAATGAGAGAACTTGAACTGGAAGTAAGAACAGATAATCAGAAGGCCATTGGTTTTTACGAAAAAAATGGGTTTTGCAGAAAAGAGAAAAGAGGAAAGGAAAGTATGTACATGGTTAAGAAACTTCTGCCATGATGCTGATGGTTTTAAGCCAACAAGGCGAGTTTCTTTTGGTAACAGACCATCTATGTACAGCCTTTTGGCGGATGACGGGAAAAGAAAAGGTAAAAGGTGAATTTATATGAAAAAGCTAATGCTGTTAGGAGGAAGCCGATATGCGCTTCCTGTAATTCAGGCGGCGCATGCTCTTGGACTTTATGTTATAACCTGCGACTATCTGCCGGACAATACTGCGCATAAGTATTCGGATGAATATATCAATGTCAGCATTATAGATAAAGAGGCGGTACTGCGTGCCGCGCAGGAGAAAAAAATAGAGGGAATCATGTCATTTGCCTGTGATCCGGGTGTGGTATCGGCTGCCTATGTGGCGGAGAAAATGGGGCTTCCGTTCCAATGTTCCTACAAAGCGGCATGTATTCTGCAGGATAAGGGGCTGTTCAGGGAGTTTCTTACAAAAAACGGGTTTAACTGTCCCAAAGCCAAAAGATATGAGGATAGTACCGCTCCGCTGAAGGATATAGATTACTTTACCTGGCCTGTGATTGTTAAACCTGCTGATTCTGCCGGAAGCAAAGGAGTGACAAGGGTGGATGTGCCGGAAGATCTTCTCCAGGCTATCGAAACAGCGCTTAACGGATCACATAACGGCGCGTTTATTATTGAGGACTTTCTGACGTTTGAGGGATACCATTCCAGTACGGATCCATTTACGGTGGAGGGTACGCTGCGGTTTGTGACTTATTCGGACCAGCTGTTCGATCCGGAAGCCGATAATCCCTATACCCCGGCATATATTATATGGCCCTCTACAATGAAAGAAGAGCACCAAGCTGTTTTAACCGGGGAGATACAGCGTCTGATGCGCCTGCTTGGAACAGGGACAGGCATCTATAATATTGAGACTTGTGTAGCAGACGGGAAGCCCTATATTATGGAAGTCTCTCCAAGAGGCGGAGGATGCAAGATAGCGGAACTTCAGAAACTGGCTTATGGTACAGACCTGATAGAGGCGGAAGTCAGGAAGGCAGTTGGCCTGCCGATATCAGATGTTCGTCAGACCGAATGCTCTGGATATTGGTGCGAAATGGTGGTTCATGCAGGGCCTGGGCAGAGCGGGATCTTGAAAGCGGTTACGGTTGATGCGGAAGTTGCGGAAAAGTATTTAAAAGTTACGGATCTCTGCGTAAAAGAAGGGGATTACATCAGGCCGTTTACAGGAGCGAACATGGCGTTGGGAGATATGTTTTTCCGCTTCGATTCACGGGAGGAATTGGAAAGTGTAATGTCTAGGCAGAAAGAGTGGTTACATATTGAACTGGCTGAGCCGGGGGGCAGCATTTGTTTTGTTGAAGATCAAATGGATCGTCCTGGTTGATGGAGGTTTCAGAATGAAGAGAAACTTTAGGAAGTAATGACGGTGGGAGGGAAAAAGATGTCTAAAATACTGGTAACCCGGTCTTCCATGCCGGAATTAACAGAATACATGAATGAAATAGAAAGCCTCTGGGATTCCCGTTGGCTGACCAACATGGGCATCAAGCATAAGGAACTCCAGAAGGAGCTGCAAAAGTACCTTGACGTTGCCAGCGTGGAGCTGCTGACCAACGGCCACATGGCATTGGAACTGACCCTCCAGGCCATGAACCTGCAGGGGGAAGTAATCACCACGCCGTTTACCTTTGCCTCAACCACCCACGCCATTGTGCGGAACGGGCTGAAACCGGTGTTCTGCGATATTGATCCCGTTACTTATACCATAGATGCCGAAAAAATAGAACGCCTGATTACGGACCGCACCTGCGCCATCATGCCGGTGCATGTATACGGCAATGTGTGCAATGTGGAGGAAATTCAGCGGATTGCCCACAAATATGAGCTGAAGGTTATCTATGATGCCGCCCATTCCTTTGGGGAGACCTATAAGGGAAGGGGAATCGGCAGCTTCGGGGATGCCTCCTGCTTCAGTTTCCATGCAACAAAGGTGTTCAACAGCATTGAGGGAGGCGCGGTCTGCTTCCGGGATGAGCGGCTGGGCAATGTGCTCTATGAGCTGAAAAACTTCGGCATCCACGGGCCGGAGGAGGTCAGCGCGGTAGGGGCCAACGCAAAGATGAATGAGTTCTGCGCGGCCATGGGACTGTGCAATCTGCGGCATGTAGAAGAGGAGATCGCCAAAAGAAGACAGGTCACTGAGCGGTATCTGGAGCATCTGGAGGGCGTGGATGGCCTGCAGCTGAATGCACCGCAGCCGGAGGTGAAATCCAATTACGCCTATTTCCCTGTAGTTTTTGAGGAAAAAGTGTTCGGGGCAAGCCGGGCCGAAGTGTTCGACAGACTGGCGGAGAACGGCATCGGGGCAAGAAAGTATTTCTACCCGCTGACCAATACCTTCTCCTGTTTTCACAGGGAGTATGATGTAAACGAGACGCCTGTAGCCTTACATATCAGTAAGAGAGTCCTGACCCTGCCGCTTTATGCGGATCTGGCGCTGGAGGACGTGGACAGGATCTGTGAGATTATGTTAAGCAGCAGGCCGTAGCAGGTGCTGTGTCGGCTGTTTGCTCAGGAATTGGTTTTATATCAATAAAAGTGAACTATAAGGAGAAGGAAAAGATGGATGGGATAAAAGCAAAAGGGACAGATAGAGGACCGAGGGTGAGTAAGCTCGGGGGGGTAATTAAGCCTGTGATTGTGATGCCGGTCCTGCTTATTGCAGGACTGCTGCTGGTTTTGGGGACAGTGCGGGAAAAGAGGGATTTTCACATTGACGAGACATATTCTTATATTTTGTCCAACAGTTATGATGCAGACAGGATTTCCAATGAAGATCAGGTGTGGGACAGATGGATTGACGGGAAGCGTCTTCTTGAGTTTGTGAGCGTACAGGAAGGAGAGGGATTTGCCTATGAGAAGGTATATCATAACAACGAAAAAGACGCACATCCGCCCTTGTATTATTTTCTGCTTCACACGGTCTGTTCCCTGTTTCCGGGACAATTTTCCCAATGGTTCGGCATAGGGATTAATCTGGTATTTTCGTTGGCGTCAATGTGTCTTCTTTACTGTCTGGGAATACTGATTTTGAAGGATGAATTGTGGGCGCTGTTTCCTCCTTTGTTGTGGGGCACGTCCGCAGTGTTTGTGGATGCGGCAATATTTATACGAATGTACGCTATGCTGACTTTTATGACGCTGATTCTGGCAATCCTGTTTATTAAAGCAGAGCAGGAGGGTATTACGGGTAAACGTTTGGCTGCGCTGTATGGTGTGACCTTTTTGGGTATATTTACACAATACTATTTTGCCGTATTTGCTTTTTGGGCTACCGGGATTTTTTGTCTGTATTTGCTGAGGAAACGCCGATTTTCGAAGATGATTTTACTGGGGGCAGTGATGCTTGCCGCTGTTGTTTCCGTATTCCTTGTCTATCCGGCCGGAGTGACTCAGATAACCGGTTCACCGACGAATAATATTGGAAATAAGGTTTTTGCGGGAGGCGCTCTTTTCCGATTCAATGAATTGTTTGGATCCTGTGTCAGCATTTTACGTCAGGCTCTGGGAACTTTGTCTGCAGGTCTGCGTCAGATTAAGGCGGCGACTTTGGTTTATTTCGTGATAGTTCTGGTTACAGGGATCAGGATACTGCGTAGGGAGAGATTCTTAAGATGGGAGAAATCCCGGTTTAAGCATGCCCTGGTATATCTGGCGGCGGTGGGGCTGACCTTTTTGCTGGTTGCCCATATTTCGAAGAGTTTTTCTTATCTTCGGTATGTTTATAATATTATTCCTTTGGGGATATTGGGGTGTTTTGCCGTAATCAAATCCCTGGTGTATGGGGAAGCCGCAAGGAAATTCATTTGCTTTGCTGTTATGGGGATTGCTGTGCTCAATTTTATTGGAAATATGGTATCGAAGCCCGGTACATATATCTACAGACAAGAGGCGGCGTATATCCAAGAGATCACGGATAAAATGGAACGTGTTCCTGTGGTGATGCTGAGTGAAAGAAAGACCTATATACCAACGGCAAATCTGACAAAACTGATTCATGCGGAAAAATTATATATGGGGTCAGCTGATCTTGTAAAGCAATTTGATCAGCTGTTTTCTGAATTTTCTACCGAAGGAGTGATATTGTATGTTGCTGCAGACAGAGAGTGGGCAGAAAATTATGATAGTGAGGAAGTACTTCGGGATATACTACAGAATACAAGTTTATTTTCTTCCTGTGAGTATTTAGGATACCATGACTTTTGTGATGTATATTATTTAACGACAGGATAGAAGGAAGATGAAGTAAGATATTTTTCAGGAATCAATTCCTCCAGTGGCGCAGATGGCAAAAAGCTGTTATAATGGAAAAGGAACCAGCATAGAACAGGAAAGGAGACAGCTTATTATGAACAAAAGCGCGTTCTATCAATTGTCATACGGGGTATATGTCATCAGCACATGGGACAAAGGGAGGGCAACGGGCTGCACAGCCAACAGTGCCATGCAGATCACTTCCAGTCCGGCCACCATTGCGGTAAGCATCAATCATGATAATTACACCAATCAGTGCATTCAGGATACAGGAAAATTTGCCATTTCCATTCTGGGGGAGCATTCCAGTCCGGGGATCATCGGCACCTTTGGCTTTAAGAGCGGAAAGGACTGCAATAAATTTGATGAGGTGGAGCATACGGTGAAGGAATATCTGCCTGTGGTGGCGGATGCCTGCGCTTATATTGTGTGTGAAGTGGTGGATAAGATGGAGACCTCCACCCATACGGTATTCCTGGGAAAAGTACTGGATGCAGATATCCTGAAGAAGGATGATCCCATGACTTATGCTTACTACCACAATGTAATCAAGGGGAAGAGTCCCAAAAACGCACCCACTTACATTGAGTAAGTGAGTGCTGGCAGCCAGAGAGCAGGAATCGTGGGCCGGAGGATTACGGAGAGAGAAGGGCGTCTTCCGGCCATACCAAAAGAAGCTGTCTGGAATGCAGATAACCGTCCTCTCCGGATACCATGTATTCCAGGTATTCTTCACCCTGGTCAAAGAGGCTGCGGCACGCCTCTCCGCTGTGGGTGGTTGTCTGCTGCAGGATCACATAGGCAGTATGGTCAGGGAGCTCAAGCCGGGCAGGCTCCTTTTGGAACAGGGCATCCAGCTGCTGTTCAGGCAGAATTCCGATCACCTGGTTTTTCCGGTCCATAAAGATTACCTCCGTGTTTTCCACGGATGCAGCAGCGATGAGTGTAACGGTAAATCCGGATTCTTCTGTGTCCTCATGGCCGGAAAGAACAGTGCTCTGGGACTGGGACACGCTTTTGCTGTACTGGGTGCCTTCGCTGAAGCTGTCTGAGGAAACGCCGGAACCGGGCAGCAGGTAGATCCGGCCGTCAGCCTGTTGGTAAACTGGGTGGAAGTAGCGGGCGCAGGGACGGTCGGCTCTGACATACAGGGATGCCTCTACGGTGTTATTATTCCCGGAGGCAGTATAGTGCAGATCCGTGAAGACATCATCAGCGGAAAATATGTTGCAGATGTCAGGGGAGCCTTCGTCCTGAAGCTGTAGGCTGTAGATGCCATATCCTTCCAGACCGCTGAAGGTCACGGGTGTTTCGGAACCGTCATCGGTGAGGGAGCCGTATATTTTGGCATCCTGTTCCCGGAACGTCAACTCTCCACGGCTGTCCAGGATGATTTCAGGTGTGCCGGAATCAATATGGGTATCTGTGATAAAGAGGCCGACAAGTCTGTCGCTGCCGGAGGGAATCTCCTCCAGGGCCAGACTGAAGTTTGCATATCCCATGCCGCAGCCTGCAGATATCAGGCATATGGCAGCGCAGGCTGCAAGTTTATTCTGAATACTTATCCTGTGGTTCTGTATTTTCCGATTCTTCATTTTGTTCCCTTTCCTCCATATCATCCAGAATGCCGTCAAATTTCAGAATATCTCCTACGTCGCACTGCAGGTAATAGCATATTTTGTTGATGGTGGCGAACCGGACGCCCTTTGCCCTGCCGCTGCGGAGTATGGACAGGTTTGCCTCGGTGATGTTTACCAGTCTGCACAGTTCCCTGGATGTCATGTGTCTTTTTTTCAGAATTTCTTCCAGGCAGATGTGTATTGCCATTTTCAGTCTTCCTCTCACAGTGTATTATATGAACATGTCATTGTCTTCCTTCAGCTGTTTGCTTTCCAGATAGAAGAAACTCAGCATATGGATGGCGCATACAACGATGATCCTGGATATGGGAAAGACAATGGTATGGTTGCTGCTGAGGATAAAGCGGGAGCAGAAAAGCTGCAGAACGCTGAAGCCCACATTGGACAGAAGGATCAGCGCCAGGAGGCGGCCGCTGTAGAGTTTCAGCCGCTGCAGCCAGATACAGGCCCCGGGTCCGAAGGTTTCCTTTTCAAAACAGTACAGAAAGCGGGTCCCTGCAGCCAGCAGAATCAGTTCAGACAGATAAGGGATCAGCCGAACAATGCTGCCCAGGGCCAGGAACAGGATGCTGGTGTTGAGCAGGGAAGCTGCGGCGCCTGAGTTGCTTTCTTTCAGTTCCCTGCAGGCATTGAGAAATTCCGGCCCGCAAAGCAGGAAAGAATCCACGGCAAGCGCCAGAATGTAGAGATACAGAAGGTATCTCAGGCCCGGCAGCAGCCTGCGGAAGCCTGCCTGCTGCCTGCGGGCCATGAAGCGCAGCAGGATCCAGGTCAGGAGAAGGCTGTAGATTACCGCAGCCAGGGTATATTTTGCCAGACCGGCTGCGGGAACCGGCGTCAGGTATTTGTCCATATAGGAAGGATTGGTGAAAAACCACAGGCCGGTGTACAGGGCTGCAGACAAAACGGGCAGAAGCCAGTCACATTTTGCGGCCCGCTGTCTGGACTGCAGGAAAAGCATAACCCCCAGGGGAAGCGCGCCTGTGCAGAGGTATAGGATCCATGCGGCAGTGTTGCCTGAGGGGCCGGACAGTGACAGGCTGCGCAGCCAAAGGCCTGCCTGTTCCCAGGGAAATGTAATGTAGCTCATGTCTCTCCTCCTGTTGCATTCTGTAAAAATTATTGTTTTACAATAATTTCACTACTAAAATAGCACGAAAATTATTGTTTGTCAATAATTAAAATGCGCATAAAAAGGCCTCTTTCAAAAGTCGAAAGAGGCTCAAAAAGAATGATCTGCATAAGGGTCAGATATCCAGTTTTGGGGGAATATCCAGTTCCTCCGGGGCATACTTCCCGTTTTTTCTGCGCTGTCTGACACATTCGGTCAGAAGATACTCGATCTGCCCGTTGACCGAACGGAAATCGTCCTCCGCCCAGGCGGCGATGGCGTCATATAGTTTTGGGGATAGTCTCAAGGGTACCTGCTTTTTGTTTTCAGCCATAGTCAATACAAACTCCCTGAATTTACTACAGGTTGTGCGTCATGGTTTCCACACAGCACTACCAGAAGATTGGAGACCATTGCGGCCTTGCGTTCTTCATCCAAATGTACCACATCTTTTTCATTCAGCCGTTCCAGGGCCATTTCCACCATGCCAACGGCGCCGTCAACGATCATCTTCCGGGCGTCTATAATGGCGGAGGCCTGTTGGCGCTGCAGCATCACGGCTGCGATTTCGGGAGCGTATGCAAGGTAGGTAATCCGGGCTTCCACGATTTCAATGCCGGCTTCCTTCACCCGGGTCTGGATTTCGTCACGGATACGCAGGGCCACCACTTCACTGGATCCCCGCAGACTGCCTTCGTCCGCCACGCCGTCGCCTGTGGTATCCACATTGGGGGCCACGTCGTAAGGATAGATGCGCACTACATGACGGAGGGCGCTGTCACACTGGAGGGAAAGGAATTCCTTGTAATTGTCCACGTTAAAGACTGCCTTGGCTGTGTCAACGATGCGCCAGGTCACCGCGATGCCGATTTCGATGGGATTGCCCAGACAGTCGTTGATCTTCTGGCGGCTGTTGTTCAGGGTCATGATCTTCAGGGACAGTTTTTTGCTGCTGTAGTCAGTGGAAAGCATACTTGCAGCCTGGGCGCCGTTTACAATGGCTGTCAGCCCCGTTCCGGGTTCCGATACATCGCCGCTCTGGCTCAGCCGGGTTTTGGCTGCCGGATTGACGCCCACGCAGAAGGGATTCACATAGTAGAAGCCGTTTTCCTTCAAAGTCCCGATGTATTTACCGAACAGGGTCAGGACCAGGGCCTCCTGGGGCTTCAGTACCTTCAGGCCCATGAGGAAGATCCATCCCAGGGAAACAATGAGGATGCCTGTAACCAGTCCGGCAATGTTCAGCGGCGCAGGAGCCTGGTCCATGCTGATTCCGGACAGGACGATCAGGAGAATGCCGATGATGTAGGCGGCAATCACCAGGAATAACACGGACATGCCGTTTTTCTTTCCGCTTAATACTTTTTCATTCATATGAAATACCTCTCTTTCTCCAATGGTGCTCATCTCTGATATTAAAATGATATCATACTGATTCGGAAATTGCAAGGTCTCTTTTTTTCTTTTTTTCTTCTTTGTTTCTTTCCCGCAGTTCCGTAAAGAAAAGTTTCAGCAGATCTGAGCATTCCTGCTCACAGATTCCCCTGGTGACAGAGGCCTGATGGTTAAAATGGGAATTTTCCAGGATATTTAAAACGGATCCCCCGCATCCTGCCTTTGGATTCATGCAGCCCATGACCACCTCCGGAATCCGGGCCTGGATGATGGCTCCTGCGCACATCTGGCAGGGCTCCAGGGTGATGTAGATGGCGCATTCCTCCAAACGCCAGTCGCCTATGTATTTACTGGCCTTCCGGATGGCGGTGATCTCCGCGTGGGCCAGGGTGCTCTTGTCCGTATTGCGCCGGTTGTAACCGCGTCCGATGATTTTTCCCTGATGGACAATGACGCAGCCGATGGGTACTTCGCCCAGTGTGTAGGCCTTTTTTGCCTGTTTGAGGGCTTCCTTCATGTATTTTTCATGTATACTTGGGATGGCGGGCATGGTTTGTTCTCCTTTTGACTGTAATGCTGTAATATTGGAAAATGAAAAACAGCCGGGGACGGGAGACGCTCCCTGAGGGGAGAGTCAGTGTCCTTCGGCTGTCATGTCGCTTAAAGCACATCATTGGGGCTTTCTTTTCCGGCTTCAAAATCCACTGCATTCTGCAGGGTGGTGCCTGCAATGGCCCAAAGAGCCTCCCTGGTGAAAAAGCCCTGATGGGAAGTGATCATCACATTGGGGAAGGAGAGCAGTCTGGCGGTGGTGGAATGCTCCAGGATCTCATCGGATCTGTCCTCAAAGACATTGTTGGTCTCTTCCTCATACACGTCCAGTCCCACGCCTGCAAACTTGTGCATGCGGATGCCTTCGATCAGGTCATCGGTTTTCACAAGGGCGCCCCTGGAGGTATTCACCAGGACGACGCCGTCCTTCATCTTTCTGATGGTGTCAATGTTGATCATGTGATAGGAATCGTCTGTCAGCGGGCAGTGGAGAGAAATGACGTCACTGTCAGAAAAAACACGGTCCAGTGACACATATTCCACAAAATCTTTCAGGGAAGGATTTTCATAGACGTCATAGGCTATGACTTTCATGCCGAAGCCGCGGCAGATGCGGCACATGGCTGCGCCGATTTTTCCGGTGCCGATAATGCCTGCGGTTTTCTGGTAAAAGTTGAAGCCCATGAGGCCTGCAAGGCTGAAGTCATTTTCCCTGACCTTGTTGTAAGCCTTGTGGAGCCTGCGGTTGCTGGCCAGCGCCAGCGCCATGGCATGCTCAGCCACTGCCTCGGGGGAATATCCGGGGACGCGCATGACGCGGATATTATATTTTTTTGCCGTGTCCAGGTCCACATTGTTGAAGCCTGCACAGCGCATAAGCAGAAGACGTACTTTCTTCTCGTGGAGGATTTCCAGGGTCCGGGTGCCTACGTCCGAGCTGACAAAGGCGCATACTGCGTCAAAGCCCTCGGCCAGGGCGGCTGTTCTGGGATCCAGATCCGATTTTGTATACTCGATGACAATTCCGGGAAAGTCCTTCATGGTTTCGTTGAAGCTGTCCCTGTCATAACTTTTTGTGTCATAAAAAAGAATTTTCATAATGGCCTACCTCTCTTTCGCCTGGCTCTGTTTACCATGATTCCACTTTCTTTATGTTATAATACATGCCACATTTTGTCTACAGGGGATGGAAATCTTTTCCGGAAATTTCATAATTGGGAAAAAGGCCCGGAAGAATGGCCAAAAAATGAAACCTGCCCATGCCGAAAGGGATTGTCAAGAGGCGTTATTTCAGATATAATAAACCTGATGTGGAATTTTATGTACGGAGGTGCAATCAGATGAAAGGGAGATCAGTTGGAAAGTGGATCAGACGGGTGGTGATGCTGCTTCTCCTGGCAGTATTTCTTTTTTCCGGGATATCCATACTTCGCATTCTGTACCAGTATAAAATCAGTGACGAGCTTTACGAGGGCATTGCGGACCAGTACACTTCCCGGGGTTCCGGGGACGGGGAGAAGGATGCGCAGGGCGGACAGGGAACGGATGAGAACCCGGCCGTGGAGGCGGGAAAGGAGACTGCGCCCATTACAGTGGACTTTGAGGGGCTGCGGAGCGTCAACGGGGACGTGACGGGATGGATCTACTGCCAGGACACGCCCATCAACTATCCCGTAGTCCATGGGGCTGACAATGACTATTACCTGACGCATAATTATGACGGCACATCCAGCGCCTCAGGCTCCATCTTTGTCGAGGCGGAGAACCGGCCGGGCTTTGTGGATTCCAATACCATTATATACGGACACCACATGAAAAACGGCTCCATGTTTGCCTCCCTGGATCAGTGGGCGGACCAGGCCTACTATGAGGAACATCCCGTCATGTGGCTGCTGACGCCGGAGCAGGATTACAAGATCATCCTGTTTGGCGGATATACCACATCGGCGAGCTCCGATACATATACGATATTTGAGGGCCCCGGCGCGGAACTGGATGCTTACCTGGAGAAATGCAGGGGGCAGTCCGATTTTCTGGCGGAGACTGAGACGGACGGAGAGGCGCATTATGTATTGCTGTCAACCTGCGCCTATGTTTTCGATAATGCCAGGTATGTGCTGCACGGGATTCTGGTGCCTGTGGACAGCGCCGGAGGCGTACCGTTTTAGGCAGATTCCGCTGTGCGGTTGACAGGCAGACAGAACAGCATTTAATACAGAGAGGGAATAATATGAGCAAAAAGAGAGTCGTGGTATCCCTTGGGCATGACGCCCTGGGCTACACCACCGGGGCACAAAAGGATGCAGTCAGAGTGACGGCAGGGGCGTTGGCGGACCTGGTGGAAGAGGATTACCAGCTTACCATCACCCATGGCAATGGTCCCCAGGTAAGCATGATACACAAAGCGATGACAGAGCTGCGCAGGCTTTATCCGGATTACACCTCTGCGCCCATGTGCGTCTGCTCTGCCATGAGCCAGGGATATGTGGGATATGACATTCAGAACGCCCTGCGTTCCGAGCTGCTGGGCAGGGGGATTTCCAAAGCGGTCAGCACGATACTGACCCAGGTGACAGTGGATCCTTATGATGAGGCGTTTTATGATCCCACCAAGGTGATCGGAAGGTACATGGTGAAGGAAGACGCAGAAGCGGAGATAAAGAAGGGAAATTACGTCAGGGAGTACCCGGGAAAAGGATTCCGCCGTGTGGTTGCGGCTCCGAAGCCCATTGACATTGTGGAGATGGAGGCAATTCGGACGCTTGCTGAGGCGGATCAGGTGGTCATTGCCTGCGGGGGCGGCGGGATTCCCGTGATCGAGCAAAAAGGCGCCCTGAAGGGGGCATCTGCGGTGATAGAGAAGGACTCCATTGCCGGACTCCTGGCTGCGGAGCTGCAGAGCGACGAGCTGATTCTCCTCACAGGGGTGGAGTGGGTTTACAGGGATTTCGGCACGGAAAAGCAGGCCCCCATCCGGTCCATGAAGCTGGAGGAGGTGAGGGCTGCCATAGCCGGGGGACAGTTTGAGGCAGGCACCATGCTGCCCAAAATGGAGGCAGCGGTAACCTATCTGGAAAAAGTGCCCGGGGGAAGAGTGCTGATTACCTCCCTTGCAAAGGTGAAGGAGGCTGTCAGGGGCAGAACCGGAACCGTGATCACCGCTTAATCCGGCGTACCGAGAACTGCCAACAGGGCGCCTGCAATAATGCAGAAATCCGAGAGATTGAAGACGATTCTGCCAAGGGGCGCCCATTTTACATTCCATGAAAAATAGTCTACCACATACTTCCGTTTCAGCCGGTCATAAGTATTGCTGTAGGCGCCGCCTAACAGAAAGGAAAGTCCGGCGCGCAGCAGGGCGTTTCCCCGCTGGCCCAGGCTGAGGACAAAAACCGCAGTCATCAGGATGCAGAGCATGACGGACAGCGCTGCCACAAGAGGTCTCCTGCCCTGCCCAAGGTTCAGCATGGCCCCTCTGTTGTGATGCCTGCGGATGAGGATGCGGTTCTTCCAGAGTGAGGACGGGACGGAAGGGTCTTTTCTTTCAATCATGTTTTTGATTTTCAGGTCTCCCAGAAAGATTCCCAGTATGATGATACAGTAAAGCAGGATCATGGTGTTTTTCCTTTCTGCTACATTCATTTTTTTATAGTTTACCGCAAAACGGGCGGGGATACAATCTCTGCACCGAGAAATACTCAAAAGCCACTTTCTGATAGATGTGCCGATACTGGAACCGGGTAACCGACACGAAAAAAGAAGCAACTTCTTGGCGGAGACCTCTTAAAAGATTGTTCGCGCAACATATGTTTTCTCATGTTCATTATATTTACCTCTTTTCATATCCATCGAATTTATCGTTTGATACAATTCATAAAATCTACCATGTAGCCCTAACAACATATCCAGATCTCCCTGTTCTTTTATCTGGCCGTCTTCCAGATAATAAATTCTGTCAAAGCCTGACATATATTCGCCGAATATATCATGTGTTATTACAACTACGGCACAGTCCAGTTTAAGCAGGTTTTTCATAATTCCGTCCGTGGTGATTACATCCAGGTTGGACGTAATCTCATCTGCCAGAAGCAAACCGCATTTATGTAAAACAGCCCTGGCAATGGCGATTCGCTGTACCTGTCCTCCTGACAGATTACGGCCGTTTTCATGCAAAATCGTCTGCAGCCCCTCCGGCTGGGATTCTATAAAATCCGTTAACCCGGATATTTCAACGGCCCGCAGTACCTGCTCCATGGGATACGCCCGGTAAAGACACAGGTTATTGTAAATGGTATCCGAAAAAAGAAAGGGAGTCTGGGGAACCATTGCCGCATTGTCGTAATAGCTGCCCAGATGTATATCATGCATATTTATCCCATTTACGGATATCCGACCGCCATAGTCTTCATAATAACGGTACAAAAGCTTCATTAAACTGGATTTGCCGCTGCCGCTGGAACCTACGATCGCTATCTTTTCATGAGACCTTACAGTAAAATTAATTTCGTTTAATGCGGGCCTGTCTTTTCCGGGATAAGCAAAACTGACATTTTCCAACACAATCTCTGAAAACCCTGCTATGGCCTGTGTACCCGTTTCCGGGCTTTCCAGATTCAGCATTTCCTCAATCTTTTTCTTTATTGCAGAAGAGGATTTTATTCCTGCATAGGAACCGGCCACTGCACGGAATGGCGATATGACAAAGGCTACCAGACTGTTAATCGTCACCAAATAGCCCATTGTGATTTTGCCTTCAAATACCATGAAAACCCCCACAAAGAGTATCATGATATTGGGAATCCAGGATACCAGTGATGAAATTACAGAAATGCTGTTTGTTATTTTGCGCATGCCGTAGTCTTTTTTCTGATTGCTGACTGCCGCCTCTCCATGAACCCTGATGCAGTAAGACGATGCATTTGCTGTAATAAGAGCCTCCTCCCCCTTGAGCAGTTCGCCAACCTTTCCTGTATATCCTGCCGTATCTTCCGAGTACGCTTTCTTCTTCCTGCTTAAATCTTCTGCTGTCAATTTGGGCACCAGTAATGGCAACAGGCACAGAACCACTGCGCAGACCAGTATAAACGGCGAAATTACTGCCAACATCACCAGTGCCACGATCCCCATTGATCCCCACATGATAATATTGAAAATCCCCATGTAATACCCGTCACAGAGTAACCGCATATCATTTGTAAGGACGGACAGCATATCCCCGGTATTTTCTTCCAGATATTTTTTCATTGTCTTATGCATCTGGACATCCATCAGTTTCATGCGAATCTGTTCGATGCTTTTGGTAGCCATTCTGGCAAAAGAATCCCTGCTGATATATTCTGCAATATGGCTCAGTAATATAATTCCCATCCCTGACGCCATGTACTGCAATGCTTCCGTTTTGCTGCCGGAGTCCAGAAGCCACTGTATAATATAGGATTTTAACGGGGCCGCCACAGACAGAATAACCGTTGCAACTGTAAAAACAGCACATAATGCCTTTTTCTCCAGAATAAATCCAATCAGTGAAAAGCGTTTTCTCATATCATTATCACCTCGTTTATATTATGAGTACTCTCGGAAACTCTCATGCCCTGAAAACGCTGGGTTTCCAAAGTACTTCATTTTTTCTTCACCTCCACTTTTCAGTAGAGTACCTCTTGGATCTTGATCCTGTTATCGAATACCTTTCAGCTTTCTATCCCAAAACCGGAAGGCCTGCTAAAAACCAAGTCCAGGTCATCCGTTCCTTTATTCTCATGGTTATGCTTGGCATCCCCAGTCTGACTTCCTGGGGTCAAAAACTCACTGCGGACAGCCTGCTCGCTTCTCTTATCGGCCACACCCTTTACATGCTCTGCTCCCATAATGCGGAGGTCGGCCTTGGCCTCCCACTCCATATCCGTTTTCTGGATGCCGCCCGGACTCCATTTCCATTGATGAAGCCGGCACTCCTCTGTGCATGGCTGGTTTCCGTATGGTCAACTGGGGACACTGCAGGCAGAAGCCTTCCCGCAAATGACGCTGCCCGCTCGCCTGCGGCAGAGTAGATTCCTGTCATTGTAAAAAAATGTAAAAAACGCTATTCGATGCGGATCTTCTTTCAAAACCTGCCACAGGGGAGGTTTTCAAGCCATATCCTCCATTAAATTTTTTCGCTGCAATATCAGGCTCGTTACCATCCTGGTTATTCTTTTCTTACTTTTTCCTCCCGACAGCCCCTGTTTTTCGTTTCATATGCCTACTTTCCGAGACCACTCTGTTTTTGAAAATTGTACCATCACCTTTGCTGCGCCGAGGTTTTGTTGCTGTTTCATTCGTCATAGCTTTACGCTCCTTTCTGTAGAAAAGAACTTTTCCTTATTGTGGATAGAAGCAGTTAGTCGTATTTGCATTATATTACATGGGAAATAGTTTGACAATGCTATCTACAAAATTAGAAAAAGAGTTCTTTTCCGATATTTTTCGCTATAAATTCCTGAATTGCTGTCTTAGAAGTAAAATAGTCGCGTCCAATTTAGCAGTTGGAAGAAGTTTACTTTGCAGTAATTCTCTTGTTTTTGTTTTACCCAGACCTAGAGCGTGTTTGAAAGTTGCTTTCTGACAGCTGTGCGTCACAAGTTGCTCCGGTTGACTTATACAGGGGAAACAGATATACTGGAACAAAGCGGCAGAGAGACAGGAGAGTGACAAAATGGAGAAAAAGATGCTTTTTCCCCGGGTGGGCGGTTTTGTCCATGGCGGGGACTATAATCCGGAGCAGTGGCTGGACAGGCCCGATATTCTGGAGGAAGATGTGAGGCTGATGAAAAAGGCCGGTATGAACAGCGCAACGGTGGGGGTGTTTTCCTGGTCTGCCCTGGAACCCAGGGAAGGGGAATATCATTTTGAATGGCTGGGGGACATTATAGACCGTCTGTATGAGAACGGTATCTACACGGTGCTGGCCACGCCTTCCGGAGCCCGCCCGGCATGGCTGGACGCAGCCTGCCCGGAGGCCATGCGGGTAGACCGGAGGGGAATGCGGGCCCATCACGGCGGACGCCATAACCACTGCATGTCCTCCCCTGTATACCGGGAAAAGGTGGCTGCCATAGACCGGAAACTGGCGGAGCGGTTCGGCTCCCATCCGGGTGTGATCATGTACCATATTTCAAACGAGTTCAGCGGGGAGTGCTTCTGCCCCTGCTGTGTGGAAAAATTCCGCAATTACCTGGCGGAAAAATACGATCACGACATTGACAGACTGAATGCCGCCTGGTGGACAGCTTTCTGGAGCCACAGCTATAACGATTTCCAACAGATCGAGCCGCCTTTTGAGAACGGGGAAACCAGTGTCATGGGCCTGAATCTGGAGTGGAAGCGGTTTACCACATGGAATACCAATGATTTCATGGAGGCGGAGATCAGGGCGCTGCGCAGTGTGACGCCGGATGTTCCGGTGACGGCCAATTTCATGCGTCTGTTCGGCGGACTGGACTACCGGAAGATGGCGCCTGCCCTGGATGCGGTTTCCTGGGACAACTATCCGACCTTTCACAATGACTGGGAGACCCTTGGGGAGACCATGGCAGAGACGGCCTTTCAGCATGCGGTAATGCGTTCTCTGAAACGCGGCACGCCGTTTATGATGATGGAGAGCGCGCCTGGCCTGGTGAACTGGCAGGCGTTTAACAAGATAAAGCGTCCGGGCATACACAGGCTGGCCTGCGTACAGGCAGTTGCCTGCGGCTCGGACACGGTACAGTATTTCCAGTGGAGGAAGGGGCGGGGATCCTATGAGCAGTTCCACGGCGCGGTGGTGGACCACCTGGGAACCGACGACACCAGAATCTTCCGCGAGGTGGCGGAGGTGGGAGAGCTTCTGAAAAAAATCGCCCCTGCGGCAGGCACCCTTGTAAAACCCAGGGCAGCGCTGCTGTTGGACTGGGACAACCGCTGGGCGATTGACGACGCCAAGGCATTTGCCCAGTCCACCAAGAAATACGAGGAGACCTGCATAGACATATGGAAAGCATTTTTCCGCCTGGGTGTGGAGATGGATGTGGTTGGTTCCCATGAGAACCTGGACGGCTATGATGTGGTGGCAGCTCCCATGCTGTACATGCTGCAGCCCGGAACCGCGGCGAATCTGAAGGCATTTGTGGAGAGGGGAGGACAGCTGTTTGCCACCTACTGCACAGGCTATGTGAATGAGGAACAGCTCTGTTTTCTGGGGGGCTTTCCGGGGGACGGGCTGAAGGAGCTCTTCGGCATTGTCAGTGAGGAGATCGACACTCTTTACCCCTCAGACAGGAACGGTATCCTTCTGGAGGACGGCAGCATATGGGAGGTAAGGGATTACGCGGAGATTCTGCGGGTCCGGGACGCACGGATTCTGGGAACCTACACAGATGATTTTTACAGGGGAGGCGCGGCCCTGACCTGCAGAACGCAGGGCAGGGGAAAGGCTTACTACGCGGCGGCCAGAACGGATGCGGCGCAGATGGAACCGCTGTTTGAAAGAATGTTGGTGGATGCGGGCATCCCAGTGAGAAGGCTGCCGGAGGGCGTGGAATGCCATGAGAGAACCGGAGAGACAGGCAGATTTTTCTTTTATCTGAACAATACCACGGAGACTGTGACGGTTTCCGGGGTGGAGGGACGGGATCTGGTGACGGACAGGGAGGTTAAGGGAGAGCTGGTTCTGCCCGGGTATGGAGTGGCAGTGGTGCAGGCCCAAAGAGTTTATTCCGTTCCCTGTCCGGGGGACAGTGCGTGCCGCCGGACCGCCCCTGTAACCCTGGAGGTTCCGGGCTCCAAGAGCATCACCAACCGGGCCCTGCTGTTGGCCGCGCTGGCAGAGGGGACGTCCTGTCTGGAGGGCGTACTGTTCTCGGACGATTCCAGGCATTTCCTGAAATGCCTTCAGGACCTGGGCTTTGAAACGGAGGTGAACGAAGCGGACAGAAGGGTTTCCGTCCATGGCCTGGGCGGACGGACGCCCCTGGCAGAGGCTTCCGCCTATGTGGGAAGTGCAGGAACCGCGGCCCGTTTCCTTACCGCCTGGCTCGGTCTCTCGGAGGGAGTGTACCATATGGACGCCTCGGAACAGATGCGCAGGAGGCCAATGGCGCCCCTGCTGGATTCCTTAAGGGAGCTGGGCTGTGAGGTGGTTTCCGATTCCCGGGGAGAAGAGGACCATTTTCCCTTCACCCTGCGGGCGCATGGTTTTCAGAAAAATGACATCTCTGTCAATATTGACAGCAGTAGTCAGTTTCTCAGCGCTCTGCTCATGGTATCCTGCCTGTGTGAAAAGGATTTTACCACCCGGATAGAGGGAAAGCACGGGATGTCTTATATTGAGATGACTGTAAAAATGATGGAACAGTTCGGGGTACACATTCAGCGGACCGGGGGCAGCGCCTTCCGTACCCGGGCCGGACAGCATTACCGGCCCTGCGTGTACCAGGTGGAGCCGGATGTGTCCGCGGCATGCTATTTCTATGCCATGAGCCCTCTGTTAAATATCCCGGTGCTGGTGCGCCATGTGCATTTTGACTCCATGCAGGGGGACGTGCAGTTTGTCAGAATTCTGGAGGAGATGGGGTGCAGTGTAAAGGATACGCCCGGGGGAATTCTGGTATCACCGCCGCCTGAGGGCATTTTCCACGGAGTTACGGCGG
The DNA here is from genome assembly GCA_947367855.1 of uncultured Lachnospiraceae bacterium. Classification (GTDB taxonomy): domain Bacteria; phylum Bacillota; class Clostridia; order Lachnospirales; family Lachnospiraceae; genus Acetatifactor. Next base: position 24,782 of record CANBFE010000026.1, on the reverse strand, counting down.
ATATGTCCGGCTGCTCCGATCAGGCCATTACCCTGGCGGCCATAGCGCCTTTTGCGGACAGTCCCACCAGTATTACCGGAATAGGACATATCCGTTATCAGGAAAGCGACCGCATTGCCGCAGTGTGCAGGGAGCTGTCCAAAATGGGAATCCGGTGTGAGGAGCGGCAGGACGGCATGACCATTTATCCGGGTCTGCCGGGACCCTCTGTGGTGGAAACCTATGATGACCACCGGATGGCCATGGGCTTTGCCCTGACGGGTCTGCGGAGCCCCGGGATTGCCATTGCCAATCCCGGCTGCTGCGCAAAGACCTTTGAGAATTATTTTGAGGTGTTTGAAAAGACCCTTGACTCTGTAAGGGGATAAAAAGAAAGGCTTTCAGGAAAGAAGAAAAGGAGAACAGGATTCATGAACAACCGGGAAAAAACACTATGGATTACAAGGACAGGCATTTTCGTTGCGCTTTTGGTGGTAATGCAGGCGGTTACGGCTCCTCTGGGCAATACCATTGTCACCGGGACCCTGGTGAATGCGCTGCTGGCGGTGTCGGTTATGACCTGCGGCGTCATGTCAGGGGCCACCGTGGCCGTGGTCTCGCCCATCATGGCAAAACTTGTGGGAATAGGACCGCTGTGGGGGATAATTCCGTTTATTGCGCTGGGAAATATTGTCCTGGTGCTGGTCTGGCACTTTCTGGGCAGCAGGAGCCAGGGAAATCCTTATGCCGCAGGGCTTTTTGCTGCGGGGGCCGCGGCCGTGGCCAAATTTCTGGTTTTATATCTGGGCATTGTCAGGGTGGCGGTTCCGCTGCTGCTGCGTCTGCCGGAACCCCAGGCATCGGTGGTGTCCCATATGTTTTCCCTGCCCCAGCTGGTCACGGCCCTGTTGGGCGGTCTCACTGCGCTGCCTGTGGTCAGGGCGCTGAGAAGGGCGTTTCTGAAGTAAGACAGGGCACAGGCCCAGGCAAAGGAAAGAGGTATCTTCCTATATGAAAAATTACAAATTTATTGTGGAATACGACGGAAGCCGTTATTACGGATGGCAGCGTCAGCCCGGAAAAAATACCATTCAGGGAAAACTGGAGAACGTATTGGGGCTGATGTGCGGAAGAGAGACGGAGGTTACGGGCGCAGGACGGACGGATGCGGGAGTCCATGCCAGGGGGATGGCTGCCAATGCATTTCTGGACACGGAGCTTTCCTGTGAGGAAATCAGGGATTACATGAACAGGCATCTCCCGGAGGACATTGCGGTGAGGGAGGTGCGGGAGGCGTCCCCCAGGTTTCACGCCCGCTATAATGCCATTGGCAAGACCTACCGCTACACCTGCCAGGACGGGGAGGTAAAGTCCGTTTTTGACAGGAAGTACTGCGCCAGGCTGGAGGAGCGGGCGGATACGGCCAGAATGCGCCGGGCAGCGGAACTCCTTCAGGGGGAGCATGACTTCCGGAATTTCTGTGTAAATCCCAGGATGAAGAAATCCACTCTGCGCAGGGTGGACAGAATTGACATTGAGCGCAGGGGAGAGTATCTGGTCTTTACTTTCCACGGAAACGGATTCCTGCAGAATATGGTGCGCATCATGGTGGGCACCCTGTTGGAGGTGGGCTGCGGCCGGATGTCGCCTGAGCAGGTTGGGGAGATTCTCCGCAATCCGGAAAGGCAGAAAGCGGGCCCTACAGCGCCTGCCCAGGGCCTCTGCCTTATAAGTGTTGACTACGATTGAGTATACTTTATATTTTGCGGATTATGTCTTGCATATTATGGCAGTTATGGTATGATAGACGGAGCGAAATCCAGAAAAGGACCGAAATTGAAGGAGGATCAGAATGTATACGGATAAGCAGCTGGACAGGATGCTTGGAAAAATGAAGCGTCTGGAGAAAATGTTGGAGCCGAAACTGTTTCAGACAGTGGCCACTGTTCCCATGAAAGCATTCCTGACGGACGGAAGCCATCATGACGTGCCGGAGGATGCCTGTTTTACCGCCTGTGACGACGGCACAGTGTTTGAGGGAGAGGGAATCTACTGTTGGTTTAAGGGGAATTTCACGGTTCCGGAGGAGCTGGAGGGGAAGACCCTGTTTGTATATCCCAAAATCCGGGGTTACGAGGGCATGCTTTGGGTGAACGGAAAGCCCTATGGCAACTATGCGTCCAAGATGATCGTACACAGCCATGGCAACCATTACTGTGACATGCTGTGCAGGGAGGCAAAGAGCGGAGAGACCCTGGAAATGGCTTTTGAGTACTATGCAAACCATTACATCAAGGGAACACAGCCGTTCCTGGTGGAGGCCCAGAAGCATTACCGCATAGAGTATCATCCTGTGGACATCTGCCTGAAGGATGAGGAGATGGCTGCGTTTTATTTTGATCTGAGAATTGCCAACGGGTTGATTAAAGTATTGGAGAAGAAGAGCTTCCGCAGGGCTGCAGTAGTGCGTGCCATGCTGGAGATCCACAATCTGATCTCCTATGATTTTGAGAATGAGGAGCCTGAGGTATTCCGCATGCAGATCCGCAGGGCTGACGCCATTTTGAGAAAGGTGCTCCAGGAGAAGAACTCTGCTTCCGCGCCTTATGCGGGACTGATCGGCCACTCCCACATGGATACGGCATGGCTGTGGCACAGGGGCGAGACGGAGAAAAAATGCGCCAGAACCTATGCCAACCAGATGAACCTGATGGACCAGTATCCGGATTATACCTTTGTGCAGAGCTCCGCCTATCACAGCGACATCATCAAGAGGATGTATCCGGCTCTGTTTGAAGACATAAAGAAGCGTGTGGCTGAGGGCCGCTACGAGCCCAACGGCGGCGTGTGGATCGAATGTGACTGCAACATTCCCTCCGGAGAGTATATGGTAAGGCAGTTTGTGTGGGGTCAGAAGTTTACCAGAGAGAATTTTGACTACACATCAGATGCATTCTGGCTGCCGGACACCTTCGGATACAGCGCGTCCCTGCCCCAGATCATGCAGGGCTGCAGGGTGAAATATTTCCTCACCACCAAGATGGCCTGGAACGACACCAATGTATTCCCCTACGACACGTTTTACTGGAAGGGAATAGACGGTTCCCAGGTACTGGTACATTTTAACCGCACTCATGTATGGCCGGATCCGGAAGCGCTGACAGAGAATCTGCTGGCTGACGGGGAGAATACCATCAAGGAGCGTTCCGTGTCCAACATGCGCCTGATCTCCTACGGATTCGGAGACGGCGGCGGCGGTCCGGAGTTTGAGATGGTGGAGATCGCGGAGCGCATGAAGGATGTGGAGGGAATGCCCAGAACCTCCCACACCACGGTGAGCCGCTTCATGCAGGAACTGGAGCAGAGCCTGGTGGAGCCTTCCACCTATAACGGGGAGCTCTATCTGGAGCTGCACAGGGGCACCCTGACCAACCAGCATGTGATCAAGAGGAATAACAGGAAGGCAGAATTTGCGCTCAGGGATCTAGAGTTCCTTACGGTATGGGATGCCCTGTGCAGGGATGGAGAGGCTTCCCCGGAGAAAATCGATCCTCTGACCTGTGAGATGCTGGTGAACCAGTTCCATGACATTCTGCCCGGCACCTGCATCCCCAGAGCCCATGACGAAGCAATCCAGGCAGTGGAGCATATTATAGAAGAAGCCCGGAAGATCAGCGGGGAACTGCTGGCAGAAAGGACTTCCGGCCAGGAGAGCGGGGCAAAGCAGATTACAGTGGTGAATACGCTTTCCTTTGAGCGCAGTGATGTGGTTTACATTCCCTTTGAGGGATATTATGTGGAGGGCGGCTATAAGCAGCAGGTTGTAAAGGACAGGGACGGCAATGCGAAACTGGCTGTAATGGGCGTGAAGATTCCCGCCTTTGGCAGCGTTGTTCTCAACCTCACAAAGGATTATGCAGAGGAAAAATCCGCATTCTCCGTAAGCGGGGAGAAGGGCGAGATCCTGGAGACACCTGTGGTAAGGGTGGTCTTCAACGAAAAGGGATATATGGAATCCTTTGTGGACAGGCGTAACGGCCGGGAACTGAAAGGCGAGGGATACGCGCTGAATACCTTCCTGATGGCGGAAGAGGTATCCCTTGGATGGGACAACTGGGATGTGGACGCGGATTATGAGAGCAAATTCCGGGAGAGCGCAGAGCTGCTTTCCAGGGAGGTGGTTTCCGACGGCGCAGTGGAATTCCGGATTCGCAGTAGCTACAGGCTCAGCGGGAAATCCACTCTGGATCAGGATATGATCTTCTATGCGGATTCCCCGGAGGTGGTATTTGAAACCAGAATAAACTGGCAGGATGACCACCGTTTCCTGAAGACTGCTTTTGACACTACCATTCACACGGATTACGCCAGCCAGGAGATTCAGTTCGGCTATATCCGCCGTGTGACCAACCGGAACACGGAGATTGAAAAAGCCAGGTTTGAGGTGTCTAACCACAAGTACACGGACATTTCCGAGACCCGCTACGGCGCAGCTGTGCTGAACGACTGCAAATACGGTATCAGCGTCAGGGATTCCCAGATGAGACTCTCTCTTCACAAGGGCGGATGCATGCCTGACTTCAGGGGAGACAAGGGGATTCATGAGTGTACCTATGCATTCCTGCCGCATATGGGAAGCATGTCTGCAGACAATGTGATCCAGCCGGCCTATCTGCTGAATGAGAAGCCTCTGGTGACGGAGGGCAGCCTGCAGATGGAGAGCCTGGTAAAACTTGACTGTGACCATGTAATCGTTGAGACCGTGAAACCCATGGAGGACAGCGGAAGAGGCTTTATTCTGCGTCTCTACGAGGCGGAGGGCACGGCAGACAGGGTGACCATTACCTTCGGATTCCCGGTAAAGGGACTGGCGGAAACCAATATGCTGGAGGAAACAGAGAAGGAGTTTGAGGCGGCTCAGGAGCTGACACTGGACTTCAGAGCGTTTGAAATTAAGACAATCAGGATAAACTATTGATGTTTCACTTATTCCCCGCGGTAAAACGCGGGGAATCTTATGCAAAAGGAGGCTGTCATGATTATCGATTTTCATACCCATACATTTCCGGAAGATCTGGCGCCCAGAGCCATTGCAAAACTGGCCGCCAGCGCCAGGTCCCTGCATTATCTGGACGGCACCCGGGAGAGTCTGAGACGCTCCATGAGGGAGGCGGGAGTGGACTATTCCATTCTGCTGCCTGTGGTCACCAGGCCGGGGCAGCAGGAGGAAATCAACCGGATTGCAGTGGAGACAAACCAATGCGCGGACGATACGGGACTGCTTTCCTTTGGGGGCATTCATCCGGAAAATGAGGATTACAGGAAGATTCTGAGAGACCTGGCTGAAAATGGCGTAAAAGGCATCAAGATACATCCCGTTTTCCAGAGAGTGGCCATTGATGACATCCGCTTTCAGCGCATACTGGACTGCGCCTCGGAAAACGGTCTCATTGTCCTGACACATGCAGGGTATGACATTGGTTTTCCGGGAGAGGACTACGCTTCCGTGGAAAGAATCGAGAAAGTGCTGGACATTGTGAAGCCGGAGAAATTCGTTCTTGCCCACATGGGAGGATGGCAGGCCTGGGATCAGGTGGAGCAGCGCATTGCAGGGCGGAATGTGTGGTTGGACACGGCATTTTCCCTGCTTCCCATTCAGCCTGCCCCGGGAACTGTCCGCAGACCGGAGGAAGACCCGCCCCTGTCAGGGGCACAGTTCCTGGGGATGGTGAGAAAGCATGGTGCGGACCGCATCCTCTTCGGCACGGACAGTCCCTGGAGCGGGCAGAAGGAAATGATCGCAGCCATAAGGGAAAGCGGACTGGACGCAGCAGAACAGCAGGCTGTTCTGGGAGGGAACGGGGCCGGGCTGCTTTCCCTGTCCTGAGAAAAGTCCGGTTCTTATCCCCGGTTTTCCTGGGCTACCAGCTGGTCTGCACCGTACATTTTCCGCAGCCTGGGCTTTTCGATTTTGCCGGTGGCATTTCTGGGAATCTCGTGGAAAATGATTTCCTTGGGACGCTTATACCTGGGCAGCTCCTTGCAGAAGGCCTCCACCTCCTCCCAGGTGCATTCCATTCCGTCCTTGACCTCTATGATGGCAGCAGTCTTCTCACCCAGCCTTCTGTCGGGGAGGCCGATTACCGCTGCGTCCTTGATCTTGTTGTGCCGCCGGAGGAAATCCTCGATCTGCACGGGATAGATGTTCTCGCCGCCACTGACAATGACATCCTTCTTGCGGTCCACCAGGAAATAAAATCCGTCCTCATCCTGCATGGCCATATCCCCGGTGCACAGCCATCCGTCTCTCAGGGCTTCGGCAGTGGCCTTTTCGTCCCGGTAATAGCAGGTCATGAGACCGGGGCCCCTGACGCAGAGTTCTCCCACTTCTCCTCTGGGCACTTCCGCTCCGTCTTCTCCCACAATTCTGCATTCCCAGCGGTATCCGGGAACGCCGATGGCTCCCACCTTGTGGATATTTTCCATGCCAAGGTGCACGCAGCCGGGCCCGGTGGATTCGGACAGGCCATAGTTGGTGTCATAAGCATGGTTGGGGAAATAAGCCTTCCAACGCTTGATCAGGGAGGGCGGAACCGGTTGTGCTCCGATGTGCATCAGGCGCCACTGGTCCAGGCTGTAATTTTCCAGTCTCAGCTCTCCTGCGTCCAGATAATCCAGAATATCCTGGGCCCAGGGTACCAGCAGCCACACGATGGTGCAGTGCTCGCCGGAAACTGCGGAGAGAATGGTTTCCGGCCGGGTGCCCTTTAACAGAACGGCTCTGCTCCCTGCCACCAGGCTGCCCATCCAGTGAAACTTTGCTCCGGTGTGGTACAGGGGAGGAATGCAGAGGAAGGTATCCTCCCTGCCGGTCTGGTGGTGCTTCTGCTCCATCTCTGCAGCCTGGGTCAGGCTTCTGTGCTTATGCAGGATTGCCTTGGGAAAACCGGTGGTTCCGGAGGAAAAGTAAATGGCTCCGTAGTCGTCTTCCGTGATGGCTACCCCCGGGTCCTGGCTGGAGTAGTCGGCCACCAGTTCATGATAGCTCTCCGCAAAGGTGGGGCAGCTGTCCCCCACATAGATCAGCAGACGTCCTTTGGAGAGACGGTCCGCATTGGCTTCCATACGTCCGATAAAAGCCGGACCGAATACAATGATATCCACCTGGGCCAGTTCGGCGCAGTAAAGGATTTCTCCCGCATCGTAGCGGAAATTGAAGGGTACTGCAATGGCTCCGCATTTCAGCACTCCGAAGTAGATGGGAAGCCACTCCAGGCAGTTGTACATAAGGATTGCGACCTTCTCACCCTTTTTCACGCCCCTTCCCAGAAGCATATTGGCAAAGCGGTTGGCCTTTTCGTTGAAAACACCCCAGGTGATTTCCCGGCGGTAGGGTTCAAAACGGTCAGGCTGAATCAGGTCATATTCCTTCCATGTGGTGCGCCGGGTGTCCTTTTCATCCGGATTTAATTCCACCAACGCTACTTCATTGGGGTATAATCTTGCATTTCTGTCCAGAAAATCTGTAACTGGCATATTGGCTTCCTCCTGGTATAAGTCATACGATTTTCAGCCCCACACATGATAATTTTCCACTGTAAAGCTTTACATCATTAAAGGTATCACAGATGGGAACAAAAGTCAATTAAAAGGATTTTTCCTGAAAAAGGATTGTCAAAGGAAGTGTTTCCAGATATAATGAGTATCATATGCTATATGCGGCGGATAGGAAAACATTCCGGTGTATATGCAGATGAGAGGGGGTGCGGGAATGGCGGTAAAGCCGGAAGAGGAAGCCCTGCAGGTTCAGATGTTCAGTGGGTTTACTCTGACATTTGGGGGAAAATCGGTAATTGGAGGTATCAAATCCAGGGAATCGCAGTTTATTTATTTGATGCAGCTTGTGCTCCATTATCGAAAGACGGGAGTAAGCCGGGAATTGTTGGAGGAAGTCCTGTTTGGGGACAGGGATGTGGGGGATGTACGGCATGCGCTGTGCAGCATTGTCTATAATGCCAAAAAGAAACTGAGGACATTCGGGCTGCCGGATGTGAATTACATAGAGCAGAGGAACGGCATGTACTTCTGGACGGAACAGATTCCGGTGGTGGAGGATGCGGAGGATTTTGAGCGCCTGTACAGGGAAGCCGGGGAAGAAGAGGACCGGGACAGCCGGATGGGGCGGTATCTGGAGGCCTGCTACTGTTATACGGGAGAATTCCTGCCTGTTCACGGCGGTATGCTGTGGGTAATGCAGGAGGCGAAAAAATACAGGGGAATGTTCTGCGAATGCGTGGAAAAAGCCGCAGAACTGCTGAAGGAAAGCGGGAGTTTCCTGCAGATGGAGGAGCTTGGAGTCTATGCGGCTAAGATTAACCCGCTGTCCAATTATGAGATTATAGCCATGGAGGCTCTGGTGAACCAGGGACGTTATGAGGATGCCCGGAGGCTTTATGATAATACGGCGGATCTGTATTTCAGGGAACAGGGACTGCGTCCTTCCGAACAAATGATGATGCTGTTTCGAAAACTGGGAGAACGGATGGAACATCGTCACGGGGCCCTGGACGATATTCAGGAGAAGCTTACAGAGAGTGAAAACAGTATCCCGGGGGGGTACTTATGCTCTTATCCGGTATTCCAGGGAATCTACCGAATGGTGGGACGCATGATGGAACGGGGCGGACAGTCCGTTTATCTGATGCTTTGTACGGTGGTTGACGGTAAGGGAAATCCTTTGGAGGATACGGAGATTCTGGAGGAATTCACAGGCAGGCTTGGGGATGCAATCCTGAATTCGGTGCGCCGCAGCGATGCCGTCACAAGGTATGGCAGAGGGGAATACCTGGTTCTCCTGGTCAACACTACCAGGGAGGACTGTGACAAGATACAGAAGAGAATCAATTACCGTTTTATGGTTGGGAGACAGAGGACAGGTATTCAGTATTACGTCAACAGTGTAATCTGCGCCCCGGAGAGCGTGGCCGTGGGCAGGTAAAGCGGCAGGCTCTGGGTAAGAAAGGAAGAAAAGTATGAAAGATAAGGATTTGCTTACAAAACATGGTGATCTGGGCACCTTCATTGTCCATGTCCAACACCGCCAGAACAGCAGCTTGCAGGGACGTATAACCTGGATGGAGACCAATCGGACGGTTTCCTTCCGCTCTGTCTGGGAGATGATCAAACTGATCGCCGGAGCGTTGGACACGGTCAGCGAGCCGGAAGACCCCGGAAGGGAGCCGGATTGGGAGGAAGAGACTTGAGGAGGGCCGCCGGATGAAGCGGCGGCCCTGACCGGGTTTATGACTGGGATGCCGTATGGCAAACATTATTCTGCGGTATTCCGCAGGGTTAATATATTCCCACAAAGGAAAGGGTGGGGCACAGCCTGGAATCACAGATGCAGATATGAAGCTGTGTCACCTCCGTCTCCGGAAATTTTGCAATTTTCTTATATCCAACCGTGGTGCCTTCGTATAAGAGGGCGCCGCTTTCGGTCCGGATCTGAAATTTCTCGATTCGCTGGCTCAGTAGAATATTTTCCTTCAGCACAACATGGGATACCTTCGTCGGTTTGGAAAAGCATACGGTGATTTCTGCAGTCCGGACGCCGTCCCTGGTTTTGTAAAAGGCATCATATGTATCTTCCCTTATTCCGTCTATGCCGCAGCCCTCTTCCCAGCTGTCTGCTTTCAGGACTGCTTCCCGGAGCAGATTGTTGGAGAAGGTTTTTTCCAGACGGGAACCGACTTCCTTCAGGCGCTTTACGTCATTTTCGTGGAATCTGCCGTCCTTTGCGGGAGGAATGTTTAACAGAAACATGGCATTTCCTCCTACGGAGTTGTAGTAAATATGCAGCAGTTCGTCCAAAGACCGGACTTTCCCGTCTTCGCTTTCATGATAAAACCAGCCTGGGCGGATGGAGGTATTTACTTCTGCCGGATACCAGATCAAATTTTCCTCACAGACAAGAACTCCTCTGCTTCCCAGGTCCAGATCCTGGGAGTTGAATTCTCTCTGGCGGAATGCGGTATCGTCGGCCTGTTGGCTTTCCGAGGCCACTTTTTCCGTATCGCGCAGCCTGGCCGGCACCACGCTCCACTCGGAGGGTCTGGTGTGCCCTGCCTCATTGCCGCACCAGCGTATATCAGGGCCACAGACGGAAATACAGGCTTCCGGCTGCAGACGGCGGATCAGCTCATAATAGCGGGCCCAGTCATAATCCTGCTTTTTACCGTTTTTTCCCTCTCCGCAGGCTCCGTCAAACCATACGGAAAAGATACTACCATAATTGGTCAGAAGTTCAGTGAGCTGATTTACAAAAAAGTCGTTGTAGGCATCTCCGTGACCATAGTTTTCATTGTTCCGGTCCCAGGGGGAGAGGTAAATGCCGAAACGGATGCCGCCCTTTTGGCAGGCCTCGGAAACTTCCCGGACGATATCCCCTTTCCCGCCGCGGAAGGGGGAATTTGCCACGGTATGCTCTGTGTACCTGCTTGGCCACAGACAGAAGCCGTCGTGATGCTTGCAGGTGAGGATAAGTCCCTTCATGCCTGCGGCTTTGACGGCATCCACCCACTGATCGGCATCAAATTTGTCCGGAAAGAAGATGCTCTCCGGCTCTGTGCCGTCGCCCCATTCCTTATCCGTATAAGTATTGACGGTAAAATGGACAAAAGCATAGAACTCAGTCTGTTGGAAACTGAGCTGCCGTTTGTCCGGTACAATCTGTACCAGCCGCCTGTCAAGTTCGTTAACCGCTTCCGGTGACAGAAGCGAAGGTATTTCTGTTGACATGATTTTGCTCCTTTGAATTGTTTTGTGTTATTATATACAATCCTGGGGCGTTATTCAATAGAGGATGGGAAAGTGGATGGAAATTTATATTTCACTGTATTTACGAGTTGTTGTTGACTGTTTATGGTGTTTTTGAGGGCGGCGGGAAGAAACCGGGCGCAGGCTGCCATGTTTGGTCGCTTTGTAGTAAAAAATGGATTTTGGGGTTGAAATTTGTCTGTAGTCAAGATATAATGGAAAGGAAATGGTGGATAATTCGGGATTATCCTGTAGGCAGTATAACGGATAATTCCGGATTATTTCTTGGTTGCAGATAGAAAAGAGCATATGAAAAATAGTAAGAGAAAAAAGAAAGCATATCAAAATAAAACAAAAAAACCTAATCCTCCAAAGCCCCTGCTATCAGAGAAAGGAATACAAAATCAAGAGGAAAAAACAATTCTGTTTAGAAAATTAGTAAAAGCAATTTCCAAACCTAATAAATTAGCTCATTTTTTTATTGCTACATTTGCAGTTGGATTGGGCTTTATTTTTAATGCTTTTGAAGAAATGCCATTGTTTTGGCTTAAGGGTCTTTTTGGTTTTGGGCTATATATAATTCTTTCTTTCACCATAAAGTATATAGAAGAAAAAAACAAAGAAATTGTGTTTGAGTTAACAGGTGACCCCAACTTGGTAAAATGTCAAATTGATTACACTAATAGGATTAGTTCAGATTTTAATTTTGTGCTTTGTTTTATTGCTTGCATTTATTTTGTAGCAATATCTATTATCCTTGGTTTTGTTAAAATTAATCCAATTGGTATTTATAGTTTATTTGCATTGTCTTGTGTTGTCTTTTGTGCATTTATTATCTTTCAGCATTATATATTTACTTTACTTTTACTACACGATATTTCAAAAATTCGTCCAGGAAATTATTACGAGCTAATACCAGAAAGGACAGAATGGTTTAACTTATTAGAGACATTTAGCAATACCTGTAGAAATATGTTTATAGTTTTAGGATCACTTTTTATATTACTATTTATTATATTTTCGCCTGTTAATAGTATACAAATTATTTTTCAGGAAAGATTTTCATCGTCGAAATTTTTACCTTTGCTTTGCACATGGATAATAATTTTAATTGCAATAATTTCTATGGTGCCTTTATCAAGTTTTCTTAGAAATATTTTCTTGAATAAAATATACGAAAATTTAATATCACAAAGTATAGAAAATTATAGCATAATGTATAAAACAAGCGAGGGAGATACCAAGGTAGCATACATGAATATAATTTTTCGTTTAAATGATAGAAAATACGTGTTGCAAAACTCATATACATGGGTTCTCCCCTTACTTGTCTCAATAACTAATTTCTCATCAGTGATAATCTCGATTTTAGTTGATTTAAAAGACCTTAATATACTAACATAAGGCTCTCTTTTTACTTGCCGCAATAGTTATGTCAATAAAATTATTAAAATGATGACACCAATTATAATGTCCAGTTTTTTTCTCGATTTTTGCAATTCTATTTTGAATTCTAAGCTGAAGGTTTGACACCTCTTCCAACATGTGTTCTTTTATATGGTATTTGTCAATTAATGAAATTACATATTTTGATACAAACTCAGAATTACTTAATGTTGATATTTTTTCAATTTCGCTTTCATTTGCCCATGCATGAATATATGCAATAACAATATTTTTTCTGTTTTTTAAAATATCAGTAGTTAATGCCCCTTTATGATGCATTAGTCCATCAACATTGCCAAATGGCTCCAAGTCATTCAAAGCCTGAAAAATATATCCACAACAATAACCGATATCATCTAATAAATCGATAATATCTTTGTTTTCTCCTCCGCCTGCAGTAAATCCAATAATTAGACCGTTTCTTATAATTGACGATGTTTCTAAATTAATAATCTCTTTTACTTTAGCAATATCAAAAACTGATTTCTTGGATGAAATTTCATTCAATGCACCTAATGTCATGTCATAAGAAATCTGCAGTGCTAATGGAATTGTGGTTTTATATACTTTTTCATGTATACGACTTAATTTCAAAAATCCCGTCAACATAATATTCATAGCTAGCAAAACAGCTGTATCTGCTCCATATAAAACATGAAAAGTGGTAGATCCATGTCTTGCTATATCGCCATCAATCCAATCATCAACTAATAGTGACATCTTATGTATAGACTCTATCATAATACAAGGATTCATTATGAGCTGTAAATCTTGATCACTAATATTAAATACTTCATCATTGTCTTTGTTTAATAAATATCCCCAAAAAACCAACATTGGTCTAAGCCTATTTCCATTATTTAATTGGCAAAGGTCTTCAAAATGGTAGTTTGATATTAATTTATTCCATTCAGCTTCAAATGTCTCAAGAAATCTAGTATAAAAGTTTAATAAATTATTTTCAGAAACATAAGTGTAAATGTAATTTTTCCATATATTATTATTCATGTTTCCCCCTATATAATCGATAATCCCGAATTATCCATCATTCACTTTCATCTTATTTGTATAACCCCTTCTGTTGCTTTCTGGAAGAGAATCCGCCCTTCAATATAGGGCATGCAAGAAACAATTCTTGATTTTATATCTGAAAAAGTATAAAGTATGGATATCAAATGACACAGAGGGGCAGAGACATGGCAGCGATACTGATTGCGGAAGATCATGAGACGACAAATGATCTGATCGCAGACTATTTAACCGATGCGGGGCATCTGGTGTACCAGGCCTATGACGGAAGAGAGGCGTTGGAGCTGTTTGAGGAGGAATCCATAGAACTTGTCATACTGGACATTATGCTTCCCCATAGGAACGGCATACAGGTACTGAAGATGATACGAAAGACCAGTATGGTTCCCGTCCTGATGCTGACGGCGCTTGGCGATGAGAGCACGCAGATCCACAGCTTTGACGCTCTGGCGGATGATTATATCACAAAGCCCTTTTCCATGGTTTTGTTGGGAAAGAGGGTTCTGGCACTGCTGCGCCGGTGGGGAAGAATGCCGGAGAAGGAAATCTGGGAATACGGGGACATCAGGATCGATTTTGACGGATATTTAGCGGAGCGGGCGGGAGAACCGGTGGAACTGGCGCCCAAGGAGATACAGCTGCTGAAGCTTCTGATTGAGAATGAGGGACGGGTCATGACGAGGGAAAAGCTGATCGACGGGGTGTGGGGAATTGACGCCCCTCTGTTTGACCGGACCATTGACACCTATATCCGGAGAATCCGGCAGAAACTGAATCTGGACTGTATTGCCACAGTGAAGGGCGTTGGATACCGCTTTCAGGTGCGGCCATGAAAAAGATGAAGCTGTTTCCCAAAACTTTTCTCTATGTGTTTTCACTCATGGCCTTCATTACCCTGATCAGTCACGGGCTGTTTTTCTTTTTCATGCCAATTGTGTATACAGGCCGGAAAGAGGCTGCTTTCAGGGAGGCAAAAACCCGGCTGACGGAGGAACTGAGGGAGGTTTCCTGGGATTCTCCGGACAACATGAAAGAGATCGTAAGAAAATATGCGCTGCAGAACCAGATCAGCATCTTTGTCAGTTCCTCAGGCCAAAGCTATCATTATGTGGTGAGTTCCTTTCCTTTTGACGGCAGTTTCCCTGACAGCGCTACTGCCGCGCAGGGAGAATTTTCGTCTGACTGGAGAGTACAGATTGACGATGAAATCGATTGGAAGGAGGAACAGCAGGACTTTTACCGGAAAACTGATTCAAAGCTGATCTCCGGCGTTGGTTTTCAGACAGGGGAGGGACGCCCCTGTTACCTGGTCATGAGCTCCACCCTTCAGCCGGTCTATGAAGCCAAAAGCGCAGAGGTCATCTTGCTGCCCTTTACGCTGCTGCTGTCTTTGGTGCTGTCCGTGCTTTTTGCGCTGCTGTATTCCAAAAAGATCACCAGGCCCTTAACCGAGATCTCCAAAACCACGGAACGGATGAAGTCCCTGGACAAATCTGCCCTGTGCAGAGTGGGGACCGGGGATGAAATCGGGGTGCTTTCCCACAATATAAACGAGCTCTATGAGAGCCTTCTGGCTTCCATGGAGAATATCCGGAAAGAAAGCATGCGGGTCAGCGAAGCCGAGGCCGCAAAGATAGATTTTCTCCGCGCTGCCTCCCATGAGCTGAAAACTCCTGTCACGGCTCTGTGCGGGATGTTGGACAACATGATTATGGGCATAGGACGCTACAAAGACTGGGAGACATACCTGCCGGTCTGCAGGGATATGGCGTTGCGGTTCGGGGTGATGATACAGGAAATACTGGATGCGTCCAAACTGGATTTGACTTTTGCGGGTGAGCCCGTGGAAGAAACAGCCCTGCATGGCTTTGTGGAAAAGCTGTTGGTTCCCCATCTGCTGATTGCAAAATCAAAGGGGGTTTTTGTGGATACGGATTTTTCGGATGATTTTTCGGCAAAATTCCCCGGGGATGCCATGGAAAAGGTCCTGAACAACCTGCTCTCCAACGCAGTGAAGTATACTGCCCCGCAGGGTACAGTGCGGATTTACTTTGCCCGTAAAAGCATTGTGGTGGAAAATGAATGCAGCCCGATTCCGCCGGAGAGCCTGTCCCGCATCTTTGAGCCCTTTTACCGCCCGGATTTTTCCAGGAGCAGAGGGGATACGGGCGAAAATCCCGGCGGAGGAAACGGTTTGGGCCTGTATATTGCCGCGAAGATTTTAAATGCCCTGGAATACAAATTTTCCTTTGAACCCTTCTTTCCTTTGGACGGGGAGAAAAAAGGCGGCATGCGTTTTACCATATTTTTCTGTGGATGAATGACTCCCTGCGTTTTCTGCGGGGAGTTTTTTGGTGAAACATTGGTGAAATATTTCCTCCATATAGATGAAACACAGGGCAGGTATCCTCCTGTTATCAGAGTTTATCTGAATGAAAATGCTGCCCCGGCAGCGGAATGGGAGGAAATATGGGATTGTGGAAACGGGCCGGCCTTATTGTCCGCCGCAAAAAAGGAAAAACGCTGCTTCTGTTCTTTGTGATTATGCTTCTGTCGTCTTTCGGCGTCTGGGGGATGCTGCTGCGAAGCTCTGCGGACCTGGCCATGGCGCAGACCAGGCAAAGTCTGAAGGGCGCTTTCCGCATAACTCCGGATATGCAGAACAGGGAAAATGTGGAAGTGGATCAAAGGGAAGGACAGACCAGTATCCGCTACACGGGAGAGCCGCTGAATGAGCGGGTGGCGGAAGCAGTTGCAAGCGCCCGGGACATCGAAGGCTGCAATATGGTGATCAGACAGGACGCAATGATCCAGGAAGACATAAGCCTTGTGGATTTCAACGGAAATTATCGGGACAACCCGGAGGCAATGCGCCTGGTGTCCGTGGAAGCTCATACGGAGGGCCGGTATGCAGAGGATTTCCAGAAGGGAAGGCTGCGGCTGACGGATGGGGAACTGGCGGCATCAGGGGATGAATTCGCGGCGGTTATCAGCGAAAGGCTGGCAGCTCAAAACGGTCTGGAAATCGGAGATGAAATACGGCTTTCTCCCCAGGAGGGCGCGGCAGGGCAGGAGGTTTCGGTGACGGTCAGGGGCTGTTTCAGGTAGAGGCGAAACAGTCGGACCTGGACGTAACCGCGCCTGTGCATCTGCTGGAAAACCGTATTTTTATTGACGTCAAAAGCGCTAAACTGCTGTCAGGCGGGACGGGTGCGGATTATATCGACTTTTTCGTGGAGGATCCCGGACAGGTGAGCGCCATCACGGAAGAAATCCGCCAAATCCCGGGGATAGACTGGAAATCCTTTGCCATTACGGCTCATATTGAGGACTATGAAAAAATAGCGGGTCCCCTGGCGGACGTGAGTGTGCTGTCAGATACGATGCTGACAGTGATTGGGGCCATGGGCACGGCGGTTTTATCGCTGATACAGATTCTTTTCCACAAAGCCCGTGGGCATGAAACAGGAATCCTGCTGTCCATAGGGATTTCAAAGGCCGAAATCCTGCTGCAGCATATTGCGGAAATGGCAATGATAGCCCTGCCCTCTTTAGCGCAGCGGTCAATTTACGGAGGCAGCTTGGAGGGACATTCTGCATGGAAGTCGATACAGGCAACCCGGCATACAGAAAGAACGCCGGATTTTCCCAGGAAGGATATAGCGCAAGCTATTATGCAGGGGAATTCCTGGATTATGACATAATTGAGGAAGTCATGAAAGACCCCGGAATCTCCGGGTACGGCGCAAGCTGTGAAGCGGCGGCAAATCTGAAATCCGCAGAGGGGGAGTACTGCAATCTGGTGGAAAATGAACAGAATTACGCCTACACTAATTCATTCCCTCATCTGGCGCCTGTACACGGATGGTCTTCCCTGGAGCAGTGCTCCTATTTTGCCAATCATCTTCTGGAGGTGACCCAGGGCGTGCCGTTTACGGACGAAGGAGCAGGACAGGCAGTCATCAGCCGGGAACTGGCGGAATTGAACCATATAGAAATCAGCGATATGCTTACACTGGAAGTAAACCGTGAGGTGATAGGCTTTGACATTCCTGCCCGGGAGTGGGTATTTGAAGTGGTTGGTCTCTTTGAGATCTGCGGCCAACAGCAGCTCAATCAGTTCACGCTGCCCAGGCAGATGCTGCAGAACTGGGTATTCGTGGATTCCCGGACACTGCTGCCGCTGATAAGCGAATTGGGGGAAGCTCTCGGAGCGCCCACAGGATATGATAAAGTCAGGTTCAGCGTGGATGACCCGGCGGAAATGGATGCCGTCATCAGGAGACTCCGGGAAAACAGGGAAATCAACTGGGACTGCTTCAAAATTACCATGGAAAACACAGAGTATGAAAACGCGGAAAAGGCATTAAAGAGCATGGACGGGGGAATCAAAACCATGATTCTGGCCATAACCGCTGCCGGAATCGGCGTTCTGGCCCTGCTTTGCGGCATATGGGCAAAGTTCCGGATTCAGGAGACGGGAATTTTGCTTTCCCTGGGAAAAAGCAGATGGGGGATTCTGGCACAGCGGATCACGGAGGCCATACTGATTAGCGTTCTGGCATTCGGCATTTCCTGCGCCCTGGGCAGTACGGCTGCGGACGGCATAGGAAACAGGCTTCTTGCACAGGCAAATGAGCAGAACAGACAGCAGACAGATTCCCCGCAGGAACCGCGGATTCCGGTGAACAGCTCTGATCTGGAGCCGGTTTTCTCAGCCCCTGAAGTAGAAGAACTGACAGTGGACATATCTGCCGGTATTCTGACTGCAGTTTGCGGTCTGGAACTTGTGATGGTATTGCTGTCCGTGTGCGCAGCGAGCATCCCGGTCATGAGAATGGAACCCAAAGCCATTCTTACAAAGTATGAATAACGCCAGGAAACGGCGCAAGGAGGACAAGACAATGAGTATTCTGGAAATCTGTGATATAAACTATTCCTACTGAGGAAACAAAGCGGTTCTGAAAAAGATATCCGCTGTTTTTGAGACCGGTAAGATCTATGCCGTCCTGGGCCCTTCCGGGTGCGGAAAGACGACATTGCTGTCATTGCTTGGGGGCCTGGACACGCCACTGGGCGGACAGGTGCTGTATCAGGGGGAAGACATCCGGAAAAAGGGACTGGCCTGGCATCGGAAACACAATGTGGCATTCATCTTTCAAAGCTATAATCTTATTGATTATATGACAGCTGCCGAAAACGTGGCCCTCACTTCCAAGGTGCCGACGCTGCCCGTCCTGGAACGCCTGGGACTGACGAAGGAAGAAGCGGGACGCAGCGTGCGCAGGCTTTCCGGCGGACAACAGCAGCGGGTGGCAATCGCCCGTGCGCTGGCCAGTGATGCGGGCATTCTTCTTGCGGATGAGCCCACAGGAAACCTTGACGAGGACACTGCGGCTGAGATCATGGGCATTTTGGAGGAATGCGCTCATCGGATGGACAAATGCGTCGTTATGGTGACCCACTCCAACGAGCTTGCGAAGCGGGCAGATGCGGTTTTCCGCCTGAAAAGAGGCGAATTGCAGTAAACGCAGGATAGATGAAATCTATTGACATGGAGGGATGGAAGTGCTATAGTTTGTGGGAAGGTTAAGTAAAAAAGCATATTCAGTCTATTGACTGCGGACAACAGAAGATTTTCTGCTGTGCCGGTGCCCGCCGAAGCGGGCAGGGAGGTATAAGAATGAAGAGAGTACTGACTATACAGGACATTTCCTGCCTGGGAAAATGTTCCCTGACCATTGCATTGCCCGTTATATCCGCTCTTGGCTCCGAGACAGTGATCCTGCCCACGGCAGTTCTGTCCACCCACACCATGTTCCGGAACTTCACCTGTAAAGACCTTTCCGATCAGATAGACCCCATTGCGGAACACTGGAAAAGCGAGGGCGTGTCCTTTGACGCCATCTACACCGGATATCTGGGGACCATCGGGCAGATAGACCAGGTAAAGGAACTGTTCCGCAGCTTCCGGGATGAGAAGACTGTGATCATCGTTGATCCGGTGATGGCGGACAACGGAAAGCTGTACCCCGCCTTTGACATGGATTATGTAAGGAAGAATGCCGAACTCTGCGCAGAGGCGGACATCATTGTGCCCAATATTACCGAGGCCTCTCTGATGACAGGGATGGAGTACAGGGAAGAATATGACGAGGTCTATATAAAGGAACTTCTTGCGGCTCTCAACGAACTGGGGGCAGGGGTCAGCGTCCTGACAGGGGTTTCCCTGGAAAAGGGAAAGACCGGGGTTATGGGATATGACCGGACCACGGGAGACTATTATGCCTATCAGAACCGGAGAATTGACGCGTCCTATCACGGCACGGGAGATCTTTTTTCCAGCACCTGTGTGGGGGAAATCATGAGAGGGAAAGACTGGCGGGATGCCATGCGCATTGCTGCCGACTATACGGCCCATACCATAGAAGTGACCCTGCAGAATCCGAAAAAGCCCTGGTACGGTGTAGACTTTGAGGCCACGATTCCAGAGCTGCTTCAAATGAAATAAGCCGGGAGGAATCCTGCCGTGCATTGCCGCTAGAGTTTGTCCGTTTCTAATGTGGTAATATGGTATCAGGTGAAGTAGGTAAGCTTCGCTATAATAGACATTATTATGACAAAATTATTCCTCTTTTGCGTGTTTTGTAGTATGGTAATACGTAAAGGAGGAATTTTCTATGAAAAAAAAGAAGAAATTAGTGTATAAGCCCCAATATAAGCTTTGGAAGATCTTAAAAATCAAGCCTTTTCAATTCCTATTGCGTAACGCTCCATTCTGTTCTTTGGGAGAGGTCGGGGGCAGAGCCACCGAAAAATCTATCGACAGCTGCCGCAGTAGTGCAGATAGTCGGAACGGACGTAGGACGAGAATTGCTTTGCGTAATTGGCTATGGTATAATTTTATCCAGTACAAACCGATAAACTGGAATTCTGATAAGACCTAATTTATAACATTTAATAACTGTTATATCTTATCTTCAAAAAGTCTGCAATCCATAGCATCTTGGCTAACCGGACGCGATTTGGTTTTCCAGACATATTTAATTGTATTTTCGCCCCCGTACGGGAATAGGAACCACGGGGGCTGAAGGATGAGCGTTTTCCACCACATGATTCACATTTGCAGATATCTTTTCGATACAAAATCAAAAGCTTTTCGGCAACTGTCTTATTTCTTAACTGCGAGAAATATCGCGTACTGTTTAAAAGTTTTCTGCATAGATCCATTTTTCTTTTTTGCTTCGGCAGGAAAGAATTCCGTAGTACCGAATACGTACAAACCCTTTAGGGAGCACATGCATAAGAAATATACGCAGGAATTCTGTCCCTTTCACAGTGTAAGGAATCATCTTTCCAACATTTTTGTAGTCCTTGGCAAGATAAGTGACTGTTTCGGATGTCCTACTGATAATCCGGCGATTGCTGGTGGCAATCCGATGTGTGTATCTGCCCGGATATTTAATCACTGAGTTTGCACCATTAAAGGCTGCCAACCCATTCCTTTGCATATAGCGTATCTAATAGCTCCTTGAAACTATAATGATTTTGAAGTTCTTGTGATGTTCCAGAGTATTACAGTTTTCCTGATTCACGAAGCAGTTTGAGTTAAAACTTTTTACCTTTGTCTTTCCAATGGTTGGTGGAATCCAGACCACCGCCAGGAACTATGGTATGAAGATGTGGATATAAACCTGCGTTGATTCCAGACAGCGATGTCCAGGCATAGACTGGGCATAATTAATGGGAACCCCCTGTTCAATCATGTGACTGGCAAAGGAATTACGCAGAGTATGAGGATGTACGCTTAATCCAGCGTCTTTTCCAACAGCCCGAAGCATAACCTCAACACCACTTACTTTTAGTGGTTCATGAGGTTTATCCAAAGAAACAAACAGATAATCCCTTTTAACAGGGCAGCTTCTCCAATACTCCGTTAAAAGTTCAAGTGCCCGGTTTGAGAGTATTGTCCAACGATCACGATGATTTTTGCTTTGTGGAACATAAACCTGCATCCTGCTCATGTATATATCTTCAGCCCTAAGTTTCACAAGTTCTCCAACTCTAAGTCCTGATGAATAAAGCAATGCAATGATCGCTTTGTTTCGGATATGTAAAGCAGCAGCAATCAGAGTTTCAACTTCACTAAGAGAAAGAACTTCAGGAAGACGCGCATCTTATAAGCTTCTGCAGTCCGAGAAGCACGGTTACGAATCAGGCATTCTTCTTTTAGTTGTTCAAAATATTTTTCGTACATTAAAAAACTTCCATATAAAATCGGCATTAAAAACACTGCTTACATGAAGGTGCATTAGCATCATAAAAATGCTTGTAAAACAAGCAAATAGATAGTATTATTTTCATAGGCAGTGGTCGGGATAAGCCCGTTTTTGAAGTATGTTTTTGGTCGCACATAAACAATACTATCTTGGGACATTCTTGTCACTGCTTTTTTAGAAAAAGAAAACTGTGCCACAGCCTTGGCAGGCCATCGCGCAGCGATTTTGTTCAATCGGGATTTATAAAAAGAAAGGACAAGATGGAAATGTGTATTGAAAAAGATAATGAGGAATTAGTAGAAGCTCTTGTAACCGCTGCCAGAGCGGCGTTCCTGTCTTTGAAAGAAACAACCAAAGAATATTTTTATTTTTATGTATTTGTATTTGATGAGGGGATGCACCCTTATATTTCAGCATGGTCTTACGAAGCCTTGGAAAAATCCATAAAGGAACAGCAGATAACTGATGAGGACAAGAGTTGGTGGAAATGGGATAGCGCAGACTCTCCATATGCTGTTTATGGATACGATGAGTTTTTTGGTGAAGTGGATGCATTGCTGAATCAAAGAACAAGTAAATTATCCGATGATGAACTATATGAGACTGAGTGGGAAGTGCGGATTAATCTTATGGAG
The DNA here is from genome assembly GCA_947367855.1 of uncultured Lachnospiraceae bacterium. Lineage (GTDB taxonomy): Bacteria > Bacillota > Clostridia > Lachnospirales > Lachnospiraceae > Acetatifactor. The sequence continues at coordinate 2,599 of CANBFE010000026.1, read as the reverse complement.
GAGGCCATGAAAAAACTTGATGCTTCTGGTTTGTTTGGAACTGGAAAAGAACGGGAATGCGTGGTCATCAATGTGGAACAGGCTCCGCCTGACGGCGATGGCGCAGAATACAACCGGGCATTGCGATTGAATCCATCTTCGGCCCTGTTGTCGGAATATTTGGAAACCTGCGAGACTCCAGAAAACGATTAGCCCGTAACAGTAAATTCCAGTTGGTCGAAAACGTGCATACTTCCCTGACACAGATGTGCATTCTGGGACAGGCTCCTGACAAAGCCATCGCTTCACTGTCCCATGCCATGCATACATCCAGAAACCAGGCAGGGAGGCTGATCATGACGGAATCCGCATTTTTTGGATCAGAATCAAGGAAAGACTGTTTTAAGGATCTGGGCGTGGAGTAGTATGAGATTGTGGCCACCCTGGATTCGGTTACCTCAGATATCTGCCGGGAGATGGACGGCAAGGTATTTTCCATGCCGGAGTATGAACCCGGCTCCACGGAGCCGCCATTTCATGTATGGTGCCGTACCACTACCGTTCCTGCTTTTGGGGACGAGTTTGACCATATCGGGGAACGGGCTGCAAGGGATCCTGACACGGGGAAGACTTGCTATGTGCCTGTGGATATGAAATATCAGGAGTGGAAGGAAAAATTTGTTGATGAAAGAAATAAAAGTAATGCCGTACAGGTTCCTCAAATTCGTGATGAAACAATAAGGAAGGTAAATGAAGAATTTAGCCAGGTCTTACATAACAGTAAATCAACACCTATCAGTGATAAAATGATATTGTACAATGAGGTAACAGAATATCAGTTAAATGAGGGAATGAATGGACCATTTGTATATAATCCAGAATTGGATGTGATACAATACAATCCATCAGCATTATTTTATAAATCATGTGACATGAACTTCGTACAGGCTCATGAGTTAACACATAGAATGGATATAATCGAATATCATAGTTGGGTGAATAAAAAGTTTCTTCAGGCAATTGAAGAAACCCGTAAAAAGGTATATGATAATTCTGATAAAATTAAAGAATGGTTTTCAGAAGGCGGAAAATATGATACAGATATAGCTTTGGCTGATATTTTCAGTTCATTATCCAATGGTGAACTAAACTCAATCCTGTGTGGTGGTCATTCGCCAGGGTACTGGTTGGAAGACAGAACATATGTATGCATGGAAATATTTGCGGATATGGCAGGTATTGATGTATTGGAATATGATAGTAAAGCTGAATTCTATGGAATTTTAGAGGAATTATACAGGGCTTATAGAGAGGTAACCGGATGAGCAAAATGAATATGAAAATAATAGACATTATTAGAAATGATAAGGAAATACAGCAGTTCCAGAAGGAGTGGAAAGAGATGTTTTTGAAACCTTTTCCTATATGGAACTATGACTGTTTTGGCGGTCCTGATGATTATAAACGGAGAATCAAAATGGCGTTGGAAGTTAGTGATTCAAAAAATATATGTGAAACCTGCTCAAGCAAAGCATGCAAAAGGTTTTCGGGTGTTATAGAGAGGAAATCCCGCTAAACAGTAAAGCATATTGAGTCAGGGGAGGGACAGACTAAAAAATGAGGTTGCCAAGGTGTGAGTTTTGCACATTTTTTTGAGGCTGCGATAAGGCGGGATTCTGCGAAAATAGAATACCTGAAACAAGGCTTTCCAGAAGCTTATAAGATATTTGAGACTATGTTGGAGGGGATGAAATGATACCGGACTTTTTAAAAGGAGAAAACAGGAATGTAGTGGATGACCTGGATGTACGTTTTGGAGAGGCAGTCGAACAGTATAACCGACATTTTCCTGAGGATACTCTGATGACAGAGCCTTCAGTATTAAGCAGGGAAGAATGGATAAACGTTATTGAAAAGTGCATAGCCAGGGATATAACCATATGGGAATTGTTTGGGGAAAGGTATGATTCAGATGCGTTATATTAGAAATAAATATTCAAGAGACTGACCACATTGCCCATTTATGATATTGTTGGAATGCGGTGTTTATAGAAGTCTTTGTAACGATTTGTAATGGTAAGAAAGTACCATTAATAGCAAGAGATTTGACGGAAGCATACATAAGGAGATGGAAAAGTGAGTTTACGGTTACCTAAATGTGAATTTTGCAAACATTTTAGAGGCTACAAAGACAGAGGCATAAAATGTGAGGCATTTCCTGATGGTGTACCGGACGATAAAAATCTCTTTGATTATTTCGATAAGTCTGAGTGTGCAAATGGAATCAAGTTTGAATATGAGGATGGAAATTATACAGAGTCTATTCCGGAACCCGGTAGCCTTTTGGCAAAAATGCATCGGATTTAATCTTAGAGAGCAGAAAAGTTCTGTAGAAAGTAAAAGAACCGTTCATAGGGCCAATCAACTGATTACGAAGAATCAGGACACGGGGTTCGAGAACGGTTTGCTTAATTCGTTTATACCTTATTTCCTGAAAAAATACAAGAATCATTGGGGAAATGCGGTGGCAAAAGACGATAAATGGAGGAAAAGGAGTGAGTAAAAAGACACTGTATGAAGGGCCGGACATATCGCACCATAACGGCATTGTGGACATCAA
>CANBFE010000025.1 GCA_947367855.1 uncultured Lachnospiraceae bacterium | reverse complement strand
AAAACTATTATGCATGAAAAAGAACATTTAAGGAAGTGCTGATTTTATTCACAATAATTAATGCAATGCAGTACTAGCATAAAATTTTTCCTGTGTCAATCAGATGGCGCAGCGGCAAAATAAAAAGCATATGGCCGAAGCCACATGCCTTTTATATTATATGTCATATTTGTTTATTCATCCACGCTGTAGTTCGGCGCTTCCTTGGTGATATGAATGTCATGGGGATGGCTTTCCTTCAGGGATGCCGCAGAAATCTTCATAAATCTGCCGTTGTCCTTCAGCTCCTGAATATTATGCGCGCCGCAGTAGCCCATGCCGGAGCGCAGGCCCCCTAACAGCTGGAAGACCGTATCTTCCACATCTCCCTTGTATGCCACGCGCCCTTCCACGCCTTCCGGCACCAGTTTCCGGGCATTTTCCTGGAAATAGCGGTCCTTGCTGCCGTTCTCCATGGCGGCAATGGAACCCATTCCCCTGTAAACCTTATATTTTCTGCCCTGGAACAGTTCGTAGTCCCCGGGGCTCTCCTCACAGCCTGCAAACATGCTGCCCATCATGCATACGCTTCCACCTGCGGCAATGGCCTTAGTGATATCCCCGGAATATTTGATGCCTCCGTCCGCAATGATGGGAACTCCGTATTCCCTTGCCACTTCATAGCAGTTCATAATGGCAGTGATCTGGGGCACTCCGATTCCGGCCACCACCCTGGTGGTGCAGATGGACCCCGGCCCGATTCCCACCTTCACGGCGTCCGCGCCGTTTTCGATCAGGTCCCTGGCCGCTTCTCCGGTGGCCACATTTCCTGCGATCACCTGCAGATCCGGGTACTTCTCCTTTATCATCTTCAGACAGTTCAATACATTCAGGGAATGTCCATGGGCGCTGTCCAGGACAATCACATCCACCTTGGCATCCACCAAAGCCGAAACCCTGTCCATCACATTGGCCGTGATTCCCACGCCTGCCCCGCAGAGCAGCCTTCCCTGCTCGTCCTTGGCTGCCAGGGGATATTTGATGGCCTTCTCTATATCCTTGATGGTGATAAGTCCCTTCAAATTAAAGTCACTGTCAACAATGGGAAGCTTTTCCTTTCTGGCATTTGCCAGGATCCTCTTTGCCTCGTCCAGTGTAATGCCTTCCGGAGCAGTGATCAGATCCTTGCTGGTCATGGACTCCTTGATCTTCCTGGTAAAATCCGTCTCAAATTTCAGATCTCTGTTGGTAATGATGCCAACCAGTTTCCGCCCTTCGGTAACCGGAACTCCGGAAATACGGAATTTTGCCATCAGGGCATCCGCGTCCGCCAGAGTATGTTCGGGAGTCAGTGAAAAAGGATCCGTAATAACGCCGTTCTCGGAACGTTTCACCTTGTCCACTTCTTCGGCCTGAGCCTCAATCGACATATTTTTGTGAATCACGCCTATACCGCCCTGTCTTGCCATGGCGATGGCCATACGGTGTTCTGTCACCGTGTCCATTCCCGCACTCATCATCGGGATGTTGAGCCTGATCTTCTTCGTCAGCCAGGTAGTCAGATCCACCTGGTTGGGTACCACTTCCGAATAAGCCGGTACCAACAGCACGTCGTCAAAAGTAATGCCTTCACCGATAATCTGTCCCATCTTATCCTCCTATGTCGTTTTCTGGTTCCGCACCAATTTGTTCCCAAAAGTTTACCAAAATTTTATCTTTCTGTCAATATGGAATTCAGTCTGAAAATATTTTTCTGGGAGCCACATTCTTCATAAGCTTAATCATCTCCTCCGAGGGATTTAAAAGGATTTTCTCGCCCCCTTCATAGAACATCACAAAGCGCCTGTCAGGTTTCAGCTCCTGTCCCACGCTGAAATCCTTTACCTTGGCATTGCGGTTTTTGAAATTGTCCAGATGGTAGCTTTTGATGGGGGCCAGAATCTCAATCCGGTCCAGATGATAAGTGGCAATGCGTTTCCGTTTGGACTTTGCCATAACCTTGTCCACCACAAGCTCCTTGTCCAGGTAGAGATACTCATACTCCAGATCTGTGAACAGATTGACAAAATAAGCTCCCCCTCCGGTGAGAATCGCGCCGATCAGCGCAAACATCATCAGGGGTGGAAAAATAAAGAAGGAAATTCCGCATATCACTGCCAGAATAATCAACAGAACCTTAAAAAATTGGGCCAGAGGGGATGTCTTTGCCTTTACAAGGCATTCTACATAAGCGTCGCTCATTTTACATACCTTTCCTTTATCGTATTTTGCAGTATTTCTGATTTAATAATAAACTATCTTTTCCAAACTTTCAAGGCAACTTTCCAAAATATATGGATTTATCTTTTTTTTAGAATCATCTTAGTCCTGCTTCATTGACAATGCCCTTCTTTCATATTATGATGGAAAAGCAGCAGCAAAATACCCCTGGCGGTCAGGCATATGATAAGGAAAGGTGGATGTACCATGCCGGTAATGGATGAATTCAGAGAAGAAAGAGAAGCCCTAAAACACGGAACCCTGAAAGAAAAATTTAATTATTTCCTGGATTATTACAAATGGTATGTCATTGTTTCCGTACTGATCCTTCTTTTTGCCGGCTCCCTGATCTATCAGATGGTAACCAAGAAGGACAGGGCTTTTTATGCTGTCCTGCTCAATGCATACGACATGGAACAGTCCGGGGCCGAGGAATACCCTCTTCTTTTCAGCGAATATGCGGGAATTGATCCTGACACCTATGACATTATTTTCGACAATTCCATGTACATGGATTCCTCCGACATAGCAGCCTATGATGAAAACACCATGGCTGCCACCCAGAAGCTGATGGTGTTGATCGCCGCCCGGGAAGTCGACGTTCTGGCAGCCAGTGAATCCACCATCAATTCCTATGCCTACAACGATACCTTTTATGACCTGCGTTCCCTTCTCTCGGAGGAACAGTATCAAAAATATGAGCCTTATTTCTATTATATAGACCAGTCCGTTGTCCGCGAAATGGCGGAGCGGGATATCGGCAGCGATGATTATGTCAGCATACCCGACTACCCCTCCCCCAGAAATCCCGAGAATATGGAAGAGCCCGTTCCCGTCGGCATCTATCTGGACACGGACAGCAATTTAAAGGAAAATTATCTGTTTACAGATGAAACGGTTATCATCAGTATCCTGGCCAATTCCGAACATACGGAAAATGCAGTCAGCTTTATTGATTTTATCTCCCAATAAGAACAAGCCCCCTCTCGTCAGGGGGCTTTCTGCAACATTTCCCGCAGCAGCCCGCGGATTCTCACCGGGTCCGCCCTTCCCTTCATGGCCTTCATGGTCTGACCCACCAGAAATCCTATGGCCCTGTCCTTTCCCTTATGGTAATCCTGAACGGATTGGGGATTTTGGGCAATGGCTTCCTCCGCTGCCCGCCGCAGGGTTTCATCGTCGCCGACCATTCCCAGTCCATGTTGCTTCACATATTCCTCCGGATCCATGTTCTCCGCAAACATCACCTCAAACACTTCCCTGGCCACAGTGGAATTGATGGCCCGGCTCTCGGTGAGGGAGATCAGCTTCGCCAGATTTTCCGGTGAAAAACCGATGTCTTCCGGGTCCTGCTCCCTCTCCTTCAGCAGCCGCAGGGTATCCCCCATAAGCCAGTTGGAAACCTTCTTCGGCTGTGCCCCCAGAGCCACGGCAGCCTCAAACAGATCGGCCATGTGCCGGGATTCTGTGATTATCCCGATATCATATTCCGGTATGTCGTATTCTCTTCTGAAACGTTCCGTTTTTTCCGTGCGGAATTCCGGCTGTCTGGAGCGGATCTCCTCCAGAAAAGCCTCGCTGATGCTCACTGGCGCCAGATCCGGATCCGGAAAGTATCTGTAATCCCGGGCGTCTTCCTTTGAGCGCATGGAATAGGAAACCCGTTCTGCCTCATCCCAGCGTCTCGTCTCCTGTATCACAGGCTGCCCCGATTCAATAAGACCAATCTGACGCTGACGCTCGCTTTCGATGGCCTCCCTGATGGCGTGAAAGGAGTTCAGATTCTTCATCTCGGTGCGGGTACCCATTTTCTCCGTTCCGGCCTCCCGGACGGACAGATTCACGTCTGCCCTCATGGACCCCTCCTGCAGTCTGCAGTCACTGGCCCCCAGGTAGCGGATGATCAGGCGCAGCTTCTCCAGAAAGGCGATAACCTCCTCCGCATCGGACATGTCCGGTTCCGAGACAATCTCGATCAGCGGAACCCCTGAGCGGTTATAGTCCACCAGAGTGCGGTCTCCCCCTTCCTCATGGATCAGCTTGCCTGCATCCTCCTCCATGTGGATTTCATGTATCCTTATGCGCTTTCTTCCGGAGCATGTCTGAAAACTGCTTTCATCAGTCCCGATCTCCACATACCCGTCTCTGCAGATTGGCAGATACAGTTGGGAAATCTGATAGTTCTGGGGATTATCCGGATAAAAATAATTCTTTCTGTCAAATTTGCAGTACCGGGCAATCCTGCAGTTTGTAGCCAGTCCCACTGCCGCCGCATACTCCAGCACTTTCCTGTTCAGTACGGGAAGAGCCCCCGGCATTCCAGTGCATACCGGACAGGTGTGGGAATTGGGCCTGCCGCCGAACGCGGTGGCGCATCCACAGAAAATCTTGGTACGGGTGGCAAGCTCCACATGAACTTCCAGTCCGATGACCATTTCATATTTTTTTGTCATCTTAATCTCCTGTTTCGCATCGGTTCCGTGCCTGTTCGTAAGTATAGGCGATCTGCAGCAGCTTCTTCTCCTGATAGCAGTCCCCTGTCAGCTGCAGGCCCACCGGAAGTCCTTTCCCATCCGTTCCGCAGGGGATGCTGATGGCCGGCAGCCCGGCAAGGTTCGCGGAGATGGTATAGATATCCCCCAGATACATTTTGATGGGATCCCCCAGGCTTTCTCCCAGCACAGGCGCCGTGGACGGAGCCGTGGGCCCCAGAATGCAGTCATATTCTGCAAAAGCCTCTGTGAAGCTTTTTTTGATCAGAGCTTTCACCCGCAGCGCCTTCAGATAATAGGCGTCATAATAACCGGAGCTCAGCACAAAACAGCCCAGCATGATACGCCGTCTGACTTCCGCCCCGAATCCCCGGGATCTGGTTTCCCTGTACATGCTGTGCAGATCCTCTGCATCTCCGGCCCGAAAGCCGTATTTTATGCCGTCAAACCGCTCCAGATTGGAACTGGCCTCCGCAGAAGCTATGGTATAGTAGGCGGGAATGGCGTATTCCGCCAATCCCAGGTCGAACTGTTCCACAATGGCTCCCTTTTTCCTGAGAAGTTCCGCCGCCTTCAGCACCGCATGTCTTACTTCAGGATCCGGTCCCCCCCGTCCCCAGTCCTCCGTTCCATTGTCCGGCCGTATATACTCATTTGGTATCCCGATCCTCATGCCCTTTACGTCCTCTGTCAGGCCGGAGGTAAAGTCGATATTCTTCCTCCCGAGAAAGGTGGAATCCCGAACAGTCCCGCTTCCCATTGCAAGCAGCTCCAGTATCACAGCGCAGTCTTCCACAGTTTTGCACAGGGGCCCCACCTGATCCAGGGAGGAGCCGTATGCCACCAGACCGTACCGGGATACTGTGCCGTAGGTGGGCTTCATACCCACTACACCGCAATGGGAAGCCGGTTGGCGGACTGACCCTCCCGTATCGGAGCCCAGGGCAAAGAAACATTCCCCTGCAGCCACGGCTGCAGCAGAGCCCCCGGAAGAGCCCCCCGGCACATGTTCCGGATTGCGGGGGTTACGGGTGGGCCCATAGGCGGAGGTCTCCGTAGTAGAACCCATGGCAAATTCGTCCATATTGGTTTTTCCGATGAGCACGGCCCCTGCCGCTTCCATATTCCGCACTGCCTCCGCAGAGTATACGGGCACGAAATTCTCCAGAATCCTGGATGCGCAGGTGGTGGCAATCCCTTCCGTACAGAGATTATCCTTCACAGCCATGGGCACACCTGCCAGAGGGCCCGCCAGCTCCCCGCCGCGGATTTTCGCCTGCACTTCCCGGGCCTTTTCCAAAGCCTCTTCACGCCGGACTGTCACATAACAATTATAAAGGGGCTCTGCCTCCTTTATTCTATCAAACACGGCCTCCATGGCTTCCACCGCAGTAGTCCGGCCTTCCCGGATGGCCCTGCCAAGTTCCGTGGCCGAGAGCGATAATAAATCCATTCTGTCTCCTTTGCTGATGTCTGCACACACAGATGTTCAGCCAAATGTTTTTGGGACTGCAAACATTCCGTCTTTCCGGGAAGGAGCATTCTCCAGGATTTTTTCGCTCTGGTCCCCGTTTGTCACCACATCCTCCCGAAAGACATTCTCCAACGGAAAGATGTGGGATGCAGGCTCCACTCCCTCAGTATCCAGGTCGTTCAGCTTATCTATATAATCCAGCATTCTTCCCATGTCCCTTCCGGCCTGTTCCTTTTCCTCCCCGGACAGGGCCAGTTTCGCCAGGACAGCCACATGCTCAATGGTTTCGTCGTCTATGATATGCGCCATATAAGGTCTCCCCTCCCTCAGGAATGTTTCCTTCAGCTTATTTTATCCATCCCCATACCAGGGACAGCCATTCCCCACAGTAATACATTCCCCTGAGCCAGATCAAAAGCGCTCCCGCCCACAGAGGCAAGGCAAGGTCCCTGCGCTGTTCCAGGATTTTTTTCGTCAGGGACAAAATAACGCAGATACACAATACCATGGTTCCAAATGCCGCTCTGGCCGGATAGTGGGGTGACAGAAGAAACGCTCCCCAGGACAAAAGCGCGCCAAGAAGCAGCAGCTTTTCCCTTCTGTCCAGTCTCTGTCCCAATGCGAACCTGCTGACCAGCAAAACCGCCCCCAACACCATCAGCACCGGAAAGAGATATTCCATGACTGCCTTACACTCCCCGTAACATCTCAGAAACAGTCTCCACAGGGTTCCGTACCCTTCCTCCCCGGTCTCCGCGCTGCGCACGAAATTTCCTGGCGCAGCAATACACAGGACTGCTCCGGCCAGACATGCCAGGTTTCCCAATATCATCCAGGCTTTTATCTTCCTCTTTTCCCTCCCAAGCAGGCAGATCACCGCCAGTGTCACAATCCACACCGCAGGTCCCATGTTTTCATTGCTCCATCCTGCCAGAATCCCCAGGGGAAGAATCCACACCGTAATTCCCGGCAGACCTGCCGCGCAGAAGCCTTCCTCCTGCAGCTCCCTCAGATAGCAGAAGAGAAACAACAGAATAAACACTGTAATGTACAGATAATTGGCCGCTCCCGACTGCCAGAACATGCTCATCCGCCAGTCGGCATTCAGCCCCAGCAGCATACCGCCTGCCGCAGCGAATGCCGGAAGCCTGCGGCAGCCCGACACCATGCAGACAGAGGCAGACAGAAGCAGAGTGACCGCCACATTCAGAAAATCCGCTGCCCCTTCCCCTGCCACCAGCACCAGCTGCAGAATCCCATGGGTCATGCTTCTGCCGCCCCAGTTATTGTAATGCCAGATCTGGCTCTGTATAATATCGGAAAGGGAGGAGACCTGCACACTCTCGTCAAAAAGCAGCGTGGAGTACCACAGGTCATCCATCATAAAAGGAACCACCCTGTTAGTCAGGTATATCACCACAATAAAAACCGCTGTCAGAACCCCTGACATAATCCAAATAATTTTATTCGTCTTTTCGTTCATCTTCCTTCCAGTTTCCCGTCTGCCGCTTACGGCTGCGCTGTCCTATGCATACTCCTCAGACCTGTCCTTCAAATACTGTGACGGCAGGCCCTGTCATATAGACTACATTTCTGTCCCTGTCCCATTCGATCAGCAGTTCACCCCCCAACAGTTTCACTGTCAGGCTATTGTCCGCAAGACCGTTCAGGACACAGGCCACCGCCACTGCGCAGCAGCCGGTTCCGCAGGCGAGAGTTTCTCCTGTTCCCCTCTCCCAGACACGCATGAAACAGTTTTTCCGGTCAAGAAGTTCCACAAATTCCGTGTTGGTGCGTCTGGGAAATCTGGCATGGTTCTCAAATAAGGGCCCAATCTGCTCCAGTTTCATCTCTGCCACATCCCGGGCAAAAACCACCGCATGAGGATTTCCCATAGACACACAGGTCATGCGGAATTCCTTCCCCTCTACCAGAATCGGCTCGTCCACCACCCTGTCCCCTGCAGCCTCCACCGGAATCATGGTCGGCTCCAGTATGGGACTTCCCATATTCACCCGGACCAGCTTTACCTTTCCCCTGCCCTCCGGCCGCCCGGGCTCCTTTTCCACGGTCAGTTCAAGTTCCTTTATGTTTCCCGCGCTGATTACTGTTATGTGGTCAGAGTCCGTGAGGCCTTTGTCATAGACATACTTTCCCACACAGCGGATCCCGTTTCCGCACATTTCCGCCCTGGTTCCGTCCGCATTATACATTTCCATCTCAAAGTCAGCCTCCCGGGAGGGATTGATGAAAATAACGCCGTCACCGCCAATGCCAAAGTGCCTGTCACTGAGCCGTCTCACCAGTTCCGGTTTCCCGGTATCCTCAACCTGCTCTTCGAATCCGTTTATATAAATATAGTCATTGCCACATCCCTGCATCTTCGTGAAATTCATGGCTGCCTCCTGTTCCCGCGCCGGTCTGCCCGGGCAGTTTCTTCTATCGGTATTCTATCCCCGTTAATGAAATTTATTTTAGCATCAGACGGTTTTGATTTCAATAGGAAATTGCAAGGCGGAATATTTCCGCTTCTCCGCACATATCTATTATAAAGAAAATGACCAGATAACGATTAAGGGGAATGGTATGAGTGCTAAAACAAAAATTGTCGTACTTCACATGAAAGAGCTGATTTATACCGGAATTTTTGCCGTTCTGGGGGTCCTGTTTGTTATTCTGCTAATCCTGATGTTCCTGCCGGGCAAGGACAAAAAAGATCCTCCTGCCCCCAATCCGGAACCGGAAGCAACAGAAACCGCCTCCCTCTACATACCGGGCATCTATACCACCGAACTGGTACTGGGCAGTCAGGCCATTGATGTGGAAGTCATCGTAGACAAAGATGCGATCACCTCCATCAGAATGGTAAATCTCAACGATGCCGTCACCACCATGTATCCTCTGCTGCAGCCCACCTTTGATTCCATCTGCCAGCAGGTGATAGAACAGCAGTCCCTGGACTCCATCACTTACAGCGCCGACAGCAAGTATACCTCGCTAGTGCTCCTGGAGGCCATCCGGAATTCCCTGGAAAAAGCCGGAAATACCCCGGCCGGAGAGACGGCTCCGGAATAATTCCCGGTTATTCTCTCCACAGCAGAAAAGTCAGACGCCAGAGACACCTCTCTGCTGTCTGACTTTTTATCTGTTTCCAAAATAAATCCCCTTCAGCTTCCGGCTGTCAGCTTCTCCGCCTCTGCCATCCACAATGCAGCGCTGGCATCCGAGGGCATTCTCAGATCCCCCCTGGGCGACATGGCCACGCTTCCCACCTTGGGTCCGTCCGGCAGGCAGGAACGCTTAAACTGTTGGGCAAAAAACCTTCTGTAAAAATTTTTCAGCCATTTCAGAATCGTAACATTGTCATACTGTCCCTTAAAGGCCTGTCCGGCTACCCGGTATACCTTGGCCGGAGGATAACCGCAGCGCAGCATATAGTAAAGGAAGAAATCGTGCAGTTCATAAGGTCCCACCAGATCCTCTGTTTTCTGGGAGATAACGCCGTCCACAGGGGGCAGAAGTTCCGGGCTTACCGGAGTGTCCAGAATATCCTCCAGCACCTCCCTGAGTTCCCTGTCACCGCAGGTGTCAGCATAATATTTTACCAGATGGCGCACCAGTGTCTTGGGAACCCCGGCATTGACTCCGTACATACTCATATGGTCGCCGTTGTAGGTAGCCCATCCCAGAGCGAGCTCCGACATATCCCCGGTGCCGATCACAAGGCCGTTTCTGCGGTTTGCCAGATCCATCAGCACCTGGGTCCTCTCCCTTGCCTGCCCGTTCTCATAGGTCACATCATGGCAGGAAAGGGACTGTCCGATATCCCGGAAATGAATCTCCACAGCCTCCCTGATATCCGTTTTCTCCAATGAAACACCCAGAATCCCTGCCAAACGGCAGGCATTGTCATAGGTTCTTCCGGTAGTCCCAAAACAGGGCATGGTCACAGCGTCTATGCCTTTGCGGTCCAGTCCCAACAGGTCAAAGGTCCTCACCGTAACAAGCAGCGCCAGGGTGGAATCCAGACCTCCCGAAACACCCACCACTGCCCGGGTAAGTCCCGTGTGCTCATACCTTTTTTTCAGTCCATGGGACTGAATTGACAAAATCTCCTCACAGCGGCGCCTGCGCTGATTTTCCTCCCCCGGCACAAAGGGCATGCAGCCAAACCGGCGTTCCAGTCTGGTTTCCTCCACATTCAGGCAGAACGGAACCTTCACATATGCGGCCTGGGGCTCCTGTCCGAAAGTCCCCATGCGCCTTCTGTCGGACAAAATTCTCTCAATATCAATATCGCCGTAAATGGTATCACATCCGAAACGTTTTACCTGCTTCAGTATGATTCCGTTTTCCGCAATCAGATTATGTCCCCCAAACACCAGATCCTGGGTGGATTCCCCCTCTCCGGCGGAGGTATAGACATAGCCGCAGATCAGTCTGGCGCTGGCGGATTTCACCAGAAGTTCCCGGTATTCGTCCTTTCCCACGGTCTCATTAGATGCGGAGAGATTGGCAATCAATGTGGCCCCTTTCAGGGCATGATCCGTCCCCGGCGAATCGGCCACCCATAAATCCTCACAGATTTCACATCCCACAGTGAGGCCGCGCATGGTATCGCAGGAAAAAAGAAGATTGGTTCCGAAAGGCACATTCTTTCCCCCGAGTTCAAACGGCACCGTTTCCCTGTTGCCCTGGGTAAAATGCCGGCCCTCGTAGAATTCCGCATAGGAGGGAATGTTTGCCTTGGGAATCAGTCCCAGAACCTGTCCCCTGCACAGTACTGCCGCCACATTATAAAGTCTGCCATCCTGCTCCATGGGCAGTCCAACCATGACCAGGGCGTCCTTATCCCTGGTGGCCTCCGCTATTCTGAGCAGCTGCCTGGAAGCCTCCTCCAGCAAAAGCTCCTGCAGGAACAAATCCCCGCAGGTATATCCCGTGATGCACAGCTCCGGAAATACGATAATCTTCGCACCGTTTTCACAGGCTTCCCCCAGCCTTCTGCAGATTTCCGTCCCGTTATAAACGGGGTCTGCCACTCTGATTTTCGGCGTTACCGCCGCCACTTTGATAAATCCCTGTTTCATGCCGCTCCTGTTCCTCTTATAATCTGCAGCCGCCCTCATCTGCTCTTCCGGTACAATTCCCTAAGCTCATCCACACTGAATCTGTAATGCCTGCTGCAAAACTGACAGTTGATCTCTATTTCCTGTCCTTCCTCTATCATATCCAGGATTTCCTTTTTCCCCAGGCTGATCAGTACTTTCTCGATCCGGTTCCTGTGACAGTTGCAGTGAAAGCCCACAGGCATAGTCTCCAGAATCTCACAGTCCAGTCCCTCCAAAATCTGCCCAAGCATCTGTTCCGGCGTATTTCCGGTATCCAGCATGGCAGTCACGGAAGTAATCCTGCCCAGATTCTGCTCCAGCCTGCCGATTACCGACTCTTCGGCAAAGGGCATCAGCTGCAGAATAAATCCTCCTGCCTGCCTTACGGTATTATCCCGGTTCATCAACACTCCAAGGCCCACGGAGGAAGGCACTTGCTCCGAGGTTGCGAAATAATATGTCAGATCTTCCGCAATTTCCCCTGTCTGCAACTGAGTCTGCCCCACATAGGGCTCTTTTAAACCCATATCCCGTATTACCCGCAGCGTTCCGTTCCCCAGGGCACCCGCCACGTCCAGCTTGCCAACCGCGTTTGCCGGAAGAACCACATCCGGGACATTTGCATAGCCTTTCACATTCCCCTTTGCATCCGCTGTCACCATCAGTCCCTGCACAGGACCGTCTCCCTTGATCTGAAGCGTCAGCAGGTCTTCCTCCCCCTTCAGCATGCTGCCCATCATGGCGCCTGCGCTTAAAAGGCGCCCCAGGGCCGCAGTGACCACAGGGCTTGTATTATGATGTTGTCTTGCCGTTTCCACCGTATTCCTGGTGGTACAGGCAAAGGCCCGGACCTGGGCTCCCGCCCCGGTGGCCCGTACAATATAGTCTGACATGGCTACCTCTTTTCCGCGAAACCTGTTTCGCCCTGTGTCTTACCCGATTCTCCTGCCACAATGTAAACACGCTGACTTCTATCCGTAACAGGTCCTCCCGTATCCGCATCCGTGACTTCCAGAATCTCCATACCCGCCTGCTGCACCAGGCAGGTCATCTTCTCCACCGTATATCCCCGCTGAAAATGGGTTTCCGTAAATCTCCGGAACCGGTCTCCGCTGTCCCGCACAAACACAGTGAGATCATACTCGTTAATCTCCTCCTCCGGGTTGTAGAAGTTCTCCCAGATAAAGCTGCAGTCCTCCCTGTTTTCTGCGATTACGGTATCCCCGATGATTTCACGGTATTTAAAGTCAGTGTTAAAATCAAAAATAAATACTCCACCCGGAAAAAGATATGTGTTTACCGCTGTAAACAGCTCCAGCAGTTCATCCTCCTCCAGAAGATAATTGACGGAATCACACACGCTGAAAACAGTGCCCACAGTGCTGTAGAGTTCCAGTTCCCTCATATCCTGCTGCAGATACAGAATTTCAGATCCGCTTGCAGCCTTCTTCTCCATGGCAATGTTCAGCATGGATTCCGAGACATCCACCCCGATCATATCATACCCCTTCCGGTACATAAGTTCCGTCAGGGTTCCGGTACCACAGCCCAGGTCAACCACCAGATTCCGCTCGGATTCCAACAGATCTTCCGCATCCCGTTCCGGCCTGGACACTCCGTATTTCCGGATCAGCTGTTCCAGACGTTCTCCCCAGAGTTCATAAGGGGTATTGTCCATGAACTGGTCATAAACTTCTGCAAAGTCCTGATAAATTTTCATGTTCCAACCTCCTGGCCGAAATTTACGCAGCGGCTCAGCTTCCCCGCGTTACTCTCCCAACTTCATGGCAATGACGATTCCTGCCGCCAGGGCCACAACGCCTGTCAGCGCGCTCAGCGCAGTCAGCGCAGGGAAGGTTCCCATCAGCAGAATGGCTATGGGCGAGGAAACGATAAGGCCGATAATCCCCCAGTATGCATAGAGAGGAAATTTCTCAAAAATGATTTCCACCAGCTTTGCAATGCCGAAAATTCCTGCCACCACGCCGATGCCAAAGGGAATCAGAATTCCGCAGCCGGTGATAATCCCATCCATGTCAAAAGCCGCAAGAGCCGTAAAGAAGTCCTTCACCGCATTCAGCACCGGATAGTAGAATCCCATCAGCATCAGCACCATGGAACCGCTGACTCCGGGAATGACCATGGTTGCAGAGGTGATAACCCCGACACCCACCAGTTTGATCACATTGACAACCCCAAAGGACAGATCTGCTGCCTGTCCTTCGGATTCCCCCATGACGGCCATGCCCACCACCAAAGCAAAGAAAAGAATGCATGCCGCCAGATGTCCCGTTTTGATGCCGTTTCCCTTTACCTTCTTCCAGATAGCGGGAAGTCCGCCCAGAATCAGTCCCACAAACAACAGATTGGTCTGAATGGGAAAATTCTCAAACAGATAAGTCAGCCCGAAAGAACTTCCTGCAATGGCAGCAAGCATTCCCACCGCAATGGGCAGAAGAAAAAGAACGCTTTTTTTGAACTCGCTGAACAGATGTGTTATACAGTGGATCAGTTTGTCATAAATTCCCATGGAAACCATCATGGTGCCCCCGCTGACCCCGGGAACAATATTTGCAATGCCGATTACCACACCCTTAAAAAAACTTTTAATCATAACTACTCTCCTTAATCTCGTTTTTGACAACCGCCGGATTCCGCTGTCCATTTTCCTGACAATGCCGCCTGCCTCCGGACCGCAGGCCCCTTACCGGTATTTTCCCACATACTCCTCCAGGAATGCAAGAAGTCTGTCCATCTGTTCCTCTGTGCCCACCGTAATCCGCAGATATTCGGATATTCTGGGTTTGTTCCAGTAACGCACATAGATATCCGCCTCCCTGAGCGCCTGGTAAATCTGCTGCGCCGGGATTACCTCATGGGATGCAAAGATAAAGTTGGCCAGGGAATCCGGAAAAGAAAATCCCAGCTTCCTCAGCTCCTTTTTCACTCTCTCCCTTGTGGTTATTATCTTTCCTGTTATTTCCCTGAAGTATCCGTCATCCCTCACAGCCTCCACCCCCAGCAGCTGCGCGGGCAGGTTCATGGTATAGGAGTTAAATGAAAACTTTACATCATTTAAGTACCGGATCAGCTTCTCACTGCCGATGCAGAACCCGATCCGCAGTCCAGCCATGGACCTGGATTTTGAAAAAGTCTGCACCACCAGAAGATTATCATATTTTTCCAAAAGAGACAATGCGGATTTTCCGCCGAAATCCACATAGGCTTCGTCCACGATTACCACCACATCCCGGTTGTTCCTGACAATCTCCTCCACGGTACCAAGCGCCTCCCACACCCCTGTGGGCGCATTGGGATTGGGAAAGATAATGCCTCCGTTAGGCTGCATGTAGTCTTTCGGGCATATATGCCAGTCATTGTCCAATGCACATGTTCTGTAGGGAATCCTGTGAAGCTCTGCCCAGACATCATAAAAAGAATAGGTGACATCCGGAAACAGAATGGGCCTGCTGCTGTTAAAAAAGGTCATAAATGCCAGAGACAGCACATCATCGGAGCCCACGCCCACAAACACCTGCCCGGGACTCACATGATAGTATTCTGCCAAAGCCTCCGTCAGAATGGTGGTCCTGGAATCCGGGTACAGACGCAGCGCCTGCCAGTCTGTCCGGGCCGCCGCCTTTTCCACCCCCGGAGCCGGAGGGTATGGACATTCATTTGTATTTAATTTAATGATACCTGCCTTACGCGGCTGTTCCCCTGCCACATATGGCACTGTTTTCCGTACATTTTCCTCCCATTTCACGGTACTTTCCCCGCCTTTCTTCCGCTTTCTGTCCTGTCTGGATTTCAGGCTGCGCCAGGCCCCTGCCCGTTCGCCGCTACGCTTCCGCTTCTGCCCGGAGTACGTCCCCCACGCCATCCTCACTGCAGACGCGCTCTTCGCCTTTCTCTTCTGCCCCGGATGTACTCTCCCCGGGACACCGCGCCGCAAGCTCCTCCCGGTAGATCTGCGCCTGTTCCGGACAGGCAAGCTCCTCATAACAGAGAATCAGCCCTTCCAGGCCTTCCCTGCCTCCTGCATGAAGATTCAGTATCGGCTGTGTCTCGTAAACCGCATTGTAAAACCACACGGCTGCCTCCTCCCAGTCTTCCCTCTCCGCATAAAAATGGCCCATCTCGCAGCAAATCTCCGAACAGGCTTCCTGTGCGATCACTTTGGAGCTGTATTTAAAAAAGTTCACCGTATCCCCGGCCAGTCTGGCAGCCTTTGCCACCACACAGCAGGCCTGGGCCAGTTCCTCTCCGTCCCGGTCATTGTCCTGCGCAGATGCCATGAAAAACTCTGCAGCCCGGGCAAAATCCTCCGCATCCCCTGCCAGCATTAATTCCCGGGCATAGAGACCGTGCAGCCTTCCGGGCAGACGGTATCCTGCCGCGCAGTGCCTGTAAAAATTGGCCAGATCCCTCTTTCCATGGTTTTCCCCGGGCAGATGCGTTATGACTATATCGCTGTCATATATCACGGGCATCAGGCGTATCGTCTCATGAATGGGACCTTCCCAGACAAATTCCCTTTTTCTCTTAAACAGCTTTGGGCGGTATTCCTCATCAAAATTGTAAACCGTGCCGAACTGCAGCTGATTGGAATACTTCATCTGCACAATCTCAATCTCCGGCAGCAGAGTTTCCTTCAATATCCGGAACCGCTCCCGGTTCTCCGGCGACAGGACTTCATCGGCATCCGCAGAATATATATATTCCCTGGTGGCCCTGGAAAACACATCATTCCTGGCCTCGCTGAAATCATCCGTCCAGGGCAGATCGTAGACCTGCTCCGTGTACTGCCTGGCTATTTCCTTCGTGGCATCCGTGGAACCTGTATCAGCAATAATGATTTCATCCATCAGCCCCGCCAAACTGTCAAGGCACCGCTTCAGCCTTTTTTCCTCGTTTTTCACAATCATACAAAGAGATATGGTAATCATCCGTCTCCCCCGCCACAGCGCCCCGGGCCTTTGCCCAAAACGCCCCTGAAACCTTTCCAATAACCGTATCAATAAGATAATACCAAAAACAAAGCCCGGGTACAACCATTATTCTCCAAAAAAATTCTTTAACCAGTTGAGATTTTCCCGCATACATGCTATACTGAATCTGACGGGCACAAGATTTTCTTCAGGGAGGTAATTATCTATGTTTGTTGTATTAGGCGGCGGTTTGCTCATTATACTGATTGCAGTGGTAATAGCTGTGGTTTCCAGTGTGGTTTCAGCTGTGGCTGCAGATTCTGACGAAGGCGCAGAATAATTTCCATCCATTGTTTCAGACTGCATGAGGCGGGTATTCTTACCTGCCTTTTTGTATTTGTTTTCCCCTCCCACCGCCCCGGATTTTGGAAAACACATATCCGCACTGAACTGACTGCCCACAAAAACAGGGCCGCCGAAGCAGCCCTGCCGGTATTTTCCCTTCTTTTATGCAAACGGATTCTCCGTAGGATACAGCACGCCCTTGGGCTGGTTGTAATTCAAATCCTCCACAGGCACGCCGATGTACTTGAATACCTCATATAAAGCCTTTCCGAAATGTCCGAAAGCCACTGCGCCGTGATGAGGATAATTCTTCTCAATGAGCACATGGCGGTAGAAACGCCCCATCTCAGGAATGGCAAACACGCCGATGCCCCCGAAGGATCTGGTGGCAACCGGAAGCACCTCTCCCTGGGCAATATAGGCCCTGAGCTTATTGTCCGCTGTGGACTGCAGGCGGTAGAAGGTGATGTCCCCGGGCACAATGTCGCCCTCCAGGGTACCCTGGGTCACTTCCTCGGGAAGGGCTCTGGCCATGATCATCTGGTACTTCATGCTGCAGGAAGACAGCTTCTTCGTATTGGTATTGCCGCAGTGGAAGCCCATAAAGGTATCGTTGTGGGTATAGGCAAATTTTCCGCTGATGGCCTCCTCATACATATCGCCGGGCACGGTATTGTTGATATCCAGCAAAGTCACGATATCCTCGCTGACACAGGTGCCAATGAACTCGCTCAGGCAGCCGTAGATATCCACTTCACAGGACACCGGGATGCCCATGCCTGTCAGACGGCTGTTTACATAGCAGGGAACAAAACCGAACTGGGTCTGGAAAGCAGGCCAGCATTTTCCGGCTATGGCCACATACTTGCGGTAACCCTTATGCGCCTCAATCCAGTCAAGCAAAGTCAGCTCATACTGAGCCAGTTTCGGCAGAATCTCGGGCTTCTTGTTGCCCGCCCCAAGCTCCTCTTCCATTTCCCTGACCTTGGCGGGAATTCTCTCGTCTCCCTCATGCTTTTTAAAAGCCTCAAACAGGTCAAGCTCGGAGTTCTCCTCGATCTCCACTCCCAGATTGTAAAGCTGTTTGATTGGCGCATTGCAGGCCAGGAAATTCAGGGGACGGGGACCAAAGGAAATAATCTTCAGACTGCCCAGACCCACGATGGCCCTTGCAATGGGAATAAACTCATGGATTCTGTCTGCGCACTCTCCGGCAGTGCCCACAGGATTCTCGGGAATATACGCCTTTACGTTGCGCAGCTTCAGATTATAGCTGGCATTCAGCATGCCGCAGTAGGCATCGCCCCGGCCGCCCACCAGATCATTCTGGCTTTCCTCCGCGGCTGCGATGTACATGGCAGGTCCGTCAAAATGCTTTGCCAGAAGCGTCTCCGATATTTCCGGTCCAAAATTTCCAAGGTATACGCACAGCGCATTGCAGCCGTTGGCCCTGATGTCCTCCAGAGCCTGTACCATATGGATCTCGCTCTCCACGATGCATACGGGACACTCATATACACTGTCCGTACCGTACTTTGCAGTGTAAGCCTCCATCAGCGCCTTCCTTCTGTTCACGGACAGACTCTCCGGGAAGCAGTCCCGGCTTACGGCCACAATGCCGATTTTTATCTGTGGCAGATTGTTCATGTCATAACCCTCCTGATCTGGTAAATTATATTTTTACAGGATTTCCAAAGCGGTTCCTGCAGTGCCTGATTCTTTCTTAATTATAGTGCTTTTTGCTCCTTTTTTCCATAGCTTTTGCGGAAATTTTTCCGGACGCTTTCCCCTGGTTAAGTTTGACAGGTATTTTTCCCCTGCAGCAGGCAAAACTATGCCTGAAACCAAAGAATAACAGCAAATTGACCAAAGAAAGGCAGTTATATGAAAAACAACAAGGATAACACAAATCTCACCGCCGCGCTGGCCCAGAATACATTGGATCAGATTCCCCGGGCCAAGTCAGATGCCCGGGAAATCGTGGGCCTGGTAAAGCACAGCGGAAAAATTGACGGCTATCAGCTTTCCGACGGCTCCACAGTCAGCAAGGAGGAGGGCGTCAAAATGGCAAAAGCCGGCGATATCAAGGGCGTGGGCGTGGCCCACCGGGGTGATACGGAATATCTGAAATCCATCCCCGATAACTCAGACGACAATAATCTGGGCAGTCTGCCTTCCGTCTCAGGTTAGGAAAACGGGCTGCCCCCCATCGGCTGTGGGTCACAGGAGGCATTCCAGCTGGCAGTCATAGGGTTCTTCTTCCACATGACCCTGGTGGTAAACCTCTGCCTCCACGCAGCCCATGGCCCGGTAAAAGCTCTGGCTCTCCACTGCGGAATGGGCGGATATATATAATTTCCGCCCGCCCCGCGCTCTGGCCCAGTCCGCGGCCTCCAGAAACAGGGTTTTCCCCATCCCCTTCCCCCGCATATCTTCAGACACATGAATGGAGGAGAGGTCCAGATAGCCCTGCTCCCCGCCGAACAAGGCCGCCTCCACAGAGGCAAATCCCTTCAGATTCCCCTCCTGAAATGCCCCCATCACAAAACCTCCCGTATCCAGGGTCTCTTTTAAACAGGCAATCAGTTTCTCATAATCCGCCTCCGACCAGTCGTCTGTAAAGGGGTCCTTCCTGATGACCCACTCGCCCTTTTCCCGCCGCCAGCAGTCCGTCACCTCCTGGTGACGAATAAACTGCGCAAACAGCCCACGGTCTATTTCTTCCCTTTTTATTCTGCGATATTGAATCATCCTGTCTCTATTCCCTTCTTCCTTCCTGTAATATTACTCAAGATTCATCATCAGATCCAACACTGTGTCATAGCCCTTCTCCGCAGCGATCTGCGCCGGAGTGACACCCGCGTTGTCAGCATGATTGTAGTCTGCTCCCTTTTTGATCAGGAAAATGGCGGATTCCTGATCGCCCCATCTCAGCGCCAGATGCAGCGCAGTACTGCCGTTTTTGTTTTCTGCGTTTACGTCCGCTCCGGCCCGGACCAGTTCTCTGGCAACTCCCTTATGTCCCTGATTGTCCATGGCCACCATCAGCGCAGTGCTGCCTCTTTCGTCTTTCCGGTTTACATCCACCCCCTTGTCCAAAAGCAGGGGAAGGATCTCTGTCTTCGCATTGAGATCAAGCTGCCGCAGCATCTGCATCAGGGGAGTCCATCCGCCCTGACCGGGTATGTCCACATGCTCCAGGGCATCCAGAACCTTTACCCTGTCCTTCAGGGGCATATCTCCGCCGAACACCCTCTTCGTCAGTGCCAGATGGGCCGCGGTCTCTCCCTTCACATTCAGAATCGTATCGTCAGCCCCGGACCTCATCAAAAGAGCTGCCGCGTCCCCATTGCCTGCGGCGCAGGCCAGGTGCAGGGGCGTGCTGCCCGCGTCGGCAGGAGCATCCTGCGTCAGGTTCACATTCACGCCCTTCCCGATCATGACCTTCAGCATTTCCACATGATTCCACCTTGCAGCCTCATGCACCGCAGTGGTTCCCCCATTGTCAACCTGTTCCATGGACTCTCTGGAAAAGAGCTTTGCAGCCTCCTCAAAATAATCGTCCTTTTTAGAACCGAACATCGTCCGCTCCTGTTTGGATGCCACGATATTTGCAGGTGTTCTCCCCCTGATCAGGGCCTCGTTCATGTCCATTCCCAGTTCCGTCAGCTTTCGGATGGCCTTAACTCCGGCGTTTCCGGTAAGGCAGCTGTCCCGGATACACTCCACCGATCCCCCTCTGTGAATGGGCGCAGTCAGGTCAATTCCCCCCTTCACCATAAGCTCCAGTACACGGCACTCCTCGTCTCCGGTCAGGGCATTGTACAGAATACCCTGCAGCAGTCCCATCTCTTCATCATCATCCGGATCCACTTCCCGGATCAGCTTTCCCGCCAGATAGAGGCCCATGGCCAATCTGTCCTTCTCCTCACCTGCCCCTGCAAACGCATTGGCTGTAAATCTGCTCAGGGTATCCAGCTTTACCCTGCCGGATGTGAATAGCTGTCTGTAATCGTTATCCCCTCTCTCCAATGCCACGTCCCTGGGGGTCTTTCCGCTTCCGTCCGCGGCATCTTTATCCGCTTTCCTGTCCAAAAGCGCCATACACAGTTCAATCCTGTAATAGGCCGCCAGGTGCAGGGGTGTGGTTCCCTCCCTGTTGGGCAGATTTACCAGTCCGGCATCCGCCTCCATAAGCGCAAGCGCGGCTGCAAAATGATTCTTCTCCACCGCCCTCATAAGAAGGGAATTCCCATCCTGGTCCAGAATGCGCACATCTGCCCCTTTGCGGATATATTCCTCTGCCAATGCCCAGGAAAGATCACCGCTTTCTCCCCTGATCAGGAATTCAAAGGGACTCAGTCCTTCCAGGTCCTTTGCATTGATATCCCCGGAAAGCAGGCCCGTTATGGCCCTGCGCTGCATCAGACTGTGCCTCCTGCTTTCCATGGAAGGAAGCAGCTCCTTATGGATACGGGCGCCTGCCAGATAGTGCCAGGCATTTCTTCCTTCTGCATCCGTCAGGCCGCCACCGGCGCCGCTGTCCAACAGAAGTCTGACCATTTCCTCATTTCCCTGGCTGCAGGCTGCCATCAGGGGCGTCACCCCCATGCAGGCTCCCGTTCCGGGAATGTCCGGCTCCACGCCCTTCTTTAATGCACATTCCGCTGCTTCCTTCAGGCCGCACCAGACCAACAGGTGAAAGGGAGTCAGCCCCATATATTCTTCTGCTGCGGACAGCTCCTCCGGATTGCAGTTTTCCACGGCCTCCTCCACTGCGCTCTCCTCCTCCCGCGTAAGGAAGCTGTACCTGAACATGGGATTCTCCCGGTCTGCATCCCACCAGGGAACGCACTTTGCCCTGTTCCATTTACTATATTCCGTTAATGTTTTTGTCAGTTCTCTGCTGTCCATTCGCATGACTCCTTCTTCCCTTCAGGCTCTTTCTATTCCTCTGCCCCTGCCATAATCAGCTTCTCCACAATGTCATTGCTTCCTGCCTCGGTAGCATAATAGAGCGCCGTATGTTCTTCCATATCCGCGCAGGTATAATCTGCGCCGTTCTCCAACAGGACTCCCACAATGTAATTACTTCCTTCCCTGGCAGCTATGATCAGAGCGGTTTCCCCGTCCCCGTTCCGTTCGTTGATGCCTGCCTCATGAGCCAGGAGCTTCTTTATAATATATTCATTCTCATTTTCCGCGGCAAGGTGCAGTGGGGCATCCCCCTGATTGTCCCTGACATTGGCATCTGCCCCGGCGTCCAGAAGAAGCTCCGTGATCAAAAGATTATTCTGCATAACGGCAAGACAAAGCGGTGTCATCCCTTCGTCATTGGTGGCGTTAAGGTCTGCGTCCCCTGCCGCCAGCAGGGCCTTCACCACCTCACTCTGTCCGTTGTAGCAGGATTGGTGCAGTGCCGTATTGCCACAGGAATCCGTCCCCTGAATCCCTTCTGCAGACAAATCTTCCAAAAGCCGGGTCAGACCCAACGCCGTGGCATAGTCCAATGCGGTGCGGCCTGTATTGTCTTTTATACTCACGTCCGCCCCCAAAGATACCAGATGCTTCACGGCATCCACTTTTCCGGCCTCCACACCGTATACCACCACGCTCTTTCCCTGTTTGTCCGCAGCATTAATGTCCGCCCCCGCGTCCACCAACATTCCCAGAATCTCCTTATTTCCGGATCTGGCTGCCAGATGCAGCGGCGTAACGCTGGCATTGGAAACCAGGTTTACATCCGCCCCTTTGTCCAACAGCATTTTTACGATATCCCTGTAGCCCTTCTGGCATGCATAATGAATGGGAGCCTGCCCGCTTTCGTCCACTCCGTTGACATTGATACCGTCCTTTTTCAGAAATGCGGCAGCCACGCCTTTCTGCCCGTTCTGGCAGGCTTTCAGCAGCAATTTTTCCATTTTGAAACCTCCTGTGGTCTTCTTTATTATCCCGTAATAATCATCCATATTTTAAAAACTGGCACGATGCCATCCTGCGTCAGCAGAATCATTATACCTTGTGTGAAGAAAATTAAGCGGCTGCGGAGCAGCCATTTGATTTTCAAACCATGGCTAAAGTATAATGCATCGCAAAGCGATGGCAAGACAGCGCAAGCTGGCTTGAATTCTGCGTCAGCAGAATCATTATACCTTGTGTGAAGAAAATTAAGCGGCTGCGGAGCAGCCATTTGATTTTCAAACCATGGCTAAAGTATAATGCATCGCAAAGCGATGGCAAGACAGCGCAAGCTGGCTTGAATTCTGCGTCAGCAGAATCATTATACCATGTGTGCATAAATTTTACAAATTATGCCATAAAGATTTCATAAAGATGTAACATGCTTTTAAAACTTTTTCTAAAAAGAATAAACAAACGCCCGGGCTGCTTGACCCGGACCAAAAAGAAGTGTAAAGTGAAGAAAACGTAAGAAAGGAAATTTTCCCATGAACAATACTGCACCGATTGCCCTTCAGGATAAACTGCCGAATACTCTGGATGCCGGTTCCATCCGGGTTTTCCAGGAGATCATTGCCGCCTCCAGGGACCTGATGTCCTGTTACCGCTGCGCCATTATGGAGGTAGAAACAAAATTCCGGGTTCTGAATGAGCGTTTTTCCCTGCAGCATGACCGCAACCCCATTGATACCATCCAAAACCGGCTGAAATCCCCTGACAGCATCCTTGGCAAATTAGTTCGGAAAAACCTGCCGTTTACCCTGGAAGCCATTGAGGGAAATATCTTTGACATTGCAGGTGTGCGCGTCATCTGCTCCTTTACGGACGATATCTATATGCTTGCGGACTGCCTTCTGCAGCAGGATGATATCCGTCTCATCGAGCAGAAGGATTATATCAAAAATCCAAAGAAAAACGGGTACAGAAGCCTGCATCTCATTGTAGAGGTTCCCATTTTTCTTCAGAATGAAAAGAAGCTTATGAAGGTGGAAGTGCAGCTCCGCACCATTGCCATGGAATTCTGGGCAAACCTGGAACACCAGCTCCGTTATAAAAAGAACCTGTCTCCTGAACTAATGGAAAAGACCGAAGCGAGGCTTTATGAATGCGCCCGGCTGAGTTCCGTTCTTGATGCCAAAATGCAGGATATCAAGGACATCATAGAAAAATACTCATAAAATCATAATTTATTCACAAAATCATGTATATTTTTAATGAATATGCATTTTTTCTAAACTTTCCGTGATTTTTTTTGGAAAGCCATTGACATTTTATGCACGAAGTGCTAGTATCGGCTTTGTTCTACAGAGGCAGTCCGATATCCGGCCGGCCGGCGTCTCTGGCAGGACGCAATTGTTATCATTAGGGAGGATACTATTATGAAAATGAAAAAACTGACAGCACTGCTACTTGCTTCCGTTGTGGCCCTGTCCATGGCAGCCTGCGGCAGCACACCCACCAGCAATGACAATTCAAGCCAGGACAGCAGCTCCGCAGAGAGCAGCTCAGATACAGCAGATGGCTCCGAGGCTTCCGACAGTTCCGACGCGGCGGATAGCTCCCAGGCTTCCGACAGTTCTGACGCAGCGGATGGCTCCGAGGCTTCCGACAGTTCCGATGCGACGGACGGCTCTGACGCTTCCGGCGAAGCAGAAGGCTTTACCACCGCCGTGGAAGGAAAGCTCACCATGGCTACCAATGCGGCATTCCCGCCTTATGAATATGTGGAAGGCGGACAGGTTGTAGGCATCGACGCGGAGATCGCAGCCGCCATTGCCGGAAAACTGGGCCTGGAACTGCAGATCGACGACATGGAGTTTGACTCCATCACCGAGGCAGTAAAAGGCGGAAAGGCTGATCTCGGCCTGGCAGGCATGACCGTTACCCCTGACCGTCAGGAGGAAGTGGATTTCACCGTGAGCTATGCCACAGGCGTACAGGTGATCATCGTCAATGAGGACAGCGACATCACAAGCGCAGACGATCTGTTTGCGGAAGGCGCAAGTCATGTGATCGGCGTGCAGCGCAATACCACAGGCGATATTTACACCACAGACGATATCGAGAAGAAGAATCTGGGCACCATCGACCGCTACAGCAAGGGCGCTGACGCCGTGCAGGCCCTGAAGACAGGCAAGGTGGACTGTGTGGTCATCGACAACGAGCCTGCCAAGGCTTTCGTAGCTGAGGTGGAAGGCCTGAAGATCCTGGATACCGAATATATCACCGAGGATTATGCCGCTGCCATGAGCAAGGACAACACCGCCCTCTATGAGGCAGTAAATACCGCTCTGCAGGAGCTGATTGCCGACGGCACCGTACAGGGCATCATCGACAAGTATATTACCGCAGAATAATCAAACCTGCAAAACATCAAAATGGAGCCATCAGCGCCCCAGGCAAAACTGCCGCTGACAAAGTTATACCCTGTCTGCAAAGCAGCGAATGTCACATACCCCGTCGTTCCCGGCGGGGTTATGTGCTGTATTCCCACAGGAATGTATTTCCTGGAAATGAATTCCCATTGGAAATCAATTGGCAGGCGCTGAACAGGCTGCAGCCCACAGATACATTAACGAGAAAAAGGAGAACGACCCATGAGACCATCCGCCTCACAAAACTGGCCCCTGGTGGCACCGGACTGGATACAGAACGGCCCCGAATGGCTGAACGACATCGGATACGATATCTACAAGAGCTTCGTCTTCGATGACAGATACCAAATGTACATAAAAGGTCTGGGCAATACCCTGCTGCTGACCCTTCTGGCGCTGCTGATCGGCGTGGTTCTGGGGGTGGTGATCTCCCTGGTGCGGGTCTCCTGGGACAAAAACCACACGGAAATGCAGGGACCCGGCAAGTTTTTTCTGGGTTTCCTGAACGCTCTGGCCAAGGTGTACCTGACCGTGATCCGGGGCACGCCCATGGTGGTGCAGCTGATGATCATGTATTTCGTCATCTTCGCCTCCAGCAGGAACAAGGTCATGGTAGGCGCCATTTCCTTCGGCATCAATTCCGGGGCCTATGTGGCTGAGATCATCCGGGGCGGCATTATGTCCATTGACGCAGGCCAGATGGAGGCGGGACGCAGTCTTGGCTTCGGCTATGTGTCCACCATGAGGTACATCATCCTGCCCCAGGCGTTCAAGGCCGTGCTGCCCACCCTGGCAAATGAATTTATTGTCCTGCTGAAGGAAACCGCAGTGGCCGGCTATGTTGGCCTGACGGATGTTACCTACGCCGGCAATATTATCGGCGGCAACTGTTACGATTACCTGTTCCCGCTGCTGATGTCCGCTTTAATCTACCTGATCCTGGTAATGTTCTTCACCTTCCTGGTGGGAAGACTGGAAAGGAGGCTGAGAAGCAGTGAGCGCTGATACAATCATTACATCAAAAAATGTACAGAAGCATTTTAAGGAGGGAGACATCCACGCCCTGGACGGTGTGTCCCTGGACATCCACAAGGGGGAAGTGGTGGTGGTGATCGGGCCCTCCGGCTCCGGAAAGTCCACCTTCCTGCGGTGTCTGAATCTCCTGGAAGTTCCCACCGGAGGGCAGATTCTCTTCGAGGGCACGGATATCACGGACAAAAAGACCAACATCAATATCCACCGACAGAAAATGGGAATGGTATTTCAGCACTTTAACCTGTTTCCTCATATGACCATTCTGAAAAACATGACCCTGGCTCCCATGAAGCTGCTGAAAAAATCCCAGGCCGACGCGGAAACCCAGGCAAGGGCCTTGTTGGAACGGGTGGGACTGGCAGACCGGGCGGATGCCTACCCCAGTCAGCTCTCCGGCGGCCAGAAACAGCGTATAGCCATTGTCCGGGCTCTCTGCATGGATCCGGAGGTAATGCTGTTTGATGAGCCCACCTCCGCTTTGGACCCGGAGATGGTAGGGGAGGTTCTGGAAGTAATGAAGGAACTGGCCAGAGAAGGCATGACCATGGTGGTGGTCACCCATGAGATGGGCTTTGCCAGAGAGATGGCGGACCGGGTAATTTTCATGGCAGACGGCAAAATCGTGGAAGAAGGTACGCCGGAGGAAATTTTTTCCGCCCCGAAGCAGCCCAGAACCCGGGAGTTCCTGGCCAAGGTGCTGTAAAAGCAACGGGAGTTCCCTCTTTTATGAGAGAACTCCCGTATTGTATTTACAGAAAATCCTTATACTGCTCCTGCAGCAGCTCAATTCCGTACTCCCGGGGTGTACCCTTGATGCGCTCCATATATCCCTGCAGAGCGCCTCTGCAGTGCTCCGGTCCGCCTTCCCGCATCACTGTCCACATGGGATCGGCATCGGAACAGGAGGTCTCCATCATACTGTCCGTCCAGTCCAGAATCATCTTCGCTCCTTTTGCGCACAAATCCGGTCTCTCCTGGGCCAGATTATGCAGCTCATGAGGATCATCTTTCACATGGAACAGCATCTCTCTGGGCAGAATGTGTCCGCCTCCGTGGATGGTGCGGATATAAATATAATCGTCAAACCGCACGCTTCTCTGGCACACATGAGCACACTGGGTCAGCACGGCATAGGGTTTGGAGCAGTCCGTGCCGTCCTTCAGCGCTTTGACAAAGGATACGCCGTCATAGCGGAAGTTATCCCAGGTCACAAGGGATGTACCCAGAAGCTCCTGTACAGTGGGGGCCAGGTCCGTATTGTCATGGAAGCCCTTTACCACCGCGCCTTTCCGGATTCCGGGCCAGCGTACAATCAGGGGAATGCGGCACACCGGATCGTCAGCAAACCCATGTTCCGCGTACACGCCGAATTCTCCCAGATCTTCCCCATGGTCCGCAGTGATGATGATGGCCAGGTCATCGTCATAAAGTCCGTTTTCCTTCAGCCAACCGATAATTCTGCCGATATTGTCGTCCGTATACCGGATCCCGTCGTCATAGGCATTCAGGAAGCGCTTCGCCTCCTCCAATGTCTTCAGGCTGCCGGGATGCTTGGGCCACTGGGCAAAATGATCGTCGTTCCACATGTTGATCTCGTTGGCGCCGTGGGGTCCTATATGCAGCAAATGTTCCCCGAAAATCTCCTCCGTGATCCAGTCGTCCGGCATTTCCGTGCCTGCCAGGGGACTTTCGTAATCAGCCGGTGTACGGTAAGGGGTGTGGGGATCCCAATAATGTACATGCATCATCCAGTTATCTTCTTTTCCGTTCTTTTCCAGCCATTCCAGCACCCTGGGCGTCACCATCTCCGCTGATTCGCCGCCTCTCCGCCCCACGTTGACGCACTCGTTGAAGCCTGCGTTAAACCACCAGGCGCTGTGGCGCTCCGCAAAGGTGGAAAAGGACACCGTATGCATCCCTGCACGCCGGAACTGCATAAACAGACCGTTTTCCGAAATTTCATCCGTAAAACTCCTGTTTCTGCCCTGGAGACGCATATCCGCAGCCGTTCCCCCATGGCCCACCACTCCGTTGTGAATCCCGTACTGCCCGCTGATCATGGATGCCCGGGAAGGCAGGCAGGGCGCGTTGGGGCAGTAATAATCGTCAAACCGCACTCCCTCACTTGCAATCTCGTCCATCACCGGGGTGGTATCCCGACCGTAGCCATAGCAGCCCATGTGGTCCGCCCGCAGTGTGTCGATGTCAAACATAAGTACTCTCATTTTTGATTTTTCTCCTCTCTAAGGATTACTCTCTAACTGCCGAAGGAAAACTCCCCGCATACCGGGTAATGATCCGACAGATACAGGCCGTTTTCCTCATCTGTCCATTTTACCAGGCTGTCACAGCGGATCTCCCCTTTCACAATCATAAAGTCAATACTGGTCTGACCGTTTCCCTTCCAGAAACCATGATAGGTCACACCGATGTTTTCCGTGATATTGGTAAACTGGGGATATTCCTGCAGTACCTCCATCTCTTTCCAGTCCGGTTCCATGTTAAAGTCCCCTGTAACGATCACAGGCACATCACCGAAAAAGGAATCCGCAGACACTTTGTCCAGAATCTGCGCAAACCCCTGCCTTCTGGCCAGTTCTCCCTCATTGTCCAGATGCGCGTTTGCCACCCGGAAAACCTTCCCGGTCTGCAGATCCTCAAATACCGCCTCTGTACAGATTCTTGGACAGACGCTCTGGCCCGGATACCGTGACCCCGGCACATTGGGCGTCCCGGAGAGCCAGTAGGTATCCATTTTCATCAAATTCATACGGTCTTTCCGGTATGCAATTGCGGACTGTTCGTCCCGCAGGTCTTCGCTGCGCCCGCATCCGATCACATAATAGCCGTCAAGGTTTTCCTTCAGCCAGACGGCCACATGAGGCAGAACTTCCTGGAAACAGATAATATCTGCCTGCTCTTCCCTGATTTTCCGCAGAATAAACGGCTTTCTGAACTCGAAATTATTTTCTCCGTCCGCTCCGCAGTCGTACCTGATGTTGAATGTAACAAATTTCATAATTGTCCGCTCCTTTGTTCTGAAAACCACAAAAACCTGTAGGGCCCTTTTGTCCGGAACCCTGCAGGAATTTGCATCTTCTTTCTTGTTCAGGGGCAGCGCCCCCTTCACCTTCCTATTTACTTCAAGAATCCACTGACCTGCTTCTGCTCCTTGGCAATTCTGGTCATATCAATATTATACTTCTGTACACATGCCTCGTCAATATGGAATCATAATCTGCACTGCCCATTCAGGAATACTCATGGTAGCTTTTCCCCGGTCTTTCTGATATACTTAAGTCAACAATCGTTTCCGCCGGAAGCTGCTTCAGGGCCATTGAACAAAGGCGGAAGAAAAGGGAGAGCATCATGGACAATATCCTCTTAATCACCACGGACCAACAGCGTTTTGACACGGTAAATGCCTGGGGAAACCGGAGCATTTTTACCCCTCATTTAAACTACATGGCTGCCATGGGCACCAGTTACACCGGCTGCTACGCGGGCTGCCCCATCTGCGTCCCCTCCCGCACCACCATCATGACCGGGGCGGAGGGCTACGAGAGCGGCGTCTTCTCCAACGGCACCCATGCGGCATTCATGCAGAAATGTACGGAAAACCGTTCTACTCTGCCCGCTGTGCTCACTGATGCGGGTTACCAGACCTGTGCCAAGGGAAAGATGCACTTTGATCCCGCAAGGGCCCATTACGGCTTCGAGCACATGCGTCTGCCCCTTGACTACATGCGTGAATACGACGGAAAGCATTCCCAGGCCAGGCCCAAACTCCACGGCATAGGGGAATGCGAGATGGAGCCGGTTCTCTCCACTGTGGAGGAAAAGGACAGCATCACCACCTGGATCGCCGATGAAGCCATTGACTTTCTGGAGACCAGAGACACCACCAGGCCTTTCTTTCTCTGGACCAGTTTCACCAAGCCCCACCCGCCTTTTGACCCCTGCCGGAATTTCTGGGAGCTGTACGACGGCATTCCCCTTCCCCCTCCTGTCACCGGCGACTGGTCGGAAACAGTGGAGAGCACCCCTCAGGGCTTCCTGGCAGGCGCCTATGAAAATACCAATATGCACCTTCTGGGCCCTGAGCAGATCCAGGCCTGCCGCAGGGCTTACTATGCCTGCATCACCCAGGTAGACTACCAGTTGGGCCGCATCTTCGGCGCCCTGCGGGAAAATGACCTGTTTCGAAATACCTGGATCATTTTCACCTCGGACCACGGAGAGATGCTTGGAGACCACCACATGTCCCAGAAAAATCTCTTTTTCGAGGGAAGCGCCCATGTGCCCCTGCTGATCATGCCTCCCCAGGGACGCGGCATTCCCCATAACCTGCGGACAGACCGCCCCGTTACCCTGGCTGACCTCTATCCCACCATCCTGGCCATGGCAGGACTCTCTGCTCCCCAAAATCTTTCCGGGCAGAACCTGCTGGAGTCTGACAGGCTGAAGGAAGACAGATTATTCTTCGGAAACAGCCTGAACCGGAACTTCTGCGTTATGGAGCGGAAGATCAAACTGGTCTATTCCGCAACGGGAAACCATGCCCTGCTGTTTGACTTAAACCGGGATCCCCAGGAGAGGCATGATCTGTCCGGTTCCCCGGAATATGCCCAGGTCTTTAACCGGCTCTGGAAGCTTCTGGTGGAGCACACGGCCCGCCATACGCCGGAAGCCCTGACCGTGGACGGGCGTTTCCTCACTTACGAAGCCCCCAGGTTCCCCGGAGATATGCCGGGACGGTGGTTCGGATTCCACTATCACGATTACAGTGTGGATACCTTTCACTGAGCGCCGCAAAGGGTGAGGAATTCTGCGCCGGGCTTTTCCTGCGGCGGACAGCGCGCTCCTTACAGGCACTCCGCCAGGCCGCGCAGAATCTCCTCCCCGGACGCTTTCCTCACATCCTCCGGATAGGCGGATATCCAGGAAATTGGATACGCAGTTTCCTCTTTTCCCTCCAGGAAGCGTTGAAGAAGTCCTTCCCACTCCTCCCGGCTGATCTCGTTTCCCTGGGCGTCAAAACAGGTTTCCGTCCAGGAGTCCTCCTTTTGGGCCTGTCTGTGCAGGCCTCTGTATACCATGCTGTATACGCAGCCATTCTTCAAATAATAAGCGCCTTCGCTGCAGAAGCTTTCGGCATATCCGTTCCGTGTATTATCGGAAGCCATGTAGTAAACTGTGCCTTCCTCATCCCGAAACGCCATTCCTCCGGAACCGCTCACTCCAATGTCCAGTTCGGAAAATCCGTCATACCGCTCCTGCGGCAGTTCCTTTATCCCGCTGCCGGAATCTTCCACCTGATAAAAATGATTCTCGGAAAACAAACCTGTTCCCGCCATCAACTGCACCAACAGCTCCAGTCTGCCGTCGCCGTCCAGATCACACACCGTATATCCGAAGACAAATGAATCGTAATCCTGGGGTACCCACTGCTCCTTTGTCCCGGCAAATATCTCCAGCTGCCTGCGGATATCCTGATCCAGAGAGCTTAAATCAGGCGCCTCCTCCTGGATTTCCTCCAACACCTGGGAAATACTTTGATTCTTTCCCTCTGTATTCAGGGCAAAGCACAGCTGATGCATGTAGCGGAAAGTCTCCTCCCCACCCTTGTATATCCGCACTTCCTGATGCCCGTCTCCCGCATTCTCTCCGCTTACCTGCTCATAAGTACAGACAATCAAAATATCCGTGTATCCGTCCTGATCATAATCTTTAAACGCTACAGCGTCAACTCTGTCAAAACGGTCATTCACCCTTACATTCCCGTCTTTTACTTCCGGAAGCAGGAACGCTTCTTTGCCCTTCCGTTCAAGGCTGAAGGTCACATCCTGCTGAAAATTCTCCAGGATATCCGGCTCATAGGACACAAATTCCACTTCCCCCCAACTTTCCATTTCCAGGGAAAAACTCTGCTCCCGGATCTTCCGGATTTCCTTCAGGTCATCCGTGTTTTCGAAAAAACGATTGGAAACGAACCGGTATTCATCACCGTTTTTCTCCAGTGTAACAATACAGTCGGAAACATAATCTCCGCCCGCCTTGAAACGAAGTTCATAAACTTCTCCTGTCCGCGTTCCCCCGGTACAGACAAAGGCACAGAAATTGGTATCTCCGTGTTGAAATACATAGCTGTCCGATTTCTCCAGGTAAATCCAGTCCGGTTTCTCCGCCATATCCGCCAGACCGATTCCTGCCCTGCGCTGCAGAAACGACTCTATCTGCTCCGTTGTCAGCCTGGTTATATCCGTTTCCACAGGGAATGCGGCCTCTTCATATTCCTTCCGCTCCTCTTCCGTAAGCGGCTTGGACTCCATGCCCGCTCCGTTGTACAGAATCTCGTTCAGATCCGCCTCCCGCACATGTTCATATTGGGACAGCAGAAATCCATTGTTTTCCGCCTGATTTGCGAAATCCGTAAATTGTTTCCTCTCTTCTGCCGTCAGTTCCGCTGTCTGCGTCTTCTCTGCCTCCGAACCGGATTCTGGGACAGTCTCCGTTTGGAATGAGGAATCCGCTCCCCTATTTCCCCCTGCGAATTCACCTGCGGACTCGTTTGCGAATTCGTTTGCGTCCCCGCCTGCGCACCCTGTACACAGAATAAGCATCCACAGACATAATCCTGTAATGTTAGGCCGTTTCTTCATTATTATACACTCTCCCTGCTGTTGCTTCACTGTAAGTTCCCTTTTCCTGAACAATCTGCCCTAAAACAGGCCTGTTCACAAAATGATTATATCACCCCGCAAAACCCGGCGCAATTACCATTCTCTTCAAAACTTACTGTCTCTAAGGACGAAAATCCTGCACAGGAACAGGGCAGAAATATGTCTATTAAAGAGTGAAAGCTACAGACATAACTTGAAAGAGTAAACAAAAAAGATTTATCTGACAGGGAACAGAATGGTAAAAGGGGAGAGAGAATTTTGTGGCTGTCTCCCCTTGATTGTAATATACTTTTGATGTTGGTTGTGATATAATCAGTATAGATAAAATGTAATATTATGGAGGGTGAAAACAGTGTTAGAATTTAGATATGACACACAGTTATTAATTGAGGGTGAAAATCTTGACGAAGATACTATAAGCGAATATTTTACAAATACGTTTAAAGGAGATTGTTTATTGGCGGTTGGTGATGACGAAATGATAAAGATACATTTTCATACAAATGAACCGTGGAGAGTTCTTGAATATTGTGCATCTTTAGGTGAAATCCATGATATTGTTATCGAAGATATGGATAGGCAGTCACGAGGCTTAAAAGGTTAAATTTTGTAGATGCCCGTGCTGAAAGACAGGGTGCACTCCCTGATCCTGCTGCCGGATTCGCTCCGCATAACCTGTCAGGAGATTGCGCACTGCCGTATCAGAACCGTAGATCCGATTACTCCTTTTCAAAATTCAGTATACGAAATGGGACCGGTTCTGTAAAGCCCAATGGATTAGTTTGCCTGCCTGGAAGGATAATTGGAAACTTTCAGTCTGAACCGTTACATCGAAATCCGTCGAAACCAGGAATATCCTGAAAATACTTAGTGACAATTCTGCCTGTATATGGTATGCTAAACCTAGCCCTTCAAAACAGCATGTGTATCGGAGTGTCTAGCTATTTCTTTTCCTATATTCCAGTCAGACAAAAATTTCCAGAAGTTATATACGCAAAAGACCACTGTGCATACATATGCAAAACAGGAAGCAGGAGGTGAATCATTATGGCATTGACAAATGATGATCTGCTGGCAATTTCTCAGTTGCTTGATGTAAAATTGAAGGCAGAAATACAACCGATAAAAAACGAGATACAGAATCTGAAAGGCGAAATACAAGCTGTCAAAACCGAGATTCAGGCCGTCAAAGCCGAGCTGCAGGCTGAGATTCAGGCTGTCAAAGCCGACCTGCAGGCTGAGATTCAGGCTGTCAAAGCCGAGCTGCAGGCTGAGATTCAGGCTGTCAAAGCCGACGTGCAGGCTGAGATTCAGGCTGTCAGAGCTGATCTCCAGACCCAAATACTTCAAATGAAACTGTTCCAGGAAAATGTAATGATGCCCCGGCTGAACACAATCGAAGCCTGCTACCTCTCAACCTATAACCGGTACAAAGACTCCGTAGAGGGCTACGAAGCGCTTCAGGCTGATAATGCGCTCATGAAGAACATTATCATGGAGCACAGCGACAAGCTGCAAAAACTGGCATGAATGCCAAAAAACCGCACCCAGGGCTTTTGCCCTCAGGGTGCGGTTTTTCATCACAACAAATGCTTACATCACACAGTCCCTGCAATGCCAGGGCAGAATAACTTGGAAAATCCGTGTTGAATACTCCGGTTCTTGACAAAACCTATAAAATAGCGCACAATAAAGCAGAAGCTCTGTCAAAATACCAAAAAGAATTCGCTCTAGCAGGAGGATACAAAAATGAACGATATAATGAAGAAAAGGGGAACACTGATGCTGGCATTCCCCCTCTGCCTGTTGTTGGCAGCATGTGCGGAAAAATCGGCAGAGAGCGATACTGCGGAATACAGCCCCCAACCCTCATCCGAAAATGCATCCAATGAAATTTCCCACACGGACAGTTCCGTTGAAGAGGAAAGCACAGAGGAAGACATTCCTGAAAGTGAAGCGCCAAATCCCTATATGAAACCGGATACCCTGGAAGACAATGACGATATCGAAAATGCCCGAAAATACATCTGGCATGAATACCTGAATCAGGTGAAAACCGATAAGACCAGAATAGAGGAAGTCGAAAACCGTGCCATGACCTTCGATGATGCTACCATGAAATACGGATTTTTTGTCAAAGGTGAGCCTGACGAATCCGGTTATCCGCTTTTTATCGCACTTCATGGAGGCGGCCAGAGCGACACTCCTGATCTGAACGACAGCCAATGGGTGCACATGACAACCTACTACCAAAACAGCGTCGAGCATGGCATTTATGTGAATCCAAGAGGAGTACGGGATACCTGGGACTGCCACTTTAACCCTGAATCCTACCCTCTCTATGACAGGCTTATAGAAAATATGATTGCCTTTTATGATGTGGATCCCAATCGGGTCTATCTGACGGGTTTTTCTGCAGGAGGAGACGGAGTATATGCCATTGTGTCCAAAATGCCCGATCGCTTTGCCTCAGCCAATATGTCTGCCGGACATCCCAACGGACTGCCCCTGTGGAATCTGTACAATATGCCTTTACAGCTTCAAGTGGGCGAAAATGACACTGCCTATGAAAGAAATACCGTTACGGCCCAATACGGCAAACTATTGGATGAGTACCAGGCAGAACTGGGAGGCGGATATATACATAACACCTATGTTCATCAGGGGCAGGGACATAATTTCCGCGACAACTCAGTGGAAAACCAGACGGTAATGGCAGACAGCGCGGCATGGCTGGACTCGGGAGACAGTTCCGTCATTGAGACAGACACCAATGCCATCAGGCTTATAGAACAGTATGTCCGCAATCCTCTCCCTGAAAGAGTGGTATGGGACCTTTCCCAGCGCGCAGAGAAACGGACCGGGGAGAGCTTTTACTGGCTGCAGGCAGACAGCCATATTATGGAAGGAAAAATCATTGTCTCCTACGACAAAGAGACAAACTCCATCAATGTGGAAGAATGTTCCATTGCAGGAGAAGTTACCTTTCTGCTCAATAACGATATGTTGGATCTGTTTGCTCCCATCACGGTAAATACTCCTGCCGGCAGCAATACCATCACAGTGACTCCAGACTATGATCTGCTGTATGAAACTACAATGGAGCGAGGAGACTGTAATTATCAGTTTGCCGCAAAAATCACGTTTCCCTTTGAGCCATGATAAGATAACAGGGTACTGCTCCCCATCTCAGGAGCAGTACCCCGCTTTTCCAGGCTTCACCCATTTAGTTTCCGTTCTCCTCCAAAACACACTCCCCATTCTTCCGGAAGAGTTCTCTGCAGGCAGGATAAATCTCCCTGAACTGTCTGTACCTTTCCTGGTATTTCTCCACCAGTGCGCTTTCCGGCTCCACGGTCTCCACTACCTTCACAATCTTTGCTGCAGCCTCTTCCACACTTTCGTACTCACCGCAGGCCACTGCCGCCAGTATGGCTCCGCCCATGGAAGGCCCTTCCTCGTTCTCCAGTACATCCACCTTCAGATTCAATACATTGGCGATAATCTTCTTCCACAGAGGACTCTTTGCGCCGCCGCCGCAGATCTTGGTGCGGGTCAGCTGAATTCCAAGGGATCTGGCCACTTCCAGGGAATCCCGCAGGGCAAATGCCACCCCTTCCAGGACCGCCTGAGTCATGTCCGCCCTGGTGGTGTCCATGGTCATTCCCAGGAATACCGCCCTGGCATTGGGATCATTATGGGGAGAGCGCTCTCCCATGAGATAGGGCAGGAAATACACATGATTCTCTCCCAGTTTTCCGATGGCCTGCTGCTCCGTCCCGTAGTCCCCGGTGCCCAGGATATCGTCCATCCACCACTTATTACAGCTGGCCGCGCTGAGCATACAGCCCATCAGATGATAGCTGCCGTCCGCATGGGCAAAGGAATGCAGCGCATTGTATCTGTCCACACCGAATTTTTTTGAGGAAATAAAAATGGTCCCGCTGGTGCCCAGGGAAATGTTGCACATACTGTCTCCCACAGTGCCTGTGCCCACGGCTGCAGCCGCATTGTCCCCGGCCCCTGCCGCCACTTTCACGGAATTTCCGATACCCAGTTCCTCCGCCACTCCAGGCAGCACCGTCCCCACGGTCTCATAACTCTCATAGCATTTTGCCAGCTGCGACACCCGGATACCGCAGATCTCACACATCTCCTGTGACCACCTGCGGTTCTTTACATCGAACAGCAGCATTCCCGAGGCGTCGGACACGTCCGTGCAGTGCACGCCGGTAAGCTTATAGGCGATATAATCCTTTGGCAGCATGATTTTGGAAATCCTTGCAAAGTTCTCCGGCTCCTTGTTTTTTACCCAGAGAATCTTGGGCGCCGTAAAGCCTGCAAAGGCAATATTGGCCGTATATTCCGACAGCTTTTCCGTGCCGATGACAGTATTCAGATACTCCGTCTCCTCCGCGGTCCTGCCGTCGTTCCAGAGAATGGCAGGACGGATCACCCTGTCCTCCTCATCCAGAATCACCAGTCCGTGCATCTGTCCGCCGAAGCTGATACCCGCCACCCGGCTTTTGTCCACATCCCGGATCAGCTCCTTTATGCCCAACAGGGTCTGTTGGTACCAGTCCTCCGGTTTCTGTTCAGACCAGCCCGGACGGGGAAAATACAGGGGATATTCCCTGGATACAATATTTACGATTTTACCGTCCCTGTCCATCAGCAGCAGCTTTACCGCCGATGTCCCCAGGTCAATGCCTATGTAGAACATAACTTCTCCTCCTGATTTTATACTGCAGACCGCAGTGTCTTCTTCCTGCGCCTCCCGCCATTCTCAGTCCTCCGTAAGACAGAGATTCTTTCCCTTCAGTCCCAGGAAACAGCCTTCCTCCAGTCCGCCTTCCTGATGACCGATAAGCCATTTGTTCACAGCGGTGAGCATGGCATCCTCGGTCATTGCTTCCGCGACTTTCTCATGTTTTCCCTTCAGGGGATAATTGGTTCCCCGGGGCAATACAATTCCTACCTGAAAACCGTCTGCTTCCCTATGGCAGGGCGCATAGTGCAGGGTGGTGGCGTATATTTCCACAGCCGTTCCTGCAGGCACCAGGAATGCCTCCACTTTTGAAGTGTCATAAGTATGGTCCGCCTCCACATCCGTCAGAAGCCCAAGCATCAGCACCGCTTCCGTGGCAGCCACGTTGATCTCGGAATCCCTGTGGTATTCCAGGGCATTCAGCATGGTGTTATGCCCGTTGCAGTATCCGATCTGAATGGGCATCTCTCCGTATGTCACCCGGGAAAGCTCCTCCATCACGGGAAGAGCCTCCAACGCCTCCACCGATGGCTCATACACCACATTTTCCGGACAGGGTGTATGCTTCAGCGCCTCCACCAATCCGGTAAAATCCACATTGTCCACTATCCTGCCGTATTTTTGAAAGGCAGGATCCGTCACTTTTAAAATATTCATTTAGCCGTACCTCCTTGCTCTGTTTGACGTTTTACAGCTTGCCGTCCCCTTCGTCCGGTCTTTTCTCCCGGACAGTTTGTCCCCTGCGGACCTGCAGCTTCCTCTCCCGTCCGCTTCGGCCCCTCAGATCCCCATGGCTTCCTTCCACGCCCGGGCAATGAGCCAGTGGCCTGCCGCAGTGGGATGGACGCCGTCTGCCGCCCAGTGTTCTGCGGGGTATTTCTTCTGAGCCTGGTCAAATACCTGCTGCAGATCCACATAATCCAACCCGAACTCCTGCGCCAACATACAGGCAGTGTCCCTGCGGGCCTTCACCTCATTGGAGAAGGTCTCCCACTCAGGATCCGTAGCCGTGCCGTGAATGACATAAGCCCCCATCAACACAATACGGGTCTGAGGCAGAACAGCCCTGGTCTCCCGCAGTATGATCCGGTACACCTCCTCAAACAACGGCCCATCCACCCCGTTCCTGCTCCCCAGTTCGTGCCAGACATCATTCACCCCGATGAGGATGGTCAGCACGTCCGGCTTCAAATTCAGGCAGTCCCTCTTCCATCTGGCCAATAAGTCCACCACCCTGCTGCCGCTGATGCCGCAGTTCATTACCTGGCAGTCCCCGTCCCCTGCCGTCAGCTCCGCTTCCAGAAGACGCGGATAACCGCTTCCCATGGCATAAGGGTTCTCATAATCCCCCCTTCCACAGTCCGTAATAGAATCGCCCTGAAATAAATACCTCATTGTCTGTCCCTCTCTTTTCCTGTGTCTCTATTTATTTTTCAGTTCGCATATTCGAACCTGCTCCCTGACCTGCAGCCCCTTCTGCTATTTCAAAATCTCCTGAAGCGTACCCATAAGCATGGCGATGTCAATGGGTTTGGCAATATGACCGTTCATACCTGCTTCCAGAGCCAGCATCCGGTCCTCGTCAAAGGCATTGGCGGTCATGGCCACTATGGGAATGGCAGACTTGGCCGGGTCCTCCAGGGCCCGGATAGCCCGGGTGGCCTGATACCCGTTCATAATGGGCATCTGCACATCCATCAGGATCAGGTCATAGGAATCCGCCGGCTTTTCCTTCATCTTCTCCACAGCCACGGTTCCGTCCTCCGCCGTATCAATGACAAAACCCGCTTCTTCCAGTATAGTCCTGGCAATCTCCTGATTGATCTCATTGTCCTCCACCAGAAGGATCCTCTTTCCTTCAAAACATTCGGAAAAATCTTCTTTTACTTCCTCCGGCTCCTCAGTCTCATAGGGCGCCGTGAGAACCTGGCAGAGCTCCGAGAGGAAGATCGGCTTTGAGCAGAAGGTGGTAACCCCCGCATCCCTGGCTTCTTCCTCAATATCCCCCCAGTCATACGCAGTCAAAATGATGATGGGTACGGTATCCCCCACCATTTTGCGGATCCTGCGGACGGTCTCCACACCGTTCATGTCCGGCATGAGCCAGTCCACCAGATACAGGTCAAAGGGCTCCTCCTGCTCTATGGCAAACTTACTGCGCACCACAGCCTCCTTGCCCAGAGTGGTCCAGTCCGGGTGCAGGCCCATGGCAGAAAGCATCTTGCTGATACTGGTACAGGTATTGATGTCATCATCCACCACCAGAGCCCGCTGGCCCGCCAACCGGGAGAGATGTTCCGTCTTTAACGGTTTCGCGGACACTTTAAACCGGAAGGATACAATAAACTCGCTCCCCTTCCCAAGCTCGCTCTCCACCGCAATGGTGCCGTGCATCATATCCACAATATTCTTGGTGATGGACAGCCCCAGACCCGTCCCCTGTATTCCGCTGATGGTGGCCGTCTGCTCCCGTTCAAAGGGCTCGAAAATATGCTCCAGAAACTCTTTGCTCATGCCGATGCCCGTATCCTTTATCCGGAATTCAAAGGAAGCATACCCCTCCGGCGCATCCCCGGTCTGGATAATGCGCACACTGACCGTTCCGCCGGGTTTTGTGTATTTCATGGCATTGCTCAGCAGATTCAGCAGCACCTGGTTCAGCCGCAGCTTGTCGCAGACAATGATCTCGTCCGTCACATCCTGGGTATCTATAAAGAAGGACAGCTGCTTGGCCTTTACATCCGACTGCACGATGGTCTTCAGATCATGCATGATCTCCGGCAGACTGGCCTCTTTCTCATCTATCTTCACCTTGCCGCTCTCGATACGGCTCATGTCCAGTACGTCGTTGATCAGACTCAGCAGGTGATTGCCGGAAGTAATAATCTTTTCCAGATAATTCTGCACCAGTTCCCGGTTGTCCAGGTGGGAAATCGCCAGTGTGGTGAAACCGATGATGGCATTCATGGGCGTCCGGATATCATGACTCATGCTGTTGAGAAAAGTAGTCTTGGCGTTATTGGCATACTGGGCCTCCCCCAGAGCCTCTTCCAACATCAGCTTCTGCACCTGCTCCTCCCGGATGGTCTCATCGATATTGCGGAAACCTGCCAAGATAAAACCGTCCTTTCGGAAATCGCTCTCCTTCACATAGATATAGGTAAACTGGTAATTATGCACCTCTTTCCCGTCCCGAACCCGGTAATTTCCCTGGTAATCTCTGCCCGCTTTCAGTTTTTTCATCACATTGTCAAGGGCAAGGGCTTCCGTGAGAAAAGCCTGGTCCTCCTCATACACCCGCTCTTTGATATACCTGGCCAGGATCACGTTATAAGTGAATTCCTCCTTGGTATCCCTGGTCAGTCCCGTGGTCACATACCCCATCATTTTGATGATCCTTGCCCTGTCCCGTTCGGCGTCAATGGCAAAAATATTTACATAGTCACGGCTCAGCGCATCCACAATGGCAAACTGCTCCATCAGCTCCTGATTGGATTTCTCCTTGGATTCCAGGAGCTTTTTGCTCCACTGGGCCCTGGCTATAAGCACTACGATAATGGCTATGACGGTCACTGCCGTCAGTCCCACAGCCATCATGATTTCGGGATGAAGCTTCATGTACTCCACAAAGCCCAGGTTTTCGGAAGCATACGCGGTATATTTTGTGATCAGCTGATTCATCACATCGTCCGGCATCTGGGCAATACATTTATTCAGTATGGTCACAAGCTCTCTGTCACAGCTGCCCCGGACATACATCCGAAACGCAAAGCCAACGTCGTTCACTACGGCGTAATGCAGGGCATCCGTAGAGTCATTGTTCACAAACACCTGGGCCGTGTACGTATACACAAAAGCCGCGTCAGCCTCCCCGTCCAGAACTGCCTGCAGGGCAGCCTCCCTGTCAGGATAGCGCAGGATTTCCGCATCCCCCGTCAGCCCCTGTTCAATGGGAACATTCCCCTGTGTCTCCGCAACGGCCACCGTGGAAATCTCCCCGTGGAAATCCTTTCTGGTCACCTTGGTAACCCCGGCCGTCATATAGGTATCCGTGCTGAAGCCCCTGTTGGCCATGCCCTCCGTCACGGTATCGGTCATCTTCCTGTCTATCACCACGTCCACGCCGCCGTTTTCCACCAATTCATAGTACTCGGCACGGTCCCCTGTCACCACGGTCTCATAGGGCAGTCCCGCAAACGCCATCAGCTCCGCAAAATAATCCGGCATAATGCCCGTAAGCT
Source organism: uncultured Lachnospiraceae bacterium (assembly GCA_947367855.1). Taxonomy (GTDB): domain Bacteria; phylum Bacillota; class Clostridia; order Lachnospirales; family Lachnospiraceae; genus Acetatifactor. The sequence goes on along the minus strand of CANBFE010000025.1, from coordinate 17,218 downwards.
CCCCGTCTTCCACATAGGAATAGGGCGCCCTGTCCCCGATGGCCGTGGCCGTGATGGTCTTCTTACCCGATCTCACATCCTGGATATAGGCTTTTTCCCGCTCCGTGAAGGCGCCGGAATCCGAGTACTCCGGCCCGTAATACTTGTAGAACAATACATTCATCCAGTCGCCTTCATTGACGTCCATCTGGCTGATGGCATAATTGATCTCCTCCAACAGCCCTGTGTCCTCTTTTCTGACAATGGCATAAAAATAATCGAATTCTATCGTGTCCAGTGTCTTTTCGTTTTTGGTTTTGCGAAGACTGGTGGACAAAATCGCATCTATTTCGCCCTCCTGCAGAGCCTCCGTCAGCGCATCCGCGCTGTTGTATTCTATAATCCGGTACGTAAACCCGTGTTCCTCCGCAAAGTCCTCCAGACTCTGCTTCTGGCTTCTGCCTTCCACAGCCCCGATCACCATTCCGTCATAGGTATCGTAATCGCCGCTGCGGAGTCTGGGATTGTCCGCCAACATGGAAAGAATGGTGCTGCTGCGCCCTATGGGAAGGGAAAACGCATATTTTTCCTCCCATTCCTCAGTCTTCCGGCCGGAAGTGACAATGTCGATTTCTCCATTCTCCAACATTATGAGCATGTCGTTCCAGGATTTATCATATTCCGTATACTGAAAGTTCAGGTGAGAGTATTTGGCGGCCAGATTCAGAAAATCGATGCCGTATCCGGTAAGATTGCCCGCCTCATCCTTCATGTGATACCCATCAAAATGGAAAATGCCTGCTTTTACCGCCCTGTTTCCGGAAGGCTCCGCAGCCTGCGCAGTCATGCTCCCCAGGATTCCCGCCAGAAGAAGCATCAGCAGCAAAACGATGCCGATGCCGCCCCGGGACGCTGTCCTGCCCCGTCGCTTTCTGACGACTCTGCTCTCCTCCCTGTATCGACCTTGCCCTGTCATGTACTCTGATGTCATGTTTCCTCCTAATTCCAGTTCCGCCTATCAGTATTTTATGCCGGACGCAGGTATCGTCCGGGCGGATAACATTTACGATTTTTCCTCATTCAGAGCCCTGTTTGCCGTCACGCAAAAAACAGGTAAACCCTGGCCAATATTATACCACAGTTTCCGGTTTTTTCCTATCCGTTGACAGTACAAAATTTACACGAATTTCCGCTTTCCGGGAGGCATTTTCACAAAAATGGACGAAAAACTGTTGTAGGAATAAAAAGATACCATTATAATAGAAAACAGCTTCAAACAATCAAACAAAAACAGAAAGGCAGTTAACATGAAAAACAAAAAGTACCTCAAAACGTCAGCCGTTCTTCTGGCGCTGCTGACAACACTCTTCACCGCATCCTGCGGTACACCCGGGTCCGCGGAAAGCACTCCCTCCGAGAGCAGCTCCTCCGCTGAAAGCGGGCAATCCTCCCGGAGGGAATCCGATCTCGTAACAGGAAACGGTCCTGCATCAGATTTTGTTCAACAATACGACAGTTTTGCCCAGGCGCACGATGCATTCACCACCACCCTTGCCAGGGAGGAGAACGATGACTATCCCGTGACTCCGCCGCCGGAAGGTCTCTTTGACCTGGTGAACTACCCCTCCAAGGCAGGCGACCTGGCAGCCTATGTGTCCAGCGACCCGGGCGACGGCCAGAAGCACCCCATGATCATCTGGGTTGTCGGCGGATGGGGCAACGGCATCGACGATTTCCCCTGGGTTTATCCGGAATGGGACAATGACCAGACGGGTTCCGCCTTCTGGCAGGCAGGGCTGCTGACCATGTACCCCTCCTTCCGGGGAGGCAACGGCAATCCCGGGCATTACGAAGCCCTCTTCGGGGAAGTGGACGACATTGTATCCGCTTACGAATACGCCGCTTCCCTGCCCTATGTGGATCCTGAGCGCATCTACCTGGGCGGCCACAGCACCGGCGCCACCCGGGCCCTGCTGGCCTCCGAATACTCGGACAAATTCCGGGCAGTCTTCTGCTTCGGCGCCGTGGACGAGATCAAGTACCACAACAACTCCCAGTTCACATTTGACACCGGCATTGAAGAAGAATACATCATGCGTTCTCCCATTTACTGGCTGGACAATGTCAAAAGCCCCACCTTCCTCATCGAGGGCAGGGACGGCAACTCCGAGAATCTGGAGCGGATGCTGCAGGCAACCCAAAATGACAAAATCCAGGGCTATGTGATCGAAGGCGCCGATCATTTTTCCGTGCTTGCACCCACCACCAGACTGGTGGCACAGAAAATCCTTGAGGATACCGGCGCAGAGCCCAATATCAGCCTCACCCAGGAGGAACTGGACGCCGCCATGGCCCAACCGCCCGTCGCACCCCTGCCCGCAATGACCAGCCGCTCCATCGAAGACCTGGGACTGACCTTCTCCTGCCCCTATCTGTGGGAGATCATGCCCACGGACGACGACTCCACCCTGGCGATCTATTCCCGGTATGAAGAAGACAATCCCTGGGACATGTCCGTGCTCTATCTTACGGCCTACACGCCGGAAGATGACAGCTATCTGCAGAACCTGGCGGAATACCTGACCCAGAACGGCTATACCACAGAGGAAACCACCATAAACGGCCTTTCCGCCGTGGATGCCTCCACAATGGTGCAGGGGGAAAACGGAGAGAGCTTCTACCAGCACTATGTAACTCTGCAGAACGACACCACCGGACTTGACTTTACCTTTGTGGTTCATGAGGACTTTCAGGAAGAGGGAGACGCCATATTCCAGGCCATCCTTGACAGCATCTCACTGGGCGGAGGACAATAAGAACCAATAGAAAAATACTATCCGGTACCGGAACCCCCGTCTTACCCCTGCAGCGCCCGGAAACACAAAGGAGCACAAGATGAAAACAGAACGGCTCTACGCCATCACATTATATCTGCTTAACCATGGCAGAACCTCCGCCAGGGAGCTGGCGGACCATTTTGAAGTCTCCCTGCGGACCATTCAGCGGGATATGGATTCCCTGTGTCTTGCCGGGGTTCCGGTAATCTCCGTAAGCGGTGTCCAGGGCGGCTATGAGATCTCCCGGCAATACCGCCTTGACCGGCAGTATGCAACCTCCGGAGATTACACCTGCCTCCTGACTGCGCTGCAGGGCCTGGTATCCGCCACCCGTGACCGGAAAGCACTGGAAACCCTGGAAAAAATAGCCCGGATATCCCCTGATGCCAGTCAGGAACTTATTCTGGATTTCTCCGTCCTTCAGGAAGGAGACACCGCAGCCCTTCAGCCCCTGCAGCAGGCCATCGCCGGAAAGCGCGCCGTCCGCTTCACTTATACCAACAACAATAACGAAACCCGCTCCCACACCGTGGAGCCTGTGGCCGTGGTATACCGTTGGTATGCCTGGTATCTGCTGGCCTTCTCCCAAATCCGGGACGACTACCGCACGTACAAGCTGGTAAGGATGAGCAGCCTGGAAATTACCGATCTGCCGTTCACAAAAGAGCATCCCGCCGCACAGCAGATTATGGAGCTGCAGGAGCAAAACGATTCCCGCAGATATCTGGAACTCCTGGTAAAATGCAAACCTGCTGCCCGAATGCGGGCCATCGAATACCTGAGGGGCATTTTGGTGGAAGAGTCGGAAAACGGGGATGCGCTGATGCGGCTCAGCGTAGTGGAAAACGAACAGCTCTGGCTGGGAACACTGCTTTCTCTGGGTGACAATGTGGAGATCCTGGAACCTGCGTGGCTGCGGGAGCGCCTTCTGGAAGCAGCGGACAAAATTGTTTCCCTGTACAAAAAATGACTGTATTCCCCTTTTTCGTAAAATGCCGACATGCTGTTGTCGTATATGCCGTGCTATACTTGAGATATCCTTTTATCCAATGCCCTTATCCCCGGAACGCAGCAACGCAATACGCCGAGTTCAATGTATATCCGTTCCGCCGGACCATCAGGGCAGCGGACAAAAGGGAATCAAAAAACACACGGAGGTACTTATATGAATCCCTACGAAAAATGTCCTGTCTACGAAAACGACAACTATCTTCTGCGGCTTGTGGAACCCTCGGACACCGCCGATCTGCTTCTGGTGTATTCCGACGAAAAAGCCGTCCCCTACTTTAACAGTGACAACTGCAACGGCGACGATTTTCATTATACCACGGCAGAGCGCATGGAAAGCGCCATTGCCTTCTGGCGGTTCTCCTATGAACACAAATACTTTGTGCGCTGGTCCATTGTTGACAAAAGGCTCTCCCGGGCCATAGGCACCATCGAACTGTTCAACCGCACTTCCGGGGATTATTTCAACAACTGCGGCCTGCTGCGCCTGGATCTGCACAGCGATTACGAACGGGCGGAAAGCATCCGGGAAATCCTCTCCCTGATCGCGCCTCCCGCCTTTGCCGCATTTGGCTGTGAAATGATTGCCACAAAAATCCCGCCCTTTGCGGTCTGCCGAAAGGAGGCTGCACAGTCCCTGGGATTTGCGGCCTCCGAAGAAAAACTCATCGGCGGAGACGACGGACGGGAATACGGGGATTATTATGTATTGCCCCATTAGTCCGCAGCATGCTTTTTGATCTGCAGCAGCACAGGGCATACCCCCGTCACCCCCTGAACCGGTTCAGGCAGGCGTACAGTTCCTGAATCCTGGGCTTCGCCAGTCCGCAGGGCACAAAGGAACCTGCAAAGGGCTTCCACCCCTGCTTTTCCCAGGCATTCCAGATGCTCTCCACAGTCTGGCGCACAGTCTTCCTGCCATCCATCACCTGCTCCAGACCATAACACAGCAGATGGGCCAGGGCATTTACCTGCTCCGGGTCAAGCAGCTGCTCCAGATAGCGCACATTGACCTCCTCCCTGTCCATGGAGAAAGATTCCAGTCCGAAAGATTTCGTCTTCATATGGTCATGGCGGCTGTCTCCGCCGTGTCCCCGGCCACGCCCGTTTCTGCCTTCCCGCTGATCATCGCCCTCCGGGCCTCCGGCAAACCCGACATTCTTCGTCTCCGGTTCCTTCCCGTCCCAGCCCCGGCCTCTGCCTTTCTGGGCCTTGCGGAAAGCAGGAAGCACACGCTCAAATGCCGGCACCGCAAACCCGGGGGCCTTCACCCTGGGTGCCGTATGTCCGCCGCATAGTCCCTTCACCCGCTCCGTGATATCCACAGGACGATAGCAGTCCATCATCAGAATATGGTCCGCGATATAGAAGAACGCCCCTGAGCTTCCGGCCACCAGAATAGTGGAAATTCCCGCCTTTTCATACAGGTCTCCCGCCCTCTCCAGGAAGGGCGTAATAGGCTCCTTATCCCGGCTGATCACCTGCTGCATGAACTCGTCCCGAACCATGAAATTGGTGGCGGAAGTATCCTCGTCGATAAGGAACAGCCTGGTACCCGCCTCAATCCCCTCCACCACGGCAGCCGCCTGAGAGGTGGAACCGCTGGCATCCTCGGTGGTAAACTTTTTCGTATCCTTTTTATTGGGCAGATCATTGATAAACAGGGAGATATCCACATTGCGTATGGACCTGCCGTCCTCCGCCCGCAGCTTCAGGGCCGTGTCCTCGGTGAGAACGAATTCCCGTCCGTCTCCTGCTATATGATCGTATACTCCCATCTGAATGGCCTCCAATAAGGTGGACTTTCCGTGATAACCCCCGCCCACGATAAGGGTGATGCCCTCCGGAACCGCCATGCCGCTGATCCTGCCCTTATGGGGAAGCACAAATGTTCTCTCCATGGATGCCGGAGAGGTAAAGGGAACGCTGTCCGCCATGGGCAGATCCGAAACGCCGCTTTTCCTGGGCAACACGGAACCGTTGGCCACAAAGGCAACCAGTTTTTCCTCTCTCAGAATCTGCCGCAGAGCCTCCTGGTCTTCCGCCAGATGAACTACGCCCTCCACCCTTTTGCCGTCCAGTCTGGCATAGAACAGACTGTTCTCCACACATCTGGGCAGGAAATCAAAGAGGATTTTGTCCAGTTCCCCTGCGTTGATGGTACGTCCGAAAGCCGGAAATCCCACATGGAACCGCACGATAAGCCCCCTGTCCGTGATCTGGCAGGCGCTGCGTTCCAGAACCGCCTGTCCGCAGCGGCTGATGGACAGCAAACCGCTTTTCCCGGAACCCTTGGCCTTGAAGTTGTACTGCTCAAACTGCTTTCCCACCTGCCGCACCAGAAAATCCTGCAAAGCGATGCGCCCGCAGTCCTTTCTGTAATATTCCTCCGGAAATCTGGCCAGTGTGTGGGGAATCTCCACATGGAGACTTGAGGGCGATGCAAAAGGATCTCCCTGCACATGGTCAATCACCAGTGTATACCGGTCAAATTTCCACTCCCCCGCCAGCGATTTGTAGGCCGGATAGCTCTTGTGGTCTATGGAACGCAGCAGCGTCCGCAATTCATTTTGTGATTTCATTATGATTTTCCTCCCGTCTTCTATTACCAAGAATATGGACACATTTTACCATATTCAGAAAAAAATTTCACCTGTCCCTGCAAAAATGTTTGTGCCAACTGTTCAGCGCCCATGATTATCCCGGTTTACACGGCGCTGCTTTTCTTTTATAATAAGACGGGACAAAAAAGAATTTGACTTTGATATTATCATAATCGAAAATGGGAAAAAAACGGCACGGAAAGGCGGACAGACAATGAACATCCGAAAAGCCACCATCGGCGACCTCCGGCAGATTCTGGAAATCTATGCCTATGCCAGGATGCAGATGAAACAAAACGGAAATCCCACCCAATGGGGAGACAACAGACCTTCCCGGGAGGCTGTACTGGAAGATATCCGGAAAGGACAGAGCTATATTATAGAAGAAAAACAGATTTGCGGCGTTTTTGCTTTTATTATCGGAAACGACCCTACCTATCAGTTGATAGAGCAGGGCCGCTGGCTTAACCAGGCGCCCTATGGAACCATTCACCGGCTCGCCGGAAACGGCAGGGCAAAGGGACTCTTTGTCCAATGTGTGTCCTACTGTATGGCCATGCTGCCCAATATCAGAATCGACACCCATGAGGACAATCAAATCATGCGGCATTTACTGGAAAAAAACGGTTTCCACAAATGCGGCATCATCTACGTGGAAGACGGCAGCCCCAGAATTGCCTACCAGAAATGCCTGTAGCTTTATACCGCTCATTCGAACTGGGACGCATAGAGCCTGTAATAAAACCCTTTCCTCTCCATCAGGCTTTCATGATTCCCCTGTTCTACCACATCTCCGTGGTCAACTACCAGGATATGATCCGCATTCTGGATGGTTGACAGGCGATGGGCGATGACAAAGCAGGTTTTATCCTTCATCAGCTCCCGCATGGCTTTCTGAATCCTGCGCTCCGTACTGGTATCCACATTGGAGGTAGCCTCGTCCAGAATCAGCATCCGGGCGTCATAGAGCATGGCCCTGGCAATGGTCAGCAGCTGCTTCTGCCCCTTGGAGATGTTTCCCCCGTCCTCGCTGATCACCGTCTCATAGCCATGGGGCAGGCGCATGATAAAGGAATGAATATGGGCGGCTTTTGCGGCAGCCACCACTTCCTTCCGGCTGGCCCCTTCCTTGCCGTAGGCAATATTCTCAAAAATGGTTCCCCGGAAAACCCAGGTCTCCTGAAGCACCATGGCATAGGCCCCCCGCAGGCTCCGCCTGGTATAATCCCGGTTGTCCCGGCCGTCTACCAGGATATTTCCGGCATCCACATCATAAAAGCGCATCAGCAGATTGATAATGGTGGTCTTGCCCGCCCCGGTGGGCCCCACAATGGCCACCAGCTTTCCCGCATCCGCATTCAGGCTGAGATTGTGGAGAATGGTTTTGTTTTTCTCATAGCCGAAGGAAACATTGCGCAGTCTCACATTTCCCTGCACATCCGCAAGCTCCGCCGCCTGCTCCCTGTCCACAGGCTCCTCTTCCTCATCCAGAAGGCCAAAGACCCGCTCTGCCGCAGCCAGGGCGGAATACAGTTCATTGGTGATATTGGCAATCTCATTGATGGGGCCGGAAAACTTGCGGGAATACAGGACAAAGGAGGAAATCTGGCCCAGGGAAATCCGCCCGCCCATGTACAGGAAGGAACCGAAAACCGCAATCAGGCTCAGTCCCAGATTGTTGATGGAATTCACCGTGGGCCCCATGGTAATCCCGTAATAATCCGCATTATAATAGGCGTCTGCGGCGTCCCCGTTGATTCTGTCAAAATTCTCCGCCACCCGGTTCTCATAGGCATAGGCCATAATGGTCTTCTGTCCGGAAAACATTTCCTCCACAAATCCATTCATGATTCCGTAATTTTTTGAACGTTTTGCAAATCTCGGCTGTGTGATAGAACGCATTTTCGTCACATAAATCACGGCACAGGGGATAGTGATCACCACCACCGCAGCCAGGGCAGGGGATATGTACAGCATCATGGCAAAGGATCCCACCACAGTCACAAGGCTTGTGAGAATCTGAACCACATCCGTGGCCAGGCAGGTACTCACCACATCAATGTCATAAGACACCCTGCTGATAATGTCCCCCGCCTGGTTCCGGTCAAAGTACCCCACAGGCAGACGCATCAGCTTGTCAAACACATCCTTCCGCATTCCCCGGGCAATCCACTTGCTCACATACATCATAATAATATTGATGCACACGGTAATCAGGGAAGAAAGCACATAGCAAAGCAGCATTCTTCCCGCATAGTAATATACCCTGTCGAAATTCACCTTTCCCGCCCCGGCGGCCGCCTCGTTGATGGCTGCACCGGCCATGCTCGGCCCAAGCAGGGCAAGGAAATTACTGGTAAAGCACAGGGCAAATACCACCATAAGTATCCATTTGTAATGACCGATATAGGCAATCAGTCTCTTAAATGTGCCTTTTGTGTCCTTGGGTTTCTTTCTCACCGTGTCTCTTGCTGCCATATCTCTTCTTCCTGCCTCGCTCTGACTCTTTCCGCTTCCCCTCTTGACCTTCGGGAACTCTTCTCTGTTCTGTTTCTGCGCCGCGGCTTCCGGCCCTGGGCTGCCCTTTTGGGTTCTCCCGCTCTGCTGCTTTCCTTCGCTTTGTCCCAGGGCTGTTTCTCCCGGCCTTCCCGCCTCTAAGCTGCCCGGGAAAGCAATATCCTACGCAGACATCTGGGTTTTATAGATTTCCCGGTATACCTCACAGCTCTCCAGCAATTCCTCATGGGTACCATGTCCGATGATCCTGCCTTCATCAAGCATGATGATATCGTCAAGTCCCATGATGGAGCTGACTCTCTGGGCGATAATGATGGTGGTGGTATCCGCGTGTTTCTCCCGAATGGCTTTGCGCAGGGCGGCGTCCGTCTTATAATCCAGGGCGCTGGAAGAATCATCCAGCACCAGGATCCGGGGAGCAGCTGCCAATGCTCTTGCGATCAGCACTCTCTGCCGCTGTCCGCCGCTTAGGTTTGCCCCTCTTACCACCGCTCTGTGGTCATATGTATCCTCATAGGATTCGATAAATTCCTTTGCCATGGCGTCCCCTGCGGCGCTGCGCAGCTCTTCCCGGGACACATCCCTGCCAAAGGAAATATTCTCCTTCAGGGAATCCGCAAATATGACGTCATTCTGAAACACCACGCCGAAGAGTCTGTGCAGTTCATCCTTGTCATAGGTACGCACATCTCTTCCGTCAATAAAGACCGCGCCCTCATCCGCATCGTAGAAACGCATCAGCAGATTGATAATGGTTGTCTTGCCGCATCCGGTGGCTCCGATTATGCCCAGGGAACCGCCCTTTTTGATGGCGAAGCTGATCTCCTCCAGACATTTCTGACGTTCCAGGCCGTCGAACTTATCCTGGGCCGCCGCTTCCTCCGTCTCCTCCTGAAGGCTTTTTCCATAGCTGAAAGTCACCCGGTCAAAGACTATGTATTCCTCCCTCTGTGTCACTGCCGCCTCCTCTGCGGGAATAGGCAGCAGCTCGTCCGCCGTGTTCACCACGCCTGCAATCCGGTTCGCCGAGGCATTGGCCTTTGACATCAGCATGAATATCCGGTTCAGTCCCATTACCCCCATGAGAATCATGTTAAAGTAAGTCAGAAACGCCAGAATCACCCCGGGCTGGGTCACACCCCCGTTGACACGGTAAGCCCCCACCACCACTACAATGGTCAGTCCTATGTTCAGCATGAAAGTCATGATGGGGCCGGGCAGGGCCATAACAATCCCGGCTTTGATATCCCGGGCCGCCATCTCCTCATTGGCCTCCTGGAAACGGCGCATTTCGTAATCTTCCTTGGAAAGGGCCTTCACCACCCGGATTCCCGTGATGTTCTCCCGCATGATGCGCACGATATTGTCCACGCTTTTCTGCACCCTGTCGTAGAGCGGTATGCCCTTCATGGACACAAAGACTACTGCAGTAATCAGAATCGGCGCCATAATACAGAGGATGGAAGCCAGGCCCACATCCATGGTAAGGGTGATGAAAATCCCCCCCAACAGCAGAATGGGCGCCCGGATCCCCATGGTCTGACTGGACTGAATGAAGCTCTGCAGATTGTAGGAATCCGAAGTCATCCGGGAATTCAGGGAGGGCAGGCCGAATTCATCCAGCTGACCTCCTGACAGATTAACGGATTTCCAGAACAAATCCCTTCTTATTTCGTATATACTGTTTTTTGCCACCTTCACGGCAGTCCGGTTGGCCTTCACATTGGCCTGACGCACATAGACCACCAGCATCAGCATCACGGCCCCCCACATAAGCACCAGACCTGCATTCTGCTGCGGGGCCACATCGTCCACCAGATGCTCCAGAACGTAGGGCAGCATCAGTTCGGCCACTGCAGCCGAAAGCTTCACCGCCATGCCGAATGCCATGATAAAGCGGTATTTTTTTAAGTAGCCAAATAAAAACTTCATCCTGCGCCATTCTCCTCCGCTATTTCCAACTCTCCAAAAGCTTCCAAAGCATTGCCTTCAGCTCCTCCTGCTCCTGCCGGGAAAGCACGCCGAAAGTGGGCGAACCGTCGTCCTGCCTCTCCTGAAGCTCCGCCTCTTCCCTGCCGGTGACCGTCAGCTCGATGACGCTCCGCCTTCTGTCCCCGTCATCCCTCTGGCGACGGATCAGGCTTTTTTCTTCCATTTTGGCAAGAATTTCGCTTATGGAACCGGGCTGTATCCCCAGAATGTCCTGCAGTTCCTTCTGCGTCATGCTGCTGCGCTCAAGCAGTATGGCCAAAATCCTGCCCTGACCGGCACTTCTTCCCGACCGGATGTACAGATGGTGCCCGCAGGCCCGCATCATGCTGTACAGATTGTCCTTCTCATAAGCCAGAGCGCCGCAGCGGCGGCAGGGAGCGGAACCGACATCCGTATTCGGACAGACATCCGAAGCCGTGTTTGTATTGTTGTGGTTATTTGTATTCCTGTTCATGATTTTCTTACACCGATATCTTTATTTGATCAATTGTTCTAAGTTGTCTTAAAGCCATATATTTAGGTACCTTTGGATTATGGTACAACACACCCGGATGTTTGTCAAGAATAATATTTGCGCAGAAAAAAACAGGAAACCTTTTAAGATTTCCTGTCCTGGTGCGCTGTTTAGCATCCAAACATCAGGCTCCCAGCAATAACAGCAGCAGACGCTTCAAAACGTTGAAAAAGCCCGCCATCATAAACAGGATGCCCACTGCTCCCACAAACAGATATGCCCTGCCCATTCTCCCGCTGCTTTTTTCAAGCTGACAACCGTTCCCGGCCTGAAGCCGCAGCTCGCTATCCTGGGGCAGTTTGTCAATCAGATCTTTCTCCAGCTCGGCCACAAGATCGGCATAGGGAAACTTTATCTGCCAGAGATACCACCCCGTCAGCTCTACTTCTTTCTTCTTTCCGTCCCTCAGCCAGGCCTCGAAATGCAGCTTTCCGTTCTCATATGTATAGTCAAAAAAATACAACCCCATATAAGCCTTTGCAACCCTCACGGGAGGAACCGGCTTATTTATCCCATAATCGGCAGTCCAGTATATCTGCCCCTGCCACTCTCCTCTGTAAAATCCGTTCTCCTTCAGGAAACCGTCTATCAGCCCCTGCACCTCATTCTCCGGAAGCTGCAAATCCATCTCTCTAATATATCTGCCCACAATGCCCCTCCTTTTTGTACTCTGCAAAACACGTCCCCTGTTTTTAGTACAGGCATATTTTTATTTTAGCACAGAAACCTCTTTCAGTTCAAGCCATGGAGCAGAATTGCATGGAAAACGTGCTGCCTCACTCCTCCAGCATACTGCAGATCTGAAATCCGTCGTCTGTCTCCCCTGTGGCAGCTGTCCTCCGGACATTCCACGGGCATGTGCAGAAAATCCGCCTCTGCAAACAGCCTGCCATGGGACAGAGGCTCCTGAAAAGGAATTATCACAAGCGAATAATCATAAGTCCCCTGATTCATAAATCTGCCCTCCAGATTGTCCGGAAGCGGCCCTCTTCCCCCTCTTGCAAAGGAGGAATTCCGCAGCAGAATCAGGCGGTATTCCGGCCCCTCCTGATGGAATCCGTAAATGCAGTCATTGATAACCGCCAGTCCCTTTTGCCCGCTGCCGTCTTCAATCTTTGCAAATCTGTGCTGATAATATTCCTTATTCCCACTCTCCCCGCAGACCTTGTTTTCCGCAAGAAAAGCTGTCTCATTGTACACCACGGGATTGTGGACCGCTGCCGGCACATTCAGCGTGATCAGTTTCTGCTTTTCCGCATTGCGCAGTTTCAGACGAATTTTCAGACGGTCGCTGTTTTTTTCCAGAATATAATCCGCCATCATCTCGGAATGCCTGTATTCCAGCAGATATCTGACCACAGCTCTCATGGAATTCACTTCCATGACCTTTCTATCAGTCACCCGGAAACTGCCGCACATCTGTCCGTCAAAGACATCCTCCCCCCAGGAGCCCCTGTCGTCCTCGTAAACGGCAAACATACAGCTCTTCTCCAACAGCTCTGTCCCCTTTATGCTTATGGAACAGGGAGCGCCTGTCTGTTCGTCAAAGACTACTCTGATCATCCCGTTTTCCATACTGCTTTCCGTGGCTGCAATGCAGTTTCCCGCATCCGGGTCAATGTCCGGTCCCTCGGTAATCACACGGTACAGCGCATACCCGTAAGCCGGAACCCTGGCCTCAAACAGAATATGCTTGCGGGACTCAGGCGCATAATTTTCATATTCCGACTCTGCATAGGGAATTTCCTTTCCCTGAAAATCCCGTATCCGGATTCTCTTCTTCATGGCCCTGGGCACATAGGCATTTGCCTCCAGGATTCCCTCATATGCCCTGCCCACGGGATTGACGAAGAGCAGCGGAAATCCGTCCCCACGGGTGTCAATGCGGTTGGCTATGGCCTGTACCGCCCTGTCCGCTGCCGTCCGGGGCAGCCCACACAAACACCGGGGGCACATCCACATACTTTTTATCCGGTCTCGACATAAGATAGTATTTTATGCCGCAGCCTTTGCAGATGGCGGGCATATTTGCGCCGTGGCCGAAGCTGTCCACATTATAGGCAGTTACCACATCCCTGCCGAAATGCTCCGCCACAAACCTTTTTCCGTATAAAAACTGTCGAATCAGACTCTCCCCCGAGGGCCCTTCATCCGCTCCAGAGCGGACATAAAAGAAGACTTTACCTCCTGCATCCCTTCCGCCGCATGTCCTTCAGTCTGTCCCTGCCGTTGACGGTGAGACCCGCAACCTTTCTGGCTGTACAGAAAGCAAAGCTCCCAGACTCATGGACGCAGGCCAGAAAACCGTTCTCAAGCTGCCGCAGGGATTCCAGGGCCAGCATTCCCATATATTTATCCGCCAGCCCCACCACAGCCGCATCCCCGCAAAACGGCAGCAGCAGATAGATCCTGTAACCGTCCTTTTCCAGTTCAAAGTCTGAACCTTCCCTGTGACCGGTTCCCGCCTGCCAGTCATAGCAGCAGTACTGATCTGCAGGCAGCCCGGAGCGTTCCATTCGAAGGATCCTGCCGTCCCGGTAGGCCAGCGGCTCCAGAACCTGTGTTTTTGTCTCTCCCACCCTGTCCGAACAGTAAATCGGCCCTCCGCTCACCGCCCGCAGGGCTGCATGTTTTTCTCCGTCCGCATGACAGGTCCAGAACATATCCCAGTCGCAATAATAGAAATAACCATGATAGGGCGCATTATAAAGATTCTGAATCAGGTGCTCTGCAAACCCGTCCGGCGCATCCGGCACAAAGTCGTCGCTGCTTCTGCTGATGGAGGAACCAGGACGGCCCAGAATATTTTCCATGGCCATTCCCATGCAGTTGATCAGGTTTCCGTCCATGTAGCAGCCTGCCGCTTACCGTTTCATACAGCGCATCCCTCTGCATCTGCCCAGCATCGCTTCCAGGCTCTATGCCGCCCCAGTATCCGCCCAGGGCATGCCAGACGCCAACCCCCAGTATCTGTCCGCTTTCCTTCAGCCTGGCCGTCATTCCGGAAAATCCCTCCGGGAACTTCTCCTTTTCCGGTCTCAGGTCATACAGTCTGCCGTCTCTCTCCGACAGCCATCCGTCGTCCAGAAGAAGCCATCTCACAGGCGCCTGCTTCTCCCGGATTTCCTCCGCCTTCTCCAGGACTTTCCCCTGGGATATTTCTTTATAAAAAGCATCCCAACTGCACCAGCCCAGCCAGGAAAACATCTCCGGATACCTCTTTTCCCTTCTTGTAAGGCATCCTGCCAACTCTGCCGCCCCCGCGCATGCCGCCTCCACCGCGCCAAGGGCCGAGCTCTCCTCCGCCATCACAAACACCGGCTCCTCCAGTGTCATCTGCCCTCCCCTGCAGGCGGTCATTCCCAGAGTCAGACAGCCCTCCCTGCCTCCCAGGGCACAGGTCTTGAATTTCCTGCCCGCCATCAGGAAAAGGCAGCCGAAAGAGGTTCCGTAATCCAGGTAAATGCACTGGGTTCTGTCCGGCACCTCCTGCCAGGAACGGATAAACGCCGGTCTTGTCCACCAGTCCCTGTGCAGATACATGGCAGTCATGCGCGCCGGGTTACGCCCGGGCTTCAGCGCAAGCAGAACGGGTTCCCGGGCGCACAGACCGTCGTTTTCCCGAAAAGCCTCCGCCTTCAGGGAAAGCTTCACGCCTGCGGTGAAAAGCTTCTCCCCGCCTCGGGTATAAAATTCCGCCCAAACCGTCTCGCTGCCCCCCTGCCACCGATCTCCGGACCCGGAGCTTTCCGTCTTCCTCAGCTCCAGGCATTCCTGTTTCCCGCTTCTTCTGGTGACGGTCAGCATCACCTCCGAAAATTCCATCCCCATACAGTCCCTCCTTTGCTCAGAGATACCTGAGCCTCAATTCAGGTTTTGTTTTCCCGCTTCCAGGTTCCCAGAACAATACGCCCTCCTTCCGGCACAGCACGAACCGCAGTGTAACCGACTCCCCGGGAAGCAGCATGACATAATTATCTTCCCCCAGAAGATACCAGTGGTCCCCTGCCGTCTCCACACCCGCCTCCAGGACGGCTCTGGACGAATCATTCCGCAGTCCCTGTCATAGGTTCCCCACCACTCCCCGTGGTGCTGCCAGTCCGGATTTTCTCTCATGGGCGTAGGATGCAGCGCCTCCGGAGGCAGGATTTTTTTCAGGGATTTCACATGGGCAGCACCGTCCGTCCCGAATTCACTGTGGAACAGATTATCGGATTCCCCATACAGCTCATAGTGGGCCGGATCTCCCAGATACTTCCAGTTCCCATGCACATCATGGCTCACCCCCCTGTCCCTTGTGACAAATTCCCTGGACCCTGACGCGGAAGCGGGATAGAAAAAGCGTGTGCCGTCCAGCTGCTCCACAATCTCCTGCAGCAGACGGATATTGCCGTTTTCCAATCCCGTGGGTTTGTCCGGCTCATCCTGCAGTTCATTTCCCCCTCCGTACACCGCCAGGGAATTCCTCCTTTTCAATCAGTCCCCCTCCCCACACTCTCACCAGATTACAGCCTGCGTTTACCATCAGCGCCGTCATGTGGGCATAGCGCTGCCACCCCACATTTCCATACAGCATATCCAGAGGCACCATGTTCACGCCCTTGATATAGATCTTTTCTCCGTTGAGGCAGAAGGTATAAGGCAGGGCATCCTTCCCTGCGCCTTCATTGGGCAGCAGCTGCAGGGTCCGTATGCCCAGATGCATATGTGTCTCCCATAAGATGCTCTCCCCTGCGGTTAAAAGCGCTTCCAGATGAATTAAATATATCCGTATCCACCCTGCGCAGAGACCTGGTCAAGCTGGAACGGGACAAAAAGCTGACGCTCCTTCACGGCGGCGGCGTCAAACTGACCCAGAAGCCCATGGAACTGAGCATTTCAGCCAAGATGGAGCTCAACAGGGAAATCAAGGAAAAAATGTCAGCGTGGTGACAAATGGAATTTCCCATGTAAACCAGCTCACCGCCTATGATATTCCCAGTATCATAATAGGCGGCAGCATTAAAAAAAATACCAATTCCTGTATCGGCCCCATTGCGGAAAGCAATCTGGAAACACTCTTTTTCAATAAATGTTTCCTGGGCGCCAACGGCTTTTCCGTGGCCTCCGGGATTACCAACCATGACATCAACGAGCGCGCCATCAAATTACTGGCACTTAAAAACTCCGGCCAGCCGTATTTTCTGCTGGATCATACAAAGTTCGGCATTGTCACACTGGTTCACATTGCGGGTCTGAACGAATACCCCGTGCTGACGGATGAACTGCCGGATTCCCTGAAGGGATATGACAATATCATTGTCTGTGACTGAATTAACGAGATGCCACAAAGAAAACAAGCCCTGATGTCCCAAATACGCAAAAATCAATCGCAAAAAAATACGATTGTTTTTTTGCGTATTTCTATGTATAATATAAGCAATAAAATCGGAAAGGGAAAGCGGTGTATGCGTGAAACAAGAACAACAGAGTACAAAGAAATGATTACAAATACATTTTTAAAAACAGTAAGTGCCTTTTCGAATTACGATGGTGGAGAAATATTTTTTGGCATTGACGACAATGGTAATATCAAAGGACTGTCGGATGCAAAACAGGCATGTCTGGATATTGAAAATAAAATTCATGACAGCATTACTCCGCAGCCTGATTATACACTGGAATTGCAGAATAATGACAGAACAATAAAACTGACTGTAAAAAGCGGGCTTCAAAAGCCATATTTATATAAATCGAAAGCATATAAGCGAAATGATACTGCAACAATA
>CANBFE010000024.1 GCA_947367855.1 uncultured Lachnospiraceae bacterium | reverse complement strand
TATTTTACTCTGAGGTATTTTTTTATCAACCACCCTTCTTGCAATTCCCTATATTTGAATTATACAGGAAGCTCCTTATTCAGCTGATCCATAGCAAAAGGAGGATGGTTCTCCCAGAACCCTGTAAAATCCAGGTACTGGCTGTGACAGCAGATTTCTTTCCTGCAAAATTCCAGTAGAGACTGTCTATTCGTGATACCGAACACCTTTTCCAGGTGTGTCCGGCACTCTGCCTCTGCTTCCGGGGAAGCGCATCTGGGCAGGGTTGTAAAATAATCCGGGCAGTCCTCTGTGGGACCGGGAATACCGGGCGTCCTGCGCAGGGCAGAAACACCTGCAAGCAAAGCGATGAACTGCTCCCGTTCACAGGGCCTGGGGGCAGGGCATCCCTTCTGGTGAAATTCTGCGGCCAACTCCTCAACAGTCTGCGCCAACCCGGTTTCATAGGGGTGAAAATCCTTCAGCTCCGAAACGGAAAGAACATCCGTTGTGCCTTCCCCCGGTTTCTCCTCTTTCTTAAAACGCCCCAAAATCCCCATCTCTGTATCTCCTGTTCCCTCCCGTCTCCGGAAGCAGTCTTATTTATTTTCCTTATCTATACATTTTATCAAAAATATCTGTACTTAACAAGCATCTGGTGATAAACTATATTAGAAAATATTTTTGTACAAATTTGGAGAAGAACTCATAAAATATGAAAAATGATGTATTGAAGATTGGGCGTTAACTTTACCTATAGAGGTGAAAGTAAAAAATATGGAATGGTTCGCCCATGTCCCTGCGGATGTATCACTTTTCACCTGAAAGCTGTTCCTGTCAATCGAGAGGAAAGCGGTAGTACTTCTCACAAAAAATAAGTCCCAGTATCCGCATTTGGAGAATAAAGGAAACAGATTTCAATGATACAATTTTATCAAGGGACGCCGGAGTCTGTTATGGAACGGCTGTACAGAACAATATCAAATTTTGACAGGTCATGGAGCAGTAAATGCATGTCCGCGTCAGACGGACAAATTCAGCATTTAGAAAACATCTGTGCCGAGTACGGTTACCGTATTCCAAAAGTATACCTTGACTACCTAAAGGCAATGGGAGAAAGTGATGGGGGTTTGCTCGAAAGAGAATGGGATGGTTATATGGAACCCAACATCCATACCATTCTTGAGCTGTTTTGTGATGAAGATTTTGATGCGCAAGAATATTTGCAGCAGGGGCTTCTTCTGTTTTCTTACCATTGGACAGAAGCACATTGTTATTTGAGGATAGGAAAGCAGGAAGACAATCCCGTAGTTACAGACTGGAAGGATCATTACTTCGCCGGGAGTTTTGAAAAATACTTATTTCAGAAAGCATTTAACATGTATCAGGAAAAATTTGAGCATAAGGTATCAGTTGGAACATCTGTCAATTCCTGCGATGCAATCTTGAAAAAATATTTATTTCCATGTTCGATTTGCGGCGGAACGGCAGAAGAAAAGATGGAATTTGTGAGATGGCTTGTAGTGAGGTTCCTTGACCTTCACAAAGAAGAAGTATGGTTTGGCGATAAACTTCATTATTTTAGCTATAACGAGCGCTATGCACTAAGCGTCAATACCTATCACAGTCCATTGCTTGTCTTTTCATGTGATGATATCCTACTGAAGAAAAAGATAGATACTCAATTAAATAGCATATTTTCATGAATCAGGAATGAGAAAAATCAATCAATATACACCCAAAAATCGGAATGATATTACTTGGGAGAAAAATAAAAAAGAAAAAGAGGTTAAAAACATGACAGACGAAAACAGAAAATTATTGGAACGCATCAACGCATATGCGGAAAATGTTTTAGGAGAAATCGATCCCCAGAAGGTCCAGGTCTCCGTCCAGTTGGAAAAGCTTCGGCCCGTGATGGAGGAAATCGCCGCTGAACGGAATATGGACCTGGAGGACGTGTTTATCCTGTATATGGATCTTCAGAGCGAAGCCTCCTGCGCCACCAACCAGAAGCTGAAAGACAGCCTGCAGGACATCAACGACGGCTTTGACGGCGGCTCTCCGCTGCTGTTCCGCTGAATTTAACGAAGGCATCTTCTGCCGCCCTGCAGTATCCTGCCACAGAATGATTTATTTTTCGGCATAATTCCGGGCAAATGCAAAGTGACAGCCCGGAACTATGCCGTATTTTCATGCAGATTCGACTTCCGCCTTCTCTGCGGGAACCCTGTGCGGCGCCGCGCTCTCACCCTTCTTCCAACAGCCACACCCGCATCTGGTTCTCGCCACGGTTTGCCCATGCATAATAGGGAATGGCCCGCAGAAGCGCCTTTTCCTTTACCGGGGGCTTCTCGCTGTACAACTCTCCGCCGCCTGTCATCCGATAGCCTTCCACGTCAATCAGTACATTTCCTTTCAAAATTCCGTCTTCGCAAAGATGTGCCCATGCCTTCATCTCCCTGGGAATCCGCAGACTCTGAAGAAGCCCCTGATTGTCGGCCCCCTCAAAGCAGTACACCACAGGGCCCCGCAGCAGCGCCACACAGCCCGCATTCTCCCGGACATGCTGATTGGCATAAACCTTGCGCACTTCCATGGGAAAACGCAGCTCCACCACATCTCCGGCCTTCCACTGCCTTTCCAGGTATACATACCCTTTTTTCAGCAGCCTCCCTGGGTCCACAGCCTCCCCGTTAATCGTCAGCACCGCTTCCTCCTGCCAAAAATCCACATAGTATGGAATGTGAATGGCCAGAGTGAAGCGCTCCTCCCTTTTAGGCGTCACCCGGTACACGGCGCTCCCCTCCCAGGGATAAGCCGTTTCCAGGGTAATATCCGCCTGATCCAGTTCCGCCCTCTGTCCGATCATCAAATGGGAATAAACGGTGGTATCGCTTTCGCTCCAACAGTACTTCCCCAGGGAGGCAACCAGTCTCACCAGATTGGGCGGGCAGCAGGCACAGGCATACCACCCCGGCCGCTGGGGCAGAGAATGCCCGTATCCGAACAGCTTCCCGGACACCCCGGGTTCGCTTTCCAGGGGATTGACGTAAAAGTACCGCTTTCCGTCCAACTGCATGCCGCTGATGGTGCTGTTGTACAGCTCCTTCTCCATGATGTCCGCATAGACCCCGTCCGCTTCCGTCTCCAACATCCTGTGGGCGAAAAATACCATGGCAATAGAGGCGCAGGTCTCCGCGTACGCCATGTCGTTGGGCAGCTCATAATTGTTGGAAAAGGACTCCCCCTCCGGATTCCCGCCGATTCCGCCGGTGATATACAGCTTACAGTTCACAATATTATCCCAAAGCGTCCTGCATGCCTGGTACAGCCGCCTGTCCCCGTCGGTTCCCGCCAGGTCCGCCATGGCCGTATACATGTACAGCGCCCGGACCGCGTGGCCCACGGCTTCCTTCTGCTCATAAATGGTCTGATGCGCCTGATTGTAGGCTACATCCGGTTTGTCCAGGCTGTACTGCCCCCAGTGCTGCCATCCCCGCTTTACTTTTTCCTGATAAAAATAATCCGGATTTTTGCCTCTTTCCTCCAGAAAATACCGGGCCATGTCCTTGTACTTCTCTTTCCCTGTGACATGATAGAGCTTCATCAGGCCGACTTCCACCTCCTGGTGCCCCGGGAAACCATGCTCCTTCCCCTCTTCCGGGCCGAACCGGGAAATGATATGGTCTGCCAGACGTTCTGTGACCCGAAGAAGCCTGTCCTTTCCCGTTGCTTCCACATACGCCGCAGCCGCCTCCATCATATGCCCTGCGCAGTACAGCTCATGACATTCATGGAGATTCTGCCAGCGGTGCTCCGGCTCTTTGACAATAAAATAGGTATCCAGATAGCCGTCTGGCTGCTGGGCCTTTTCAATGATCTCAATGATTTCGTCGGCCCGCTCCTCCAGGGCAGCATCCGGCTTCACGGACAGGGCATAAGCCGCCCCTTCCAACCACTTGGCCACATCGCTGTCCTGAAATACCATGCCGTAGAATTCCCCCTCCTTTAAACCTGCGGCGATGCGGAAATTCTCAATGGCATGGCTCTTTTCCACGCCGGGCACCTGATCCTTCAGAACCCTTTCCTGAAAGGGAATCACAATGTCCGTGACCTTCCCCTGGATTTCGGACCAGAAGGCATCCTGGATTTTTACCTGACTGACCTGGATTTCATCTGCCGTTATTTTCATTTTCCCCTACCTCCCAAATTGCCCCCTTGCATACCTTGCACTTTCTTCTTCCAATTTACTTCTTTTTATTTTGTTCTGTTCATTTTCTTCCTATATTTTCTGTTTTTCCGTTTTATTGTAACCGCCATATAAGAAAGCATGTCTGCTGATGTCCATAAAACCCAACGCCTGCCGGACCGGTTGCGCTTCAGCCTGTCAGGAACATGGCGACGGCATACAAAACTGCCAGAAACACCACATTGTACAGGGTAAAGGTCTTCATGTAGGTCCCTTTTTCGGCGCCTTCGCTGTTCCCGTACAGCCGGTAGGAAATCACACTGGCCAGGGAGGCAATCAATGTCCCCAGGCCTCCGATATTCACGCCGTACAG
The DNA here is from genome assembly GCA_947367855.1 of uncultured Lachnospiraceae bacterium. Taxonomy (GTDB): domain Bacteria; phylum Bacillota; class Clostridia; order Lachnospirales; family Lachnospiraceae; genus Acetatifactor. Next base: position 55,043 of record CANBFE010000024.1, on the reverse strand, counting down.
AAGACCTCTGGCATGATCCGTAAACCCGGACAGCAGAATCGCCGCCGGCACATTGCTGATCACCTGGCTCAACACTACCCCTGCAGGCAGCTCCCGCCCCTGAATCAGCTCCTTCAGCAGAGACGAAACCGCCGGAATCCGCCCGGCATTGCCGATAAACAGAAAAAAACACACAAAAGTCAGAAGCAGGAAATAATCCACCTTTCCAAACAGGCTCCTGTCCGTGATAAACACCCCAATCGCCACTATCCCCAACATCAACGGCCAGGGCAGCAGCCGGAGCACGCAGGTCAGACAGACCAGAAACAGCACAAGGTATACCGCCAGTTTCCGTCTGTCAGGCGCCTCCGGATGCAGGTACTTCACGGACAGCGGCTCCCTGCCTGTCAGCAGCGCCGCGCCCGCCAGTAATACAAGGGAAACTGCCGCAAGCGGAAGCATATATCCCAGAAAAGTCCCCATGGACAATGCAAACGCCGTATACAGGTACAGGTTCTGGGGATTGCCGATGGGCGTCAGCATGCTGCCCAGATTCGCCGCAATGGTCTGCAGCACCACCACCGGAATCAGCAGCTTCTGCTGTCCTGCCATGGTCAGCACCATAACGGCGAAGGGTACAAATGTAATCAATGCAACGTCATTGGTAATGAGCATGCTGCCAAAGAAGCACAGTGCCGTCAGCAAAAGACACAGTTCGCCCGTATTTCGAATTTTTCCCAGAAACCGCAGCCCCAGATACCGGAACAGCCCGATTTCCTGCAGGCCGGCTATCACAAGCATCAGGCAAAACAGCAGCGCCAGTACCCGGTAATCCGGGTAATTCAGGTATCCGGCATCCGGCGGCACCAGAAACATGGAACCAAACGCCAGTACGGCCGCAATGCAGAGTACGGCTTCCTTCTTCAAAAACGCGGCAATCCTGCCTGATCCTGTGTGTTTTTTCATGTGTCCCTCTTCATCCTTTCCGGTTTTGCCGCAGCTGCCCTGACATATCCGCTAAGAAATATCTTCCAAATCGTCCACGTCTTCCAGGCAGCCCAACACATCCTCAATGATCTCCATGTTCTCCTGCATCTGTTCGCCCTTCTCCCCGTTCTGCATTCCCTCCGGCAGACTTTCGTAGCATTTCTGCTCTTCGTCCAACACCTCCTCCAGAATCTCCCTTGCCTGGTGAATCAACCCCACCGCCTCCGAAATCCTTTCACGTCTCTCTTTGTCCATCTTTAACTCTCCCTTCTCCTGTATTATGCGCACTCCTTTGCTGCCCTTTGATCACACATTCCGACAGCGGAACATCCCGGTAGCCTTGCGGATAAACAGAGCGCCTTCTCTCTCCATCCGCTCCGCAAGCGCCCTGCGGAATTCTTCTTCCCGCTGTTCCAGGATACAGGCGGCATTGCCGGGATAAGAGTGAGCATACTCATAAATCGCCTCCACATCGTCCACAATCAGGTCATTTTCCTGGTCCATCCGCTCAATCCCGGAAAAGAACGGCTGAAGCTGCAGGGCTGCATTCTCCAGGCGGAAGCCCGCAGTCATACTGGTATAGGGCATTTCGATCCGCGGATCAAAGGCTTTCACCAGTTCATGCAGCTCCCGCATGTGTTCATTGCCTATGGTGGAACAGAAAAAAGTCCCCTCCGCCTTGAGGCTTTTGGCCACGGCGCCCAGGCATATCTCCCGCTCCTTCACATGGTACAGCATATGATTTGCAATGACGCAGTCGTAAAAATCCTTCTCCAGAACAGGGCAGTCCGCGTCTTCCAGACGACAGGTGATGCGGATGCCCCTCTCCTCCAGCAAATCCCCATACCCGGCAAGATTTTCCCTGGTCTTCTCCAACATTCCCTCCGAACGGTCCGTCAGCGTCAGCTGAAGTCCCCGGGGAAGCCTGTGGATATTCTCCTGCCACAGCAGTCCCGTGCCGCAGCCCAATTCCAGAACCCGGTCATTTTCCTTCAGCTCCAGGCGCTCGTACACCCAGTCCATCCACTTCTGGGGATTTGTGCTGTAGTCATGAATGCGGATCCGCTTCTCCAGATTGGAAGAGGTTCTGTACTGCTCCTTCACCTTTTCTTCCTCCGTCAACAGGTTCAGCAGCCGGAGCAGGAAATTCCACTTATCCTCCTCCCGGCTCTGTTCCATCATCTCGATGGCGGAAATCAGCTCTTCCAGTTGATTCTTTTTCTGCTGCAAAAGCGCCTTCTGCTCCGAAAGCTCCAGTTCCATATCCTGTTCCCAGAGAATCTGCTGAATTTTCTGCAGGGAAAATCCCAGATATTTCAACATCAGAATCCGCTGCTGAATCTCCACTGACTTCTGATTGTAATACCGGTATCCTGCCTCCGAATGGCTTACCGGTTTCAGCAGGCCCTTGGAATCATAAAACCGTATTGTCCTAAGCGACACCCCGGCAATCCTGGCGATCTCCCCCGCCGTGTACAATGTTTCCTTCATAAAACGCACCCTGTCCTTTCCCGCCGCTGCCCCCTTTTCCCGTTTTGAGGTCCGGATTTTTTTCACAGAACCCAAAGCTTCGTCCCAACGATTGCTTCTTTTCCGCTCTTAAAGACGTTCTTCTTTCCTGGGACACTGCTTCCCCCAAAAACATCGGCATATGCGGCTATTGGTATATAAGGCGCTGCAGCAGAAGCCGCAGCTGCCTGTTAAGGACATCATAAGGGGTGACGTTGGGGAAGTGTCAAGGGGTTTTTTACCCAGAGTGACTGTTCAGCAGGTAATCTTCGCCACCCGCACCACCAGGTTTCTTCCATAACAATAGGGCTCCGTATGTACCGTCACATGGCTGCCTTCCCGGGTATATGCCACCGACTGTCCATTGTCCATCCAGGAAATGTCCCTGATCTGTTCCGGCAGTTCAAAGACATCCGTAAAATCCGCCTCCTCGTTCTGTGCCACATTCCCGTCTGCGCGCATGGGCAGGTGAAAACAGAACAGATAATAGTGATTCCCCTCCTTCAGCAGAAAGTCATCCTTCTTATTGGTTATTTCGATTCCGGACGGCCTGGGGCTGCGTATCGCTTCCTCAAAATAACGTACCCACTCTCCCACCACGCCCAACATGGCCGCATCAATGGGGCGCAAGCTCCCGTCTCCCACAGGCCCTACGTTCAGCAGCATGTTGGAGCCGTACTTCCGGCACTCCGCCAGTTCCTCGATCATCTGCGCAGTGGAGCGGTAAGCCAGATCCTCCTTCGCATATCCCCAGTGATCCGCAAAGATTTCACACATTTCACTGGCCACATATTTGGGTACCCCCTCAAAGTTCAGCGGCTGGGGCTTGCCCCGCTCAAAGGTAACGCTGTCCAGTTCAATGTGCCCCAGTGTTCCCCGGGCGGACAATCCGGTATTGTTGATAATCATGGCTTCCGGCTGATGACTGCGGATCATGCCGTACAGCGCATCCTCCTCCCAGTCCTCCTCAAGCTTGTCCCACATGCCGTCAAACCAGATTCCGCCGATTTTACCGTAATTTTTACACAGAATCTCCACACTGGCCCGGAGGTATTTCAGGTACTCCGGAAAATCAGTCCGGTAGGACGGCTCTCTCCAGTCAAGGAGCGTATGATAAAAGAAGGGAATGATATCCTGCTCCCTGCAGGCATCCACAAATTCCCGCACCAGGTCCCGCCCGCAGGCAGCATGGGGTGCGTCGTAATCGTTCAGTCCGCAGGTATCGTACAGAGAAAAGCCGTCATGATGCCTGGTGGTCAGGGTGATGTATCTGCAGCCCGCCCCCTTTGCGGTCTTCACCAAATCTATTGCCCAGTCCGGTTTCGGATTAAATTCCTTCGTCAAAACCTCATATTCCTCATCCGGAATCGAGTGACTCAGCTTCGCCCACTCACCCTTCCCCAGAATGCTGTACAGCCCGAAATGCACAAACATCCCAAACCCCAGTTTCTCAAAATCCTGAATGTACTTTTTTACAATCATCTCCATACCTCCGTTTCCTTTTTCCAGTCTTCCGGAATACCCCTGGTATCATGTTAATATAGCCCGGAAACAATGTCAACATGAAAACTTCCATTGCACGGGCCTGCGCATAAAATAAAACCACATCACCTCCGGGTTTGCAATATGCTTCTTACCGGAGGCGGATGTGGCAGGTATTTTTATTTGGATGTCTCCGAATAGGAAATCACCGCGTTATTTTTCTTCATAAACAGCAGTCCAAAAGACCCGGGCCCGCAGTTGCATGCTATGGCGGAGGAAGCCTTCTGGACATACACTCGCTCAAAAGAACAGTACTGCTTCGCCACGTCCTGAATATATTGAAGGCTCTTCTCGTCCATTCCCGCGTAAGTGATGAACAGGACACGCTTATCGATATTCCGGGCATTCAAAAGCACCTTCCGCACATAACTCTTTATCACATGATTGAAACTGCCCATCTCCATGCTTCCCACAGCCATTCTGCTGTTGCGGAGCACAATGACAGGATGCAGCAGCAGGGCGTCGCAGAGAATCTGTATCCTCCTGGGAATCTGGCCTGCCCGGCACATCATATGTGTGCTGTCAATGATAAACGCGGAAGAGATAAACCGCCGGAGTCTCTTTACAGTCCTCACGATTTCGTCTTTTGTTGCATGGTTTTCCGCCATATGGGCGGCATACAGCACAGACAGACCCATGCTGCTGGACAGATGCCCGGAGTCGATTACCGTGACATTTTCAAAGGATTGAGCCGCCTCCCGGGCATTTTTATATCCCTCGCTGACATTCTTTGCCATGGTGATATGTATCACATTCTGTGCTTCCGTAAGCCTCTGAGCGAAAAACCGTTCATAGTCATCCACGCCGGGCGGCTGTGAAATACCGCTCTTTCCCTCCGCTATATGGGCCAGAAGTTCATCCGCCATCAGCTCCGAATCGTCCAGAAACCGCCCCTGCTCCGTACACACATAGTAAGGGCAGACGCTGATATTGAACTCTCTCTTCAGGGATTCCGGCAGGTCACATACGCTGTCGGTGGTAACCATCAGGGAAATCCGCTTCGCCTGCTCAAAGATCAGCACGTCCTTGCCGATCTCGGACTGACTGGCCGTCTCGCTGAGATTGACCAGTTCCTTCGGCAGAATACTCAGCACCGCCGCCTCCAGTAAGGCGCCGCTGATGGGCTTTGCCAGATAACCGCTGAAGCCCTCCTTCCGGTACAGCAGCTGATTGTCGCTTCCTGCATTGGCAGTCAGAGCGATCACAGGCACGTTCTGACACAGCCCTCCCGGCTGCGAATGAAGCGCATGAAGACACTCGATTCCGTCCATCTCCGGCATCAGATGATCCATCAGGATGCAGTCATAATGCTGATACTGGGTCAGCCGCAGGCATTCCGCGCCGCTGGAAGCCGTATCAATCTGAATCTTTGTATCGGACAGCAGCTTGCTCACTACCATCAGATTCATCTCATTGTCGTCCACCACAAGCACATGGGCATCGGGCGCTTCAAAACTCTGCTGATACTGTGTACCCTCCCTGACTTTCGTGCGGGAGCTCAAAGTAAAGGTCCCAAGCTCCTTCTCGCTCATGATATCCTGCTCCAATGTGACCAGAAAGGTGGAGCCGTTCATATAGACACTGTTGACACTGATCTCGCCGCCCATCAGTTCCACCAGCTGTTTCACAATGCTCAGACCCAGGCCCGTGCCTTCGATATGCCGGTTTTTCTTCTCGTCCACCCGCCGGAAGGCATCAAAAATATAAGGAATGTTCTCCTTCTTCACACCCTGGCCCGTATCCTCCACGGAATACCATACCCGCACCCGGTTCACCCCTACCCGCTCACAGCGCACAGCCAAAGTAACGGAACCTTCCTTGGTGTATTTTACCGCATTGTTCAGCAGATTGATCAATACCTGCTTGATACGCACTTCGTCGCCGCAGAGCATACTTGGCATGGAAGGGTCCACCTGCAGTTTGAATTCCAGACCCTTTTCCCTGGCCTTGATCCAGATCATGTTCACAATCTCGGAAAACAGCTCTCCTGTCTCATAGGATACATTCACAATCTCCATTTTTCCGGACTTGATCTTGGACAGATCCAGAATATCGTTGATCAGGGTCAGCAGCATTTTACTGGCGCCCTGGATATTTCTGGCATTCTCCACCACATCCTCTGAGGTGGCCCCCCGCAGAATCATCTCGTTCAGCCCGATGATGGTATTGATGGGGGTGCGGATCTCATGGCTCATACTGGAGAAAAAGTGGTTCTCCGCCTGATTCAGCTCTTCGATCTCCTTCTTCTGCTGTATGGTAAGCTTTTTCTCCTCTTCGTAGAGATGGTTCTGGAACAGAAGCAGCACGCTGGTGAGCAAGCCTGCCACAATGACGGATCTGGCAGAGTCAAAATAGGCCTGGCCCGCTGTATTGGCTAAGACCAGTTCCGGATAAAAATAGGCAATATAATAACACACCATGGTCTCCAGGGAACAAAGCAGGAAGAAAACACCCTTCCGTCTGCCCTCCAAAGTGATGCTTATATAAATGAAACAGAGGACAAACCACTCCGGCACGCCGCCGTAGATCCCGCCTCCGGTGAAAAAAACCATGGGAAACAGCAGCAGCAGCAGTACCACCGTGGCTGTGGCCCCTGCATTGATACATCCCTTCCGGATGCTGTACTTGGCCACATAGTACATATAGATAAGGCTTGCCGGCAAGATGATCAGATTCGCCGCAAACCTGCCCAGAATCAGGATAAAGACCAACGCCACCATACTGATGCCCGTCACCAGGCGGAACATCCGTTCTCTCAGACTGACTCTATGATCAAAAATGATTTCCAACCATTTCTTTAACATACTAACCCCCGCCGCCCTTTCGGGACATACCTGTTATATTCTTTCTATAAACCGGCAATGCTTCCGCAGACTGCCTCATACATCTGCAGCAGCACCGGATGATTCTCCCGGATGAACGCTTCATCCGCCTTCTTGCCTGCCATTTCCAGTTCCTTTGCCTTGCCGGAGAGCGCTTCCGCTCCGATGGTCATTGCAGTGCTTTTCAGGGCATGGGCCTTGATTCCGTAGTCCGTCCAGTTGGCCGCTTCATAGAGGGAATTCAGCTCCGCCGTCTTCTCTTCCTTCTGGTCGTGGAACATCTGCAGCATCTCCCGGTAGAAATCATCGTCTCCGCCGCAGTATTCCAACCCCAGTCCCACGTTAATGCCCTTCCGAACAAGAGAGCCGTATGTAGGGGGCACGTCTTCCGCCAGCTCCATATCGTTTTGATCAGAATCTGCTGTGTCAGGGATTTCCGCAGTGTCAGGGGAACTGCTGTCCGCCGGTGTTTTCTCCCAATCTTCCAATCCGTCCTTTCCCTCTGCCCTCTTCTCCTCCGATATCTGCTCCAGGACTGTCTCCTCCGCGGAAGGAGCCGACACATACTGCAGACAGCTCTCCGGCAGCACCCGGCGGAGAACCCTCTCCAGAACAGAACGCTCAATGGGCTTGGGAATGAATTCATTAAATCCCTCGTTCCGGAACATTTCCCTTGCTCCGCTGATGGTATTGGCCGTCAGGGCGATTATAGGCAGCTCCTTGCAGGCGCCGTCATCAATCTCCCGGATGCGCCGCAGGGTCTCCACCCCGTCAAAACCAGGCATCATGTGATCCAGGAAAACCAGGTCATAGTTGGTTTTGCGGCATTTCTCCACTGCTTCTTTCCCGCTCAGACAGGTATCCACATCAATGCCGTAACTGCCCAGAACCCCCTTTGCCACCAGAAGATTCATCTCCTCATCGTCCACGGCCAGTACCTTTACGCCCTCACAGGTAAATGGCCTGCGGCCTGCGGCCTGTGCCTCCTCGAAGCCGTTGCCCGGTCTCTCTCCCACCAACAGGTTTACAATAGATAACGCAAAAAAAGGTTTCCGCAGCACAAGCAGCCTGCTGTCATCATCCAGGACAAAATTCTTATCCGCAATCACAGCCACAGGCAGCGATTCCGCCAGTTCCTCGTAATAGGGAGGATTGGCCATATACTCCGTCTGGGCAATAAACACATGGGTAAGTTTGTGATCCCGCTGCAGCTTCAGCAGGCCTTCAAAATTATGAGCCTGGTATCCTTCTACACCCAGTCCGTCCACCAGATGGAAAATCATTCTGTCATAATAGCGGCGCACTTCATCCCTGCTGTACCGCTCCGGCTTGAAAAAGCAGGCGATACACAGCTTCTGAGAGTCCGGAATCTGTATGCAGGGGGTTTCGTTCTCCACCCCCTGGGGGATGGTAATATGTACCTGCAGCCCCTGCTGCGCCATACTCTCAAAATGAACAAAACCGCCCATGGAATGAAGAAGCCCTCTTGCAATGGGAATCCCCAGGCCCAGACCGCCCACATACCTGCGGCTTCCCGAATCCGCCTGATAGAAATCATCCACGATCTGTTCCAGCTGATCCGGGGACATGCCGATGCCGGTATCGTAGATATCGATCACCAAATTGATGCCGTAGGACTCCCTCCGGAACCCCATCCAGAGGTTGATGCCGCCCTCCTCTGTAAATTTCATGGAATTTTCCAGTAAAATCCGCAGCACATGGGATATTTTTTCCGCGTCGCCGATGAGCAGAGACGGAAGCTTCGGATCCATGTCGAAAACCATTTCCAGTTTATTGCTGCTGTTCTGCAGGGCCGTCATGGTGATGATATCATTCATTACCGACGTAATGGAATAAGGTTTCTTCGCGGCGGACAGGGTGCCTTCCACGATTTCCGTATAGTCAAGAATGTTGTTGATCTGTCCCGACAGCCGCTTGCCGGCCAGTTTAATGGACTGAAGATTCTCACGGATATCAGGGGCAATATCCTTTCCCAAAGTCACTTCGCTGATACCGATAACCATGTTCACCGGCGTCCGCAGCTCATGAGATACATTGGAAAGGAAATCGGCATTCTGGCGCACCGCAGTCTCCAGTTCCTCCTGCATGCTGTCGTACTTTGCCCGCTCTATCTGCCTTCTGTTGATCCGGTACCTTGTCACAATCAACGAACCAATCACTCCTGACGTCCCCATTATCATCCGCAGGATGTCGCCGCTGCGCATGTCGGCGCTGATGGTATTCAGAAGTAAAAAGTGATACAGCAGCTGAAAGACGTACAGCGCCACAACAAGATACAGCAGCCGCTTTCTGTTCAGCAGGGAAAGCAGCAGCAGAGCGATACAGGCCAGCAGGGGAATATCGAACAGACTGGTTTTGTGTACGCCAAAAAAGAAGAACTCTATGAGAAGCAGTCCCGTACAGATATTTTCATATAATATTTCCGAGCCGATTCTTCCGATGTGAAGCCACCACACTACAAGACAGCCCGCCACCATCAGGGGTACGGTCCAAAATTCCCAGGCCATGGTCAAAGTGATCAGACTGAGCAATGTGCTCAGGATGCTTAATGTTCCCGCCATGAGCAGATGCATACTTGTCTGAGATTCCGTCCTCATTCCTTCTCAAACTCCTTTTCAACCCGTTCCAGTAAGCGCTTCGGCATAAAGGGTTTTTTGATATAATTTGCCGCTCCCATCCTGATTGCGGTCATCACATTATCCTCATGTCCTGACGCAGTCAGAAAAATCACGGGAATCTCCAGACCCATTTCCTTGATCCGCTCAAAAGTCTCTATGCCGCTCATGCCGGGCATTGCGATATCCAAAAGAATCAGGTCTACCGTTTCGACTTTCAGCTTCTCCAGGGCCTCACGTCCCGACTCTGTCAAAAGCACGTCATACTGCTTTTCCAGAATCAGACTTGTCCTCCTCAAGTTCATCTTATCATCGTCCACTACCAAAATACGTTTCTGCATACAGTGCGCGGCCTCCTTGTTTCATCGTATCTGTCCGGAATCTTACTGAAATTCGATTTCACACAACAGAACTCAAAATAAATCAAACACAATCAGATTCCCATATAGATTTTAGTATAGCATACTAAAGGAGGCGTATGCAATGACAGTTTTACAGAAAAAAATGAAAAATTTCTAAATTTTTTCACCTGACTATTCCAATACATACTTCTGCTGAAATTCCCGGAACTTCCTGCGGTATTCCTCGCTTCCGTTGCGGAATTCCCGCAATTGTTCATGAAGGCTCATGTTCTGCCTGGCCATGTCCAGGATACATCCTGCGATATTGGAGCAATGGTCCGCGGTCCGCTCCAGATCCGTCAGCAGGTCCGACCAGACAAATCCTGCCGTGATGGAACAGCCCCCCTGCTGCATACGGCGGATGTGCCGGGTGCGCATCTCCTCCTTCAGACGGTCTATCACCTGTTCCAGAGGTTCCACCATGGCGGCGGCCTCCAGTTCCTGTCCCAGGAATGCCCACAGGGACAGATCCAGAATCTCTTCCACCGCCCCGCAGAGCACCTGCAGTTCCCGGCGGGCCTCGTCGGTAAATGTCCGCTCCTTTTCCGCCATTTCCTCCGCCGCTCTGAGCAGATTCACGGCATGATCGGCAATCCGTTCGAAATCCCCGATGATTTTCAGCAGCTTGGCTGCTTCCGTGCTGTCGGAAGCGGAGATCTGCAGTGCGCTGAGCTTCACCAGATAGGTACTTAAGATATCCTCGTAATAATCCGTTTTCTCTTCCTTCAGACGGATGGAGTCCGCCAGTTCCGGCGTCAGGTTTCCCAATGCGGCAATGGACTCTTTCAGGGATTCCACAGCCAGTTCCGCCATGGACCCGGTTACCCTGTGGCAGCGTTCCAGGGCGATGGAGGGCGCGGCAAAAAAGCGCTCGTCCAGTTCCCTGTATTCCTCCTGCTGCTTCTCCTCCGGCACCATCCGGGTCACCAGTTTTTCCAGTACCCCGGAGAGCGGCAGCATCAGCAGCAGGCACAGAAGGTTAAATACGGTATGGGCCGCCGCAATGCCGAACAGAGAGGCCGGCGTCTCCAGAAACTGCAGGTGAAAAACCCCCCTGGCCACACCGAACAGGGTAAGCCATACCGCCGTTCCGATACAGTTGAAGGACAGATGGACCATGGCTGCCCGCCTGGCGTTTTTGTTGGCTCCCACAGCGGAAAGCATGGCAGTGACGCAGGTACCGATATTCTGGCCCATGATGATGGGAATGGCCGCGCCGTAGGATATCTGCCCCGTCACAGCCAGGGCCTGCAGGATACCGACGGAGGCGGAACTGGACTGGATAACGGCAGTCAGCACGGCTCCCGCCAGAACGCCCAGGACAGGATTCCGGAACATGACGAACAACTGCTGAAAGGCAGGAAGCTTACTCAGTCCGGACACCGCGCCGGACATGGTCTCCATGCCGAACATCAGCGTGGCAAAGCCCAGAAAAATCATGCCTGTATCTTTCTTTTTCTCTCCCTTACAAAACATATACAGAATGATGCCCGCCAGGGCCAGCAGGGGCGTAAAGGAGGAGGGCTTCAGCAGGCGGATGTACCAGCTGCCGCTGTCGATGCCCGCCAGGCTTAAAATCCAGGCCGTCACCGTGGTTCCCACATTGGCTCCCATGATTACATTGACGGCCTGCCGTAATGTCATAAGCCCTGAATTGACAAATCCAACCACCATTACCGTGGTGGCCGAGGAACTCTGGATTACCGCGGTCACCACCAGTCCCGTCAGCAGCCCGGCCACCCGGCCCGTGGTAAATTTTCCCAGAAGGGCCCGCAGCTTTCCGCCTGCCCTGCGCTCCAGTGCCTGTCCCATGACGCTCATACCGAATAAAAACAGGCTTAAGCCGCCGATCAATGTCAATGCGTTAAAAATATCCATACTTTTCTCCTGTGCGTTCTTTTTGCTTTTTACGTCCGCTTTCTTTTTTCCTTATTTATTCCCGGTTTTTGGTGAAAAATCCGGGAATGTTTCCGGATTTCCGTTCACATCCCCTGTCTGTCAGAGACAGATGAAAATAAAATACAGAACATATCCAGCCAACATGGCTATTCCGCCGGAACGTCCCAGCTTTCTCCCTTTTACGCTGCAGACCAGAAGCAGAACCCCTGCCGCGGCTGCCGTCCACATATCGGCGTAAAATTCCGTCGAAAAGGGAACCGGCGTAATCAGCGCGGACACGCCAACCACAAACAGGATGTTGAAGATATTGCTGCCCACGATATTGCCGATGGCAATGTCCGCGTTTCCCTTGGCTGATGCAGCCACAGAGGTAAACAGTTCCGGCAGGGAGGTCCCCAGGGCTACAATGGTCAAACCGATAAACCGCTCGCTCATCCCGAAGAGTCTGGCCAGATCCGTGGCCGCGTCCACTGCGATCTGGCTTCCCAGAACAATCATCACAAGGCCTCCCAGAGTGCTGAGAACAGAGGGCCAGACTTTTTTCCCCTGAACAGAGGCGGCCGTCAAATCCGCGCCCGGCTCCAAAACACGGTTTTTCTGCACCGATGTCCGCAGCAGATAGCCCATATAGGCCAAAAACAGCAGCGTCAGCACTGCCCCTTCCCAGAACCCCACAGCGCCTCCCGAGCTCTGGAACAGCAGAAGCAAAGTGACCCCGATCATAAACGGCATATCCCGAAACAGGGTGTGGGCGGAAACCGCCAGAGGCGCCACCACCGAGGACAAGCCCAGAATAATCAGAATATTCAGAATATTACTGCCCAGAATATTGCCGATGGTGATATCCGCATTCCCCTTCACCGCAGCCGTTATGCTCACCGCGGCCTCCGGCGCGCTGGTACCCATGGCCACAATGGTCAGCCCGATGACCAGTTGGGAAATACCGAAGCGCCTGGCAATACCGGAGGCGCCGTCCACAAAACGGTCCGCTCCCTTCACCAACAGCACAAACCCAAGAACCAACAGCAGCAGCGACACAACCAGAGCATACATTTCTCCCATTTCCATCTCTACCTTTCCTCCTTTTTCAATACCGCAGCTTTTGTACTTTTCATCCGAAAGTTTTCCCTGACAGACCTGATACATGCAGGGCAACCTTTGACAGAACGTGCTTTCTTTTGACCCAAAAAGCGAGCACTATGCTGCATAATAAATATACAACAAAGTCTCGCTTCTCACTTACAAAGCCGGATTCACCTCCGCGGATTGATTCCGGAAGAAAATCGTATTGACGGCAAGGTAAACATGGAATGCATCCATGCAAGCTACTCCCTTTATCATGGTCAGTGTAACACAGGAAATATTATCCTGTCAATGGAAATATTTTTAAGAACACTTCTTTAAGAACGCTTCTCTTCCACCACGCCTGCAATCTCCATAACCACTTCGCTGTAATACCGGGGGCTTATGTCTTCCGGCCTGCAGCGGTTCTCCCGGCGAAACCGTTCAAGGTCTGTGCCATCCCCAACGTTATCCGGAAAACAGTAAAAATAGAGATGTTCCACCGTAACTTTCCCGCTGTCATATCCTACGGACATGCCGGAAAAGGTCAGTTCGGCGCCGAATCTGCCGTCAATGCGGTAATAGCTGTTGAAAAACCCTGCGTCCAGTATTTTTCCCCGAACCCATCCCGCAGCCAGAAGCTTTGCAGACAGCACAAGTCCGTCCACTTCCCTGTCCTCAAAGCGGGTAACTGCCATTTCTTCCGTCTCTCCCTCTGTGAACCGGCAAACGGGACGTTCCAGCTGCGCAATGGGCTGTGAAATCTCATATTCGGAAAGCTGCTCCTTCCAGAGCGTCAAATCTTCCCGGGTCAGCTCCAGGGGATGTGCCAATCCGATGGTTCCCTCCTCCCGGGCAGTCATTGCGCCCGGTTCATATTCGTTTCCGTCGGCCCGGTTGTAACTGCCGTCCTCCATATAGCGGAAGGAGTCCTTCAACATGCCCTGCTGATCATACACGCCCCAGATCAGCCCTGTGGCAAAGGCATGCATCACAGGATTTTGGACAAACAATTCCGTCCACTTCTCCCTCTGCCAGAAACGCCCTGTTCTGAGCGCCTGTTCCAGACGCAGTTTTTGGGTGGAAATCACATTTTTTAATTGTTTTTTTAATTGCTTCAACTCCGCTGCCGCCTGCTGTGCCTTTTCTGCATCATCCTGCTTTCCGGGCGCGGGCAGGCTTTTCCGTCTCTTTCCGTCACTGTCAAAAATTTCCAGTTCCATGGACTCTGTCAGGCGCACCGTAAAATGCCGGGAACCAAAATCCAGTTGGCGCTCCATTCTCCGGTCAAATCCCAGGTCCGGCACCATGCTGTCCTCCAGTTCTTCCCTGCTGATTCCCAACTGGGCTGCCGCCTTGGAAAGGGTCCTGCCCGCCGCATTTTTAATCTGGCGGAATTTGCATTTCGCCGCCAATTGGTTCACGGTGAGAAATGCCTCTTTGCTGCCGTTGAAAATCAGCGCATTGACGGCTTCCGCCGCAATGGCCCCTCTGGAATGTTCCGCCCAGTCCAGAATCTGGCGGGACAGAACGGGTACCACCGCCTCTCCCCCGTGAATGGATATGGGATAGAGCACCCATCGCTTCTTCGCTTCCGCACCTGTCTGCAGCCATCTTTCATATACGGCCTGCATGCAGACAGACAGCTCTTCCGGTACCAGTGGCTTTGCCAGTTTTGCCCCGTCCGGATTGCGACCCGGAATATCCATTTCCCCGTAAACTGTCAATAAAGCATATATGTATTCTCGGGAAACCGAACTGCCGTCTGCACGGTGTACCTGGGGAAGCCCGGTTTCCTGCAGCCACTCTGTTTTCTGCTTTCTCCCGCCCCTGAAAATCTCTGCGGCACGCCTTTCCTCCCCGCTCCCGTTGACCTGGGAACTACCGCCCTCCTCTGCCGTTTCCAGTTCTTCCGCCAATTTCTGCAGCAGTCCCATCACCTTTTTATTCTTTTCCCGGGCAAGGGCGTTTTTGATATCGTCCAGAAAAGAAGGCTGTCCCAACTCTCCCAATGCCAGAACCGCTGCTTCCCTGACTTTGGATTTTTTCGCCTGAAGCAGCTCTAAAATCTCCGGCGTCCACTGGGGATGTGTTCTGCAGGCTTCCAGAAACAGCCTTCTCACCTGTTTCGAACTGTCTTCCGCGCAGAAAAGCACGCCATTGTGATAATCCTTCGGATCCAGTTTTTCCAGTACCTTCAAGGCAAAGCAGCGGGTGCGTTCTGTCCCTTCCGCAACCGCAGCTTTCATGCCCTCCTCCCACTGTTCCTTTCCTTCCCGCTGCCTCCTTCCGGCAAAAACTTCCCTGCAGAATTCCAGTAAATCGCTTTGGGCCTGTTTTTCTTTCACACCCCCGCATATGCCTGCCAATGCCTCCATCTGCATTTTCAGGGGAACCTGCTCTTCCTCCAGGGTCTGAAGCAGTTTCTCTATCTGTTGTTCGGAAAAAAGCAGGGAACCGGATTCCGAAGCCGGGGATTCAAGGCCGGATTGAGGACAGAGCGGATATCCGGCAAAAAAAGCGGTCTCCTTCCATAAGGCTTCCACTACCACAGCGCGATAGTACATGGATTTCTCATTCAGTTCCCATAAAAGCGCAATTTTCCCATATCGCTCCTCCTTGGGAAAAATCTCCTCCCAGTCCTTCATGCAGCCATCCAGTTCCCCTGCGGCACGAGTTCCCAGAAGATACCCTTTGACGGTTTCCCTGTGGGGGTCATATTGCAGAAGCAGCTCGGATGCAGTTTTTTCCAAAAACGTCTCTCTGTAGGAGGCCTGCAGCTCCTGGTAAAGCGCCGGGTTTGCCTTTCCCACAATCTCCATCAGCAGGCGGTATTGTTCCGAACTGCTCTGGGACACGGCACTGCGGATTCCCTCCGGATTTTTCACCGCCATCCGTGCTGCCGTCTCTTCGCATCCGGCCTGAAGCGCCCACAGAATGTACGCCTCATCCGAGACAGGCAGCATTTCCTCTATTTCCGCCATCCGCTCCTGAAACCATGTATCCTCCGCAATTCCCCTGCAGATATCCAGAGTATAGCTTCCCGGAGCGTGGACTCTCCATCTGGACTGAAAATCCATTGCTACCGCCAGCCGCAGCAGAATTTCAAACCTTTCGGAATGCCTTAGTGCCAGAAAAACACATGCCGTAAACCATGCCGGATTGATCTCCTGTCTCTTCTGGTAAATCGATAGAATACGCCGGGGAAAGGGGGTATCCTTTTTTGCCGTCCGGGCAAAATCCTGAAGTGCTTTCCGTTCCTGGGGTTCAAAAGCCGATAAATCCGCCAGGGCCAGGATCATGTCATTCCAAAAGAGTTCCGCCCTTGGAGCGGCGGCTTCCGCCGGTGTATGGCGCAGGTACATGGCCGTGAGAAGCAGGCGGGCGTAACTTCTCTTCCCCGTGGCGGAATAGCCGTCACAGTCCCGGCAGAATTCCGCTGCCTGAAGGAAAAGGGCTGTATTTTCCCGGCCCTGTCCGCACAGCTTTCCTGTGTCCTTTGTATCGCCCCGCTGCAGCCGTTTCACGCATATGGCGGCCCTGACTGCTGCTTTTTGGGCCTCCCCCTGTTCTCCCGTACAATAGAGAAGCATTCTCTCCACAGCTTCGACACCGGCAGAAGAATCTCCTGTCAGCGCCAGCCATGCCGTGGATCCCCCTGCCCATACCAGAAAACGCACCAGGCGCCCCAGTTTCTCTTTTCTGTTTTTCTTCTGAAGCCACTGGGGATATCGGGCCCTGCCCGGTATATCATAGCCTACGGAAGCTGTGAAATCCACAGGCTTCAATTCCTTCAGAAGTTCAGGTTCTTCCTGCCTGTCCATATCCAGGTATGTTTCCGCAAGCTCCTGGTTTTTTCCGTACAGTTTTATGGCCTTCCAAAATGCCTGCCGGATGTTTTCCTCTTCCTGTTGATCCTGTAATCTCATAATCCTCATCCTTCTTCCTTTTAAAGCTGACTCTAAGGCTGTCTCCGGTATTACACACAATGGCCAATGTAATAAAATCCATGGCACTCATCCAAACATACCTTCACCACTTTGCCGATGAGGGATGCGTCCCCCGGAACATGTACCACGGTATTGTTGGAGAGCCTGCCCGTTACCATGGGAACTTTGGGGGGATTGGCAGCATCAGGGGCTTCGGCGGAGTCGTTGACTTCCTCAATCAGGACCTCCATGACCTGTCCCTGGTACTTTGCCACCTGGCTCCGCGCCGTATCCTGCACCAGTTTCAGAAGCCTGTCAAATCCTGCCTTCACCTGCTCCTTCGGCACATGGTTCTCCATGGCGGCCGCCGGAGTTCCGGTACGCTTGGAGTAGATGAAGGTAAAGGCATTGTCGAACTTTACCCTGCGCACCACATCCATGGTTTCCTCCAGATCCTCCGCCGTCTCCCCGGGAAAACCCACGATGATATCTGTGGTAATGGCGATATCCGGTATTCTCTCCCGGATACGCCCGGCCAGTTCCAGATACTGTTCCTTGGTATACCGCCGGTTCATCCGCTCCAGAATGCGGGTGGAACCGGACTGCAGGGGCAGGTGCAGGTGACGGCAGATTTTCCCGGACCGTGCCATCACTTCTATCAGTTCGTCGGAAAGATCCTTGGGGTGGGAGGTCATAAATCGGATGCGCTTTAACCCTTCTATCTTTTCCACTTCTGTCAGCAGCTGCGCAAATGTCATGGGATTGTCCAGATTTTTCCCATAGGAATTCACATTCTGACCGAGAAGCATAATCTCCACCACACCGTCATCCACAAGCCTGCGGATTTCTGCCAGGATGTCCTCCGGTTTCCTGCTGCGCTCCCGCCCCCGGACATAGGGCACAATACAGTAGCTGCAGAAATTATTGCAGCCAAACATGATATTAATGCCGGATTTAAAAGAATATTTTCGTTCTGCCGGCAAATCTTCCACGATTTTATCCGTATCCTTCCAGATATCGATTATCATGCCCTCTGTCTGAAAGGAGGTATACAGCAGTTCCGCAAATTTGTAGATATTATGGGTGCCGAAAATCAAATCAATAAAGGAATAGCTCTTTTTCAGCTTCTCAATCACCGTCGGTTCCTGCATCATACAGCCGCAGAGGGCAATCTTCATTTGGGGATTGCGGCGCTTGTATCCGTTCAGCTCACCCAGCCTGCCATAGACCCTCTGATTGGCGTTATCCCGTACGGTACAGGTGTTGAAAATCACAAAATCCGCATGCTCGTCTTCCGTGAGCAGGTAGCCCGCCTGTTCCAGGATACCTGACAGTTTTTCCGAGTCCCTGGCATTCATCTGACAGCCGAAAGTCGTGACGCAGGCTGTGGGAAAACGGTGGTTTTCCTGTTCAAAATTCCCAACCCACTCCCGGCATTTTGCCATGAAATAATACTGGCGGGCGGGTTCTTGCGCAGGAGGTTCTGCATTGATATCTATTTTATCTAAATATATTTCATTATGATGCGTAGCCTCATTATTCATTTTCTCTTGAATTTTCTCCCTTTCTAACATATCATATCCAAAAAGAAACGGATTTTTTACCGTACAGCTTTATGGCTTAAGCGGGGTGCTCTGTTTTCTTTTTGATGCTTTTCTAACACATTATAAGGAAAAACCCCCGAAGGTATTGCTGATCCTTTCGGAGGTTACAGTCTTTCCTGCCGCGCCCGGATATGCAGGCACTTTACCCAAAGCAATCCGCTGCTTCCCGGCTTCTCATAATCCGCCGCCGTATTTTTCTGCCAGTCTTACCAGAAGCTCCGTGACCTTTTCCATGGACTGCACGCAGACATATTCAAAACGGCTGTGAAAGTTCCCGCCGCCCGTACAGAGATTCGGACAGGGCAGCCCCATGTAGGAAAGCCTTGCTCCGTCCGTGCCGCCCCGGACAGAACAGATCTCCGGTTCCGTGCCCATCCGCCGGATCATTTCGGCAGCGTTTTCAATCAGATGCCTGTGGGGTTCCAGGACTTCCTTCATATTATAATAGCTGTCCTGAACCTCCGCCTCCACGGTTCCTTCCCCGTATTTCCGGTTCAGAAAATCGGCGCACTGCTGAAACAGCTGCTTTTTCTGCTCAAACAGTGCCCTGTCATGGTCCCTGATGATGTATTCGGTTACCGTCTTCTCCACATCCCCTTCAATATGCTCCAGGTGGAAGAAGCCCTCTTCTCCTTCCGTATACATGGGATTCTGGAAAACCGGGAGCATCGACTGGAATTCAAAGGCAATCAACATGGCATTGACCATGGCGCCCTTGGCCGAACCCGGATGGGCGCTGACGCCGTGTACGGTAAGTTTCGCCCCTGCCGCGTTGAATGTCCCGTCCTCTATGTGCCCAAACCGATCTCCGTCCACAGTGTAGGCAAAATCCGCGCCGAACAGCTTCACATCAAAATGCGCCGTTCCCTGGCCGATCTCCTCGTCCGGGGTAAAGCCAATCCGGATCTTTCCGTGCTTTACTTCCGGATGCTGCAGCAGATATTCGCAGGCAGCCATAATCTCCGCAACCCCCGCCTTGTCGTCGCCTCCCAGAAGCGTGGTGCCGTCGGTTACAATCAAATCCTGTCCCCTGTAACTGCCCAGTTCCGGATAGTCGGCTGCCCGGAAAATAATATGTTCCTTTTCGTTCAATACAATATCGTTTCCGTCATAATTTTCCACAATTCTGGGCTTCACATCCCTGCCGGACACCACGGGAGCCGTATCCATATGGGCAATCAGTCCAAGCACAGGCGCGTTTTCACAGCCCTGGGAAGCAGGCACGGATGCATAGACATAGCAGTGCTCCCTGTCATAGGTAATCTCCGCCGCCCCCATGGCTTCCAGCTGCACTGTCAGAAGCTTTGCCAGTTCATGCTGCTTCTGCGTACTGGGCGAAGTCCCTGTATCATCCTCCGACCGGGTATCAATCTTTACATACTGCAAAAAATAATCGACGGTTTTTGACATTTTTCTTTTCCTCTTTTCTCTCTGTAAATCTGCTGTAAATCCATGGGCTGTATCGTCTCTATCCTGTCCTGTGCTGCCATGCCCCTGCCGCACATGTTTTCATTATAGCAATCAATATCTGGCGTGTAAAGCCTTTTTTCCGCCTGCGCCCTTCCCTGCAGTCCTCCCCTGGCGCCCCATGGATTTCTCTCCCGGAACCGGGTATGCCCGGATTTCCCGGCAGGCTTTCCCGGACAAAGCCAGGACACAGATCAGATTGGGCACTGCCATCAGGGCATTGCAGATGTCCGAGAAATTCCAGACGGCTTCCAGGGAGGAAATACAGCCCAGGAAAGCGGTCAGCCCGTAAACAAAGCGGTACCAGAGATTATATTTTGATTTTCCGCCCATAAGGAATTCGAAAGCCCGTTCTCCCTGATACGCCCAGCCGATAATAGTGGCAAAGGCAAAAAGCACAATGCAGACACTTACAAAGCTGCCGCCCCACTCCCCCAAAGTGGTCTGAAAAGCTGCCAGAGTCAGCGCCGTGCCGTTCAGTGGATTTCCGGCTGCATCCGTTTTGCCCAGTACACCGGAAACCGCAAAAGCCAGTCCCGTGATGGTGCAGACCACCACCGTATCCAGAAATACCCCTGTCATACTGATATATCCCTGTCGTACATAGTCATCCGTATCCGCAGCCGCAGTGGTGATACCGGAAGCCCCCAGGCCTGCCTCATTGGAGAAAATCCCCCTGGACACACCCCACCGCAGGGACTGGAAAGCCGTCACCGTTATGCTGCCGAAGAGTCCTCCCGACACCGCCTCCGGATAAAAGGCTGCCGTCAGAATGCCGCCTACTGCCCCCGGCAGCGCACGCCAGTGGGTCACGATCACAGCCAATGCCCCCACCAGATAAAAAACACCCATAAAGGGCACCAGAACCTGGGTCACCTTTCCGATCACGCCGATTCCTCCCAACACCACCAGAATCGTAACAATGGTCAGCAGCAGTCCGGTGTTCGCCTTTGGCACGCCGAAGGCAACCCATACCGCGTCCGCAATGGAATTGGACTGGGTCATATTCCCCATGCCGAAGGAAGCCGTCACCGCAAACAGCGCAAAGGCAAAGCCCAGTACCCGGCCTGCCTTTTTGTGGGGAAAGGCGTGGAGGCAGGTGTACATGGGACCTCCCGCGATCTCACCCCTGTCGTTCGTTCCTCTGTACTTTACTGCCAGCATGCTCTCCACCAGCTTGGTTGCCATTCCCACAATACTGGTTGCCACCATCCAGAACAGTGCTCCCGGCCCGCCCAGTACCATGGCGGTAGCCACACCCACGATATTGCCGATTCCCAGGGTGGTAGCCAGTTCTGTGGTCAGAGAAGCCAGAGAAGAAACCTTGCCGGAGGACTTTCGGCCTGGGGCGTGCCTGTGTTTACGCTGTCTTCCGGTATACCCGCCGCTTCCTCCGTTTCGTCGTGTTCCCGCAGCCCCATTTGCGTTCTGTTCCGACAGCCGATCTCCGATTCCATATGTATCCCCGGCCCGCTTTCCGGAATTCCCCCTGTGATATGCCTCCGAATCTTCCCTGCCCTTTTCCGCTTCCATGCCGAACGCACAGCGCAGTGCAAACTTCAGATTTTTCAGCGGCAGAAGGTCCAGCCGCAGTGTCAGATAACATCCGCTGCCAAGGAGAAGCACCAGCATCCACGGTCCCCATACCAGATTATCCAGATACGCAATGAACTGTTCTATGACGGTGCCTGCCAGAACCGTCCCTTCCAACATCCTGTGTACAAGAATGCCTGCCGATAAATTCACAAAAACCCCTTTTATCCTATCATCGTTTCTCTAAATATATCGGTACAAGGGCATTTTTATGCAAATTCCGGGATTAATTCATAAATCTGGCGAATTCCCATGGTGACATCCGGAAACAGAATCCCATTCCTGTACTCCTGATCCTGTACTTCCACTACAGCATCCAGGGCCGATTCTCCAAAGGGAATGAAAAAGCATGTCCGATCTTTCGTCTCCAGGCGATATTGAAACAACTCCCGAAACTGCATCTTTATTTCTTCCTGCCTGAAAGCAGACAGTTCTGCATCCATGGCATCAAACTCCCGCTGAATAGTTCCCACATCAACCCCCATTTTTTCTGCCAGAGAAACAGCTGACTGCAGATCATCTGTTATAGCCTCATAATACATCGCATAATAACTCCATGCTTCCACCGCGCTCTCGCCATACCGTATCATTCCACGCAGATAATCGTAACCAAAAGAGCTGCCCAGCCTGGAGCTGCCCTCTGTCTTCAGGCCATAAATTGTACCATCCTCAGCATCCGCCAACAGTTTAAAAATTCCCCCATCCGAATCCTGCATTTCAATGTACCATAAAATAAAATTTACACCTTCCTCATAATTATCACTGTAGATAACATACTGTTTCCACTGGGAAACGGAATATCCCCAATCGCTGCTCTCAGTCCAGATCTCCGATGGAATCAGAGAATCATCCACAAAACGTATAATCAGGTCCCAGTACAGTCCCTTCTCCGAATACAGATAATTCCTTAAAGTGTCATTTGCCGTAAGTTCCTGGGAAGTAAGATAGAAATTCTGATTTTCTGTCAACCCATCCACGAATTTCTGCATTCTTTTTCCAAGCGACACCTCGTAAGTAGTACCCAGTGACTCCACATTCATGCTCTCCCGCTGTCCCAGTGAAGTATCGCCCCACAGCAGATTATCCTGCACCCCAAAAATGATCTGCGGCAGAAAGAATGCGGCAGCCACCACCACTGCAATGACACAGAGTTCCACCGCGTAGGGAAGGAATCTGATCTTTTTTCTTTTGGGATTTCGTTTTTTCATCATTCAACCACCACGTCTTTCCGTTCCCTCTCTGCAGTCTCTCCGGGAAACAGTACTTTTATTACCGTTCCCTCTCCCAGGCGGCTGTCTATGTCCAATGTGCCGCCGTGAAGCCGGATAATTTTCTGGCACAGCGCCATCCCGATACCGGCGCCCCCTTCCTTTCTGGAACGAGATTTATCCACCATGTAAAAAGCTTCCGTAATACGGCTGATTTCATCTGCCGGAATTCCCCTGCCATTGTCCACGATCTTGATCTCGTAATATCCCTTCAGGCAGCTTCCCTTCATCAGAATAAAACTTTTCTCCCCCTTATCCAGTGCCTTCACAGCATTGTCCAGGAGATTGTAAAGCAGGGACAGCAGCAGCTCGTCATCCCCCTTAATGACAGCCTTCTCCAGGTCCACCTTGCCCTTGATCCCCTTCTGCCGCCACACCGGCCGCAGTGTAGTGCGGATATTCTGTTCCAGGTTCTTGGTGGAAACAGGTTTAAAAGTCAATGGATTCTTGTCCATGCTCACCAGATCCAACAGCTTATGGGAAAGACTTTCCAGACGCTTCCCCTGACTGTAAATATAAAAATATGCTTCATGGCATTCCTCATCCGTCAGTTTCAGGGAATTCAGCATATCTGCATATCCTATAATGGAAGTCAGCGGAGTCTTTAATTCATGGGCAAAAGCTGCGGTAAAGTCTTCCTTTTGTTTTGCCTCCAGTTCCTTTTTCTGCATCTGCTCCACCAGACAGTCTGCCATTCTGTTAAAATTCTGTGCCAGCTGCCCGATCTCATCCCCGCTTCCATTGCGGGAACGCAGTTCGTATGCCCCGTCTGCAATTTTCTCTGCTATCCTGTCCAGACTGCGGATTGGTTTTGTGATAAAATGAGCAAGCACAAAAATACAGATACCACCCCCGGACAGAAGGCACAGCAAGGCAATGCGATATCTGGAAAGCAGATCCTGCCTGTCATTATAGATCGTCGTCAGTTCCCTGCACATCCCCAGATAAATACGGTTTGACGTCAAATCCTTTACGGCGGCTGTAAACATATAATAGCCGCCTCCAATCTGCCGGATACAATAACCGTATGTACTTGCTGAGCTGAGCAAATCCGTCAGTTTCCCAACCTCTTCCCCCAGTCTCATGGTATCCAGATATTCCCTGCCGTAGTAATATCTTCCATCCTCCGTCACCACAAACATATGGCTTCCGTCCCGCTCCACACTTCGCGCAATACTGTTCAGCGTCCTGCTGACGGCATAGTCTTCCCCCAGTTCCTCCGTGGACTGGTAACCCATCTCAAACAGAAACTGAAACATCTGGCTGTCCTTATTTCCCTGTTCGATCTCCTTGTCCAGAAGCCTGGAAAAATCAGAATGAAGCATCCAGATACCGAAAGTTGCAAACATCAGAGTCAGCAGTATTGTCATGGACAGAAACAGTTTATGTGCAAATTTCATGGGGAAATCCTTTCCGCTGTCATTCCGGGATTCAACCGACTGTTTTTCAGATTCTGCCAGTTCTCCGCAGAATAGCCGCATTGCCGTTCCCGGGCACTGTTATCTTGTCATTTTCTCCTCACCTTCCAGGCGATATCCTACCTTGTAGACCGCGGCAATCTCATTGTCCCAGTTCAGCTTCTTCTTAAGCCTCTGGATATGCAGGTCCACGGTCCGGCTCTGCCCCATATATTCGCCGCCCCAGACTGTCTCATATATGGTCTCCCGATATAAGGCAATATTACGGTTTCTGGCAAGCAGAAGCAGAAGGTCAAACTCCTTCATGGTAAGAGATACCGGTTCCCCGTTCTGCATTACGGAACGGGAAGCGGTATCAATCACCACATCAAAAATGTTCAAAACGGTCTCTGTCTTGTGATATCGGCGCAGTACAGCCTCCACACGGGCCAGCAGCTCCACAATTTCAAAGGGCTTGGTAAGGTAATCGTCAGCCCCCATTTTCAGACCTTTTACTTTATTCTCCGTACTCCCCAAAGCTGTCAGAAAAATCACCGGCAGCTCCAATGCCCTGGCGTATTCCATTAATTCATAACCGTTTATCCCGGGAAGCATCACATCCAGAAGCAGCAGGTCAAATTTCTCGTTATCCATATAATCTGCAGCTTTCTCACCGTCGGAGGCCCAGGTACACTGGTATCCTGCCCGGCGCAGGTTCATCTTGATCAGATTTGCAATGGGCTCTTCATCTTCGGCAATCAGTATTTTCAGCATATATCTTCACTCCAAATTTAGTTTTGTGATTTTTGTATCTTGTTATACTCTTGTTATACATTACCTTTGGCAAACGTCTGTGACCGTTTGTATAAATTATGTGTAACATTTGTATCCTGTTTGTATCTGTCTGCCTCCCCCATCATACAAAATCACTTTTTTATTTTAGTATTTTGTTTATATGCTGTCAATGTCTGTAAATATAAATTCATGAAACAGCAGCGTTTAACGAAACTGCTGCATGATAGGCAGAATTTTGAATGCGTCGGCCCCCGTTTAACCGATTTGCTGCAAAGCCCGAAAATCTTCGCAGCTTTCCAGTAATTCCGCTACCGTTCCCTGGGCCGCCACCCTTCCCTCTTTCAGAAAAATCACCTCATCCGCAGCCACAATAGTAGCGAATCTATGGGCAATGGACAGGATCGTCTTTTTGTCCGACAGGCTGCGGACTGCGGAGAGAACCACCTTTTCATTCTCGTTATCCAAAGCGGATGTGGCCTCGTCAAACACAATGATATCCGGATCCCTAAGCAGAGTTCTTGCAATGGCCAGGCGCTGCAGCTGTCCTCCCGAGAGCTTAACGCCCCTTTCCCCGATCAGGGTGTCGTATTTTTGAGGCAGCTCCTGTATCACTTCATGGATATTCGCTGCCTGACATACTTCCTTCAGTTCTTCCTGTGAAGCGTCGGGCTTTACCAGACGCAGGTTTTCTGCAACGGACAGATTAAAAAAGACGGGCTTCTGCATAACTGCGGATATTGCCTTGCTTCTTGCCTTTTCGGACATCTCACAGATTTCCGCCTGCCCTATACGGACAGTGCCGGACTGGGGTTTTAACAACCCAAGCAGGATTTTGGCCAATGTGGTTTTGCCGCATCCGCTTTTTCCCACAATTGCGATATGCTTCTTTTCCGGTACCCGGAAACTTATGTCACACAGGATATTATCTTCCATGGAGAATCCTTTTTCTATAGAATATCCTTCTTCTACGGAATGTCCTATCTCCATAGAATGCCCCTCTTCTATAGAATGTCCTTCTTCTATGGAATGCCCTATCTCCATGGAATGCTTCTCTTCCATTTTGTACCCGAAACTGACGCCCCGAACCTCCAGGCCTCCTTTGTGTCCGGCAGCCTGTCTTCCGGCGGAAGATGTATTTTTGTGTAATATCTCCAGAACCCTTTCTATCATGGGTCCGTCTTCCTTTAACCGGACAATGGAGCTGCTCAACACATCCGTCTCGCTCCGCAGTTTATCATAGTAGGTGATAAATACCAGGAGTGATGCAACGTCAATAAGTCCACGGAAAACCAACAATCCTCCCAATAAATACATGCCCAGGCGTGTGACCACAAACAAGTTCAAAGCCACAAAGCCTGACGCCAGATATCTGCAGACAGCCTGTTTTTTCATGCATTCCGCAATTTTCTTCCATTTTGTATCCAGTAACCCGGCCTGCTGTTCTTCCAGACCGTTGGCCTTGATTTCCTTCCAGTTATGCAGGGAATGCAGAATTGTCCCCTCAAATTCCCCGTAATCCGTCCGGTATCTGTCTGACAGCCTATTCAGTCTGGCTCCCACCACATTCGAAGATACGAAGGTAATCCCCATGCCAGCCGCCCCAAATATGGCAAGGGGCCAGCTGATGGACAGCATCATTATGCCCATTGCGGCAATACTGAAAACGGCAAAACAGTAATTAATCACATGGTTGTCAAAAAAGCTCTCCAGTTTCTTTTCATCCACCTCAATCCGGTTTCTCATGTCTCCGATGTCATATCTGTCGTATTCCGAAAGCTCCATTTTCCTGCAGATTGTCAGCATTCTGCTTTTGAGTCTGAAACGCAGTTTGTTTTTCAGTTTATTGTCGCAAAAATGTCCCATAACCCCAACTCCAGTCATGGCAAGATACAGAAAAACATATCCCAAAACCACATAGACCAACCGGTCATTTCTGCTTTCCACAATGACCTGATTCATAAAAAAACGGTACAGAAGGGGCGCGGCCAATCCCAACAGCACACAGATCCACTTTGATACCACAATTCCTGCCAGAAGAACTTTGTCTCTGCCCACAAACAACGCCAGTTCCTTTGCCAGGGAAATGCGCAGATTCTTTTTCACGGTTTCTTCCTCCCCATATTATCAAGTGATTTTCCATTTTAAGTCTTTTTTGTTTTCCGATTTTCCGGATTTTCATCCGGCGTTTTTTCTTTCTCCTATTTTCCGATTACTCCGATTTGGGGCCGGTATGTTCCTATATTGAAGTCCCCCTGGAAAGAAGTCCGGGCAGTATGCGCCTTACTCCCTGTAGTACAGCTCCTGGTACGGTTCGCAGTGCAAAAGCAAATCGCCATGGGTACCGTCCCCTGCAATCCTGCCGTTCTGCAGGCAGAGAATCCTGTCCGCAGTTCTGATGGTGGAAAACCGGTGGGCGATAATCAGCATGGTAGTATTCCGGAAGATTTCGTTCCAGTTCTGAATCACTTCCCTTTCCGTTATATTGTCAAGCGAGGAAGTGGACTCGTCAAAAATAACCACTGCCGGTTTCCTGAGAATCAATCTGGCCATGGCAAGCCGCTGTCTCTGTCCTCCCGAAAGGAAACTGCCCTCCACGCCCACAGGGGCATCCAATCCCAGGCCGCTGACAAAGTCATACAGCTGAACTTTCTTCAGCGCCTCCCACAGTTCATGATCCCGTTCCCTGGAATCACTGAAGATCAGATTGTACCGAATCGTACCATCGAAAAGAATGGTCTCCTGATGCATGATACCGATCTGCCTTCTCAAGGAACCCAGTCCCAGACTTCGAATGTCCCTTCCGTCCATACGGATGACTCCGCTTTGGGGTTCATAAAATCTGCACAGCAAATTGGCCATTGTGCTCTTTCCTTCCCCGCTCTTTCCCACAATCGCCACTTTCTCCCCTTTGCGGACCCGGAAACTGATGTCCTCCAGAACATTTGTTTCCCCATCATAGGAGAAAGAGACATGCTGCACATCCACATTTCCGTGAAAAACCGGTATCTCCTCACTGTCGTTCCGGTAGTCCTCCGACTCCACATCCCAGACGGCAATGACCCTGTCTACCGAGATGAGTCTCTCCGGCAGGGTGATGAACCTCCGGCTGATTCGCTCCAGTAACAGAACCATCCGGCTGAAGTAATCAATACAGGCCACCATTCCTCCCACGGTCAGCGCTCCCGCCCCGATCAGAATCGCCGATACCGCATAAAGGCTTACTGTACAAAGCGTCTGAATGCCCGAATTGCACTTTTCCGCTTTGACCTCATAGGTCTTTTTCCGTATCTCCAGGCGGGCCAGTCCCACGTCCTTTTTCAGATATTTCCCAATGCAGCTGCCTGCCGCTCCCAGTAATCTGATATCCCTCATACCCCCGAGCACCTCAAACAGCCACGCCCTGTTTTCTGCGGACGCTTCCCCAATCTCCTTCTGAAAAGGCTTCATTTTTCCCGAAAAATATTTTGCCGCCAGAAAGGACACCACTGCCAGTAGCATGGCCACAAGCGCAAGCAGCACATTGGCCGTCAGCATCATGGCCATGCAGGCTCCGAAATCAAACACCGCAGAGATTCCGTAAAAAATATCCGAGTAAAAAAGGCTCATGATTTCATCTGCATCATGGTTGATGCGGGATACCACATCGCCGGATTTCATGTCCGTTAAGGCATCACATCTGTAGGACAGCACTTTTCTAAACATCCTGCGCTTAATATCATATATAAATTTGGCCGACAGATCTGCCCGAAGCATTTCCAACGCAAAATGAAGGCACTGATTGACTGCAAACAGCACAATATACACCAGAATAATCCGCAAAAACGCCCCTCTGTCTCCGTCATAAAACAGAATGTCCACCAGTTTTCCCAGAATACGGGGAAATGTGGCCACTATGTATGTTGTAACCAGAATAATCAGCAGCATCAGCCATAACTTGGCAGCGTATTTTTCAGCGGCTGCTCCAATAAACCGAATTCTTTTTTTCATAAATACGCCTTTCCCCTCCATTCAAATTTCTTCAAATCCCTGCCGTTCAACCCAAATCCCGTCAAATCCCTGACGGTCAAACGGCACAGGCAGTCCGTCAAAAAACAAGCCTTCCGTTTCAGTAATTCCGTTAAAATGTTGAAGTTTTCCCGATAAACCGGGATTGATATGGAGTAGATATGTTTCTTTTTTGCAATCCTGTACGATTTGCACATGTTCTCCATCGTAATCATCATTGCTTCCTCCTGGTAGTTATATTTCCCATGTCCCGCACTTTCCGGATGGAAAACGCTGAACCTTTTCATATCTTGCCAAGTAGGCAGGTGTGCCGAGCTGCACGCCAATTCTGTCGGATTTTGCCGACAAATACCTGATAGGTAAAATATTTAATTGTGACTTCCGCCGAAATGAAAACGGTTCTTTTACAAATCGCCTTTCATTTCGACGGATTTTTATCATAGCAAATCAGACTTGCTTTGTCAAGGGAAAAAAATTCAGTCTCGAAATCCTGTCTGGAACGCCGGGTAACCGTTCAGTACTCTGTCTGAAGGGTTGCAACGCCGGACATTCCATGCAGGTCTTCCCTGGCAGCGAAATACCGGCAGTATCCTATGCCTTCTTCCAGGCCTGATACAACTGCGCGATCACCTGCTCGATGGGCGCCTTCCTGATTTCCACATCCAGAATACCCTCCGCCCGGGACAGCATTCCCAACAGGGTTTTCATGGACAGGCCGGACAGGTCCACTTCAAATTCAAACACCCCGTGTTTCCCACTGATAAGCCTGCAGCCCTCCAGTTCCGGCATCCTGCCGTCTGTGGTGACGGTGAAATGTGTCAGATTGCCCGTGATGTCCCGCAGTCCGTCGAAGCTCCCGTCAAAGGCAAGCTTTCCGTCCGAAATCATCAGGATTCTCCTGGCCATCTCCTCCAGATCATCCATGTCATGACTGGTTACCAGAATCGTCACGCCTTCCTCCCGGTTTATCCGTTTCAGGAATTCTATCATCTGGCGTTTTGCCACCACATCCAGTCCCAGGGTAGGCTCATCCAACAGAATCAGCTCCGGCGAATGCAGCAGCATCATGGCCAGATCCGCCCGCATCCGCTGCCCCAGGGACAGTTCCCTGGCAAAGGTGTTCCGGATTTCCCCCATATCCAGAAGCTCCGTCACCATGTCCAGGTTGTGCCTGTACACCTCATCCGGGATGTCCCAAACCACCTTTTTCCACGCAAAACTCTGTATCACAGGATGGTCCCACCAAAGCTCCGTCCGATTGCCGAACAGCACCCCCAGTTTTTTCATCAGGGCGATCCGCTCCTTCTCCGGCGACATGCCCAGTACGGACAGGTTTCCGGATGTGGGCTGAAGCATGCCGGACAGCAGCTTCATGGTGGTGCTTTTGCCGGCTCCGTTTGGCCCTGCGTAGGCCACGAATTCTCCCCGGCCGATCTGAAAAGAGACATTGTCCAGGGCAGTCACGGTGGTCTTCTCCTGTCTGAAAATCCTTCGGAGTTTCTCTTTTAAGAACATACGTTCTTTCCCGAAAGCGCCTGTTCCTTCCATTACATTTTCTCTTGCATTTTCCTTTTTCGGGCCTTGTTCCTGTCCGGATGCCCTTTCCTTTTGCGTAGTATTATCTCTCCTCTGCCATCTGGTGAATGTCTTGCTCACGGACTCCATTCTGACTGCAATATCCTTAGGAGCGATGGCCCCCTGAAACGTATCTGTTAATTCCTTTTTTGACATAATATCGAAATCCTTTCCTGAAAAAATAAGCGGCGCACAGCGACAGCAGCAGTGCGAATACCGCCGGATAACATGCTTCCAATGTATTTGCCTTTCCCAGTAAAATCACCGTGGGGAACCAGGCCGTCAGCCCTGCAGGGAAAATCGTCAGCAGGGGATACCGGATGTACAGCGGCATGCCGGACAGGGGAAATGTCATGGCATGGCCCATGCTGTAAACCACGGTGCTGCAGATCTCCTCGCACTGTACCGGCGCATAGAACGTAAGGCTTGCGAACAGGTAGGAGGAGGCGGCCACGATTACCATGCTGATCAGCAGCTGCAGCACAAGCGCCCCGGGCCACCACCAGGGAAGCACCGTCTCCATTTGCCGTACTGCCACCCACAGCATGGCCATGCCCGACAGGAAGCTGCCGGAACCGGTAAAGGGAAAAATCCCCACTGTCAGCTGCACCCCATAAGACAGAGGCATGATAAACATGTGCTCCCACTGTCCCCTGCCGATGATTCTGCTTGGAAACAGGGCATTGCAGCCTCCCATCATATTGAGGAAGCCCATCACGATATTGCCGTAAGCCAGCATAAACAGCACCTCAAATTTATCCATGCCGCCGATACCGCCGAATTTCCATGCCAGCAGAAAAATGCCGGATATGGAGGATATGTTGGAGACCATATCAGCGGTAATCACAATGGCCATAAATTTTCCGTCCCGCATCAGGGATGCCAAATCCATCCGGGCATAGATTCCCAACAGCTGAAAATAGCGCCTGATTCCCCGCAGCGCCCTCCCTTTGTGAAGGGGGGTGTTTCTCACTGCGCCGTTTTCCCCAACTGCTTTGTTTTTCTCATTATCCACCGAAACTCACCATCCTTTCTCTGGACCTGCGGAACCACACCACCGCCCAGGCCCACATCACAAGGTTCCAGAATATCTGTACCGGGATCACCTCCCAGGCCTTTGCGCTTCCCACATACAAAGACAGAAATGCCCCGCCCATGCTGCCGAAGGGCTGATAGCGGATCCAACGCTCCAGTCCAAAGGGCAGTATTTGAAAGGGAATCACCGTACCCGAGAAAAAGGATACCACCGCCTTCCTGATCACATAGACAGGCCAGGAGACATTGCGCAGTCTGATGGTGACGCAGAAAAACACAAACTCAAAGGCAAAGCCAAGGGACACGCTAAGGACCAGAGACGGAATCGCCCACAGCGTGCCGGGCAGTATTCTGATCCCCAGAAGGGGAGCCGCCAGAAACATAGGCAGCGAAAACAGGAGCAGCATGGGACCCCACTTTCCCAGAGTCCTTGAAATTACCTGCCCGAACACAGGCAGGGGGCGGGTAAACATCTCCGCGCTTCTTGTATCGTAATTCCATGCTGTCAGATATGTATTTACAGTCATCATATCCGTCAGCAAGGCATTGACATAGGTGTAGCTTAAAAGCTGTGATACGGACATTTCCACCTGGTACCCGCTCTCCGTAAGGGTTTTCCAGATAAACATCAGCGGAACAAGGTAGATGACCTTCATCACGATATCCGGCAGCAGATACAGAATACCGCCTCCGGTTTTTTCCTGTACGGCCATATTAGCCGTCGCAATATATTTACGAACCATTTTTCCTCTCTTTCTGCCGCCGCAGCATTTGATTTTTTCGGTGAATGGGCGGCTTTTATTCTGCTGCTTATTTCAGGGCATAAAAATACCCTGCACAGACTGTTTTTGTCCGCGCAGGGTACTGGTTTCCGGTTATCATCCGAGCCATGACAGTATATGCTGTTTCACATATATTTTATCACACAACCGTCATGCTTCCACTTGTCCCGTCCCACGATGAGCAGCGCACAAAACAATCCGTTTCCTGAAAAAGGGCATAGTTGTCCCCTGAAACCGCTGCTTTGTAACCGAAGCTGCGTACAATATCACTGCCGTGAAATAATTCCTTATCCAGAAGCACTTCATATCGTTTCATACGTCTCACCGCCTTTCCTGTCAAATTCCCGTCTATTGTACCACCATTTCAGTGGTTTTACAACTCTTTTTTCGGATTTTGTATCAGATCAGCCTTTATGATTGTAACAGTTCAGACAGGGCGCTGAACTGTTACGAGAATGCACACAAAACGCGAAAAGAATGCGTTTTGGCGCCCGCAAGTCTCGCAAAATTGCATAGAAATGTGTCCGTGGACACATTGCAATTATTGACTTCGCGAGAGGGGCTGTCTGAACTGTTACTTATGACTTACATACTGCATGTCTGTCCTCTGGATGTGATTGATCAGCCAGGTGATAAGAAAACCAAGAAGGTCCTCCACAAATGCATTCTGGCTTTCTCCGTCCTCTCCCATATCATCCAGATCAAACTGCATCAGGCTTTCTTCAAAGCTGCGGTGCAGGGCAGCATGTTCCGCAATACGGTCATAGTGAATCTGCTTCAGATAGGACTCCTCGTGGGAAAAATGTATCTTGGTATAATCAATCAGTTCGGAAATCAGGCTGTTGAGTTTCTCTGTTTTGTCAACCAGAAGATTGTCATTTAACAGCTCGTGAGTTTCCCCGGCCAGGGAGAACAGTTTTCCATGTTCCTGGTCAATGGCATCAATGCCTGTGTAATATTCCGGTTTCATTTCGTACATAATGAAGATCCTCCTCTATACATTGTCTTTAGAACTGATCTCTATTGTAACGCTTTTGCAGACGAGAATCAAGGGCATAAAGTTCCCTGTTTCTGTTTCTGTTTTTGCGCGTTATTGTTCATACATTTACGGTTTTTCTGCCTGACGTAACATGGCGCATTTCACGGAATTCTTTAAAATCTCTTTAAAATCTTCTTTCATACAGATACCGAAAAGTATAGACTTCCAGACGAAAAGATGATATACTGGGGAAAGATGTGGTGCTGCCCGGATCAGGGGACTGTTACAGACAATTTAAAACAGGAAGGAAAATGATGTCAAAATGATCGGAATTTGTGCAAAATGCGGGAATTATGAATGGGATAAGACGGTCAGAGACAATGAAATCATCTGTCCCAAATGCGGAAACCGGTGGCCTTTTGTGAAGCTGCCCCTCTTTATTTTGACCGGATGCAGCGGTGTGGGGAAAACCACCACTGCCATGGAGATCATACGGCGGAGAGTGGAATTCACGGTATTGGACAAGGATATGTTTTATTGTATTATGCCCCATGAGACGGAGGCGGACCACTACGATCAGGTGGAACAGGTGGGAAGTCTGTCAAAAAATCTTATGCAGACCGGAAAGCCTGTTCTGTGGACCATGGCAGGCAATCTGGACAAGCTCCCCAAAACCTATAACAGCCGGTTTTTCCGGGAGATCCGCTGCCTTGCCCTGGTATGCGACAGGGAGCTGCTCCGGAACCGCATGCGGGAAGGCAGAGGAATCCAGGATGAAAACTGGATACAGAGTTCCATTGACTACAATGAATACTTCAAAACCCATAATACATTGGGAGAAACGGCTTTTGAGACCTTTGACATCACCGGGAAAACGGTGGCGGAAACCGCGGATTATGTGGTGGAATGGGTCAGAAGGTTTCCGTTTCCCAAGTAGTCACCCGGGGCGCATAATTACAACTGTATGGCAGCCCTGTTGCTTATCCGTTAAAAGTTCTTACCCAAGTCTGAAACTGCTCATACTGTTCCGGAGTGTTGAGCCTCCGGACGGAGACGTCCTCGATTTCCGGCGTCCGATCATCGTCGGACATGGAGATAAAGCAGACAATCTCCGGGCCAAAGACCCCCTCTGCCCGCAGCCTCTCGAAAACACAGGCTGCCGTCTCCAAGAGCAGTTCCTGGAATCTCTCATGGACTTCCTCATAGGTATCTTCATCTGCATCGGATAAGGTTTCCTCCTGGTTGTAGAGCTGTTGGCTGACCTGATTTAGTTCGCTGTCAGTCCCATCAGAGTAACCCCACTCGTCTGGAATATAGCGGTTCAGACTGAAGGAACCGTCCGCCACCTGATCCACAAACTCCTTGGGCCAGTACTTCCGCAATTCCGCCAGACGTTTCGTTGTCCGGTCCTTCTTGTCCCGCTTTGCCAGGGATTCCTCTGTGTTCACTGCCAGGAAGAGGGTAATACAGTCGCTGTCGGTGACCAGGGCCGCACTGTAGATATGCTCCTTCCCAATTTCCCGGCGAATCTTCTCCATAGCGTGCCGTACAGCGTTCTCAATAGTGGGTTGCAGAGCTAAGAAAAAATGTTCCATATCTGATTATTTAACCTTTCTTTTTGTCAAATTGGGGGTTTTCCTCCTCTAATTCACATGAGAATATTATATCAGACTACCATAAGAATTGTCCATAACATTGGGCAGGAGAGAATAAATATTACAACCGCATTAATCCAAGATTCGTATCCATTGAAACAGAACCGCCGTGAATAGCTCAAAACAGCATTTGAGAAAAGACTTCCTGCTCTTCCTTCAATGCCTTTACCTTTCTCTCCGTGACTTTATCCTTTTCTGTAACTGTTCCGCACAAAATGGGAGAATTCACATCATATCGCATACCGTTTTGCTCTGCACTTTCCTGACTGTAGTTTGCATAGCAATATTGGCATCCGTTTTTACAGGTATTGTATGTACCTATCTCAATACTTTCAACGCAGCCGCACTCTTTTCTTTGATTTTTGTCTTTCTCTGCACGAAT
Source organism: uncultured Lachnospiraceae bacterium (assembly GCA_947367855.1). Taxonomy (GTDB): domain Bacteria; phylum Bacillota; class Clostridia; order Lachnospirales; family Lachnospiraceae; genus Acetatifactor. The sequence continues at coordinate 19,740 of CANBFE010000024.1, read as the reverse complement.
TTTATACCCGATGATTTTCTCAATCAGTTCCCTGTCAATGCAGGAATTATGTTCGATTCCGCAGGCAGACAAATCCACCGTTTCTGCGCATGTGGCAACTTTCATCTCATGCCTGGCTGCAATGGATGCGATTTCTCCTGCAAATGCGGTTAAAGCAGTTTCCGGCAGGAAAAAGGAATCCAGGGCCTTCATGGCTTTCTTCGTCTTGGTATAGATATCCACAAAACTGATAACGCATTTGGATGTGTACCCGTGCAATTCTTCTGCAATCTGCGAAAACGCTTTTATATGGTATTCAGGGCTGTATTTCTTTGTAAAAATAATGGGATCATATCTCCAGACCACCCTATCCTTACCGATTTTATCCGACAATGTTTGAAAGATCGGAATCATGGTTTTCTTCTTGTGGGGGACATTGCATTCTATATCACGGCCAAAGCCGGTAAGCGTAAACTGAAAATAATATTGATAGGCATCCAGTTCATTCAGCCTTGCCAGCATCGGTTCCGGATTTTTCGTCCAAAAGACAATGCAGTCCACAAGTTCCGGGGACAGCACAATTTTACTGATCTGATGTGGATTTATGGGATTGCGTACATACAGATACCCTTCCCTGATTCGATTGAAAAACCATTCAGAATAGTAATTGGGGATGTCGGTTCTGCGGCTCACACTTAAAATCACTGCACTGTCTCCTCTCCGCTTTTCTGTTACACATACGTTTTATAGATGCCATGTCCCTGGCCAGGCCCTGCTTTCCCAGTGCAGGCTGTTCACCCGGTTCCTTCCTCACTTATTCTGCAGTTTTATCTGGGGTTCCCGGAGCATGGGATACCTGATGATGCTTTCTGCGTCCAGTTCCTCCCGATGCATGTCCACTGCGGTAATCCGGCTGTTTTCGTACGTTGTATAGTAATAAATTCCCTTGTCCGCGTTACAGCAGGAAGTGTAAATCGTTATTTCGTATTTATCCTCCCCCACATGACAGCAGCCTCTCTGCTGTTCCACACTGCCCAAGATGTGGAAAAACTGGCTCACACTCTCCGCTTCCGAAGTCCCGGACACGGAGTTCAGCTTCGTAAACGCAGCCCGGACAAAACGGGACTGGGAAGAAAGGTCTCCCGGAAGCCCCAGGGCGCCCATTCCCTTGCAATAGACGCCAAGCGGCAGCTGCCCTGAAAAAAGATTTTCAGGGTCCTCCGGCGATACATGCATGTAATTGTTCAGCTGAAACATCTGGAATGCAAAGGGCGGATTGTTGGTAAGGATGCCTACGGGATTGTCATATATCTGAAGCCCGGCCTCCAGGGACTCCACTGTCAGGCAGCCGTCCTTTCCGGCAATGATCCAGTGCAGACCTGCGGCGGGAAGCGTGTCGCTGAAGGGCGTATCCGTGAGATTGATTCTTTCCAGTAATGCCCCGGCTTCCCTAACCGTGCCGCACCGGCCCAGAATCCAGGGAATGAATTCAAAGGTTGCCACATTGTCCCTGCCCTCTGCCGCCTTCCGGTATACGGCGTTTCCCGGAAAATTCAGGCCCGCCATCCCCAGGCCCTTCTCGTTCACGGCATCATAATACAGCGGAGCGCCCTCCGCCACATGGGCCGTGCCGATCATGGCATAATGTTGATCAAGGGCACCCATATTCCGAAAGGAAAACCGGAATCTCCGGGGCGTCACTACGATTTCCTCCCCATAGGAAATTTCATTATCCAGGGTTCGTCCAAAATAGAAATCTTTCGTCTGATAAGTTGCTGCTGTGCACATAGTTACCCCCTATTATTGTTCGTTATACATTCACATTGGCAAATGTTATTGAGCGTGAGTATAAATGAGCGATTGACATTTTTTAACCGGACTTTCCGCTGCCGGGTACGGCACTGCCATACCGGCATATTTTCATAACAGTTCAGACAGGGCGCTGAACTGTTACCTATTTTCTGTCGAAAAGCCGGAATTTATCCCCATCAAAGGGAAATCCAATATCTTTGTTCTACATTGCCGTCCGAATTCACGAACTCGTTTTCCAGGATGCCGCCGTTTTTTATAATGGATCTGGCAGAGCCGATATTGTCCTTATCGCAGGTCATCAGCACCTTCTTTATCCCCAGTTTCTTACATTCCGTCAGCGCCAGACAAATCATCTCCGTGGCATAGCCCTTCCTTCTTTCACTGGGCCTGATTCCGTCTCCGATATGCCCACCTTCTTTCAGCAGAGAGTCATTCAGATAATGACGGATATTTACAGCGCCAAGAAGTCTGTCCCTGTCCTCGTCCAACAGAAAGAACACCGAATCGGGAACCCGGTCTTCTCTGGCTTCTTTTAATTCAAGGTGTTCCAGATAGAAATCGAAATCGTGACAATCATTTTTAAAGATTGCCCATGGCGAGCGATTGGTGTGATTGATCTCCTGGTCTGTTTTCCACTCATCAATCATTTCACACAGCTGTTTTTCATATTCCTTTGTGAGTTTTATCAATTTTAAAGCCATCATTTCCTCCCCGCAGCCAGGCGCTTTCCGATTCCGGCCCATCTCCCCATGGAACTTTCCCCCACGGCTCTTCCTGTAAAATTACCCTCTTCGGAACAAGATTCCCGCTGCTCTTTTTTGTTTTTGCAAATACGTATCTATCCATTCTGTTTTCCGCATTTTCTCTAATCCAATTTTTTCTGCAGTCAGATAAAACGAAGGGATAATCCGCTTTGCTGCAGTTGCTTTTATATTCTACGCATACTGCCCTCTTACTTCACCCTCGGCAGATCCCACTCAAAATGCGCTGCCAGAACGCGTATCACCACCACCAGGAATGCCGCTGCCCACAATGCGCCGACAGAGCTGATGACCCTGTCTGCGGTATAATAATACACCATGGCTCCCGCCAGAGCCGCCAGGGCATAGATTCGTTTCCGAAAAATCTTCGGCACCTCCCCGGCCATGGTATCCCGCAGCATGCCGCCGCCCACACCGGTAAGCACGCCCACAAAAATGGACAGGAATCCGTTTTCCCCATATCCGCAGTCTATGGCTGTCCTCACGCCGATAACCGCAAACAGCCCCAGTCCCAGGGAATCCACCAGGTTGAGAAGCAGTTCAAACAGGTGGCGGTTCTTCTCGGACCAGGTATGGCGGGCCAGGACAAATGCCAACAGCGCCGTAACGGTGGCCCAGGCCACGTAGACAGGGTTCTGAAACGCAGCCGGCGGCGTAATGCCCAGAAGCAGATCCCGTATAATGCCGCCGCCCACTGCTGTCACCACCCCCAGTACCACCACACCCAGAATATCCATTTTCTTCCGGATTGCCGTCATGGCGCCGGAGACGGAAAATGCCACTGTCCCTAAAATTTCCGTTATGGATACCATATACTCTATCCAGTTCATATGATTATGTATCTCCTTCTCTGCATCCCCATTTATGAACCACATGTCTCGCCTGATAAAAGCTTCTCCCTACGCCCGCAGCCGGAAGGTCTTCGGCGCCAGTTTATACACCAGAATACAGGCCAGAATGCTGTACAGCACACAGAAAACAATGGTCATCACCCCGAAAACCAGAGTCTGCATGCGGATCTGCATCAGGTAATAGCAGCCCAGGTAAGTCAGTATGGAAACCAGACGGTAGGTTCCCCCTTTCATCTGCGTTCCTGCCGTATAGGGCTGCAGCAGATAATAAATCGTCAGGTAATGAATGGAAAAGAAAACACTCATGCACAGGACCGATACCACCAGGACGGCGTAATTCAGCGGCTGGGGCGTCCCTCCCGAAACGAAAAGAAGCAAAGCCAGGCCCACTCCCATCACCAAGGCCGGAACCGCATTGATTTTTATAATCTCCCGCAGACGTATCCGGAACAGCTTCAGTACAAATCCGGGCTGCTTGTAAAAAGAATAGGTCAGCAGGCTGTGGTCACAGTTCATGAACAGGGCCTGGGTAAAACCGGTTCCCCGGTTAATGGCATACATGATAAAGGCAAAATAAGGCAGCCATGTCAGCACCAGTTCATTGACTACGGGCTTCAGTTCCGGTTTCAGATACAGAAACAGCATGGTTCCGCAGACCAGAAAGGCGCAGACAGAGGCTATCTTTTCCGCGGAATTCCAGAGAATTTTCCGGTGCCTTTTGATAAACAGTTCATTCAGGTACTCAAAGCCTTTTCTGTCACTGGAAATGGTGGTGTCTGTGGAAATCTTTTTCTCGCTGACTGTCTTGGCATTCTGTTTTACGCTGTCCATCTGGTGCAGGGAATCAGCCAAAAGCTGCTGATTGATTTCCCTGTACTCCCTGAAGGAATAAATTTTGCCTGCGGACAGAAGCCCCAGGGGAATGGCGGCAAGCAGCAGCGAAACGGAAACCGCTTCTGGAAGCAGAATTCCCAGGGCCGGCAGTCCATAGGCTATGCCCAACAGCAGCGCCACGCAAATCCATCCCGCCTTTCCCAGTTTGTTTTCATTGTAAACCCTGCCGCTGCGCTCATAATCCAGGAGAGAACACGCCGCTGCCGTCAGCTTGCAGCCGCAGACGGAAAGGGGAAGCAGCAGGCACAGCCACAGCGGAAGCCCTGCCAGTAAACCGAATCCCACCATAAGGGGCAGAAAACCAACGGCGACTTTCAGGATGGAATAGGTATAGTTCACAATTGTGTACTCTCCGGCATCCATCCGCATGAGTATCATGGCATAATATTTGTCCCTGGAAGGGTTGAACAGCGCCGTGTTTGCATAGCTGCCGATCAGGGTCAGCGGCAGCAGAATGTGCAGAAACACCGCCCCTGTATCCAGGCCCTCATACAGTATCCCGGGTCCTGAAACCATCAGCAGAAGATACAGAAATTTCCCCAGAAATATGGTACACAGCTCCCACAGAACCGCCAGGACATTGGCAAATATTTTCAGTCCCCAGACCCCGTAGAGCGCATCCGGCAGCAGTTTTTTCACCAGTGGAATCTGCTTCAGGGAATGTAAAATGCCGTTCACACGATAGGTATTTTTCAGGGAAAAGGATATTTTGAATGTTTTAATCATGATCTTCCTCCCGAAGCGCGGCGATAATCTTGTCCCGGAACTCTCCCGCATCCAGATGCTGCTTTTCCACCACTTCCAGTTCCCCGTGATTCAGGAGGACAATTTCGTCGCACAGATCCAGGGCCAGGTCCATGATATGGGTGGAAAACAGAATAATGCGGCCGCTTTTCAGGGAGCGGAGCAGCTGCTTCATCTCCTCCGCCACCACCACGTCCAGGGAGGTCAGAGGTTCGTCCAGAAGCAGCAGATTGGGCCGGGCGATAATGTTCACCAACATCTGCATCTTGTTTTTCATGCCGTGGGAATAATCCTTCAGCAGTTTGTCCCGGTCCTCCGGGGCAATGCTCATGTAGTCAAAATATTCGTCCAGGGGTCTGGCAGCCCCGATGGTCTTCTCGTTTATGTCCAGGAAAAATTTCAGAAATTCCCTTCCGGTAAGGAATTCCGGCACCGTTGGCGTGGAAAGGACATAGCCGATATCCTGGGGCGTAATCTCCCGCCTGCCCGTCTCCGTCTCCAGAAAGAAGGCTCCCCCGTCTGCCCGGATATCCCGGTTGAGGCAGTTGAACAGGGTGGTTTTGCCTGCGCCGTTCCTGCCCAGAAGGCCGTAAATTTTGCCCTCTTCAAAGGTGAAGGTGATGTCCCGCAGGACCTCCTTTTTCTCAAAATGCTTGGATAAGTGTTCGATTATAAATTTCATGTATTTCTCCTCACAGTCTGTTTATCGTTGCTTTTTTGTCGGCAGGTCTGCCTGGAGACCTCCAGTACATCCGCCAGTTCTTCCTGATTCATACCGCGGTTTTTCCGAATTTCTTCCAGGCGGTTCTTCATGGCTGCCCTCCTCTATCATCCCAGATTGCCCGCTTCCGGCATCCTTCCCGCTTTTGTCCGTCCGGGAAAAGCCGTGCTGTATGTAAAGCGTGCTTTTCATATTTCGATTATAATCCGCTTTCCCCAAAATATCAAGGATACTTTCCGTCTAAAGCTTCTCGCAAAATTGCACAGAGCGCAAATTGCACAGAGCGCAAATTGCACAGAGCGCAATTTTGACTTCGCGAGAGAGGCTGTCTGAACTGTTAAAGCTTATCATTTAAAATCATGTTCTCATACCTGCCGAAAATATCCTCATAGGAAAAACCAAGCACCAATTTCAGTATCACAAGGTCAGAAGCAAAAATGTTGCGGTTTCCCTGTTCGATTTTTGAATAGGTTGATTCAGACATCCTGCTTCCATATAAATTTGCCTTCCGTACCACATCCACCTGGGTATAACCTGCACGTTTTCGAAATGCTTTTAATGTTTCTCCAATCTGAATGTCAAGAATTACTTTGGTCATATTTACTGATCTTCCTTTCTGAACCGGACTATATCGTCTGATTTCTATTGATTATAGCAAAAAAATAAGGGAATCCCCATGAGAAAATTGCTTTTTTTCCCAAAATGACATATACTGGAATCATACGAAAATCAGCCCCATCAGGGCGGAAACAGGAAAAAATGGAAACAGGAAAATTGCTTTCTAAAGAACCAGGAGAAAAAACATGAAAAAAACAGTCATCGTGAACATTTATAACTTTATCCGCATGTCCCATGTAGAGCCCAGCATCTTCATCCAGGACGATTTTGAAACTGTCCGAAACCAGATCATTTTGATCCGCCAGTATGGTTTCCCGGCAACTTACGCCCTGAAATACGATACTCTCATGGAGCCGCGTTACCAGGAGCTGCTGAAAAACCATACCGGTGAAGGCGACGAAATCTCCGCCTGGTGGGAAATCACCCAGCCGCTGTGCCAAAAGGCGGGCGTAACCTTCCGCGGGGCATGGACGGAGGAATTCGACGAGCGGGTGAACAGCGCCTACTGCATCGGTTACACCCCGGAAGAGCGGCGGAAACTGGTGGACGCCTACATGGACGACTTTAAACAGGTATTCGGCTTCTATCCCAAAACCATCGGTTCCTGGGTTTTGGACACGGTGACCATATCCCATGCGGCTGAAAAGTACGGTATCGTGGGAAGCGCCATCTGCCGGGATCAGATGGGAACGGACGGTTTCACGCTATGGGGCGGTTTCCCCAACGGTATCTATTACCCGAGCCGCCGCAACGAAAACATGCCCGCCAATACCCGAGACGGGCAGCTTGACATACCCATGTTCCGGCTGCTTGGCCCTGACCCCATCTACAACTTCGAGCAGGATGTGCGCTCCGGCCTTCAGGGTGTCTACACTTTGGAACCCTCCTGGCTTATCGGCAGAAACGAGAAATGGATTTCCTGGTTTTTCGGATGCCTCACGGAGGAAGATTCCCTGGGGGCAGGCTATGCCCATGTGGGGCAGGAAAACAATTTTCTCTGGGAAAACATCAAGCCGGGCATGGAACCCCAGTTAAAGCATCTGAAAAAACTCCGGCAGGAAGGAAAAGTCCGCATTGAAACCATGGCGGACAGCAGCGCCTGGTTTAAACGCGCCTACCGCCTGACTCCGCCCTTGACCTTCCAGGCTTCCGGGGACTGGGATACGGAGCGGAATCTTTCCGCCCAGTGGTACGCCTGCAGCAATTACCGCCTGGGCTTTTTGGGGGAGGAAGGCCATCTGCGCATCCGGGATTTCTTCCTGTACCGCCAGGAGTATCCCTCCAGATATCTGAATGCCCCCATGGACAATGCCAAGAGCAATTTCGATGCTCTTCCCGTATTGTTTCCCCAAATCTGGACTGACCGGAAAGGGACCGGTCAGAGACCCTTTATCCGGCTGACAGATGAAAACGGACAGGAGCCTCTGGGAAAAATCGTTTATCAGACTCTGGACGAGCTTACCGCCCAGGCAGTTCTCTCCGAAGAAAAGTCCGGCGCACGGCTGGCCTGCTTTACCATGCATCCTGACCGCGTTCTGTTGGAGGGAGATTACCGCCTGTGCTTTGATACCCTTCCGGTCTTTCGTTCCCTGGAAAACGGCGGAAAAGAGATCTCCATGGAATACCGGGGATTTTCTTTCGGTTTTACGGTGGAAACAGGCAGAATCCTCCGGGCGGACACAGAGGGTGTGGTCCTTTGTCCGGAAGAGGGAAAAATCAGCCTCCGCCTGGGCGTAGCCGCAGACAAACAGACCATATTTTCACAGGAATACCTGGCAGGCCAGGTCCCGGAACCGTCCTTCCAGGGCGAGGCAGACAGCATTCCCCACTGCAAAACAGCCGGCGCCTTCCAGGTACCTCCCATGGTGCCTGTTATGGAGCCGAAATCCTGCATCTTCCCGGCAGGCTCCGTGCAGCAAATCCGTATCCATGCCCCGGAGCCCGGTGAAATCCGTTATACTTTGGACGGCACACAGCCCGCAAAGGATTCGCCCTGCTATACCGCTCCTCTCACAGTACAGTCCGACACAGACATCACCGCCGGTCTGTTTCTTCCGGACGGACGATGCAGTGAAACAATATCATCGAAATACCGTTTTTCCGTTCCTGGGATTCGCCTTACAAGCGAAACGCGTTTTGATCCCCGTCCCGTATTCCGGGGAAATGGCATTGCGGATCTTCTGGAGCCTGTCCGGGGTTCCCTGGACTATCTGGACGGCAGGTGGCGGGGCACCCTGGGGAATCTGGAAATCTGCGGACAGCTTCCGGCGCCTATGCCCGTAGAGCAGATCACCGTGGGCTTCCTCTCCCATCACCGCGTGGGCGTTATTTATCCGGAATTTCTGGAGCTTTACACCGGGCCTGACCCGGAGCATATGACCCTCACTGCCAGACTGGAGATTCCCTGTAAACCCTGCGCCCGGGAAATCGCCGTACAGGATTTCTCTCTTCCCGTCCGGGACGTAATCGGCGCTTTCCGGTTTGTGGCGCACAGATATGCGAAAATGCCTCAATGGTGCTGTTACAGAGGCTCCACCGGCGTGTTTACCATGGCGGATAATATCATCGTCTCTCCCGGGGACATGCCATAGGATAAGGTAAAAAGATAAGGCAGACAGCAGGCAGACAACTTTACAGGCAGCTAGAAAGGCATATGCAGCAAAGCACATGCCTTTTCTATGCGCAGGCCCATCCGGAAGTTTACCGCTAAAGGGGCGCACGGGCCGCGCGGAAAGCGGGGATAAAATCTCTCCTATTTGATTCCGAATAATAAAATGGGAAAGCTTGTTACCGGTTTATAAATGCAGTTTCCGGAAATCAATCCATAAATCATCATAAATATTGGCTTTGATCTTATCGGCAAATGAGTAGATCGCAGGAGCAGAATCATGTTCCATGTCGTAAACCAGAACGGTCTGCTTCATAGGATCTACAATCCAATATTCTCTCACATTGGCAGACCGGTATAGAGATAATTTTGTATAATAATCCATTCGCCTGCTGCCAGGGGAAACGATTTCTATAATCCAGTCAGGAGCGCCGCTGCATCCATGATCATTGAGCTTATGCTTATCACAGACCACAGAGATATCCGGTTCCACATATTGGGAATCATCTGCAAAAAGGAAAACGGCAAAAGGCGCGGGAAAGACCTCGCACTCCCCATTTCTGGCCCGAATATAATTTCCTGTTTCCAGATGCAGAAAAGACAGTATTCTTTGGTGCCTGGTGTTGGGCGGAGCCATATCATAAATCCGGCCGTCAATCAGTTCGGCCCTGCTGCCCTCCGGCAGGCTGTAGATGTCGTCAATGGTACAGACTTTCTCTTGTCCCAATGCAGGCGTCATAGCAACACTTCCTTTCCTGGTTATTGTATGCGGTTTGGTGCTGCCTATTCTTCGGAGCAGGCAGCTCCCTTCTATTCCTGCTGCCCCTCCGGCAGAAATTTCTTCTTATAATTCTCAATACAGTCCTCAATAACCTTCACGGCTTCCTGGGCACCGCCGAATTCGTTGACCACAGTGGTCTTTCCCTCCAGAAATTTATAGACGGAAAAGAAATGCTTCAGTTCCTCGAAAATATGTTTCGGCAGTTCCGAAATATCGGTATATTTCATGTAGGTAGGATCACCGTAGGGAATGGCGATGATCTTCTCGTCTCCCAGGCCGCTGTCCTCCATCCGCATGACGCCAATAGGATAACAGCGCACCAGAGTCAGGGGCTGTATGGCTTCCGAACAGAGCACCAGAACGTCCAGGGGATCATGATCATCTCCGTAGGTTCTGGGAATAAAGCCGTAATTCATGGGATAATGGGTGGCCGTAAACAGGATCCTGTCCAGGATCAGCATCCCTGTCTCCTTGTCCAGTTCGTATTTCTTGTTGCTTCCCTTGGGTATTTCGATTACCGAAATGAAATCCGTGGGAAAAATTCTCTCTTCGCTGATGTCATGCCAAATATTCATCGCCTGTACTCCTTCCTGCCGGGAAGGTGTCTCCCTCTTCCGGCCCCTGACGGCAAATCGAATTGCTCCTATGACACTCCTGCGTTTCCATATACACAGGCGGCTGCCATTCCTTCTGCCGCGTCTTCCTATATTCGGAAACATCGGTTTCCAGGATAATCCTGCGAAGAGGCAGGATCCTTCCCGGAGATACGGAGAGTTCATCCACCCCCATGGCAAGAAATTCCCTGGTCAGCGCCGGATCCGCCGCCAATTCTCCGCAGATACCTGCCCGGATGCCTGCCTTATGGGCATTGTCCACCACCAGATGAATCATCCGCAGCACAGCGGGATGATAGGTATCCCGAAATCCGTCCAGTGCACTGTTCTGACGGTCCACAGCCAGCAGATACTGGGTCAGATCATTGGTTCCGATGCTGAAAAAATCCACTTCCCCGGCCAGAAGATCACTGATAATGGCTGCGGCAGGGGTCTCGATCATAATCCCCTGTTCCGGATTCCCATAAGCCGCTCCCCGGACATCCAGTTCCTGCTTTGCCTCTTCTACAAGCTCCCAGATCCTGCGGATTTCCTTCAAGCCGGTAATCATGGGATACATAATTGCTATTTCTCCGTAAATACTTGCACGGAAAAGCGCTCTTATCTGGGTCTTGAAAATCTCCGGCCTGGTCAGGCAGATACGGATGGCCCGGCAGCCCAGAGCCGGATTCTCTTCCTTTTCCATCCCAAAATAACCGCATTCCTTATCCGCCCCGATATCCAGTGTGCGGATAACCACCCTCTTTCCGCCCATGGCCTCCGCCGCAGCGCGGTAGATCTGAAACTGTTCCTCCTCCGAGGGAAAGTCCTCCCTCTCCAGGTACAGGAATTCACTCCGGAACAGCCCGATTCCCCCCGCATCGTTCTGCAGCGCTGCATCCAGGTCTCTGATGTTTCCAATATTAGCATACAACAGGATAGGTTGACCGTCAAGGGTGATGTTTTCCCTGCCTTTCAGGGTCCGGAGAAGCTCTGCCCTCTCCTTTTCCGCATCCCGGGCCTTCCGCATTCGATGCTCCGTCTCTTCATCCGGGTCTATGTAGATCACCCCGGCCGTTCCGTCCACAATTCCTCTCTTCCCGTCCACACTGCCGTCCAGGGGAATCCCTGCTCCCACCACTGCGGGAATCCCCATGGTTCCGGCCAGAATGGCAGTGTGGGAATACGGAGAACCCTGAACGGTCACAAGGGAAAGCACCCTGTCCCTGTCAAGCTGCACTGTCTCGGAAGGCGCCAGGTCTTCTGCCACAAGAATCACCGGTTCGTCAGCCCTGAAAATTGTCTTTTTCTCGTTCTGAAGGAGGGCAGACCCAGATGCTGATACTTCCTTGCCCTGAAGAATGCCAGGCTGACTCTCTGATTTATTCTTTCCCTGACGAATGCCTGGCAAACGCTCTGATATATTCTCTCCCTGAAGAACCGCAAGCAGACGCTCCGACACATCCTTCACATCCGCTGCCCGCTCTCTCATATATGCATCCTCCATGGCTGCAAATATTCCTGCAAACTTGTCTGCTGTGCGGACCACCGCATATTCCGCATTGACGGACTGGCCCAGAATGATATGCTCCACTTCCTTCCGGTAATCGCCGTCCTCCAGGATCATCCGGTGGATTTCAAATATGGCCGCATTAGCCTCCCCCACTTCCTGCAAAGCTTTCTCATACAATCCGTTCAAGTGAACCAGGGCTATGTCCGTGGCTTCCCGGTATCGCTGCACTTCCGTTTCCGGGTCTTTTACCTTCCCAGGCTCTGCCTGTATCTTCTTTTTCCCATAAACCAGGATCCTGCCCATGGCAATTCCGCCGCATACGCCTTTTCCATGATATATCTGCATCTCCACCTCCGGATACCCTTCCCCATTGCGCTGTCTGCTGTCCCGTCAGCCTGCCGCCGCTTCCCTTTTATCCGTCTATTCGTCCGTTGCTCTTTCTTCTCTCCCGTCAGCCTACCGACTATTCCCTTTTGTCCACCTATTCGTCCGTTGCTTTTTCCTCTCTCCCGTCAGCCTACCGACTATTCCCTTTTGTCCACCTATTCGTCCGTTACTCTTTCCTCTCTCCCGTCAGCCTGCCGACGCTTCCCCTTTGTCCGCCTATTCGCCCGTTGCTCTCCGCTCTCCCGTTGGCCTATCGCCTCTTCCTTTTCTCTTCCTGCCTTTTCTTGTTGGCCTGCCGCCTTTTTCTCTTGTCTGTCTGCGTCTCCGTTTCCCACGTCCGCCTGCTGCTCATGTTCACTCCGCCAGCTGCCGATATACGGCCATAACTTCCTCCCGGGTAGCCAGGAATTCCGAAAATGCGCTTGCGCTTCCGGCCGCCATTCCCATATGGAAGGCATGTCTGTAGTCTTTCTTTCTCATCCATCCTGCCAGGAAGCCTGCCACCATGGAATCACCTGCCCCCACGCCGTTGATCAGTTTTCCCTTGGGCGCAGGCGCTTCATAGATATTCCCGTCTTCTGCCGCCAGAACCGCTCCCTCTCCTGCCAAAGAAACCAGGACATTGCCTGCCCCCATCTCCCGCAGCCTTTTCGCATAGGGAATCACCGCCTCCCTGTCAGCCAGTTCCACGCCGAAAATCTCACCCAGTTCATGGTTGTTTGGTTTCACCAGAAAGGGATGATATTCCAGTACCTTGACTAACAGCTCCCTTTCGGCGTCAACCACGGTCATCACGGCTTTTCCGGCCAGCCGCCTTAGAATCTCACCATAGATATCATCCGGTACAGAACGGGGAATGCTTCCCGCCAGTACCAGTACGTCTCCCTCACCCAGAACGGCAAGCTTCTCCAACAGCTGCTCCAGTGCGTCCTTGCCGATTACGGGTCCGCAGCCGTTAATCTCCGTTCCGTCTATTGACTTTAACTTCAGGTTGATTCTGGAGATTCCGCCAGGAACAGGGATGAAATCTGCCTTCACCCCCATCTCTTCCACCCGTCGGACAATCTCCGCGCCTGTAAATCCCGCCGCAAACCCAAGCGCCGTATTTTCTAGGCCCAGATTGCCCAGAACCATTGAGACATTCAGGCCTTTCCCGCCGGGCAGGATCAGTTCGGAACTGGTGCGGTTTGTGATGCCCGTTTTAAAATCCTCCACCGATACAATGTAATCCAGTGACGGGTTAAACGTAACTGTATAAATCATGTCCTGCCTCCCTGCGTATATTTCTTTATCATTTCCCTTTCAAATATGCATTTGCCTTCTTTCCTTTCAGAGACCTGACAGCAAATTCCGTCCTGAATTCTATTATAGATTCCTTTTCCGGCAAGATCAATGGCTTTGCCGGTAAAAATTCAAAACCTGCCCGTTACCGCCTGCCGTTCCCTTCGTTCACAGCAAAAAGAATGCTTTTGTACCCCCAAAGCTTCGCGGCAGAGGTTGTGTGAATGATTGCAGCAGGCTGTTACAAAGGAACAGGGAGACCGGATCTCAATTAAGAATATGTCCTGATGATTTCCTCCGCAATCGCACGCTTGGAGACACAGCGGTCCATGGCCTGTTTTTCTATGTAGCGATGGGCATTCGGTTCGTCCATCTTGATCTCGCTTATTAAAAGCCACTTTGCACGGTTTACAATGCGGATTTCTTCCATTTTTTCTTCAATAGAGAGCGTTTTCTTCTCTGCTCTGCGGAGCCGTTCCCTTGCGCTTGCCATCCAGCCCAGCGCTGTCATGATTGTCTGCCGGGAGATTGGCTTCGGGAGAGTGAAAACACCGTGCTCGGCCACTTTGTCATATAGTTCTGCATGAAGTTCCCCGCGGACCATCAGCAGGACTACGGTTCCTATTGAACCACATGCATCTATGGCGAATCTTGTCCCCATATCGTCGGGTAAGGGTGCGTTGACAATGACATAGTCGTATGCCCGCTGGACAAAAGCTCTTTTCGCGGCGCTGATGTTTGACACCACATGAACAGGCGCGTACTTGGATTCGGGGAGCAGCGCGGTGAGAGCGCTGTTTAAACTCTCTGCCGCAGAAACGATCAGAACACTGTATATCCGTTCTTTTAGACTCATCTTGTACGCCTCCTATTCCAGTTCCTTTATGGATTGCAGTAGATGTCCAGGATGGCCCCGGGCACATGGGTCTTGATGAACTGGCTTGCCGCCGCGATTCTGCGCGCCGAAGGCAGATCTTGGGGCAGTTTCCTGAACTTTGCCAGAGTCTCGGCATCGGCTTTATACAGATTGATGTCCGCAGCCTCCGGCAGGTCCGGTTTGTTTTGCAGCCCGTAGAGGCCGGCATGGATCATCAGCGCAAATGCCAGATAGGGATTGGCCGCGGGATCGGGGGAACGAAGTTCGGCCCTGTGGTATTCTCCTATGGCCGCCGGAATGCGGATCAGTTGAGAGCGGTTTTCCTTTGACCAGGAAAGAAAGCCGGGGGCCTTATTCTGTCCGAAGCGCTTGTAGGAATCTTCGTTGGGGTTTAGGAACGCGGTCATTTCTTCCGTTTTCTCAAGGATACCGGCAATCACATGATAAAGATTTTCCGCATTTTCACTGTGTCTTACCGAGATATTGATATGAAATCCGTTTCCCGGCTCATGATCAAGGGGTTTGGCGGAAAAATCCGCATACAGGCCGTTCCGCTGGGCAACGATTTTTACCACGGTTTGAAATGTCATGACATTATCCGCCGCGGTAACGGCATCGGAATAGCGAAAGTCGATTTCATTCTGTCCAGGCCCCTCCTCGTGGTGGGAGCTTTCGGGCCGAATGCCCATCTGCTCCAGGGTGAGGCATATTTCACGGCGGATGTTTTCCCCCCGGTCTTCAGGAGCTATGTCCATATATCCTGCTTCGTCATAGGGGATTTTGGTTGGCCGTCCCCATTCATCTAATCGAAAGAGATAGAACTCCTGTTCGGCGCCGAACAGGAACGAAAAGCCTGCTTTCCCGGCGTCGTCCACCGCTTTTTTCAGGAAGCTGCGGGTATCGCACTCAAAGGGCGTGCCGTCCGGATAGGAGACGCCGCAGAACATCCGCACCACCCGTCCGTGTTCCGGACGCCAGGGAAGGGGCATTAAGGTTTCCGCATCGGGATGGAGCAGCAGGTCAGACCTTGTCTCATCGCCGAAACCTGCGATGGCGGAGGCATCAAAGGCGATTCCGTATGCAAAGGCACGGGGAAGCTCCTCCGCCATAATGGATATATTCTTCTGTCTGCCGAACACATCGCAGAAGGCAAGGCGGATAAATTTCACATCTTCCTCCCTGACGTACTGCATGACCTCTTCCTTTGAATACTTCATACTATCTACCCTCTTCCTTTCCATGATTGATACCGCACGCCGGTAAAACTTGCCGCGAATCCCGCCGCAAGGTGCCGCAGGATACCTTTGAGCATTTCCCCGCTATCCGTTCCGGCGGTCTGCGGTTTAGTTTGCCACATACATCTGCCTGTAGGGACTTTTGCTGTCGGGAGTAATGACAGTAAAGGGCGAGGACAGCACCTGGCGGATGTCGTAACCGAATAAATCGCAGTATTCGGACACATAGGCTTTTACCTCTTCCCTGTCGGTTCCGTCTGCGGCACGGGCAGTGACCTGACTGGGGAACTTGATATTCCTGCAGTCAGAGCGCAGGAACATTTTCCCGCCGTGCATCCCCGTGCAGGGAAAGTTGCCTACGATTTCCTGATCCTTTGCCCCAAGGCCGAGGACGACGATGACGCCGCCTGCCTGATATTCCCCGAGAAAGCTCCCTGCCCTGCCGCCGATTACCATAAGGGGTTTCTTCTCTTCATAGGCTTTCATATGGATGCCCGCCCGGTAGCCTGCATTTCCTCTGACAAAGATTTTGCCCCCTCTCATGGCGTAACCGACGGCATCGCCGATATTGCCGTGAACCACGATTTTGCCCGCGTTCATGGTATCGCCTACAGCCTCCTGGGCATTCGCGTTGACCGTAATGACGGCGCCGTTCAGATAAGCGCCCAGGGCATTGCCCGGAACGCCGCTGATCGTAATGCTTTTATGGGACATCCCGGCCGCAATATAGCGCTGCCCGCAGCATTCGGTGACAGTGCAGTCATCAGCGGCTTTGCGGAGGGCTTCGTTTAAAGCTCTGTAATGGAGATTTTTTGCGTTTACTAACATCATATGATACCACACCTTTACCGTTTTTTCTATGGGATTTTTATGTGCGGTCACTCTCCCGCATGGGAGATGCCCAGGATTTCAAGTTCTTTGTCTGTCATGCCGATTCCCCGGAGCATCAGGCGATTGCCCCGGAGGGATTCGATGGAGTTGATTCCCATACCGCCCATCAGTTCCTTGATTTCATGCCGCCAGGCATTCATCAGGTTGATGAGACGCTTGCTGCCGGTATGGGGGTCCAGGCGTTCTACAAGTTCGGGGCGCTGGGTGGCGATGCCCCAGTTGCATTTACCGCTTTGGCAGGTGCGGCAGAGATGGCAGCCCAGAGCAAGCAAAGCTGCCGTTGCAATGTAACAGGCATCGGCGCCCAGGGCGATGGCTTTTACCACATCGGCGGCGCTGCGGACAGATCCCCCCGCAACAAGGGATACGTGATTGCGGATTCCTTCCTGGCGGAGCCGGGTGTCCACGGCCGCCAGGGCAAGTTCCACCGGAATGCCCACATTGTCTCTGATGCGGGTAGGCGCTGCGCCGGTGCCGCCGCGGAAACCGTCGATGGCAATGATGTCCGCGCCGCTTCTGGCGATACCGCTGGCGATTGCCGCAATATTATGCACGGCAGCAACCTTTACGATAACGGGCTTCTTATACTCGGTGGCCTCTTTTAACGAGAACACAAGCTGGCACAGGTCTTCAATGGAATAAATATCGTGGTGGGGAGCCGGAGATATGGCGTCCGAGCCCTGGGGAATCATACGGGTGCGCGAAATGTCGCCCACAATCTTGGCGCCGGGCAGATGCCCTCCGATTCCGGGCTTTGCGCCCTGTCCCATTTTGATCTCAATGGCGGCGCCGGCTTTCAGATACCCTTCATGGACGCCGAAACGGCCTGACGCCACCTGGACGACGGTGTTCTCCCCATAGCAGTAAAAGTCTTCATGCAGGCCGCCCTCCCCTGTGTTATAGAAAATGCCCAGTTCCTTTGCCGCACGGGCAAGGGAAGCATGTGCGTTGTAGCTGACAGAGCCGTAACTCATTGCCGAGAACATAATCGGCATGGAAAGCTCCAATTGAGGGGGCATTTCGTATTTTAATTTGCCGTTTTCATCGCGCCGGACCTTTTCTGGCCTTTTTCCCAGGAACACCCGTGTTTCCATGGGTTCCCGCAGGGGATCGATGGGCGGATTGGTCACCTGGGAGGCATTGATCAAAATCTTATCCCAATATACAGGCAGCGGTTTGGGACTGCCCATAGAGGACAGCAGCACGCCGCCGCTGTTGGCCTGCTTATAGATTTCTTTGACGGTATCGTTCTGCCAGTTTGCATTTTCCCGAAAGGCACAATCGCTCTTGACGATTTTCAAGGCTCTTGCGGGACAGAACGAGACACAGCGCTGACAGTTGACGCACCTGGTCTCATCTGCCTCCATCACGCCCCTGTCTTTCCGAAAGGAGTGGACTTCGTTTGCGCACTGGCGTTCGCATATACGGCAGGCAGTACAGCGCTCCGTATTTCTGACTACTTCAAATTCGGGATAGATAAATTCCACACTCATCAAAACCCACCGTCCTTTACTTTGATGATGACAGGTTCGCCGCCTGCGGGAGCCCAGATATTTTCCGCCTCCGGTTCCATGGCCCGGACGGCGGCTTCTTCACTGGCAATAAACACCTTGTCGCCCTTTTCGCCCACTACCATGGAGCGGAGCTTCAGGCGGTCATTGAGGGCCATGAGGCCGCCGTCAAATCCCAGGACAATGGAAAAAGGCCCCGTAATCAGCAGACTGGGAAACATAGTACGAAGATACGTATACTTATGCCTGTCTTCCGGATCCGTTTTCCCTTCAATGGTACGCCAGAAAGGGGCGGCAATGACGCCTGCCGCTTCATCCAGAGTCAGCCCCTGGACACGAACCAGGTAGTCCATCACATAGGTGATGACCTCCGTGTCTGTCTGCAGCGTACATTGATATCCGAACATTTCTATAAAGCGGCGGTTGGCGTCATAGGAAGAGATTTCGCCGTTGTGGACAACAGACCAGTCCAGCAGCGTAAAGGGATGCGCGCCGCCCCACCATCCGGGGGTGTTGGTAGGATAGCGTCCATGGGCTGTCCAGGAATACCCCTCATATTCTTCCAATCGATAGAAGGTGCCCACATCTTCCGGATACCCCACAGCCTTGAAAGTCCCCATGTTTTTACCACTGGAGAAGACATAGGCGCCTTTTATCCCGGTATTGATTTTCATGACGGTACGGGCGACAAACTCTTTTTCGTCAAGCTGCAGATCCGCAAGCACGGACTTTAGAGGCGCGGCAAAGTATCTCCATATGACAGGTTCGTCGGTGATGGCCGGAATCTTCCGCGTGGGTATCCTTTCCGATTTTACGATTTCAAACTGTTCTTTCAGGAATGCCTCACAGCTTTTTCGTGTGTCCCGTTGATCAAAAAACAGATGGAATGCATACAGCTCCTTATACTCGGGATAAATGCCGTAACCGGCAAAACCGCCGCCCAGTCCGTTGGAACGATCATGCATGGGCTTCATGGCATTGGCGATCGTCCCGCCGGACATTCGGTTTCCCTCACGGGAAATGACGGCGGCGATGGCACATCCGGAGGGGATTCGTACCTGGCCTTCCAGTTTCATATCAGTACCCTGCCTTTCTGGAAAATAGAATAAAGCAAAGGCGTTCCTTTCGGCACAGATACCACAATACTTGCCTGCACCAAAATGAACGCCTTTGCTCATTTGTCAGTATCATACGCCGAAGCCGGTGCTTTGTCAAGGTGAAACATGAAAGTTTTCATGCTGCAAATTACAAAAAAAGGATTGACAAAGAAAATCTGCGGGTGTATAACATAGAGCGTAAAGGCAACGGCGTCTTTGAGTGTAAGTGCTCGAAGACGCCGTTTTTGTCATATAGGAAAGTTCGTCCTATATGACAAAACCCTCCGGGGGATACGCACGCAAATGCATTGTAATCAAAAAACCGGAACGGAAAAGGAGAGAATAGAATGGAAACGGTAAAAGATTATTTTGGATCCCTGGTATTCGATGACAGAGTCATGAAAGCCACTTTATCGGATCAGATCTATGCTTCCCTGAAGAAGACCATCGACCAGGGAACCGAGCTTGACATCAGCGTAGCCCATGGGGTGGCCATGGCAATGAAAGAATGGGCGCTGTCCAAAGGCGCTACCCATTTCACACACTGGTTTCAGCCGCTGACCGGTATAACGGCAGAAAAACATGA
>CANBFE010000023.1 GCA_947367855.1 uncultured Lachnospiraceae bacterium | reverse complement strand
ATTATGCCTATTAAGGATTTACGCAATACAACCGAGATTTCTAATATCGCACACAAGGAACAGGAGCCTATTTTTATTACCAAGAACGGATATAGCGATTTGGTTGTAATGAGTAGTGAATTATATGATAAATTTGCAAGAATGAACCGCATTGACCAAGCCATATTTGAGTCCGAGCAGGAAATTGCTAACGGAGCAGAAGCAGTTGACGCAGAGATCGTTTTTGCAGAATTGGAGAAAAAACATTTTGGGTAAATACAAGGTAAAAGTCAACCCCAGAGCAATCCATGAATTAGACCACATTTACGAATATATCGCAAATGAGAAATTAGCTCCTGAAAATGCTAAAGGACAGATCGACAGAATTAAGAAGTCTATTTTAAGCCTGGACACATTTCCACAGTCCCATCAAGAGCGTAACGAGGGTAGATATGCCGGAAAAGGCTACCGTCAGTTATTGATTGATAATTATATTGCCATTTTCCGCATTGATGAACCATGCAAAACAATCTATGTAGTAACAATACAGTATCAAGGACGAAATCTATAAAACAAGCCTCGCGCCAAATGACACTATAAATCATTTGGTGCTTGTTTTGACTTAAGAATTATTTACCATAGTTCCAACGAATCCTCTGCATCCATCCACATCTGCATATTTCCTTCAAGATACAATAAATCCATCGACGCATCGATGGATTACGTATAGCAAGCCGTTTGTCTATCGCCAAAGCATTTAAGGCACATTCCGAACAAGGGGTAGTTTTCAATCCTTCTTCCGCTTTATTACAGTCAATCCTCAAAAAGTAGCCTGCGTAGGTGTATACATCAATACTGTTGTGGTACATATTGTATATTGCATAAACAATATTCATCGTTTATTTGTCCCCTTTTCATTGATTTTTTGAAAGCATTTCAATCAGTTTACCAATTCCCGTATATTTTGTGTTATAATATCTTATGTGATTTTGTTTCCCTCATTTTTTTCCTTATCAGGGTTTGCAATACCCTGTGGAAAGATATAACACAAGGGAAACTTTAAGGGAATTACCTGCAATAAACTTGGTATTTTCAAGGGTTAGTGGGTATTTTAATAACAATATATAACAGCTAATGTTTCCCTTAAAAATCATCAAGTCACAATCGGGATTTACAGGAGGAAAATACATGGAGAAAGTTCTTGTAATGGACGAGCATAATTATGATGACAATTTAGAAGAAATATGCAGGGTATCCATAAGAGGAATTATATTTGTTAATGGGAAGTTATTAATGATTGAAAGCTCTTTTGGAGAGGTTAAATTACCCGGTGGAGGTTTGGAGGCGGGGGAAAATGATTGCCAAACTTTAATTCGGGAGGTTAAAGAGGAAACTGGATATGATGTGATTCCTGAATCCATTCAACCCTTTGGAGAAATAGAGGAAAAGAGATTATCAGTTCATGAGCCGAAAATTTGGCATCAAATCAACCGTTTGTATTTTTGTGATGTTTATCCAAAGCAAGGGCAGTGCGAATATTCCGAGAACGAAAAAAAGGCAGGGTTTCATCAAGTGTTTTATACGATAGAAGATGCATTGGAAAAAAACGAAAGCATGTTGCAAAAAGAAGGACGACATGCATGGAACCAACGCGAATACAAGACACTGCTGCTTATAAAGGATCGTTGGAACACTTTTCCGAAAAGGGAATAGATATAACAGTTTTAGAAGGAGTATGCCGAATGTGTAAAGAATGCTATACGGCTCAAAACAGGAGTACCCCCTTATTAAATCCTTTCGATTGTCTGGAACATCATACACAGTATATATGCGGAACCTGTGGGAGGTGCATATGCATTGAGCATGACCCAAACCGAGGACTACAAAGGTGGAATTTTCCTTTTCAATCATTGAAAATTGCAAAATTATATCTGCGTACCGCTGACTATAGCAGGAAAACCACCTGCGGTATCTATGAAATAAGAAGTCAAAACGGCAGAGCTGCATACAAAATATTTGCATCTGACCAGGATCTGGAGTTATATCTAAAAAAGAATAAGGGAAAAACCTGTAACGGCATGGCCCCTGTGTTCAGGGTTGAGGAATACAAAGAATATCCCAATACCCAGATCCGGAAGCTGACTTCTGATGAAATACAGAAATATATGGCAGAGCGTTGAGCGCGGGTTTTGCGAATTGTGAGTCAGGTTGGATGCTCTTTAGAACGTCCAACCCTGAAACACACCTGCCCCGGTTTTCAGCCAATCAGCACCGTCTTCCCCTCAAAAGCAAATCCGTAATGCCGGATCCGCTCCGGAGAAATCCCCCTGGCTACGAGTTCCATATCATATGCTTTCTCCTCAATCTGCCGCAGCGCAGCCGACACGGTATCCGCCAATGCCGCCTCATCCTCCGGATCTCTCACCTTGAATTCCAACACAAAGGCGGGATCCCCGGCTCTCAAAGGCTCCAACATTACATCGTACCTGCCCAGGCCGCTCTCCCGGTTGGAGGTAATCCGGTACCGGTCTGCCAGATCTACCATCAGCCCAAGCACAAAACCGTGGTAGAACCGCTCCGGTTCTGCAGCTTCCGACGGCTTATTTCCTGTGTCAAAGAAACTGAAAGTAGCCAGAGCCGTCCGGTTCATATAGACATTCATCGCCTTTTTGTCGTCAGCCAGTATCGCCTTGATAAATGCATTGTAGGCCGACCTATAGTCCGCGAACCAGCTCTCTATCATCTGCTCAAACATGATCCGGACTTCCTTGTTTGTCATAAACAAAAGCGTATTTGAAAATTGCTTTCTGACAGAAAGCGGGAATGAATTTTCGGAATGTTCAAACACGCTCCTATTCAGTCCTTGACAATACCTGCGGAATGATATATAATGAATGTTATATAACAACAATTATATAAAGGCAGGAAATCAAAATGCCGCCGAAAGCAAAGATTACAAGAGATATGATTATTGACGCCGGGTTTGAAATCGCCCGGGAAGAAGGGGCGGAAAACATCAATGCAAGGACAGTGTCAAAAAAGCTGAACTGTTCCACGCAGCCGGTGATGTACCATTTTGCAACGATTGAGGAACTGAAAAGAGTGGTCTATGAAAAAACAGACAGGTACCATACCGGCTATCTGATGAAAGCTGACCCGCAGGCAGAAGATTTTATGCTCGCCATAGGGCTGAACTATATCCGTTTTGCCATTGAGGAGCCGCATCTGTTCCGCTTTCTGTTTCAATCCGGGTATGCGGCGGAGAACAGTCTGCTTGAAATGATCGATTCCCGGGAACTGAAACCCATTCTTGCTGCCATGCAGGAAGCCACCGGGATGAAGGAACTCCAAATGAAAGAAGTGTTTTTAACGATTGCACTATTTGCCCACGGCTACGCCAGTCTCATCGCAAATAATTCGCTTGCGTTTGACGAAACCGTTGTTTCCGCTCATCTGGAACGGACGTACCGGGGGGCAGTTTCAGCATCACAGAAGGACGAAGTATGAACGCAGACTTTCAACTTCTCATTGGTATTGCGCAGAGCGAACAAAGAGGTACAACTGTGAAAGCAGACTTTCAAATTCTGATTGCTTTTGCGCCAAAGCGCACAAAAAACTGCGTTTTTCATTTCTATTTAAGCCGCCAAAGGCGGCATGGAGGATTCACATGACAAAGTGGTTGGATGATTTGTTTGAAAAGAATGAACTTACTTTTGCGTTGGTATGGATTGGCATTTATTGTGCTTTAAACTCACTGGCCAATCCCCTGTCGGAGGCCATAGGTATCCACAGTTCTGCGTCTCTTATATGCAATTCCCTTCTCACAGTCATGCTGTTTCTGTGGATTCGGAAAAAGGGCCTGACAAAGTACTATGGATTATGCAGCCCCCATTCTCCGGCAGGAAGGTTTCTCTGGTATCTCCCGCTGCTGCTGTTCATGTCCCACAACCTCTGGTTTGGAATTGCCGTAAATTATCCGGCAGCGGACACAGCCTGTCATATCCTAAGCATGCTCTGCGTGGGCTTTCTGGAAGAAGTCATTTTCAGAGGCTTTTTATTCAAAGCCCTGGCACAAGAGAATGTAAAAACGGCAGTGCTCATCTCCAGTGTCACTTTTGGTCTGGGGCATATCCTGAATTTGTTCAACGGCAGCGGAATGGATATAACGGCCAATCTCTGGCAGATCGTGAGCGCCATTGCCTGCGGTTTCCTTTTTGTGATTATTTTCTATGGCGGGGGCAGTCTGCTTCCCTGTATTGCTGCCCATTCGGTCAATAATGCCGTCAGCGTTTTTGCCAATGAGGCGGCGCTTACCGCAGAAAAACGCATTCTTTTCTCTGCCGTAAACTTCATTTTGGTTGCGGCATATGCTTTTGTTCTGACAAAAACGCTTCCGAAACAGCAATCCCCAAATCCGAAGACCTGATCTCCTATTTCTCTTCCCCGATATGGACAATAATGTCCCTGTTGATCCGCATCAGAAAATAGGTACTCAAACTCAAGCTCACCAGTTCCGCAATGGGGAAGGCCCACCAGATCAGATTCACATTGCCGCTAAGGGAGAACAGCCACGCCACAGGCAAAAGCACACAGAGCTGCCTGGCGATGGATACCAACATACTGTATACGCCGTTTCCCAGGGCCTGGAATACGCTTCCCACCACAATGCAGTACCCTGCAAAGCAGAAACTCAAACAGATAATCCGCAGGGCGGGAATTCCGATCACCAGAAGGTCCGACGACGCCTCCGCGTCAAACAGCCCGATGAGCCAGGCCGGAAACAGCTCCATCACCGCCAGACCTGCCAGCATGATACCCACCGCATACTTGATGCTGCTCTTCATGGTCCGCACCACCCGCTCTTTGCTGCCCGCGCCGAAATTGTAGGCAATGATGGGCACCATGCCGCTGTTCAGGCCGAACACAGGCATAAAGATAAAACTCTGAAGCTTAAAGTAAATCCCGAATACGGTTTGGGCCGTGCCGAAAGCCTCCAGAATCAGGTTCATGCCGTAGGTCATCACAGAGCCGATGGCCTGCATAATAATAGAAGGAATGCCCACCCTGTAAATCCCTGCAATGAGTTTTTTATCCGGCCTGAATCCCCGGAAAGACAGATGAATCTCCCGGTTTACTTTCACATTAAACACAATGGCCAGTACCGCAGCGGCGATCTGTCCCAGTACCGTGGCTGCGGCCGCCCCCGCCACCCCCATTTCCGGCATCCCGAAATACCCGAAAATCAGAATGGGGTCCATAATCAGGTTGATAATCGCCCCCACGCCCTGGGTAATCATGGCATAGAAAGTCCTACCCGTGGACTGCAGCAGACGCTCAAACGTAACCTGCATAAAGATACCGATACCCGCAGTACAGCAGATGGTCAGGTAAGTGGTTCCATACTCCCGCACCTGTTCAATGGCGGTCTGACTGGCAAAAAACGGGCGGCTTGCGAAAATGCCCACCAGGGCAAATACCACATAGCTCATCAGTTCCACAAAAACCCCGTTGGCCGCAATGGTATTGGCCTTCTGGTATTCCTTCTCCCCCAGGGTCCTGGACAGGAATGCATTGATTCCCACCGCGGTGCCCACGGACACGGCAATCATCAAACTCTGGATGGGAAATGCCAGGGATACGGCCCGAAGGGCATATTCGTTGATTCTGGACACAAAAATGCTGTCCACAATATTGTAAAGCGCCTGCACAAGCATGGAAATCATCATGGGCAGGGACATCGACAGCAAAAGCCTGTCTATGGGCATGACCCCCATTTTATTTTCCTGTGGTATGGTTTGATTCTCCATTGGTTTCTCCTCTCTCTTTCCGGGAAAGCGTTCCGCTTTTGAAGGACAGCAGTCCGGCGCAGAATGAGAACTTTTCGAATGTCATCTGCGGGAATAATTTCATCCATTCGTCTGCTGCAAAATAATATTCCTCATCGTCCCATTCCTGGCCGATCCATGCGCTGCACCGCTCCATCTCTGCGCGTGTTTCAAATGCCACATCCCCGATGTAGAGGCATCCGCCCTCACGCAGCAGGGACAGCAGATTTTCGATCAGTCCGGCCTTCTCCCCATCGGTCAGATGGTGCAGGGAATACGTGGCAATGATGGCATCGTATCGGTTCCGTTTCAGTTCCTCCGCCAGTCCCTTTGAAAAATCTCCCTGGTACAGCGCCGCTTCCGGCATCTTTTCCTTTGCCAGTTCCATCATTTTCCCCGAGAAATCCTGCCCCCAAATATGGCAGCCCTGACTGTACAGTTTCCTGGTCAGGGTTCCGGTGCCAAAGCCGATGTCAAGAACGGAATCACATTGATCCGTCAACACTCTGTTGTATATTTCGTTCAATATCTGTTTATAGCCTGCAAAGGGATAGGTGCCCTCCTCGTCTGAAAGGCCCACGCTCTCGTCATATCCATCCGCCCACAGGTCAAATCCTTTTTGATTCAGCATCTTATTCTCCTTTTCCCGGCTTCCGGTCCTGCCCCCGGGCCGATTCCGGAACGCTGTTTCCCAGGTATTGCCGGTTCAAATATTCCGCAATTCCGTCTTCTTCGTTGCTGCCGATGACCAGATCCGCTTTTTCCTTCACTGCATCCACCGCATTCCCCATGGCAATGCCTCTACCGCACAGGGTCAGCATTCCCATATCCGCATAATCATCCCCGAAGGCCACGATTTCCTCTGTCCCAATTCCCCATGCAGCGCATATTTTCAAAATCGCCTGCTCTTTTGTAGCCGCCTTTTTTGTAAATTTATACCAGTATCCATCTGAAAAGCGGACACAGTCGCACTCATCCAGAAGTCCTGAAAGCCGTCTTGCCTGTTCTTCTTCAAAGATCTCCACGCACATCTTCAGGGAAGGCTCTTCAAAATCTTTAAAATCCGTATAAATACTGTTCCCCCAATCAGGGTACTGTTTCTTCGGATCAACCCGATAATTCCAGTAGTGGGAATTCATGGTATCAATGGTAATCTCACAGTCAGGCCCGCATACTTCCCTGGCAAGCCCAATCATCCGTTTCGTCTCTTCCCCGGAAAACTCGGCCCTGTACAGGCAGCGGCCATCATATTTCACCACTGCCCCACCGCTGGCAATCAACAGGTCCGGAGCCAGTTCCTCCAGAAAAGACAGGACATTCTGTTCCCCCCTGGACGTAGCCACACCGATCCGCATGCCCTTTTCCCGGCAATCCCGCACTGCTTTCAGCACAGCCGGAGATATGGTTTTGTCATTGCGCAGCAAAGTACCGTCCAGATCAAATAAAAGAAGCCTGCAGCCATAACCGCCTTCCCACTCCTCTTTTGTCAGCAGATTCACCTCATGCTCATGGACGGTTCCGATTTTGGTCTCAAACTGACCATATGCGTAATGTCTGAACCCGCACTTCTCCTGTACCCGGGCCGACTGTCCGTTTGACAGAAAATGCCCGCAGAATATCACATCCAGTCCCACATCCTCAAAAAGATAGCGAATCGCCGCCTGCACTGCCTCCGCCATCAGTCCCCGTCCCCAATAGTCTTTCGACAAAACATAGCCGATTTCCCGGCATTTCTTTTCCCCGAATTCCGGGTACCTCTCTTCGTTGTATTTTTCAATGCCCAGAGAACCGATCACCTTTCCCTGATATTCCAGGGCAAAGGTTTTCTTATGTTCCATAAACCGCCCCAGAATTTCCCTGGATTCCTCTCTATTTTCATGGGGCTTCCAACCTGCCATCTGTCCCACACCGTCCACGGAGGCATACTCATAGAAATCCTCCAGGTCTGTCTCCCTCCATGGGCGGAGCGTGAGCCTGGCAGTCTGCAGGGTTACGGCGCTTATATCAATTTCCGCATTCATAGCAGCTTCCTTTCTTTCTGTTTTTCTTTCCATTGTTCTATCTATATTTTTTATTTCTATATTTCTTATTTCTATATTTCTTTCTGTTTCTCCCTCTGTCTCCTGTGGGTATTCCTTCCGAAACTTCCCTGCATCCCAATGCTTCGCCGCAAATCAAAAGGCAGGCAATCATTAGAAGATTCATACAACAGAAAGGAACAGAGCCGTGACTGCCAGAGACATGCAGATTGGCCCACAACTGTCTGTGGTGACGAAATGGCACAGGGACTTTTACCGTAAACGGCTCTGTTCCTTTCTATATGGCAGAATACCAGGGGCAAAACCCCCTGGTATCCTGGCACCGGCTCAAGGCTCTGACATCACGATTTTCTCCGGGGTGATGGGCAGTTCCCTGTGCCAGACCCCTGTGGCCCGGTAAATGGCGTGGGCAATGGCCGGAGCAGGGGTGTTGATCACAATCTCCCCGATGGATTTGGCGCCGAAAGGTCCGGTAGGCTCATAGCTGTGTTCAAATTCCACCTTCAGCCGTCCCATGTCCAGACGGGTGGGCAGCCTATACTGCAGGAAAGAGGATTCCCCGGGACAGCCCCTTTTGTCAAAATGAATATCCTCAAACAGGGTGTGGCCGATTCCCTGAACAATGCCCCCTTCCGCCTGAATCCGGGCAAGGGCGGGGTTGATGGGAATGCCGCAGTCTACTACCGCCATATAGTCCAATACGGTTACCTGGCCTGTCTGCCTGTCCAATTCGATTTCCACCATTCCCACCATGTAGGGAGGCGGGGACATCGGGGAAGAATGGGTGGCGGTTGCCTCTGCGGCCTCTCCCCCAAAGCACTGGGTTCTGTAGGCGATATCCGTCAGGCTCACCTCCTGGTCCGCCCCTATCCGGCGGACTCTGTCTCTCTCAAAAACCACTTCCTCCGGACTGCAGTCCATCATCTGCGCCGCGATGTGACAAATCCGCCTCTTCAAATCCCCGCAGGCCTTCTCCACGGCCTTGCCGGTAATGTAAGTGGTGGAGGAGGCGTAGGAGCCGGAATCATAGGGAGAGGCATCCGTATCCGCGCCGAACACGGCCACATCCTCCACATCGCATTCCATGCATTCCGCCGCCATCTGGGCCAGAATGGTGTCGCATCCCGTGCCCATATCCGCTGCCCCGATGAGCAGTTGATAGCTGCCGTCCTCCCCCAGTTTCACTGTGGCGGAGCCCACGTCAACATTGGAGATGCAGGAGCCCTGCATGGCCATGGCCACACCCGCCACCCGGACTTTGCCGCCGCCCATCTCCCGCACTGGGTATTTCTCCTCCCAGTGAAACATCTTTCTGCAATGCTCCATGCAGCGGTCCAACGCACAGGCATTGGCGGTTTCATGATAATAGGCAGGCATCACCATGCCCTCCCGCACCATATTCCTGTCCCGGATCACCGTGGGGTCCATGCCCAGTTTCTCCGCCAGTTCGTTCACTGCGGATTCCAGGGCAAAAATCCCCTGGGTGGCGCCGTATCCCCGATAGGCGCCTGCCGCCATGGTATTGGTGTAAACCACATCATAGCCGAAACGGTACGCTTCCAGGCCGCCGGTGTACAGGGGAATGGATTTATGTCCGGACAGTCCCACCGTGGTAGGCCCGTGCTCGCCGTAGGCGCCGGAATTGGACAGGGTATAGAGGTCCAAAGCCCGAATCCTGCCGTCCCGGTCCGCTCCCAGGCGCACTCGAATCTCCATCTCATGCCGGGGAGAGCCTGCAGTCTGTGCCTCCTCCCTGGTATAAATCAGCTTTGCCGCCTTTCCGGTTTTCAGGGTCACAAAGGCAGGATAGACTTCGCACACCGCCGTCTGTTTTGCGCCGAAACCGCCTCCGATCCTGGGCTTCTCCACCCGTATCCTGCTCTTGGGAATCCCCAGGGCCCTGGACAGAATCCGCCTGCAGTGAAACACAATCTGGGTGGATGTGACCACATGGAGCCGCCCATAGCGGTCAAAATCCGTATAGGTCCGAAAGGTCTCCATCATGGCCTGGTTAAAGGCTTTTGTGTGAAAAGTGCGGTCTATCTGGATTTCGCAGTCCGCCATCACGGAGTCCACATCCCCCTGGGACTCCGCCCCACTGGCCACCAGATTCCGCCGGTTGGAGCCGCCCACCTCACAGGGAGGGAACCAGTCCTCCTCGGGATGCACCAGTACAGGATTGTCCTTTGCCTTTCGGAAATCCAGAACCGGCTCCAGTACCTCATAGCTGACCTTGATCAGCTTCATGGCTTTGTCCGCCGCCTTCTCCGTCTCCGCCGCAATGATGGCCACCACATCTCCCGCAAACCGCACATGACGGTCAATGATCAGCCTGTCGTAGGGGGAGGGTTCCGGATAGGTCTGTCCCGCAATGGCAAACCGGGTCTGGGGTACATCCTCCCAGGTATAGACAGCCTCCACCCCGGGCACCTTCTTTGCAGTCTCGGTGTCGATCTCCCGCACAATGGCATTGGGATAGGGGCTGCGCAGCAGCTTCACCGCCAGGGCCTCCCGGGGCGTGATGTCATCCATGTACACCGGTTTTCCCAACAGCAGCTGCATGGCGTCCTTCTTGCGGACGGACTTGTTGACGGATTGATATTGGGGTGTGAAATTCTCACCTGATTTATCGTGTATTGTGCCAATCGTTTCATTCCTGGGTGTTGTTTCTCTGTGTTCCATACTGACCTCCATGGGTTGGTTTCCGGGGGTTCCCCAAGCTGCCCGCTGTGTTTCCCGGGGCTTCCTGTGGGGACCTGGGATTCTCCTATCAGATATTTTCGGGGAACCAAAAGGACCTTTTTTCTCCTTCAGTCCTTACAAAACATTTGTTCTCCTGTCCAGATAATTGCGGATTCCCCGAAGCTGTCCCTCATAGCCGGAGCAGCGGCACAGGTTTCCCGCCAGATAGGCCCGGATTTCATCGTCTGTGGGATTGGGATTCTCCCGAAGCAGGGCAATGGTGTTCATCACAAATCCCGGATTGCAGAATCCGCACTGGTCTGCCCCCTGGTCCGCGATAAATCCCACAAAATCCTGCGCCTCCTCCTGCAGTCCCTCCAAAGTCCACACCTCCGCGCCGTTGGCCCTGGCCGCCAGAACGGAGCAGGACAGAACCGGCTTTCCGTCCATCAGCACAGTGCACAGGCCGCAATTGGAGGTTTCACACCCCCGCTTCACACTGTAGCAGCCGTGTTCCCGCAGAAAATCAATGAGCAGCAGGTCCGCCTCTACGGAAGCGGATACCTTCTTCCCGTTCAGTTTTATGTTAATTTCCATCCATCTTCCCTCCCAACTGCATCAGATTCCGCTCCGTAAGCACTTGAATCAAATGGGTGCGGTAGGCGGCGCTCCCCCGGGTATTGCTGCCCACGGGAACCCTTTGGGCCACCCAGGCGGAGAAGGCCTTGCAGCTTTCCGGCCCTCCCCCGGACAGCAGCCCTTCTTCGTCCCTGACCACCACAGCCCTTCCGGGTCTGGCCCCCACCACAGCCCGGTACTCGCCCTCCACCCGGGACAGGGCGCAGGTAAGCACGGGAAGGTCCGTCCTCTGGTTCCGGAAAGCCCTATAGGTAAAGGCTCCGGGTTTCTTCTTCACCATGATACGCACCAGAATGTCCCTGTCATATTCCATGGCGGCAAACTGTTCCAGGGGAATCACGCCTCCCCTGTACAATTCCACAGAAGTCTCCAGGGACAGAAAAAAAGTCAGCACATCGGAAAAGCCGAACCGCCCCCAAATACTGCCGCCCACCGTGGCCAGGTTCCGGAACTGCACCCCCACAATATCCCGCACCGCCGCCCCGGCCGCCCCCTGGGTATATTGGTTCAGGCCCCGGTGCAGTTCTATTTCACGAAGACTTGTCATGGCGCCGATGACAAATGCGTCCTCCGTCTCCTCGATTCCGTCAAGACCCAGATCGCAGAGATCAATGACTGTATTCACATTGCCTTTTCCTGTTTTCAGCCACAGCATGCCGCCCATTACGCGGTTTGCCCTGCTCTGGTTCAGTTGGTATGCCTCCTCCAGGCTTTGCGCCCTGATATACTTCTGTATCCCTATCACTACGGATTCTCCTTTTCCTTTCCTTATAAAATGACCTTTTGCATATGACACTTTCTCCGATCCATGGGTAAAGCGTTGTACGGATGCTGCAAAATTTTTGCATCCTCAAATGAATTGCGGCAGCATATGTAATGCCAAAACCCTCCCGGTATTACTTAAAAGCAGGCAGAACAATGATATGCTCTGCCTGTGAATCGTAAATAGAAGTTATTCGGCTTCATCAAAATATGCTTTTGCCTGTTCTTCCGTTAAATCGAATTTTGCCTGCAGCCTCGATATAATTTCCTCTTCTGAAAGTCCTAAATCCTTTCCCATTGAAATTGCTCCAAAAACCTTACCTATCTCTTTCCCTATCTCTTTGCCTATCTTCTGATTTTCCCTGTCCCGCATTAACAGCGTCATATACTCATGCCTCCATTTCCGATTCCTCTTGGCCTTCTCTACGGCATACTGCAGTTTCTTCACAAATGTATCTTCTGATGGCTTTCCTGCCACATAATCCAAAAATGCTTTCAGTTCCCTACCTACCGTCCCGCTTTTTCCGTCTGCATTCAGAAAAATCTTTTTTGCCCCGTCATTCAGCATGATTTCGCAATCTTCCCTGCAGATATTTTCGAAAGTATACATATACCGGCCTTTTCCAAATAAGTCCGACAGACAGATAAATATAACGTAACTTTTATTCAGTGTATCGTAATCCTGCCCTTTCTCAACCAACTGCAAATCTATCATGCTTTGATAATATCTGGTCCTTCTCGGCAAATATATAGATGTGACTGCCTGCATTTCTATATCATATACAGTTCCCTTTCCATCATTTACATACACATCCAAACGCACACCCTTTGCGTCATAGTCCTCTTTAATTGTCTTCTGCAGTTCCGGATATTCCACATGATCAATATCCAACTTCGGAAGAATTCGCTGCAACAGTTCCTTACACAACTCCGGATTCTGCATAACTTTTCCAAACAGGAAGTCATTGGATATGCCTAATTCCTCCCAGTTTGTCTGCTTTACTTCCATGCTTTCCATTGCCTTACCTGCTTTCTTCCCAAAATCACTGCCGGAAAACTCTGTATATTTCGAATATTCCATGCTCTCTTCCTATTATACACAGCCTTCCGGCAAATTACAATAAGCAGAACATTGCTTTTGATAAGATAAATTGCTATAATAATACCGTTGTACTTTTAAAACGATAACACTAAGGAGATTGGAATGAATAAGAGTTACAGCACTAAAAAGATACTTTCCCTGCTGCTCACCCTGGCCATGCTGCTGTCCACCACAGCCTGCGGCAGGACAGACAATACGCCCCAGACCTCGGGGCAGTCCCCGGCGGATGCTTCCTCCCAAGATCCGGAAGCGTCCCTGACAGATGGTGCCTCCCAGAATACGGAGACTTTTTTGCCTGACGCCTCCCAAGACCCGGAAGCATCCGTACCCGGGGATGCCTCTCACAGCGTCCCTGCTTCCTCCGAACCTGCCCCAGGAGCTGAACAGCCGGAATACGAGGTCCAATACCCGGTTACCTTGACAGACCAGGCCGGCCGGGAGGTTACTCTTGCATCCCAACCGAAACGCCTGGTCAGCGGCTACTATATCTCCACCAGTCTCCTGATTGCTCTGAACTTAGAAGATAATATAGTAGGCATAGAAGCAAAAGCGGATTCCCGCCCCATTTACCGATTCAGCGCTCCCGCTCTCCTGGACCTGCCCAATGTAGGTTCTGCAAAGGAATTTGACCTGGAGGGCTGCGCTGCACTGGAACCCGACTTGGTTATCCTCCCCATAAAACTGAAAAGTGCCGCCGAAACACTGACGGAACTGGGCTTTCCCGTACTTCTGGTAAATCCGGAGAACCAGGAAATGCTCACCGAGATGATTCACCTTATTGCAAAAGCTACCAACACGGAAACCCAGGCCCAGGCACTCCTGGATTTCACCGCCGCCCAGGAAGAACGCCTCTCCGGGCTGTTAGGCACAGCGAACGCCCCCACCGTCTACCTGGCCGGGAATTCCAGTCTGCTGTCCACTGCCGGAAACGCCATGTACCAGTCCGATCTGATCCGCCGGGCAGGAGGCATCAATGCCGCCGCGGAAATTACCGATGCCTACTGGGCTGAAATTGATTATGAGCAGCTGCTGCACTGGAATCCGGACTATATTATCCTGGCCTCGGACGCCGCCTACACTGTGGAGGATGTTCTGACGGATCCCAATCTGGCAGACTGCGCCGCCGTGGCAGAGGGCAATGTTTACCAGATGCCCGGCAAAGCCGAATCCTGGGACAGCCCCGTGCCCGGAAGCATTTTAGGTATTGTGTGGCTAAGCGGCATTCTGCACCCCGACTTGTGCCCGGAAACCGATAATGAGGCAATTATAAATGAATATTACGAAAATTTCTACGGATTCCTCTACAGCGAAAACTAGAAAGAGTACTTTCCATCCGAGATTATTTTGCATCATCTGCCTGGCTTTACTGGCCCTCCTGACCGTCCTTAGTCTGTTCACCGGCAGATATCCCCTGTCCCTGGAGGCGCTCCTTCGGGGAGACGAGCTGCAGCGGCGGGTTTTCCTGAATCTGCGGTTCAGCCGGACGGTTGTGGGCCTTCTGGGCGGCTTTGCCCTGGGGATATCAGGTTTCGTCTATCAGACCGTATTCCGCAATCCCCTGGCCTCGCCGGATATCATCGGCGTGTCCTCCGGAGCCAGTGCAGGGGCGGCGGCAGGCATCCTGTTTCTCTCCGGTTCTGCGGCGGTAA
Source organism: uncultured Lachnospiraceae bacterium (assembly GCA_947367855.1). Classification (GTDB taxonomy): domain Bacteria; phylum Bacillota; class Clostridia; order Lachnospirales; family Lachnospiraceae; genus Acetatifactor. The sequence goes on along the minus strand of CANBFE010000023.1, from coordinate 48,781 downwards.
CCGCCTCTGCTTTTGCAGGCGCACTGTCTGCGGTGGTCATTGTGCTCCTTCTCTCCACCCTGGACCAAACCGGCAAAAACACCTCCATTGTCCTGGCCGGGATTGCGGTCCATGCCCTGGCCCAGACGGCGCTGATGTGCCTCAAGCTCACCGCGGACCCGGAACGGGAACTGGCTTCCATCGAATACTGGATTATGGGCAGTCTCAACGCAGTCAATCTTCATTCCCTGGGAGGCAATCTCCTGCTGTGCCTCCTGTGCCTTGTCCTCCTCTTCCTGCTCCACCGCCAGATCATTCTTCTGTCCGGTGAGGAGGGGGAGATGAAAATGTTAGGCGTCAGCGTGGGAAAACTGCGTCTTCTTGTGCTGCTTACCGCCACCCTCACCGTATCCTCTGTGGTCAGCCTCACCGGATTGATCAGCTTTGTGGGCCTTCTGGCTCCCCACGGCGCAAGGCTTATCACCAGAGACAACCGCCAGGGCACCATGCTTTTGGGAGGATTGTTGGGCGGAATCCTGCTTCTGGGCGCAGATATCCTGGCCCGCAGCGTCTCCGCCGTGGAACTGCCCGTGAGCATTTTCACCAGTGTTCTGGGCGCACCCTTTCTGATTGCCCTCATCGGCAGGCGGAGAGCGCTGTAACAAAAACATTATCCAAACCCTATACTCTAACTCTGACCCGGGAATCCGGAAGTCCGCCTGTATCCTGGGCAGGCCCATATGCATAGAGACCGAAAACCCCAGGCACAGGGAGAACACATATGAATTTTTTTACCGTGAATCATCTCACTGCCGGATACGGCAGCAAATCCGTCCTGAAGGATATTTCCTTCTCCCTGGACAGGGGATGCCTTCTGGGGATCCTGGGCGCCAACGGCAGCGGTAAGACCACCCTGTTAAAAGCCCTCTGCAATCTCCTTCCCCATGAGGGAAGCTGTACTTTGGAAGGAACCCCTCTGGAAAAACTAAAACCTGCACAGATGGCAAAGCTCTGCGGTTATATCCCCCAGAGAAGCGGCATCTCCCTGCACATTTCCGCCCTGGATGTGGTCCTCATGGGCTTTAATTCCCACCTGGGCCTGTTGGAACGTCCCACGGCCGCCATGAAAACCCAGGCCCTCCGCATGCTTGCCCTGACAGGTCTGGAGGGAAAGGAAGCGTCCGATTACCTGACCTTGAGCGAAGGGCAGAAGCAGCTTTGCATCCTGGCCAGAACCCTGTGTACGGGAAGCAGGCTCCTCTTTCTGGACGAACCGGAAAGCGCCCTGGACTTCCGCTTCCGTCACAGGATGCTGGAACTGCTGCAAAACTGGCTGTGCCAATCCTCCGGAGCGGCTGTGGTAAGCCTTCATGACCCTTTTCTGGCGCTGAATTACTGCCACAGGCTGCTGCTTCTCCGGGAGGGAAGTCTTCTGGGATCTATTTCCCCTAAAACAGACCCTCCGGAACAAATGGAAGCCCTGCTCTCCCGCATCTACGGACCCATCAGCCTGGTTTCCTGCGCAGACCGCAGCGGCCAAAAACGCCTGGTCATGCTGAAAGAAGATTTCTGGTAACAGTTCAGCGCCCTGTCTGAACTGTTACGATTTCTGCCAATCAGACTTTGGTATATGTCTCACCCCAGAGGAAAGGAGTCGTTGAAGCGATATGAAGAATACCGAACCACCTGCATTCAGGCTCACTTCAGACTGTATCTGGAATTCTTTCCGGAGCAGCGGTAAAAAGCATTTGATTCTCACCGGCGCCAGGAAAAGCGGCAAAACCACTCTCCTGTCGGAGCTTCTTTCCCGGATTTGCCTGCCTTCCCTTCCATGCCCGATTCCCGGCATCACCACCTGGGCGGAACCCGGAAAGGCGGTTTATCTCAAAGAAAATACCACCGGGCAGACTGCATGCATCGGATTGTATGACGCATCCCTCCCGGGAACCAAAATACAGCAGCCCCCGCTGCACTCACCAAACCCGCTTGAAATCGGCTTTACAAATGGCGGTGGTGATGCTGATCCTGATAATACTGCCCCGCCGCCTGCCATTGGGAATAAAATGCGTCCCTGCGCGGAGGGCTTCCTGACCCTTGGCATCCCTGCTCTGGGACGCTGCGCGGAATCTGACAGCGAATTTGTTTCACTGGATGAAATCGGTTATCTGGAAAGTCAATGCCATTTGGAAAGTCAATATCATTCGGAAAGTCGATGTAATAATTATGTTAAACCGTTTCCTGAAATTCCCCGGACTTGCCTGAAACAGGAAGAATCCCAATGTACGGAGATTTACCGTGAGAAAATCCGGAAATTAATGGCCTGCAAGCGCCTCCTTGCTGTAGTCAGAAAGCAATCCCTGCCTTTCCTGGAGGAACTTAGCCATCGCGGCGATGTCTTTCTCCTGGACCTGGATCAGCCTTTCGGGCGGTTGGGATGCGTTATCATGGCTTCCGGTGTGGGCAGGCGCTTTGGAGGCAATAAGCTGATGGCGGATTTTCAGGGAAAGCCACTGCTGCAATATGCTCTGGAAGCCACGGAGGGCATTTTTGCCAGGCGGATTGTAGTGACCCGCCATCAGGAGGCTGCGGCCTTTGTCCGTCTCCGGGGCGTGGAAGCGCTTCTTCATGACCTGCCCCACCGCAATGATACCGTCCTCCTGGGGCTTCAGGCAGTTTCGGAGGATGTGGAGGGATGCCTGTTCTGTCCGGGAGACCAGCCCCTCCTGCGGCAGGAAACGGTGGCTTCCCTGGCCTTGAATGCCGTAAACGGGAAGGACGAAATCTGGCGCCCTGTTTGGGAAGACCGGGAAGGTGCTCCTGTGCTGTTTCCCAAATGGAGTTTCCCCAAGCTGCTGACGCTTCCGGAGGGCTGCGGCGGAAGTTTTCTAATCAAAAAATATCCCGGGCGGATACGCAGGGTACCCGTGCGGGATAAGTTTGAGCTTCAGGATATTGACAGCAGACAGGACCTGGAATTCCTGGAGAAAGGTTAGGTTGTTGGCTGTTTGGCTGTCTGCTGTTTGGTTTTCCCTTTCTGCTGAAGGGCTGCGGCAGAAAGAAATCCCGGCAGTTCCCCTTGCTGCTCTCCTTTTTTGCAGGAACGTTGATCATCCGGTCTTTCCGTCTTTCCCCGGCTCATTGTTTCCAGTAGCCGTAAAATCGATATAATTTCTCTTCTTTATCGTCAATATCCTGATACAGCTTTTTCCCGGTCAGGACAAACCCGGCTTTTTCAATGGCCTTCCAGGAGGGAGCATTGTCTTCCCTGATGGTGGCAATGAGTTCATCCCATTTGTACCGTTGTAGGAAATATTGTGCATAGGCCTTGATTGCCTCCGCCGCATAACCCTGATTTCGATATTGTGCTCCCACAAAATACACAATGCCGACTTTTTCCAGATCTTCATAATACGTGCATCCAACGGAGCCGATTACTTCCCGGGTTTCTCTGTGTTCCATGGTATAGGCCATGTAATCTGCAGTGGGATCATCTTTGGCTGCCAACTCCAGAGCCTCGGTCATCCATTCCTCCATCCAATGCTCCCCCTCCCTGTCAATCCAAATTTCAGTGAGACTGCTGCCATCTGCAGCCATTTGGGAAAAAAGAATCCCATCTGCAGTTTCCAAATCACGTATGATCATTCTGTCCGTTTTGATAAACATAAATATCTGCTCCAACAATCTTGATTTCTATTTTCCCCTTATCCAACATCGTTTTCACCTGGCTCCGGGACAATTCCAGAACCGCTGCAATCTGTTTTTCCGGACGGATATTCAGCCCATAGGGGTTATGAATGATAACCGGAATCTGCTCCTCCGGTCCGCCTTTTTCCATGCTGAACGGGACATCCTCCGAAGCGGCTGCCCCGCTCTCCTGCTGTCTGACAAAGTTATAATTTATCTTTTCCAGATCAATATCCGCCCTGTTTTTTCGAAACAGCTCCATGTTTTTGCCGTACATTTCCGCAAGCTCTTCCTCATTGTCCAGGAAACGCTGATACTCTTCTCTTGGTATGGAAGAAACCTTTCTCCGCTCATAAATCGCAAGATTCAGGGTATGTCTGCATTCCCTGCACTGGTAAATCAGCCAGACATCCAGTTTATTGCCGTTGGCGTTGACGCGGAATTTTTTCGTGTTTATAAAATGTGTCTTTCTGCCGCATTTCGGGCAGTTCCTGAACACCCAAAAAGAGTCCTCCAGGACAATTTCGTATCTGATTTCTCTTAAATAGCTCATGACATCTCCTCTTTCAGTTCTGACTCTGATGCATGGGCTATTACACGATTTACTTTTCTTTTATGCAATAGCCATGCTATGCATAATAAACGGGTGTGGTCATAGCGCTTTCTCCTCTCAACAATATTTTCCCATCATTCCACTTCTCCACAGGCCAGCAGGTTATCTTTTCCCATGCCGCACACATAGGGATTTGAATGCCCTGGGACCTGTGAGAGCGTGTTGCCATTTTCAACAAGCTCCCCTATAGCGTAACATATGTAAATCCGGGCTTCCACCTCATACATTTTTAGAAAAAAACAGGACCCGACGTTTTCTGTCCAGGTCCAGATAAACAGCCGGAACCCCTGCCCTGGAAATCTATTTTGGGGAAGTCCACTAAGAATTAGAACACACAAAAGGGAGCCTAAGTCGTTACAGACCCGGCTCCCCATATCAGAACAAACAACCCTTTTCGCAAAATCCCTTTTCTTTACGCTTCCTTCTCCTTCGGCAGCAAAATGTTCAGCAGAATGGCCACCATGGCTGCGGGAACAATACCGGAACCGCCGAAAATCAACTGAACGGCCTGGGGCGTATTGGCCAGGATACCGGAGTTGGCTCCCATGCCATATCCCACGCCCAGGGCAACCGCCACAATGGAAAGATTTCTGGAGTTTAAAGGCTCCTTGGTAATGAGCTGAATACCGCTGATAACAATGGAGGCAAACATCATCACTGCAGCGCCGCCCAGAACAGACTGGGGCATAATGGAAACCAGGGCGCCCAGTTTGGGACACAATCCGCAGAGAATCAGGAAGATGGCTCCCGTGGCCAGTGCGAAGCGGTTGACTACTCTGGTCATTGCCACCAGACCCACGTTCTGGCTGAAGGAAGTATTGGGCAGCACGCCGAACAGCGCCGCAAAACTGGAGCCCAGACCGTCGCAGGTAACGCCTCCCGACAGCTCCTTATCCGTTGCCTCCCGTCCCAGACCGCCTTCCATCACACCGGAAATATCTCCCACGGTCTCCACTGCCGTAACCACAAACATAATCAGCACCGGAACGATGGCCCGCATGTCAAACACAGGCTTCACCGGCATCAGCCTGGGAATCTCAAACCAGGGCGCATCCGCAACCTTCTGCCAGTTCAAAACCCAGGCCTTGGTATACTCCGCGCCTTCCGCAGTAACGCCTGTGGTGGGCAGTACCAGTCCCATGATCATGGCTGCAATATACCCGCAGATAATCCCCAGTAAAATGGAGGAAGAGCTTAGCACGCCCTTTGTGCCATGCTTAAAAAGCAAAATCACAATCAGAACAAACAGGGCAAGGCAGAGATTTTCCACGGAACCGAAATCTTTGGCATTGTTGCCGCCTCCGAAGGTATTGATCCCCACGGAAATCAGGCTCAAACCGATGGACAAAACCACGGTGCCCGTGACAACGGCGGGGAAAAATCTGCGCAGGGGCTTCAGGAAGAATCCCAGTACTGTCTCCATCAGGCCTCCCAGAATGGAAGCGCCCATAATGGCTCCGTATGCAATGACCCCGCCCCCCATACTGGATGCCACACTGTTGAACACGCCGATAAAGCCGGAGGATGTCCCCATGATAATGGGAACCTTGCCGCCGATTGGCCCTATGGCAAAAAGCTGCACCAAAGTCACCAGTCCCGCCACCAACATGGCATTCTGGAGAAGACTTAACTGCAGGGAGGCGAATTCCCCGCCCGCAATGCCGCAGGCCCCGGTAATGATCAGCAGCGGCGTCAGATTGCCCACAAACATGGCAAGCACATGCTGCAGTCCCAGAGGAGTTGCCTGGCGCAGAGGCATCTTACCGTCCAGTTTGAAAGCGGCTTCTGAAAGTTGTAAATTGTTTTTCATTGGTGAATCCTTTCTTATGTATGGTTTTATTTATGACTGCTCTATTTTGCCGAATTTATTGAACTAAATGTATTTAGGTAAATTTATTTCGTTAAAGCCATTTCGTTAATTCTATTTTGTTTTACCAATTTCGTTTTACCTATGGAAACGTTTTTTCTGTATGGTTTGGGGTTATGAACATTTTTCATTCTGCTCTCTGTCATAGCAATAACCGTCAGGAATTCTGATATAGGCTCTGATATGCGCATCCCTTGGGTGCTGTACAATCCGCGATATATTATCGTGAAAGGTATTTCCTTCTGCCGCCGTGATTGTATCCCCATCCGCTTTCAGTACAATACCGATATGGTCATGCTCCTGGTTGATAAACACATTGTCATACAGCACAATATCTCCCGGTTCCGGAAGGAAGTCTTCTTCCCCTTTGTGATATTCTATCCGGCTGTCTCCCACTGCGTATTCTTCCCAACCGCCGCAGCCTGCCAGACTGCAGGTTATGCACTCCCGGGGGCTGTATGGAATCTGAAAACCTGCTTCAACACAGCAGTAATACACGAACGCTGCACACCACAATCTGTCTGCATCCTGAAGGTTCCATTTGGGAAAATGTCTGACAATGGGTTCAATATTGGATTCTTTCCCTTCCAGATATCCGTGAAAGGGCATTTGGGCCTTTTCTGCGGCAATTTCAGCCAGTCTTTTTCTTGTTCCGCTCTCCATTCTGTCCTCCCTAAGTCCGGAATCATCCCTTGACCGTCAAAATTCGCATTCCCCGTTTACTGCTGCCGGAACTGAATAGTCCCCGTTTCCGCATCCATGGAGTCCACGATGGCCAGGGATTCCAGATGATAGCCCAGATTCCGGATCACCCTGCCGCCGATCTGAAATCCTTTTTCCACCGCAATGCCCAGGCCCTCCACGACGGCGCCTGCGGATTCCGCTATGGAGATCAGCCCCTGAAGGGCACAGCCATTTGCCAGAAAATCATCAATGATCAGAACATGGTCTTCCGGGCCAAGGAACTTTTTGGACACAATCACCTGATTCTTGTTCTTGTGGGTGAAGGACTCCACCTCCGCCACATACATTTCTCCCTCAATATTGATGGATTTGGACTTCTTTGCAAAAACCATGGGCACCCCGAATTCATTGGCCACGGGGTAGGCGATGGCGATTCCCGAAGCCTCTATGGTCAGCACCTTAGTCACCTGCTTGTGGGCAAAGCGGCGGTGAAACTCCCTGCCGATTTCGTTCATCAGGGAAATGTCCATCTGATGATTCAGAAAACTGTCCACCTTTAAGACATTGCCCGGCTTCACAATGCCGTCCTTTGCAATTCTCTCTTCCAGAAAATTCATCTGTCGTACCTCCTGTGTAGGTTCACAGTATAGCATATTCCCGTTGGCTTGTCACCTTTTTTTCGGGAAAAAACTACTGCTGTATTTTTGTACAATAAGAAGCATCTGGACTTTTAACTTCCAAATGCTGTCATTATCAATCTGTGATATTATGAATTCTACTGGACTTTTATAGAAAATCCCTCATAAATTCCTACAGGCACATCCTCGCCAAAAGAATACTCTTCCATTGTTTCTTTTTCAAATCTATAGGTTATCACCATCTCTTTCGCAGGATCAGCTATCCAGTACTCCCTGACTCCTGCCGTTCGATATTTAAATAATTTCGTAAAATAATCCATCGATTTGCTCCCAGGAGATACAATCTCAATAATCCAGTCCGGAGCGCCGTGACATCCTTTATCATCTATCTTCGATAAATCACATATAGCAGAAATATCGGGTTCAATATAATTCATGCCATCTTTATTCAAAAATACCGCAAATGGAGCAGCATATATCTCACATTCCCCACCTTTGCTATCAATATAATTCGCTATTATCTGAAAAATCTTCCCGCTGATCCTTTGATGCGTCCTGCTTGGCGGAGCCATATAGTATATTTTTCCATCAATCAATTCCGCTCTCTCTCCGTCCGGTAAAGCATAAATATCATCTATCGTATAGATTTCTTCTTTTCTCAATGCGTCCACCTTTGCACCTCCATTCATGATTTTTCCAGGCAATATGTATAGAAATTACCAAAAAGCCATATTATTCAGTGTGGCGCAGCCGCATTAAAGCAGCCTTAAAAGCTGTATCAACTCATGCGCTTGGTCCGTATCTGATGTGGTTTGTCTGGTATCAAACTGCGAAAATCGATTGTACCGATAAAAAGATAACAGCTTTTCCTCATTTTCAGCTTCCAGGAATGTCACCATGCCGCCAAGCATATATTGCGCATCCTCTATCACAGTCCATGCCAATTCGATAAGCTCTTTTCCAGTAATCTTACTATTTACACCATTTGTATAGTTTTTCCCAAGCTGGGCAATCAAATAGGCTGACATGGTATATGTATCTGAACTCTCGTCCAGTTCGCTGATACTCAACAGTTTTCTTTTCATGGTATTGCTTACGTTTTCACCTCTGACCGACAAAGGCTTTAACGCAAGGGTAAAATACCCCACCAATTCCTTATCTTCCACCGAAAACACAAGATATGTAACGGATTGGCTCTTTTTGGTAAATTCTACCGCGCTGCTCTTTAAAAAACGCTCCACATCCGGATTCTTCGGGCATGAAAAACCGGAAAGCACTCTGGTAAGCATTGGCTCTCCGGCTTTACTATCATTTCCTAGTGCCAGATAATCACGAATGTTGATATAGAAATACTTATCATTGATTGGCATTCGCTTTCTCCCATTCTCTCATAAATTTTCTCAGTTCCTCTTCCCCTTTGATCTGCCTTGCAGCTACCGGAGTACGGACAGGACGGTTCTTGGCAGATTCTTCAATCGCATTGACAAACATCTCCACCTGTTCCTTGCCGGAAATGAAAAAATTTTTCGTGATACTTGAAGTTGCCATAAGAAACACCTCCTCTGTTAGTATGATTCTTCTGTTGCAGTTCATACTTTCCTGTTTACATTTTATTATCTTATATCGGTTAATGCAACAAAACTTTTATGAATTTTTTATAACCGTGGCATTTTTAAAAACTCCCTCTTTCTTATTCCAGATAAAATACGGGCCCTTTGGGCGGAAAGGGAAGATTCCGTCCCCGGGGCACCAGAAATGCGTGATCCCGTCCATAAAAGTTCAGCCTGTCGCATTCGCAGTCCGTGATGATCAGCAAAGGAGCCTCTTTCGGGAAGTCCCCGGCCTGCTCCAACAGCTCCACCCCAGGCTGAAGCACCGTGCCGCCCCGGCCGCGCACCCGTACGCTTCCGGCAATGTCCGCAGCCTCCATGTACCCCTGATCGTAGGGGCACGCATCGCAGAACACCACCCGCACCCGGTTCACGTCCCGGGCGGCGCTGTAACTGGCGATGGCCCCCAGAGCCGCAGCCAACAGGGCGCGGTCCATGGAGCCGGAAGTGTCCAACAGCACCCCGAAGGTACGCCCCTCTCTGGCCGTCTCCTCATACCGGTAAGAGGGCCGCGGGATGTCCGGCGTGGCCGACTGCCTTCTGCTAAGCCTGGCGTAGGTGCGCCGCTTTTCCAATGGCTCAAACCGCTGGTCAAACCACCTGGCCAGTTCCACATCCCAGGGAATGGGCGGTTGGGACAAAGCACGAATCTCCTCCACCAACCCCGCCGGCAGATACCCCCGCTCATGGGCCTGATGGAAGTCCAGACCCCGTTGGATCGCCGAGCGGCACCAGGCATCCAGATCCACGAAGTCTTTGGTCTCCCGCCAGTCCGGCGGGCCAAAGAGAATGTCGTGCCCGGCCATGCGCCTGTATCTGCGCAGATTGGCCGCCAACATGTCATAGACGCTCTCCGCCGACAGCCCCGCAAGCTCCGGGTCAAAGAGCAGTCCCTCCGGCATGGAGCCAACCTCCATATCCCGCAGCCACTGGTTGATCACGTAATCGCATGCCGTGTTCCACAGTTCCGGGTCCCTTTTTCCCAGGCGCTCCTCATGGCACAGAGCGGCGTGAAGGTATTCGTGAGCCAACACAAACCTCCACTCCTGCTCGGTAAGACGGGCTGCGGGGTTCACATAAATCTCCTTCATGTGAACGGAAATCGCGGCTATGGAAATATCCATCCTCTGGGCAACCAACGGGTCTTCCACCAACCGGAATCCGGAGGCAATGCCCCCCAAAAGGGGATAGCTTGACAGGAACCACTCCTGCGCCCTCTGGATGGGGCTGCTTATCCGGCGTTCCCCCGGCTCCGTCCGAACACCTCCCGCATAGTCCACAGCGGCCCGCAGAGCCTCCCGCAGACTTTCCGCAAAAATCTGCCGCCAGTCTGTGGGGCCCCGCCACCAACTCCGTGTCTCCCCCCGCCAACACATATCCCCCCGTCCGCCGCTCATGGTGGAAAAATGCAGGCATGCCGGGTCATTATGCTCTTTCAGCCAGTAGTACAGCTTCTCCTCCTCCCTGGCCCCTGACGGCAGGGGAAAGTCCAGTTCACCGGGAACCGTACCGATATGAAAATCTGCCAGATATCTGGTGACCACACAGTCACAGGCGGCATTCCAGAGAAAATCCTTCTCCCGGTCTTCCCTGATGTGCCCCAGACCTAAATGGAGCAGGCAATGCGCCAACACATAAGCCCACTCCCCCGGCGCTGCCCGGCGGTGGCTGTTGGCATAGATATGGCCGTCAGAGGTCACCCAGGCCCAGTCCTCCCTGGCCATGGGATAACTGTCGTCAAAATGAATAGTTACCCGCTCCCACAGCGGCCCCAACACCGGATTCTGCCTCACCATGCCGCATGCGGCCTGAAAGCTCTCCTGGGCCGGATTTGTCTTCTGCTTCCTGCTTTTCTGTTTCCCGCTCATCCGTTCCGCTTATCTGCCAGTCGGGGCAGATCCCGAAACAGTTCCACCACGAACCAATCCGGCAGCTCCTTTCCGTCTTCCGGGGTCACCGCCATCCGGGCGATTTCCAGACTGATATTTGCCAGCTCGGTAATGCGGTCCTTGGCCTGAAGAACCAAGGTCTGGCTGTCGCTGCCAAGCTTCCCCCGCTCCGGCGGCAGCTCCTTCACCAGGCGGGCACGGAGGGACTGGGCCAGGAAGTAGAGCACATCCCGCTCCTGGGGCTTCTCCGGCCAGGGCTGAACACCGGAAAGAATCTTGTCCAGAGCATACTGACTTCGGATCTGGCGGATGTAGGCCAGAAACTGGACGGCATGCTGAGGGCTCAGACAGCCTGTGGCCAGAATCCGTAGGGCTTCCTCCCCTATATCCGGGCCGTAGCTGTGAATGGCATCGCTTAACATGTGCCAGGAGCGGGGCGTGGAGAATGGCTCCTCACTCTTGGGGGGCTTTGCCCACAGATGATCCGGACGACTGGAGATATAATCGTAGACATAGGGATGGATGCCGTTTCTCGCCGCCCACTCCAACCACAGCCTGGGACTGGCGTTGAGCTCCACATGGAACATCCGGTTCACCAAAGCGGAGGACATGGGCCGGGTGATGGCATTGTCCTGGGCCCGGTTGCCTGCGCCTACCACGATGGAACCCTCGGGCAGAGAATATTCCCCGATGCGCCTTTCATGAATCAGAGAATAAAAAGCCTTCTGCACCTCCGAAGTACAGGCGTTCAGCTCGTCCAGGAAAAGGACATAGGGCTCCTGTCTGGCGATTGTCCTGGGCGGACAGAAGACGCTGTATCCGTCCCTGATCTGAGGAACGCCGATGATGTCCTCCGGAGCCAGCTGACTGCCCAGGAGGGAAACACAGGGCAGCCCCAGGCTGTCCGCAAAGTCCTGAACAATGGCGGACTTTCCGATGCCCGGCGCTCCCCAGATGAACACCGGACGGATGAGGCCTATGTTCAGCAGTACATCCAACAGCTGTTTATGGTTTACGGTAACGGTCAGATTCATAAAATATCATTGCTCCTTTGTCTTTGTTTTGCATTTCATACTACTGCAGCTCCCTGAGCAATCCTTTTCCCTCTTTGTCCTGATCTGTCTATTTTACCACATCCTCCCGCATTTTACTATCCGGAACCGGCCTCAAAATCCTATGGAAAATATATCCCGAAACGCAAAAACAGGCAAACAATCCGGCGGGGCACCCCCCATACAGTCAAGATTACAGGACTGCATTGGGGAAACATGCGGCTCCATCAGAAAATCAAGTCTTGACAGCGACACGGTGTCACACTTTATACTCAGCTCCAGGGAGATACCCCCCAGACGCCCCACAGCACACTCGGAGCTCCTGCGCATCCGCCCTCCGGAAAACAACTGTCTCAGGCGCGCCGGTATGCGCAGGGACAATACCTCAACAATCACAGTTTACCATGCGGGGCTATAGGCGCGCCGGTATGCACAGGGACAATGCAGCATCAAGCACAAGGCAGGTAAAGGACATGTACGATCATATCAGAATCGAACACATAAGGGAGAACAACCTCAAGGATATCAGCGTGGAAATCCCATACCATAAGCACACAGTGATAGCCGGCGTGAGCGGCTCCGGCAAGTCCACTCTGGCCTATGACGTGATCTACGCCACGGCTCAGCGCAGGCTCCTGGACTGTATGTCGGACCAGGAAAAAATTTTTTCCAGAAAAATGAAACAGCCCCTGACCGGGAACATAGAGGGGCTGTCAACAGTGATCAGCTTAAAGCAGGTCAAACCAAACACAAACCCCAGGTCCACCGTGGGCACCTACACAAGCATAGGCTCTTTTGTCAGAAGCCTGACAGCCATACACGGCAGGTGCCGGTGCCTGTATTGTCACAGGATCTACGAACAGACCAGTCTGTACAAGCTGATCAAGGATCTGGAAAGCCTGAAGCCAGGAACGGCTGTAGAAGTCAGCTTCCCCTGGTTTTTCCACAAAAGAACCGGCAGACAGCAGCAACTGGATGCCCTGGGGAAAAAGGGATACCGTTGGGTCTATGCAGGTGAAGAGAGACTGGATCTGCGGAATGTAACGGATGTGGAGCCGGAGGTTGCCTTCCTTCTGGTGACGCAAAACAGATTCCTGACCCGGGAAAGCCTGACAAAAAGCGACGTCAACAGCCTGAAGGCAGCATGCAGAAACGGAGATCATTTTCTATGCGTCCGCTTAAGCGGCGATGACCGGGAGGGCATAGAATCCTTTTACAGGCAGCATGGGTGTCCGGAACACCACATGGCCACAGTCACCCTGGACGCCTCGGCCTTCTCCTACAACGATATGGCCTGCGCCTGCCCGGAGTGCATGGGCAGCGGAGTCCGGAAAACCGTGCACCCTTCCAAAGTGCTGAAATATCCCCGGCGGACGCTGCGGCAGGGGCCTTTCTTCAAGGACATCTATTCCATGAGCCATCCCTATTCCTACATGCTCCTGTACAGCCTGGCCTGCCGGTACGGCTTTTCACTGGACGTGCCCTATGAAGAGCTGCCCCAGGAGGTGAAGGACCTGATCCTGTATGGTTCGGGGGCGGAAACCTTTCTTCTGCAGCGCCCCCAGGGCTACGAAAAGGCCCTGCCCAATTACCTGACAAAAGAAGGGGCAGCGGTAAGCTTTCCCGGCGTCCTCACAAGGGTGGAGGAACTGTACCGGGAGATGTTGGCCCAGGATCACGAGCAGCTCCCCTGGCAGGAAGAATTCTTCAAGTCCTATATGCAGGAAGTCACCTGCCCGGACTGTAACGGCTCCAGGCTGAACAAACTGAAAGACCATATTTTATTAAACGGTAAAACATACTCCCAGATGGGCAGGCTTGAATTCTCCCAACTGCAGGACTGCCTGGAACAGCTGCCCACCAATGAGACCTCCAGGCCTGTCCTGGCGGCGCTGTTGGAGCAGCTTGAACTGCTGCGGGAAATCGGCCTGGACTATCTCTCCTTCCACAGGCGGGTGGACTCCCTGTCCGGAGGCGAGTACCAAAGGCTGCGCATTGCCAACCAGGCCGGAGCAGGACTGGTTGGGCTCACCTATCTCATTGACGAGCCTACGGACGGCCTCCACGGCGCAGACAGCAGGAAAATCATAGGCGTGATCAAAAAGCTTCTGGAGAGCGGCAATACCGTCATCACCATCGAACATGATCTGGACGTGATAAAATCCGCCGACTATATCATCGAACTGGGGCCCGGCGCCGGGAAAGAGGGCGGCGAAATCATCGCCTCCGGTTCCCTGGAAGAGATCCGGCGCAGCAGCAATTCCATCATCGGAAAGCTCCTCTCCGCAAAGCCGGATGCCCCGCAGCCCGCCTCAACTGCCCTGTCTGCCGGACCGGACAGGCGCATCCTCATCAAAGGAATCCGGGAAAACAATATTCAGAATCAGGACGTAGCGATTCCCCTGCATCAGATCACCTGCTTTACCGGAGTTTCCGGATCAGGGAAAAGCACCATCGTCCATGATGTTTTGTACAAGGCGCTGTCCTCCAGGCTCCACGGCAGCGGAGATGTGCCGGGAAAACATTCTGAAATTATCGGTTATGAGTATATCAACAATGTAATCTGCATAGACCAGAGGCTGCTGAACGGGAAAAATTCCTCCGTTTCCGCCACCTACCTGAATCTCTTCGATGCCATACGAAACCTGTTCGCGGAACATGCAGACAGAAGCCTCTTTTCCTTCCATTCCAAAGGCGCCTGCCCGGTGTGCCGGGGAAAGGGGTATCTGGGCCATTATATTCAGTATTTCGGGGAGACCAGAATCCTATGTCCGGAGTGCAATGGGCAGCAGTATATGGACGAGGTGCTTCAGATCAAATACAGGGACCGGAACATCAAGCAGGTTCTGGACATGCCTTTTCAGGAAGCCCTGGACTTTTTTGCGGACAGGCCCTTCCTCTATGAGAGAATCCGACTGGTATGTGCTCTGGGCCTGGGATACATGCAGTTGGGACAGCCCCTGTCCACCGTCTCCGGCGGGGAGGCCCAGAGGCTGAAACTGGTCCGGGAAATGAGCAAATACAGGCATCGAAAAAACCTTCTGTACCTGTTCGACGAACCTACCATAGGTCTGCATTCCCGGGACGTCCTCCGCGTGCTGCATGTGATGAGGCAAATCGTAGAAAGGGGAAATACCGTGGTGATGGTAGAGCATGACCCGGAAATGATATTGCGTTCGGATCATGTCATCGACATGGGGCCTGGTGCGGGAAGACACGGAGGCAAAGTCATGTTCTGCGGTTCCCCCTGTGACCTCTTAAAACACCGGGAGTCAAAGACCGCCCACTACCTTAGGAGCCGTCTGGGATTGGAGGAATAAGAGGCTCAAAAAGCACTTGGAAAACGTTCCTGCAATGGGGCCTGGAACACGAGGAAGGAATATGCCGCCGTCTACAGCTTCCACCCCCGTCCGGATACGGGCTCACACTTGCTTCACTGGGAGCACCGCCGTCTACAGCTTCCACCCCTGTCCGGATACGGGCTCACACTTGCTTCACTGGAAGCGCCGCCGTCTACAGCTTCCGCCCCTGTCCGGATACGGGGCGGGGCAGCCCCTTCGATTGCTTTCACAGCTGTACGGCGCATCTGATACAGGAAACAGAGAGATCAGCAGCAGATAAACAGGAGAAAACATATGGAAAATCAGACTTTGAGGGAATACTGCAACGCAATCATCGAAAGGATATCGAGCAGACTGTATCATGACAGAAAGTGCATCGCCGCTTATCTATTGGGAAGCTTCAGCCATGATGCCATATGGGAATGGTCAGATATTCAGGTGGAGGCCGTCTACGATGACGACTACAGGGGAAAGACCAGTTACAGGCTGTACGAAGACGGCATGTACGTCATTTTGAACCTCCATACGCTGACCGGGTTCCGGACTTTTATCGGAAACGGAAATGTGGACGACTTTCGGTGGAAAGCATTCAGCAAAGGCAAAAAACTGTTCTCAAAGGATTTCCTTCTGGATGAATTATTTAACGAAGCATTTCACCTAGGAGCACTGGATCGGCAGAGGGAAATGCTTCTGGGTTTCTCCGGTGCAGTGTATTATCTGAATAAGGCCGAGAAAAACCTCTACATAAAGGAAAACCTTGAGAATGCCATCTATTTCATCCCTCAGCTGGCGGAGAACATCGCCTGGATAGAGATCTGCAAGGCCGGACAGATTCCCGAGCGGGAAGTCATCCCTCAGGGCAGACGAATTAATCCGGAGATTATTTCGCAGATTTACGATCCCCTCTATGCGAAGGGGGCCACCCGGGAGGTGGCCAAAGCCATATTGGAGCGATGCGCGGCGTATCTGAAGGAGCATACCGAATCCGTATATCAGCCCGTCATACAATACCTGCGGGAGCACGGGAATTTAGAGGGGTTCAGGTACGAAACCAGACCCCACGGATTCGGCATCAATTATGAATGGTTGGTCAGATGCGGTCTGGCGGAACGATACGGCATCCCGGAGAAGGCCTCTATCTTGGACAGAGAGATCTGCAGCCTGGGGTATCGGATGAAATCCTGAGAGCCGCCTGCTCTTTCCTACCTCACTCACTGATTCTCCACCTGCTGCGGGTCTGCCGGGTCCCAGTCCTTTCCGTACAAAGAAAGCATGCCAAACAGCGTTTCCAACTGAGACCAGTTTCCTTCAAATGCCCGGGTCAGCACCCAGGCCAGGTGATTCACCATATATACATTCAGCGTTTTCATGTCCTTCTGGGAAAGTTTGCCCTCTGCATGCATATTCTCTACCGGTCCATTGCGGAAAATATAGTGCGTCAGGGCCTTTGCCAGTGCATCCATATTTTCCGGACAAAGCAGCCGTTCCTTCGCCCGCTGATTCAGCATCTCGCAAATCTCCGGTGAAAGCATTTCCGCCATTGCCTGCTGATACTGCCTGTCCGCCAATCCCGGAATCTCTGCGGCAGCCTGTTCAATACTATGCTGCCGCATACCGATATTGTATTGTTTTCGTTTCTTCTTCACTTCATTCCGCGACACACCAAAGAGGTCTGCGATTACAGAATCCGCCAGATTTTCCTCATAGTAAAGCCGTTCCAATTCCCTCTTGTCTACCTGCTCCCATTCCATCAAATGGTACCTCTTTCTTTCACCCTGGCAGGCAGCCAGAACAATGCCATGCCCTGCTTATCAGTCCGTCAATCCGCATTCAGCCCATAAACTTCAATCTCATATATCCGCGCCGCGCTGTCGCTTCCCTGGGTGGGTTCTTCCACCAAAAGCCGCACAAATCTGGCCTTTACCGGAGCAAATGCGTCATGGGTGGAGCCTTCCGTATTTTTCGTCACCCGCCATACTTCCGTAAAGTCCCTGCCGTCCTGGCTGACCAGAATCGCATAAGCCCTGGTATTCATATCCGGGCTCTCCCCTCCCGCCTGGGCGTGGGATATGTCCACTGCACTGACGGTTTTCTCCCCGCCCAGATCCAGTGTGATCTCATGAGGCGCATCACCTGTGGCGCACCATTTTTTCGTTTTATCCCCGTCCACCGCAAACGCAGGCGCTTCGTTATCGTTCACATAGGTATCGGCCGTAACCGCAGCTCCCTGGGAAAGAAGGGAAAGCCCGCCGGATGCCGCCTCTGTGACCACAATGTACGCCTCTGCAGACACCTCGTCGCTTCCGGATTCATTTTCCGCCTTCACAGACACCGGATAGACACCTTCCTGGGAATAGCTGACAGATACCTCTTCACCCTCAGCGCTTTCCCTGCTTGCCCCGGGAAGACTCCAGGTCACCTTCTCCGTATTCCGGGAACAGAGACTGCGGAACACAACCGTGTCCCCAGGCGACACCAGTGTCACATCCGCTGTAAATCCCGCTCTGGGCAGGCTGTTGTCCGGCCATTCCAGAACAATTCTGGCACCGGTTCCCTCCTCCAGAAGCCAGTTCACCGGAACGATTTCCAACACCGTCTGCTTCTCTCCTTCCTTACCAGGAAGTTCCAGGCGGGGAAGTCCATGGAGATAAAAGCTCTCCGTATTGGAAACCCCTGCCAGATACCGGTTATCGTCCTGTCCTATCCGGTAGATTTCATAATACACGGGCGCTGCCTCCGGAGCGGACTTTTCTGCCGTCTCCCCGGAAGAATCCTGGTCCGCCCTTTCCTGCTCCGTATCCCAGGCCAGGCGAATACCTGCAAACATACCGTCTTCGTCAAAACCGTTTTCCAGAATCTGCACATTGCTCACGGCCCTGTTCCAGTCCGAACCTGCCTGGGCCATAGTGATATTTCCCAGGCGAATCCCGGCTTCCTCCACATCCCTGTCCGCTGCCAGTCTGCAGGAAATCGTCCTGATCTGCTTTCCTGCCAGGGCGGACATGTCATAGGAAACCGTGGTCCAGTCGGCCCCCACCAGCCTGTCTCCCTCCAACAGAACCTCCGAACCGTCCTCCAGAGTCAGCACCGCATCCAGGGCAATCTCCGCGCCGGAAGCTCTGGCTGTGACCGTGAACAGCATGTCCTCCTCCACCAGAAGCGCCGCGCTGTACAGACGGATAAGGGATTCCGTATTCTGTTTCATACTCCCGGTCAGCAGCAGGCTGCTGCCGCCGTACCAGGCATCTTCCATATCCAGATCTGCCTGAAGTTGGTTTCCCGTCTTGTTTTCAATGATATACCGGTATGTGGGCAGGATATCCGACAGACTGCGGTTATTCCAGTCCCACAGGCTGATCTGATACCCGTTTTTGAAGAAGCTGTAACCGTTCCCCATGGAAAAATTGGTCACAAAGGGCAGGGAGGTCACAGCCGTGCGCTCCGCCACATAAGAGGAAATCCCGGGCCACTGTCCGGCAGCCTCCCCCTGCTCCGCAGAAGGGTCCCCCTCCTGATTAACCCACAGCACATTTTCCTTTTTCCGGAAATCCGCCATGTCTTCCGCGTCGAAAAAGGCCCAGCTTGGGCAGTAAAGCCCCAGGGAAGTCAGGGTGCCGCCCTCCGGCTTCTCAAACAGCTTCCAGTTCACCCTCGTCCCATAGCCATTGCTCTGCAGATCAATGCCCGCGTACAGGTCATAGGGGTCCAAATCCAGTTCTTCCGCCAGGGTGACGGAGTCCTTCAGCAGCTCCCTGCCTACCTGGGCCACATCCTTCCAACCGAAGTTCAAGAACATTCCGTCTGCCAGGTCTTTGCCGTTGTCCGTCAAAAAGCCCGCATTTTTCTCTGTCAGGGCATTCTGCCAGTCCATCTTTCCCTCTTCCGTCATGGAATCATAGTAAATCAGTTCCAGTTCCGGCGCCTGGGCCTTAAAATAAGCCAGAAACGCCTTCATCCTATCCGCATGTTTTTCCGTCAGGGGTTCCTCCCCGGTTCCCTCCGTCTCCTGATTGATAAACCATCCGTCAAATCCATACACCCTTGCCGCCTGAATCAGTTTGTCCGCCACGGGATAGGCCCCGCCCTTTTCCATCAGCAAGTCCTCAAGCCATTCCATTTTTCCGCCATGGGCGGTCTGGGGCATAAAAACCGTGCCCAGTACTTTGACGCCGTTTCTGTGTCCGGCATCCACCACATCCGCGGAGGGAGGAACAATGAGCCCTTCCCCTGAGGAACCGCCCCAGTACACCAGACTGTCCACATACTGCCAGTAGGAAAAAACATTGGCCTCAGCCGTATTTCCTCCATGGGGAAGATTACCACTGGTATTGCGGTTCATAATAGAGAGCGCCAGTACCTTTGTGTCCCTGTTCTGGGTGGAATTCACGGTATCCAGTCTTTCCCTGTCCCGCCGGACAGCCAGGGGAACACTGCTTTTGTGAAACATCAGTTCTTCGTCCTCCTCCGGTTCCCATTCCAGGAGCTGTGCAGGAAACCAGTAGGGCACCTCCGGCTGAACCGCCAGAACCAGGTCCGGATTCTCGTTCTCCGGGGTCACGCCGTAGCCTACCGGAACAGTCGGCATATCGTCAACATTTTTATCTTCTACCGCACTTCCGGAAGCGCCGTCTCCCGTCTCCTGTCCGTCTGCATTTTCGTCCTCTTCCGCGCTGCTTCCCGACTGCTCCGGATTAATTTCTTCCGCGCTCTGCGATTCCGCCTCCCCGAACAGATCGGTTCCTCCGGCGGAAATCTCATCCCCGCTGCCGCAGGCTCCCAGGCTCATGCCCAGGGCGGCTGCCGTCAAAATGGCTGTGACTCGTTTTCCAAATTGCTTCCTGCTCATCTGCTTTTCTCCTCCCACACCCTGCTGTTTTACTTTTCCCATCTCACAGACACTGCTGCGCAGACAAGTGACTACGCAGCTGAACCGCCTCCCTGCTTCTGCTCTCAAAATAGGGAAAACGCTCCAATGCCTCAAAAATATCCTGAAAATCCTCTCTTGGAGCCAGATTAATATATTGCTCCAACAGTTCCGTCTCCTGTTCCTTAAACCTGCCGTAGAAAATGTCAAACAGATTGTGTCCCCGAAGATAAATGCGGATCTCCTCCATGTGAAGTTTCACATCCTCTGCACTCTCCAGGTCCCGGCCCAGAACCTCCGTCAGATGGCGGCCGCTTTTCAGGCGATAAAGATATTCCTTCCATTTTTCCAGAAGTATTTCATAAAAGTTTTCCTCCGACTCCACAATACCCAACTGCGCCATTATCTTCGGATTCAGAAAATAATTCTCAAAGGAATAATATTTCAGAATCAGAACATTCTCCGGACGAACCTCCGGCAGCTTATCCATGTCCTCCCGGTTTCGCTCCTCATAGTAGCGGCAGAGCTGGCCCGCCAGGGCATCCCTGTCCCTGCCGTCACTGTCCCTGACCATAAGGAACTGATCCCGCAGGTAAATCTGATTCATATATTTCAGATTGGCATAGGTTTTGATATTGGTACAGCTGTTGGTGGTAATGATTGCAATTCTGGACAGATTCCCCTGACTGTCCAGGGTTTCCGCATAATATTTTCCAAGCAGCAGCGGCAGACGGGATTTATCCTGCTTTCCCTCCACAATAAAAACAAAATTGACATTCATCAGGTCCCCCGCCGTATAACCCAGGTCCTCCAGAATAGCGCTGATATCCGTTTTTCCCCTGACATCGCTGGAACCGTCCTCCCTGTGAACCACCTGGCGAATCTGCCTGCTGTTAAAATTCGGCAGCAGATTCGGGGAATGGGTGGTAAAAATCACCTGGTTTTTGGCAGCCAGACGGTAAAGGATGGTGCCACACACCTTCTGCAGACTGGGATGCAGGAAAATTTCCGGATCTTCGATCATAATTATACTGGGAAGTGTTTCCTCAATCTGTGTATAAGCCTCAAGAAGGGAAAACAGATAGATCGACCGCATTCCCTTTCCCATGTGGGAGATGGGACGGGGTACATTCTGGGCAGGGTGTCGTATTTCCGTTGTCACCTCCAGAATTTTTTCCACATCCCGGTTCATGGAGTAAAGAATACTCTCCCTGCCTCCGTTTTTATGGAAGCAGTCATTGACCTTACGCGCAAAAGTATCCAGATTCAGCTGATACAGCTTATAGTCCAACAGCTTGGAAACTTCCATGGCATCCAACAGGGCCGGACTTTTCTGCTCAATAAGGCCGATACAGTGGAAGCAGTGGGTGCATTCCCTGGCCTGGTTGAACATACAGCAGCCTGACCGCATCCTCTTCAGGATCTCATCCTCCTGCAGAAGCAGCATATCGCTCTGCAGCTGTTCCAGGCGTCTCTCCGTATCTACATAATATATCTTCGGAAATACTTCCTTTATATAAGGATTATTCTTGTTGAAGCCGTCCTGATACCGGATACGCCCGTCCCGGTTGGCAGTCATGGTAAAGGTAAGCTCTCCTTCTGAATAGGAGGGGAGCTTCTGGCAAAAATCCTGCATCCATGTCTCCATTTTCCGGTACTGGCTGACCACTCCCCGGCGCCGCAGCTGCTCCAGGTCCTCCTCCGTAAAAGAGAGCGAGACCTGAATCCGTATTTTGGCTCCCGCCTCCCCAAAATCCTCCGGCGTAATCCGATATTCTCCGCCCACAGCCCGAACGGCATCCAGAACCGTCGTTTTGCCTGTGTTGTTCTGTCCCACCAGAATCAGGGCATTCTCAATATCGGGAATGTGCATATCATGAATCGATTTGAAATTCTGTATATGTATATCTGAAATCTTCATGGAAAGCTCCTGTGGGAATCACCTGACAAAGCATTCACTGCCCGGTCATGTTCCCGGTATAAGGCTTGAATGCCTGTTTGCGTTTCTCGCTTCCATTGTATCATACTTTTCCAAAATAGGGAGGGGTTTCATTCGATTTTTTTCCTTTTTCCATACTCTTTGTTTCCATGCAAAAACAGCGCCCCGGACAGAATTCTGCCTCTGTCCGGAAACGCTGTCACTATTTGGAAATTCAGACTGCACTCTGCCCTTCAAACTGTGCATTATACAGCTCCGCATAAAATCCGCCCTGCTCCATCAGCCGGTCATGGCTTCCCTGCTCCACGATATCTCCATCCTTCATGACCAGGATCACATCCGCATCCCGGATGGTGGACAGCCTGTGGGCGATGACGAAACTGGTACGCCCCTTCATCAGGTTATTCATGGCCTTCTGAATCCGGATCTCCGTCCTGGTGTCCACGGAACTGGTGGCCTCGTCAAGAATAAGGATTGGATTGTCCGCCAGAATGGCCCTGGCAATGGTAAGCAGCTGCTTCTGGCCCTGGGATACATTAGACGCGTCCTCCCCCAGTTCCATCTGATATCCTCCGGGAAGGGTCTGGATGAACCTGTGGACATGGGCCGCCTTAGCCGCGGCAATTACCTCCTCGTCCGTGGCCTCCAGTCTCCCGTAGCGGATGTTCTCCATAATGGTCCCATGGAACAGCCAGGTATCCTGCAGCACCATGCCGAAATTCTCCCTGAGCTCACTGCGGTTGAAATTCCTTACATCCTGTCCGTCCACCCTTATGGCTCCGCTGTTCACATCATAAAACCGCATAAGCAGCTTTACCATGGTGGTCTTGCCTGCGCCTGTGGGCCCTACTATAGCCACTGTCTGCCCGGGCTTCACCTCACAGCTGAAATCATGGATGATTACCTTATCCGGCTGATAGCCGAATTTCACATGTTCAAAGGAGACTGCGCCCTGCTTTTTCTCTGAGGAACAGGCGTCCTTCACCTCATCTGTTTTTTCCGCCGTTACATCCTCCTCCGGCTCCTCCAGAAACTCAAAGACCCGCTCTGCAGCCGCCGCCGTGGACTGGAACATATTGGATACCTGGGCCACCTGGGTAATGGGCTGCGTAAAATTCTTCACATACTGAATAAAGGCCTGAATTTCCCCCACTTCGATGACGCCCTTTATGGCCAGCATACTGCCGCTGACCGCCACAGCCACATAGCCCAGATTTCCCACAAACATCATAATGGGCTGCATCATGCCGGATATAAACTGGGATTTCCAGGCGCTCTGATACAGAACCCGGTTAGTCTCTCCAAACTCCTCCAGGACTGCATCCTCCCTGTTGAAGGCCTTGATGATATTCTGGCCGCTGTACACTTCCTCGATCTGGCCGTTTATCTTGCCCAGATAGTTCTGCTGGTCAACGAAAAACTTCTGGGAGTGCTTGATCACCACGCCGATCAGTCCTCCTGACACAGGCAGAATCACCAAAGCGATCAGCGTCATCAGGGGACTGATGGACAGCATCATAATCAGAATACCCACAATGGACGCCACGGAGGTAATCAGCGTGGTAATGCTCTGTCCCAGGCTCTGTCCCAGAGTATCCACGTCATTGGTGATCCGGGACAGGATCTCTCCCACTGTCCTGGATTCAAAATAGGCCATGGGCATTCTGTTGATCTTCTCCGAAATCTCCCTGCGGAACCTGTAGCAGAGCTTCTGGGAAACCTCCGTCATCACCAGCCCCTGTACGAAGGAAAGCAGGGCGCTGACCCCGTATAAGGCCAGCAGCAGAATCAGAATCTGTCCGATCCGTCCGAAGTCGATTCCTCCCGTGCCCGCAAACTTGGCCATCATGCCGTTGAACAGTTCCGTGGTAGCTTTGGCCAGTACCTTCGGCCCTATAATCATGAAAACCGTGCTGCCCGCCGCAAAAATCATGACGGCAATCAGAGCCAGCTTATACCTGCCCATATACCTCAGGAGCTTTGCAAATGTACCCTTGAAATCCTTTGCCTTCTCTCCCGGCATCATGCCCCCGTGGGGACCATGGGGCCTGGGACCGCCCTGCCTTCTGTTCTTCTCGCTCATACCGCAGCACCTCCCTCCAGTTCCGCCTCCGACAGCTGTGACCTGGCGATTTCCCGGTAAGCCTCACATTCCCGCAGCAGCTGACTGTGAGTGCCCTTCCCGGCAATCCGTCCCTCATCCAGAACGATAATCTGGTCCGCATGGAGAATCGTGCTGATTCGCTGCGCCACAATAATCACCGTGGCATCTCCGGTTTTCTCCCGCAGAGCCTTTCTGAGTGTCACATCCGTCTTGTAATCCAATGCAGAGAAACTGTCGTCAAACAGGAAAATCCGGGGCGCCTTGGCTATGGCCCTGGCAATGGACAGCCTCTGCTTCTGTCCGCCGGACACATTTGTGCCTCCCTGGGCTATCTCGCTGTCAAATCCCTCCGGCTTACTCTCTATAAATTCCGTGGCCTGGGCAATTTCCGCCGCCTCCTTCATCCGGCTGTCGCTGATATCCGGCCCGCCGAACTTCAGATTGGACGAAATGTCCCCGGAAAACAGAACCGCCTTCTGGGGCACATAGCCCAGGAGACTCCGGAGCTTATGCTGGGACAGATCCCGGATATCTACACCGTCTATGGTTATACGGCCTGCCGTCACATCATAAAACCTGGGAATCAGATTCAGCAAAGTGGACTTTCCGCATCCGGTGCTGCCGATGATGGCCGTGGTCTCCCCGGGTCCTGCAGTAAAATCCAGATGCTCCAGGGCATCCTCGTCCGCCCCCGGATACCGGAAGGACACATCCTCAAAGGCCACCACGCCCCGGGCCTGCCCAAGTCTCTCATCCTGAACCGTCTCCTTATCCGTAACGCCTGCATTTGTGCCTATAACCTCCTGGATACGCCCTGCCGCCACTCCGGCCCTGGGCAGCATCACGGATATCATGGTCAGCATCAGGAAGGACATGACAATCTGCATGGTATAGGTAATAAACGCCAGCATATCTCCCACCATCAGATTGCCCATGTCAATTCCTTTTGCGCCGAACCATACGATCATAACGCTGATGCCGTTCATGATCAGCATCATCACAGGCATCATCACGTTCATCACCCTGTTGGTAAACAGCTGCGTCTGCATCAGATCCCTGTTTGCCCGGTCAAACCGCTCTTCCTCGAATTTTTCCCTGCTGAAGGCGCGGATGACGGATACGCCGGTGAGAATCTCCCTGGATACCAGGTTCAGACGGTCCACCAGTGTCTGCATCTTTTTGAATTTGGGCATGGCCACTGCCATCAGCACAGCCACCAGAGCCATGATCAGGGCAACCGCCACCACGATGATCCATCCCATGCCCGTCCTTGTACCCATGACCTTCACCACGCCGCCTATACCGATGATGGGCGCATACACCACCATCCGCAGCATCATCACCACCACCATCTGTACCTGCTGAATGTCATTGGTGCTTCTGGTGATCAGGGATGCGGTGGAAAACTGCTCCATCTCCGCATGGGAGAAAGAAACCACTTTGGTGAAAACCCGCTCCCGCAGGTTCAGGCCAAGCTTTGCCCCGATTCTGGACGCCAGAAGCCCCACCAGGATAGCCGTTGCCATCATCACCACAGAATAAGCTAGCATCATCCCCCCGGTCCTGTAGAGATAGCTGCGCTGTATTCTGCCCATGTCCATCCCCAGTTTATCATATTCCTCCTGGATAAACAGCAGGGCCCTCTGGGCAATGACGGTTTCCCCGGTATCCCCCAGACTCTCCGAAACCTGCCTGCGCAGCCCGAGAATCTGCTCATCCGTAAGCTCCCCTGCGGCATTTTCGCCCATTCCCATGTCAGGCATCCCGACTCCGGATTCCGTCATGGAAACAATGAGGAGCGGTATGCCCATGCTTTCGTCCAAAGCCTCCTCCGCCTGTTTATCCCCGCAGAAAACATAGCTGCCGTCTGCCGCCTGTTCATAAGCAGATGCCATCAGTTCCCTCTCCTCCCGGGTCAGCAGACTCTCCAGTGTTCTGTAAGTGGATTCCCGCATCCGCTCAGGCACTGCGCTTTCAATCCCCTTCTGCCCGATGCCCACGTCCACTATATCCGCAGTGTACTGGGGCAGCGCCAGATCACAGTAGGCCTGCACCACCAGAAGAACAATAATCGCCAGAACAGACCATTTGGATTCCGCCAGATACTTGAAAATCTTCAGCATATCAATTTCTCTCCTTCCCGGGAACCGCCTCCGTAGCTTCCCCGATTTTTCCGCACCGATATGCCGGATTTTTCCGGCGAAGCACGTTCTTTCATTATAATGAGCCCCTCTGTTCAATGCAATTAAAAATACATAAAAAATGGGGAAATTTTCTATTTGATTTTCTATTTAACATAGACGATAGACATCCTCACAATTCAGATGTATAATAGCGAATGCCTCACGGTTTCCTTGTGCAGGATGCATACTCAGGGGGAGGAAGGGAAACTTTCAAATGAAGAAAATGAAGAAGGCTTTTGGATCCGATTGCTGCTCATACTGTTCATCTCTGCAATCAAAGCATATCCTATAACTGGTTCAATCGCCCGGATCATGAAGATATCCATGATGTAATTTATCGCAGAACAGATTTAAGTTAAGAAAATGAGAAAGGCATAAATAGATGGCTGCCTGGATACAAAAGCCCAACCTCTTAAAAAAATGTTAATTGATTATATTTTTCCGGAAATTCATGCAAATATTGAAAACACGCATCCACCTCATGAACAATTCCGTTCCGCCTGCAGACGTCCCGGAAAATCTCCATAAGCTCCTCATGCCTGTCGCTCTTCAGCTCATAAGAATAGCCGTATTTATGATGGTATTTCTGCCGAAGTCCCGGAAAATGCCTGTCAAGCGCCCCGTAGAAATACTCCCTGTCCCCTTCCCGCAGGGTCAGTCCCATGCCGAAGCAGATGATTCCATACACTTTTGCCCGGGTACAATACCCAAGAATTCCCTCCAGATTCTCCTTCGTGTCCGTCAGAAAGGGCAGTACAGGAGACAGCCAGACCACGGCAGGAATTCCGTTCTCCCGCAGAATATCCAGAACCTCCGCCCGCCTTTTGGTGGTGCATACATTCGGCTCCAGAATTCTGCACAGTTCCTCATCGTAAGTAGTCAATGTGATCTGCACCACGCATTTTGTCTTTTCGTTGATACGCTTCAATAAATCCAGATCCCGAAGGATTCTGTCTGACTTGGTCTGAATGGCAGCCCCGAATCCGTATCTTTCGATCAGTTCCAGACATTTTCTTGTCATCTGCAGAGTCTCCTCGCAGTGCATATAGGGATCGCACATGGCGCCGGTTCCGATCATGCATTTTTTCCGCCTGGAGCGAAGCGCCTTTTCCAACAGCTCCGGCGCATTCTGCTTCACCTCCACATCCTCAAAAGCATGGGTAAATCCGTAGCAGACACTTCTGCTGTCGCAGTAAATGCAGCCGTGAGTGCAGCCCCTGTATACATTCATCCCGTTTTGCGGGGACAAGATTCCCTTTGCATTGACAAAATGCATGGTCAGTTCTCCTTCCTTTTGTTCCGCCGGAAAAAACTGCTGTCACGGCTGATAGATTCCGCAGTCCAGATGCCGGTAGGCCAGCTCCGTGGCCACCCTGCCCCTGGGGGTGCGGTTCAGAAAGCCGTTCTTGATCAGATAAGGCTCGTACACATCCTCGATGGTGCCCGCATCCTCCCCGATGGCTGCCGCCAGGGTCTCCAGTCCCACAGGTCCCCCTTCAAATTTCCGGATCATGGTCAGCAGCAGGTTCCTGTCTATATGGTCCAGGCCCAGCTTGTCCACATCCATCAGATCAAGGGCAGTCCTGGCCACCTCTTCCGTGATGACGCCGTCATACTTTACCTGGGCGAAATCCCTCACTCTCTTTAAAATACGGTTGGCCAACCTGGGCGTTCCCCTGCTCCGCCTTGCCATCTCCAGGGCTCCTCCCGGCTCAATCTCTACTTCCAGAACCCTGGCGGAATGCAGGATAATCAGCTGGAGCTCTTCCACCGTGTAGAATTCCAGATGGTGGATCATGCCGAAACGGTCCCGCAGGGGAGCCGTCAGAAGCCCCGCCCTGGTAGTGGCGCCCACCAGAGTAAATTTCGGCAGATCCAGCCGCACGGAACGGGCAGTGGACCCCTTTCCGATCATGATGTCAATGCAGTAATCCTCCATGGCCGGATAGAGCACCTCCTCCACCTGCCTGTTCAGCCGGTGAATCTCGTCCACAAAGAGCAGATCCCCTTCCTCCAGATTGTTGAGAATAGCCGCCATTTCGCCGGGCTTCTCAATGACCGGACCGCTGGTGACCTTCAGATGCACGCCCATCTCGTTGGCAATGATGCCCGCAAGTGTGGTTTTGCCCAAACCCGGCGGACCGTAGAACAGCACATGGTCCAGGGCATCCCCCCGCAGCTTCGCCGCATCAATGTAGATCTTAAGCGTCTCCTTCACTTTTGATTGACCGATGTAGTCATCCAGTTTCTGTGGGCGGATGGAGCCCTCTATTTTCACATCCTCTTCGGTGATATTCGTTTCAATCATTCGCTTCGACATTTTTACGCGTTCCCTTCGGCATTTTTACTCATTCTATTTTAGCCGTTTTTGTTCCGTTCTGCAAGCAGGCAGCCCTCAGAACATAACAGTTCAGAACATTTTCTTCAGGGCCGCCTTCAGTACTGCTCCGGAATCCATGGACTCAATTCCCTCAATGGCGTTCACGGCCTTCACAGCCTCCGCGTTCCCATAGCCCAGAGACACCAACGCCTCCACGGCCTCCCGCTTCTGGGGCGTATCCGCCATGCCCTGGGCAGCGGTCCGTGTACTCTCGATCTCCCGGTCTATCAGAGCGTCGTCAATCTTGATCTTGCCCTTCAGCTCCAGAATCAGACGCTCCGCAGTCTTTGCGCCGATTCCGGGCGCTTTGGAGATGGCCTTCACATCCCCTGTCATAATGGCAAAACGCAGGGAATCCGCATCCAGAACGGAGAGTATGGCCAGCGCGCCCTTGGGGCCGATGCCGCTGACCGTAATGCACTTCCGGAAGATCTCCAGATCATTTTTCGCCAGAAAGCCAAACAGCTGTATGGCATCCTCCCGGACACTGGTGTAGGTATACAGCCTGGCCGTCTCCCCGATACCCGGAAGCCTGGCCGCCGTGTCCGCGGATATCCGCACATTGTATCCCATGCCTCCCACTCCGATTACCACATTGTCTTCTTTTATGTCTTCTACTGTTCCCTTTACATATGCTATCATATTGCTCTCTTTCCCTCCGGTTTCATGGACGCCGCTTACGGACCGGCCTTCCTTGCTGCAGTTTTTCCCTTTTCCAACTTACGGCCCACACACTCATTCTATCCCGGGGTCCCGCTTCAGCAGCCTCCGGTAAACCACCGCAAAGCACACGAAATGCACCAGGAAGGTCAGCGTCCAGCTGATGGGGTAGGAAAAATAGAGGCATTCCAATGTACGGTTGCTCTGAAATATGGTATAAATCCAGACCACCCGGAACAGACAGGCCCCGGTCAGGGAAACCAGCATGGGCATGATGGCATATCCCATTCCCCGGAGCGCCCCTACCGCCACATCCATCACACCGCAGAGAAAATACGGTACGCAGATAATCCGCATACGCAGAATCCCATATTCGATAACCGCCGGGTCTATGGTATACAGTTTCAGCAAAGTTCCGCCGAAGAAATAGGCCACATTTCCCATCAAAGCCCCTACTCCCACCACCATAACCTCGCAGATCACCAGGACCTTGAAAATACGTCTGTATTTCCGGGCGCCGTAATTCTGGCCGCTGAAGCTGATGGCTGCCTGATGAAAGGCATTCATGGCAGTGTACACAAAGCCCTCGATATTACTGGCCGCCGTATTTCCCGCCATGGCCACGGAGCCGAAGCTGTTCACCGAGGACTGAATCAGCACATTGGAGATGGAAAACAGAGCGCCCTGCATTCCTGCAGGAACGCCGATCTGCACCATTTTTATCAGCTTGTCCGGCGCAATCTTCATGCCCTGCAGCACCAGGCGGTAGGCGCTGTCAGTCTGAATCAGACACCGCACCACCAAAGCGGCGGAGATGGCCTGGGAAGCCACCGTGGCCGCGGCAACTCCAGCCACCCCCATGGAAAACACAATCACAAAGATCAGATTCAGCACCACATTCACCACACCTGCGATCAGCAGGTAATACAGGGGTCTCTTGGTGTCGCCTACGGCCCGGAGCACAGCGCTTCCGAAATTATATACCATCATAAACGGCATACCGGTAAAATAAATCCGCATGTACAGAACGGAATGCTCGATTACGTCCTCCGGTGTTCCCATCCAGCCCAAAGCAGGGCCGGAGATAAAAAACCCCAGAAAAACCAGAATCACACCCCCTGCAAGGGCTGTGGCAATGGCCGTCTGCACCATTTCCTTCAATTCTCCGTCCTGCCCTGCCCCATAAAATCTGGCCACCAGAACATTTGCCCCAACAGACAGTCCGATGAACAGATTCACGATCAGATTCGTCAGGGAACTGGTGGAGCCCACCGCTGCCAGAGCCTCATTTCCCGCAAAACGTCCTACCACCACAATGTCCGCCGCGTTAAAGAGCAGCTGCAGAATCCCCGACAGCATCAGCGGTATGTAAAAAACCATAATCTTGCCCAACAGCGGACCGTTACACATGTCTATTTCGTATTTTTTTGATGCTCCCTTTTCCATGGCTCTCCTGACTTCCTTTCCCTCACTGTCCGGACAAAGTACGTCCCCCATATGCAATGTGCACAAAATCCTCTTCTGATTCCGTTCAAAATCCTTCGTCACAAACGCCCCGCCCTAATGGGTGGGCAGCAGTACCCAGTTCACGAAAACATTCTGTACGGCAGAAAAAAGAGCCCCGCAGTCTCAGAAACCGTGATCTGCGAGGCCGGTTGTATGAATGGATTTTTACTTGTTATTGATATAATTGATCAGACCTTCGGAAGCGATAATTTTCTGCATAAATTCCGGAAAAGCCTGCCCCTGGAAGCTTGTGCCCCGGGTCACATTGGTGATGACGCCGGAATCGAAATCCACCTCCACCTCATCTCCCGCCTGGATTCCCCTGGAAGCCTCCGGACACTCAATGATGGGCAGCCCGATATTGATGGCATTGCGATAGAAGATTCTGGCAAAGGTCTCCGCGATAACGCAGCTGACTCCCGCGGCCTTGATGGCAATGGGCGCATGCTCCCTGGAGGAACCGCAGCCGAAATTTTTCTCCGCCACAATGATGTCGCCCTTATTCACCTGCTTTATGAAATCCCTGTCAATATCCTCCATGCAATGGGCCGCCAGTTCCCCGGGATCCGATGTGTTCAGATATCTGGCCGGAATGATTACGTCTGTGTCTACATTGTCTCCGTATTTAAAAACTCTTCCTTTTGCGTTCATATTCACCTCCCCCGCCCTCAGGCAGCTTCCGCGCATCTCCTCGAAGCCCTGCCCTCAGCGGGAGCCTCCTTTCCTTCAACAGATTTACAGTTCCTCCGGCGCGGAGATCACGCCCTTAACCGCACTGGCTGCCGCAACCGCCGGGCTGGCCAGATAGATCTCCGAGGACACATGCCCCATGCGGCCCACAAAATTGCGGTTGGTAGTGGACACGCATCTCTCGCCCTCTGCCAGGATGCCCATATAGCCGCCCAGGCAGGGTCCGCAGGTAGGTGTGCTGACGATGGCTCCTGCCTGGATAAAGGTTTTCAGAAGCCCCTCTTCCATGGCCTGCATATAGATCGCCTGGGTAGCGGGAATCACAATGCACCGCATGCCCTTTGCCACATGCCTGTCTTTCAGCACTTTTGCAGCGATCCGCAGATCATCCAGACGTCCGTTGGTGCAGGACCCGATGACCACCTGGTCAATGACAATGGCTTCCATCTGCCGTATCTCGTCAATGGTGTGGGTATTCTCCGGGAGATGGGGAAATGCCACCGTAGGACGCAGCTGACTCAAATCAATGGTATAGGACGCATCATAAACCGCATCTTCGTCCGCCTGATAAATGGTATACGGCTTATCGGAATGTTCCTTGATATACTTTTCCGCCAGGGCGTCCACAGGGAAGATTCCGTTCTTGCCGCCTGCCTCAATAGCCATATTTGCAATGGTAAAACGATCATCCATAGTCAGATTTGCGATACCGTCTCCCACAAATTCCATGGATTTATACAGCGCGCCGTCCACTCCGATCATGCCGATGATATGTAAGATCACATCCTTGCCGCTGACCCATTCGGCGGGTTTGCCCGTGAGAATGAATCGGATGGCAGAAGGCACCTTGAACCAGGCTTTGCCTGTGGCCATCCCCGCCGCCATGTCCGTGCTGCCCACCCCTGTGGAGAAAGCCCCCAGCGCGCCGTAGGTACAGGTGTGGGAATCCGCGCCGATAATCACGTCTCCGGCTACGGTAAGGCCTTTTTCCGGAAGCAGGGCGTGCTCGATGCCCATCTCCCCCACCTCGAAATAATTGGTAATCTCATTTTTACGGGCAAATTCCCGGACACATTTACAGTGCTCCGCTGATTTGATATCTTTGTTGGGCACAAAATGATCCGGCACCAGAGCAATCTTATCCTTGTCAAATACGCCCTTTGCCGTAAACTTGTCCATTTCCTTGATGGCCACAGGGCTTGTGATGTCATTGCCCAGTACCAGGTCAAGATTCGCCTCAATGAGCTGGCCCGCCTCCACCTTGTCAAGGCCTGCAGCCGCAGCCAGAATCTTTTGCGTCATTGTCATTCCCATATCTTTTTCCTCCCTTTCCAGGAGAAAGCCCAAAAGGCACATCCGGTTGAAACCGGTGCCCCGGGTTTTTTCCTCTTTCCTGTGCATGCATTATAGCATAAGTCGAACTGTTTTCCTATGATTTATTTTCACACACCTTGAAAAATTTCAAGACAAGGCAAAGGCTGTTTTTTAATCCGCATCCGATGCTTCTGTTAATGTTGTTGTTAATAATTCCGTGACGATAATCATGGGAAGGTGACATAGCATAAATTACACCGTCTATTTTTTCTTCTCTTTTCCGTTCAAATTCAGCCATTCCCATGGGATACTTCCTTTCTATTTCAATCAAATTAACGTCTCAGGAACATTGTCACCTTATCTCCCCGCAACACCGGTCTATCCGGTCAAACAGCCTGGCACAGTCCATGGTATCCTGCCAGGGAATCACCGGACTTTCCAGAAGCCCCTGCCGGATACAGCGGATCGCCTCTTCCAGCTCGTATACAAAACCGTTTTTCGTCTCCTGATCTACGAAATGTTCCACAAGCTCTCCGTTCTGATCATACAGGAAGCATTCCTGGGAATGGTGGGGCTCCGGCCATACGATTTTCCCTTTTCTTCCATATAATATCATCCCGGCATTCATCTTCGTCACAAAACTTGTGGCCAGATCCGCCAGTGTATATTCAAACTCAATGGATACATGGTTATTGATGTCTACCCCTGTCTCTCCTTTTACCGCGGACACATCCATCTTCCGGATCTTCTGTTCCAGAACATAGGTGGTAATCTCATAGGCATAAACCGTAATATCCCGGGCAGCGCCGCCTCCCAGTGCAGGATTAAAATAGCGGTTGTCCGCTCCCTCCGGCGCTGCGAATCCGATAGAAAGCTGAGAAATCTCCGGCATTCCGATTCTGTCCTCCCCAAGCCACTGCTTCACCTTCTTCATGGTTGGCAGGAAGCGGCTCCACATGGCCTCCATGACAAATACCCCCCGCTGCCTTGCCAGGGCATACAGGCTCTCCGCCTCCCCGCTGTTCTGAAACATGGCCTTTTCACAGAGCACCGGAATCCCCCGCTCCACGCACATCCTGGCCAGACGGTAATGGTCATGGGGTGTCACGGCGATATAGGCGCAGTCCGGCTTTTCCCTATCCAGAAGCTCTTCATAGCTGCCGTAGGCCCTGGAAATCCCGTTCTTTTCCGCAAATTCCTCCGCCCGCTCCAGGCTCTTACTGGCCACCGCGCAGACCTGGCAGTCCTCAATAAGCCCTGCGGCCTGGCAAAACTTTGCGCCTATTTTGGCGGCCCCCAATATGGCATAGCGAAATATACTCATTTTACCCCTTCCTGTCCTTTTCGGCGGACACCGATTTTCGTTTCTATTTGATTTTAACCTATCGATTTTAAACCTACATTCCACACGAAAGCTTGTCACCAACAGGCAAAAGCTGCCCCATCAAGGTTTTCCCGTAACCTGCAGGTCAACTCCTCAATGCGACAGCTCCATTTGCAGCAGTTTTTATTCAATCTTCCCTTTTGTCAGCGCTCCACTGTAGACAGAATCAGACTCATCCTGCCTGTCATCTCCACGGTTCCGTAGCCGGCGGGGATGATAAAGTGATCCCCTCTGCGCACCTCTGCGCCGTCCACAGTGCCCTCTCCCTCCAGAACCGATGCCGCCAGGAATGGACAGTTCTGCTCAAATGACGCGCTTCCGTTTACATCCATTTTGAAAATAGTATATTTCTCACAGGTATAGATCTGATTCAGCCGGTTCTCCGGCAGTTCGCTGATGGACTTAACGGAATCCTCCGCGCTTTTCGCCGGTACAGTGATCACGTCCAGGCTCTTGTCGATATGAAGCTCCCGGCTCTTGCCGTTCTGAAGGCGCCCGTAATCATACAGCCTGTAGGTGATGGCGCTGTTCTGCTGGGTTTCCAGAATCAGGGTATCCGCCTTGATGGCATGTACCGTGCCGGGATCGATCTGAATAAAATCCCCCTTGCGGATGGGAATCTCCCGGATCAGCTCCTGCCATTTTCCCCCATGCACCATTTCTTCCAGTTCCTCTTTGCTTTTGGCATTGTGGCCGATCACCAAAGTGGCATTCTCCTTACAGTCCATGATATACCAGCACTCGGTCTTACCCAGACTTCCGTTCTCGTGCTCCTTCGCATAGACATCGTCAGGATGCACCTGGATGCTCAAGTCGTCCTGGGCGTCAATGATCTTGGTCAGTAAAGGATATCTGTCATAGTCCAGATTCCCGAACAGCTCCGGATGCTTCTCCCAAAGCTCCGACAGCTTACATCCCTCATAAGCCCCGCTCCGCACGGTTCCGTCTCCCTCCGGATGGGCGGAAATCCCCCAGCACTCTCCCAGATCATCTCCCTCCACAGGATAGCCGAACACCTCCCGCAGCTTGGAGCCGCCCCAGATATTGTGGGTGCACACCGGATCCAGGAATAACAGTTCTCTGCCTTCTTTGCTCATAAAATGTTTCCTCCGAAATTTTCATTACTGCGGCATTCGCCAAATGGATGTTGGAGCATCCACCTGGCTCATTGCCCGCGGAATATCAGATCCTGCCGGCCTCTACGCCAGCGCGTCCAGACCCAGTTTGATGGCGCCCATGATGCCCGGGTCCTCTCCCAATGCAGGAGGAACGATATACTCGTCTATATTTTCCAGAATCATCTTGTGGGTCACATAGCCGTTCAGCAGATGCTGCACCTCTTTCCGCACCATCCCGAACAGCTTCTCCTGGTGCATGATGCCTCCCCAGAGAATGATTTTCTGGGGGGAATATGCCATAATGTAATTCATCACCGCCTGGGCGATGTAATAGGCCTCCAACTCCCAGACCTCGTCCCTGTCCGCAAGTTCCACACCCTTTTTGCCCCAACGCTCTTCCACCGCAGGACCGGAAGCCAGTCCCTCCATACAGTTGCCGTGGAAAGGACACTTTCCTTTATAGGAATCCCGGGGATGTCTTGCCAGCATGATATGACCGCCCTCGGGATGCACCAGACCGTGAAGCAGCCCTCCGTTCACATAGACACCTACGCCCACGCCTGTGCCGATGGTCACATAGATGGCGCTCTCCGCTCCCTTTGCGGCTCCCCAGGTCACCTCTCCCAAAACCGCGCCGTTTACGTCCGTATCGAATCCCACAGGCACCTTCAGCGCATCCTTCAGGGTTCCCACCACATTGCAGTACTCCCATCCCGCCTTGGGCGTCTTCGTGATATATCCGTAGGTTTCCGATTTCTGATTCAAGTCCACCGGGCCAAAACACCCTATGCCCAGGGCTTCAATGTCCCAGTTCCGGTAATAGCCGATCAGATCTTCAAATGTCTCCTTAGGCTGTCTGGTAGGGAAGGAGACCCTGTCCTTGATCACCCCGTTCTCATCCCCTACGGCACATACCATTTTCGTGCCGCCTGCCTCGATTCCTCCGATTAACATGTAAGCTTCCTCCTTATGATATCCTGACGCGGCGCAGCAAAAACTGTCTTTCCCATTCCCTACGCTGCTGTAATTAAGCTCATTATACACTAAATCGGGCGCAAATGGTAGTCCCCAAGTTGTTTTTCTTGAAAAGTCCCGGGCACAAGGCACAGGCTGTATACAAAGAGACGGCTGAGCTCCTGTCCCGGCGCCCTGCCGTCTCTTTTGCTGCCGTCTTTACCTGTTTACGATATAGCGACTATTTGTACATGGGACCGTAGGATGCACATGCCCTGTAGTCCTGCCCTTCCTTATCCATGCCGAAAGCATTCCATGCGGCGGGACGGAAAATCTTGTCCTCATCCACATTGTGCATGCATACAGGAATACGGAGCATGGAACACATGGTAATCAGATCCGCGCCGATATGGCCATAGCTGATGGCGCCGTGGTTGGCACCCCAGTTGTTCATCACATCGTATGCAGTCTTAAAGGCACCCTGGCCGGTTGTCCTGGGCGCAAACCAGGTGCAGGGCCATGTATAGTCCGTGCGCTTCCACAGTACATCCGTCACTTCCTCGGGAAGATGGATGGTCCAGCCCTCTGCGATCTGCAGCACGGGGCCAAGTCCCTTCACCAGATTCAGGCGGATCATGGTAGCGGGCATCTCCGCCTCGGTCACAAAACGGGAAGAATATCCGCCGCCGCGGAAGTAGCCGCAGTCAGCATAATTCCAGGTAGTGGCCTTCATGATGGCCTTCTGGTCCTCCTCGGTAACTTCATACCAGGGCTTCATGATCCCGTTGCCCTGGGCGTCTTTGGCCTGTCCGTTGGCATCCAGACATGCAGCGCCGGAGTTGATCAGGTGGATAAATCCTCCTGCTTCTTTTGCCACGCCCTCCAGTTCATAGCCGGTAGCCTTCTTCACGGCCTCGGGACTCCAGTATGTACGCACATCCGCGAAAATCTGTGCCCTGTTGGTAAGCAGCTTCATGAACAGCATGCCCAGCCCGTTCAGCACATCATTCTCCGTTGCCAGAACATAAGGCTCCCTTGCCCCGTTCCAGTCAAAAGATGTATTCAGCATGGCCTCGGGGAAATCGCAGTTGGGATAGAAGTCCGTCCACTGTCTCTGGCCCTGGAAACCTGCGGCGATGGCATTGTGCCCCACCATCTCCTCTTCCCTTCCCTCGGGCAGATTCTTGTTGCCGTTCATCAGATCCTTAATGATACACATCATCTTGACTACAAACTCCCAGTCCTGTTCCTTCTGTTCTCTGGTCTTCTGGATCTCTTCCGGATTCTTGTCAAAGCCCTCAATGCAGTTCTCCTTCACCCAGGCCAGAGCCTTCTGGTATTCCTTCTCATCGTAAATGCCTTCCGTCATGCGGCGGATGATCTCCACCTCATCCACAGATTCCACGCGCATACCAAGATAATCCTCGATAAAGGCCGGGTCAATAATGGATCCGCCGATACCCATACAGATGGAACCGATCTGCAGGTAGGATTTGCCCCGCATGGTAGCCACTGCCACAGCCGCCCGTCCGAAGCGAAGCAGCTTTTCCTTCACGTCCTCGGGAATGGAGGTATCATCTGCTTCCTGTACGTCATGTCCGTAGATACCGAACGCCGGAAGCCCCTTCTGGGCATGGGTAGCCAGTACGGAAGCCAGATACACTGCGCCGGGACGCTCCGTGCCGTTGAAGCCCCAGACACCCTTGATGGTATTGGGATCCATGTCCATTGTCTCCGCGCCGTAGCACCAGCAGGGAGTAACGGTAAGAGTAATGTCCACGCCTGCCTTCCTGAACTTGTCCGCACATGCAGCGGTCTCTCCCACCCGGCCGATGGTGGTGTCCGCAATCACAACCTTCACCGGCTCACCGTTGGAATAGCGCAGATTTTCCTCAAAAAGGGCAGCTGCCGCCTTTGCCATGTTCATGGTCTGTTCTTCCAGTGATTCCCGCACCTTCAGCACGCCTCTCCTGCCGTCAATGGTAGGACGGATACCAATCACCGGATAATCGCCAATTAACCTGTTCTCTGCCATTTCAGTAGTCCTCCTCTAATATAAATGATAACAACGCCGGACATTCCTGCCATTCTCTCTTTCCAAACCCTTATCTCCGATAGCAGCGGCTGTTCCATGCCCGGAACCGTGACTGCAAAATATCCAAAGGAATTCCTGCAATCTAGTCACATTATACCATAACCCACGTACATTTCAAGTTGTTTTCTGTATATTTGTACAAATAGAAAGACAACAAAAACAGGAAAGATATTTACAAAATATATTTGCATATTCCTGGTAGTTGTGCTATAGTTGCTTTAGCGCTTTAAACTTTCAACGCGCAATAGTCCCACAGACAGATTCCATAAATATTCTGTCGTGCAAACGAAAACACATTACAGGAGGCATTATGAAACTACTATTACTGATCATCTATTTTGCAGTGCTCATCGCCATAGGTCTGTACTGCCGCAAACACGCAACCGATGTCAACGGTTTTGTCCTGGGCGGACGTTCCGTGGGCCCCTGGCTCACCGCCTTTGCCTATGGAACTTCCTACTTTTCCGCAGTTGTATTTGTGGGATATGCCGGACAGTTCGGATGGAAATACGGGATTGCCGCCACCTGGGCAGGCATCGGCAATGCAGTCATCGGTTCCCTTCTGGCCTGGGTGGTTCTGGGCCGCCGGACCCGAATCATGACACAGCACCTGGACTCCGCCACCATGCCCCAGTTTTTCGGGGAACGATTCGGCAGCGGCTCCCTGAAAATCGGGGCTTCCGCAATTATTTTTATCTTTCTGATCCCCTATACCGCTTCGCTTTACAATGGCCTTTCCAGACTGTTCGGCATGGCCTTTGACATTGACTATTCCATATGCATCCTGCTGATGGCGGTTCTGACAGCCATCTACGTGATAGCCGGAGGCTACATGGCTACGGCTGTCAATGACTTTATCCAGGGCATCATTATGCTTGTGGGTATTGTCACTGTCATCGCAGCGGTTCTGAAAGGAAAAGGCGGTTTTATGGCTGCCCTGGACAATCTGGCAAGGGTAACGGATGAATCCGTGGCATCCACTCCAGGCGTCTTCGCCTCTTTCTTCGGACCGGATCCCCTGAATCTGTTGTTTGTGGTGCTGCTCACCTCCCTGGGCACCTGGGGACTACCCCAGATGGTTCAGAAATTTTACGCCATCAAAAACGAGGAATCCATCAAAAAAGGAACCATTATCTCCACCCTGTTTGCCCTTGTGGTGGCCGGGGGCAGCTATTTTCTGGGCGGGTTCGGCAGACTCTTCTCCGGCCAGATTGACGTGGCTGCAAACGGGTTCGACTCCATCATTCCCACCATGCTGTCCGGTCTCTCCCCCATGCTCATCGCTCTGGTGGTGATTCTGGTGCTGTCAGCTTCCATGTCCACCCTGTCCTCTCTGGTCATTGCTTCCAGTTCCACTTTGACCATCGACTTCCTGAAAGTCCTTGTCTTTAAAAAAATGGAAGAAAAAAAGCAGGTACTCACCATGCGTATCCTGATTGTGGTATTTATCGCCATTTCCTCCATACTGGCGTTAATCCAGTATAAAAGCTCCGTGACCTTCATCGCCCAGCTGATGGGAGTTTCCTGGGGAGCGCTGGCCGGTTCCTTCCTGGCCCCCTTTCTGTATTCACTGTATTCCAAAAGGGTGACAAAAGCTTCCTGCTGGGCCTGTTTCCTGTTCAGCTCCCTGCTGATGATTGCCAATATTTTCCTGCGCCCCTCCTTCCCGTCCATCCTGCAGTCGCCCATCAACTGCGGCGCAGTCGCCATGCTGGCCGGTCTGGTCATTGTGCCTGTGGTAAGTCTTTTTACCCCCAGGCCCAACCAAAAGCTTGTGGACAATGCCTTTGCCTGCTATGAAAGAAAGACGGAAGTATCCCAGAAGACTTCCCTGGGAAACTCCGGAATGAAGTAGGGGAGATTTTATCCCTGCCCGCTTCGCAGAACGCATATAAAAACAGCCGCACCGGGGATCTTCTTCCTCAATGCGGCTGCTTTTAATTCATTTTCTCTTTTTAGTTATTGATCAGCTTGTCGTCTTCATTGTTCCAACTGTAAAGCTTGCGGATATCCTCGCCCACCTTCTCTGCGGGATGCTCTGCGGCAAGCTTTCTCATCGCCTTGAAGTGAACCTGACGCCCTGCAGGAGACATGTCAAGCAGGAATTCCTTCGCAAAGGTTCCGTCCTGGATATCGCTTAAGATCTTCTTCATGGCCTTCTTGGTATCCTCAGTGATGATCTTGGGACCGGTAATGTAGTCGCCGTACTCCGCAGTGTTGGAAATGGAGTAACGCATTCCGGCAAAGCCGCTCTGATAGATCAGGTCAACAATCAGCTTCATCTCATGGATACACTCAAAATAAGCATTCCTCTCGTCATATCCGGCCTCCACCAGAGTCTCGAAACCTGCCTGCATCAGAGCGCAGACACCGCCGCACAGCACGGCCTGCTCACCAAACAGGTCAGTCTCTGTCTCGGTGCGGAATGTGGTTTCCAAAACGCCTGCCCTTGCGCCGCCAATGCCCAGTGCATAAGCCAGGGCAATATCCTGTGCCTTCCCTGTGGCATCCTGCTCCACTGCAATCAGACAGGGAACTCCCTTGCCTTCCTGGTACTCGCTTCTCACTGTATGGCCAGGTCCCTTGGGTGCGATCATGGTCACATCAACATAAGAAGGAGGCACGATACAGCCAAAGTGGATATTAAAGCCATGGGCAAACATCAGCATATTGCCCTCCTCCAGATTGGGCTCAATGTCGTTCCTGTACAGGTCAGCCTGCTTCTCGTCATTGATCAGAATCATGATAATATCAGCCTTCTTTGCCGCTTCCGCAGCAGTAAACACCTCAAATCCCTGCTTTACGGCCTTGTCCCAGGATTTTGATCCCTCATACAGGCCGATGATCACATGGCATCCGGACTCCTTCAGGTTCAGCGCATGCGCATGCCCCTGGCTGCCGTAGCCGATAATTGCGATGGTCTTCCCTTCCAGAAGGGACAGATTACAGTCTTCCTGA
Source organism: uncultured Lachnospiraceae bacterium (assembly GCA_947367855.1). GTDB lineage: Bacteria > Bacillota > Clostridia > Lachnospirales > Lachnospiraceae > Acetatifactor. The sequence continues at coordinate 7,275 of CANBFE010000023.1, read as the reverse complement.
TAAAAAATCTTTGCCATTGTACTTTTCCTCCATTTTATTCTCCACAGCTTCTTTCTTCTGCAGATAGATTTATAACTGACAGGTTATCCCTGGAGCTAATCAAACTTTATAACGGGTTCCGTTCCCCTTCCCAGTCCGGCGATACCGGTCCGCGCCAGTTCCAGAATCTCGTATCCGTCCAGAAGCCCGATAAAGGCGTCAATTTTCTGCTGATTGCCCGTCAGCTCTATCATCAGGCTCTCCGGCGCCACATCAATGATCTTCGCCCGGAAAATATCCGCCACTGCAATAACGCTCTGACGCTGCTCCGGGGTCGCCCTCACCTTGATCATGATCAGCTCCCGGTACACGCTTTTCTCCGGTTCCAGTTCCTTAATGCTCCGCACATCCTCAAGCTTTGACACCTGCTTTTCGATCTGTTCCAGTATCTCGTCATCCCCGGAAGCCACAATTGTGATCCGTGTGATGCGGGAATCCGCAGTGACGCCTGCGGTAATACTCTCCACATTATACCCCCTTCTGGAAAAAAGACCCGAAATCCGGCTAAGGACACCTGAGGTATTGTTTACAAGGAGCTGAAATACTTTCTTCTGCATAAGCCTGCACCTCTCTTCCTGTATAATTCCGTATCCGCCTGTCCCGGCGTTCAAAACTCTTTCGATATCATACCAAGTTCCCGAAAAAATGTCAATAAAAACCCCGGCAGAATCTATATTTCCCCTGCGCGCAGGTCCGGAATCTGCCCGATCTGCTGCACTCCGCTGCCGTCTGTTTTCATCCTGTAAACCGGATGGGGCTCATTTCCCACATATACTTCTGCCACGATTTCATCCCCGCTGATCTCATAAATCAACAGAAGAAGGGGCATTGGGTTCTCTGCCACCTCCTGTTCTGCCTCCGGATAACGGTATTCAAATATGGATTCCTTTCCGGTTCCGTCAGGATTTATACGGTTCAGCCGGATTCCCACGGTATCCTCTTCCTCAGTCAGCTCTTCCCTGCCGTCCTTGGTAACTCCGTATGTGACTGTTTCCACTATTTCGACTGTATAGTAGATTTTTCCTTTGTACATTTTTATGCAGTCAATGGGTGTTTCCTCCTGGGCAAGCACTGACAATACCCTGTCCTGCCAACGGTACCCGGCAAGGTAATGGACTCCGCTGTCCTCATCACTGAACTCGTAGAGTACCCCGTCCTCGTCACAAAAGCCTCCCAGATAAACTTCATCCGGATGCTTCACCCTGTCTGCGGAAATCGCAATTCCATCCGCAGGCTCCACGGATTCCACTGTCCAGTCTGTCACTCTCTCCGGAGCAAGCCACCACCGCATGCCTGACTGATACAGCGTAGGCGCCTGATCCAGCACAAGCCTGTATTCCACATCATAAACCGGCTCTTCGGCCTCGCCGTCCTCCAGGAAACTCTCCATCCTGTCAAATTCATCACTCCGCTTTCTACGGATGCCAACTCCGGTCTCCCAGTCATCCTTCTCATAGGAAGTAATATATGGCCCGTATCCATAAGAATACTCCCTCAGGGACAGATACCAGTCGCCTTCCCGGTAAGTATAGGTGGACTCCTCAGACCATTTCCAGGCGCTGCCCCCATAGGCCCGGAGCGTAAAGGAAGCTTCCTCAGCAGTCAGGGGTATATAAGGGTCACCAAAAACACCCCCTTCATTTTTGGTCCGCACCAGATTGGCATCCTGAAAATCCAGGCTGTACAGGCCTGTTTCCCGGCTTGCTATGGCGAACAGAATACGAGGGGCCGTTTCCGTTATGGCCGTTTCCAACACCCCCACATAGTCCGTCCTGCCGTCCCCGTTAAAGTCCAGTTCCACGCTGTCATGAATTTCCCAGCCCTCCGGCACAAAATCGGCCAGCTCTTTGCCTGTCTCCGGCAGAAGCGGTATCGTCTCCGGCTCGTCTGATAACGCTGCTTCCGTTGCGCTGCCCTCCCCGTCTACTTCAGACCCGGACATCTGCGCATTTTCGGATTCCTCCCAAATCTCCCGGTCCGCTTCTTCATCACCTGACTCCTCCCGCTCCTCCAGAACATCCGTTTGTTTTACTTCCAAATCCACAAGCGATTCTGCAGCGGGACTTTCTTCCCCCTGACAACCTGTGAGGGCCAGAATACCCATCCAGGTAATAATTTCGAAAAAAATTCTATTCTTCCTCATTTTCCTCCGTATGCCCTCCATTCCCATCCTGTTTATGCCCGTCTACAAATTCCCTCTTAATCTCCAGAAACTGCCCGATCTGCATTAAAATACAGAACAAAATGGCCCTGGCTTCAAACTCCTCCCTGCTCTCCGGCAGTGGCTGCGCCTTCATCTGCGCCAGCAGCACCTCCCGCCTTTCCAAAAGCTCTGCCACAGTATTGTCCCGATGAAAATCCTGCCCGATCTGCCCCAGCAGCTTTGCCACCTGCCCGGCCTGCTCCGGAAGATACCGGATTCTTCCAATATTCCCATGGATCTCGGCCAACACGGCGCTCTGCTGCTCTCTCATGGCAATGTAGTCCAACTCATATACGCTTCTTGTCAGTAAGGTATTGTCGTAATCTGCCAGGGCGCAGGTTTTTGCCGCCTGAAGAGCCTTCCTCAGCGCCGGAAAGCTGCCGGGATCACAGCCCTTCCCGTCCGTCCCCGGAAGCCACAGGGACAGTCCGCGCAGAATCTCCTTCATCTGACTGTCCGCTTCCTCCGCCAGACGGTCAAACTCCCCCTGTCTCCTGTGAAGGTGCAGGTTCACCAGAATTCCCATCCCGGTGCCGGCCAGAAGAAGCAGCACCTCATTGGCTACAATCCCCGGATCCATATTTCCTTCTGCCAGGAAATGGGTCACCAATACCGAATCCATGGCAATGGCCTCCGTCCATCCTGCGCTGAAGCACAGCAGGGCGAACAGGAAAAGATACGCCCCAAAAGCCCAGAGACTGTATCCCATCAGGAAAAAACAGACCCGGGAAATAACCAAAGCGCATAGAAACGCCAGCCATCGTTTCCCTGCGCTTTTCAATGTTTCCCTCTTGGTGTTCTGAATGCTCAGCACGGTGACAATTCCCGCCGTGGCGGCATACTTCATGCCCAGCTCCTCCGCCAGCGCAATGGCGGCAAAAGCAGCGGCCGCGATCTTCAGGCTCTTTATCAGCCGCGGTTTCCATAGACTCTCCTTCATACTGCCCTCCCGGACGCTCCGCTCCGTATTCTCCTCACCGGTTCTGCTGCGCCTCCGCATATTTTTTCCCCATCCCCCGTAAATATCCCTTCTTCGGCATAAATGCCTTTTACTGTATTCATCTTTTTTCTGTCCCCTTAAAAATGGACGCAAAAAAAGCACCCAAAAGGTGCGTTCTCCCCTGCATCCACGGCTTCGCAGGAGTCTTTGGCCAAAAGCAATGCTGTCTGCCGCATGTGGCAAACACGCCTTTCACAATTTACAATATCAGCAACGAATCCATAGTAACACAGACTTCTCGAATTTGCAAGAAATTATTTTTGACTCCTATCCCTCTTTTCAGTATCCGCAAAAGTCCCCTTCCCTTATTTCGAAATAACTCTTTAAAAATCATTGTCATTAACTATGTCTTGTACTATAATTCAATTTAACGAAGTGTCTAAATGATGACGATTGACAGAATACCTAACGAGGTTCGAAAGGAACTAAAAAATATAGGAGCACGAGCAAAAATGATGCTGCTTAGAATGGGGGGAATGTTTTGGGATATGTGATTGGTTCATTAAATACTCGTCATTTTTCCGGTCGTGGAACACACGACATTGGAAAGATCGCAGAAATAATTTTATCTGAACGATTTGATATTGTCGCCTTACAAGAAGTCAAAAGACAGGAACCGATAGATTATTTATTAAAAAGACTGCCGGGTTGGGAAGGCAGTTATGGTAAATCGCAAAGCGACAGCGATTACGGAAAGGGGCAAGATAATGAAGGCGGCGGCCTGGGATTCGCATTTTTATGGAATACGAAGCGATTACGAGAATGTTCTAAAGACGGCCAACCAAAAATAATTACCCGTTTCAGTTCAAACATAACAAGGAAACCTTTTTATGGGAGATTTACGCCAAGCGGGTTGGGCGGTGCTTTTTTTGAGATTCGGTTAATAAATATCCATTTATGGCATGGTGATTCATATATAGCAGGAATACCTAAACGATTATCCGAATTTGAAATGGTTACAAAAGAGATTTATAATTATATAAGCAATCGCAGATACGGAGATTTTATGCCTGCATTTACAATAGTTTTAGGTGATTATAATTTTAGCGCTGTATTTTGCCAGGGATACGAAAAAGATACTGCAAGGTATTATATAAAAACAATGCAGGAAAAGGAAACCACAATTTCAAAACAAAACTCTCGCCACGTAAATGATTATGACCATTTCAGTTATGATGAACGTAAATTCGTTGCAACTGAAATACTTTATGACCGTGTTGAGTCTGTAAGCAAGTATATGGGGAACGATTTCGACAAGCACTGGAAAGAAATATCTGACCATGTACCTATAAAAATTGAATTAAACATAAACTCAAGGAGGTAGCATGATGAACTTAATAAATAATGCAAGCAATGACAACACGTACGATGCTCAGGGAAAGAAAAAAGCGGCTTACGCTCTAAATCTATGCACCGTTTCCGTTTCGCAGATTATTGACTACAACGACATATATGTAATGGAGCAGGAATATGATGTAATATTAAACAACTTAAACCTGCAAAATTATATAAAAGATGAAGCCCTTTTAGATATACTAAAAAAAATCCTTGATACGGTTACGTTTTTCAAAATCCAGGAAGGCGATAAACAGATGTTCGAAAAAGAGTATCAACACAAAATGAAGAACGCAATATGGACGGCTGTGCCAAATTTTGGTGTTTTATTGGCAGGCGGACATCCTGTTCAAATGGCAATTACATTAGCTACTCAAGTAGGCATTGGATATATGAATTACCGTAAAAATAAAAGTCAATATGAACTCGACAGAGAAAAGCAAAATTGGGAATTACACCGTAACGCTATTGAGCAACTAAACAGTTTGCGTCAGGAGCTTTTTGTGACTGCGTGGAGATTGTCAGACAAATTTAATTTCGATGATGCTTTACGATTAACAACAAAACAAATTAAATCATACAATGATATTTTACTCGACCCCGACCCCCTTCGTCGTTTTGAAAGGTTGGAATCCATTTCCAATAATTATGAGGCATTCCCACCATTTTGGTATTACAAGGGAAATGCAGCAAGAGAAGTATTACTGCTAGATGACTATAAAAATATGCACGAGCATTTTAACGGTGAGGCGTTAAAAGCTTATAAAAAGTTCGATGACATTTATGTCAACTTCATGCGTGAAGATTTGCTTGCGGCTTCCTGTGCGTTAGAGCATATTTCGCTTCTTGATTGCGATAAAGATGCAGATAAAATCCTTCAACTATTAAATAAGGCAATCAGCTTAGCTGGAGATAATTTTGATGTTCTTCAAATGTGTGTAATAATTTACTCTTATTTGGGTAGGTTGACAGATGCAGAGAAAATTCTGCGTCGATTAATTAATGAAAATTACAACCTTGGCATAAACGGATTGCTGCTAAGCCGGATTTATTGCAAAAACAACAGGCAGACCGAATATGATATTTTGGTTAAAAGAATAGGAACACAAAATGTTCTGCCCTGGTTTGATAGTGAAGAAGAAGCCAATGAAGCGGAAAAAAATATTATTGAAATGGGTATTCGTGAAAATACCTGGACTGACAGATTTAGCACAGGTTGGGGCAAAAAGAACGAACCACAGTACATTTTTCATGACCATACTGATGAAGCCGGGCAAAAAGGAAAAAATAAAAGCTCTTTTGAATGCAATATCGAAAAGGAGTATGAACGCCAGAAAAAAGCACTTCAAATGCCGAATTTGATGGTAGTTGGAGTATCAGGAGCAGGAAAAAGTTCACTTATTAATCGCATTTTCGGTAAAGATGTAGCACCTGTTGGCGCAGGAGTCCCCATAACTAAAGGAATTAATAAATACGAAACCGAAAAATATCCTGTGGTTTTTTGGGATACTGAAGGATATGAAGTGTCCGGGGATGGTACGAAGGATAAAACCAATTTTGACAATGTAATTAAACCGCAAATAGAAAAAATGAATTCCGGAGAACTAAAAGACAGAATTCATTTGGTTTGGTACTGCATACCGATAAGCAATCACCGGGTTACTGATTATGATAAAAGTAATATACAATGGTTCAAAGAACATAACATGAAAATCGCTATTGTCTTTACAAAGTGTGATAACGATAACGAACTGCCTAATGGCAGGGGTATGGAAGCCACAGGTTTTAAAGACTCAATAGAAAGAGTTGTTTCCGGCTTAAGATTCTTTGAAACATGTGCCGAAAAAGAAGATCTTCTCTTCGATTTAGAAGACCTTTTAGATTGGTCTGTTGAAGCGCTGCCAAATGACCAAATGCGTCAAAGCTTTGTTTCCGCCCAAAAGATTTCCATAAAAGAAAAAAGGAAAATTGCATACAGTATTGTGGGTGGCGCTGCTGCTACAACTGCGGCTACAGCAGTACTTAATCCTCTTCCATTGGCTGATACTATTTTAATAGTGCCACAGCAATTGACAATGGCAATTGCGTTAAGCAAAATATTTATGTTTGATTCGGTTACTGAAACTGCCGGTAACGTATTGAAAACTCAATTGGCCGCTATTGCCGGAAGACAAATTGCAGCAGGTTTCTTGAAATTTGTTCCATTAGTTGGTCAGGTTGTCAATGCGGTAGTTGCCGGAGCAATCACATATGGACTTGGAATGGCTTTAACTGAAGCTTATTCCAAGGCGTATGAGCAATTCTTGGAAACTGGCAAATTGCCCGATTGGACAGTCGTGTTTTCATCCGACATATTCGTGAAAAACATATACTCTTTTTTCAGGGAATATAAGGATAGAAAAGGGGAAGTTTAAAATGTTATATTTAACGGAATCTACTACGTGCAATATACTGTTGATTGGCAAAACAGGTACAGGAAAGAGCAGTTTTGCTAATTACCTTTTTGATACTGACATATTTACCACCGGAAGCGGTGAACCTGTCACCGGATGGAAAGATAATTTTCAATACCATCATTTTTACATTTCCGACATTGTAATAAATGTGTTTGATTCAGTAGGTTTACTGTGAAACATAATCTTCCGGGTAGCCAAAAAAGCGCAGACTGCCCCTATCAAGCTTAAAAGAAGTTTTTGAC
>CANBFE010000022.1 GCA_947367855.1 uncultured Lachnospiraceae bacterium | reverse complement strand
GCAGTACGGGGAACTGTACCACCGCAACTACTACAAGGAAGTGCAGGATAAAAACAGGGTTTACTATGAGTATTACAACTTGGAGAGCACGCAGGACATTCCGGCGGATTACAACGAGATTTCATTTGTATGTTTAAGACCGGACGGCTGCCTTGAAACACCGAGTACATTGAGTATCGTCTGCCGGACACTGGCAAAGAAACTGGACGGGTTTGAGGGCTTTCACTTCCACCAGCTCCGCCATACTTATACAAGCAATCTGCTGTCAAACGGCGCAGCGCCGAAGGACGTGCAGGAACTCTTGGGACACTCTGACGTAAGTACCACAATGAATGTGTATGCCCATGCCACAAGGGAAGCAAAGCGGACTTCCGCAAGGCTCTTAGATAAAGTGGCAGGCAACGATTAAGTACATTTCACAAAAACTTTCCCTTGTAAAATACCCATAAGGGCAAAAACAAGGGAAAATACATATCAATTCACTATATAAGGCTCTAAAAGCCTTGAAAAATAAGGAAAGTTCAAGAAATTCATCTGCAAATCCCGATTTATCGGTTTGTACTGAAGAAAATTATACCATGCCCAATTACGAAAAGCAATCCCCTTTCTACTGTCCGTTCCGACTATCCAGACCGTCAAGGGTGGGCACGAAAAACCACCGGGCAAGGGTTTTATACTACTCACACGCGAAAACGGCTTCTAACCGTCCACAGGCACATTTTGCGCCCTGTCCGCGCCGCCTTTATCGCTGCCCCAAAAGCCTTGAAGTCGTATTTTGGTACTGGTCTTTTTGCCGTAATTATTCACCCTTTTACATTTTACTGTTCGCCTTTCTTCTTGGATATGTCTACACCGTTCTATCAGTTAGCCAAAATAATTCACAATACTTTGCGGAAGAAGCCTTGTATTTATTCGGCTGACCGTATATAATTATAGCGATAGAACTTACAGAAAGGGTGAATGAAAATGTTAGAGTATATTTCTGCCCCGGAAACAGCAAAGAAATGGGGCATTTCAGAAAGACGGGTACAAAAGCTATGCGAGGAAAACCGCATACCCGGTGTGGCAAAATTCAGCCGTATGTGGCTGATACCAAAGGACGCGGAGAAACCGACCGATAAAAGGCGAAAAAAATGAATTTTCAAATTTCATATTCTTCTAACCTTGGAGGGTTACACTATAAACAGGAGGTGTTTTCTATGGCAACTATACTAATTATAGAGGATGATAGAGAAACAAACGAAGCTATCTGCGAATATCTAAAATCTGCCGGTCACAATACTTTTTCAGTTTATGACGGTGCTGACGCATTAACTGTTTTTTCTCAACGAGATATTGACCTTGTTGTACTTGATATAATGCTCCCTACAATCACAGGACTTGGCGTATTACATGAAATCCGCAAAAAAAGTTCCGTTCCTGTTCTCATGCTTACGGCTATTAAGGATGAATATACGCAAGTTACAAGTTTTGATGAACAAGCAGACGACTATGTTACAAAACCGTTTTCTATGGTTCTGCTTGGCAGACGCATTGCAGCACTTTTACGCAGAAATGGTAAAGCCGATGTATTTAATACAATTAACTTTGGTGATGTGACAGTAGACTTTTCCGGTTACACAGCAAAAGACGCTAATGGCAAGATTGACCTTACCCCAAAAGAAATTGATTTGTTGCGTTTGTTAGTGGAGCATAAAGGATTAGTGCTTACCCGCTCTCAAATCCTTGATGATTTATGGGGGAGCGACACCCCTATTATTGACAGAACCGTAGATGTCTATATTAGAAATCTACGAAAAAAACTACGGCTTGATTGTATTATCACTGTCAAAGGAATTGGATATAAATATGAGGTGGACGAATGAAACGACTTAAACTTTTCCCCAAAATTTTTATATACACGCTTTTTCTTATGCTGATGATAGCTATACTGGCAAGTGCAATGTTTTATCTGCTTGCCCCTATTATGGCAGGTGACAATCCACTGGCACCCGGTTCGGCTGGTGTTATACCTGGAATTGCGTCTACATCTATCCCACGGAACGAAGAAATAACAAAGGCTATCCTTGGCTCTTTACCATATACCATGGGTATATGTGTTATTATTTCCCTAATCTCTGCTTTTCTTTTTTCAAAGGCAATTACAAAACCGATAAAATATATTGTAGATACAACAGTTTCCATGACTTCTCTAAAAAGGGACATTAAATGTAGAATACAATCAACAGACGAAATCGGTCAATTATCGGAAAGCATTAACGAATTGTATTCAAAGCTCCTGCAAACGATTGAAAATCTGGAATATGAAAAGGAACAAGTAGCGGAATCAGAAAAGCTAAAAATTGATTTTCTAAGGGCTGCGTCACATGAACTAAAAACACCTGTTACTGCCCTTAATGCTATTCTTGATAATATGGTTATGGGAATTGGAAAATATAGAGATCATGATACTTATTTACCGCTATGCAAAGAACGAAGCGAACAAATTGCTAAAATGATTACAGAGATATTAGACACTTCAAAATTAGGAACAACCGTAGACCCAGAACCGCCAATGACTTTTGAAACTATTACACTTTTATCATCTTTATGTGAACAGTATCAACTGATAGCACAAGCAAATGGTATGGAGTTTAATATTGCCTTAATAGATTGCTTCCCCGTTTGCTTGCCAAAGAAAATGTTTTCAAAAGCTGTTTCAAATATTTTGGCAAATGCTGTTGCGTACACGGTTCCCGGAGGAAAAATATCTGTTTATGTTGATAACCGCAATCTGATAATTGAAAATGAGTGTTTGCCTATACCGACAGAACACCTGAAGAAAATCTTTGAACCTTTTTACCGCCCGGATTATGCCCGAAATAAAAGGGATGGAGGAAATGGGCTTGGCTTGTATATTGTAGCGTCTATTTTGAATTATTTGAATTTGCCTTATTCATTTTGTCCTATGAAAGAGCCGAATGGTATGAGGTTTACAATATCACTGTAATTATTCTAAGCCGACAAAATTTTCACTTTCATATACGTTTTATATGGGTTTCATATAGAGGTGCTATCATGTCAATACACTCAAAAATGAGTGAAATCAAAACATGGAGGTAACACTATGAAACACAAATCTATCCTTTTAGGGGCGGTTCTTGCAGCCGCCATGCTTTTTTCAATCAGCGGATTAGCTTTTGCGGCAAATGCAGCCAACACTTCACCCAGTTCAGCAAACGGCGATGTGGAAGTGCGAACCAACTTGGCACCGGGAGGCAAGTCGGCCGACCAGTCCGAATTTTGGCAAGCCGACGAATTTGAAAGCTGGATGGAGCAAGAGCGCACATACTATCAACAGCTTGCAGACAATGGCGAAAAGTCCTTTTGGTACAAAAACGCGGATGATGTGTATGTCTGCCGTGAATGGACACAGGCTGATGTTGACGCTTTGTATGCAACATGGAAAGAACAGCTTGATTTAATGCGTCAAGGCTATCAATTTACAAAGCCTGTTGAAGCGACAGACGGCGGCTTGCTTGTAGGAGGATTACTGCCGGAAGAATAACACAGCAAATGCTTTGGGGCAGCTCTCTTTAAGGGAGCTGCCCAGGCATAAGGCAAGGGACCCACAAAAAGCAAAGGGCAAGGCAAAGAAAAAAAGCACTGATTTAGAGCTTTGACGGGCATATCTTTTTACTGCTTCTTATGGCGGCTTATATCTGTCCGTCGAGTTAGGCCGTCAGCCATATCAAAAAACTTGCACCCACACTCCGGGCAGACTGACGGAATAATCAGCGGACAAAATTTCAGCTTCGCATATTTGATATGCTGCCCCTCTATGCTCTGCAAACATTCCTTTTCTTTCAGGTTATCCCCTCGTGTCGGAACATAATATGGAAATGGATGTCCGCAGCAAGGACACCGCCAAAATAGTTTCGGGGTAAATCCCAACGGAACAGCCGCCAAAAAAATCGGAAGTGATATCGCAGCCACCACAATGAAAACCGCCAAAAACGATTTGTTTTCTATCATGGCACTCATTCCCATGTTCCTGGCCCAAATAACCACGGGAATGAACAGCACCATACTGCAGACACAAAAAGCGGCAAAGCATCCCCATTGTATCAGAAATACTGCTTTCGCAAAGGCACAGCATCGCCGAAACCGGGACGGCATCTGTGGGAAAACATATGGGAATGGTTTTGATGTATTATCCTGCTGTAATCTCCAGTTTGCAATATCATCCGTTGGTTTTCTCATCATCCTGTCCTCCGGTGTCTCCTTAAAATCCTACATACTACTATGCTTTTTGCTCTGTTCATAACTTGATAAAAGTATCTGCACCTAAATAATGGTTCAGCGCTTTCAGCACTTAGAGCTGTTCAGCCCAGTCAATGCCCGGATAAAGTTTTCCCGTCCTTATGAAATATTCAACCGCTTTTATGCCAGCTTCCATATTGGTAAGCGCAAGGTATTTTTCAATAGGCGACTGGCCGCCGCTTTGCACATGAGCAAATTCTTCTACTCCGGCATATTCCGGATTATAGGAATAATAATTCTTTTCCTCTTTGGTTCCGCCATGCAGGCTAAGGCCGATTGCCAGCCATTCCCCATCACAGTTTACTTCAAGCTGATCAACTTCCCCATAAGGGTCTAAGTACAGATATATATTAAGCCCCTGCGGTATTTCTTCCAGGATTTTGGAAATTACCTCTTCTGTAATTTCATCAGCCTCATACGAAGAATATGGCGGGTCATAATACTCAATATGTTTTATCTGGATTGCTTTGGTGTCAAAATCAGGGATGTTCTCCTGCTTAGGTATCATTTTAACTTCCATACCGCATAACGTTTTGATTATTTTAGGTTCCATAAGATTGCCTCCTACTCTGATTTTATTGTCTTAATAAGCTGTTTTCTCAACAATCTCCACATCCTCTGCCATACATTCCGCATAAACCCACTTGTCCAGTTCTCCGCCATCCATTGGGAGGATATGGAGCTGTTCGGCACCCCGTAAGCACACATGGCCGCACTCCAATCATACATGAGATAGCTGACACAGATGCTGTTTAGCCGCAGGTGGATTTGTTCATTCCAAAATCCACATTCTATACGCAGATGCCGGAAGCTTAATTGTAAAATGACAGAGTAACCCTCATTCCATTTTGCACATATAATACTTAAAAATATAAAAAATTGAGGGACTCAGACCAATTTATAATTCTTTGACAACTTCAATGTCAAGCAGGATACAGAAACATATTCTTTGTGTTTCCATTCTTTTTCCTGTAAATAATCACTACAGATAACCTGAAATTTTCCACATAAATGCTATCAATATTATAAATTCCATCTGACGGGCCCAGGCTGCGGCCTCCTCTTTTGCAATGTCAGCGCCTTTTCCCTGGGAATTCTTTTCTCCTGCTGCTCCGTTCATACAGACCTTCCCTTTCCACGTAGTTTCCCGGCCAGATTTTCCAACTCTGCTTTTGTCATAGGCGGAATCAAAATGTGATCCGCATCAAACTTTCGGACATCATATCCGTTCAGTTCCTCAATAAACTGCTCATAAGGAAACATTCCTTCCAGCACACGCTGCTCACTGTAAAGTACAAACTGTACAAACCCCTCTGTCACTTTCAGTTCACCCAGATTTAGAAAACCGTCAGCCCGGACAGGAAAGATACTTTCACATTCTTCTGTTAAGGCATAAAAGGCTCCGATCTCTTCTGTATCGTTTTTCTGCAGAAGCCTTGGCTTTGCATAATAGACATCCCGTGCCTGAAGCCCATGCAGAGTCCACTCAAAATCGGAAAGATCCGTACATGCCTCCCATGCGGCTACCTTGTCCTCCGTCAGTGTATAAGGCCACCGCGCCAGCGTAAGAATATGGCTTTTAAATTCCTTATTTCCGCAAAACTGATTCAGTGACTTCCGGCTGAATGCGGCAAAATCCTCAATTCCCTGTTCCAGTTCCCTGCCGGTAAATGCTCTCTCTTCTTCCGCACAGTACATCTCCACCCTGCCCAGACGTCTTTCCATCTCTCCCACAAGCCTGGCAAAATCTGTGATCTCTGATCTGGTTGTAGGAATATTATAACTTATCTCATAATATCCTTCTCTGGATTTACTGCCGTCAAAGAAGATTCCCCGCCCTATATGTTCCGGATGATAAAAAACAGCCGTTCCACCCACCTGATCATTCTCCTGCAGGATATAAAAATCATTATTGGAACCATAGCAAAAGCCACAGGCCTGAGCTAGCGATGGAATATCAAGCACTGTCTTTCCAAACAGTTTCTTCTGTCTGATCTGCAACGTAAATGCCATAACAAAATCTCCTTGTTTATTTATAAATGAGAGTCAAATATACCGCAAATGTGGGGACGCGGTTACCGCGGCAGATGGCGGGAATGAATTTTCAAACACGCTCCAGACTCTCCCTCGTGTTATATCCTTTTCCTTCATGTTACGAACCCTCATAAGGGCAAAAATAAGGGAAAGAAACACTTGTAACAAATTATGATAACACAATATAAATCAAGCAGGAAGAACTGATCGAAATGCTTTCTTAATTTCTCCAAAAAGAGTTACACTTGCTGTATATTTATAAGTGTCTTTATAAATATTTTTACCGAATTTGACGTGAAATTCCAATTTTTCAATGCCTTTTGCATACTTTTCATAATCACTTTGATTTGCTACCCAACTTGGTGATATAATCCCCCCAATTCGGGGGGATTATATTATCCCAAGATTTTTGTAGTCTGTTTCTCCAAAATGCATTTGTATTATACAGCTATTCTTTGATGTTAGCCATATTTTTCATAGGTTCGCCCCATTTCCCGAGATATCTTCCATCAATGGAAGAATAGCTTTCGTCGCCCGGAGCTAATACCGGAGCAGCCTGCATCAATCTTTCCGTAAAGGGAACCGTTGTATCCATCAGTTGTTCATCCTGCGTTACATTACGGATTAAACAGAGAAAAATATCTGAGCCGTCTCCCATAGGAATTGTTTTTTTCACTTCCAGTTCAAAACTGACAGGGCTTTCTGCAATGGTTGGCACATCTAACACTTGTCCCCATTCTACAGTAGGCAGAAATTTCATCTTATCAGATGTGGTTCTGCCACAGGTACAACCATAATAATCTGCCAGAGGCAGCAGCTGTTCAGATACGAGATTAGCTGAAAACACACCATTTTTGCGTATCAAATCCTTGGTCTGCTTTTCCCCACCAATACAAGCCATGACTCCGAGCCCCTCTGTGGAATGACAATATCCAAACCAACAGAAAAGACCAAAATGGGGCTGTCCATCTTGCTGTTTTGTGCCATAAAGAAATAACGCCTGTGGACAGTAATCATTATAAATCTTAGTTTTTACCTTTGCCATCGTGTACATCCTTTCCTTTTTTTAATGCTTGTTCCGTTTGCTCCAAGTTGGAAACGATACGGGCGAGATACTGCTCTAATTCCTTGATTTCCTCCTTTTCAAAATCCTTAAAAAACAAGCTGTTCATTTGCTGAGAGACTTGATTATAACGTTTCTCCAATGCACGAGCTCGGGGGGTCAGGCTAATCAGGCTTTGGCGTCGGTCAGAAGCTGAAACTTCTCGACAGATTAAACCATTTTCTTCCATTCTGCAAAGCATTACAGTAAGTGTATTTTTTGCCAATCCCGTTTTTTGTGCAAGTTCCACAATAGGAATGCCTTCATTTTGCCATAACACATAAAGAATATGTCCTTGCGGTCCGTTAAACTCCTCTACGCCGCATGTTTGCAAAAGTCGGCCAAAGACTCTCCCTTGAATCTGTTTAATATGGGAAATCAAAAAACCTGTTCGTGTTTCCAAGCTTATCACACCTTTCCTTGCTCACCGCTTCGCAAGGATAGAAGCGGCAGTTTTGCTGTACAGCATAAAAAAGGACGTCTCCTTTCTCAAGAAGAATAGTACTATATAGAACTTGTTTTGTCAAGTTGCAAATTGTTATGTAGGGCAAAGACCGAAAGTCTACATCGCCCCTCGGTCTTTGCTTTTAACTATCCTTTGTTGATGATAATCTGCTGCTTATAATCTACATAAGCATTATGGGATTCGTGGTGAATCCGGTAAAACTCCTGCACATTCTGATAACCATATCTTTTGACAATGCCGGACAAGCCGATTTTTAAGATGTTAATTTCCTCACATACCGCAAAGCCCTGAAACACGTCCCCTGCCAGTAAAAAGTCAGAAGCTGTGCTGTATTCCTGTTTGATATGATAAAAATACATACACGAAGCCACTTGATATGGACTAATTTTGATTTTCGCTCGTCCACAGCTAATGTTCCTCCGCCTACTCACCGTGATAATCCAAATCATACCACTTATACAGAATATCCAACACATCTCCTTCGTCTTTCTCTTCCCATTCTTCGCGGTACACCTCTGCCATCTGCCCATCTATCAAATCTTTCACAACAATCATTTTGGTAAAGTCAATATTTATCTCCCGCACAAGGACCAGTTCTCCATCCATCCAACGATAAAAGGAATTGGTTCCGCCTGCCGCCCAGCTGCGGGCCCAGCCAGTCACGATTTGGCGGTCTGCATCGAATCCAGGTGACGAAACGCTGCCTAAAGGCGCATAATATATAAATTGTGTCTGTTCTTCGTCCCAAAGCCAGTAATGCCAGTAATTAGGTTGATTTCCTGCATGAAAGAGATACCCGAAATCTTGAAAACCATCAAAATCAGCGTCAACTACATTATGAAACTCGGGTGCAATACCCATCTTACATTCTTTGGAAAATGTCTGGATAGGCTGCTCCATCTCCACCGGGTTCCAGACGGAAAATGTAATATCCCGAGTGCCAAACTCATCTTTGATTTCCTCTGCCAGCTCTGCTGTTACCAACAGTGTTCCCAGTCTGCCGCCAGTACTCACCAGAAATGCATCGTGGGTATCATCTACCGGCTGCTGCTGAAAAATGTCATAGATTCCACCCGGCTCGCCGTGATAGTCCAGATCGTGCCATACCATTTCCGCATCCAGCCATCCGCCGAATTCCGAAGGAAAATCTTCATGGTAGATCTCGGCCAGTCCACCGGCAACGCGATCCTGGATGGACATACGGATCGTATCCCCCTGATCGATCCCATAAATATCAATCCGCCGCATACAGAGCAGCTTTCCCTCTACCCATTGGTGAAAAGTATGTTCTCCTGTCCCGCCGGCGCTGCTGCGGTTGAATCCGTAAACCGTCTCTGTTTCCTCGTCCAGAGTGGGCATGGAGATCTTATCATATTCCGGAACGCTGACAAACTGTTTGTCGTATTCGTCCCAAATCCAAAGATGATCATAATAAGGCTGGTTTCCCCGAAGATAAGTGCAGGCAAAATCCATATAGCCATCAAAATTGGCGTCTATAATGCTCCAATCCAGGAAAATATCCGTACCCGCTGTCAGAGTTTGAAGAGGTTCATCCATGGAGTACGGGTCCCAAACAGTAAACTGTACAATGGCGCGGCAAACCTCTGTCGGAGTTTCCTCATCCAATTCTGCCGTCACCAACAGCGTCCCCAGCTCTCCCCCGGTATCTATCAGAAAAGCATCGTGGGTATCGTCAGCGAGCTGTTCCAAAAGCACTTGTTCCGGTGTTTTGGCTGTCTCCTTAGGCAGCATATCAGGTTCTTCCGACAGCGCAACATACTCTGGTGTAACGGTTTCAGAATCATCTGCCCGACAGGCACAGAGGAGCAGGCATAGTGATGTTATGAGAGCTGATGGGAAAATCATCTTAAACTTTATCATGTACATCATAAAGACCTCCTGTCATCCACATCCATGAAACCCTCATCCCTGTGACACTTCCTAAAATGCTCCCCAGAATGTTTCCCTGTAATTCAGAGCCGGTTTCATGGTGAGATGTATTGTAATAGTTTGACATACAGTCGCCCTCTTAGTTCTCTTGACAATACACTATGGAAATACCTGCATTATCCCGCCCCCATGTACAGTATCCTTTGTACACCTCGTCCTCATATTCCGGTTCTTCTCCAGGGTACAGTGCCGGAAAAACGGAAACACTGCAAACGCCAACATCCGCCGGGTCTCTGCTTTCCAACACCTCCCGGATATCACAGCGGTACAACCCGTTATCCGTATGCAGATAGAAAAACATTTCCCTTGTTGCAGCCTTTACCCCATCTAACATTTCGACATTTTCCGTCCAGGTATAAAATTCCCAGGTAACCGTCTGTTCACACAGAAATTCCGCCAGTTCCTTCACTTTCTCCGGCATATCCTCTGCATCTCCCTTGGCCGACGGGGAAAAGCACTCACCGAGACCGTCCATGTCTCCCACCCGGGCAAGTTCTACCAGCCTTTCCATGGTATACGGACCCTCGTTGGCTCCCTGCGGCTGATCTTCCATCCGATATACAATGTAAATGCCCACCGGCTTTTTAGGCGCATATTCCCAGGATAATTCATCGGGATAAACCGTTATATCAGAAAAGCCCGCTAAGTCCGGCTGTACTGCGTCTTTCAGCACCTCGCCGATGTCGCAGCGATAGATCCCGCTGTCTGTGCTGAACTCATAGAACGAAGCCCGTGTCATAGTAACACTGCCATCGCTACGATCCCCATTGCCATATCCCCCCAAAAAATCCCAGGAGGTTACATCTTCTTCTACAAAGCGTATAAGTTCCTGAATCTGCCCATAAAGCCCCTCTGCATTTTCCCTTACTTTTGATGAAAATACTTCATAGATGGTATCAGCGTCCTTTGCCTCTACCAGCTTCATTAACGCCTTCATTGTGTTCCTTGGAACATTGAACGGCTTATATTCCCCATCCACAAGCAGCTCCGTGTGTTCGGATACCATAAGGTTCCCGAAGATATTTCCATGGCAGCCGCAGAGCAGCAGGCAAAGGAACAACAAGGGGATTATTGTATATCGTTTTTTGAAGTTTGCCGTATCCATGAAACTGCCTCCTCGGTTGTTCTATAGAATCCGTTTCTCTATTTTTGTCCAATTCTTCTCTTACATTTGAAAGACATCTATGTCGTATACAGATTCTCTCTTATAAACAGCCCCTATTCCCATCCTTCTGTACCCTCCCGCTATTTCGTATCTGTCGCATCATTTTCTAGAGCGTGTTTGAAAATTGCTTTGTGACAGCTGTGTGTCACAATTTGTGGTAGATTGGACCCGAATGAGGGAGGCGTAGCGGGCTACGTTGACCGAATATAAAGACAATAAACCCGTTTCATAACGCTGCCTCCGTACATTTTATTTGTACGGAACTGCGTCTCTGATGTTATTCTGTTGCCAAGGTGCTTTGATGGGAAAATGATACTGCCTTCCCTGTCTCCTATTATATACTGACTCTCCCTCTTCCGCAACTTGGTATTTATACTGCATATCAATAAAATTTGCAATATATTGTACATCCACTTTCCGGGGCAGCCTTCCTAACGTCTGCCTGGCCAGGGCTGCGGCATAAGCTTGAAATCCTTTGAAGCGGAGGAGAGGGCATGGACAGAAGAAAGTATGATGCATATGTAGAGTTCCTGAAGGATGAACTGGTTCCTGCGATGTCCCTACCGCAGTGATAGCCATCAACGATTTCTCCGCGGCGGGAATCGCCCACTGTCTGACGGAACGGGGCTACAGGATTCCGCAGGATATCTCGTTGGTGAGTTATGATAATACCTATATCGCGGAAGCCCTGATTCCGATCCCTGTGCCCTGTTATCGATGAAATGAAAAATGGGGATTCATGTATAAAGAACTCACAACCGATTACATACGGACATAAGGAAGTGTTACAAAACGGGCGGGAAATCCGATACTTCCCACCCGTCCCAAATGCCTATGTGCGGTAACGTTTCACAATAAACAGTCCCTCTTTCCTGACTGCTTTCGAAAACTCTACAAGGTTTTCTCCGTTTGCAGACTTTCTATTCACCCGTAATTCCCGTATTCTCGATTCCCTGTATAAACTGCCTCTGCACGAACCCGTACAAGACCAGCAGGGGGGCGATGGAGATCAGGGTAGCCGCCATTTTATAGGATTCATTGATCTTGTAACTGCCGGTAGAACCTGTTCCGGCGGCATTGGCGATTCCCTCAAACTGACCGTCAAAGACGGACAGCTTTGCCGGCAGCAGTTCCATGCTGCCCCCCAAAAGCATGGAAGTCTGATAGGTCTCGTTCCAATTCCAGACAAAGGCGAACAAAAATACAATCAGAACCGTGCTGGCGGACAGCTTCACCGCAATGTGGTAAAAGGTCTGCAAAGGGCCCGCTCCGTCGATCATGGCGGCCTCGTCCAGAGAATAGGGCACCAGGTTAAAGAAGTTCCAACAGATCAGAATCAATATGGTGCTGTTGACCCCCTGTCCCAATACAGCCATCAGGATCTGCGGTATAGGCGTCCCCAGTAGCTGTATCCCCGTTTCCTGCTGGACCAGAATGAAGATAATCAGCCTGGGAATCATCAGCAGCGCCGTAGGCAGGATAAAAGCCAGCAGAATCATCACAAACCAGAGACTCTTCCCCCGAAACCGGAACCTGGAAATCCCATAGCCCGTCATAGCCGCGACAAAGGTCTGCGACAGCGCCAGAATCGCGGAAAAGACCATAGAGTTGATCATGCTTCCGGGGACATTCAGCACCGCCGCGGCAACCTTGAAATTATTCAGAGTAGGGGATTTCGCCAGCCACTCAATGGACGGATTGATGACATCCGCAGACGACATTATCCCTTTGGAGATCATCTGGAAAATCGGCTCCAGGTAAATATATCCGATGCAGGTCAGCAGGAAATAAGTCACTGCCTTTCCAATACGTTTTGCCATAACGGCTCCTCCTCTACCAGTATTTATGGGTTTCTTTTATTTTGCGCTCCCGAAACAGCACGAAGGCCGCTCCTATAATCAACAGAACGATCAGGCTGTAGACCCAGGAAATGGTGGCCGCATAGCCGAAGCCTCCGCTGGTGTTTGCCGTTCTGTCTTTGATCATCACCAACACCGGATTGATCGTGTCCATACCGCCCAGCTGCACAATGGTAAATACCGTGACGATCAGTGCCGTGGGGCGGATAATGGGCATAGTGATCTTCCACAGAATCTGCCAGCCGGTGGCGGAATCAATCCTGGCGGCCTCGTACAGGCTGGGATTGATCTTCTGCAGGCCGTTGATAAACAGCACAATGGGAATCCCCGTAAACCACAGGATAATGGACAGATTGTCAAACAGTGCCACCATGGCCATGGCCGCCTGGGGGGAATAGCTGTAAATCATGCGGATCAGGAACGAATAATACAGCTCGTTCACCTGGCCCTCCACCTCGGGCGTTAAATTCATCAGTTGATACATCACCGGGCCCGAAAGCACCACCACCGGCAGGAAATAGATGGTCCGATACACGGCCTTGCCCCTGACAATGCCGTTTAACAGCTGCGCCAGGATAAAGGACATGATCACCACCACTAACGTATAGGGAATGATCATTCCCAGGAAAGACACCAGCGCCGGCGTAAAATCCGTGTTCACTAAAAACAGCTGCCTATAGTTATAAATTCCCGTAAACGCAATGTTAAATCCCCTGATATCCTGTTTCACCTCCGTGAAGCTTAAAGCTATGGTCATCACAAAGGGCACCAGGGTAAAGATCAGGAATCCCAGGATCCACGGCATCATAAACAGATAGCCGTACTTATCCTGTCTTCTTTGAAAAGATTTCGTCTTATGCGTCTTTCTCTTCTCCGACATACCCATCCCTCCTATTGTCCCTGAACCGCATCCGTAACCCGGGCGCTTTTCGGCGCCGTATCCACACCCTCCAATGTCACAGGATCGTCTGTATAGTTGACGATAATCTTCTTAATCTTTCCGTCTTTTTCGTACACATTTACTATAACTCCGTCCTCCGCCACCTGACGGTCAACCCAACGGTATCCCTTTACCTGACTCAGGGCGGTGTTCACCTGGGAATACACCTCCCGGATCAGCTTACTGTAGAGATTGTATTCCGTGGAGTACAGATCGGCGCTGACCGTATCCGCCAGTTTCCAGGAGGGCTCTCTGGTCAGAATAAACGAGGGGCATACATTATAGTCTATCATCTTCAGAATATCCGTCTGGTTGTAAAAGGAGAAATTTGCATAGGGTGCATAGACCTCCATGGTTCCGTTTAACACCAGTTGCAGAAAGGGCACCGCGTCCGTCTCAAAAATAAATTGGGAATGACCCACCGGCGCCTGCAGATACCGGTCCGTATACCGCCATAAATACATCCCCGGATTTACGATGTTTTTTCTCACCTGATCCATGGATTCCATCTGCTCCTGATACATCGCCAGGGCAGCCTCCACGGTAATATGCCCGGAGTCCCCGTAATCCCCTGTCAGGACGGAACCAATCCCGTCGATAGTCATGGACGGCGCGGTCCCTTTTGCGTGCTCATACTGCTCATCCAGCCACTGAACGCTCCTCTGCGGCCTGGCGTACCAAAACTGGGTCACCGGAGCTGTAGGCGGCAGAATATTGGATTTGTCCACATAAGAATACCAGGAGTTCACATGCTTCACGGCATTGTCAAAGCTGCTCATCATGGTCTTGTTGATGGTCACGTAATCCACCTGGCAGGAGATGTCCACGCCCTGTTTATCGAAATCGGTTATCAGCTTTTCAAAGTCTCTCCGGGATCCCGCGGCGGCGGAGTACTTGCGGGAATCGGGCCTGGAAAAGGTAACTCCGTTTTTCTGCCATCCCTGAAGCCCGGAATTGATATTCCGGATACCGTTGTCCATCACATCGGAAAGAATCTCTCTCACGTCCTCCGCGGTAGTCATCAAGATGTTTTCCAGTCCCACCACGCCGCTCTGGGCGTCCGACATGAGAAAATCCAGGCGGATCGGAATATCCCCTGACGCCCCGTCTTCTCTGCTTTCCGTAAGAATTCCCGCTTCCAGCAGATGCTTTCGGTAGGTCAGCGCCATGCCCACATAATCGGCCGCCTGGGTACTGCCGCTGCCGTCTCCGCTCAAGAACTCGTAGGTCATGGAAATGTCAAATACATTGGGTTCCTCCATCATCTGGAAGTACCCGTCCCCCGCCTTGTTAAAGACCTGATGGTACCTCAGATTGTAGGTGAACTGGGGGCAGGTCCAGGTATAGTAGGTGGTGTTTTCCTCCGGCGTGCAGAGAATGCTCATATACTCCGCCCCTTCCTCCGCATAGGCCACGAAAGCCGCCTGGTCATTTCCCAGTGCCACCCCGAACACCGGCATCACCGGATCTTTCAGGGGCATGGCATCCGACAGCAGGGTATTGTAATATTCCCCCTGGGAGACATCCCCGCCGTATATATCTCCCGTATACTGGCGGAATATGGCGTTGTTATCCTGGAATCGAATCAGCGCGCCGCTTCCGTCCGGCACAAAGGCATAGCCCGGAGGGGAATCTTTCCGCTCCGTGATGTCATAATCCCCGCTCTCCCGGTTAAATCGCAGAAGCTGTCCGCCGTTTGCTCCCAAAAAGGGAGTGATATACAGATTGGTCATGCTCACGACTCCGGCTCCTGTCATTTCTTCATAGGGGATATGGTACTGAATCTTCTTTTCCCCGAAAGTGATGTATACTTTCATCTGCAAATCAATGTCTTTGAAATCCACGTCCAGACAAAACCTGTTCTCCTCCAGCTTCCGCAGCCCGGACTCCGCACCCGCGGAGGCGGAGGATATCTTCTTGGGACTGTCCAGGGAGTCCGGCGAACGATATTCCACTGTGATCAAAGAATTGGCCATGTCCGTGTAGATCTCATTCATATTGTCTTCCACGGGCGTATTTTCCAGTTCTTCAAATTCCTCCTCCGTGGAAGCCCCCAACGCCCTGGCCCTCAGCTTCTTTGCCCCAGGCGCATCCAGCCCCGTCTTCCACAGATATCCGCTCTCCTTGTCCAACACGGCGATAATATCCCGATCCTCCCGGAAATAATAGACCGCCCCTGCCGTCTCATACAGCTTTTCGTAGGCCTCCACGCTCTCCTCTCTGATCTCCATCATCGGTCCCGGAGGAAGCGTGTCGCGGTTGGTATGGATATATTCGGCATGAACCTTTTCCCCGGGAACTCCCGGTCCCGCCAGTATGCACAGAGCCAGCAGCCCCGCCGCCAATCTCTTTTTACCCTTACGATGACACATTCCGCACCAGCTCCTTTCCCAAGGTCGACAGGAATTTCACCACCTGCTCGCACATAATCGTTACCATCAGCACCACAGCAATGACCACAAAGATCAACAGCCCGGTGGCCAGAATACTTTTTACCATCTCTTTTCCCGAATAATTATGCATGGTCTGCAGACCTAACAAGATCAGCACAATAGTCCACACGCCGCCTCCCCAGAGAAGCACATCCAGGAAAAATGCCTCGTTTGCGGTGACACAGTAGGACAGCGCCGTGACGGCCAGCAAAGACACGATAAACGGCACAGCCCCGTAGGCCACCGCCAGAGCCACTCCCCTCAGGGTTCCCTCCCCGTCATTGATGGAGGCCGTCAGATAATTGCAGATCACAAACAGGCCGGTAAAGACGAAGAAACCGATGACGATGGAGCCAATGTCCAGCTCCTGGATGTCATAATACTGATAGATAAAGCCCTTTCCCAGCATATACAACATAAATACCCCAAAGGCAACCGCATAGAGAATACCGGCTCCCAACAGGCTCCCCTTTCTTCCCACCCGGATTTCATAATACCCGTTCAGAGGATGCCTGGCTGTGAAAAATCCATAGAGCACATCCCCAAGGCCTTTCACATTCATCATTCGTTCTTTCCACCTGGCTTTCAGCCGTCTAAGCTTCCGCTCCTTATCCAACCTTTCCGTGACAACCACGGCCAGGTACAGCAAAACGGCCGCGGCCAGAAAATAGACCAGATACTTTTGCAGCCACAGATTCCGAATCTCCCAGAAAGCGTCCGAGTACAGCTCATGGTTGTCTGCCACCTGGAAATGCTCTATGGCGCTTTCGAAATCATATTTGGACAGATAGGCCTTGCCAATCCCGTTGTGGGCCGCCGCGGACATCTGATTCATGGAAAGCACCTCGTCCCAGGTGCGCAGCGCTTCTTCATAGTGACCACTGTTGTAATAGCCCAGAGCTTCATAT
This sequence comes from uncultured Lachnospiraceae bacterium, assembly GCA_947367855.1. Lineage (GTDB taxonomy): Bacteria > Bacillota > Clostridia > Lachnospirales > Lachnospiraceae > Acetatifactor. The sequence goes on along the minus strand of CANBFE010000022.1, from coordinate 48,072 downwards.
ACTTTTTCGACGTAAGTCGTGGGGGCATAGGACTGCAGATATCCTTTTATGCCGTCTATGGTCCAGATATAGCCCCTTTGATCCAACGCCAGGGTGGCAAGCGCATTGTACAGCCCGGCCACATCCATATTGGACACATCTGAACCGAATTCAAACAACAGTTCTCCCTCCGCTGTGTATACATCCACATATCCCCGCTTGGAGGCCGTGTAGATCAACAGATTTTCATCCACCCAGATATCATTTATATCGTCAAAGCCGTAAACCGTGTCCGCAAACATATTGCTGCCGTTTGTTTTATGCTTTTTGATTGGGTCCGTGCGCTTTCCCAGTGTAACCGTATATACGATCCCTCTGTTATCAAGGGTCACATTGGCAAAGGTGAGGGGATTGCGGTTCAAAAGCCTGCCCAGCTGCTCTCTGGTAAAGAAAACAGTCTGAAGTTTCTGGAAGAAAGACAGATCTGTCTTATTCACCGCAAAGAATCCCTGGAACGCCCCCGTCTCGGACATCTGAATCACGCCGCTGTAGACACCCTCTCCTATCACATACACATTGCCCCGGCCGTCCGCCGCCACCTTGGCAGGCTCATAGGGGGTATCCCCGAAAGCAGGGACCTGGGGTCTTTCCATCTTCCGCAAAAGCTGCCAGTCCTCATCAAATACAAAAACCGCTTTGGCCTTGCTGTCCGCCACATAAACGGTTCCGTCCTCCGTCACATAGATCCCCTTTGGGGCCTGAAATTCCGGATAAAAAAACTCTTCCAGAAATTCGCCTTTGGAAATATCGTACTTTACGATCCTCAGGTTACCGGTGTCTGCAATGTACATCACATTTCTCTTGTCGATGAACATATCTTCCGCCGCATTCAGGCCAAGGTTCGTAATGGTCTGTTGGGGCAGGTAAGCGTCCTGTGTGCGGATGGAATTCATCTTGTCATCATGGGTGTAGGTATAGCTGGTAGCCTGAGACGCCTGCGCCGGGATCGGTTCTGTCAGACACAGCAGCAGGCCCAGGACAATCAGTAATCGTTTTATTTTTTTCATCGGGCGCTCTCCTTACTTAATACCGGAATGGCTCATGGTACTCATAACCCTGGACTGCATGCAGATAAAAATGATCAGATTCGGTATAAACAGAATGATCGTACCCGCCGCCACAATTCCCCGGGACGCCACCGCATTGTTGGTCTGCAGCGCATTGAGATAGTAATAAATCGTTTTCATCACATCGCTGGTGATAAAGTTGTTGGAGGCCTCCGTGGCCTGCCAGGCAGACTGAAACGTCAGAATGGCTACCGTAGCCACGGCCGGCCTGGTCATGGGCAGGATAATCCGGCGGATCACGGTAAAGTTGCCGGCTCCGTCCACATAAGCCGCCTCCAGCAATGCGTCCGGCACGTCGTCTATGAACTGCTTCATCAGGAATATCCCGATGGGCATTGCGATCAGCGGGAAAATGTGCGCCGCCCAGGTGTCAATGAGGCCCAGCCGCACAATTATAATATACCTGGGCACTGCCACAGCCACCTGCACGAACATCAACGCCATCTGATTGATGCTGAAAAACCACTTGGTCACCCTGTACTGCCCTTTCTTGGACAGTACAAAGGCACAGGACACCGTGATATAAATATTCAGTACCACCGTGACCAAGGTAATAAACACGGAATTCAGCAGATACCTGGTCATGGGAACCCCTGTGGTCCCGGACAGTTCGAACAGCTTTTTAAAATTGCTCAGGGTCGGTTCCTTTGCGATCAGGGTCGGGGGGAACGCATATAATTCCCCCAGAGACTTAAACGCCTCGTTAAACATATAGACCACCGGAAGCACCATCAGACAGGCGATCGGTATCAATATGCAGTAAAACTTGATCTGATCCCGGGAAAAGCTTCTGGGATCCACTCTCTTTCCTTTTAACTTTGATCTTGCCATAAATTCCACTCCCATCCGCGCCTGCGCGCTTTCCGTCCGGCGTCAGTCCCTTTCCGTAAACAATCTCCCCGCCACCTTGGAAAAGAAGGCAATCATCAGCAACAGCACCACCGAGATCGCCGCCGCATAGCCCATCTCATAGCGGGAAAACGCATAATCCTCAATGTGGTTCAGAATCAGATTCCCCGAATAATCCGGCGTGGGATTGGAGCCGGCCAACGCCGGTCCGATCCATCCGGTATTGAATGCATTTACGATTGCCATAACCGCGGAGAACATCATCTGGGGCTTCATGGAGGGGATGGTGATGTACACCACCTCCTGAAAACGGTTCTTCATACCGTCCATATAAGCCGCCTCGTACAGCTCCTCGTTCACATTCAGAATTCCGGCTATCATAGCCAGGAAGCCGATACCCATGGCCTGCCACAGAGCCACCAGAATCATGATGGTCAGCAGATGATCCGGGGAGAGCAGCCAGGCCACCGGGGTGTCGATCCAGCCGTGGCTGAGCAGAAAGGCATTCAGAAGCCCCCTCTGATCCCCGGAAAAGACGGTCTTCCACACCACCTGAATCATCAGCGCCCCCACCATGGAGGGCATGTACAGGCACAGTGTCAGGATGGTCCTGGGCACCGCCTGGATCTGAGTCACAAGCCAGGCCAGCACAAAGGAGAGAATACATCCGCCGGGCCCTACGATCAGCGCATACTTAAAGGTATTGGGAATAATGTGCTTCAGGAAGATCTCATCCTGGGTTAAAAGCGCGATATAATTGGACACTCCCACCAGCTGCGGCGTTTGGATCACGTCAAAATAAGTGAAAGAGAGTCCTACGGCAATCAGCACCGGAATGGCAATAAACAGGGAAAACAGCAGCAGATAGGGAAAGAGTAACAGCATGGAGGAAAGATAATCCTCTCGTCTGTTTACTTTGCGGTGTTTTCTCTTTGTCAACGCCCTCATTGCCTCTCCTCCTCTCTGTGCTTTTCAATATTCTCCCGTATCCAGTCCACATCCCGGACATTGTACTCCCGCAACAGATTGCCCTCATTGTCCAGATATCCCAGATCCGTCATTTTCTTTGTGATCTCCCGGTTGATCTCCAGGATTTTTTCATCGATGGCCGGTTGGACTGCCTTTCCGTCCACCGCAATGCTGTTCCAGATATTGGACAGATCCCTCTCCAACATGTACTGGCCGGGGGTCCTGGGCACATCCCGCAGATATGACAGCTGTTCCAATATCGCCAGTTTGTGCTCCGTGGGCAGCGCACAGTCCCCGATAGCCTCCAGATTGGCGGGCAACCACATATTTTCCGATCCGTAGGTGGACTGCAGTGTGTGGGCATATTCCGCCTGTACCTCGTGCCCAAGCCACCATTTCAAAAAGGCCCATGCCTGATCCGCCTTTTGCGTGTCTGCGAAGATCAGCCCTCCGGTTCCCGCCGCGATATAGCTTCTGTCCACGGTGCCGTCCTCCTGCTTTGTTCCCAGGTAAGGCGCAAGTCCCCACTGTCCGTTCAGCTCCGGCGCACCGTTGGCAATCAGATTGTAGGTTTCCAGGTTCACAATGCCGATGGGAAGAATCCCATAGCGGAAAGAATCCATAAACTGAGACACCTGGGCAGGCACGGAATAAATGGCAAACAGCTCACCCAAGGCTTTAATCCCCGCCACGGCCCGGGCCTGGTCGATAGCGGTGTGCATTCCGTCTTCCGTGTACAGTTTTCCACCATTCTGATAAATCATGGGTGTGGTCTGATAGAACCATTTGTATCCGTCCGTGGTGGCAATATTATGGCTGAAATTCATGCCATAATGCTGCAGCACAGGCAGAATCCCGATGAGCTCCTCCCAGGTATCCGGCACGGGAATATCCAGCTTCTGGAAAATATCTTTCCGGTAAATGACCATGTTAAAGTCCGCCGTCTCCGGAATTCCGTATACCTTTTCGTTAAAAACATAGGGCACAAACGCGCCGGGCGCAAACCGGTCCGCCACCTGCCAGAAATCCGCAAACCGGGTCAAATCGTAGACCGCGCCCCTGCAGGCCAGCTCAAAAGGCACATGGGAGGCAAGCCCCAAAGCCATATCCGGCGTCTCCCCTGCCGCCACCGCCATGGTCAGCTTGCTGGCATCGGGCATGACGGAAATCCTTACCTTGATCCCCGTCTCCGGGGTGAAATCGGAATCTGCCATCTTCTGCAGCAGATCCGCCTGTGTCACAGAGCGGTTGACCCAGATATTCACCGCCTCCTGGTCATTTTCCACTTTGTACTTGTCGGAGAAGAACGTATACGCAAGCTTTTCCATCCCATTGACCAGAGAGGCGAAGAATCCCGCCTCCTCCCTGGGAAGTTCCTGCCCTCCTCCCAGATAGATCCGGTCCAGGGCAAAGGGCTGCGCGCTGATATTGGCCGCGAAGTCTCCCATAAGCTTCAGTATGGAATCCAGATTGTCCGTGTGCAGCGCGATCTCGTCCGGGTATTCCTTCAGCTTTTCGATCTCGCCCAGAGCCCGGTCCAGTTCCGAAAGCTTGGCGGATTCCACCCCATTGGGGGCATACTCCTGCAGGCTGCTTTGCATGGAGCGGATCAGGGTCTCGTAGGCCTCCAGCCAGGCCACGGTGTCCGGTATATACCGGGTGATATCCCAACTGCGGTATTCGTCCACCTCAGCCCCTGTGATTTTCTTGATCTCCAGGGAAAACTGGGACACATGCTCCGCGATCAGCCTCGCATAATACCATTCTTCGCTCACCGGCTCCATCTCCGAGCGGATGGTCAGCGTATGGGGCCCTTCTGTCAGCCAGACCAGATAGGGATTCCCTGCCTCGTCGGAGAGAATCTCGTTTTTCCAGGCGTTGTCCGTGGTGTCAAACCCGTAATTGCGAAACTCCTGGAAAGGAATCCTGTCGTCTATGTATATGGATTCAAATACCTGAAAATCTTCCTTCTCGTTTCTGTAGTGCAGGGCCAACCGGTACAGGCCCGTCTCCGGCGCTTCCACATTGTAAGAAACCGCCACCCCTGCCTTTTTCCAGGACACGATATTCAATTTTTTGTATTCGGTGTCATGAGGTTTCAGGGCCGGATCATCCACTGAGGAAGTCAGCGCCGCCGTAGAATTTTTCCGGGCGTAATCCACGCTGTTGATCTCCTGAAAAGAATCCGATACCGTCTCCTCCTGGTACTGATTTCTATATTCCTCATAGGTGGGAACCGCATCCTTTGGCGCGTTTATATACAGACGTCCCAGTGTCAGGCCGTCCGCGGAAGAGTTTTTTACCCTGATACGGTTTTCACCCTGTTTCAGCCAAAAATAAAGGGGTTCCGACCGGTAATAAGAGGTATCGTACAGATCTGCGTACTGCCACCCCTCATACCGGATCTGTGCCGGCGCCGTCTCGTCCCCATAGCGGTCCAACGGGAATTCCTTTGTCCCGTCCTCCCATGACAGAGGCAGTGTGATCATGGACATCTCCTCAAAATACCTCTCGTCGTTGACCGTGATATCCATACGGTAATCCGACAGATTGTTTCCGCCCGTGCGATAATCCAGACCCAGGCTGTAAAGTCCCTCTCTGTCCGTCTCCACCGTGTACTCCACCCAGTCCAGGTAGTCCAGCCCCTTCGTTGTCCCCTCATATCCCTGTTCCTTCTCTCCCGCTTCCGGTTCCCAGACTCCGCTTTCCAGACCGTACTCCAACTGCCGTCCGGCAATGTAATCCTGGTATCTGACGGTCTGGAATTTAAGAGAATCCTGCAGCAGCTCCCAGGCCTCTCTGACCTCGTCCGGAGCCACCGCTTCCGCCCTGGCGGCAGGTCCGCCGTCAGCCAGCCCCCACAGAATTCCTCCTGCTGCTGCCGCCGCGATCCCGGCCGCCATCAAAAACATTCGTTTGCCCACGTTCCCTCTCCTCGTTTTCACACCCTCCGGAAGCCTCTCCCGGCTTTTCTCCCACTGTTTTCCCTGGACGAATGCTTACTGAAACATCTCGTCGGTATAGCCGTAGAAGTCTTTCAGAGCGTCCTTCAGCTGCTGCTCTGCCTCCTGAAACCGCTCGTTTGCCAGCCGGTTCCACTCCGGCAGCTTGGACTTAATTTCATCCAGCCATCCGTCGGAAGCGCGCTTTGCCGTCATCTTGTCTTCCTGCCAGTAATTGTTCCACTCATCCAGACACTGCTTTACGGTACCGTCCACCTGGATCGTCGAGGGATAGGTTTTCTCGGTCACCTCCCAGATCTCACCGGCCTCCCAAAGCTCCATACACTTCTTCCAGCCCGGCATATCCTTACATCTCACATGGGTGCCAAGGGAGTACCACATCTCCATCTGCCTGTCGAATGCCTCTCCCGTCACAAAAGGAAGCGAATCATTGGCGGCAGTCCGCAGTACCCCGTTAGAGCTGAACTGCTGCTGCATTCTGGCCTCCAGGGCTTCCTCGGAACCCACCCAGTAGGCGGCAAAGGTATACGCCAACTTCAGCTTCTCTTCCTCGGTTTCGCTCAGCTCCGGATTGCCGTCGTCCATGGCATAATTGTACACCGCAAGCGGATCCAATACGATTCCCACGTTATTCCCCATATAGTCGGTGGCCGGTCTGGGATAGACATCCATGTTGAAAGCCGCCTGGCCCTCCATAGGTTCTGAGTTGGTGTATACGCCCAGATCAGTGGGATTGCCGTCCCAGGACAGCACATAGTTATTGACAAAGAACTTCTGGCCGTTGCTTTCGTTCTCATCCATGATCTCCTGGGGAATGTTGCCTATGTCGTTCTGGGTCCACACCGTATATTCCGCCCACTTGGGGACTCGGGACAACAGATCTTTCACCATGTCGGAATCCAGGTTTACATGATCCCCCTCTCCGGAATAGTTCAGCATCATGTAACTGATATCCTTGGAGCCCGTATCCACCCATCTCAGAGGAATGTCCATGGCTCCCCAGAAATTGACATTATCCGACTGGGAAATAAACAGGGTATAGTCGTCGATGGTCCAGTCCGGATCGGGGACATCGATATTGTTCTGCTCCGCCAGATCCTTGTTTATGTACACACCCCATGGCACCATATACTGGGGAAGCCCCGCCTGCATGCCGTAATAGTTCATCATCTCCATAATGGTGGGATTGAAAGACTGGTACACCGGGTCGTCCGCAAATATCGAAAGGTCCGCCGCAAATCCTTTCTCCACATCCTCGATCAGACTCTGGGTAGCCCAGATATCCGGATATTTCCCATACTGCGCTTTGAAGTTCTCCATCTGCTGGGCCCAGGACCCCTCCCAGCTTGACATCGCATAGAGATTGATTTTCACATTGGGATAGGTCTCGTTGAATTTTTTAGCCATGGCATAGATGGCTGCCACATTGATGGTGGTAATTTCCTCAGGTTCCCAGTTCTGATGGCCGATGTCCTCATGATATACCCCGTCTCCGGCCCAGCATAGAATCGAAATATCTCCGCTGATATCATGGTCCAGCTGCGTATACGCTCCGGCAGCGTCTTCCGCTCCGGCAGCGTCTTCCGCCCGGGCCTCTCCCGACACCGCTTCGGAATTTCCGCCCGAACCCGAATCTCCTCCTTCTCCCGGATCTCCTCCGCAGCCGGTCAGGCTCCCCACGGCCAATGCCGATGTCAAAAACAACGCCGCCAATCTTTTCTTTTTCATAATGATTCCTTTCCTTTCCTCATTTTGGTAAATTTTTCCCGTTCCTTTCTTCCCCTCACTTTGCGGCCCGGTCATATCTGGCCTGATTGATGGCAATCAGCTCATCCAAACCCAGCTCTTTCAGATCCGCGATATAACTGTCCCAATCTTCCAGACTCCTCTCGCCTTCGATCAGCTTCGTCAGAAGCTCGGAGGAATAGGTTCTTAAATCACTGCTGATTTCATTGGTACGGTCGATTTCCTCCGCGGTGGGAACCGCATAGCCGTTCTCATCATGCAGCAGACGGTGTTCCGGGTCCCTGATGCACGCAAGTGTGAAGTCCGATTTGGCAGACAGGTTGTTCCTCACGCCATTGGCTTCGGCAAAGGCGATCGTATCTTCCATACCCTGGCTCAGCTCATTGTTCAGGGCATACCGGGGAAAGATAGAACCGTTGCACCACAAAGCCATTCCCACGGCGTCGATGTTCTCCAGCGAAGCGTCACTGATAGAGTGTATTTTCCCGTCCACTGTCTCATAACTGACGCCTTCTATGCCCTGCTCTGTCAGACGGACCGCTTCCTCCGTCACCAGGAAATCCAGGATCTTCGCAATTGCCTGCTGCTTATTGCTGCTGGCCGGAACCGCCGTGGCCGTCCAGCCCGGATTGTACTTGTTGGGACCGCGGAACAGAGGCGTCTGCCCCTCCACTGCCTGAATGCGGACAGGTGCAAACCAGGGATAGGCAGCCCCTTCCGGCACTGTAATCTGCGGCTCCAGCCACAGCTCCAAGGCCCAGCTCTCCATGGCTGCCACCTTGTTGTCCGCCATATACGAGGACGACTGGCTGTCCGCCATCTTCAGGATCCCCGCCCTATACAGCTTCCGCATATATTCGATGTAAGCTTTTGCGTTTTCCTGGTACCAGGGCGATTCCACCTTATTGCCGTTCTGGGAATTGACGAAGGTGATATCGATGCCAAGCCCAAAGCACTGCGCCAGATCCGTGGCAAAGGAACTGTAATTTACCAAAAAGACCTCATCCGCCTGCCCGTTCCCATTCGCATCCCGGTCCCGGAACGCTTTCAGCACATCGTAAAGCTCGTCTGCATTCGCAGGCATCTCCAGCTTCAGCGCGTCCAACCAGTCCTGACGGATCTGGAACCCCAGAACGGAAGCCGACTCCTCTCCCTGGTACGTCATTGTCTCAAAATCCGTAATCCAGTATACCTTACCGTCCTCCAGCCGCATGCGCTTCTCATAGAACTGTCCCGCCTCTGTAGCCAGGAAGTCCTTGTAGGGGCCCTCCGAATACTGCTCCCAGATATCGCTCAAGGGCTGCAGCTGCCCCTGCTTCACCAGGTTCAGCTTCGTCCTGTCGTCCAGCGGCGAGATGTTGACCAGGTCATAATTGGACAGTTCGCCGCTGGCTGCCATGGTCTGGACCGTGGTATCAAACCGGTCGAACGCAATCAGCTCCAGCTCTAGCTTCACGCCTTTCTTCGCCAGTTCTTCCTCCAGCTTCGCCCAGCGCCTGCTCCTCCCCTCCTCAGCCCAGTCTTTCAGCGTCACAGTTTTGCCGTTGGCACCGGTGTAGGAATAGTTCCTCCCCAGGATTCTGACTACAGCTAAGTCTTCATCTTCTTCCCATCCGCCGTCTGTCCCCTCATCCGCAGACCCGCGGCCGGATTCCTCCTCCGAAGTTTTCCGTTCCGCCCCCCCAAATACCTGATCCCCACGGTTGCCGCAGCCGGCCAGCATCAGTGCGCTCAGCGCCGCAGCCATACCCTGTCTCCATCTCTTTCTCATACTTCCTCTTCTTTCCCGTATCCCACAGAACCCAATACGAATAGCCTTTTTACAGGTCAGTCTGCAAAAGCCGAAGTATTCCGCCGGTTCTAAGTGGCAGGCTGTGCGTTTCACGAACCCTTTCGCCAAATTTATTATAAACATTCACGATAAACCACTCAATTTGAAGTTTTTTAAGTCACTATGATTTTTTTCATTTCGGCTTTTTCGGCGTTGACAGAATTGACCCTTTTTACTAATATATAATAAATATTACGCCAGGGGGTATACGGAATGTCAACGATTTTCAAGATATTATTGGTGGATGACCAACAGATTGTATTAGACGGGCTGAAAGAGCAGTTGAACTGGTCCCGTTTTCACGGAAGTCTGTGCGGCTGTGTCTCCGACGGCGCCCAGGCTCTGGAATTTCTCCAAAGCTGTCGGCCGGACGCCATTATCTCCGATATCCGCATGCCGCATATGGACGGAATAGAACTGGCCAGACAAATCGACGAATCTCCGCTTCTGAACGGCATTCCCATTATTCTGCTCTCCGGCTACCGGGAATTCGAATATGCCAAAAACGCCATGCAGTACCATGTGAATCACTATATCCTGAAGCCGGTGACCAGGCAGAAGCTGAAGCAACTGGAGGATATCCTGACAGAATTGTATGAGGCCAGGGAGAACTCCCGCAGAAAAATCGCCGATATGACCGACAGCAATTACTCCCAGGAGATTACCGCGGCTCTCCATCGCCACGATATCAACGCCATCGAAGATTTCTTCCGCTCCCCTCTCTACCGCGGCTGTATGGGGGACAAGTCCTCCTGCGATATCATGGGAAGCCGCCTGATTGCACTGCTCTATGACTATCTGGCCGCGATCCACTTTACGCCCCAGTCCCTGTACGCCTCCAAGGGACATACATTAAAATCCTGGTACGCGCTCCCGAACCCTGTATCCAAGGCAAACTATCTGGAAGAACTGTATTTCGATATCCTGCACCTTTTGCTGGCTCAGAAAGGCAATAATACCTCCGCTCTCTACCGATATGCCCTGCAATATATCGATGCCCATTACACGAACCCGAATTTCTCCATCTCCGCCATGGCGGACGAGATGAACATCACGCTCTCCTGGCTCAGCACCCTCTTCAAGCAGGGCGCCGGAAAGAATCTGAACAGCTATGTGACGGAGAAACGGCTGAACCATGCCTGTGAGCTGCTGCGTTCCCCCAAACATTCCATCAGCGAGATTGCCCATTTGTGCGGCTATGAAGATGCCGGATACTTTTCGTCCCTGTTTCGCAGGCGAACCGGGATGAACCCCACGGAATACCGCAACTGCCAGCTATGATAAGGAGACTGCCATGCGCAAAAAAATATTTATGCTTCTCTGCTGCACATTGTCCATTGTCCTTTTGATTTCCTATTTTCTGATTTATATTATTTTCCGTTCGGTACTGCTGGGTGAAATCCGACAGCAGCAGACCAATCTGCAGAAATACAATGAGACGATTTTCGGAAACTATATCGATTCTTTCGACATGGTTCCCTTTCAGCTGGTCAATGACGAGGAAATCGGAAAAAGCCTGAACGTGCAGGCAGGAACTTTTCTGGACATGTTCCGCACAAAAGAACTGCTGCGCAAAAAATTCAGGAACTACCTGAACCAACAGCTCTTTACATTCAATCTGGACTGCCGCTTTCTGCTCTATCTCGACGACAATTTTCCGCTGGCCGCCCATCTGGACGCCTGTGGACTTTCCGAGCGGGTGGAAATCCGGACCTGCAATGTGTACACTTCCCGCGATGTAGCTTCCGAGGAATGGTACAAGCGAACCCTGGAAACCACCTGGTCTCCCTACTTTTTCCTGAACAAAGACACCGACGAACTGTGCTATGCCAAATGCGCCTGGAACTATTACCTGAATTCCTCCATTAACCACAGCATCGGCGTCGTGGTCATCGCCATCCCGCAGTCAGCCTTTCTGGAAAAGCTGACTCTGGAATTCGCCACGCCCGACAGCAGTATCTTCCTGACCAATGAGTACGGGGAAATTCTCTTCTCTTCCGGCAGTGCTCCGTCCTCTCTGCTCTCACAGGACAATGCCGAGGCGGCAAACCGTTATCTGATCAGCAGGGCCTCTGTGAACGACAATTTGTCCCTGACCTTTCTGACCCCCTATGCCAGTATAGAGTCCATGGCCCGAAACGCGCTGCTTCCCTATCTGCTGTTCGCGGCCCTGACCCTTTTCGTTCTGATCGCTGTGCTCTATCTGCTGTCCCGCAAAATCACCGCGCCGGTCATTTCCCTGGCCAGCCTCATCGGAAATATCCAGGATACACGCAGCTTTGACATCAGTCTTCTGGACATATACCATGACACGGAACTGAAAATGCTCTGCCAGAGCTTCGCAGACCTGATTCGCAGGGAAAACGCACTGGTGGACAGGCTGATCCGGGAGAATCATGCCAAGCGCACCGCCATTCTCCACGCCCTCCAGGCCCAGATCAACCCTCATTTTCTATACAATGCCCTGGACAGCGTCAGCTGGATGGCCCTGCGCAAAAGGGAAGATTCCATCGCGGACATCGTCTCCTCCATCTCCAATCTAATGCACTACAGCATCTCCCAGCCTGATGCTCTTGCCACATTGAGCCAGAAGCTGGACAATATCCGGGAGTTCATCCGGATCTACCAACTGGAGCGCCCCGGGGATATCACCCTGTCAGTCTCTGCCCCGGAGGAGCAGCTGTCCGCCATCCGGATTCCGAAATTCACCCTGCAGCCTCTGGTGGAAAATGCCATATTGCACAATCCGGACCTGCCCTCGCTGTCCATTGTGGTGGAAGTAATCCCGGTCCCGAAAGGCTTTCACATCACCGTAACGGACAACGGCGCAGGGGCAGATCCTGAAAAACTCAACGCGTTTCTGCGCTATGAAGAGACGGATCTGCAAATAAGCAGCGGCTTCGGCATCCGCAATGTGAACGAGCGGCTGAAACTACACTACGGCAATGCCAACTGCCTGAGCTACCGGCGCACCGAGCAGGGGAAGCTGTCGGCTATGCTGGCTATTTTAAAATGAGGGGGATAGCGGTTCCTTACTTTCAGCAAGAGACCCGTGTTGATGATGGTGTCCGTGATGATGTCCGTATCTAGCCCCTCGTCCGCATACTTCTCCTTCAATTCCTCCTCTATTTTGCTCCCGCTGGTGATTGCCACCAGGCGCAGGTTCCTGGAGCTCCGTCTTTCCCAGAACGAATTCCTCCCGATGCTCTTTAAGCAGTCAAGGAAGTCCTCCTGTCTCTGGAATACGCCGCGGTATCCAATTTTAAACGGTCTGAAACGGTGTTCGTAAAAAAGAAGAATATTCTTTACAAAAAACGAAAAAGGACAGAAACTTAAGGAAACATGGGCATCGCAGGGAAAAAAGAACAGTAAAAAACCCCGGCTGATCGGGGTTTTAAAGAGGCGCAGACCGGATTTGAACCGGTGCATCAGGGTGTTGCAGACCCACGCCTTACCGCTTGGCTACTGCGCCTTAATAAATTGTATGCATGCTTCCACGCATTTATGACTCCAACGGGAATCGAACCCGTGTTACCGCCGTGAAAGGGCGATGTCTTAACCGCTTGACCATGGAGCCTTATGCCTTTCCGGCTTTGAAATTAACGGCAGATTATCAAGCAACAGACCAACCTGATAACCCAACGACACTATATTACCATAACTGGAGCTATTTGGCAAGAGAAATTTTAAACTTTTTCAGGTAACTTTTTTAAAGCCTGTCTAAGTTCCTTCGTTTCAAAAAAAGCGGAGAACATTGAGCCTTGGCAAACTTTCTGGTTAATAAAAAGAATCCCCCGAAGGATACAACTGCTTCCGGGGATTCCTCTTTTTACGCTATATGGACACTTTCGGTTTTTGCCTGCCGCCTGCCCATGCTACTGTCTATGCCGACTGTTTGTGCTGCCCGCCTATGTCACCTGCTTATGGCCTGTTTTTGCTGCCCGCCTATGTCACCTGTTTATGCTGTCTGTGCTGTATGAGAGACCAGGTGCGGACTCAAGCTTTGGGAAATGCCTTCCGTCAGCCCTTGTTTTCTTTCTCTTTCCCGGCTCCTGTCTTCTTCCTTGTGACAATCGTTACCCACAGGGCAGCAATCACTGCTGCGGCTCCTGTCACGGCTATAACGACTGATGCCCACATGGGGAATTGAAACTCCGAGAGGCCTTTCCCTTCTCCGTTCTCACCGCCATAGTTACCCAAAGGCGTATCGTTATCGTCCAGATCCTGTTCCTGACGAGGTTCTTCATTTCCCTCCAGGTCCCCGGCGCCCTGGTTTCCGTCCTCACCCTGGTTTCCGCCCTCGCCCTGGTTTCCGCCGTCCTGGCCATCCTCCGGATTCTGGGCATCATCATTCTGGCCTTCATTGGGATTCGGAGCTTCGCCCTGGTTGTCATCGGGAACGGTTCCCGTCTGTCCCGGCGCAGTGCCTCCGCCCGGCGTTTCCGTATCGCCTCCGGTTCCCCCGCCGCCATCGTTTCCGCCTCCCGTCTGGCCGCCGGAAACTCTGGTGTAAACAAATGTAAATACATTTTCTGCCGCGTTTTTGGAAAGCGTCTTTGTCAGGTTATAGGCCTGCGGCTGATAGCCTTCTATATACAGATAAGCCATTCTCGGCTTGTCGCCTACATTTCCGTAATAAGTACGACTGGGGGCAAGGGTATTTCCCTCCCTGTCCTGGTAGTTAACCACATAGGAGGTCAGGTCTCCCCGTATGCCGTATGCCACCACATAGTCTCTGTCCTCCTCCACGCGGAAGGCTGATGCGTCCACCGTACTGTTGTCGCGTCCGCTGACGCGGATGCCCTTCACGTAATAGCGGCTGCCCTCCTCCAGTTCCACTGCGCCTTCCATGGCGGCATCAAAGCCCACCACATCCCCGGCGCACAGGCCGCTGACACGGATCGCATTGCCAACGCTGCTGATTTCATAGTCAGAATCGGAAGCGCTGTTGTCCACTGACACCAGTTCCGTTCCCTGAAAGCTTCCATGGTTGCCCGGATAAAAGGTCACCGTGTACGAATAGGCCTCCGCCCTGGCATCTATTGTTCCGAAAGCAAGAAGCACACACAAAAACGCAGCTGCCTTACCCAGAAAAATTCCCTTTTTTAACAGTCTGTTCATGACGCCTCCCCCTTTCTGCCTTTCCTAATTCCCAACAGCGCCAGAATCAACAGTAGCGCTCCGCTTGCAAAAGCAATGCAGGACCAGAGGGCCAGGCTGTTGGAATCTCCGGTTTTCGCGCCGCCTGTGGAATAGGAGTGGGGGCCGTCTTCCGTCCCCGGCTGTTTGTCTCCGTCCTCCGGGTTTTCCGGATTTCCGTCCCCGTCGTCTGCAGTGGGATTCAGGGTGTCCACAGCGAAGCTCATGGTCAGGTCCGCCAGGGTATTCTGATAGTCGTTTCCCTGCGTCTCCCCGTCAAGCGTCACGCTTAAAGTCACCATTCCCTTCTCTCCCGGAGTCAGCGTGCCCAGTCTGAAATATTCGCCCATGCTCTCCGTTGCTTCATGCAAGCCCAGACCCGCGGCAGAGCTTCTGTCGCCGCCTATGGTGGAACTGTCAAAGAAAACCGTCTCCTGGCCGTTCTGTCCGGTGTAGGACAGGCGGTAGGCATACGCTCCTCCCCGGGCATCCTCGGAATGGTCCTCCAGACTGGAAAGCACTTTGTTGGTCATGTACCACTCCGAACTCACACCGCTTTTATTCTCCAGGTTCAGGCTGATGGTAACGCTGTCTCCCGGCTGCAGGGAATAAACCGCGTCAGAAATATCCGCCGAGGTGAAGTTGCTCACCATTCCTTCCCCGGTGAACTCCACGCCCCAGTCTCCTCCTTTATACTCCTCCGCCCGGACTGTGGCTGCGTCTCCCAGAAACAGAAGCGACGCCAAAGCCATACAGAGCAGATGGTGAAACTTGTTTGATCTCATAATTATTTCCTCCTGACTTACGCAGATGGTGCCAGCTTTACATACCTGACCCGCCGGAATGCCATTGGCGGTTTCCTCATGATTTCGTTGTTATACTGCAGACCGCCAGGATTTACAGTAGTGTTCCCTGGAAAGTACTTGGCTGGCGGTCTGCAGTCGGGTTGCACTGCAAATTTAACCGGTGTGCAGTATAAGTGCCTGCCCCCGGGCTGTCAGAGGCGCTCCGAAGGCCTGTTCAAATCAGCTCCGGCACTTTTTTCCTGTGCGGCTTTCCAACAGCGCGCCCGCCCCCTGCAGCGCCACGGCTGCCAGTACGGCGCATCCTGCCAGAATTTTGCCCTTGGGACTGGTAAATATTTCAGCGATTTTCCCTGCCCCGGGGATGCTCCGCTCCACCCTTCCAATCAGGCGGGAATAGGGTACAGGGTTCCTGTCCGGAGCCTGGTTGGCGTCGCCCTTGGTGATGAATTCTCCCATGACCACGCGGTTTTCCACAACCCTGTGGGTGATGATGGATGCCGAGTCAGCCGCCCCGTAGAAGGCGATTACGTCTTCCGCAGCGATATCCTCCGGCTTCTCCTCCCTGATGTACACCAGGCTGCCTGTGGGTATGGCCGGTTCCATGCTTCCGCTGACCACGGTGTAGATATGATATCCGAAAAAACGCGGTACTGTCAGGGGAAGACAGGATGCCGCCAACAGCAGCAGAAGAAGAATCCCCACCGTTTTCAGGAAAACAGCGGGAAAGCATCGTCTGCGGCCGCTCATTTCAGGCGCAGCGTCCCGTCCGCCGCCACATCCGCATCCACGCCCCAGGCGCTGCCTATGGCTTCCGCCGCGCTGTGTGTCTGAACCGCGTCCACTTCCGCCTTCACGTTCATCCAACAGCCGTCATAACGGTATATGGTCCGGAAAATTTTCCCTTCCCCGGTTTCCTCCACGGATATCCTATCCACCTCCCGGAAAATATCACCGGATATCCCCACCGCGTCGCACAGGGCAGGGGTACTCTCCTGGGAGGGAAGCACTTTGGTGTAATACAATACCATGCGTTCCGGTGTGGAAGCCTTTTCATCCACAACCCAACCGCTGTCTTCTGCCAGATCAAATTCTATGAGTTCAGGTGACAGAGCTGTCAGTTTATTGCCCTGGCTGTCCTGCCAGCTTCTGTACAGGATAACCCGCACATAGGTGTCAATGGCGCCGCTGTTGAATACGCTCAAGCTCTCCGCGTAACGCTTCCCCGGCGTCAGGGTCTCACCCTCTGGCACCAGGTCCGCCAGAAGCTCTCCCGCGCCGGAATCGCTCCAGTCGTCGCTTAAGTAATTGCGGTAACTCACCGGGGTTCCGTTTTCCTGCAGCGTCACGCCGATACTGGACACCGTCACCTCCATTGCATAGTTTTCACTGTAATAGGTCAGCGCCGCCCGGGTGCTTCCCACCGTACTCAAGAGCAGCAAAACCACCGAGGCGCACAGAAGCAGCAACGGAGCCGTCTTCTTTTTCCTGTCTCTCATTCTCCTCATTGTCCGCCCTCCCCGGTATTTCCTGTGCCTTCCGCATCCCCTGCGCCTTCCCCGTCCACGATGGATTCGGTATCTGCCCTGGCTGCAGCTGTGGCATCCTCACTGTTTTGCGCATCCTGCCATTTCATAGTCCAGTCCGCATAGGGATTTCCGTCCCCGTCATACAGCGCCCTGGTCTCCTCCTGGACAACGATGACATTAAATTCCTGCTGCTCCCCGTTCTCCGTATCCTGGTTCAGAGTAATTCTGTCCAGAAGGGCCAGAAGCTCCTCCGTGGCCTCCCCAGGATTCAAAACCGCGTCATAATACCAGTATCCGTCCTCCTCAAGGGTCCAGCTTCCCTCCCTCTGGAAAGAGTAGCTCACGTATTTCCCGTATTTCTCGCTGACAAGCACCTTTACCCGCACAAAGCAGGGCACCGTGCCCGTATTCATGATGGATATATGCTTGGTCCAGTCCGACACATCATCGTCGGTCTCTGTGTCCGTAAATGAAAGGCTCACCTGAACCCTTCCCTGGGCTGCCGTATAACTGGTAAAATAAGCCAGTGCATCCTGCACCCGGGTTCCCGCCGCCAACATCAGAGCCAGAGATGCCGGGACGAGGATTTTCAGTATTTTCTTCTTTTTCATTTATCCGAGCCTCCTGTCTCCATTCTCATTTTCCGGCGTTATCAACCGTTCCATGGCTTGCGCCTTCCCGCTTCTCCCACTGCAGCTCCTCACCGCCTGTCTCGTCCTTCCCATATACGAAGTGATTCACTACGCCGGGATTTCCGCCGTTGTAGGTTCCGTCATACTGGTTTTCGAAGCTGACCTTCGCAGTGCCGCCCTCTGCCGTGATAATTGTATTTTTCACATAAGACCCGTCTGCGGGGGTATATCCCGAACCGCTGTAAATTTCCGTCACGGTGACCTCCGCCCCGGCGGGAATCTTCTCTATTATGGCTGTCTGTGTACCGTAGCTGTCAAAACTTAAGGACACCAGGTCATTGTATACCACGCGGTCATCCTTCACCGCTTTGACCTCGAAGACAAAGGAAGCGCCCTGAAACGTCTCATTGTAGGCTGTAATCTTCTTCTCCAGGATCAGATCGCCGTAGCGGTCTTCCCTCTCCGGCTTCAGGCCCACATAGATGCGGTTCTCCTCATCCCCGTAAATCCACTGATCGCCCTCCTCCCCTTCCGCATTGTAAGAACGGTTGGGCAGGGAAACCAGATACGGGATAAAACGGTACCGGTAATCCCCTGTGTCCACAGGCTCCACGCTGACCAGGTAAAGGCCGACGCTTAAATTCTCCGCGGCTCCTGCGGCAGCGCCGTCCTGCAGGGTGATTTCCGCTGTGCCGTCCGGCTGGCGCTCCCCCGCTGCCGGAGGCTGCATGCTTCCGTCCTCTCCCTCTGAACCCACAGCCATCCGGGCCGCTTCTGCCGCCCATTCGGACCACATTCCTGCCGTGGTGCTGTCATCAGCCTTTTCCAGACCCTGTAAAACCCCGGATACGGCATAGTCAGGAAGCAGTCTGTACTGTCCCCCGGCATCCACGTCGGCTATCCTGTACAGGTTCACCCGGATTGCCCTCCGGCCCTGGTCCGCTTCTGCCCCGCCCTCTGTACCGGGCTCTGCCGCATCGGTGTCCCCAGGTTCGCCGCCCTCCAGGAATTCTGCCAGTTCACCGTAATATTGGTTGTACTCCGGAACCATACTCTCCAGATTCCCGGTTCCTCCGGACTGTTTTAGGGTATCCACATCCAGGGTAAAATCGATTCTGCAGTCCGTCCTGGCCGTGTCAATACCGACTGCGCCGTAGGCAGGCCCCGGCCCCGCTGTCAGGACACAGAGCAGCGCCGCAAGTCCCGCAGACAAAGCGCATACGCTTCTCCCTTTCTTTCTTCTTCCCTTCATTACCTTACCTCCTGCCTTTTTTGTTGCTTACACAGTTTCCAAATCCCTGACATTCCGGTCACTTGCCCTCCCTGTCCTTCGATTTCCCGAAACGGAAAAAGAATCTCATCACAGCGATAATGAGGATTGTCACGGAAAGCCCCAGTACCAGGTAGAGCATATAATAGTTCTGCACAGCCTCCAACATGGTGTCCACAGGCGTGCTTTCAATTTCCTCCTCACCCTCATAGGGAACCCTCTTCCCCCGCACCAGAAGCCTGTGGCTGTTCACCCCATAGGGCGTACAGGTGAAAAGCGTAATGGAATCCCTTCCTTCCTCAATCCTAAGCGCCTCCTCCAACGCTGCAAGATCGTCCTTGTCAACCATGGGCAGAATCTGATCCACCTCATAGGCCAGGGTTTCATCCAGGACATGGATGTATATCATATCGCCCTTTAAGAGCTGGTCTATGTCTGTAAAAAGCCTGGCACTGGGCAGTCCCCTGTGGGCAGCCAGAACGCTGTGGGTACTCTCGCCTCCGATGGGAAGACTGGTCCCGTTTAAATGCCCAACCCCGGTCTGGAGCACATTCTCGTCAGTGCCGTGGTAGACGGACAGCTTCAGATTAATCTTTGGAATGGACAGGTAACCCATGACCCCGTCCCCGGAGATATTCAGTATTTTCCAATACGCCGTGTCCTCAAGCGTCTCCTCTTCTTCCCCGAAAACATCACCGTAAATATTGTTGGCCGTCAGGCTGCTGTCAAAGCGCCTTGCCGCCTCCCACTCCCGGGAGTAATCCTCCGGTTCCAGAACCGAAAGAGCTTCCTCATAGGTGGTAATCAGCTGATTCTGGCGGTAGGTATTCCACTGGTCCGATATGGTGGGATAGCACAGGATGCCGAAACCCGCCAGAAACATAAGGCCGAAAAGAATCCCGGATATCTTCCTCATCATCAGGGCTTCCTCCCTGCGGACGCCGCCTTCCTTTTTCTCCTGTCATAGAGATAGAGGAGCGTGATGAAAAGGGCTGTCACCGCCAGGCCGATAATCACCCAGAGCAGATAACTTGTATGCATACTGGGCCCTACCAGACCGGAACCGGATGCCGCGGGGATCGCGTCTTCGCCAAGCTCCATGTAGGGAATCCTGTGCCCCCGCACCAGAAGCCTGTGGCTGTTCACCCCATAGGGGGTACAGGTCAGAAGGGTCACCAGATCTTCCCCCTCCTGCGCTGCCAGGGCCTCCGTCTCCGTTGGATCCACCACGGTAATCAAATCCACCTCATAGCAGAGTGTATCGTCAAGAACGGAGAGATAAAAGGTATCTCCCTCCTGCAGTTTATCCAGGTCTGTAAAAAGCGCCGCACTGGGCAGCCCCCTGTGGGCCGAAATTACCGCATGTGTCCCCGCCCCGCCAACAGGAAGGGAACTGCCTGCCAGATGCCCTGCCGCCTTCTGGAGCACTTCTTCACTGGTGGTATGGTAAATGGGAATCTTCACGCTGATTTTCGGTATCTGTATATATCCCATCATACCGTCCCCTGTCAGATTCAGGCAGGAGAGATATTTCGCGTCCCCCTCCTGGGGATATTCCGCTGTGGAGAAGGAATCCGGCAGGATGTAGGGAATCAGGTCTTCATTATAATTCTGTGCCTGCGCCCACTCCGCCTCATAGTCCACCCGTCCCGTCTCCACCATCTCCGTGACGGCCTCCTCGTAGGTAGTGAGCAGCTGGGACTGCCTGTAGTTGTTCCACTGGTTCGCCATAAAGGGATACAGCAGCAGGGACAGACCGGCTGTGAACATGATGCAGACTATGACGGTTGTGATATGTTTTCTCATCCGGGCTCTCCTTATTGTTGTATTTTTCCTGTAAAAATGTGTGCGCCTGACATTGGATACCATATGCCGGCAGCTTTTATGCATCTGCCATTCCGGAAGAAACGGATTCATTCCGGAATGACATTGCAGCATTCCTTTCCCGTACGCTTTGTATCTGAAATTGCTTCCCTGGATTTCGCCGGGGCACTGCTTCGCTCATACAGCGCCCACGGCCTTCCTCTTTTGTAACGGTATCCTGCAAAGTACACATGATACTGTTATTTGCTTCTCCGTTCTTCCGGCCTGGCCGGAAGGTTTACGGTTCTTCCCGTTATCCGGGCCATGTGTTCCGAAAGCCTTACTTGGAAGACTTCCTGCGGCTTGCAAAGTACAGGCCTGCAGCTACGATCATGATGGCGCAGCCGCCGATGGTGAAGATCGTTGTACCGATGCCGCCCGTGGAAGGAAGGGAGGAGAGTTTGGTATTCTTAAACCCAAAGGGATTCGACGCATTATTTTCAGTATTCAAAACGGTTTTCTTTGTTTCGGTACTATAGCCATAATGCGTAATCGCCTGATTTTCGCCCTCTCCAATGGCCACAGTATAGCCTGTCAGTTTTGTAGAATCTGATGCGTCAAACAAAGCAGTAATCCTTACTTTAATAGGGGTGTCGTTAATGGTATATCCTGTGGGCGCTTTCGTCTCTACCAGGTAATAGTCCACATCGCTGTCAAGACCGTTAATTTCTAATCTTCCGCTTGCATCTGTGGTAAATTTGTCACCAAACTTAGGTCCATCAGCAGCCCCAATATGCAGCTCAAATTCCGCCCCCTGAAGAACCTCTGTCTTCTCACCTTTTTCTATCAACTCTGTAGACTCTATATATTCAATCTTGCCGTCCGCATTAATCTTGACAAACTCACCTGTCTTGTTAATTGTCTCCTCGCCAATGGTTCCATTAACGCCTGTGTCGATACCAAAAGTATAATGCTTTGTCTCGGCTTCCTTTTCATGTTCCTCTGTTGAGTCATTTGTGCTGTAGGATAAGGTTGCAGTATTGTTCAGTTCGTCTACGTTAATCTTTGCAGCGCTTGTTACTTTGGCATAGTATGTGATAACGATCTGCTTTCCTGCATTTGCAGTAAGGAACGTATCGCCCAAACCCGTTACCGTAAAGCTTGCTGCATCATTTACAATAGCAGTATTAACTGCATCTGTCAGAGTCGTATCTGTACTACCGCCTACTGTTGCAACCGGCATATGCTCGTCATCTTTTACTAAAGAAAGTCCTGTCAATACGTCCTTGATGGAATATTTCATACCTGTACTTCCGGTGATGTATCCCGGAATATCTGCAGATACCGTAAACTTTAAGATATCTCCAACCTGCGTGCCTACGACTTCTGTATCACCTTCCTTTTCTTTTTCTGCAGTCTTGGTGATAGTCGGCTCTGATTTCTTCGCGTAGAGAGTTGTCGTTCCGTCAGAACCTAACCAGGTATCTGTGGCAAGGTTCAGAGTTCCATACTTTAATCCGTCAGCACCCTGTTCTAAGCTGATTATAATCGGATTATAGAAATATTTGGAAGAACCTTCAACCAGAACCAACCATGTTCCTGCTGTCAAACCATTGCTAGATGAAGCCGTATAAACACCGTCAGCATTAGCTGTAAATTCCACCGGATTCCCCAACTCTGCTTTTCTCTTTGCAAGCGCCAATGCATTTGCGGCAGTAGGTGCAAGATTTCCATCGGCATCTTTGTCAATCGTACCGGAAATAACTTCCTCATAAGCGCCCTTCGCATCATAGCGAATAATCTGATATCCCTTTACATGAATCGTGTTCTGACCATCCTTCAGCTCGGCCTCGATGCCTTCGATTTGCGCTTCCGTCGTGTTCGTACCTGCCGCAAAAGAAGTCAACGACATCCCCAGAACCATAGCCATTGCCATCACAAAGGCCAAAATCTTTTTCATTTTCTTCATTTTTTCTTTCCTTTCTGTTAAAATGCCTGTTACCGCGCTGTCTTTGCAGCGCTTCTGTTTTCTGCTGCCTTTCGTGTATCCGTCCTCTATGTATCTTTGGTACTTCAGGATGCACTGTTTTCAGGCTCCCCCGGCGTACGCCTTCCCGCTTCCGCTGCTGCGTCCGTCCCGATTACCCGGTCCCTGCTTTTTTGTCATGCAGGCATATGGGGATTCGGGCTTTCCGGGCTTCCGGTTATCCACAGCAAAGCTGCTCCGGTCTCCGGCTTCAGCGGGCCTGTGCTGTCAGGGGCGCTCCGGCACTGCTGCATCCGGTCTTCCCCGGCAGGAACGGCTGCCGAAACATCTTTCAGTTATCAGTGTCTCCCGCACTTTTGCCGCTTTCGCGGCTCTTGCTACTTTCTCAATCTTTCAGCACCTCCCCCGTATGTTTATTTCTATATAAGATCAGGGCCGCCGCTATCATCAGCAGCATACCGCCGATCGAATACCAGTAGATTCCCATTCCGCCGGAATTGGGCAGTTTATAGAATTCTTTGTTGATCACCTTAATACAGATTGTGTCGTCTGCAGTGCTGACGCCGTCCTGCACGGTACCCGGTTCAATATGGCCGTCCTGCACAATGTCGCTCTCTTCGGCAAGAGGCCTGCCGTCTACAAGAACCTCCGCGTTCCCGTCCGTTCCCCATGCAATCCGAATCTCTATGGGTCTTTCCAGAAGGCGGTATCCACTGGGCGCCTTCAGCTCGTACAGCCAGTAGGTGCCTGGCTTCAGAGCCGGGAAAGTAAGCATTCCTGTGGCATCTGTGGCAAGGTACGCATCGTCATAAACCGGATTTTTCTGGCTTTTATCCAGATACAGCATAAAGTGCGCCGGAGCATCCACGATCGGATTTCCGTCCGCGTCTGCCTTCGTCAGCTTCAGGTTCAGCTTCTTCGCCTGGTAACGGTTTGTAAACAGGAAGGAAAGTCCGCTGCCAGTGAGATCCGCTGTCTGGGCGTATTCCTTATTCGCCGTCTGGGACAGATCATATATTTCCTTATAAATTTCCTTATAATATTGCGAATCCTCCATGATCTCCGTGTATTCCGCAGTCAATCCGAATTCCTTCACCAGATATTTGTATCCGGTGGCAAGAAGGTCAAACCTGGCCGTCTGCCCGGCCTTGATGGAAAACTCGCCTGCATTGCTGCCCGAACCGGTTTTATAGGTGGGTGCGGAAAGTCCTTCCGGCACGCTGTATACGGTGTTTTCCAGGGGAGCATAAAGTTCGTACAGGCTCCCGTCTTTCTGATAGTAGCAGATGCCGTCTGCCTTATGGATGCAGTCGTCTATCCCACTGGGTTCACCGCCGGTTATCTCCGTCCCCACAAGAAGGATGCTTCCCTTAGCCGCCGCTGCCTGGATGTTTTCGGAAGTAACACTTCCTGTTTCGAAAAACAGTATCTCCCTCACTCCCATAGCTTTCTTCACATCGTCTTCGGTCTTCAGCTGTTTATAAATCACAAAATGGAAATCATCTCTTGCCAGAGGTCCTTCCCCTTCCTGATAGGTCAGTTCCTTGGTCACTGTCAGGGATCCCTGGTTATCCGCAGGCTTATTGACAAAATCCACAAACGGAATCTGGCCCCCCACAGGCACCGAATAGATCGTATCGCTGTCCGGAAGCGGCAGAACCTGCACATAGTCAGGATTCCTGGTCTCGGTGACCTTAAAGGATTTCCCCGGCTCCATGCCTGCAAATACGGCAGCCTGACCGGGTTTCAGCAGGAAGCTGCCCTCGGAATCCGTTATTCCCGCTGCCTGCTTTCCCTTTTCGTCATACACGGGAATGCCCGTGGTATTATAGAGGTAATACGCAGCTCCTGCCAATGCGTTGTTTTTCTCATCCGCCAGACGGAAGGAAAAGGTCACATCCGGTTTGCTGTAATCCTCCATTCGCTTTGTCACTACGAAAGAGACATTGGCGTTATTAAAGTTTACCCATGTGAGCGGCGCCTGTGTGGAACCCTTGTGTTCCGTGCCGCCCACGGCCCACCATCTTCCGAACCCTGCGGCCGCTTCAGCATCCTCATCTGCCTCCGCGCCGTCTCCCGCTTCAGTGTCGGACGCCGCCGTCATGCCGTCTTCCAACAATTCATAAATTTTATAGTCAAGTTCTGTAGGAACTTCTCCGAAGGAAGCCGTCTGTCCGCCCTTCAGGGTAAAACAGCCGTCCTCGCTCGTGGTCCCCATAAGAGGCGCCTCCGTCTCCGGGTCTATGACGGGATTTCCGCTTGCCGTGTCAATGACAGCGTACTCTTTTCCGCCATAAGGGCGGCCGTCCAGTTCCACCTTAAACCGGAAATCCGGTGTCTCCGGAACCGTATAGCCTGGGGGGAAGGAAATCGCCTTGCTGATTTTCAGCGTAGTCTTCTCTCCGGTTCCACTGCCGGTATAGCGGTTTGTAAAGGTCTCGCTGCTTCCGTTCAGAAGTATGGTTTTCTCACCGGTGGAAACACCGCCCGTAACATAATTGTCCGAGGTGGGATCCTTCTGCAGATAACCGTCTCCGGAAAGGCTCCGCAGTTGGTATTCGATTTCACCCCGCAGTAAGTTCCCCTCTCCGTCGTACAGCTTATAGCCGTCCTTAACCGCTATCTCATTCCCGTCAGTATCCGTTACAGGACATTGGTAGGCATCCAGCTCCACCACTTCATACTTCACTCCGGTACCCACATATTCAAACCAGGCCTGTTGGCCGTCTTCCAGTTCAAAGACCCCGGTTTTGTCTGTTGTGAAAGGTTTTTCCCGTCCCCCGGATGTCTTTCTGGTGACTTCCCCGTGTTCCGAATCAATGAGCCGGTATTTCACATTGGACGCAACCTCGCCGCCTATCTTCAGTACAAACCGATATGCGGCATGTTCCGGCGCCGCATACTGGGCGCCCGGAACCGTATTTTCCACAATCTTTGAGACAAAGAGATCCGGTGAGTTATTGGGTTCGTTGGTAAATGTCACTCTTGGTACTCCGGAAACAGAAGCTCCCGAGGATTCCGCGGCATATGCCGGGAACATGCTTCCTGCCAGACAACAGAGAATGGTCAGGAAGGATATCATTTTTCTCACTTTTTTCATTGTTTTATTCTTGAAGGCCTTAAGGATCAGCAGCCTCCAATCCTCCTTTCCATCATTTTTTCTGCCATGTGGCCTTGTATTCAATTATCCATTTCTGCTCCGTTTCCGAATATACCGCATCACCCCCAGATACATACGGGTTGAAAACCGGCTGCCATCCTGCAAATTTATAGCCCGTCCGGGTAGGCTCCTTGCCATCGTTAAATTCGGGAGTCCTCTCTCCTTCCCAACAGTTACGCGATTGTGCTCCAAAAATCGAGCCATCTGTGCCGTCCGTGTATCGCACTTCATATACTTTGTACTCATATTTCAGGGTTATGGCGTATTCAGTCTCTTCTGCCTCTAACTGGATGCTGTGATTGCTATTCGATAACCGGAATTCAAAAGTCTTGCCGTCAACTGAACATTTATTCCAGTCCGAATACTTCTGACTAAGTGACTCTGCGGTTATAACATCACCTTCCACCCCTTCAAACTCTTTCGTTACGTTAATGCCTGCTACCTTTTCACCATATAGGTAATACTCTCTGGTCACCTTTATCTTGGCGTCTACAATCTTTCTGAAGTACAGGCGAAGCACATTCCTTCCACCAGGCTGCAGTCGAGTTTGTTCAATGTTGCCCTGGTTACCCTCATCAAACTTATATCCGGAACCGAAGTTCTTATCCTCGTCGGTAACCTCTATTGTATTGCCCGCAACCCCCACTCTCTTGATCGGCTCTTCATCCAACAAATCTCCCTCAATATGATACCTTTCTATCGTATACGCCACTTCCTGGTCAAAATAAAGCTTAAGGACAGTCTCCGTCTGCATATTGAGCATTCCGCCTTCAATATTATTCCAGTTCTTCCTACTGAAGCGGTATCCCTCGTCTGCCCCATATTGCTTATCTTCTTCCGTGACTACGACTATTTCCCCAACATTGCCGCTTCTTGTCTCACTCTTCAGCAGCTCTCCATTCCAGGCGGAGTACCATTCCACTTTGTACATCTTAGGAATCACTTTTGCCGGAAGGTGAATCAGCATCAGGTTCTCATTCAGCTTCGTCAGCCTCACGTCACCGGATTCCGGCTGCAGATCCGTCAGCCTGTAGTTGGGGGAAGCCGATGTTTTCTCCGAGACGGTCCACATTGTGCTGTCCGGTACTTCCAGACGGGCATATTGCCCGGCCTCCAACTTCAGCTCCCCGCCGGAATCTGTCACGCCGCTTCCCGCCGCACTGCCGTCGGCATTATAAACGGTATAGGGAATACCGGCTCCAGGTCTGGTGGCAGCAATCGCATCTTTGTAATTATCCTTCGTAATTGTCTCCCCTTTTCCCAGGGAAGTGGAAATGACCTGCTCCAATACCATGGTAAATAATGCATCGGAACTGCCCTTCATATATTTCTCGATTTCCACTGATGTTCTGGTGTTGGAATTGACAAACGCACAGGTCTTCTCCGGAGGTACATCCATGTTGTACCGTGTCCCGGATCCCCCCACTGTCGGATAATTGTCTTCTTCCTCTGTGCCATGCCATTCCTGCACTGACTGCTTCAGCAGAGTCGGCGCCTCCTCTTCCGTCAAATTTGTCTGGGGCATCATTCCTATGTCTCCATTATCTTCCAGTGAGATAATTTCATCATACCCCACCAACATGCCCCATTCGGCATCGGACTCCTCCGGCACCTCCACCAGGCGCAGCAAGTCTTTTCCATTCTCCAGGCTCTCAAGAAGCTTATCTATATCGCTTTGCCTGTAAAGATTCAGGTACACCCGATCCTTGGGAAACCAAACCTGTGGATAGTTGTCGCCTTCCAACTTATACAGCGTAATCCGTCCATCCTCTTTGGTGGTTTCAACCTCTCTGGAAACCGGTTCAGGCCCAAATCCTGTATTCCTGAAAATCAAATACGGTATTTTCGATGCCGGGAGCCATGCACCGCTCCCACGGTCATACCGTTCCAGGCGCCATACCAACTTTTTGCCCGTCGGCACTTCATCTGATTCGGAAGTCATTCTCTTTCCCTGAATCGAACCCTCTCCCCTTTTTCCGATACTGCTTACTTCATTGCAGATGACGGCTGAAGGTCTCTCACTGACGGTTTTCATTTCGGCCAGCACATCCGACGCTGCGCTCTGGCTGATCTGCAGCCAGTAGTCCATCTGACTTACACGGTCATCAATCCACTCCTCAAAACAATACTGAATGATCCGCTTTCTGCTTTCCTCCGTCTCAATCAGGGTATATTGGGCATCCGAAGGAATACTGGTTCCCTCCCCTGTGGGAATAACGATCGTCTCCCAGGGTGTCACGGATATGGAATCTCCGGGTTCATACGTTCTTTGGTAGATATAGCCCTCTCTGTCAATACAGTTAACTGTAGTCGGAACTTCCGGCCATACATAAGTGCCTTCGCTGTCGGTTATACGCAGGACAAATCCTACAGTTCCATTCTCTCCGGAAGGCATCAGTCCCCCACCAAACCTCAATTCCTCAACAGCTTTGCTTCCTACCTCGTCCAGGCCCACATATTCTTTTCCGATCAGCAGACTTCCCTTTTCCCCGTTCACAAAGGATGCCTCACTGCCGTCTCCGGAAAGTGTATCCGTATAAGGGCCCTTGTCTGCGGGGTATATCTGATTGTCGTTATCTACCTCACTGACAATAATGGTATCTTCCAACATGCCCGCATCTTTGAAAACAGCCGTCTCACCGTCCGCCAATATAAATTCATTGTCCGCAAGTGCCTTTATCAGACTGCCGTTTGCCAGTAGAATCTGGTTAGAGTCCATCCCCTCCAGACTGCCCACATAGCGTGTCACTGTCTCATCGCTGCCTCTCCTGGTCACGGTGTACGGTGTCCCCTTGGGCAAATCCTTCCCGTTCACCGTAGCCGTAAAGCGGAAATATTCCGTCCACTGATCTGTGGGAAGTCCGTTTTCCCGGGTCTTAACCACGGTCTTTGTCACTGACAGCGGCCGCTTCCGGTAGTCGTTGGTAATGGTCACATTCTTTCTGGTACTGTAAACAGGCATCTGTGCCGTGGCACTGCCCCCGTCCGCCGGAACATACAGCGGTTTCCCGTCTTCCGCAGAGATTCCTTCCGTCAGCTCTACGATCCGATAGGTCTTGCCTGCCTCCAGGCCTTTGATTTTGACAGTCCGGAATCCCATATTGCAGGTAAATTTGCCTTCCTGGTCAAGCGTTCCCGATGTCGGATTAGCTTCTCCGCCCACGCCGCTTCCGGGCTGATTATCGTCGGACGTCCCTGTAATCTCATTTCCGTCCTTATCCAACAGCACCCATTCCTTTCCGGCTGCAGGCGTAAGAATTTCCTTTCCTTCCGCATCCGTTCCCACTTCGCTGATACAGAAGGTAAACGGCTGCGGCGCCGCGTCATAGTCCTCCTGTGTCTGATGGGTGATGTCCTTGGTCAGCAGAAGCTCCTTCCATTTATAATAGTTGGTTATGCTCTTGCTGCTTCCTCCGGTTATCGTTGCGCCGGTTATGGTATCATCCTCGCAAATCCAGTTATCTCCGGAACCAATTTCTGTTATCCTGTATTCCGTTCCCACGGCTCCGGGGAAAAGCGCGATGATCTCGCCTTCCCTTAGCGTAAACTCGCCCTGGTCATCTGTAAGTCCGGATTTCAGTTTTTCCGGTGCGCCTCCGTCCAGGCGTATGCTGTTCACATACCAGAATTCCGCATTTGCAAGGGGAAAGTAGTTGTTGTTCTTCTTAACTTCGATTCGGAAAGTAAAGCTCTCTCCGCTTACATCCATCCCCTCCGGTACTGCCGAAAGCTTTTTCTGCATATACAGCACGGGCCGATAGGTATTCGTCACCGTTACGCTGTGAACGGTCTTCCCGCTGTCCGGATCTTCCGTCACCTCTTCCTTTGTCTCGGACTCCCAGAATATATTCTCCGTCTCCTTCACCCGGATGCGTCCGGCATCGGCTGCTTCAAAGACAGCCTTTTCCCCGGCGTGCAGATAAAGGTATCCGTTTCCGTCAGTGGCGTATAAACCTTCCTGCGGTTTCCACTGGCCGTCTTCGAACTTATAGAGTTTGTATTCCGTGTAGGCAAGGTACTGCTTTTCGGTCTCTTTATCGTATGTATATTCTTTGTAAAGCCGGAATTCAAAATTCTCATCCTGGCGCGCGCCGGGCACAGGTCCGGATGTCTCTTTGATAACCTCCAGTGTCTCCTCTGCGCTTACAGTTACCTTGACGGAATTGCCTGTAACCGTACTTCTGGTTTCGTCAGTGGTTGAAAAGGAGGAGAAGGAGGCATTGTTATAGGTGGAAAGGCTGCTGCCCTCCTCCAGCTCACCTGCCATGGGCGCCTTCATCCTGATCCGGAAGGATATGGAATGATTCGCTTCCAATTTATACCCGGGATCCAGTTTCACCGCCACTGCTTTCACATAATCCTGCCATCTTCCGCTGTATTTATCACCAAGCGTTTTCTGGAGCATGCTCTCAAAGGCCTTCTCTTCATACCACCCGTTTCCTGCATTGAGAATGCTCTCCGGTGTCTCATTGCCCGTGGTTATGGCGGCATCTTCCATCCTATTGTAATAGACCGTATGCGGAATCTGCCGTTTATCCAGTCCGGTGGTATCCAGGGACTGGAAAGTACCGGACCATGTATTCTCCTCAAAGGGTGCAAAGGGATCCTTGCTTCCCTTCCGGTCCACAGCCGCCCGCTCCAACCTGTCAAATACCGCAATATCCTGAATTCCGGTGGCAGTAGTTACATTGATGTCGTAGGTATAAAACCCGTCTGCCTGCGAGCCTGCGGGCACGGTAGCCGTCCTGTCAAAGGTGCCGAATCGGTCCGAATCGGCGCGCACCAGTTTCTCTATGGTGGACTGGGAGGAGGTTGCCACATCGTCCTTCAGCTCATTTTTTGCATAGAGTACATTGCGGTAAGTAGTGTCATAAGGGTTGCCGTCTTTGTCAACAGGATTATATCCGTCGATATTACCCTTCACCGGCTTTCCGTTTTCGCCGATATATTCCCTGACCATATCCGCGTATGCCTTATCTACTGTAGAAAGATCTTCCTGCCCATCCCCATGGGTACCGTTGTCATAATCCACTTCCGTTTTCAGTCCCACAAGGGCCGGATGGCTGTTATTGCTGCCGCCTGCCGCTTCACTGAAATCAGGCATAAACGCACTAAGGTTGGCATTGATCTCCACT
Source organism: uncultured Lachnospiraceae bacterium (assembly GCA_947367855.1). Classification (GTDB taxonomy): domain Bacteria; phylum Bacillota; class Clostridia; order Lachnospirales; family Lachnospiraceae; genus Acetatifactor. The sequence goes on along the minus strand of CANBFE010000022.1, from coordinate 17,150 downwards.
TGATTGAGCTGATCCATGTCCTTCCATTCGTAATACGCCCGGAAGCTTACGCCCCATCCTTCGATCCATTTTCCGTTGGTATATGAGGTGGCGTCCGCCCCGTCAAAGGCTATGTGGAATACTACCATCGTCCGCCCTGTCCCGCGGTAATTGGTGATGATATCCTTCTCCGGGTTCACCGTAACCGTAACCTGCGCGCTGTCCCAACTCTTGGGCTGTGTCTGGTAGACATCCCTGCTCAAATCGGTAATCCGGCCTGCCGTTATGGGATAAGAGGCATCAAACTGCATGCCATAGGGAAGGAGATCATAAAATACCACATGGCTTCTGCCCGGAGAAATCAGATCCTGATCTTCCTCACGCAGGTAGTTGAGACTGCTCCTGTCGTATATTTCATAACCGTCATATGCCGTCAGATAATAGTCCACCAATACCCGGTTATTGTCCACATCGTTTGTGCTGCCTGCTTTTTTAAAGGAAGCAGCCGTCTCGTTCAGCCATGTAACCGTCCGGTATGCGTTGTCGCGGACAAGGAGAATCCCTTCGCCGTTGTTATCCTGATATAAGGCTTTCGTTGCCTCCGCAAGTCCGGGTTCGCCGTAATTGGTGGAACCGCTGTTTCCGTCAGAATCCGTAAAATAGACGACGCTTCCGTCTGCCAGATGGACCGTGCCCATAACGCCTGACACATTCTCAAACTTAACCTCCGGGCTTTTCTCGTTGGTTTCTGCATTATTCCGCAGGTCAAGAATCTCCGCCATTTTAGAGGAGGAGGACTTGATGCGTACTTTTACGTCAATCTTACAGATCGTTTCGTAGTCTATGGTATCGTGTTCCACCTTTACCCGCCAGGGCTGCTGCGCAATGACTTCATCTGAAAAAGCGTAGGACATCCTGCCGGAAGCATCCACATCCACGATATCGATCAGTACCCATCCCTGCGGATCTGCGTTTCCCTGATTCGCCTCATTGGGAGCTGCCAACATTGCGTAAATGCGCGCTCTGCTTCTTACATCGTTCCCGTCCTTCAATACATCGGGCAGTAAACCCGCATCTACCTTCGTAAGTTCGGACTCCACCTTCTGGTCTTCCCATACATCGTAGCCGTAATCTGTCTGGGTGATATTCACGGCGGAGAAATAATAATCACTCCCGTCCATTATCGCCCCGTCACCGGCCGCGGCGTACAGGTACATGAAGTCGTCTACAGTGGTGAGGGTATAGTATGTGCCCGGGATATAATCTCCCACTGTGTACTCGGTGCTGCTGTCAGTCCTGTGGGTGTAGGAATAACCATACATATGTCCTGTGGTGGTAAAAGGCATGTCGCCGTAGTCCGCTCCGTTTACCTTTGACAGCCTGTAAGCATCCAACCATCCCGTATATACCGTCTTGTCCGTTTCCTTATGAACACCGATGATATTCCCGCTGTAAGACCAGTCATAGTTCTTATATGTCCATGTAGCTGTGCCGGAAGACCCTTCTGTGGCGGCATCCTGCCCGTCTACGGGGATTAGGCTGATTGTAATGTCATTTTGTACCGGCGTGCCGTCCTCTGCTGCATCGGCAGGATATGCCGTCACTACATAAAAACGGTTTCCCCAGGATTCTTCCCTCTGATCCCGCAGAGCCGTTCCGTCCTCCCCAACCTGCCCGATGGGAAGCTTATAGGCTGTGGCGCTGTCTGAATTATCCTTATACCCCACCACCTCTCCGCTGCTGCCGGGCATATCCGTAATAACCATGTCCCAGGGCTGTGTGGCCGTACCCTTTACCCTGACATCCCAGACCACATAGCGCCAGTCAGCGGTATTCAATCTGCCGTCACTGTTTAAAAACCTGCTGTCCACATCCCCGCTGATATACCTTCTCACCTGTGAAAGGGTATACAGCCCCGGCGTATAGTTAAGCCCTGACTCCGTATAATAGGATTTGGTAACGCTTTCAAGAAACACTGCGGAATCTATCTGTCCGCTAAGCGTTGTCCTTTCCTGGTATGTCGCTCCCCCGTCCACAGATATCCGGGGCCACAGTGTCCATTCTGTCCCGTCTGTAATGTCCATCAGCTTCTGGTCTTTGTAGAGTACCTGCCATGCTGCATTGGTACCCGACTCTATTTTCTTATAATTGAAAAACACCAGAGACTGATCTTCATAATAATAGTTAAAAGGCGTGCTGCGGTTGGATGACGGTGCGTCCAGGCTTCCCTGGGGGACGCCGATTTCCGTGGGCAGAATGGAGTTTCCGTTTCTGTCCCTGAAAAGTTCGGACTCTATTCGAATCACCACCGTGCCCGGCTCATAGTCCTGGCTGGCATGAAATTCCATCTGGTATTTCAGGTTAAAGTTCTGATCCAACATTACGTTATACGGATCACGCTGATTTACATAATAAGCATCAAAGCCATACTGGCTGTCGGAAACACTACCGCCGCCGAGGCCCCTAAGGGACATGGCTGCGCCTGCCGCATCTTCCGGAACCGCAGCCAGGCTGTCCTGTACTGACAAATCGTCTTCACTCCCCGGCAGTTCCGTGCCGTCCTGGCTTTCCCCTTCCCCGGTCTCTGTACCGGGAAGCCTGTCATCCTGGGCCTGGCTTCCGTCAGCGGAAGTTTCATCCGCAGGCATTCCGTCTACGGAGACACCGCTTTCGCTGCCGGGTTCCTGCTGCCCTTCCTCTTCGGAAGGCTGCGGTACAGAATCCCCTGCGTCCTGGCTTCCGTTGGACTCCCCTTCAGGGGCCGTGGGCGTCTGGGACGGCTGAACGGCGCTGTCGGTGGTTCCGTCAGCCGTGGTTCCGTCAACAGGGTTCTGGTCATCCGGACTCCGGGAACCCTGGTCCGCATCGGACGGCGTCTCTCCCGTATCTGCAGGCTGCTCCTGGCTTTCATCGGAGGGAACATCCTGATGACTCACATCCTGATTGTCGGCTTCTGTCATTGCAGCCGGAACAGATTCCGCCTCACGGGACTCCTGCACTGCCGCGCTGCTTTCCACGGCAATACCCATTTCCCCCGCGTTTACATAGGACGAACCCATGGAAAGGGTCATACAGCATGCCAGCGCCAGGCTGATCAGTTTCCTGATATTGTTCTTTTTTCTGTTTCTATGGAGTTTCATCGATTGCATCCTCCTTTTATTCGCCAAGAATCTCATCAAAGAGCTGAAGCAGCTCCACTACGCTTCTAAATACAACTTCCCGGTTCTCATTCTGCCAGATAAGCCTGCCCTGCCAGGAGTAGTGCTCCCGGAATAGAATCTGAATACGGAAAACCGACTTTTTCCCGTCTTCCTCATGTTCCAACGGAATGAGGGGAAGGGATGGATTGGGGCAGTCCTCCAGGTCCACAAGGCTGTTTAAGAGCAGAATGATCTGGGACAGGCTGTGTATCTTTTCTTTTTCCTGCAGTCGTGGATGCTGCAGGTATCCGTCCATGATGCCGTTTTTATAGGATAACACGGTGACGACAGCTTCCCGGCTTCCGCAGGGTAACATTTTCCCTTTTAATTTCATGCTCTTCTCACCTCTTTTTTACCGTTTTCCCGGAGACTTTTCGATTTCCGTCCCCGCTTCCCTCTTGATTTATTTCTACTCTATCCGAGAAGCATTAGTTTTCCATTACTTTTGGAGATTTTTCAACATATAGTATTCCGGCTATTTTGCATCGTTTGTATTCTGATTTCCTTCCAGAATGGCCGTCCGGAAAGAGAGACTGGCCCTGGAATGGGAGTAGGTTCTGCGGAAAGTTCTGTCTATCCGTTCCGCAACCGTCCGGGCATCCGCGGGAGAGCTTCCGGGCAGCATCAGGACATAGGAGGTAACGTCCAGTTTGGCCACGGGGTCACCTGCCCTTAAGCTGTCCAACAGGACGCGTTCCAGGCGCCTGGCATCCGTACCGGGTATGACCTGGTTGCCGAGTCCCACAATCATCAGGGTGGATGCGCCTCTGGTCCTGGACAGATGGCGTCTCTCCAAAGCCACGATCTTCTGGAATGTTCGAAATGTGCAGAAAAAGGCGCGTCCGTCGTTCTCTTCCTCGGTGACCATTTTCAGAATATCACCCTTTCCCGGGGCGCCCCTGCCCATGCAGGAGGCTAACGCATAGGTCTGTTCCATCTGTTCCGAAGGGGCTATCTGAAATTCCTCCCACAGACGTTCCCTGTAGTGTGTATACTGTTCCATGGCGCGGGCGGACTGCCCCATAGAAATGAGGGCCTGCATCTGGGAGATTACAAAATCTTCCGCAGCGAAGTCCACATTCCGGGCCTGCTCGCAGACGTCTATGATTTCCATCCAACGCTCCTGCTTCTGGAGGGCGGGAAGCACCTCCCTGCAGGCGTCAAGGTAGAGGGTCTGGTAGTAGCGTCTCACGGGTATCACCCAGTCGCTGTCATTCCCGGCCAGAAAGTCTCCCTTATATATAGGAAGAACCTGCGAAAGCAGCTCTGCCGCCGCCTCGGGCTGCCGCCTGGCTTCCCTGCAGGCCTGTTCAAATTCTTCCGAGTCCAGTTCTATCTGCAGCGCCGGATTCCAGCCGTAGTTGCCGCGCCTGGTGACAATCATGTTCTCTTCTTCGGGAAACATTTCTCGCAGATATTTCCGGATTTTATAAATCATGCCCCGCAGCGCATTGATGGGATCGCTGCTGCCCTGCGCCCAGAAACGCTCGATAAGCTCCTCCGAAGAAACGCTCCTTGCGTGATTTACAATCAGATATTGCAGAAGGGAGAGTTCTTTTTTGCCCGCAGTCTTCCGTCTCCATTCGTCGTCTTCCTCTTTTCCCCAGGAAAACAGGCCCAGAAGCTCAAATCTGATACTCTTTTTCCCATTCATTTACTTGCACCTCTTTATATGTCATTTTTTGCTGCGCATGTTTTTCCTGTCGGGTTACGTTATAGTACCATTCCAGGAAATCCTCGTGCATCTCCTCGCCCTGTTCCCTGGCCTTCACCGCCTCCAGTTTGTCGTCATAGGAACCCAGATAGTAGGTCTTTCCCTTGAAGGTGATCTGGGCGATCCATTTGCTGCGCTTCTTATCCCTGTAGACGCCGGTATGCCCGCTTGTATTGGTGGCAATCAGCCTGTGGTTCTTTCCGGCTTCCAGTATGGTCACAGAGGTGCCGTCTATAAGTTTTAAATTTTTCCGATAGATTTCCGACTGCAGGCAGCCGCAGCTCTTGGTCTTTCCCGACTGGAGGCGTGTCTGCCCCACCACAGTCTCCCGCCCGCAGTCGCAGACGCATTTCCATTGGTGCATTCCGGCGCATTTGCCGGCATAATCCGTAACCGTCAGCCTGCCGAAGCGTCTGCCGATATAGTCTTTTCTGGAAGGATGGCTCAGGCAGCCGCAGCTCTTCCGATATCCCAGTGTCAATTGGCGGAGTGGGACATGTATCTCGTTCCCGCAGTCACATATACAGCGCCAGACTACAGACTCGTATAATATCTGCTCCGTAGGCTCCAGGGCAGTCAGCATACCGAACCGCTGTCCGGTAATGTCCCGCTGTCCCGGCTTTACCCTGGACATGCAGCCGCAGTCCGTGACGGTTCCTCTCTGCAGGCAGCGGGTGTCCAGAAGAATCTCGCCGCCGCAGCCGCAGCGGCATCTCCATATCATATATCCGTTTTTCCGCTGTCCCGTGGCCTCCTCCACCTGCAGACCGGCGACTCGGTATCCTATCCCGATCTTCGGGCGTGCCTTCCCGGAGGCTTTTTCCCCGGGGGATGGTCCTGCTGTTTTATGCTGTTCAGACTCAGTCTGTCCTGTTTTCTCTTCCGACTCCATGGTTTCACCTCTTTTACTGCTGTTCCAGCTGTCAAAACTCATATCGTCCAAATATCTCCTTGCTGTCCTTCCGGCTTTTCTGGTAAGCTATCTATTATTTGATGTTTCTCCTCCTTTTCCTTCGCAGAATAAGCCCATCTGCGAAATACAGTCTGAATCCCCGTATTTTCGTGTCCCCTTATGCCACCTGACCACAAATCTGACCATAATAGTCCGAGAGCATGTCAAGCTGTTCCCTCTTTGTGTCCATGGTTGGATGAACATAGCGGTTTAATGTGATTTTTACATCTGCATGTCCGAGTATTTCACTTAACGCTTTTACGTCCATGCCGTTTCCGATGCAGTTAGTGGCAAACACATGGCGCAGAATGTGAAAATTCCTGTCGCCTACCCCGGCCTCCTTCAGAAGTCTTTTAAAGCGGTACTGCATTGTCCTTGGATCCAACGGCTTCTCTTCGCCAAACACATAGGGCCTGTCCCCCTTTAGCTCCCAGAGGCGGTTTAAGACATTGGCAGTCAGGGGAACAATCCGTCTGGAACTTTCGCTTTTCGGATCGGCTTCCATGAGAATGGTCTTTGAGATATGGCCCTCCACGGCAACACGCTGAACCGTCCTGTTTACCGTCAGGGTTCTGTTATTGTAATCTATGTCCCCCCATTTCAGCGCGCACAGTTCTCCCAGACGCAGCCCTGTGTGGAGACAAAGCAAAATGGCGGTTTTACATTTTTCGGAGACTTCCCGAGCCCCTGGCCTGGCATCAACGGTTTCATCTCCGCTGACCAAATCTCCGGAACCGGCAATACGGTTGCAGACAACGGCAAGGAGTCTGGACTGCTCGGCTCTTGAAAGCGTCTTTGGCTGCCTGGGTGTATGCTTTATCTCCGGCAGTTTCAGGACAGGAATGCATACGAAATATTTCTCTCCCGCAAACGACAGGATCTGGTTGGCAATGCAGCAGATACTTCTGCGGATGCTCTCAGACAGCTTCTCCTGGGATAAATGGTCATTTATTTTCAACTGCAGCTCCAACCCAGGGGTATCCGACAGCAGACAGGAACCGAATACCTTCTCCAAATGGGTTTTGTAAATATTCCTGTATTTCATATAAGTGGAATACTTGCGCTTATCCGCTATCATCTCAAGCCACTCTTCCGCTGCCTGGGCAAACCGGACGGCCTTACAGGTCCTGATATCATCAGGACTATTCGACTTAAGCATCGCTGCAGACCGTTTCTCTTTTACTGCTTCGTAACTGTTTCCATATACGGAACGGTAGACTTTCCGGCTTCTGTCCGCGTCAAAGACCTGATAGCGCGCCTCCCAGCGTCCATCCTTTCGCTTCCTGATATTCTCACCGTGCCTTGCCATAGTTTATCCTCCTTGTATTTTCATGTGACGGCAAACAGACCTCATGCCGCATACAGTCTGTTCCAAAGATTTTGACCACGAATATGACCCGGAAACTACCACCCGGTATCCGATTCAGGATTTTTTATGGAGATTTGCCGGGCCCAACACACCAAACGGGTTAAAAATTTGTAAACTTATTGCCAATCAACATGATGTGTGATAAAATATTATTAAATTTCCGTGGAAAGTTAGATGGAATTAATGCTATTCTCAGCTTCGCAGATGGGCTTATTCTGTGTAATCTATTTGGATTCACTTCAATCTTTTACATTTTATCCATGATTTATTATGTATTTTTCGGACAGGAGAATTTATATGGCAATAGAATCTCTTCGAATACTACAAGCCTTACAATGACTGTATAGAGCCACAGACTTTCACTGTGACACAAAAACAGAGCGCATGGAACGGCGATTCCCCTGCGCTCTGTTTTCATATTATTCTCTTTTATTCTGTTTTCATCTGAAGGCTGTGCCGCCTGGATTCTGCCAACAGATATGATTACAATCTTTTAAGTATCTTCTCCAGGTTGTCATATATCTGCTGGTCTGTATCTTCTCCCTGCAAAAAGGAAGACTGAACTCCGCATTCCCTGATTCTGTCAATCCACGCTAACGCAGTTTCTCTGCTGACATCGTTATTCAGCATCCCATAATAGATATATGCTAATTCGTTTGATACATTGGTGTGAAATACCATGGGATCGTCGGAATTAATGCAGACCATCACATTATCTTCTCCTCCAGGTCTGTTCAATTTATAAATCTGGTGATCCGTAATTTTATCCACCTCTCCAATAGCCACATTGGAAGATGGATTCACCTCCACAACAATTCCTTTTCTGCTCAGCTTCTGACATAATATTTTCTGCAGCATTTCCGTAATCTGAATATCCTGTTTCGTAACTTCGTAATGAATCGGACATTCCATCTCCGTGAGAAATTTTTTGCAATGCCGCGCCAGGGCAATCTTTTCGCCGTTCCATAAAATCTCTTCACATGCGCCCTCCCTGACCTCTCTGCAAAATCCAATGTCTTCCGCATCCCTGCATTTATCATAACTACCGGGTTCTGTATCAAACATTCTCAAATACCCTTCTATCAATACCTGTAAGGAAATATTCTGTGCTTTGCCATAAATCCCTTTTGCAAGCTCATATACCCTCCCTTCCAGATAGGCAATCAATGTGGAATTACATTCCACCATGTCCTGGCTTAATACATAATACGCCCAAATATAATTATCCAGGGCCTCGCTTCTGGGCAATACAACAAAGGGGTTATAACGCCGCCACTGCTCCGGTGAAATGCCAAGCGCAGTGCCATGTCCAATCCGATCTCCCGCATGGAATTTCAAATAGGTAACTGCTTCATCTACTCTCCGCAATCCCGACAAAATATGTCTGAAATCCTCTCCTGCATGAAAGGTAAATCTCAGGCTCTGGATACTGTTTTCCCCATACCCTACTTTTTCTATAGAGCTATCTCTGGCTTCCTTGTAAGCTTTGGTGAAAACCCACACCGGTGTCGCGTTTTCCAGACTTGCAGCATCAATTCCCACAATGTAGCGGTCAAGTCCCGGAATCTGATTTCTCAGCCTGCGCATAATCCTAATCTGCTCCACATATTTTTCTTCCAGAAGGCCAAACTGCAGCTTTTCTTTCTCCTCAATCCCATCTAAAAAACATTTGTTTGGAATTGTTCCATCCTCTCTTTTCAGAAGATGAAAAACCAGGCCAACTCTCGGAAATGCGCGATAGACCCTGTAACCGTTATTCTCCTTATGACAATAATCTTCCCTGATTACATTGTAGTATGCCTCCAGAAAATTGCTTACATCCTTCCGGAATGACGCTTCGTTCTCTTCTATTGACGTCCGAAATTCAATCTGCTTCAAATCACGGTTATGAAACTGCTTTCTCATCGCCTGTTCCCAATAGGCAACCCTGTTTCCCTTATTGTACAGGCTGGCCAAAACAGCTGCGTAGAATTTATTCAGGCTTGCATCCTTTTCATAGTATTCTTTCTGGAAATAGTCAAGCCCTCTCACGTTTTTCTTCTGCACGGTACAGCCAAATACATAATTTTTGATGCGCAGATACTGCAGAAGGCACTTGACCACACACTCTACTCTCCCGGACATCTGACGTCCCTGTTCTCTCCCATATTCTCCCAGATACTTCATTCCATAAAACAGGAAAATTGTTTCATCCGAAGTGTGCAGCTTCTCCTGCACATGGAAAATTTCCTGCATAATCGTTCGCTCCTCCGGCTGTCTGGGAAGGATCTGCAATACGGTTTCCCACTGTTCCTGACAATAGGACAGAACCTTATCCCTGCTTTCTTTCTCCCCCATGCCGTCCCACTGTTTCCTGTAAAATTCCCTCAGACCCTTTCCGTCTGCAAATCGTTCCACAAGCTCGTCCAGCCTGTTATCCCGCCAATACTTTCCCTGAAATGCCAGTGCAAGCCAGATGCGGACAATCGCCGCAGTCAGAATAAAGAAAAGCACTTCTCCTGTAGTCAGATTCCTGTTGCCTAATATAAGAGTATTCCTTTTTATTGCATCTATGGAACGACTGTTCAAGGGCAGCATAAATGCTTCCCATATCTCAAAAAAAGAGACAGATACCCCTTTATGCAGATGATTCTCCGCAACTCCGGCTTTCAATACGGCATCCAGCTGTTGGTCTGCCACTTCAATTTGATTATAGTAATATTGCAGACTGCTGATATCGTTTCCCGGGCTCTGCGCTATATACAGCATTACAATAAAATCCAAAGGCATATGCATATTCATACTGTGGAATAAAAATATTTTATTAGAATCACCAAATCCTCCCAGGAAACTTTCATCCTGCCTGTTTTTCCAGTATTTAAATACAATCTTTCCATCCCGCTGCGATATCATGGAACGGGCAATTTTAGATAAACAGTCAAGATACATCAGCGAAGCCTTCTGATATCGTTTTGTCGTTAAATCATATAAATAACATTTCTCCAGATACATGTATACTTCATCATAAGAATACACATTACTGTTTTCCTGAATATGCCGAATCATGGCTTCACGCAGTTTTTTTCTCGCCTTTCGATTTTTTTCTTTCTGGTTTTTCTCCTCATGAATGATTTCCTCAAAATAATCCTCCAGAAAAAAATCCAATGACGCAAAAGGATAACATAAAATTGCCAGGTATCTGTTAATCGTATCATTCATGGCAATACCTCCGCCTGTTGCAGCTTTTTCCCATCTCCTCTTTAAAATAATGATTCAAACTCTTCCTCTGTCAGTTCAATCTCCTTACTGATTAACTGATAAACCTCATTTTGAATCCTTTCGTCAGCTTTCATTTCACTATCCAACATATATTGCGCAAGCCTGGCAATGTCCTCTGCCCTTGCACCGGCTTTCTTTGCATCACTGTCGTTTACCTGCAGATACCTTAAATAACTGTGGAAAAAGAATATATACTCCTTTTCCGAAGTGTCAGGTTCTATCCTGCTCCAGCCTATTTCTTCTTTTTTATTATCATTAATTTCTTCCTGCCAAATTTTCTTCCTTCTTTCAATTTCATGCTTCTGCATCAGATACAGATAATACATATAATTCTCTTCTGCCTTTTCGCCCAAATTCTCCTTTACCAGAGCTTTCATGTTTCCATGGTTATTTGAATCATCATACCATTTGGTACAGAGAAGCTCAGCACTCTCTGATATATTATCCTGTTTTGCTCCAGGCTGTGTTATTTCGCCGGATAAGAATTCCTTTTCTCTATTCCGCAGCTGCGCATCAATGGCATCACGGTCAGAAGTATGAATCACTAACGGCAATTCCTTCACTTCCATCAAAAGCCTTCTTGCCTCTTTTTTCCCATACCAGGCTCTCCAATGAATATCGAGAAATTCTTCCAGCAAACACTGCACAATAAGTATCTGTTCCAAGCGCAGATAATATTTTCCCCCGGAAAAAATACTATCTCTTTGCGGGTTTTCATTCACTGATAAAAACATAACACGCTTCAACTTCTTCTCTAAATCTCGAACAAGCGCCTTTCCGGATAAGCCCTTATCACATTTTTCGAATTCAGCAAATGCTCCTGTGGTCACAAGCAGCGTCGCATCAAAAATCGCTCTGCCGCAGCCCATTTTAAATACATAATCCAATCTTTTCGCGCTTAAATATCGTCTCACTGTATCTTTTGCATAAAGACTGTCCCACAGCCCCTGCTTGTCAATCTGTTCAATAACCAGTATCTCTTTCTTCTCTTTTTTGTCTTTTCCCTCTGGTAGACCATCATAACTGACCTCTCTCAGTGCCTTGACTTCATACCTGTCAACGGCCTTCCATTCTGACAGCTGATTCATAATTGTTGTCGTTATTCCTGACCGGATAGTCTCTTCTGCCATTTTTTCAATATTAAAGCCAATACCTTCCTGTTGTCTTTCCCTTAATTTATTCTCGTAATAAATCCAGTATAACAGATTTCTGTTCTCATACTCTGCCAGAAACCAACACCCTTTTAATGTACTATCTGCTTTGCATTCAGTTATATAACATTCTACATTCCGGAAAAGCGCTTCTGCCAGGTTTGAGACTATCCCACTTGTGTATCGCATACCGGTTACTATACTGATATTACCCGTCAACTGCCTTCCATATATAGTCCACGCATTCAACGACAGTTTACTCAACAAATTTAACATGGTATCCCGCATCTGCACATATAAGTCTGCCAGTTCATTCTTTATGCCTTCCTCTGATTCACTGACAGCCTGGACTGCCCTATACAATGCATATGCTATCCTGTAGGCAGCTTCTTGCTCTGATGTCATATTTTTATCGGTCAGTATATCATATATCCTTGTCCTCTCCAGGTATCTAATCAAGTGCAAAACAAGGATAAAGTCACATTCCCTTAGAAACTTTACCAAAATCTGCTGTACAGACCACTCCCGGAGAGTCTTATCCTTCTGGAGAGCCTTATTCTCCTGGAGAGCCTTATCCTCCTTACTCACCAGACATTCAATCAGCTCCCGTTTCGACGCAATTCTGCCATCTATCGCTTCATCACTGAGATACTCCTGAACAATCCTGTTTTTTAAACCATCATTCTCCTCATACGGCTCCTGAGAAAACAATCTGGCCACAAAATCAATCAGAAAATAAATGGAAAAACGTTCTGCCGCGGTAAATACATCCTCCTCTTTATATAACAATTGATATGCATTGCTAAAGTCAACCTTAACCTGCTCCTGTCCCAGAATAATAACCTGTTTCAGCAGTTCGGATTTGAATCTTGCATATAAAGGCCTGGAATCCACCATGGTCTCTATCAATCGCCAGAAAAGAAGCTTCTCTCTCTCCTCTGTCATATCCTTTTCATACGCTATGGCGTCAGATACTTCCTGTAATACATTATAAACATTGTTCAGTCCGCGGGAGGTATCGTCAAACATATGAAAGGCCAGTCCCATAATTTTCTGCTTTTCACCCTCCCTGTATATAAAATACTGCTTTTTCAACTTCTCTTTCGATACTTCCATCAGCAATTCCGCAAGAGTTTTCTGCTTACTGCCATCAGTATCCGCAATCTGGTAATTTCCTCTTTCCTCTAATGACCAATACCTAATCGCTCTGCGGTATGCAGGAGGAATGATTTTCTTTAAATATTCATAAGCCAGAATCTTTTTCCGCTCCAACAGGCCGGTTCTGTCCGAATTCCCATTGACCGCATAATAGGTCTCCCTGAACACATCTTCTCTCAGCGCTTCCTCCTGCCTCAAAAACTCCAGTGTCAGCGCCTCCTCGAAAGTTTCCAGATCCCCTGAAATAAAAGTGACAATTCTTGGATTTGACAAATACACCAGGAGCGTTCTCACGATATCCATGCATCTGTTGGTACTTAAATCAACATCATCTATGAATAAGAATATCATGTTTTCTTCATCCGCTGCCTTCCTGTCCGCCCTCTTCCCTCTCTGCAGCAGCTCCGTCACAAACTTATTAAACAGATTAATAAACTCCGAATCAGAGCTGAACACTTTTTTCGTCTTGTCAACATAATTCTGTTCCGTAGTAAACTGCTGAATCAGTATATCCCTATAGTCCTTCTTAATATAACAATACTGCTTCACCAATTCATTATACTGCTGTTCCAACGACGCGCGTCCGGAATAAATACAGTCTCTCAAATATTTATCCTTCTCTTCAAGCTCTTCCCTCTCCTCCACAACGGACCTCAGCCTTCCCAGAACCGCATCCATGAGCGTTGTACCCGGAGACATATTTTCCGGAATAATGATGGGAAGGATGATATCTCCATCTCTCCTGTAATTTTTATCCTTTTGTTCATTTTCGTCTTTCCGAACATCATTTACATCGCCTTTCAGGTTATGATAAAAGGTTTTCAAAATAGAGGTTTTTCCTGCGCCCCTGCATCCCATGATTCCAATGTTGTTAGTTTTCTGCTCTATCTCCCTGCACTCCCCGCTCTGTCTGCTATCCTCATCCGGAATGCTGTTTCGAAATACGGTAATCTGCTCGTAAACAGATTCCGCATTTGGAAGAATTGCGTTCAATTCTTCTGTAGATAAAATTCTTGCCCCTAATTTAATTTTTTGTTTTTTCATTCCGTACTTCCCCTTTCATTTGTAAGACAATCTGTTGCCTACACCTGCCACATAATATTTTATCATACTATTGCATTCATTTACAAATTCTTTTTGCCTGTCTGTGATACGCAATGTACGGATTCCAGATATAATACAGGAATACAGCACTGTATTTTTTATTTGGAAAGCGAACGAAAACGATAGGCAATTTTGCGAGTATGTGCTATGCTCTAGTTGATACGGCTCAGAAGCTTAATGTCCCGAGAAGCTGCCGTTTTGGAAAGGAGAAAACCACAATGGAAACCAGGAACGAAAACATCTCATATCTGTACGATTTGCGGACGAACGGCAGGATACGCCCCCTGGGAATCGACTGTGAGCACCAGGCATTTTCATGGAAAATGCAGTCCGATATTATCGGGCAAAGGCAGGAAGCCTACAGAATTATAATCAAAAACATGGCCGGCAAAATGGTCTGGGACAGCGGAAAAGTCATGTGCGGCCAGTCACATGAAATTATTTATGAAGGAGAGCGCCTGGAAGCTGCAACCGCATACACATGGGAGCTCAGCGTTTGGGATCAGGAGGAAAATCTTATCAGCGCATCCGCATCCTTTGAAACTGCCCTGCCCACAAAGGAGGGCTTCGGCGATGCCAAATGGATCAGCGCCGCGGAATCCGTGGATACCGAAATACACCATCTTCCCGTATTCAGGCGTTCGGTGATCATTTCCAAAGAGATCGTCAGCGCCAGACTGTATTCCACCGCCCTGGGGGTATATGAGAACTTCATCAACGGTGAGCGGGTGGGAGTAATCGGGAAGGATGGACGAGTCAGATACCATGAACTGAAACCCGGCTCCTCCGAAATGGCAAAACGAAAATATTACAGCACCTACGATGTGACTGCCATGCTTCATCAGGGTGAAAACGTCCTGGCCGCCCTTACGGGAAACGGATGGTGGAATAGCCTCATCGCGGCAAACTACGGAAAACGAATAGCCTATCTGTGCAAACTGGTCATCCGATATACCGACGGCAGCGCGGACACTATCTGTACTGATGAGAACTGGAAGGCGGCGGACAAATCCCCCATGGAGACAGCGGATATCTACAATGGGGAGAGCTATGACGCACAGTCCGACCTCAGTTTCCTGCAGGGAGGCTATGACGACAGCCACTGGAGCCATGCAGAAAGCAACCAGGAATATTCGGGAGAGATTACCCCTTGGATCGGAAGCCCCATCATCGTGCGGGATGACCTGGAACGTCATGCAAAATCCGTCACGATCTATCAGGGCGCCGTGGATGCGGATGAGGAACGTTTCGGCAGAATCAACGTTCTCCGCAGTGTGGAGGTTCCTGCCGACACAAATACAGAGTTCACCCTCCATGGGGGAGAGACCGCCCTTATTGATTTCGGGCAGAATGCTGCAGGATGGGAGTCCTTTAGCGTCAGCGGCAAACCGGGCACCGTGGTCACCATAGAGCATGGCGAGATACTGAACGACCATCTGGGCGAGAAATCCCGCGGCAACGACGGACCTGGCGGCAGCATTTATAACCTCAACTACCGCTCGGCCAAGGCTCAGACCATTTATACCCTGCGCGGAAACGGCCAGGAGCACTATCATCCAACCATGACCTACTACGGCTTCCGGTATGTAGAAATCACCGCCACCGATACCGTCCATTTCAAAGATATCACCGCACAAGTCGTCACCTCAGTGGAGGAGGATGCGGGAGACATCGTAACATCCCATGAGAAGATCAACCGCCTGCTCTCTCTGGCGAGATGGGGACAGTATTCCAATTATCTCAGTGTTCCCACAGACTGCCCCCAGCGGGATGAGCGGTACGGTTGGATGGCAGACACACAGGTATTCGCCACGGCAGGATGCTATCTCGGAAATAATAAGACCTTCCTGGAAAAATTCCTGCAGGATGTGCGGGATGCCCAGCCCGAAAACGGCGCCTACGGCGGCGTAGCGCCCAAAGGACGGTACGGCAATGAACAGGGGGGCACAGGATGGGCAGATGCCGGAATCATCGTTCCCTATATCCTTTGGCAGATGTACGGGGACGTGTCCGTCATCAGGACACACTGGGCCTCCATGGTGCATTATGTGGACGGCTTCCTGGGCACGACCCACAAGCACGGCCCCGTGAACATCTGGGGCGACTGGGTGGCCTACGAATCCAATGACGGCGAAATCCAGGACATCCTCGCGGCGGCATACTATGCCTGGGATGCACAGATGATGGCCGAGATGGCCCAGGCGGCAGGCTTCCACGATCAGGTTGAGAAATACAAAGAACTGTTCGCCGATGAAAAGGCTTATTTCATTGAAAACTTCGTGACTTCCTATGGAAAAATGAGACGCGGCGAACAATCCGTCTGCCTGTATGCCCTCTACCTGGATCTGCTCCCAGACAGCGCATCGGTAAATGCAGTAACCAATCAGCTGCTTGAAAATATCAGGCGCAACGGAAACAGGCTCCAGACCGGTTTTCTTGGCACCAGGATCATCCTGGACACCCTGACCAAGATTGGCCAAAACCAGGTGGCATATACGCTCCTGTTCCAGGAGCAGAATCCCTCCTGGCTCTACACGGTAAACCAGGGAGCCACTACTGTATGGGAACGGTGGAACTCCTATACGGTGGCTGACGGTTTTGCCGATGTGGGCATGAACTCTTTCAATCATTATGCCTATGGCGCCGTGGCAGAGTGGATGTTCGCCACAATGGCAGGAATCGGGAACAGCCAGCCGGGCTTCAAACGGATCTGCCTGGCGCCTGCACCGGATTGGCGCCTGCCCCTGGTCAGAGCAGAGTACCAGAGCGCCTATGGCCCCATCAAGGTGGTATCTGAGCTCCGGGAGGCATCCTGGCAATATAGCTTTTCCATTCCCGCCAATACCACGGCCGAAATCCGCATTCCTACTGGAGGTGCAAATATTACCGTGGACGGCATGAAAGTTTCCGCCCTGTCCCTGGATAAGGACGGCATCGTTCTCTGCCGAACGGAGAACGATATCGCTGTCTTCGATGCGGCAGCGTCAAAGCATACCATCCTTGTTGCTCCGGTACAGTGAAGCTGACTTCATTATCCAGTTCCTGGGAAAGGCTACCCTCTTTTTACCCCAAAAAGCCCGCAAACACTGATGTCTGCGGGCTTTCTTAACTTTGATATAATCCATCTCAGATACACAAAAACCTGTAAATATAATGTCTACAGGTTTTTCGTCAAACTGTTCATTTAGCTCCCCGAGTAGGGCTCGAACCTACAACAACTCGGTTAACAGCCGAGTGCTCTACCATTGAGCTATCGAGGAATATC
>CANBFE010000021.1 GCA_947367855.1 uncultured Lachnospiraceae bacterium | reverse complement strand
GATAGCGAAACAGACAGCATAAAAATAACTGCACCTGACGGAAGTGAATTCATTATTGTTAATCCTCCCGTTCCAAAGAATGATTCAAATACAAACAGTTATGAGTGGGGGATAACAAATTTTGACCATGAAGGAGGGGGCTTATGATCAGCAGGTCAAATGTGGCAGGGTTCAAGGCAGCGCTGCTGTGGTTCTGGCTGCCTTGAACCCTGTAGTGCGGCAGTGGCGCTTTTTGGATTGTCACTGCTGATCAGTGCCGCGTATGCCTATTTTTTACCGCAATACACAGCAATGGCCTTATGAACAAACTCAGCAGTTCCGTCCCCGCCTGCTTTGTCAATGTTGTTCCTGAAGCGTTCATCGCATACATACATTTCACCCAGTCCGCTGAGGATTTCATTTGTACATGTATAGTAGTTATCGGTTATAAATTTCTGTAATGCACAGATTTTGCTTTGTATTTCATCGGAACCGGGAGTGAAATGTTTTAATTCGCCTAATTCTGAAAACATTGTCATCAGTTCGTTTGCAAGCCTGTTATAACTGTCTTCTGTTCGGGCAGTATCCTTTTGTGCGTACTCCTGATACGCTTTGGTGCTGCCCCATTTTGCTTTCACTTCCGCCTTATACTTTTCAATATCGTTTTTGTCGAAAACATTAAAATTCATTGCTTTTACTCCTTTGTTTTGAATTGCACGGGCAAAGGTAAGAAGCTCCCCTATGTGCTTATATTGTAATTCTAACAGTCCAATCTGTTGGGCAATTGCTTCAGATGGGTCAAAATCGGGGCTGTCAAGAATGACTTTAATCTCTTTCAGAGGAAACTGCAGTTCACGGTACAGTAAAATATTCTGCAAACGGCTAAGTGCTGTATCGTCATACATTCGATAGCCTGCTTCGGTTACTTTTGTAGGTTTCAAGAGTCCGATTGCATCATAGTGATGTAGTGTGCGCACGCTGACACCTGTGATTTTGCTGACTTCTTTTACTGTTCTCATACTCTTTCCCTCCCGTGTAGTTCTATTTTAAGGTATCACGTTACGTTAGAGTCAATACAATTTTATAATTTTTCTTTTTTTCCTATTGTTGGCACTTTTGTGTGAGAGCATGTTTAAAAATAAATTCCAACCATCTGTCAGAAGGTGGTTTTCAACACGCCTGCACATATTTGTGGCAGGATAGGGGATTGCTAAATCAGATAGGCAGTGAAAACAGTCAGTTCAAAATTTTTGGAAAAGTATGCAGTTTTGGGTTGACAGTTTCCATTAAGTGTGTTACTTTTTAGTTAGGATAACGTTAACCTAACAGAAATTAAAGGGATTTATTGGTAAAAATTCCGAGAAACCGGGAATGCTAAAAAAGGAGGGCTATGAATGAAAACTGGTAAATGGATGATAGCGGTACTGAGTGGTCTGGCGGCAGTGTCCATGCTTGCAGGATGCGGCAAGACAGAGGATGCGGAAAAAGAATATCCGGAAGGAACCTTTATGTACAGTTCTGCAGGATTACCGCAGTATAAGAAGATATTTTTTGACGGATTTCTGGAGAGAAACGGAGTGGAAGGGATTCAGGTGGAATATCAGGCCGCGGATGCGAGTACGCTTCAGCAGCAGATGCTCCTGGGATTTAACTCCGGCACCTTTGATGATCTTCCGGATGTAATTTATGTTGGGCCTGCAGAAATCGCCCAGTTTCAGGAGTATGATATGTTGGTTGATCTGACCGAGCTTCTGGAGCCCCTGGGAGATCAGCTGGTAGACGGCGCGTTGGATTCCGTGACCTACAATGGAAAAATTTACGCATATCCGGATGAAATCCGGCCCCAGGTACTGTACTATAACAGAAACATTTTTGAAAAATATGATATTGATCCTGCCAGGTGCGAGACAATTGAGGGGTGGATTGATGTGGGCCGTGAGCTGAAGGAGAAATCCAACGGTACGGTATATCTTTCCAATTACGATCCGGGCAAGAATACCTGGCGTTATTATCTGAGGCGGGGGTTCATTCCCCAGGCAGGCGGCAGAATCTTTGACGAGGAAGGAAAGGTTGTCTTCGGTGAGGATGAGGGAACGAAACTGGCAATGAACACATTAGGCACACTGATGGACGAGGAACTGCTGCTCTCCGTACCGTGGATGCAGCCGGCATGTTTTGACTCCATGAGAGACGATCAGATTGCAACCTTTTATATCGGGGCATTTTATGATGAGCATATGCAGAAAAATGTACCGGATGACGCGGGAAAATGGGGAATCCTTCCTGCGCCGTATTTTCAGGAGATCGGTTTAAGGGGTGCTCCTGTAGGCGGCGGAGCAGCCATTGTCAAAAAGCCGAACCAGAAATATGCGGAACTGTTCCATGATATCTGGTTAGACTACAATTTCAATTTCGACGCAAGAAAGGAATATGTGCAGCAGATGATGGATGAAGGCGGGCCATATTCTAACAGTGTTGTAAACGAAGCGCTGAAGGATCCGTTTTGGCAGCAGGGAGACGATTATTATGGCGGACAGTCCCTGATGAAAGCGGAAGCGGATGGTCTGGAAGGCTGCGCGCCGCCCCTGGCAACGAATCTGAATGATAATCTGGCGGACGGAATCATTTCGCCGGAGATAGAAAAGTTTCTTGCGGGAGAGCAGACCATAGAGGAAGCAATCGCAAATGCGGACAGGCAGCTGAAAGAAAAAATCCAGTAAACACGGGGCAGAAGGAGAGAAAGATGAGAATTGATTTAAGTGGCTTAAAGTTAATAGATACACACTGTCATGATTTTGCGCTCAGCAGGGAAAACAAATCCTTTGCCAAGTGTGTATCCATGACGGGAGATGCGCATCCGGACAGGGATGATGAAAGTACCCTGACCTATATGAATTTGATTGGATATATGCGCAGATACTACAATATGCCTGAAAATACGCCGGATGGGGAGGTCATTGCACACAGGAACCGGGTTTACCGGGAGGACCCCGGGGAGTATGTAAGAAAGCTGCGGGATGACAGCAGAGTGCAGTATTATTGTGTGGATATAGGAGCTCCTGTGGAAGGAAAACTTCACACAGCGGAGGAAGAGGCATTTTACAAATCCGTTATTCCGGAACATTCGGTTCGTGAGATTGTGCGGATTGAGCCCATTATGAGGGAATTGTTCAAAGAAAAGCTTTCTTTCCGGGAATTTACGGACAGATTTCTGGAGCAGCTGCGGCAGATGATCAGGGAGCATGATGCCATAGGGGTTAAATCCGTGATCGGATATCACACAGGACTTGCAATTGAGCTTGTGGCGGAAGGCCGGGCAAAGGAAGGATATGAAAAATATATTTCGGGTACGGGCAATGAGCAGGACGAGAAAGCCCTGAGGGATTATATGATTCCCCTGTCATTGAATGTCTGTAAGGAACTGGGCCTGCCGATGCAGTTTCATACCGGGTTCGGCTCTGCGCCGATGTGCAATCTCATGAAGATGAATCCCATCGGAATGTATAGTCTGCTGAATGACGCGCGCTATAAAGGAAAGGTGCCTGTGGTGCTGCTGCATGCGGGATATCCCTATGTGAAGGAGACCGGGATTCTGGTTAATAACTACAGCAATGTATACAGTGATTTTTCTTCGATGATCTATACGGCATCCACCGGAGCCTGCCAGGCCATCTTCGAAATGCTTGCCATGGCTCCCACAAATAAAATCATGTATGCTTCCGATACCGGCGGATATCCGGAGACAACCTGGTTTGCCGCAAAGTATTTTAAAGAGCAGCTTGGCAGGGCATTGGAAAAGTACATATGCGATGGGGTGATTTCATGTGGAAAAGCAATGGAAATTGCAGAAAACATTTGTTGGAAGACCTCCTGTCAGGTGTATAAAAAACTGAATGAAATACATGGGTAATTATTTTGAGGGGCTGTCCCATGAATGCTTCGAGATGCAGGGCAGCCCTTCAATGGAATGGAGGCAAAGCCGCCGCATGCCGTACAGGCAGAACGGACCGGGAGGATGGGGCGATACGATGAGAGAGGAGTTCTTATGAATAGGCAGAGTAAGATTCGTACATGGATAAAGAAATACAAAACGCCGTACTTGTTTATATCTCCGTTTTTTATCTTGTTTTTGCTGTTTCAATTGATTCCGATGGTACAATCCTTTTGCTACAGCTTTACGGACTATGACGGTATGCATACGCCGGAGTTTATTGGATTGAAGAATTATAAAAACCTGTTTAAGGGCGGGAATTATGCGTTTTGGGATTCCCTGAGAAATACAGCGGTCTATTGGATTGCATGCAGTATTTTCATTATTCTGTTTGCCTTCGGAATAGCATTGCTGCTGAACCGTGAAAAATTGAAGGGCAGGGCGTTTGTTAAAACTGCAGCCTTTCTTCCTTATGTATGCGCATCCATAGCCATTGCCCTGGTCTTTAACATGCTGTTTGACTATAACAGCGGATTGATCAACGATATATTGTCCAGGCTTGGATTTGGGAAGATCGGCTGGCTGACCACATCGAAATTTGCCAGGGTGCCGGTTATCATCCTTTTCTGTTGGAGGAGCATTCCCTGGTACAGTATTATCATATTGTCCGGCCTGCTGAATATACCTGCTGATTATTATGAGGCCGCCACCATTGACGGGGGAAACCGGATACAGAAGTTTGCCTATATCACGCTTCCGCTGATGAAAAACGTGCTCTTTTTCTGTCTGATCACCACTACCAGTGATACCTGGAAGATGTTTAATGAATCCTACATTTTGAAAGGCCCTGCCTATTCAAATGCAACGCTTTTTCAGTATATGCATGAGAATGCGTTCAAGCTGTTTGACCTGGGATATGCTGCGGCCATAGGGTATATTCTGGCAATGGTCATGATTGTGATCTCTGCCGTTCAGTTTGTATTCAGGAGACGGCAGGGGGATAATTTTTAGGAGGTATGTGATATGAAGGGAAAAAAACGGGGCTTTGCGGTATTGGAGTATTTTTTCATTGCACTGGTCTGTCTGATCTGTCTGTTTCCGATTATATGGATAGTACTGATCTCTCTGAAGCCGGTTACGGAATCAATGATGGGGCTGTCGGCAATTATTCCCAGGGGACTGACTCTGGATAATTATAAAAGGGTGGTGGAGCTGATTCCCAATCTGCCCATAAATTTTTTTAATAATGTGTTTGTCTCCCTGGTAGGTACGGTTACCACTTTGTTTTTCTGTTCCCTGGCCGGATTTGCATTTGCAAAATATGAGTTTCCGGGAAGGAACTTTTTATATTTGTTTCTGTTGGCAACGATGATGATACCGCAGGAAACCGGGGTGATTCCGCTGTTTATTATTTTCAGAAACATGGGATTGATCAACAGCCTGTGGGGGCTTATCATTCCCCGCCTGGCGACTGCGGTGGGCATATTTTATATGACAGAGTATATGAGAGATGTGCCCTATGAGATTATGGAGGCAGCCAGAATGGACGGATGTTCGGAATTTATGATTTATGCCAGGATTGTCTGTCCTGTCATCAAACCGGGTCTTGCCTCCTGGGCCATGCTGACCATGATTGCCCGGTGGAACGATTTTTTTTGGCCTTTGATTTTGCTGAGAAATTCGAAAAAATACACACTGATGGTGGCAATTTCCCTGCTGCCTTCCAGTGATGGACTGTCCACGCCCTGGCCCACTATCATGGCAGGGGTATCCATTGCAGTCTTCCCTGTAGTCATTGCATACCTTGTCATCCAGAGATTCCAGGTTATTAATGTGGCAGCAGGAGCGGTAAAGGGCTGAGGGGCTGCCGGAAGGGCCTGAAAGCAGGAAAATGACGGAAAAAGTGGAAAGGAGAGGGAATTGGTGTTATAATAGGTACATTCTGATGTTAAAATGTGCATAGATGCGGCAGAAGGCAGGAGTGCGGCATCCACAGGGGGGGAGGCGTTATATTTGGTTACAATTAAGGATATAGCGAAAGAAGCGGGTGTGAGCGTGATGACGGTTTCCCGGGTAGTTCACGGAAACCAGGAAAAGGTATCGAAGGAGACCACGGAACGAATCCGGAAAATCATAGAGCGGACAGGATATGTTCCCAATTCCTCTGCGAGAAGCCTGGTGGTGAAAAATTCCCGGATCATTGCGGTGATCATCAATATGGAAATGCACGACCGTCTGCTGATGTCCCCGCACAATGCGCTCCTCCTTGAGATCATGGCAAAAAAGATACGCAGCGAATCCTATTATATGATGATACATTTCGTAAATACCGCCTCTGAGATCACACAATGTCTTCAGTCCTGGAGAGTGGACGGCTGCATTCTGATGGGCATACACGGCGATGTGGTAAAGGATATCGAGAAAAGCAACCAGATCCCAAAGGTATACATTGATACAAGGGACCCGGATGTCTGCCATATTGGGATTGATGATAAAAAGGGAGGCTATCTGGCCACGGAATACCTGATCAAAAAGGGGCATAAAAGGCTGATTATGGTCAGCGTGCCGGTGGTTTTTCCGGAAGAGTCCTCAAATATACGGTACTGCGGGTTTAAAGAGTGCATAGAGACATACTGCCGCCGGGATGGGGACGCCTATGCGGGAGAACATATTGTGGAAAGCTCCAGTGTAAAAGCGGGAGAACGCATCCGGGAGCTTATGAAAGAGGGATATACGGCAGCGTTTATCTTTGCCGATAATTTTGCCATAGAGGTTATGGAAGATCTGAAATCTCATGGGATTCGGATACCGGAAGACTTTGCAGTCATTGGATTTGATAATCAGCGGATGAGCTATTTTGTGACGCCGAAGCTGACAACCGTTGCCCAGAACGTGGAGGAAAAGGGATTAAGCGCGGTAAAGCTGCTTTTCCAGATCATACGGGGGGAGACTGTGGAACAGAAATCTGTTCTGCTGCCGCTTCAGCTGATGGAACGGGAGTCCGTGTAAGGCCATATACAATTGGGAGAGGAGAAAAGGGATGAAGAAAATGAAATTAGGCTCCAGTAATCTGGAGATACCCGTAATTGCCATCGGGTGCATGAGGATGAGCGGCCTGGATATTCCGCAGGCAGAGGAGCTTGTGAGGGAAGCCGTGGATATGGGGGCCGGTTATTTCGACCATGCGGACATATACGGCAGAGGAAAATGTGAAGAGATATTCGGCAATGTGCTCAGCAGAAATCCGGGACTGAGGGAGAAGATAATCCTGCAGTCAAAAGCGGGAATTGTGCCCGGAGTAATGTACGACAATTCGAAAGAATATATTTTAAAAGCCGTAGACGGCATACTGCAGCGCCTCCGGACGGAATACCTGGACGTCTTTCTGCTTCACAGGCCGGATGCCCTGGCCGATGCCCAGGATACGGCTGAGGCGTTGGAAAGCCTGTACCGCTCCGGCAAGGTCAGGTATTTCGGAGTGTCGAACCAGAGAGTAAGCCAGATGCAGCTTCTGTCAAAGTACCTGGACCATAAGATTATGGTCAATCAGCTCCAGCTGAGCCTTACGAATTCCTCCATGATTCAGAGCGGAATGGAGGCAAACATGCTGTCGGAGGGCGCAGTGGACAGAGACGGCGGTGTGTTGGATTACTGCCGTCTGAATGACATCACCATACAGGCATGGTCCCCTTTCCAGTTTGGGGCCATTGCAGGGACATTTCTGGGAAATCCGGACTATCCGGAACTAAATAAAGCCATTGATGCCCTTGCGGAGAAATATAATACATCAAATACGGCGATTGCTGCTGCATGGATATTACGGCATCCTGCAGGAATTCAGCTGATTGCAGGGAGCATGAAGGTGAGCCGTCTCCGTGAGATCTGCGCGGCAGTGCAGATTGTACTGACAAAGGAAGAGTGGTATCGCCTGTATCTTGCAGCAGGGCATATTCTTCCGTGACCATATTCGTTGGAACCTCCTTTTTCCGGTTGGAAATTCCGGAAAAAGGGGGTTCTGTTCTGTTTATCAGCCTGATTACAGGGGAAGTTCAAAACTGTTCTCCATTTCTGAAACAATTTTTACAAGTTCAAGATAAAAGTCGTTGTTTTCCTGTTAAGCCTGTTCAAAATTTGAAATAGATCACTTTTATTAGCTGTTGGTTATCTACAATGCGTCTGAGGATGAGTGGGAGGCAGAATTGCCAGAGGACGGACAGCAAAGTGCCCCCTGGGAAATTCTGGCAGACCATGAGGAGGCAGACTGCAGAAAGCGCGTTGACCCGGCGGTGAGAAGCATCCGGGTGGCGGCACGCTGCGGTGTGCTGTTGGGAAGGTTGACATCATGACATTCCAAAGTTATACTTGAACTATTGTGAGCGGATGAGGCTGCAATGGAATTGGACTGTCAGGGAAGGAGGAGACCTTCGTGGAAGGGATAGAGATCAGGACCAATATGGAAGAAGCGGAGGGAAAGCGGCCTCAGGCGGCCTATCTTCTGTTTCTGACAGCAGGGGTGTTCGGGATTCTGTCCCTTTTTGAGTCCCTGAAAGGAATTTCCTTCTCCAGAGGAATTGTATATCCTGCGGCAGCGCTGCTGTGTCTGGCCATTTGGTATACCTATTATGGCAGCAGGAGGGCGTATCTGATTCTGGTTTCCGGGGCAGTGGTGGTATATGGTATCGTCATTTTCGGAATGGAGGATGTGCTCCGGGAACAGATAGGGTACATGGCCAACTGTGTCACAGGGGGCATGAGTCTGGAGCCTGTTGATGTGACGGAGGCGGTGCTGCTTTTGACGGAACTGCTTACCTTCTTTATGGCCATGTCTGAGTTCCTGATCAGAAGCCATACGCTGCTTTATCTTATGACTACATTAATGCTGCTTATGTCTCCGCTCCTGGGCATCCGGGTGGAGGCGGGGACAGTGCTTCTGCTGGCATTGTTTCAGATTTCTTTTGCGGTGATGCAGACCGACGGCGGATCCATGTGGCGGATGCCCCTTGAGGGAGCCAGGATGCAGGCTGCTCCGGGGAAAAGCGGGATTCTGGCAGGATTGCTTCTGGCAGGTGCTTTTCTGCTGCTGTTTCCGGCGGTTGCCCTGTGCGCGGAAAATCTGTATACTTTTGTCTATGCAGTGGAAAGCCGGGTCTCGCTGACACTGAACAGACTTTCCGGAAGGGATTCCCGGACTGTGGCAGGGGGAGAGATGTCCAGGGGAAACAATTACCAAAGCGGCACGCCCCACCTGGAAGTGGAAACAGACCGGAGGCCGGAGGAAACTTTGTATTTATGCGGCTTTGTGGGAAATGAGTACACAGGAAGGGGATGGACGGATTCCTGTGACGGGGAAGTGTTCGAAGCTGTGGAAAAGGAGCTTGGCTGGCAGGTTTATGGCAACGGATATTTTTCTGTGGGCAATCTGTTTGACAGCATGTATTTTATGATGAACGGATACATACAGGACGGGGAAGGGCCTGTGTGGAGGAATCTGATGATCCGCCATGCAGATCATGATTACAGCAATAGATATGTGCCCTATTACAGTCAGCAGGGAGGAGAATGGGACGGCGGATTCCAGGACGGGTATATCTTCCGGTATTATGAGCAGAAGGATATAAAGATTGCATGGGATCAGACTTATGATGAATTTGAGATCATAAGGGATTGGTATCTGGAGCTTCAGAACGCTTATGCGGATGAAGTCCAGGGGGTATATACCAGGGTTCCGGTTCAGATTCTGCCCCAGCTCAGTGCCCTGTGCCACAATAATCCCCAGGGAAGTCTGGAGGAAATTACGGCTTTTATTCTTTATACCCTGCAGAGCAATGCCGGGTATACGCTGACTCCGGGCCGGACTCCGCTGAATGAGGATATTGTGGAGTATTTTCTGTTTGAAAACGGAAAGGGGTATTGCGAGCATTTTGCCGCGGCGGCTACGCTGATGTTTCGTCTGTACGGAGTTCCTGCCAGGTATGCCGCAGGATATATGATACAGCCTTCCGCCTTTGGGCAGCAGGAGAACGGGAAGTGGAAGGCCGTGGCTACGGATGAGGCCGCCCATGCCTGGGTGGAGATTTTTCTGGAGGACTACGGATGGACGCCTGTGGAAGTGACACCTGCCGGGGACGGCCGCATCCGGGCTTCTTATCCGGGGTTTGACAATGCTTTGTTTCGGCAGTTGACAGCCCAAAAGGGATGGAACCGGGCAGGGCAGGAGCTTTCTTCCGGGGAGGGGGATTCTTCCGGAAAGAAGGGGCAGCTGCCTGGATTTTCCGCTGATCTGGAAAAGTATGAAAAATGGCTGTATGCAATTGGGACATTTGGGGTTTATTCCCTGTGTCTGGTTCCCCTTTTGCTGGATTACCGCAGGCTGCGGCGGCTGAAAAAGATAGAGACATGGGGCAGCAGGAGGGTATTTTTCCGGATATTGGAGATGCTGCATTTCGCAGGAATTCTGCCCGGATACGACGGTACGGAGGCAGATTTTGCTCCCAGACTGGCAGAGGAAACCGGTGTGCCGGAAGAGGTTCTGTTCAGGATGCAGGAGGTGGTGACAGAGGCCGCATACGGCTTTTCGGAGGCGTCTCCGGAGGGAGAATCCTGCGTCAGGAAAGCCTGCCTGCTGTTGGCGGAAGGAATCTACGGAAAACTGAATTGGAACAGACGGCTTATCTTCCGGTATTGGAAGGGCTTTTTTTAGAGTGTGGGCAGACTGGGGGACAGGGAGAAAAGAACAGGAATGAGAATCGGATTTTGTGACGATCAGGCTGCGGACCGGGCTGCGGTGGGAAAGGTACTGGCGGAACTGGGGCTGGGGGCGGAAATATTTGATACGGGGGAGGCCCTTCAGGCGGCTTTCTGGAAAGAGTCTTTTGACCTGGTACTTCTGGATATCGAGATGCCCGGGATCAATGGTTATGAACTGGCTCATGTATTGAAAAAACAAAATGCAGGGTGCGAAATTATTTTTATAACGAATCATACGGAACTGGTGCTGGAGGCCTTTGCCTTTAAGCCTGCTGCGTTTGTTCCCAAAGCCCTGATTGCCTCCGAGCTTCCCAGAGCGCTGAAGCGGATACTGGACAGGGAGAAGGGAAACGCAGTCTTTGTCACGGGAAAAAAGAATCAGGACAGGATTGTTGAGCTGAGTCAGGTGATGTATCTGAAATATGTGTATGATCATGAGGTGGAATTCACATTAAAGGATGGCAGCCGCTTTTCCGAGACAGGATCCATGAAACAGTTTGAGGCGCAGCTGTCGCCGGAAGGATTCATCCGTATTTACAGCAACTGCATGGTCAATGCGCTGTATATTGTAAGACTGGAGCGTGATACAGTGATCCTGGCGGACGGACAGCAGCTTGCCATTGCAAGGGAACGCCGCGAAAATGTGAGAAAAGCGTATATGGAGTATTTGATGAAATGTTAGAGGGATTAGTGGCGGCAGGCTATTATGTTGTTTTTTATAAAAGGCGCCAGGGGGCTGCGGCTGTGGGGGCAGGTGTGGCCGTTCTTACCCTGGCAGGATATCTGGTTCCGGCTTTTGGTCCGGCAGCCGCGGTATTGTCCGCTCTGTGGCTTATGGGAGCGGAGCGTTGGCGGCAGGGCGGAGAGACGCAGGAGCTGTTTCTGTATGGAGGGGTCTGGCTCATGGCCCGCAGCCTGGCAGGAATCGGAACGGTCCGGAGGGCAGGGGAAATAGGACAGGCGATGGCTGATTCCGGAGGAACAGGACTGATGGCTTGGATAGGGGAGAGGATGGGGGTACAGGGTCTGGAGACGGCTCTGGGTACGGCGTTGTTCCTCATGGCGGCGCTTTTTCTGCTGGGACGGGGAAAAATCTACCCTCTGTGGATGGCGGCTCTGGCGGTTCTGCGGATGAGCGTGGGATTTCTGGGCAGGATGCCCTATGCGGAGCCCTGGCAGGGATATACAATGGATATCTGCCTGTATCTGGGACCGGGCGCTGTTCTTGTGTGGCAGCAGATTGTCTGCATCCGGCAGGAACTGAGAAGGATGGAGGCAGCCGCAGGAGAGCTTTCCGGCATAGGCAGGGGAGCGGGCGCTGCGCAGACAGGGTATGGGGAGACGGGCCTTCCCAGGGAAAACTGGCAGGAAGCGGCGGAGGGGGAACTGTGGAGACTGCGGATTTTTGAACATGATTTCCGGCATCATCTGGACATGGTGGGGGCATTGTACGAGAACGGCAGTCCGGAGGAGGCCGCAGCCTATATAGAAGACCTGAAGCAGTCCAGGCTCACCCACAGGGGACGCAGAATAGGCGGGGAGAAAGAGTTACTGTATATTCTGATGGCAAAGAAGCAGGCCTGCAGGAAGGCGGAGATATGTTTTTCCTATCAGATTGCGGGATGTCCCGGGGGAATTGCCTGGATGGATATGTCGGCGCTTGTGCTGAATCTGCTGGACAATGCCATAAGGGCCTGCGAAAAGGTGCAGGGCCCCAGGAATATCAGCATTATGCTGCTTTCCAGGGGAGATTTATGGCAGATAGAACTGGTCAATTCCGCAGGGAAGGAGAAGGTTGAAAAAGCGCCCGGATTTCCCGTTCATGGAATCGGCATGGTGAGCGTGAGGCAGATTGTGGAAAAATATAACGGAACTTATCAGATGCACAGGAGAGAGGGGCAGGTAATTCAGAAAATCATACTGGCAGAACGGGACATGGCGGACTGATAGAGAGGGCCTTTACAGAAAAAAGAGAAAATACGACGGAAAAAGGAAAAGAGATTGCAAATGCCCTTTTCCTTTCTTACAATAGAGAAAAGCTGCGGCCGCGGCAGGACATTGTGGGAAAGGAGAAGGGCATTATGTTTTGGAAAAATATACGGTTTGTGTGCAGGCATTATTTTCGCAGCAGCAGATCTCTTTTCGGATACATGCTGTTAGGGATGACGGCCTCTCTGTTGGTGCCGGTTTTCAGTGTATATCTGCCCAGGGTGGTGGTGCAGGCTGTGACGGAGGGATGGGAGTTTAAGATTCTTGTATTCAGGGTGGCGGTTCTTGCGGCGGGAATTGCGGTGCTGAACAGTCTCATTGTGGTGGGAAATGCAGGATATGCGGAGAAGGCTGCTACAGGCCGTATCAAGTTGGGACTGCGGTTGGACGAGATGATGATGCGCTGCAGGTATTCCCTTACCGAGGACCCTGTGTGGAAACAGAAAACAGGCGCTGCCGCGGACGCAGTCTATTCGGACGGCAGGACTTACGGCATTGCGGGAATCATTCACACCATGCAGGATTTTGTCATCAATATTCTGGGGATTGTTTTGTTTTTCGGAATCCTGGGAACCCTGCATCCGATGGTTCTGGGAATCCTTATTTTCACGGCAGTGCTTCCAAACATTGTCGCTAACCGGGTTGCGGCCTATGAATTCAGACAGAGGGAGAAGGTGTATCCCTCAGACAGACAGATCGAGTATATTTACAATCATGTTACCACAGGGAAGGCCGGAAAGGAAATCCGTCTCTGTAAGGCGGCGGGGTTTTTCCTGAGACGGATGGAAGAGGCGGTTGCGGAGCGCATGGTATGGGCGCGGAAAGCTGCGGTGCGGCATCTTGGGGTAGAAGGCGTCAATGCGCTTATGTTGGTTTTTCAGAACGGAGTGTCGCTGGGATGGATTGCATGGGAGATTCTGGAGGGGCGGATCAGTCTGGCTGATTTTGCCTTTTATACAGGCGCCGTAGCGCAGTTTGTGCAGTTTATGAACAGGTTTATGCAGAGCTTTCACATTATGAAACAGTGCAGCTATGATGTGCAGATGGTAAGGGAAGCTCTGGCTTATATGCCGGAGGAGTGGGAGGAGCCGGAGGAAATGCCGGAGGACTGCAGGGGAGTGGAAATCCGCTTTGATCATGTGAGTTTTTCCTATCCTGGAAGTGAGGAGGCGGTTCTGGAGGATATCAGCTTTCATGTCAGGCCAGGGGAAAAAATTTCCCTGGTGGGGGCCAACGGGGCCGGAAAAACCACTCTTGTAAAGCTGCTGTGCGGATTTTACGAGCCAACGGCAGGAAGTATTACGATAGACGGCATTCCGATTTCCGAAATGCGGGAAGGAAAGCTGTATGGATTGATTTCGGCGGTGTTTCAGGATATGTTGGTGCTGCCTTTCAGCGTGTTGGACAATGTGGCTGTACGGGGAACGGCAGATGTGGATAAAGTGCGTCTCTGTCTGGAAAAGGCAGGGCTCAGCAGCCGCTTTCCCAATCTGAACCAACCCCTTGTAAAAGGAGTGGGTGAGGGAGCTGAAAATCTTTCCGGAGGGGAGGAGCAGAAGCTGTTGCTGGCAAGGGCGCTGTATAAGGAGTCTCCCCTGCTGATTCTGGATGAGCCTACGGCAGCGTTGGATCCTCTGGCTGAAAGTGAGCTGTATAAGAAATATCACCAGTTGACCCGGAAGAAGACTTCCTTTTTCATTTCCCACAGACTGGCCAGTACAGGGTTCTGTGACCGGATTCTGCTGTTGGAGGACGGGAGGATAAAGGAAGAGGGGACTCACCGGGAGCTGTTGGAAAAAGGCGGAGTGTATGCCGGAATGTTCCGGGAGCAGAGCAAATACTATAAGGAAGGGGCGGAAACCACTGGATGGATGCCTGACAGAGGGGAGGGCGGATATGAAGCAGGTTAGGAAGGTACTTGGGCTGTTTGGAGGTTTGGACAGAGGGATTTTTCTCATGATGGTGCCCGCGGCGCTGCTTGACACATTGGAAGGCTTTGGGATATTGCTGATTTCCTCCACGGTCCTGAATCTGCTGGGGGAGGGCGCAGATCTGCGTTCCGTGCTGACAGTGACCCTGTCCATGGCTGTGGGATACGGTTTTCTGTATTGGCTCAGGTCATTTGCGGCGAGCCGGAAGGATGAGAGAATTGCCAGGCTTGGATATCGTTATAAACAGTATGTGACGGAGAAAATATTCCGGGTTCCTTTTGAAAAGATGGAGACGGAGGAGTTTGTGAATACTCTGAACCAGATCAGGCAGAATGACAGGATCTATGGTTTGACAGGGAGTATTTTGAATAGGATGTATTCCATCATAAAGAGCCTGTTTGCCATGGCGGTGTCCTTTGTGTCCTTTGTCCGTCTGTCCGGAGTGGCAGGTCAGCTTGGGGATTCGGCTTTTCTGGTAGGAATGCTGTTTTTACTGCTTGTCCTGTTGGTGTTGGCTTCCATGGGTTATATGTCGTGGAGGGAGAAGCAGAATGCGAAGATGATGACCCGGATTATGCAGGATGTGGTGAAATACAATTCGGTTGCGATGCAGCTTTCCAATGATGTGATAGCAGAATATTCCGTGGGAAAGCATATCCGTATATACGGAATGCAGGAAAAGATTCTCCGCGAGGAACGGAAAAACATAGAGGGCATGAGCGAGGTAATGAGGCATTTTTACCGGTTGGAGCTGAAACCGGGAATCATGGGCAGCGCATCCTCCGTGACGATCAGCGGTCTGATTTACCTGATGGTAGGTGCCATTGCCATGGCAGGCGGCCTGGGGATTGGAAGCATTGTGTGGTATGCAGGAGTGGTGCAGCAGTTTCTGGAGGCGGTGCACCAGGTAATTACGCTTGTCAGCACCATGTATAATGAGTGTATCCGGCAGCAGGCTGTTTTTGCCCTGGAAGAAGCGGGAGAAGAAGAGGGCGAGGGAATAACAGGTATCCGTCCCCTTCCGGTTCATGAGTTTCGCTTTGAGGATGTGTCCTTTGCCTATCCGGAGTCGGATCGGATGATTTTGAAGCATGTGAATTTATGCCTGTCCGGGCGGGAGCATGTTGCATTAGTCGGAACTAACGGGTGCGGAAAAACCACTCTGATTAAACTCCTGTGCCGTCTTTATGATCCCACAGAGGGAAGAATCCTGTTGGACGGCGTGGACATCCGGGAAATTCCGAGGGAGGCATATATGGAGATGCTGTCGGTAGTGTTTCAGGATTACCAGATATTTGCGGCTACTCTGGCAGAGAACATTGCTCTTTGCGAGAATATTGACCGCCGGAAGGCAGCGGCAGCAGTAGAAAAGACCGGACTGGGGATACGGGAACTGGATATCAGCCTGTGCCGGGACCTGGACAGCAGCGGAATCGAAGTGTCAGGCGGTGAGGGCCAGAAAACCGCTATTGCCAGGGCGCTGTATAAGGATGCGCCGGTGGTGATTCTGGATGAACCCACTGCTGCCCTGGATCCCATATCGGAAAGTGAGATTTATGAGAAATTTAATGTTCTGGTGGAGGGAAAGTTGGCAGTGTTTATCTCGCACCGTCTGTCCAGCTGC
The DNA here is from genome assembly GCA_947367855.1 of uncultured Lachnospiraceae bacterium. Classification (GTDB taxonomy): domain Bacteria; phylum Bacillota; class Clostridia; order Lachnospirales; family Lachnospiraceae; genus Acetatifactor. The sequence goes on along the minus strand of CANBFE010000021.1, from coordinate 50,336 downwards.
CGCTTCTGTGACCGTATTCTTGTGCTGCAGGACGGTCAGGTGGTGCAGGACGGTACCCATGAGGAGCTGACTGCCCGGAAGGACGGTCTGTACAGCAGGATGTGGGAGGCGCAGAGGCAGTACTATGTGGAACAGGCGGCGCCAATCTGATCTGTACAAAAGCCTGTTATCTGCTATAATAGAAGGCAGAAGAAGGCCGGAAGGAGAGGCAGAGAGGGCAGGTGCATATGGGAGTATATCTTAATCCGGGAAACCAGGCGTTTCGGCAGGCGCTTCGGTCAGAAATCTATGTGGATAAATCAGATTTGATCTCTTACACCAATCAGGTTATGGAGACAGAAAGGAAAAACCTCTGTGTGAGTCGGCCTAGGCGGTTCGGAAAGTCCATGGCGGCTAATATGCTCTGCGCTTATTACTGCATGGGGTGTGATTCGGAACCGCTGTTTGGCGGTCTGAAAATAGCAGAAGCGCCGTCTTTTCGGGAACATCTGAATCGGTACAATGTGCTGCTGCTGAATATGCAGCAGTTTATCAGGGGTGCCGGGGAACCGGAAAATTTTGTGGATTATCTGGAACAGAAAGTTCTGGGAGAAGTGAAAGAGGTGTACGGCAGTGTGATTGGAGAGTCAGAGCGCCATCTCTCCGGCGCACTGGCATCCGTATATGCGAGAAACCAGGAACCGGAAGCGGGTTTTCTCTTCATAATTGATGAATGGGACTGCATTTTCCGGGAGATGAGAGCGGATGAGACAGTACAGAAAGTCTATCTGGATTTTCTGCGGGATCTGCTGAAGGACAGGACATATGTAAAGCTGGCTTATATGACGGGAATTTTACCCATTAAAAAGTACGGGACTCATTCCGCATTAAACATTTTCGACGAATTTTCCATGACGGACCCGGGCCGTCTGACGCCTTATGTGGGATTTACGGAGGAGGAAGTGCAGAGGCTGTGCGGGAAATATGATATGGATTTTGAGGATGCGAAGCAGTGGTATGACGGCTATGTATTTGAACAGGACAGACATATTTATAATCCCAAATCCATTGTGGACGCCATGTACAATGGGAAATTCAGAAGCTATTGGACAAGGACGGAGACCTATGAAGCTCTGCGGCACTATATGGACATGAATTTTGACGGACTGCGGGACAGCATTGTCTCCATGGTGGGCGGAGGGAGCTGCCGGATTAATCCTGAAAAGTTCCAGAATGATATGACCAGTTTTGGAAGCAGGGACGATGTGCTGACTCTGTTGGTGCACCTGGGCTATCTGGCATTTGACGAGACCGCGCAGTCCGTGAGCATTCCGAATATGGAGATTGCGGGGGAATTCCGGAATGCCATTGACGGCTCAGGAGGGTGGGAACAGTTAGCGGCGGCCCTGAACCGTTCCGGGCAATTGTTGGAAGCCACCCTGAGGGGAGAAGAGGAAACCGTTGCGGCGGCTATCGATGCAGTGCATATGGAGGAGGTGTCCGTCCTTGCTTACCATGACGAAAATTCTTTAAGCTGTGTTATTACATTGGCTTATTTTTCAGCCAGAAAGGATTATATCCTGATTCGGGAATTCCCAACAGGAAAAGGATTTGCGGACATTGTATTTCTGCCAAGAAAGAATGTCTCAAAACCCGCCATGGTGGTGGAACTGAAGTGGGACCGGACAGCGGAAGGCGCTATCAGGCAGATCAGGGATAAAAAGTATGTGGAAACCTTGAAAAAATACACCGGAGATATTCTTTTGGTGGGAATCAGTTATCGAAAGAAAAACGGCAGGCATCAGTGCGTGATTGAGCGGTATCGCAAGGAGGAAGCGAACTAATCGTGAACAGTGACAGCTCTTTTTCTATTTTTTGAATCTTCCCTTGACGGCACGTGCTATACGTGTTATGCTGTTTTTGTAAGGAGGTGGAACATGAAAGACAGGGATCTTATCAAACTCTTAAAGAATAATGGTTGGCAGCTTGACAGGATTAACGGAAGCCACCATATTTTCAGAAAAGAGGAGATGACCGTTTCGGTTCCCGTGCATGGAAAAGATGTTCCTACCGGTCTGCTACATCAAATTTTGAAAGATGCGGGGCTGAAATAGCTCCGCTTTTCAAAAAAGGAGGTTTTTATGTTATTTGTATATCCCGCCATCTTCCACAAAGAAGAGGAATCCTACTGGGTGGAATTTCCCGATCTGAAAGGATGCAATACCTACGGTTCCACCATTCCGGAAGCTATGGAGATGGCACAAGAAGCTCTTACCGGATATCTCTTGTCATTGCTAGAACATGGAGATAATATTGCTTCTCCCACCGATATTTCTGCCATTCATGCGGCTGACGGTTTTTCCTCCCTTGTGTCGTGCGACATTAACCAGTATAAGGACACAAAGGCAGTAAAAAAGACCTTAACCATACCGTCATGGCTGAATGACCGTGCCATTTCTATGGGAATTAACTTCTCTCAGGTATTACAAGAAGCTCTTCTCTCCAAAATACAGGCTTAACACCTATCAGCTACCCCGATCTTCACATGAAATCGGGGTAGTCTTTTTTCTGCGTCTGAACAGCGCCTGGGATACAGTGGTGACAATGATAATTCCCAAGGCAAGCGCCCCCGCCAGTTTCAGGGTGGAAACTGCCTTTCCCAGGAAATCGTTGAAATCGCTTTCCAGGGCGGAGGTCATTGTGTAATAGAGGCTGCCTCCGGGGATGAGAGGAATCAGGGAGGTGGTTGCAATGGGGGTGGCGGGCGTTTTCAGGATTCTTGCCATAATCTCGGAATACAGCGACACAACCGCGGCTACGATAAAATAGTCAATGGGTTCGTTTGGAATGAGATGGTTTGCGGCGATAAAAAGGCCCCAGGAAAGAATGCCGCCGAAGGCTACGGCGGCAAGTCTTCTTCCCCTGATATTAAACAGGATTCCGAAACCCAGAGTACCGATAAATCCTGCCAGAAGCTGAGTGATTTCAAAAGTGGTCATATGGCACCTCCCGACAGAACGGCAATGACAAAATACCCTGCGGCAATGGCCAGTGCCGTAATACATGCTTCAATGGTGCGGAGCATTCCCGCGATGCTGTCCCCCACAAGCAGGTCCTTCAGCGCCGTTGTAAGGCCGATGCCGGGGATAAGGGTCATGATATTGCCGATGATAACCTTGTCAACTGTGGGAATAAAGCCCAGTTTTAAGGCCAAAAAGGCAAGCAGAGTGGCTGCAAAGGAGGAAATAAATTTGGTAAAGATTTTATTTCTGACAGCCTTGTCACATAAAAAGATGATACACCTTACAAACCCGCCGATCAGAAAGGAAACCGCCGCTTCTCCATAACCGCCGCCGAAAAACAGGGTAAAGGCGCCCGCAATGGTTGCATAGCAGAGAAATTCAAGCCATAAGGGATAGGTCCTGCCTGCGGAGATTTCGGAAAGCCGTGTCTTGATCTCGGCGGCAGAAAGCCTGTGCGCGCAGATATTGCGGGAGAGTTCGTTTAATCTGTGGAGTTTCTCGTAGTCCGTTGTATAGTCCGTTACGCGCCTTGTCTGGGTAAAGATTCTGTTGTCATCTGTATGTATGGTTACAACCATACTGCTCGTAATGATAAAAACGTCTATGCGTTTTGCACCATAAGCACTGAAAATTCTTTTCAGGCTGTCCTCAACTCTGTGAACCTCTCCGCCGCTCACCAACATTTGCTCTCCAATGTCCATAACGCAGTCAAGTAGTTTTTCCATCCTGCCTCCCCAGGAATACGCACCCGTATTTTGATATGCATATTTTAAAGCAATTTGTCGAAAAAAGCAATAGTTTAACTTCCTGGAGGGGGAGCTTCTGCCTGAATCGGGAAGGGGATTCCTGAAGCGCATCAAATCAGTCATGGTATAATTCCCTGCTTTTGGTAAATGCTAACGGAATAGAAAGAAATTAATGTTCCGGAGAAAGGGCAGGGGAGGGAACCATGGAATCAATCTGGCGGGCAGATGTGGAAATCAGAAAGAGAGAGGCACTTCCGGGAGAGATGAGGGTTCCGGTGGTGGTCATCGGGGCAGGACTGGCGGGGATTCTGACGGCTTATTATCTGAAGCAGGCGGGGATTCGGGCTGTAGTCCTGGAGGCAGATCGAATCGGAAGCGGGCAGACCGGCAATACCACGGCAAAGATCACCTCGCAGCACAATCTGCTCTATGACCGGCTGATCAGGACCTTTGGCTATGAGCGGGCGGGGCAGTATGCCAGGGCAAATGAAAGCGCCATAGGGGAATATGAGAGGCTGATTCGGGAAAAGGAGATAGATTGTGATTTCCTGCGGTGTCCTGCCTGTCTGTATTCCCGGACAGAGGAAGCGCTTCTGCGGCGGGAGGCGCAGGCTGCGGAATCCCTGGGGATCAAGGCTTCCTTCGGGACAGACAGCGAGCTGCCCTTTTCCGTTGCGGGGGTGGTGCGGTTTGAGAACCAGGCAAGGTTTCATCCGCTGAAATTTCTGGCGGCAATGGCGGAGGAAGTGGAGGTATATGAGCAGACCAAGGTGCTGAAGGTGGAGGGCATGGGGGTGGAGACGGCCAGAGGGTGCGTGGAGGCGGAGCATATTGTATTTGCCGCCCATTTCCCCTTCCATAATGTGCCCGGGTATTATTTTGCCAGGATGTACCAGGAGCGCAGTTATGTGGAGGCATTGGCGGGGGCGGAGACGTTGGAGGGCATGTATCTGGGGATTGATCGGGAGGGGCTGTCCTTCCGCTCCCAGGGGGACTTGCTGCTGCTTGGGGGAGGAAGCCACCGAACCGGGGTGAATAAGAGAGGGAGAAAGGGACCGGGGGATGGAGCAGGCAGCGCAGAGGCCTGTGAGGAAGGCAGGTATGGAATGCTTCTTAACAGGGCGCGGGAATTCTATCCGGAATGCAGGGAGGCAGCCCGGTGGTCAGCCCAGGATTGTATGACATTAGACGGAATTCCGTATATCGGAAGGTTTTCCAGAAGGAAAGCGGACTGGTATGTGGCTACTGGTTTCGGAAAGTGGGGTATGACCACGGCAATGGTCAGCGCCCGTGTCCTGACTGCCCTGATCAGCGGAAAAGAATGTCCGGAGGCGGATATTTTTTCTCCGGAAAGACGGTTTACGGTCAGGGCGGCGGGGGAATTAGCTGTGCATGGAGCCTACACGGTAAAGGGCCTGTCAAAGCACCTTCTGCCTTCGGGAAAGGGAAAGGTGATTCCCAACTGTCCCCATATGGGATGCCGGTTGGAATGGAATCCGGACGAGGAGAGCTATGACTGTCCCTGCCATGGGTCCCGGTTTGACGGGGAGGGGCATCTGTTGGACGGCCCGGCCCAGACGGACTGTAAAAGGCGAGAATAGGAAAAAACCGGGGTTATGGCAGGAAGGCAGGCGTCAGAAAGGAGGTTCTGTGGGATACTTTTACGGATGGTATTTCAAATGTCAGTCCCAGGGGCAGACATTGGCGGTAATCCCCGCCATTCATCAGAGCGGAGGGAGGCGGACATGCTCCCTTCAGGTGATTACGGAGGAGGAGGTCCGGAGGGCGGAATTTCCCGGGGAGGTCTTTCGAAAGAAGGGAAGGCAGATTCTCATGGGGGGAAGCCGCTTTGGGGAAAGGGGAATCATACTGGATGTCCATGAGCCGGGACTGGAGATAAGGGGCAGGCTGAAATTCGGCGCCCTTACACCCCTGGCTTACGACATTATGGGTCCTTTTTCCCTGGTGCCCTTTCTGGAGTGCCGTCACAGCGTCTTGAGCATGAAACACAGTGTCCGGGGAACCGTGGATTTCAACGGGAGGACCTACGGCTTTGAGGGGGCGGAGGGCTATTGGGAGGGAGACAGGGGACATTCTTTTCCCAGGGAATATATCTGGACCCACTGCAGTTTTCCGGGCGGAGCATTGATGCTGTCCGTGGCCGACGTTCCTGCGGCCGGATTTCATTTTCGGGGAATTATCGGCGTTGTGCTGTGGCAGGGAAGGGAGTACCGTTTTGCCACTTATCTGGGCGCAAGGGCGGTGAGACCGGAAAACGGGGCAGTGCGGGTAATTCAGGGCGGCATGGAACTGGAGGCAGAGCTTCTGGAAAGGAAATCCCTGGAAAAAACCGGAAAAATTCTGAAAGCTCCTGCAAAGGGACAGATGGTGCGGACCATCCGGGAAAGCGCGGCATGCCGGGCCTGCTACCGCTTCCGCAGGATGGGACGCACCATTCTGGAGTTTGAGACGGACAGAGCCTCTTTTGAGTATGAGTATTCCGGGTAATGAGGAGGCGCGGCAGGCAGCAGATGATGGTGAAACGAATATTGCAGAAGATTTTTGTTGACGTACGTGTTTACGTACGCTATAATAATCATGACATATAAAATCTCGTCATTCTACTACGAAATACCCATAGTGATAAAATTCTTGGGTAACTGATACTTTTAGGAGACAGTCATATAAGGACGCCTCTATATACACAGAGATATACAAATCAGAAATGGAAGACGAGAAAATGATACCGTGCGATTTTCAAAGGATACCTGATAAACATGGCGGGGAGAGGAGGTTCCGCTGCCTTTATCAGAACAATACAACACATATGCGCGGTTTCATCATATGCAGGAGACAGCGCCATCTAATTTGTTATTATACTGGAATCCAATAGATGCTGTAATAAAGATTGGATTCACAGTATGATAAACAGTACAACTACAACAAGGAGATTTTATAATGTCAACCATTAATATAACAAATGCAAGAAAGGATCTTTATCGTCTGGTAGAAAACGTAAATCAATACAATGAGCCGATGCTGATTGTAGGAAGAAAGGGAAATGCGGTTCTTCTATCAGAGGAAGATTGGAATGCAATACAGGAGACATTATATCTGGATTCCATTCCCGGAATGACAGAGTCTGTCAGGAAAGGACTGGAAACGCCCGTGGAGGATTGCATTCCCGAAGATATGGTGGAATGGTGATGTACCAAATTGTTTTTACGAAACAGGCAAAGGACGATTTGATAAAGTTAAAAAGCGCCGGATTAGCGTTAAAAGCCAGGAAGCTGGTGGATGTCATAAAAGAAAATCCCTATCAGAATCCGCCTGGATATGAAAAACTTGTGGGGAATTTGACAGGTGCTTATTCCAGAAGAATCAATATACAGCACAGGCTTGTCTATCAGGTCATAGAGAAGCCATTTACAGCGGATGGCATACACTATAAAGGATATGTGAAAATAATTCGTATGTGGACACATTATGAATAGAGTATAAAACCGCCCCGGGTATTTTCCTGAAACGGAATCCCGGGGCATATGTCCGTGCAGTATGTATCACTGCTGATTAAGGGGTGGATGCGGCAATTACTTCGCAACGCCCATCCAACAGCCTTCCGCCCCTATGCCGTCAGCAGGAGGAATCAGAAGCCCTTTTTCAATCAGAAAATCAGTCAGGGATTCCATAATAGGCAGCGCGGAGAGCTGATTGGCAAAGCGCCATTCTCCCAACAGGTGTTCCGGAATTGTCTTGCGGAACAATTCGGACAGCTTCCCGGCAATGATTTGGGAAGGTTCGTCAAAATATCCTGTGGAAAGTCTGTTGGTGATATCGAACATACGTTCAACATCTTTTACGTCATTTACCAGAATCTTTGTGTAAAGCATGTCTCCCTGGCGGTACAGGTAGCCTTCTTCCACCGCTTTGGCTGCAGGCTCCTTTTCCTCCCGGGTAAGGGCGCTGACGGCCAGTCCGTCTATGGCGCGGAGGGCCAGCTGAATGGGCGCATCGGCTGCCAGATTCAGTCCGCAGTGAAAGTGGGGTCTGATATGGGCGGTGTAGATATTGTCCATGCAGACAGTGGAATAACCGCAGACATGGGAACCGGATACGCCGTCCCAACCATTTTTATACATTTTCCCGTTTGCTTCATGGGCATAGACGCTGAAGGGTCTTGCGGGTTTTTCTATGTTCGGAAAATACTGTTCGGACAGAATGCGTTCCACATTGTCGATAAAAGCGTCTGCAATCTTGTGCATCTGCTGCCAGAGGATCAGGTTCAGGTCAATCTTCCGGTTCAGGTAAGGAAAGGCAAGGTATTCCTCTCTGTGGGTCTCTATAAAGTCTGCCAGAATGCCGCAGACGGCAGGCAGGTGTTCCGTATAAATGCCATGTGCCGTCTCTATGGTATCTTTGTCGAACAGGATGAAATTCAGGGCATATTTTCCGCCGTCCATCCTGCGCAGCAGGCCGTAGTCTCCGTTTCCTCCTCTGGCAAGAATGTCCAGTTCTTCTTCCACATACAGGGTGGGGACATTGAGCTGCATGGCAATTTCTGATGCGCTCCGGGGCTTTTTCCGGCAAAGCCAGATAATGTGTTTGGAGAACTGTCTGGTGCAGGTATCCCAGGGATTGTTGTTGCCGACAATGCCTTGTCCCCACATATAAAATTCAATGGTGTCAAGCGCTACCGGTTTGTTACAGGTTTCCGTCATCTCATCTACCTCGTTTCTCACTTTTTTCCTGGCTGAAAATAATCTCTGGCGAACGGCGGTTTCACTGGCATTGTGGCGTTTTGCAATCTCGGCCGTGGACAATCCGTCCAGGTAGAACCAGATCATGGTCTCCCGGTAGATTTTGGTGAGAAAGGCAATCCGCCTGTACACTGTGTTCAGCGGTTCCTGCCAGTCCTCCTCCGTCTCCGGGGCGGGGAGCAGGGGCAGAATCTCTTCGGGGTCTCCCTGATAGAAGGCTTCCGTGCGCTGTCTGCGGTGTCTGGCAAAGTCGGCGTACACATTCCTGGCCACCTGCCAGATAAAAGGATAGGGGTGTTCCAGTTCGCCTTCCCGGTTTGCGGATTTTACCAGGGCGAACAGAATCTCGGAACACAATTCCTGTCCCTCATGGCTGTCGGCTGTTCTGGCATAGCAGAAACCGTATAGTTTTTCCAGTAGTTCGTTGTCGATTAGGTTCAGCAGTTGGCGTTTTTTCATGTTTTTCTCCGCAGCCCCGGGGAAATGTTCCGGGAGGCTGTCTCTGGTTCAGAAGCTATTGATCAATGCTTTCACCTGTATAGTCTGTGGCAAAATGGGTTTGTTAGGTGGTTGTGAAGAATTTTTATTCTTTTTTGGCAGTTCCAAACATCGGCAAAACAGGTCAGAAACGGCAGCGGTATGCGGTAGGTGTTGTGCCGGAAAATTTCTTGAAGTGGGCGATGAAATGGTTTACATTCTCATAGCCTACTTCATAGCTGATTTCATGTACTTTCATGTCTGTCTCAATCAGCAGGTCTTTTGCGGCCTGAATCCGTATCTTGTGAAGATACTGCAGGGGGGAAGTCTGGAAGCAGTTTTTAAAATCCCTGCATATTCTGTATTTATTTTTTCTGTATTTCTGTTCCAGATCTTCCAGGGTATATTTCTGATAGTAGTGTGTCTCCAGTTCGGATTTGATGGCCCGCAGATAGGAGGGGGCGCTTTTTTCGGGGGTTCTGTGTTCCAGGACCGTACGGGCAAGAAGGGTGTTCAGGTACATGTGGCAGACCATGGGGTCTGCTTCCTTTTTTTCGAACAGAATGTGCATTTCCGATGCCGTCTCCGCAGAAAAGGGAAGCAGGCGGAAGGGTGTTTGAGAAAAGAGCCGCTCTGCAAAATAGGGCAGGCTCTGTCCGCCGAAGTAGAGAATGCCGTATTCGGCGGCATTCAGTATTTTGATTCTGTGTGCCCTGGCGCAGTCAAACAGGAAAAGGCAGTTTCCGGACAGGGAGATGGAGGCCTCCTCCGGGAGGGAGGTAAATACCAGGCTTCCCGAGGTCAGGCGCAGAAGGCCCAGTTCCGATTGACCGGCTCTGTAATAGGAAAGGGGACTGGTCACCAGGCCCAGTTCCAGGGAGAGGCGGCAGAGAAGGGCATGGCTGACGGCTTCTTCCGGCTGAAAGGAAGTGTGGTCAATGCCCATTTTGGATAACAGGGGTAAATTGGGGTTGTACAGGTCCGGTGTAGTCATAGGATTGCTTTCCTTCTATTTGTTATTGTTGTTATTGATATTTATGCTTATGGATTATATGTAGTGTCCGGTCTTTGCCGTATGGGGATGTGCCGTATCGGTTTTGTTTTGATTCTATCATAAAGAAAAGGAGATTGCAATATTCGTTAATTAATTTTTAAGTAATCAAAAAGCAGGGAAAGAGCATGAGAACTGAAAAATAACCAAAAAAGGAAAAGATATATGGTAAAATAACTAAAAAATCAGGAAAAAACTTGTTAAAATAGATGAAAATAACAGGAGATGCAAGAATTATAGATAAAACACAAGAAACATTAATGACTTAATTAATATATCTAGTAAAATTTAGCTATCACATTTAAGGAAGGAGGGAGCGTATGTTAAGCGAGGAGATAGAGGAGCACCTGTTCCGGCGCCTGATTCCATTCTGGGTAAAGCTGCGGGACAAAGAGCAGGGCGGGTTTTACGGGTGGATGGATTCTTCCCTTCATGTGGATCGGACCGCAGAGAAGGGCTGCATCCTGAACAGCCGGATTTTATGGTTTTTTTCCAATGCGTATATGTGTCTGCGCATGCAGGAGGATCATTGCATGCAGGAAGATCATTGCATGCAGGAAGATCATTGCATGCAGGAAAAGCACTGCGTATCAGGTGTTTTCAAGGATAAGATCCGGAAGGAAATCCCGGGATGCAGGAATACACAGGAAGACCCGGAGACGGGTTTCGGGAAAAGGCGGGATAGCGCCGCAGGAAGTCCCGATGCGGAAGAGGCAGGTTCCCTGGAGAGGACGCTGCGGGAATCGGCAGAGTGGGCATACCGCTTTCTGAAGGAGAAATGTCTTGACCGGGAGCGGGGCGGCGTGTACTGGTCTGTAAATTACAAGGGAGAGCCGGAGGATACCACAAAACATACTTACAATCAGGCCTTTGCGGTATATGCGCTTTCCTCCTGCTTCCGGGCCTTTCACGACAGGGAGGCGCTGAAACTGGCGGAGGAGCTGATCAGGGTGATTGAGACCAGGTGTTTCGATGTGCACGGGTACAGGGAGGCCCAGGACCGGGATTTCCGGCCGATTTCCAATGACAAATTGTCGGAGAACGGCGTTATGGCGGAACACACCATGAATACCCTGCTGCATGTTCTGGAGGCTTATACGGAATATCTCCTGGCCTGCAGGGAGGCGAAGGCCTGCGGGCAGGAGGCGGCAGGGGACGGCGGTATCTGCGGTTTGGAAAAGCTTGTGGAGGCAAAGCTGCGGTGGATTCTGCATCTGATTAAAACCCGGGTTTACAATCCGGGGCTGCATCGGCAGGAAGTGTTTTTCAATCAGGACATGGAGAGCCTGATTGATCTCCATTCCTATGGGCACGACATTGAAGCCGCCTGGCTGATGGACAGGTGCCTGGATGTTCTGGGGGATGAGGCGCTGACGGTGAGCATGTCCCCCATTCTGCGGGATCTGGAGAATGAGGTATACGAAAAAGCGTACAGAAATCACTCTCTGGAAAACGAATGTGAGCGGGGAGTGACGGATGGCAGAAGAGTCTGGTGGGTACAGGCGGAAGGGGTGGTGGGCTTCTATAACGCCTGGGGCAGAACAGGGGAGCAGCGCTATCTGGAGGCTGCCCGGGAGATCTGGGCGTTTATCCGGGAACATCTGGCGGATAAAAGGGATGGCGGCGAGTGGTTCTGGTACACGGATGCCGCAGGGAATCCGGCCCTGGAGAGGCCCATTGTGGAACCCTGGAAATGTCCTTACCACAACGGACGGATGTGTATGGAAATCATAAGCAGGAAATAACGGAGCAATCAGCATTGGGCAGGTAGCAGATGCCTGCAGGAAATCATCAGACAGGAGAACAGAAATCATGAAATTACATCCCGAATATGCCAGGCGCCTGGCAGGGCAGCAGGAACTGCTGAACCGCCCCAACAGAGTGGATCCCCTTTTTTATAACGGAATTTATGACCGTTACCAGTATCCGGTACTTACCAGGGGGCACATTCCGCTGTTTTGGCGGTACGATCTGGACCAGGAGACAAATCCGTATTTTCAGGAACGGTTGGGCGTCAATGCGGTGATGAACTCCGGCGCCATAGAACTGGAGGGCAGGTTTTACCTGGTGGCGAGAGTGGAGGGAAACGACAGGAAATCCTTCTTTGCCGTGGCGGAAAGTGACAGCCCGGTGGAAGGATTCCGGTTCTGGGATTATCCGGTGGTGCTGCCGGATACCTGCCCGGAGGAGACAAATGTGTATGACATGCGCCTGACAAAGCATGAGGACGGCTATATCTACGGGGTTTTCTGCTCCGAGAGCAAGGATGCCTCCTCCAAAGATTTATCGGCTGCGGTTGCGGCAGCGGGCATTGTGCGGACAAAGGATCTGAAAACCTGGGAACGCCTGCCCAATCTGAAGACCCTCCGTTCCCCGCAGCAGCGGAACGTGGTGCTTCACCCGGAATTTGTGGAGGGAAAGTATGCTTTTTATACCAGGCCTATGGACGACTTTATTGACACAGGGTCCGGGGGAGGAATCGGCTTCGGGCTTTGTGAGGATATCCGGCATCCCCTTATTGATCAGGAGCGCATTATCAGCAAACGGGAGTACCACACCATCACAGAGGTGAAAAACGGCGCAGGCGCTGTGCCTGTCAAGACCCCGGAAGGATGGATACATATCGCGCATGGGGTGCGGGGCACTGCGGCGGGACTTCGTTATGTGCTGTACGCTTTTGCGACTTCCCTGGAAGATCCGGCCAGAGTGATTGCCCGGCCCGGGGGGCTGCTTATGGGTCCCCTGGCGGGGGAGCGGGTGGGAGACGTGTCCAATGTGGTGTTCACCAATGGCGCCATAGCCAGAGACAATGGGGAAGTATATATTTATTATGCTTCCAGTGACACCAGAATGCATGTGGCGTCCACCACCATGGAAAAACTGACGGATTATGTGTTCCACACCCCGGCGGACGCCCTCCGCAGTCCGGACTGTGTGGCACAGCGGTGCAGCCTCATTAAGCGGAATCTGCAGCTGCTTGAAAATTCATAATAACATTAAAAAAACAACGTAAAACCAAACAAAATGCCGCGACGGGGATAACCTCCAGGCAGGGATTATTCTGCCGCGGCGTGTTTCGGGGAATGCACAGGCATTTCCCCAGGAAAGGAGAACAAAATATGAGCAAATATAAAATGATCAGTCCCCAGGTCCCCAATGTACCCTGGCAGGAAGGCCCGGAAAGCTTTACCGGAGCGCCCGTCTGGCGTTATTCCGAGAATCCCGTCATCGGCCGCAATCCGCTGAAAAATGTGGCCAGAATATTCAACAGCGCCGTAATGCCTTATGAGGACGGCTTCATCGGCGTCTTCCGGGGAGAACAGAATAACGGAGTACCGTATATTTATATGGGCAGAAGCAAGGATGCCATTCACTGGAATTTTGATGAGGAGAAGATTCCCTTTGTGGACGAGGAGGGAAAGCCGTTTATGCCTGTGTATGCCTATGACCCCAGACTGGTGAAGGTGGAGGATACTTATTATATTATCTGGTGCCAGGATTTCTACGGCGCTGCCATCGGCATGGCGAAGACGCAGGATTTTAAGACTTTTACCAGGATTGAGAATCCCTTCCTGCCCTTTAACCGCAATGCGGTGCTTTTTCCCAGGAAAATTAACGGGAATTTCTGCCTGTTAAGCAGGCCCTCGGACAGCGGGCATACGCCTTTCGGGGACATCTTCCTTAGCGAAAGTCCGGATCTGGTGTACTGGGGAAAGCACAGGCATGTGATGGGCAAGGGAAACGAATGGTGGGAGTCCCTGAAAATCGGCGGCGGCGCTGCCCCCATTGAGACCAGTGAGGGATGGCTGCTGTTTTACCATGGCGTCAGCGGCACCTGCAACGGTTATGTGTACAGCATCGGCGGCGCCATTTTGGATATTGATAATCCTTCTATTGTAAAATACCGCTGCGAAGATTTCCTGCTGACACCGGAGCAGTGGTATGAGGAGCGGGGTTTTGTGCCCAATGTGTGCTTCCCCTGCGCCACCATCCATGACAGCGCAAGCGGAAAGATTGCTATCTATTACGGGGCTGCGGACAGCTATGTGGGACTGGCGTTCACCAGGTTGGACGATATTATGGATTACATTATGGAACACAGCAAAACCACGGATTCCGACAGGGAGATTGGAAAGCGGTAAAAGATACGGGCAGGGGCGGCTGACGGGCGGAAACCGGGATGCCGCCCTGCCGGCTAAGGGGAAAGCCTGGCAGGAGGGAAGGTAGATGAAGGCATTTGAAATTTTAAAGAGGGAAGCCGGAGACGGGGAACAGCTCATAGATCCCCGGGATTCCCGGCTGCAGTATGAGGGCCGGATTGATTTCGGAAAAGAGGCGGGACCCTTATGGACATATCCGGCTACCAGTGTGGGCGTTCGGTTTCGGGGAAGGCGCCTGGAGGTATTGGTGACAAATTACCATGCTTATTGGGATAATTTCCTGGGGCATATTCTGGACGGGCAGGAGCACTGCGTAAAATTGGCGGAAAGCGGCATTACCAGAATCCTTCTGTATGATGGGGAGAGGGAGGCGGGCCATGGGGCAGAAGACGGCCATGAGCTGCTGTTGTTTAAACGCCAGGATTCCTGCCATATGGTGCAGATTCACGGATTTCTGGGCAGCAGTGATCTGGAGCTGTTTCCCTGCAGGGCGCTGCCCGCCCGGAGGATAGAAGTGTACGGGGATTCCGTGTCCGCGGGAGAGGTGTCGGAAGCGGTGGACTACTGCGGGCAGCCGGACCCGGAGCACAATGGGGAGTTTTCCAACAGCTATTATTCCTATGCGTGGATAACCGCCCGGAAACTGGAGGCAAGGCTTCATGCCATTGCCCAGGGCGGCATTGCCATGATGGACGGAATCGGTTATTTCATGGAGCCGGAGCAGAAGGGCATGGAAAGTATATTTGATAAAGTGCAGTATCAGGCGCAGCTTCTGGAGAAGTTTCCGGCAGAACTGGGGAGTGGGGACAGCTTGTCCGGCGGCCGGGGGGAGGGCAAACCCCTGCAGTGGGATTTTTCCCTGTACAGGCCCCAGGTGGTCATACTGGCTGTAGGGCAGAACGACGCCCATCCCGGGGATTTCTGCGGGGAGGATTATGAGGGGGAGCAGGCCGCTGCCTGGCGGGAAAGGTATGCCGGGTTGGTGCGCAGGCTGCGGGAAATCCATCCCCAGGCTCATATTATCTGCATGACTACAATTCTGAATCATCATGAAAACTGGGACCGGGCAATTGGCGCGGTGTGCGCCGGTTTGGGGGATAGGAGGGTCCATCATTTTCTGTTCAGCAATAACGGCAGGGGAACCCACGGGCATATCCGCAAACCGGAGGCGGAGCGGATGGCAGAGGAACTATCCGCTTACATAGAGTCCCTGGGGGAGGATATCTGGAGGGATACGGAGAGGATTGAACATGTATTTGCCCGGGCAGAGAAAGGGGAGGCAATCACCATAGGATTTCTGGGCGGCTCCATTACCCAGGGCAGTCTGGCTTCCCGGCAGGAGAACTGTTATGCCTCTCTGGTATATGACTGGTGGCAGAAGCGGTTTCCCAAAGCAGAGCTGACCTGTGTGAATGCGGGAATCGGCGGCACTACATCCCATTTCGGTGCGGCCAGGGCGGAGGAGGACCTGCTGTACGCCAGGCCGGATATGGTGTTTGTTGAGTTCAGCGTCAATGATGAGGATGAGGCGCATTTTCAGGAATGCTATGAAGGGCTGATACGGCATCTGTTGCGCTGTAGGTGGAAACCGGCAGTGATGCTGCTTCACAATCGGTTTTACAGCAACGGCCACAGCGCGCAGAGGATTCATGACGAGGTGGGGCGTTATTACGGTCTGCCCAGGGTCTGCATGGGAGACGTGCTTTATTCCCGGATTCAGTCCGGAGAGCTGTCAGAGGAAGAGGTAACGCCGGACGGGCTGCATCCCAATGACAGAGGGCATGCCCTTTTGGCAGAGCTGATTACGGATAAGCTTGAAGGGATGTACAGGGAGTTTCAGGAAAGGAATTCCGCCCGGACATGGGCGCCGGGACCCGAGGAAGAGCAGGGGGAAGAGGACACAGGAGAAGGGCATACAGGAGAAGGGGACATAGGAGAAGGGTATACAGGAGAAGAGAGCACAGGAGAAGAGAACATAGGAGAAGGGCATACAGGAGAAGTGAACACAGGAGAAGGGCGCATGGTGGGAACACTGCCCGAGCATCTCACCTTGAATCGCTATGAAAATGTACGGCGCTTCCGCAACCATAACATCAGTCCTGTAACGTGCAGCGGATTTACGGCAGACCATACTCCGCAGACCGCAATAACGGAAACTTTCCGCAGGGGATGGACGGCGGCGTGTACAGGAGATGAAATCAGCTTTGAGGTGGAAGGCAGATGCATCGCCCTGCAATACCGCCGGACTGTGCGCAGGCCTGCGCCGAAAGCCCTGGCTTTTGTGGACGGTGCCCTGGAACATGGGGTTGTCCTGGACGGCAATTTTGATGAGGACTGGGGAGACTGCCTGGCGCTGCAGGTGTTGTTGGAGGCGGAAAGGACAGAGCGGCACAGGGTCACCGTAAGGATTACGGAGGCGGAAGCGGTAACCACGCCCTTCTATCTGGTGTCGGTGCTTCTTGCCTGACAGTGCTCTTGTTATGCGCAGGCCCGTGTACAAAGTGCGGCTATTCGCACCTGGAAGTTTGCCGCGAAAGCGGCGCGCGGGCCGGGCAGCGACATATGTATAATTTATTTCGGGATTTTAGGTTGTAAAAAGCTGCCCTTTTTGTCAGGGATACGGATTGTCTACAGTTTACGGGTATTCAGAGTTAATATGTGTTTATAATTGTTTATTTTTATCTGCTCAGTTGAAAAGGAGATATAACAAAATGCCTGTCCTGGAAGAGGACAGGCAGAGAAATAACTTTGGAGGAAGCTATTATATATAAATTGGAAGGTTGATCAAAATATTGTGTAGTTCAAGAAAGGTTTCCTTTGCTGTCGCAAGTCAGTACAACATTGCAGCTTTTGGAATCAATGGTTATAGAAAGCAGTTTCTTGATGAAAGTCGCGTTGCCGATAGCCTGATTTCCAGAGCAGTAGGCTGAGGCAGAATCATTTTCCCATGTTGACTCTGCAATACTGATGCTGTAGGATGCAGCTGTGCAGGATGAACTGACACCAGGATTTACAGAAAAGGTGCCATGGACAGTAAAAGAGCAGATTTCGCTGCCCGATTTATTTGTCATAACACATCTTTTAGAACCGGATTTGCTGTAAATGGTTCCGCGCATTATTATGCTTTCTTCAATTACTGAGGCGCCATTCGCGTTCCATGCACCTTTACCGGAATGGAATGCCGCTTCCACTGATAGCAGAATGGCTTGGGCATGCAAGGATCGATACAACCAGAAAGTTCTATGCTAATGCTGATACAACAATGAAAAAAGAAGCTATTGACAAAGCAACATCCGATATAAATCCGTTATATTCAAATGAATTCGACATTGAATGGGAAGATGATGAAGAACTCTTGAAGCGGCTCTACTGCTTAAAGTAAGACAATAATTATCCCGACTTTTTGATATAGATTCCTTATAAATGTAACTTTGGATTGGATATTTCGGAATAATGGAAAAGTCGGGATAAGTGGTGTGGAAGGTCGGCTACTCAACTAATGGGTAGCCTCCTGCCCGATTATTAATGAAGATAAAATCGAATTCTTAAAACGCAGGAATTCATTGCTTTTCTACTGTTGCGAGCTGTCTGTGTAATTTTTCGATAAACTCCATTGAAATAGTCGGGATGGATTTTATTACCACATCTGCAGGTACTCCGTTCTGTAAAAGTGATTTTGCGGTTTCCTTATCCCGCTCAAGAACCTTTTTGCTTGCATACTCTTCAATAATCTGTGTCATAGCGTCAGCTCCTTCCTTTGATTCCTTGAAATATTTCACCCGATTTGACAGCTTGGGAAACTTACTGTTTTGACCTATGCTGTTTTTGAAATATTGCATCAATTCAGCAATATCGGATCCGTCATCTACAGTACAGTTTACAAATATCCGATGTATTCCATCATCAACAGATGTCCCGGTCTCCTTAATGATAGTTTCCAAATGGTAGATTGTTTTGTTTTCCTGAAACACATCGAACTTGGAGATAAATATCACATAGATATCAGGGAAATCTTTATAATCCAGTCCTTTTTCTGAAAAAGTCGTGTCGATGTTAGAACTGTTGAATCGGACACGCCGTACATGGTCATCATCATCGGACTTTTGCATCTCCACGTTAATCCGGGCACCATTCTCATCCTCGCAAAGCAGATCAAGTATCGCGGAATGTGCTCCAATATTACGGAGGAAACGCTGTGTCTGTGACTCGATTACTCTCAGCTTTGGTTTTTGGAGGATAATTCGTAGTATTTCTTCACAGACATCTTTGTCTTCTGCGATTTTTTGGAAAAACATATCATCTATAACATTCATCTGTTGAATAAGTGACTGCTGTTCTGTACTTGTCTGCAAAATGTTCGATTCCTTTCTGTGTGCGTTACTTCTGAGTCCTATTCCTATATCAAGGGGATGTGTAAATAGTATACCAAGGCTATGTAGGTATTATAGCCTGAAAATATGCAGTTGAAAAGTGTTTTTTGCTATAAGTGACCTTGAGCTCCACAGAAAGCAGGATGGAGCGGAGCATGTCGGAGGGAAGCCTCGGAGCAGGGCCGAAATCGGAATAACGGTCAGCCGTCAGGGAGTCCATGTTAGAGAGGTCGAGGTTCCAGAATTTTTCCATAACCGCCCATGTGGAAGCAGGCAGGGATGAGACAGCATCTGGATAGTATTTACGAAGCTGTGCCAGGACACGATCCTGGTAGACGGAATGCCCGTCGGAATTATAAGGTTTCAAAAAATCGCCCCCAATCAAGAAGTCTGCACCGGCCGGGGCCGGAATGGATTACCTTCATAATTCCGGGCGCAAGTCGGTGAAACCTCTTATAGGGGCATTTAAACTGATTGACAAGCATCTGCTCTGTGGCTATAATCTACTTAAATATTAATATGTATTTTAAGGAACAGCAGCGGCAGGTGACGGAATCAGGGGCACCTCCGGTTACTATGGTTTCGGGTTAGGAGGAGTATGGCGAAGGTAAGGATGCAGGATATAGCGTGCCATGTGGGCGTGAGTGCGGTGACCGTGCATAATGCGCTTACGGGGCAGAAGGGGGTCAGCGACGCAGTGCGGGAGAAAATCCTGAATGCGGCAAGGGAGATGGGGTATTTTCAGGATCAGCGGAAGAATACCAGTCTGCGGCATGTGGGGGTGGTAATCTCGGAAAAATGGCTTGCGGATTACACTACCTTTTATTGGAAGCTGTATATGGAAATGGCGTTAGATGCTCCTAACAGGAACTGCATGGTGACGGCGGAGATTCTGAAACATGAGGCGGAAGAAGGGCTGCGGCTGCCTAATTTTGTGGGGGAAAATGCAGTGGAGGGTCTGGTGGTTATGGGGGAGCTTAGCAGACAGTATATTGATTTCCTGAGGAGCTGTGTGAAGATTCCTATTATTTACCTGGACTTTTATTATAAGGAAATTTCCGAGGACGCAGTGGTGACGGACGGCTTTTACGGCATGTACATGGTGACGGAATATCTCTATGAGAAGGGGTTCCGCCGCATGGCTTACGTGGGTTCCATTCATGCCACAAGCAGTATCATGGACAGGTTCTGCGGTTTCCAGAGAGTGCTGTTGGAGCATGGGCTGACGCTGCCGGAGGAGTGGCGAATGGAGGACCGGGACGAGGCCGGGGAGATATTTCTCACCCTGCCGGAGGAACTGCCGGAGGCATTTGTCTGCAACTGTGACCTGGTGGCCATCAAACTGATTGAGGAACTGGAACGGCAGGGCCATAAGGTGCCGGAGGATGTAACCGTGGTGGGCTTTGACAATTATCTGTATCCCGGACTGCCGGACCGCAGGATTACCACTTATGAGGTGGATATGAAGGGCCTGGCCCAGGTGGCTTTGAAAAAGATTCTGAAGCGGATGGAGGACCCGGAAGCCATGAAACGAATGGACCTGGTGGCGGGACATATCGTGGAGAAGGACAGTGTGCGGCCCCCGGGGCAGGGGCAGGCAGTATGAAAATAGATATAGTGATATTGCTTTCAACGTTAGTAAATACTGTGATAATTATAACAATTGCAGATATCTTCCTAATGGGTGGATTACACTTTCATTTTTCAATAAAATGCAGGAAAAAGGAGGTTGTTATTACAAAAGCAAACAGAATAGACTTGCAAAACGGATACCAATGTGCTGCATTTTCATCAGCCTATATTTTGAGGCATTGGGATATTGAAGAACATGGTGATAACTTATATGAGGTCATTCCCAATAAAAAGAAAGATGGATGTGTGTACCCAAGAGGGATACTGAATTTACTTTCCCAATATGGCTTTAACGTCAAGTATTGCGCCGGAAATATCGCTGCACTAAAAAATGAAGTCAGCAGAGGAAATCCTGTAATTGTGATGATACGGATACAGACGGATAAAAACTACTTACATTTTGTGCCTGTTGTTGGTTATGATGAACAATATATTTTTATTGCTGAATCTTTAGCGGATTTTGTTAATTCCAATGAGCAATATTACAACAGAAAAATACTCGTAAAAGAGTTTAAAAAACTATGGAATACAAGTATGCTGAAAATGCCGTTTTACAGAAATACATATATAACAATATCTAAAAATTCCGGTCTGTGGAGTAGCTGATGGAAACACTTTTCCGAAAAGGGAGATGTTTTTAGAGCGGTACGATAAGGGCATGGGGCAGAAACGTCTCATGCTCTTTTTCTGCTATATGCGCAGGCCCGTGCACAAGGTGCGCATCCTTGCACCTGGAAGTTTGCCGCTAAAGCGGTGCAGGGGCCGTGCGGCGAGCAGGGGTAAGATCTCCCCGACTTGCTTGTCGGTCTCTGGCGTTTCGGAAGCTTTACAATGCCTGTTCCGATTCACTTTATCTGATTTTGCTTTTCCTTCGATTTTATAAGCATTCAAATATAACTTTTTGTATAAATATGGACTCTATACCTGCTTTTATGGAGATTAAAAGCTTAAAATAAAGTTAATTGATTAACTTAAGGTTTCCTGTTAAACTTCTATAACCCTATCAAAACTTACCCATTATAGTTATAATAGACAAAAAATCAAGCTTTTTTATGAAATGGATAACCGCTATTTGTATAAAGTGTCAAAATTACACTTTGGTATTGACGAATTTATTAATTAAGAATATAATTAAATTAATCTAAAATATTAATTAAATATTTAATGTCAATAAAAGGAGGAGAGATGGATGAAGAAACGGTGGAAAAAGGGCCTGACCGGTCTTCTTACTGTCTGCATGGCTCTGTCCGTTGTCTGCCCGGGAGGCTATGGAACCCTGAAGGCGCAGGCCCGGACGGAGCAGTCTCTGGAGGGGTATAAGGACGTGCTGAACTATACGGCCGAGTACCAGGATTTCAGGGAATATCAGGAGCAGCATCAGGGAAGCGTCTACCCGGAGGATGTGTATGTCCTGGAGGGCGGCGACTTTGTGCGGTTCGAGGGCAGGGAAGAACCGGAAGTCCTGACGGATTACGAAGGCAGGGCGGGTACATCGGTTCTGACCCATGACACGGGGATGGTGGAGTATGAGGTGGACATCCGCACCGAGGGGATGTATCAGCTGTCTCTGACCTACTATCCGGTAGAAGGAAACGGTTCCTCCATTCAGAGGGCGTTTTTCCTGGACGGAGAGCTTCCGTACAAGCAGCTGTCGGAAATCGAGTTTTCCAGGGTATGGACCAATTCGGTCAGCGAATGGGCCTCTGACAATCAGGGAAATGACCTGAAGCCCACCCAGGTGGAGGCGCCGGAATGGGTGGAGAGTCAGCTTTACGACGCGGAAGGCTATGTGGTGGAGCCTTTGAGTCTGTACCTGACGCCGGGAAAGCATACCATCACGGTGGTCTCCCAGAGAGAGCCCATGGTACTGGGGGCGATAACCTTAAGGAACCGGAAGGCGCCGTTGGATTATCAGGAACAGTACAAGGCGTGGTTTTCCGAAGGGGCCAAGGATACTTCAGGAAAGCTTGTGGAGATTCAGGCGGAATACGCGGAGAAGAAATCTTCCAGTATGCTTTATCCAACCCAGGACCAGTCCTCACCGTCGGTTTATCCCTACAGCGCCAGGGCATTGAAAAACAATACCATCGGCGGCAACAGCTGGAGTCATACGGGGCAGTGGATTGAGTGGGAATTTGATGTGGAGCAGGACGGTTTCTATCATATCGCCCTTCACGCAAAGCAAAATTTCGTGAAAGGAATCTATGTCTCCCGGAAAATTCTCCTGGACGGAGAAGTGCCTTTCAGCGAGATGAGTCATTACGGTTTCACCTACCATTCCGACTGGGAAATGATGAAGCTGTCGGATGAGGCGGGAGAACCTTACCGGTTTTATCTCACAGCCGGACACCACACCCTGCGGATGCAGGCGGTTCTGGGAGATTTTGCCCGGGTGGTGAGCGATGTGCAGAATACGGTAATCAAGCTGAATGCGGTGTACCGCAATATCATCCGGATTACAGGCGTTTCCCCGGACGAGTACCGGGATTACCAGATTGAGAAGCGACTGCCGGGCCTGGGCGAGAGCCTTGCGGAGATCAAGGGAGATCTGGACGGCATCCTTATCAGCCTGGAAGAGCTGAATGTCCGGGGCAGCGAGGAAAATGTCATCATCACCATGCGGGATCAGTTGGAAGATATCCTGGAGGATGTGGAGAAGGTTACCAGGATGGTGGGGGATTTCAAAACCAATGTAAGCGCCCTGGGAACCTGGATTACCAATGCCCAGTCACAGCCGCTGCAGTTGGACGCCCTGTATATTCTGTCTCCGGATCAGGATACGCCAAAGGTGAAGGATTCCTTCTTCAGCAAACTGGGACATGAATTTAAGAAGCTTTATTATTCCTTTATCGTAGATTACAATGCCATCGGAAACATTGCAGAGGAAGGCGGGGACAGCCCCACCATTACCGTGTGGGTGGGCAGCGGACGGGACCAGGCGAATGTGATAAAATCCCTGGTGGACGAAACCTTTACCCCCAGGAAAAATATCAATGTAAACGTGATGTTGGTGGACATGAACACCCTGCTGCAGGCTTCCCTGGCGGGGCAGGGACCGGATGTGGCGCTGCAGGTGGCCAATTCCGGAGGCTCCGTGGCTACCTCCGCAACAGGAACCACAGGCTCCTCCAACGATTTGCCGGTAAACTACGGGCTGCGCAGCGCGGCGGTAGACCTGACTAACTTCCCGGACTGGGAGGAGATTGCAGCACGTTTCCGGGAAAGTGCCCTTTCCCAGTACCGGTTCGAGGGGTCCCTGTATGCACTGCCGGAAACCCAGAATTTCCAGATGATGTTTTATCGGAAGGATATTCTCAACGAACTGGGAGTGGAGGTGCCCAAGACCTGGGATGACATGAAAGTGGTGATTTCGGAGTTGAGCAAGAACCAGATGAGCGTGGGGATGCTGCCTTCGGAGCTGACCTTTACCAGTCTCCTGTATCAGTATGGCGGGGAGCTGTACAATGAGGACGGATCGGCCTCGGCGCTGAATTCAGAGGAAGCCATCAACGCCTTTAAGGCATATTGTGAATTTTACACCGATTATAAACTGGACCGTGCCACCAGTGTGGAGCAGCGGTTCCGCACCGGAGAGTCTCCCATTATCATAGCGGACTATACCACTTACAATGTGTTGGAGGTGTCCGCGCCGGATATCAAGGGGCTGTGGGGCTTTACCACGCTGCCGGGGGTTGTGCAGGAGGACGGTTCCGTGAACAATGTGTCCGCCAGTACCGGGCTTGCCTGCATGATGATGAACGGTTCCGAAGATAAGGCTGCATCCTGGGAATTCATGAAATGGTGGCTGTCCGAGGAGACCCAGACCGCCTACGGCAAGGAGATGGAAGGCCTCATGGGCGAGGCGGCCAGGTATCCCACCGCCAATGTGGAAGCATTCGCCAATCTGCCCTGGCCGTCGGACGACTACGAGGCCCTGGAAGAACAGCTTGCCAATGTAAAAGGCTTCCGCCAGGTGCCCGGCAGTTACTTCACATGGCGTAATGTGAACAATGCTTTCTACACCGTGGTTGTGGCCGAGGACGACAAGAAAATGCAGCCCCGGGAAGCCATGTACGAGTACATAGAGTATATCAACGCGGAAATCACAGGCAAACGCCAGGAATTCGGAATGACGACAGCAGAGCAGTAAGGCAGAGGAAATGCGCCGAAGGGACTTTGACTTCAGAGCTGTCGCGCAGCGACTTAAATAAAGTCACGAGGGCAAAGAAAGCGCCGAAGGGACTTTATGCTTCAGAGCTGTCGCGCAGCGACTTAAATAAAGTCGCGAGGGCGCGTGAGAGGAAGGTTCATGAGAGAACTTTCGAATGAAGCTTCCCCTCGGAGGAAAGCGCCGAAGGGACTTTATGCTTCAGCGCTGTGGCGCAGCGACTAAAATAAAGTCACGAAGGTACAGGAGATAAAAGATCATGAGAGAACTACCGAATGAGCTTTTATCTCGAGTAAATGTACCGAAGAGACTTTATACTTCAGAGCTGTCGCGCAGCGACTAAAATTAGGAGATTGATATGGAGAGAAAGACAAAATGGCAGTATTTAAAGCAGGATATCAGGGACAGCCGTATAAGTTATGTGATGCTTGCGCCCTATTTCATCCTGTTCTTTATCTTCACCGTATTGCCCGTGGCGGCTTCCGTGGTCATCAGCTTCACCGATTTCAACATGTTGGAAGCGCCGAACTTTGTAGGGTGGAAAAATTACATTAAATTAATGTTGGACGACGATGTGTTTAAAAAGGCGCTGAAGAACACGCTTGTGTTTGCGGTAATCACAGGTCCTTTGAGCTACATCATGTGTTTCCTGTTCGCCTGGGTTATCAATGAATTCAAGGGAAAGCTGCGGGCCTTCCTGACCCTGATTTTCTATGCGCCCTCCATTGCGGGAAATGCGTTTATGGTATGGTCCATCATCATTTCCGGGGACCGTTACGGATATCTGAACGGCCTTCTGATGAAATGGGGTTTTATCTATGAACCGATCCAGTGGATGCAGACGGAAAAATATGTATTGCCCATGCTGATTGTGGTGCAGCTGTGGCTTAGTCTGGGAACCGGCTTCCTGACCTTTATCGCAGGGCTTCAGACCGTGGATAAAAGTCTGTTTGAGGCGGGAGCCATGGACGGCATCAAGAACCGGTGGCAGGAGCTGTGGTATATCACCCTGCCTTCCATGAAGCCCCAACTGATGTTCGGCGCAGTGATGCAGATTACCCAGTCCTTTGCGGTGGCAGACATCTCCATCAATCTGGCAGGGAATCCCAGTGTAAACTACTCGGGCGCTACCATCGTGACCCATCTGATGGACTACGGCAGCGGCACCCGTTACGAGATGGGTTATGCCTGTGCCATTGCCACCATCCTGTTTGCGCTGATGGTGGGGACCAACCAGGTAATCCAGAAGGTTTTGAGAAGGGTAGGTGAGTGAGATGAGCGGGAAGACAAAAGAGCAAGGCAGGACCTATACCGTTGCCCTGAAAAAACCCAACCGGAGGTTCCTCTTTTTTAAGAAGAAGGAGAAGCAGCTGAACCGTTCCATGGCGGGCAACACAATCATGTTTGTGATTATGGCGGTATGCGGCGTGTTCATGGCGCTGCCCCTGGTGATGATTCTGAACAATGCCTTTAAGCCCCTGGATGAGCTGTTCCGGTTTCCGCCCCAGATTTTCGTGCGGAACCCTTCTGTGGACAATTTCGGCGATCTGTATGTGCTGATGTCCACCTCCTGGGTGCCTTTTACCAGGTATCTGCTGAATACTTTGATTATCACGGGATTCGGTACGGTGGGGCATGTGCTCTGTGCTTCTCTGGCGGCGTATCCCCTGGCAAAGCACAAGTTTCCGGGAAAGAAGATTCTGTTTCAGATGGTGGTGCTGTCGCTGATGTTTTCCTACAGCGTTACCTCCATCCCCAACTATATGATTATTTCCTGGCTGGGCATTAACAATACCTACCTGGCGGTAATCCTGCCGGCCTTTGCCTACGGATTGGGGCTGTACCTGATGAAGCAGTTTATGGAGCAGCTGCCGGATTCCCTTATCGAGTCCGCCAGACTGGACGGGGCGGGAGAGTTCCGGATTTTCTTCGGGATAGTGATGCCTAACGTGAAACCGGCGTGGCTGACCCTGGCAATTTTCCAGTTCCAGTCCATGTGGGCCAACACGGGAAGCGGCTTTCTGCGCAGCGAGCAGCTGAAGCCCCTGCAGTATTCCCTGTACCAGATTGTGGGCGGCGGTCCCGCCAGGCAGGGCGCAGGCGCGGTGGTGCAGCTGATTATCGCCGCCATACCGATTACTTTCTTCATTGTCTGCCAGAGCAATATCATTGAAACGATGACCACCTCCGGCATGAAGGATTAAGGAAAGGGGGACGCAGATGAATAAGATACGGAACAGACTGTTTTTCGGGAAAACCCCAGGGAAATCCGCGGAAGTAGGGAAGGCGGAGAGAGTCCGCGCAGCAGAAGAAGCCTGCGGGAAAGTCGGCGGATACACAGCGGGAGAAACCTGCAGAACGGAGCGTGGATGCGCAGCAGGAGAAGCCTGCGGGAAAGCCAGCGGATACGCAGCGGGAGAAACCTGCAGAACGGAGCGTGGATGCGCAACAGGAGAAGCCTGCGGGAAAGCGAACAGCCGCAGAGCAGGTTCCCTGGTCAGAGCCGCAGCCTTGCTTGTGGGAACCGCGGTGCTGCTGTGGGACGGGGCGGCTGTCACGGTGCAGGCAGGACAGAACGTGCCCTATGAGACTTACAATTACGATTATTATGAAGATATCAAGTATACCCCGGCGGCCTATGTGCCGGACGGCATTGTCACAGGGGCGCAGATCGGATGCGGGAACCTGTCGGGACCCCAGGATTTGAATACGGATGAGGAGGGAAATGTCTACATCGCGGACACCAACAACAACCGCATTGTGGTCACGGACAGGGAGTTCAACCTGATTCAGGTTATCCAGGAGTTTGAACGGGACGGGAAGAAGGAAACGTTTTCCGCGCCCAACGGGGTTTATGTATCCGCCCGGGGGAATCTGTACATTGCGGATACCAACAATATGCGGGTGGTGGAACTGGACAGCGAAGGGAATCTGGTACAGGTGATCGAGAATCCAAAGTCCGATGTTCTGGAAGAGGGATATGTGTTCCGCCCCCTGAAGGTGGCAGTGGATTATGCGGACCGTGTGTATGTCATTGCCCAGAACCAGTTTGAGGGCATTATGGCCTTTGACGAGGCGGGAGCGTTTCTGGGATTTACAGGAACCATTAATGTGCAGATTACGCCCTGGGAGATTTTCTGGAGAAGATTTTCCACCAAGGAACAGAGAGCCAGGCAGCAGCTTTTTATCCCTACGGAGTTCACCGGCATGGAGATTGACGAGGACGGTTTCGTCTATGCCACCAATGTGGACGGGGAGGGAAAGCAGTCGGTGCGCAGGCTGAATCCAAGCGGAGAGGATGTTATCCAGAAAAAGGAAAGCGGGCTGTCCGGAGACCTGGACTGGCGGATTTCCGGTACCTATTCCGGTCCTTCCAGGATTGTGGATGTGGTGGTGCGAAACCAGGGGATTTACTCCATTCTGGATTCCGTCAGGGGCAGGATTTTCACTTATGACCACGAGGGCAATCTGCTCTATATTTTCGGGGGACTGGGCAGCCAGGAGGGAACCTTCACCGGGCCGGTGGCCATTGATACTGTGGGCGAGGAGATTTTGGTACTGGATGCCACCAGAAATCTGGTGAACCGTTTCCGGGCAACACGTTACGGCAGCCTGATTAACCAGGCGGTGGGACTGCGGTATGACGGCGATGAGGTGCAGGCGGTGGAATGTTGGAAGGAAGTGCTGAAACTGGATTCCAATTTCGAACTGGCCTATGTGGGAATTGGCAAGAGCTACCTGGCCGCGGGACAGAATAAGGAAGCCATGGAGTGCTTCCGCACCGGAAACAGCAAGCAGTATTACTCCATTGCTTACAAGCGTTATCGAAACGAGCTTCTGAAAGAAAATATGGGCACGATCCTCACAAGCCTGATTGTCCTGGTGATTTTGTGGATGCTGTGGAGCAGGTTGGGGAAGAAGCTGTGGAAGAAGAGGAGGGTGAGCCATGTTTAGGGAGAAACTGAAATATGCATTTTACACCATCGGGCATCCGGCGGACGGTTTCTATGAAATCCGGCACCGGGGACAGGGCAGCGTTCCCCTGGCGATTCTGTTTGTCTTTCTCTTTGGGCTGTGTTTTTCCGCAAACAGACAGTATGCAGGATTTGTAGTCAACAATGTGAATCCCATGGAGATTAACAGCTTTGCCGAGATGTCGGCCGTGTTTGTCCTGTTTTTCCTCTTCTGTGTGGGTAACTGGTCCATCACCTGCCTGATGAACGGGGAGGGAAGGCTGAAGGATATTGTGACGGTGTGCGGTTATTCCATGCTTCCCATGATTCTGACCTTTGTGCCTGCCATTGTCCTGTCCAGGTTCGTGGTGGCGGATGAGGAGGCGTTTTACTTCATTCTCATGGGTTTCGGCATTGCATGGTTCCTGCTGTTGGTGCTGTCCGGTGTCATGACGGTGCATAATTATACTCTGGGCAAGACGCTGCTGACCATTATTTTTACCTTTGTAGCCATGCTGATTATCGTTTTCGTTGTCATGCTGCTGTATACGCTGCTTAGCCAGGTGGTCTCTTTCTTTGTCAGTATCTATAATGAGCTGATGCTCCGAATTTAGGGCGGGAAGAAGTTCCAGGGCTGTAAAGTACACAGCCAGGAAATTCCAAGTCCCGCCATGTGTGGGAAGGCAGATGGAACGATAAAAAATGCAGAAGGGAGTTGCGATGAA
This sequence comes from uncultured Lachnospiraceae bacterium, assembly GCA_947367855.1. Taxonomy (GTDB): domain Bacteria; phylum Bacillota; class Clostridia; order Lachnospirales; family Lachnospiraceae; genus Acetatifactor. The sequence continues at coordinate 21,295 of CANBFE010000021.1, read as the reverse complement.
ACAGAAAAAGAAAGGCAGGATAATCGCTGTCTGTGCGGCGGCGGTGCTGATTGGGGCGGCAGCGGCAGTCATCTTTATCATCATGCGGTATTTCAATTACAATGGGTATCAGCAGTACCTGACTTCCTATGAAGTGGAGGAGGGAGGGGAGTTCAGGCCTCTGGAGGACGGCTCGGCGGATGTGCCGGGCATGGTACTGGCGGCGGAGAACGATGAGCTGAAGCTGTATACGGATCAGGAGACCTCGGAGATTGCCGTATACGAGAAAGCCACGGGACATATTACCCGGTCCAATCCGGAAGACCGGGACGGGGACACGGTGGCGGCAGGGGTGAATAAGAGCCTCCTGAATTCCACACTGGATGTAATCTATTACAACAGCGCCGGAAACCGGGCGTCCATGAACAATTACGACATGAGTATCCAGTACGGGCAGTTTGAGGCGCGGGCTCTGGAGAAAGGTATCCGCTATGTTTACACTTTGGAGGACCCGTCCAATTCCACGGGCATTGTTCCCACCCAGATCAGCGAGGAAAGGCTTCAGACCCTGATTCTGGATAAACTGGGGGAGCGGGATGCCAGGAGCATGAAGGGGCGCTTTACCCTCCGGGAGGGTATTTACTATCTCAATGAGGATGCCATGAATTCCAAGGTAGGCATGCAGCGGATGAACGCCACCTTTGAGGAATGCGGCTACACGGAAGAGGATTACGCCATTGACATGGAGGGCGCGGAGGGTTCCGAAAATATATCCTTCCAGGTGACAGTGGATTACCGGCTTACCGATAACGGCCTGGCGGTGTCCATACCCGTGAACCGGATTCGGGAGCAGGGTGAAGCGAAGATCACCAGGCTCCGGGTGCTTCCCTTTTTCGGAGCGGCAGGCACGGAGGCGGAGGGCTACATGATGGTGCCGGACGGCTCCGGGGCATTGATTCATCTGAACAACGGCGCGTCCGCCGCGGCTTATATGCAGAATGTCTACGGCATTGACCCTGTGGTGCAGAGCTATGTGGTGACTGACCTGACGGAGACGGTGCGGCTTCCCGTGTTCGGCATGAAGAACGGGGAGCAGGCTTTCCTGGGAAGGATTACAGAAGGGGATTCCCTGGGAATCATCAATGCCGACGTGGCGGGCAGAACCAACAGTTATAATTACGTATTTGCGGAATTCAGCGTCAGGGAAATGGAGCTTCTGAACATGTTCGGGGTGTCCGGCAACAAGGCGGATGTGCCCTCCGTGGAGCGGGAGCTGTACGATGAAAACCTGACCGTAGTGTACTCTTTCCTAAGCGGGGAGGAGGCGGATTACTCCGGCATGGCGCAGTGCTACCGGGAGCAGCTGAAGGCGGAAGGAACTCTGGGCAGCACGGAGGCGGGAGACATTCCCTTCTATGTGGATATTCTGGGGGGCGTGGAGATTCAGAAAGCGGTGATGGGCGTGCCCTATGACGGAATCGTGGCCATGACCACCTACGAGCAGACCGGAACGCTGTTGGATATGATTTACCAGGCGGGTATCGGCAATGTGCGGATGAATTACCAGGGATGGTTCAACGGCGGCATTTACCATGACGCGGCGGATAAGGTGAAGCCTGTGGGCGCTCTTGGCAGCAAGGCGGAACTGGAAGCCCTGGCCCGGCGCCTGGAGGAAAACGGCGGGAGGCTGTTCCTGGACGTGGCATTCCAGAAAGTACCGTACACATCCAAACGGTTTAACGATCTGCTGGAGGCTTCCAAGTATTATTCCGGCTATGTGGTGCAGCTTGGGGCGCTGAATCCCGGCACCATGCGGCAGACCAGTGCGCTGTCCTGGTACGATGAACTGGTGTATTACGTGATTTCCCCGAAATTCCTTCCCTGGTATGTGGAGCATTTTGCGGACAGGATGGAAAAATACGATGTGGGCGGCATTTCTCTGCGGGATCTGGGAGATGTGATCGCCTCGGATAAGAAGCGCACGGAGGTCATCAGCAGGCAGGATGCGGAGGAGGTTATCAAGGCACAGTTCCACAGGCTGTCCCAGACCGGAAAGCAGCTGATGGAGAGGGGCGGAAACGCTTATAGCTTCGGCTATGTGACGGATATTGTGGATGCGCCTACTTATTACAGCAAGTTTTACATTGTGGATGAGCAGATTCCCTTCTACCAGATGGTTATTCACGGGAGCATTGATTACACCGGAAACGCGCTGAATCTCATGGACCAGGATGTGGACGAGGAACTGATTCTAAGCTGGATTGAATACGGCATTTCACCCAGATATACGCTCTCCTGGGAGGATTCCAGTCAGATTAAGTATACCTCCGCGGCAGATAAGTATTCGGTGAATTACACCACCTGGATGGACAGCGCCCAGAGCGTGTATCGGCAGATGAACGAAGCCCTGGCCCCGGTTCAGGGTGCGGCCATGGTTCATCACGAGGTACTGGAAAACGGTCTGGCTGTGGTTGAATATGACAATGGTGTCACTGTTTATGTAAATAAGACGGAGCAGGCGCTTACGGCAGAGGACGGCACCAGGGTGGATGCCATGAGCTATGTGACAAAGCAGAGTAAGACGGCCCAAAAAACGGGGCAGATGCAGAAGGCAGCGGCGGACAGGGGCTGCCGGGAAACAGGCGTTGAGAGCATCAGCCGGAATCACGGAGAACCGGAAGCAATGGCAGGAGGTGCGGCATGAAGAAAAAGAAAAGAATCTCTCTCATACAGAAGCGTGCGATTACGGGACTGATTTTTATTACGCCGTGGCTTATCGGTTTCCTGTGGTTTTATGTGAAAGGGTTTATCCAGTCGGTTCGATTCAGTTTGAGCGATATGCAGATGTTGGAGACCGGCGGCTATCAACTGGAATTTACAGGGCTTGCCAATTTTAAATACGCCCTGTTTCAGGACGCGGAGTACAACCAGATTCTGGTAAGCTCCATCGGGAACATGCTGATTGACGTGCCCCTGATTATTTTCTTCAGCCTGTTCATTGCCATTATCCTGAACGGAAAGTTTAAGGGGCGCACCATTTTCCGGGCAATCCTGTTTCTGCCGATTATCCTGAATTCAGGAGCCATCAGCGCTTCCATTGCCTTGGCGCAGCAGGCTGTCACCGGCGGCGTGGCGGCGGTGTCCGCGGAGGCAGCAGGGACAGGCGGCATGAATATTGAGTACCTGTTTTATATGCTGGAGGATTTGGGATTTCCCGCAGTCCTGTCGGATTACCTGATTGCGGCGGTGGGGCGGATATTCGACATTGTGCAGGCCTCCGGGGTACAGATTATCATCTTTATCGCAGCCCTGCAGTCCGTGCCGGGCGCCCTGTATGAGGTGTCCCAGATTGAGGGCGCAACGGGGTATGAGACTTTCTGGAAGGTGACCTTTCCCATGGTGTCGCCCCTGATTGTCACCAATGTGGTCTATACCATTGTGGATGCTTTCATGGAGAGTGAAGTGGTACAGACGGCGTACGATATGGCGTTTACAAATTATAACTGGGGCGTCAGCGTGGCCATGAGCCTGATGAGTTCCCTGGCGGTGTGCCTGGTACTGGCGGTCATTGTGAAACTGATATCCAGTAAGGTATTCTACTACAATTAGGGGAGGTGCCTGGTGTGAAGACAACATTAAAACAAAAAGTGGATTCCCTGGACAGGGTGCAGATGAAGAAAAAGGCAAGAAAAGTCCAGGCAGTCCTGATGTGGATGCTGAAGGCGGTTATTCTGGTGGGCATCTCCTATATTATCCTGGGGCCTGTGATTTCCATGGTTTCAAGCGCTTTTTTTACAAGCAATGATCTCTACAATCCGGTGGTGGTGCTGTTCCCGGTGGAGGGCACACTGGAGAATTTCCGGGGAGCATTTCAGACCCTTGTTTATCCCAGGACCCTGCTGACCACGGTGCTGTATGTGGCGTCCCTGACCCTGATCCAGGTCATCGTCTGTTCCATGGCGGGATATGGTTTTGCCAGGTTCGAATTTCCGCTGAAAAAGCTGCTGTTCGGGTGTGTTATCCTGACCATCGTGCTTCCCACGGATACGCTGATGCTTCCCTGGTATACGGAATTCCGTAATTTTGATATCTTCGGCATTCTGCGTCTGGTGACTGGGGGCGGGGTGAACCTGTTGAGCACGCCCATTCCCATGTACATTATGTCCCTGTTTGCCTGCGGGCTGCGCTCGGGGCTGTACATCTACATTTTCAACCAGTTTTTCCGGGGGCTGCCCAAGGAAATTGAAGAGGCGGCTTTCATGGACGGTGCGGGTTCCTTCTATACCTATTTCCGCATCATGCTGATGAACGCCATGCCTTCGGTGCTCACCGTAAGCATTTTCTCCATGGTGTGGCAGTATAACGATACTTTTTACGCGCAGCTCTTTGCCATCAACAACAGACTTCTCATGAGCCGGAGAATCGGTACCCTGCAGGCGACGATCGCCCAGGCCTATGAGATCCGCGACACCGGGGTGACCCAGCTGTATCTGTACGCGGGTATTCTGATGATGATTATTCCGGTGGTGATTGTGTACTGCCTGCTGCAGAAGCGCTTTGTGGAAGGGGTGGAGCGCAGCGGTATCGTAGGATAAGGCCCGGATTTTTCCGGGAGGATAAAGTATTTCGTGAAACCGGCGGGTTGGGATTTCGCCCGGTCCGCCCTATCAAAATAATTTTAGGAGGTTTTATCATGAAAAAGAAAACATTAGCAACAAAAATCGGTGCGGCTTTGATGAGCGCTGTTCTGGCGGTGTCCATGGCGGCCTGCGGCAATGACGGCGGTTCCCAGGGAAATTCTTCCCAGGGAAGCTCTTCCCAGGAAGGCAGCCAGTCGGAGAGCGGAAATCAGGATTCCGGAGAGAGCAGCGGGGATTCCGGGGAAAACAGCGGAGAGGCTTCCGGGGACCCATCCGGCAGTGAGGATGCCGGGGAAGGAGAGGCTTCCGGAGACGGCGAAAACCAGGCAGGGGGGGCAGTTGTGCTCCATGAGCCGAAAGACCTGGGCGGGCGCACCATCAAAATCGGTCTCTGGTGGGATGAGTACTGGGACAGCAATTACCAGACCCTGGAGGACGTGACGGCAGCAGGAGGCTCTTATTCCAACTCCGAAACCATGCAGATGAAATTGGATAAAATACGTGAGATTGAGTCCAGATGGAATTGTAAAATCGAATGGGTGAACCTGGGATGGGACGGCATCATGGAGAGTATCAACACATCCATTACCGCCGGAACTCCGGACTGCGACATTTACATGACGGACCCCCAGTTCGGCATTCCCGCCGTACTGAACGGCTATGCCCAGAAGATTTCCGGTTTCGCGCCTGCGGATTCGGATATTCTGAATGACAATGTGGTGCTGACGCCGTTTTCCGTGCTTGGCAGTGACGAATACCTGATGTGCACTTCCGATAATTACACCATTCCCACAGGAGCAGCGTTCATGGCCTATAATGCGGATATGCTTGACAGCCTGAACCTGGAAGCGCCGGAGAAACTGGCGGAGAGAGGCGAGTGGACCTGGGAGAAGTTCGCCGAGTACGCACTGGCCTGCACAAGGGACACCGACGGCGACGGCAACACGGACACCTACGGATACGGCACTGTCTGGACGGACACGGTTTCCGCATTTCTGGCTTCCAACAATGCGGCCATTGCCAACTCCGCCACAGAGGGCTTGAGCGATTCCAAGACTGTGGAAGTGTTCAATTTCCTTGACAGGCTTTACAATGTGGACGGTTCCGCAAGGCCTTATGACAATGACGACTGGGATTATCAGCTGAACGGTATTTTCCAGGGTCAGGTGGCATTTTCCATGGTGAAGCCCTATCAGCTGATTGACCAGGCGGGAAACATTGACTTTGAGATTCATGTGTGCCCGCTTCCCGTGGGAACCAGTGGGGACGGAAGCCAGACGCCGGTTATGTTGGTGAACAGCTATTTTATTCCCATCGGTGTGGAAGACTCGGAGTCCGTATACCTGGTGTTCGAGGAGATGCAGAACTGGTTTGACGGAGATACTTATTACAGGGATGACCCGGAATGGTTTGAGTCCGCTTTCGCAAATCTGGAGCAGGTGGAGCTTGGCTACCAGGAGGGCGCAAAGACCAATGACGATCTCTGGCACAGCATCGACTCCAACGGCGCGGTGGGCGAAGTGTGGTACGGCATTTTCGTCAACAAGGATATGACCGTGTCCCAGGCCATTGAGTCCAAGAAGCAGGTGCTGCAGGATACTCTGGATGCGGCTACGGCGCTGATTAAGTAAGGGACAGGAGATGCCGGACGGGCAGGGCGCCTGTCCGGTGGGGAATGCGGCAGTCTGCAGGGAATGCCAGGCTGCCGTATCTCTTATGCGCAGGCCCGTGCGTGATTCTTTTTTGAAAAATATTCCACTTTAGTTCTTGGGTATGATATGATGTATGAAGCGAAAGATCAGTGAGCGCTCCGGCAGGGGAGTTCCGGTTATTACACAGATATATGGAAAAGAGGCCTTTGAATTCAGGGAAAATTCAATTGTAGTAACAATACCATTTGAAAAAATAACTCTGAATGTGGGGGATAAACTTACGGATAGACAAAAAGTGGGGGATAAAGTGGGGGATAAACTCACGGACAGACAAAATTTAAATCCCACTCGCAGGCTTATATTAAAAGAAATGCGGAATAATCCCAACATCACTCAACCGCAGTTGATAGAAATTGTAGGAATAGGAAAAACGGCTATTCAAAATAACATTTCGTATTTGCGGGAAAACGGATATATTGAGCGTGTTGGTTTAAATAAAAAAGGGTATTGGAAAGTGAATGTTTGATATGATATGCGGCAGTCAATCAGGAGGCGGAAAATGATGAACAGAATATTCGGTCATGATACTTTTTTCTTCCGGTTTATGAACCAGGCAGGGAATGTGATCATAGCCACGCTGCTGTGGCTGTTGGGCTGCCTGCCGGTGGTGACCATCGGAACGTCCACCATAGCATTGTATTATACCACGGTGAAGAGCATCCGCCGGGGAGAGGGATATGTGAGCCGGGAATTTTTCGGCGCTTACCGCAGAAACCTGAAGAACGGGATTCCCATGACTGTCGTGTTTCTTCTTCTGGGGGCGGTACTGGCGATTGACAGGATGTATGTGGATCAGGGGCAGTCCGCTGCGGCTGCGGCGTTCAGCCTGGGGTATACGCTGCTGACTCTGGTGGTGATGAGTCTGGCCGTATATGTGTTCCCGGTGATGTCCCGGTTTACCATGAGCTCCTGGGAGTGTTTCCGGCTGGCGCTGCTGATGGTGTTCCGGCATCTGCCGTTTACGGTGATCCTGTTGGGGATGGCGATTGGGACAGTGTGCCTGGTCTTCCTGATTCCGGCGCCCATGCTGTTCATCCTCCCCGGGGCTTGCTGCTACGGCCAGTCCTTCCTGATGGAGCGGCTGCTGAAGAAGTATATGGCAAAACCCCAGACAGAGGAAGAGGCGGAGAAGTGGTATTACAGATGAAATGAGGTTTGTAACCCGTTATCAATTAAAGCAGAGGAAAGAGAGGGATTTGCTATGGCAATTCACTATTTGGAGGAACACAATATTTTTCAGTTGGATACAGCGAACACAAGCTATCTCATCGGCATTGTGGATGAGGAGAAGTTTCCGGGGCACATTTATTATGGGAGCAAAATCCGGCCCGGTGACGCGTCCTATCTGCTGCGGACCCAGGAGCCGCCTTATGTGCCGTCGCGGAATAACCGGGAAAGGACGTCCTTTTATGATCAGTTTCCCTTCGAATATCCGGGAAATGGTCTGGGGGATTACCGGGAAAGCGCTATTGCCGTAGAAACGCTGCAGGGAAATACGGGCGTCATGGTGACTTTGGAGAGCTATGAGATACTGGAGGAGAAGCCGGTTTTGGAAGGGCTGCCCGCCTCATTTGGAAATGAGGGAAAGACTCTGGTGCTGCACTGCAGGGATGGGGTGTTGGATTTGGAGGTGGACCTGCTGTACAGTGTATTTGAGGCGGAGGATGTAATCACCAGGAGCGTAAGGGTGCGCAACGGGGGAAGTGCGCCTGTTTGGCTGACAAAGGTGTATTCTGCCTGTGTGGACATGGACTGCCGGGATTATGAGATGGTGACCCTGCACGGTTCCTGGGCCAGGGAGCGGCAGATTGACGTGAGGACTCTGGGGTATGGAAAGCAGAGTGTCGGCTCAGTGCGGGGGGAGACTTCCCATCAGGAGCATTCCTTCCTGGCGCTGCGGGAGCGGGGAACTACGCAGGAACGTGGAGAAGTATACGGTTTTCAATTGGTTTATTCGGGAAATTTCCTGGCCCAGGCGGAGAAGACCCAGATGGACATGCTGCGGGTGGTAATGGGTATCCATCCCCAGGGATTTAAGTGGAAACTGGAGCCGGGAGAGGGATTTACGGCCCCGGAGGCAGTGCTGACGTTCTCGGACCAGGGCATGGGAAAAATGAGCCGTAATTTTCATGATTTTCTCCGGGGGCATATGATACGCAGCCCTTACCGGGATAAAAAGCGCCCGATTCTCATCAATAACTGGGAGGCTACTTATTTTAATTTTGATACGGAGAAGCTGTTGGAAATTGCGGAGAAGGCGGCCCGGCTGGGCATTGAAATGCTTGTGATGGACGACGGGTGGTTCGGGCACAGGAACGACGACAATTCCAGTCTGGGGGACTGGTTTGTGAATGAGGAAAAGCTTCAGGGCGGGCTTAAGGCTCTGGTGGACAGGGTGAATGCACTGGGAATGAAATTCGGTATCTGGTTCGAGCCGGAGATGATTTCCCCGGATTCGCAGCTGTACCGGGAACATCCGGACTGGGCAATCCGGATACCGGGCAGAACGGCTTCTCTTTGCCGGAATCAGTATGTGTTGGATTTCAGCAGGAAAGATGTGCGGGATTACGTCTATAACAGTGTGAAGGCTGTCCTGGACAGCGCAAATATCGAGTATGTGAAGTGGGATATGAACCGTCAGCTGTCCGACTTGGGAAGCGCCGAACTGCCTGCGGACAGGACGGGAGAGCTTTACCACAGATTTGTCTTAGGTGTGTATGAGCTGCAGGAGCGGTTGGTGACGGATTTTCCGAATCTTTTACTGGAGAACTGTTCCGGGGGCGGGGCCAGGTTTGACGCGGGAATGCTGTACTATAGCCCGCAAATCTGGTGTTCCGACGATACGGATGCCATTGAGCGGCTGAAAATTCAGGAGGGGACTGCCATGCTTTATCCCCTTTCCACCATGGGCGCCCATGTGTCCGTGTGCCCGAATCATGCCCTGGGCAGGGTGACGCCTTTTGACACCAGGGGATATGTGGCTCTGGCAGGGACTTTCGGGTATGAACTGGATGTGACAAAGCTGCCGGAGGCGGAGCAGGCGAAGATTCCGGGGCAGGTGGCATTGTATCATCAGTACAATGACCTGGTGCGCAGCGGGGACTATTACCGGATTGCTTCCTATGGGCAGAACCATGAGTTTGACTGCTATATGGTGGTTTCCCGGGACAGGGATGAGGCTCTGGTGACTTATGTTCAGGTGCTGAACCGTCCCAATTACCGGAGCCGTCTGATTCGCCTGCAGGGACTGGACCCGGAGAAGACTTACCGGTTGGAAGCCGTGGAAGGCGGAGAGGAGATGGCGGCCCTGGAGGGCAGGCGCTTTGGCGGGGATTTGCTGATGAAGGCCGGTATTACCATACCCAATCCCTGGGGGGATTTCCAGGGACGGCTGATTTATCTGCGGGCGGAGTAAAAGAATATCCATGGGGGTACAGGGGAAAGCTGATTCGGCGAAAGGATGGTTCCTATGAATTTGAAAGAGATCATTACTGCATGCGTTCTTTTTTTGGTATCGGCAGGGCTGTTTATCTTAAGTTTTCGCTCTTTCCGGGAAAAGGGGTATCTCTTTAACAATGCCTATCTCTATGCTTCAAAGCAGGAGCGGGAGCATATGAATAAAAAGCCCTACTATCGTCAATCCGCTATTATATTCCTGCTGTTGGGCGTTTACTTTGTGTTAAATGGAATGGAAGTTCTGCTGAACATGGACTGGCTGTTTTGGCCTGCGGGAATCATCATAGTTATTACTATTATTTATGCCATTGTTTCCAGTATAAAGATTGAAAAATCACAGAAAAATTGATTCCTGGCTGCAGGGCAGCAGCGGGAATACCTTTCCCGGCGGGGAGAAGAATATCCTGCAAGGGAAGAACGAAAGGCAAGAGAGCGGAAAACAGGTGTGGAGTATGAGAAAACAGAGTGGGATAGACGGCGTGGGGCGGACAGGGCTTAGGGGAGCTGCCTGGCTTGCGGCAATGGGCTTGTCCCTTTTCCTGCTGACAGGGTGCGGGCAGGTTCCGGGGGAAACCAATGTAGGAAACGGAGTCGGAAGCGGGAATTCGGAGGACAACGGCTCGGGAAACGGAATTGGAAGCGGGAATTCGGAGGACAACGGCTTGGGAAACGGAATTGGAAGCGGAAACTCGGAGGACAACAGCCCGGGAAACGGAGTTGAAAGCGGAAGCCAGGAAAACGGGAACTCGGAGGACAACGGCTCGGGAAACGGAATTGAGAGCGAGAGTCCAGAGGGCAGCACATCCCTGGAAGCCGGGGATTTTCAGCAGATTTTCGACGCGGCGGAAGCGGAGACGGCAGGAAAAGTACACCTGGAAACAAAACTGGAGGGTTACACCGGCAGCGGATACCTGGCAGGCTTCGAGTCCCAGGAGGACAGCTGTTCGTTTCAGGTGGAGATTCCTGCAGCGGGAAGTTATGACATTATCGTCATAAGCGCGGGAATGGGCGGAGAGAAGACCAATGGCATAGCGGTGGACGGAGAGACGGTGGGAAGCTTTGTCACGGCTTCGGAGGAATTCGGGGAGGAGGCGCTTCAGCGGGTTTACCTGGAAAGCGGCGTACATACAGTGAGTATCACCACGGAATGGGGGTGGATCGGCGTGGATGCCATGAAAATCAAAGCAGCGCAGCCTCTGCCGGACAGTGTGTTCCAGGCGGAAGGGGATTTGGTGAATCCCAATGCCACGGAGAGTACGAAGGGGCTGATGGCATATCTGCAGGATATCTATGGAAAATACATTCTTTCGGGACAGCATTCGGATAAAGGCGTGGGAGGACCCGAGATACTGGCGCTGAAGAAGGTAAACGGGGATAAGACGCCTGCCGTACTGGGACTGGATTTTATCGAATATACTCCTTCCCGGGTGGCAAACGGTTCCTCGGGGATTTCCACACAGTTAGCCATCAACTTTGACGCCATGGGGGGAATCAACACCTTCTGCTGGCACTGGAATGCGCCGGAGAAATACCTGACAAATGAGGAGCCCTGGTATCGGGGTTTTTATACGGAAGCTACGAACATTGACCTGGGGGCTATCATGAGGGGAGAGGATGAGGAGGGATACGGGCTGCTGCTGCGGGATATCGATGCCATTGCGGAGCAGATTGCCATTCTTCAGGAGGCGGATGTGCCTATTTTGTTCCGCCCGCTCCACGAGGCTTCCGGCGGTTGGTTCTGGTGGGGCGCTGCCGGGCCGGAGAGCTATATCGAGCTGTGGAAACTGGTCTTTCAGCGGATGACGGAGTACCATAAACTAAACAACATCATCTGGGTCTGGAACGGGCAGGATGGGGACTGGTATCCGGGGGACGAATATGTGGACATCATCGGGGAGGACATCTACCCCGGCAAACAGGTCTATCTCTCCCAGAGCGGGAAATTCAGCCAGGCGGTGGAGTATGCGGATTCTCCAAAACCCATTGCCCTGACGGAGAACGGCTGTCTCTTTGACCCGGAGCTTGCGTTCCGGGATCAGGCGCCATGGCTCTGGTTCTGCACCTGGAGCGGAGAGTTTGTGGTGAAAAATAATCTGCCCCTGCTTTCCGAGGAATATACGGAGGAGGCCATGGTCAGGAAAGTGTATGAAGACGAACGAGTAATCACCCTTGATGAGCTTCCGGACTGGAAACAGTATTGAGCATGCAGAGATGCTGCGGCGGACGGCAAACTTTAACATGGCAATTTGCAGAAATAAGCAGACTGCCATGTTTTTCTTTTAAAAGGCGTTTGTGCGGAGGGCTTTTACGTAATTTCGAAAATTTTTAATATCTGCCAATAAGCCCTCCTGCAGCTTTTGGGAAGTCATGATAGCCTGGTTATACTGCGCCTCCGTGATTTCCCCTGCTTTGAATGCAGCCTGCAGCTCGTCCATATCGTCCACAATTACATTTCCGTCCGGATAGACAATCAGGTCCAGATACAAATCATAAAAATAGGGAACACCGTCATCGTCACATCCCTGTTTATCAATCATGTCGATATAGCAAACCTTCATTTCGCAGCACTCATCCATCATGACTGTCATGCAGTAGTATTCGTTTTTGGGCAGAATGGTCATCCAGTGATAGCCGCTGTCACAGACAACAATATCATTTCCGTTATATTTCCATACCTGCTTTTCCGAAACGGTATTTATAGTTAATAATCCAAGATAGCCTTTTAAAAGCGGCGTATCCATCTCTTTCCCGGTTCTGGTCTTTGAAGTGATACATTTCCATTCGTCATAGGTTAGCCTGCATTTATACATGGGGATTCCTTTCGGGCTTTGAAGTATTTTGGTAATGTTATTTTAGCAAATGGTTACGGGAATTACAACACTTGTTCAGAACTGCAGCATGCTTCCATGGCCCACGCTGTTATATACATGGCTGAAATACTGGAAAAAGCTGTTGTTTTTGTGCTCAGCTATCTTGCAAAAGTCTTATCATTTACAGATAAAAAGCCGATATTTATAAAAAGGCCGGGAAACGCATGGATGCGGCAAAAGGACAAGGGGGTCATGATATGAGTATAGAGGTCAACACAAACAGAAACACCGGCGTAAGACAGATTAGCATAAAGAGGCCTGACGGCTCCAAGGTAGGCACCATCACCATTCACAGCCAGAGCCTGAAGAAGCTGAAAAAACTGGGCTATAAGCAGCGGCGGATTTCCACCATGATTACCCAGGCCACCACCTCGGGGAATGCAAGGCAGGTTCTGGCCAGCGCCAAGACCGAGACGGTGAATCTGCGCAGGAAACTGGCGAGCGGACAGTACAATGACAGAGAAGTCAGGGCAGCTATCCGCCATGCAGAGCGGATGGAGCGTGTGGCCAAGAAGCGGATGAAGAATCTTCAGCAGGAAGAGTACATTGAAAAACATGGCGGCGGTACATGGCAGGCAGACTTTGATGAAGAAGGCAGGGAAGAGGGCAGCGGGGAACTGGAAGGATTGGAGTTCGCCGAACTGGATGCGGAAGAAATGAAACAGCTCATGCAGGAGCTGCAGGAGGAGATGGAGCAGCTGGCCCAGGAGAATGAAATGGAAGAGCTGATGCAGACAGTGTATCTGGACATGGATCCCGCCGAACTGGAGCGGCTGAAAAAGAAGCACAGGGCGGACGAGATGCGGGAGATCGTGGAAGCTGACATGAAATATCTGCGGGCGCTCTTCAGTCAGTGGGAAAAGGAAAGGCAGGAGGCGGTTTCCTCTATTAGTGACAGCGGAGTGTCTTTGCAGCTGGCCGGGGTGGAGATTCCCGTACAGACGGACGGAAGGACCGCGGCAGAGGTGGTTTCCCAGGGGACTTCCCCGGCGGGCGGCGCCGTAGATATATCTTTGTAAGGTGTTTATGCGTTGTGACATGCTGATAATCCAGGGCGGATTTCGGCTTGCACGGCGCATTTTTTATTGCTATACTGTGTGTAACCAAAAGGATTAAAAAGGAAGGGAACGGATATGATCATACAGAAATTGCACGAAAACTGGAAAATGTGTATAGCCGGAACCGGAGAGTATCTTCCGGCTTCAGTACCGGGCAGCGTTTACAATGACCTGTTGTCCAACGGGCGGATGGAGGATCCCTATTACCGGGACAATGAGACGAAAGCCCTTGGGGTGATGGAGGACGATTTTGAGTATGTGTCGCATTTTGACGTGGAAGGCGGGCTTCTGGAATGTGACCAGGTGCTGCTGCACTTTGACGGAATCGACACACTTGGTGACATCTGGGTCAACGGAACCTTGATCGGGGATGTGAATAACATGCACCGCACCTGGGAATTTCCGGTGAAGGGAATTCTGCGGGAAACAGGAAACGAGCTGAAGATAGTACTGCATTCTCCCACGAAATTTATCCGGGAGGAGTATGAGAAGGACCCGATTCCCGGAAGCGGGGATGCCATGAGGGGATTTCCGTATCTGCGGAAGGCCCATTGCATGTTCGGATGGGACTGGGGGCCGCGCCTTCCGGATGCGGGAATCTGGCGTGACGTAAAGCTGATTGGCTTTCATGAGGCCAGGATTGACAGCGTATATATCACCCAGGCCCATGAGAGCGGAAAAGTGACCCTGAAACTGGATGTGGACGTGGAGCGTCTGGGGGAGGAACATCTGCGCAGGTTCGGGCGGGATGACGGCAGGCTTTCCGGCCTGTGCTGCAGGGTGACGGTGACAGAGCCCGGCGGCGGGAGGCGGATTTACAGCCATCAGGAGGCCATGGCGGGAATTGTCATAGAGGAGCCGCAGCTGTGGTGGCCCAACGGATACGGAAGTCAGCCGCTGTATCAGGTGGAGGCAGAACTGGTTTCGGACTGCAGACAGGAGGGCATGGTACTGGATACCTGGAAGCGCAGCATCGGCCTGCGGACCATGACCGTGTGCACCGAAAAAGATGAATACGGCGAACAGTTCTGCCATATGGTGAACGGGGTAAAAATCTTTGCCATGGGAGCTGACTACATTCCGGAGGACAATATCCTGCCCCGGGTGACGCCGGAGCGCACTTATCATCTGCTGCTCCAGGCCAAAAACGCCAACCACAACTGTGTCCGTGTCTGGGGCGGCGGGCATTATCCCGGGGAGGCTTTCTGGGATGCCTGCGACAGGCTTGGGCTGATCGTGTGGGAGGATTTTATGTTTGCCTGTGCGGTCTACGATCTGACGGAGGAATTTGAGGAAAATATCCGGGCGGAATTTATCGACAATATCAAGCGGATCCGCCACCATGCCTCTTTGGGCCTGTGGTGCGGCAACAATGAGATGGAGATGTTTGTAAAGCAGGGCGGATTCTGGATCAATAAGGCAAGACAGAAGAGCGATTATGTCAAAATGTATGAATATATCCTGCCGAAACTGGTGAGGGAGTATGATCCCAATACGTTTTACTGGCCTTCCAGTCCTTCTTCCGGGGGCGCCTTCGACGAGCCCAACGACGAGAACAGGGGAGATGTGCATTACTGGAATGTATGGCATGGCAACAGGCCGTTTACGGCGTACCGTAGATTCTATTTCCGGTATGTGTCGGAGTTTGGTTTTCAGTCCTTCCCTTCCCTGAAAACCTGTGAATCCTTTACTCTGCCGGAGGACAGGAATATTTTTTCCCATGTGATGGAAAGGCATCAGCGGAATGCCAGTGCCAACGGCAAGATCATGAACTATATGCAGCAGACTTTTCTGTATCCTTCGGACTTCGGCACCTTGCTCTATGCCTCGCAGCTGTTGCAGGCGGAGGCCATCCGCTACGGCGTGGAGCATTTCCGCAGGAACCGGGGCCGCTGCATGGGAACCGTGGTATGGCAGCTGAACGACTGCTGGCCGGTGGCAAGCTGGTCCTCCATTGACTATTACGGCCGGTGGAAAGCGCTGCATTACTACGAGAAACGCTTCTTCGCTCCGGTGATGATTTCCTGTGAGGAAGAGGGAATTCTGACCCAGGATACCAATGTGAACGCACAGCCCTATGAAGTGAAGAAATCCATTCGGCTGAATGTGGCCAACGAGACCCGGGAGCCTGTGACAGTAATGGTGCGGTGGGCTCTGCGGGATGCCCGGGGGCAGGTGAAACGCGGGGGAGAACAGGAGGTGACGGTGCCTGCCCTTTCCAGTTTGTGGATGGAGCGGGAGGATATGGCGGATGCGGCCCTTTATGAGGACTATGTGAGCTATGAGTGCCTGCGGGACGGGGAGGTGATCTCCGGCGGTACCGTATTGTTCTGTGCGCCCAAGCATTTCCGGTTTGCGGATCCGGGCCTGCAGGTGCGCGCAGAGGGCGACGAACTGGTGGTGACAGCGGATGCTTACGCGAAGTCAGTGGAAATCATCAATGAGAAAGATGATCTGCTCCTGGAGGACAATTACTTTGACCTGAATGCCGGGCAGCGGCGGGTGAAGATCTTGGAAGGGACGCCGGAAGGTCTGACTGTGCGGAGCGTGTTCGATATTCGTTAGGGGAGAAAATACTGCCATTCTTGCCAAAGGTATTGTTTTTTTCTCAGGACAGAGTATAATAAAGTTATCGTATGTGCGTTATTGTATCTGGCCGTATGTGGTGGAAGGGGAGTAAGCCGGTCTTATCCGGTGATCGGCGGAAATGCAGCCGCCGAGGGAAAGCCGCCGGGCTGCCAGGGACAGGAGGGGAAGAAATGGCGGAGAAGGTATTACGTATTAATATGTTCGGCGGATTTGCCATGTATTATGGAGAGGATGCAGTGGTTTTGAACAAGACGGGAAGCTCCAAATCGGTGCGCCTTCTCCAGATACTTCTGCTGAGCCTGAAGAGCGGAATCTCCAAGACTGAGTTAATCGACAATTTGTACGGGTGGAACGAAAAGGCGGATATGGCCAATCGGAATAAAAATCTGAACAACCTGATTTACCGGCTGAAAGGTCAGTTGGCGTCCGGCGGCCTGCCGGAGAGCGAATATGTGGAAATTATTGACGGGATGTGCTATTTCAAAAGTCCCATTCCCCTGGAACTGGATACTCAGAAATTCGAGGAAGCGGTGGGAGACGCAAAAAAGATAGGGGGGGGTAAAACGCATACAGCTGCTTAGCAAAGCCAATCGGATGTACCGGGGAGAACTGCTTCCTGCGAATCTGTCGGATATGTGGTTCTTCCATCGGAGCAATTATTTTAAAGAATTATATGTGGAGACGGTAATTGCATTGGAGGAGGAGTACCTGCGGAACCGGGATTTCAAGAACCGGATGCTGCTGTATGCCAGGGCTGCGGCCATCTATCCCTTTGAAAACTGGCAGGTGAAGCAGATTAAGTGTAATCTGGAGGTTTACAGATACGATGAGGCCATGGAAATTTATAATAATACCATGGAACTGTATGCCAGAGAGCTGGGAAGTCCGCCTACGGCAGAGATGCAGGAGTGCTTCGAGAAGATAGAACTGATGGATGAAAACCACAGAAGGAATACGAGTGATTCCAAGGGGTGGAAGAATCTTGACAAAGCGTTCCTGGGCCGGAAGGAAGATATTAAGAAGACCATATTTGGTGAGGAGCACGTCAAGGGCGCATATTACTGTACATATCCCAGTTTTGTGGATTACTGCCGCCTGGTGGCAAGAGCCAAGTCCAGAAGTGAATTTGATGCGGTTCTTATGTTTCTGACTCTGAGTCAGAAGGAGAAGGAGGGACAGAAACAGATTGATCTGCAGGGGCAGATGCAGCTGCTGAAAAATGTAATCGGTACTTCCCTGCGTATCGGGGATGCCTATACCAGATATGGGAACCGGCATTTCATCCTGATGCTGGCAAGGACGAATCCGGATTTCTGCAGTGATATCTTTCAGCGGATTGAGATAGCTTATATGAAAAATGCCGGGAAGGGGCAGCTGTGGTATTATGCGGATATGACCCAGACGCTGCGGGAGGCCGGGGTGTGACTATATAGTCTGTATTTTGGTTAAAATCATAGAATGAGAAAATAAACACACAGACATCTTTAAAGTGAGATATAGGGCTGAATTACAGCCGGATATCCTGCTCGAAGAAGATGGATGTGTGTTTTTTTGCGCCCTTTTTGGAAAAAGAGTCAAATTGAGATGAAATGAGGCAGTTTGCAGGATACTTCTCTTGATACAATAGGAAGCGAAGATAGGAAAGACCTCTCGTTTAAAGTTGGGAAAATGTGGTATAAGCAGCCATGTTTCCATGCAAACGGGGAGGATGTACATTGGCCCGACGGATAGAACCAATGATTACTGGCAGGGAGTCGGGCGGTGCAGGTTGTATTGTGAAAGAGGAGAGAGAGTATGCACAAGAAGAAAATGAAAAGTGTATTAAAAGGGGTTCTTGTGGCAGGTACGGCAGTCGGTGGGGCGGCTGTCATGACAGAGGCAGACGTGGTTTATGCTGCGGAGAATGAGTATCTGCCGGAGGAAGAGATTGTATTGCCGTTAGATGATGAGGAATCAGGCATGATGTCAGAAGGGGGTTCAGAGACATCGGAAGCATATGACGAGGTGTCTGTACTGAATTCACAGTCAATGTCAGCATCAGAGTCCACGGTGGCATCCGCGATTGCATCCGCGAGTGAGTCTGCTCAACGGATTTCTGACAGCATGGCGGCATCAGCAGAATCTGAAAGATTGTCAAAGTCGGCCAGTGAGTCTGCTGAAGCGTCAGCTGCTATGTCCACCAACGAGGCATCGATATCCGATTCTGCGAGTCAGTCTGCGGCAACAAGTGTTAGCAACCTGGAGGCTTCTGCAGAAAATTCCGCATCACTGTCAAAGTCTGCATCTGTGAATGAATCCAATGCAATTACGTCAGATAGTGAAGCGGCAAGCAATGCATCGGAGTCTGAGTCAGAGAAGGCGTCTGAAAGTAAGAGTCTGTCAGAGGAGGCATCCAACGCAGAGAGTACATCCATATCGAAGGCCAGCGACAGCGCAAGCGAATCTGTCAGCCAGGCGATAAAAGACAGTGAAGAGAATTCCCAAAGCGCATCAACCGAAAGTCAGTCTGTGGCATCTGACAGCGCTGAAGAGAGTGCAAGTGTGTCAACAGAAATTGCAGATAGTATAAGTACTTCTGCTAAGGCCAGCGAGAGTGCAAGTATTGAATTGAGTCAGTCAGAATCGAAGGCGTCATCAGAGTCTGCGAGTGTATCGAAAAGCACAGATGAATCTGAGGCGGCGAGCGAGAAGGCAAGTACTTTGCTGAGCCAGTCAAATTCAGCAGCGTCATCAGAGTCTGCGAGCGTAAAAACAAGCACAAGTGATTCGATAAAGGCCAGTGAGAAGGCAAGTACTTCGCTGAGGGAGTCAAATTCAACTGCGTCATCAGAGTCTGCAAGTGTATCGGTAAGCACAAGCACTTCGGTGGTGGCCAGTGAGAAGGCAAGTACTTCGCTGAGCCAGTCAAACGAGAGCGCATCGGCAGAGTCTGAAAGTGTAGCAAACAGCATAAAGGAATCTGCATCCATAAGTGAATCGCTGAGCCAGACAAACGAGAGTGAATCAACACCATCTGTAAATATTTCAGAGAGTATTAGCGGCTCAAAAAGTGCCAGTGAATCTGCATCGAACTCTGTTTCCGACAGTGTTTCAGTGATTGCATCCACTGTGGCAAGTGCATCCCTGTCCACAAGTGAGTCTGTTTCGACTGTACAGAGCGAATATGAGAGTACCTCCAATGCCTTTAAGGATGCGGGCCATGAAAAAGAGTTTCTGGAAGAGTTAATCGGAAAAATTGAAACTCAAAGGAAACTTGTGGAGGAGGCACAGAAGTCTAACAATGGTCAATATTGGGATCTGGCAGACCAGTTGGCTAATTTGTTGATCCAATATAGAGTGTATCAGGATGAAGGCGTCTATGAAATAACGAATAGTCAATGGCAAAGATACGCAGGACATCATGAGAATAACCATGTAGTTGTAACGTATGTGGATGCTCAAGGAAAAGAGCAAAAGGGTTATTATGATTATGTTCTTTTGGATGCAGAAGGTAATAGAACTACTGATGCCGCAAAGGCTGTTTCCATTACGGTTGTAAAAAAGACTGCAACTGGCGGTACTGACTCCATATTTGTTGGACTTGGGAATGGGGGGTGGAAAGACTGTCCTAAGTTTGAAACAGACAAGGACGGAAATATCATTAAGGGAGAGGATTACTTCGGCGAAAAGGAGTATGAAAACGGAGCAGACGACTATCAAAAGAGCCGTGAGGAACTCACCAAGGCTGAGGAGAGCCTGAGCACAGCTAATAGTGAGCAGGCGTCCAGGTCCCTTAGCGATTATCAGCAAAGTGTATCGAACTCAATGATCTTAAGTGAAAGTTTGGCAGCAGTGTCTGTGAGTGTATCTGAAAGTATACGTAAGTCAGAGTCTGCGAGTGCATCGGCAAGCACCGAACTGAGTGAGGCAAACTCCACAGCAAAATCAGAGTCCGAGAGCATGAAAGCTAGTGCAAGTGATTCTGCAGAAGCCAGTGAGACGGCAAGTACCAAGCTGAGTGAGGCAAATTCGGCTGCGTCATCAGAGTCCGAGAATGCATCGAAAAGCATAGTTGAGTCTGTGAAGGCCAGTGAGTCTGCAAGTACTGAGGCGGGTAAGGCGGATTCGAAGGTGTCATCAGAGTCTGTGAGCGCATCTGCAAGCACAGTTGAGTCTGTGAAGGCCAGTGAGGCGGCAAGCACTGAACTGAGTCAGGCAAATTCGACGGCATCAACGGAGTCCGAGAATGTAAAAGGAAGCATAAGTGATTCCATGAAGGCCAGTGAGTCTGCAAGTACCGCACTGAGTCAGGCAGGCGAGAATGCATCATTAGAGTCTGCGAGCGCATCCGACAGTGTAATTGCAAGCGCATCGAACAGCCTGAAAGAAAGTGAAAATGCAAGCAACGCGAGCCAAAGCGCATCTGTGGCATCTGAGGAGTCGGCAGAGGCAAGCACGGAGGCATCCCAGTCCACCTCTATAAGCGCCAGTACAGAGTCAGCGTCCAACAGTGAATCAGCCAGCAAATCACTCGCGGATGCATCAGAAAGTGCATTGACTAGTACAGAAGATTCTGAGGAAACTTCCAGAAGTCAGAGCACGGCAGCTTCTCTGGCTAGCGATAAGAACAGTACCAGTGTTGCAAGCGCATCAGCGGAGGCAAGTCAGAGCACGAGCATAAGTGATTCCACGAGTGCGAGTATGAGTACAGCAGCATCGGCTGCAGGCAGCGGAATTGATTCCGAATTGGCATTCCTTTCCGAAAGTGCATCCAAGAGTGCCAGTCTGTCAGCTGTGGCTTCCCTGAGTGATAGTACAGCAGCGATTGAGGACAGTTTATCAGTAAGCACAAGAGTGGAATCTGAATCCATAAGTGCTTCTCTTAGCACTGTTGCCAGCCTGGAAGCTTCAATAACAGCAAGCACAAGCACAAGCGAAGCCGACAGTGCAAGCACAAGCACAAGCGAAGCTGACAGTGCAAGCACAAGCACGAGTGAAGCCGACAGTGCAAG
>CANBFE010000020.1 GCA_947367855.1 uncultured Lachnospiraceae bacterium | reverse complement strand
AGGAAGAGCAGAAGGAAGAGCAGAAGGAAGAGCAGAAGGAAGAGCAGAAGGAAGAGCAGAAGGAAGAGCAGAAGGAAGAGCAGAAGGAATGGAGAAGGGAGCGGACAGCGCAATGCTTTCCGCAATCAGGAATCTGATGGAAACCATGAAATGGACAGCCGAACAGGCAATGGAAGCCATAAAAGTGCCTGTGGATGACCGGGGCAGGTATGCAGGAAGGCTGTAGGCGGCAGGAAATCGCAAAGCCAATTGTCTGCCGCGCACAGGGGACATTCAGGGAGGCGCTTATGAGAAGAAGAAAATGGCTGATTGCCGCGGTTATTCCAACCTGCGTCCTGATCGGCGGGATCTTGCTTTGGAAACCCATTCGGGCGGATATGGGAATTTATATAGAGGCCGGTGAGCCAATTGTGGTTTTCCATGGCGGTTCCCGCGAACCGATAGTGATGAGGAGCACTGCAGGAAATCATGATATGTTTAAAAAACTGCGCACAGGAGATAAAATTCTGGTTTTCCATAATGGCTGCATGATGCTGTCCTATCCGGCGCAGCTGAACGTTTCGTTCTGCATTCGCCTGAAAAAGGGGGATGTCTCCGATGTGCCGGAAGGGGTGTTGGAATCCCTGGAGGAGATGGGATTTATCAGGGGAGGCAGTTTTGGGAAGAATCAATAAGGCAAATTTGCTGAAAACCGTATATTATCTGAAGAGGAACGGCATCCGGAGAACCTGGTACGCGGTTTTGGAGAGACTGGAAGAGGGAAAAAAGCCGCCCTATGTCTGGATTCCGCCCACAGAGGCAGAGTTGGAGGCGCAGCGCAGTTCCTGGAAGGAGAGAGGCTTTGATGTGTCTTTCAGCATTCTGGTTCCTGTGTACAGGACAAAGCCGGAGTATCTGAGGGAACTGGTGGATTCCCTTCGCAGGCAGACATATCCGGGCTGGGAGCTGATTTTGGCGGATGCCACAGAGGATGACAGTGTGGAGCGCATTCTGCGGCAGGACTGGGCGGCCGGAGAAGTGGAGTTCTGGGGTCCGGAGGGGCGGAATGTCGGAGAAACGTCAGAAGAATACCGACATATCGAGGAACCTGTGCCGGGTGTTCCGGCAGGGTCAGGGCAGAAGGTATCCGGAATTCGCTACATTCGTCTGGCAGAAAACGCAGGGATTGCAGAGAATACCAACCGGGCCATTCCCTATGCCGCAGGGGATTATGTGGGGCTTCTGGACCATGACGATATCTTGACGGAAAATGCCCTTTATGAAATGGCTGCGGCTGTTCAGGAGGGGGCAGACCGGGGGATAAGGCCGCAGATGCTCTATTCCGACGAAGATAAGTGCAATGGTGACCGGACGGAGTATTACGAGCCCAACCGGAAGGAAGATTTTAATCTGGATCTGCTGCTGAGCAATAATTACATCTGCCATTTTCTGGTGATGAAGAGGGAACTCATTGAAAAACTGAAATTTCGCACAGAATATAACGGTGCACAGGATTACGATCTGGTGCTGCGGGCGGTTTATGCCCTGAGGGAGGAGGAAAGCGCCATTGTGCATATTCCCAAGGTGCTCTATCACTGGAGGTGCCATACCGGTTCCACTGCGGAAAATCCGGGCAGCAAACCCTATGCCTACGAGTCCGGACGGCGGGCCATACAGGATTTTGTCCATAGGGCAGGATGGCGGGCGGAGGCTGTGGAAACGGCCCATGTGGGATTCTATGCGCTGCGATATCAGGGGGATCTTTTTGAGACCAGGGCGGATGTGGGGGCAGTGGGGGGCAGGATCGTGAAAAAGGGAAGGATTCTGGGCGGCCGCCTGGAGGAGGAACAGGTCCTGTACGAAAATCTGCCCATTCATTACAGCGGTTATCTTCACCGGGCACAGCTGTCCCAGGATGCGTCTGCCGTAGATATCCGGAATATACGGGTGCGGCCGGAGTGCAGGGAGATTTTCCGGCAGACTGTAGGGGTGGCCTATGAGACCGTTCCGGGAAAAGAGATTTTCGATGTCTCCCGTCTGCCGGATAACTGTGATATCCGCCGGGCCAGCCTGGAGCTTGGCAGGGCGCTGAGGGCGGCAGGATACCGGATTCTGTACCTGCCGGACAGAGCGTTTGACCTGGAAATCAGGGCGGATTTCCGGAAAGGCAAAGTATGTGCGAAATAACGATTATCATACCCAATTACAACGGCATCAGATTCCTGGAGGACTGCCTGGAATCGTTGGAAAATCAGGAGCAGGGCGCGCCGCCCTTCCGCATTCTGGTGGTGGACAATGGTTCCCGGGACGGAAGCGTGGGCATGCTGGAAACCCGGTTTCCCGGTGTGGAGGTGATTTCCCTGCCCACCAACACCGGATTCTGCCATGCCGTAAATGTGGGCATTCAGGCTGCGGATACCCCCTATGTGCTTCTGCTGAACAATGATACCCGGGCAGAGCCTGAGTTCGTCCGGGCTCTGTATGAGGCCATGGAAAACAGGCCGGAAGCTTTTTCCGTCAGCGCCAGAATGCTGATGTGGGATGCCCCGGATTTGGTGGACGACGCCGGGGACAGATACTGTGTTTTGGGCTGGGCCTACGGCAGAGGGAAGGGCAGGCCTGCGGCGGCATATAACCGGGAGACGGAGGTTTTTTCCGCCTGCGGGGGAGCTGCCATCTACAGGAAAGCCGTTTTGGAGGAGACAGGCCTTTTTGACGAAAACCATTTTGCTTATCTGGAGGACCTGGATATAGGCTACCGGGCGCGTATCTACGGTTACCGCAGCTATTATGAGCCAAAGGCCCGGGTGATTCACTATGGCAGCGCTTCCAGCGGCTCCCGGTATAATGAGTGGAAAACGGAGTTAGCCGCTGCGAACTCGGTCTATGTCATTGCCAAGAACATGCCCCTGCTCCAGTGGATATGGAATTTGCCGTTTCTGAGTATCGGTTTTGGGGTGAAGTTCTTATTTTTTTGTAAAAAAAGAATGGGCAGGTTATACCTGAAGGGCCTGTGGCAGGGGATGCAGAAGTCCTGTTCCAGATCAGGAAGAGCCCGGAAAGTGGCCTTTCGGTGGAAGTTTTTCAGACATTATCTGGCCATTCAGTGGCAGCTCTATGTCAATACCATAAGACTTCTTAAGAAATCTTAAGAAACAGCTTCATAAAATCCTAAGTTGTTTTTTTTATGATAATATTGTAAGGTATACCGTAGGTGGCGCTTATGATAAAAGACAATCAGAAAGTATTTAACCGGTTGATGGTCATTCTGGATGCCGCCATTACGGCGGGATCTTTTATGTTGGCCTATTTTTTCAAATTTTATGTATTGGAGGAAGGGCCGGGGATCGGTGTGCTGCCTGCAGGCGAATATGTCATGCTGCTGCCTTTCATCGTTCCTCTGTACATGCTTTTTTACTATGCCTGCAGCATGTACGCGCCAAAGCGGACAATACGCCGGCGCTTTGAGATCTACGGGGTCGTTAAGGCGAATACCGTTGGGATCGTGTCCCTGATAATTATCCTGTATATGATTGTCCGGGAGATAAACTATTCCCGTTCGGTTATGGGGTTTTTTTATATCTTCAATGTGTTCTTTACCTCCTGTTTCAGGCTGTTGCTGCGCAAGGCACTGCGTACCATCAGAAGCAGGGGATATAATCTGAAGCATATCCTGCTTGTGGGATATTCCAGGGCGGCGGAGGAATACATTGACAGGCTTATGGATAATCCCCAGTGGGGATATGTGGCATGTGGCATTCTGGACGACCATGTTCCTGCGGGAACCGTTTATAAAGGGGTAAAGGTTTTGGGACGGCTTGCCAATCTGGAAGTGATTCTGCCGGAGAATAAACTGGACGAGATCGCCATTTCCCTGTCCCTGAAGGATTATCATTATCTGGAGAGTATTGTGTCAATATGTGAGAAATCCGGTGTACACACGAAATTCATTCCGGACTACAATAGCGTAATCCCTACAAGGCCGTACACGGAGGATCTGATGGGACTTCCTGTGATCAACATAAGGTATGTGCCGCTGACAAATACCGGAAATATAATCATTAAGAGAACTGTGGATATTGCAGGGGCATTGTTTGGCATTGTATTGACTTCGCCCATAATGCTTCTTTCGGCTGTACTGATAAAGCTTACCAGTCCCGGCCCCGTGATTTTCAGACAGGAGCGGGTGGGACTTCACAATAAACCATTTTATATGTACAAGTTCCGCAGCATGGAAAGGCAGTCTCCCCGGGAGGAGAAGAGAGCCTGGACGGTACGGAATGACCCAAGGGTTACTCCTGTGGGGAAATTCCTGAGAAGAACCAGTATAGACGAGCTTCCCCAGCTTTTTAATATTTTAAGAGGGGACATGAGCCTGGTTGGACCCAGGCCGGAACGGCCGCTTTTTGTGGAGAAATTTAAGGAAGAGATTCCAAGGTACATGGTAAAACATCAGGTGCGGCCGGGACTGACCGGATGGGCCCAGGTAAACGGTCTGAGGGGGGATACTTCCATCCGCAAGCGTGTGGACTATGATCTTTATTATATAGAGAACTGGACACTGGGATTTGACCTGAAAATAATCCTGATGACTTTTTTCACAGGATTTATCAATAAAAATGCTTATTAAACAAGGAGAAAGGTATTATGGCAACGGCAAGAAAAACAGGTTCTAAAAAACGGGCGGCAAAGCAGAAGAGAAAGCTGATTCTCTTTGGATTTGAGATTTTCATTATCCTGATAATGGTGGCGGTATTGTATGTTGTGATGAACAAGACCAGTGAGGGTCCCAAGGTGGCATATCTGGACCCGGAAAATCTGGCGATTCCCACAGAGGTCATCGAGAAGACAGAAGAGGGCGGCACCATGCACGGCTACATGAATGTGGCACTGTTCGGCCTGGACGCGCAGACTGACAGCCAGCTCTACAAGGGAAGCCGCAGTGACAGCATTATGATTGCCAGCATTAATCTGGATACAGGTGATATCAGGTTGGTCAGCGTGTATCGTGACTCTTACTTAAACATCGGGCCTTACAAGGGACAGGCAGAGTATTACTGGAAATGTAATACCGCCTACGCTGCGGGAGGAGCGGAGCAGGCGGTGAGAATGCTGAATATGAACCTGGATATGGACATCACGGATTTCGTGGCTGTGGGATACAAGGGACTCAGCAGCGTAATTGATGGTCTGGGAGGTGTTTATATCGATGTGGCCCCCGAGGAAGTGTCCCATCTGAACAATTACCAGATTGACGTATCCGCAGTGCTGAAGGAGGATTACACACCGGTTAAGGAGGCTGGCTATCAGCTGCTGAACGGTCTTCAGGCTACCGCTTACTGCCGTATCCGTGCGACCGCAGGTGATGACTTTAAGCGTACGGCGCGTCAGAGAACCGTTCTGAAGGCAGTGGAAGAACAGGCAAAGAAAGCGGACCTTGCTACACTGACCAAGGTATTTAATGACTGCATCGGCGATATTTACACCAGTATCGACTCGAAGGATATCCTGGAACTGATCGGAAATATTGCAAACTACAGAATTGTGGACGAAGCGGGATTCCCTACGGAAG
The DNA here is from genome assembly GCA_947367855.1 of uncultured Lachnospiraceae bacterium. GTDB lineage: Bacteria > Bacillota > Clostridia > Lachnospirales > Lachnospiraceae > Acetatifactor. Next base: position 65,957 of record CANBFE010000020.1, on the reverse strand, counting down.
ACATGCGCACCACCGGAAATATCGGCGCAAAGGGAAGCTGTGTCATTCCCCAGGATCTGGAATCAAATGTGGAATGGCTGCATCAGTTCCTGTTTGGGGATGAAGACTACAAGGTAACAGACAATATAAAAGAATATGGCTCTGTAATAGAAGCTGAGACAAACCAGTATCTGAAAAAATAGGCCATAGAACAGGAAAGAGAGGGGACTGCTGCGGCAGGCCCTTCTCGGCATGTGGGGAAATACAGCCGGGAGGAGCGGATTTATTTTGAAGACAGATGTGATTATTCCGGTCTATAAACCGGGACCTGAACTTTATATGCTTCTGGACAGGCTGGAGGGACAGTCCCGGCCGGTGGGGAAGATTATCCTCATGAATACGGAGGAGAAGTATTTTCGGGAACTGACAAAAGAAACGGATTTTGCAGCAAAGTATCCCAATGTGGAGGTACACCATATCTCCAAACAGGAATTTGACCATGGCGGAACCAGGAACCGGGGGGTGGAATACTCAGACGCGGATTTTTTTGTGGTTTTGACACAGGATGCCATGCCGGTGGATGATAAACTGGTGGAGCTGCTTACGGACAGACTTTCCGGAACTGCGGCGGCCGCATATGCCAGACAGCTTCCCGGGGCGGACTCGTCGGAGTTTGAGAGGGCGTCCAGGATTTTTAATTATCCGGAGACTTCCTGCGTAAAGAGCCTGGCAGATCTGGAGACTATGGGAATCAAGACCTTTTTCTGCTCCAATGTATGCGCGGCGTACCGGAGGGATGTCTACGACGAACTGGGAGGATTTATCCGGCATACCATTTTTAATGAAGATATGATTTACGCGGCGGGTCTTATCCGGGCGGGATATTCCATTGTCTATGAGGCAGGGGCAAGGGTGGTTCATTCCCACAGCTTCACAAACATGCAGCAGCTGCGCCGGAATTTTGACCTGGGTGTGTCCCAGACAGACCATCCGGAGGTTTTCGGCGGTGTGGCTTCGGAATCGGAGGGCAGAAGGTTTGTGGCGGAAACCTGGCGCTACCTGAAGCGGAAAGGGAGAGTACTGCAGTTTCCCGGTTTCTGCGTGCAATGTGCCTTTAAATATGCAGGTTATCTCCTTGGCAGACATTATAAGAAGCTGCCCGGAAGACTGGTCCTGAAAATTACTACAAACAGGGAATATTGGAGACATGGGAATTTTTCCTGAGATTTCACAATCACTTCATTTTCAAAACACAATTTCAACACAAATGGAAGCTATACTGATGTACATAAGGATGAAACAACAAAGCACTGTTAAAAATAGGAAGAGAGGTAGTCATTATGTACGAGAACGATATTTACTCCAATTCAGAAAACGGCAGTTATTCAACTTTTCAGACAGGAAGCAGCGCCTTCAATTCTGACGCAGGTTCTTCCAACGGGAAGAAAGAGGAGAAAAAGAAGAAGGGAGCATTGCGCAGGTTTATGCTGAGCATGGGGTTGGGACTTGCCTTTGGTGTTTTTGCAGGGGCAGGCTTCTACGGAGTCCGGTGGGGCGCAGCCAGGCTGAACCTGAACGGTGCGACGGGTTCCGTTTCCGGAACATCAGAGGATATCCAGCCTGCTTCCGGGGCCCAGATGACGAATATCAACCAGGTAACTTATGTCAGCGACGATATCTCCGAGGTGGTGGAACAGGTGATGCCGGCCATGGTTTCCATTGTGAACAATATGACCAGAACCACATCCTTCTGGGGTTACACCTATGAGGAGACCCTGCCTTCTGCAGGTTCCGGCATTATCGTAGCCGAGAATGACTCGGAACTGCTGATTGTATCCAATAACCATGTGGTAACGGATTCCGATTCCCTGGAGGTTACATTTATTGACGGAAGCACGGCAGTGGCAAATGTGAAGGGACTTGATTCCGAAATGGACCTGGCCGTGATCGCGGTGCCTCTGGAAAGTCTTTCCGAAGAAACCAGAAATTCCATCACCATCGCCACTTTGGGAGACAGCAATAACCTGAAACTGGGCGAGCCTGTCATTGCCATTGGAAATGCGCTGGGATACGGACAGTCTGTGACCAACGGCATTGTCAGCGCACTGGAACGGGAGGTCACAAATGAGGACGGAACTACGGGCACTTACATTCAGACCAACGCTGCCATCAACGGCGGTAACTCCGGCGGAGCGCTGCTGACGATCACGGGAGAAGTCATCGGAATCAACTCCGGCAAGATCAAGGGCACAGGCGTGGAAGGCATGGGCTATGCCATTCCCATAAGCTCGGCCAGTCCCATCATTGCGGAACTGATGGAACGTCAGACCAGGACAGACAAAGTGGCTGAAGAGGAAATGGGTTACCTTGGGATTTCACCCCAGGAAGTCAGTACCCAGATGACGCAGCTTTACGGTATGCCCCAGGGTGTGTATGTGTTCAGCGTAACGGAGGGTTCCGGGGCGGAACAGGCCGGTATGAGAAAAGCCGATATTATTGTGAAACTGGACGGACAGAAGATTTCCTCCTATGCGAGCCTGAAAGAGGCGCTTCAGTATTACAGGATTGGAGAGACCATCAGCGTGACTGTGATGCGCATGGAAAACGGAGAGTATCAGTCATATGATCTGGAGGTTACCCTGGGCAGCAGGCCTGAGGAATAACCGGATAGCAAAAGGACAGCCAGGCCGCCGCATGTAGTATGCGGCGGTTTTCCTGTGTAAAAAAGAATTGGTTTTTTAAGGAAAAAGATATATAATAAAGAAAAATCGGGATGAGGAGAAAACAGGCCGATGAAACTCAGTGAAATTGATCAGAATCTGGCAGTTCCGTCAAAACTTGATATAGAGGGGCTGCTGTATCGGAATGTTCTGGTGGAAGAATTTGATATCTACGGACTGTACAGAACAAAGGAGACAGGACGCTTTATGCGGATGCCTGCGGATGCGGCCGAAAAGGTGAGCCCGGGAGTCCGGGATCTCAGTGTATGTACTGCCGGGGGCAGGGTGCGTTTTCGGACGGATTCCTCCTATGTGGCTGTGAAGGTGAAGCTTTCCGGCGGACACAGAATGCCACATATGCCTTTTACCGGGTCCCATGGGCTGGATCTGTATGTTTTCCAGGGCGGAGAGGATGTGTACCAGGGAACTTTTGTGCCTCCTGTGGAGAATCCGGACTGCTATGAAGGGGTTGTGCATCTCTGGAGCAGGGCATGGAGGGAGATCACAATCCACCTTCCTCTCTACAGCGGCGTGGAAGAGCTGTATATCGGCCTGGAGAGAGAGGCAGGGCTGGAATCCGGAAGAAAATACCGTCCGGTGAAGCCGGTACTGTATTACGGTTCCTCCATTACCCAGGGAGGCTGTGTGTCAAGACCGGGGAATAACTACTCAGCAGCCATTGCAAGAGAGACAAATGTGGATTTTTGCTGCCTTGGATTTTCCGGAGGGGCAAAGGGGGAACCTGAAATGGTGGATTATCTTGCAGGTCTTGAGGCAAGCGTTTTTGTGTGTGACTATGACTACAACGCACCGTCTGAAGAGCACCTGAGTGAGACCCATTTCCGGGTTTATCAGGAATACCGTAGAAAAAATCCCGATATTCCGGTGATATTGATATCCAGGCCCAACATTCGGTTGGATAATGGGGCAGATGCCAGGCGGAGGGACACTATCTACCATACTTACTGCAGGGCCCTGGGAAACGGGGACAGGAGAGTGTATTATGTGGATGGATATCAGCTCTTCTCGGGAAGACGCAGGCATGACAGCACGGTGGACGGCACCCACCCAAATGATCTGGGATTTTTCCGGATGGCGGAGGTGATCGGGGAAGTGGTAAGGCACTGCCTTGGGACTGTGGAGGAGTGCAGTTTTACCGATTGATAAAAGAAGAATGGGAGGAAATAAGATGTGGGCATTGATACTGGGCGGTCTGGTCCTGGGCTCGGTCCTTGGAATGATTTATCTGGTGAGCAGATTTATGAAATTTCCCATTGTCCGGAAGGCGGCAGGGGGAAAAAAGCTCCCTGCGCTGCTGTTGGGGATTCTGGCGGTGGCAGGGATTGTCTGCGGCACAGGCGCTGCTTTCGGCGCAATCAATGCGGAGATTGTGGTTCTGCATCTGGTATTCGTCTGGCTTGTGTGTGACGGGGCATACAGGATTGCGGAAAAAAAGAGAGGGAAGAAGTTCGGGAGATATTATGCCGGAATTTTTGCCCTGGGGATTACCGCGGTATATCTGACCTGCGGCTGGTATCTGGCAAACCATGTCTGGAGGACGCCCTATACGGTGGAGACGGATAAGGCGGTGGGGAGCCTGCGGATCGTACAGTTTGCGGATTCCCATGTGGGAAATACCTTCAGCGGGGAGGAATTTGCCGGATGGGTGGAGGATATGCAGGAGGAAAATCCGGATATTGTGGTGATCACCGGGGATTATGTGGACGATGACACTTCCTGGGAGGATATGGCTGCCGCCTGCAGGGCTCTGGGGACCCTGGAGACCACATACGGGGTTTATTACGTCTTTGGGAATCATGACCGGGGATATTACGGCCCTGGATACAGGGGATACGGCGGCGGGGAACTGGCTGCGGAACTGGAAAAAAATAATGTGACCGTTCTGGAGGATGAGACTGTGGTTCTGGACGGGCGCTTTTACCTGATCGGAAGGCGGGACCGTTGGGAGGAACAGGCGGGAGGCAGGGCTTCCATGGAAGAGCTGACCGCAGGTCTGGATCCGGAGAAATTCAGCATTGTCCTGGATCATCAGCCCCATGATTATGATGCCCAGGAAGCGGCGGGCGTGGATCTGGTGCTCTCCGGCCACACCCATGGGGGACAGCTGATTCCCCTGAATCGCATGGGGGAGTGGCTTGGACTGGACGATAAAAGCTATGGCATGGAAAAGAGGGGAAATACCAGTTTTGTGGTGACCTCCGGCATTTCCGACTGGGTGATTCAGTTTAAGACAGGATGCAGATCCGAGTATGTGGTGATCGATATACAGGGACAAAAAGTTCAGACAGAGCGCATTCAGACAGAGCACTGAAAAATTTGAGTTGCTTTTTTCCGTTCAGGGTGGTATACTACATAAGGTTACTTAAAACAGATTCAGTTGAAGGAGGGATTTTTTTATGAAAAATACAATGACAATGGAGGCTTTCATCAACTGAATATGGGGCATGGGAAATGCCGGATTTAAGTACCTGTATGAATACTGTCAATGAAGGACACATCATATTGGTGTGTCTTTTTTGTGCGCAAAAATACCGGAGGAAAGAAGGAATGGGATGCGCGCAGTTTGAATGAAAGGGTAAGGTGATGGGTTATGAGAGAAAAAAGAGGAATGAGAACAGTTAATTTCAGACAACAAAGACACAAGGCAAAAAGGCGAAGGAGAGTTGAAATTGAAGAGATTAAAATACTATATATTGAACATGAAACCTACCAGTGAAACCTATGAGGACATGTATGAGGGCAAGATGTACGAGAGCTTTATGGATAAAAATCCAATCGTACACAATCATGCCGTCTATTGGGACGGGGAGATCGGATATGAGATCACCAAGAGCAATCGGCTGGAGCTGTCGAAGCCCACGGTGGCCATCCACATTCCCATGAAACAGTTTCAGGCGGAGGAGATGGACACGGCTGCGCTGGATTATCTTTTCCGGGCATTTATTCCATATATACGGGCGCTGAATGAGGGAAATGACAACCGCAAGCGGACGGCAAAGGAGAACGGCCATTATTTTATTTACGAGCCAAACAATAAGGTTCTGGTGAGAAATGTGGTCAGGGTAAACCGGGTTGCCCAGAAATATTACAGGCTTCTCGGCAGGAATACCATTGAACCCATAGACGGTCTGCGGGACAGAGGAGTGAATTCCTATAAGCCGGGGAAAAACTGCATGATTCAGCCCATGGACGGAATAAGGGAGATTCCCTCATATCTGTGTGTCAGCATTCTGATTCAGGTGCAGCTGCCGGAGGGGAAGCATAAGAAGGCGGTACAGATGCTGACCCACGATCTGCCGGAGGCGGTAAAACGCTTTGTGGAGGAATTTGACCGGGAAGGCATGGAGAGGGCGCGGGCGCTCTACGAAAAACAGGAGGCCATCCGGGCGTGGCTGCGGAAGGAGGGTTATTGCGCTTTTGTGGCAAACGGAAGCATACTGCCCAGGGAAAAAGGCGGCGACGGCCCGCTGCGGGGAGCGGTTCCCTTTACGGCTGTGCCGGAGGATGAGGCGGAAGTGGCAGGCGTAAAGGGCATGGTCTTCCGGAAAGGCGTAACCGTGATAACGGGAGGCGGGTATTCTGGAAAAAGCACGCTGCTGGACGCCCTGAGCGCCGGCGTTTACAACCATATTTCCGGCGACGGCAGGGAACTGGTGCTGACGGACGATTCCGCCATGAAGATTTCCGCGGAGGACGGCAGAAGTATCCGTCATGCGAATCTTTCCCCCTTTATCAAGTGGATTCCGGGAGGGAATCCGAAGGATTTCTCCACGGAGCATGCTTCCGGCTCCACCTCCCAGGCAGCCAATATCATGGAGGCTGTGGGATGGGGCTCCCGGCTGCTGATGATCGACGAGGACAAGTCCGCAACCAATTTCATGATTCAGGATGCCGTAATGAAATCCCTCATTGAGAAAGAGCCCATCACGCCCTTTGTGGAGCGTGTGCGGGAACTGGCATGGGAGAGGAAGGTTTCCACGATCCTTGTCATCGGAGGCAGCAGCGAATATCTTCAGGCTGCTGACCGGATTTATATGATGAAGGATTATCGTATCTGCCAGGTAACCGGGCAGGCGAAGTCTCTGCAGGCGGAGTATGCAGGCGGCAGGCAGAAGACAGGTCCGGGGCTGTCTCCCGGAGATTTCCGCAATCCGGACACTGTGGATGCCAATTATCTGAGTACCCGGCCGGAGGGTTCTGCCACGGAGATATTGAAGGTGTCTGATCTGGGATTCCTGATCTTGGGGGAAGAACAAATCGACATTCGCATGCTGCACGATATCGCCAGTATTCCGCAGCTGAATGCCATTGCCTTCCTGCTGCGGAGGCTTATGGGACAGCTGAATCCCCTGGAAAGGTTTCAGAAATTTACGGCGGGTCCGCAGCCGGAGGAGAATCAGAAAGACCCTGAGGAAGGCGGTATGGAACCCAGATGGGTCTGCAGGGAGCAGGAAGTAGAGCGTCTTCTGGAGGAAATCGGCAGGGAGGGCCTGGAAAATGCATATTCTCCCTTTTTTACGGAGTGCATTCGGTGGATGGATATGCCCAGAAAGTATGAAATGCTGGCAGTTTTAAGCAGGATGCGTCTGTTGGGGGCGCGGACCCGGGAATAAATGCTGCGATTTGCAAAATGCCCAAGAAAAAGCCTCCATGAAAAGTAAAGAATAAATACATTGACAACGTTTCCTGTATCGGTTACCATTTGAATAGTGGCATATCTGACTCAAACAGTCGGCTGCTCCGGAGGGATGCCGGATGCCGCACAAGGAGGCATATGAAACTCAATACATCAAAGATAACCGTCCCTGGCCTGTGGGATGTGATACGGGCACACGAGGGAAAACAGTTTCTGACCAAAAAGGGACTTCCTTTTACTTACACCATCAAAGGCGGGGAGTTGTTCACGGACAGACGGGAGCGCTCCATCACCAGGAGCACTTTCGAGAAGGCTTATGAGAAGCTGATACAGGATCAGACCGGAGAGAATGCGCCCAGGATAATCGTGGGGCCCAAGACTCTGAATGTGTACGGCGCGCCCTATGTGTGGGCCGTGTTTATGGGCATCGGCCTTATCGAGGAAGCAGTATATATCCAACAGGAGATTGATCTCGGGCCATAGAGCGGAGTGAAATGACTTTATGAAAGAAGGGGCAGAGGCTGACCGGCTGATAAGCCCGGAGCTGTCTGTCCCTTTGGGAGGCGTGTTTAAATGCGTCGCAGATGTTTAGTTGCGTACGCTGGCGATAATTGCCTTAATGGGCTCGCCTTCTGGGGAGCGAATCAGATAGGGGCCTGCAGCTTCCGGGATAATGCAGGTCTCCGCATAATGCAGTTCAAAGGGAGGAAAATGCCCGTTTTCGCTGATCAGCAGGGCATTGCCTCCCTCTACCAGGTTCATCATGTGGACGCTGCCGTTGCGCCGGATGGGCAGTTCCGAGGAAGTGCTGACCCGGAAGGTGTCCAGGAATTCCCGCTCATGAAGGCCGGTGCGCTCTACGGTTCCCCGCACATCTTTATGAATCAGCGTAATCTGATTGACGATATTTTCTTTTACCCATTCGGTATTCCGATCCCACTGAATATTGGCTGCTCCGTGATTGAGGTGGATGGGCCTGGGCCTGCCGTCCAGATCCAGACGTCCCCAGTCCCATAGCTTGAAGGTAAAAATATAGGGGGTTGCGCTGATTTCCAGCACCATGGTGTTGGCGCCGGAACAGTGTACTGTACCCGCGGGAATCAGTACATGGTCATGCTTTTTCACGGGAATGCGGTTTACAAAATCTTCTGCGGGAAAGGGCGCAGTCCCATCCCGGGCATCCTCCAGGGCCTGTATCATGGCGCCGGGGTCTGTTCCGGTTTTTATGCCCAGGTAGACGCAGGGGTCTTCGCCCTGGGCATCCAACAGGTAATAACTCTCGTCCTGGGTGTAATGCATATGGAAATTCTGCTGAATGTATTCCGTCAAAGGATGGACCTGCAGGGACAGGTTCTGGCCGTTCATGGTGTCCAGCATGTCGAAACGGATGGGAAATTCCGCACCGAACCTCCCGTGAACTCTCTCGCCCAGAAGGGGCCTGGGGCAGCAGTGGACCAGGTTCAGGGCAGGGGTCTGCACCAGTTTTCCGCCGAAATCCAGAAGGAGGCTGTTCTCCTCGGGCACGCCGTCAAAGCTCCAGGCATAGTTGGAGCCGTTTTCCGGCAGGTCAAAATGGTTTTTCATCCAGTCGCCGCCCCATACCCCGGGATCAAAATAGGGTACCATGCGGAAGGGCTGTCCGGATACCTGTTCTAGGGCTGCGCGGTAGGCCGGACCGGAGACCATGGCGGGAGCCCGGGGGGCAGTCATGTCCAGATACAGATCCATTTCCGGAAGCAGCCTGTCCTTGATGTGGTCGGCCCACCGCCATTCGGCGAAATAGCCTCTCTTGTATTTTTTGTTTTTGGGAAGATCCGTTTTGGCGGTCCGCCAGTTGGACAGTCCTCTGCGGTAGCGCAGCTGAATCTCCCAGCGGGTGATGTCCGCTACAACAAGGATGTCTCCACGGCAGACCAGGGAGGCGCCCACCCCATAAACCAGCAGGATGCCGGACTTTACGGCCTCTATTCTCCGGCGGGCGTTTTCCAGGTTTTCCGAGGGAAAGAAGTCTTCCAGACGTCTGGCTGTCATTATGCCGAAGACAGGGTCATCTTCCGTAAGATCCCGTTGGATCAGGGCGTCGATTTCCTCCGGTGGCAGGGCCAGGTCATCGCTGCAGATGCATTCCGTCGGTTCCAGAGGGGAGAAGAGCGCTGTTAATTCGCTCTGGTCCACGCCGGGATAGCATTCTGCCACGATGACGGTCCGTTCTCTGTTCTGACACATGTGTCGCAAATGCTGAAGGATGGTATCCTGATCCGTGGCTGCGGCGTGGTCATAGCCGTTGATTTTAATTGTGGGAAAACGACGGAATGGGTGATTATTCTGCATTAGCTTTTCTCCTTCTTACTCCCTGGTAATGGAATAAGGTTCTGATTTTGTGATAATACGTACTTTGACCTCTGGTCCTTCGTCTCCGCCGAAAGAGCAGCCAAAGCTCAGCTGAGAATGGCCCTTTTCCACCTGGCAGCTGCCAATATAGGCCGCTTCGTACAGTTTATTATAGTTTCTGTCCGTAACGAATGCCTTCTGGCCGTCAAACAGCAGATACTGGCCGCCCTTTACGGTGGTCTGGAACTGCAGCACACCTGTGGCATTGTAAAATTTGGGATTCTCTATATGGCCGTAGCCGTCCACCTTCATCCGGAAGGAGAAATTCTGCCTGTCAAAAGGCTGTGTAAGGCTCCAGTCGGAACCTCCGGGCTGTCCGGGCTGCATTTCCAGGAGATCGCATACCAGAGGCTTGCTGATCGCCAGGGGATAGAGCCGGAAAGTGGTTTCATTCTCCTTTTCCAGGTGCCATTCCGTCTCCGGTTTTTTCAGCTGCTCTTTCAGGCTGTCGTCAAAACGATTCTCATAGCGCAGCAGTTCCCAGTTGCGGATGGCCTCCAGAATCTCTTCCGTGGTTCCCAGGGAATCCAGGGTATCGCAGGAGGCGCTGAGGGAAAAACCTGCGTCGAATCCGGCTGCCTCGGACAAGGCCCATTCCATGTCCATGAGGGTGCTGGCTTCAAATCTGCGGTTGGCTTTCCGGATCAGGAACCATCCCAGCATGGCGGGAAAGAGATTTTTGTGGAAGAATGCCTGATTCCGCATCCGGCCCTCCACCTGGCCCGCCCGCATTTCCTCTCCCCAGGGCTCTCCCCAGTTCATCCTTGTATTCATGTGCCACAGGAAATGGTGCAGTCTGGAGGCGTCGTTTATCACGGTATGGTCAAACTGGTCATAACATCTCATGCAGAAGTTATTATTGGCATATTCTCCCTCTCCCGTCCACTCGCAGCCCTCCAGTCCGTCAAAGGAAATCTGCTGTATTCCGGCATAGTTAAACAGTTCGGCAATTCTGTCCGCAAACCGATCCTGGAGCTCAATATCCGGAAACAGGGTATGGTAGGGATAGTCGATGAGCTTGCAGACCGGGCTGTCCTTTTTGTGGGAGACGGCTTCTGTGCCGAAAGCGCCCCGTTTACAGCCTTTTAACAGGAAGGCATCGTCGGATACTGTCTCGAATTCGGTGTATTGGACCAACTCATCCTCTATTCTGATGCAGTTCAGGGTAGCCGGGTAGATCAGACCGGCTACGCCCTTGACGGAAAGCCGGGTCTGTTCTGCCGCTGCATCCTCTTCCAGGGTGCCGGGGAGCATGCCCTTTAATCTCTTGTGGGGAACCGGCGTCACATAGGCGTCGTTTGTCTTGGTAAAACTGGTGAGGGTGTGGAGCCCCAGGCTGACGCCCTGGGCCGCAGCTTTCTCCGCGCAGTTTTTCAGAGACAGGTCTCCTTCCGGAAACTGGTCCTTTCTCAGCTCAAAATGTCCCCAGGTGTCAAAGGGCTCCGGATGATAGAGGCAGGGGAAGCCGCCCTTTTTCGTATAGGAGAGCATTTTGTCAAGATTGTCAACACCGAATTCGCCGATCAGGTAGGAATAAGTGGCTCTCCGTGAAGTCTTTACCCATTCACCGTCTATCATGGGATGGGGAAGGCCTTCGTTTTCCTCCATTTTTCCGATAACGGAGAGGGCCTCTGCGGAAGGACAGGAGAGCAGCGCAAAACGACAGCCGCGGATATCCGCGTCCTCCCGGTCCAGGTTGGGGGCAGGCACGCACTGTTTGGCGTATGCCACTGACTTGATCCTGTCTCTGCGTCTGTTTTCACAGAACAGCTGCAGAACGCTGCCAAAGGGCATGGCGTAGGCGGCAGCGGTATTGGCCTCTCCGTTGCATACGGTGAGGGCGGAGGTGGTTTCCTCTGTGGCATGGATGGCATGTTGGCAGAGTTCATCGGGGAAACCGGCCAGCAGCTTCCTGTGCAGACCCTGTATGCCCATTGCGGCGCCCTGGCCCTGTACAATACCCACCACGTCTCCTACCACGTCGTTGAGGCTGGTGACAATGGGGCCGATGGTAAGGAAGTCAAAGCTTTCCGGGCACTCTGTCACTTCGAAGACAGTATAGTCATCCTTGCAGGTAATCTGCAGGGAAACCTGGTCTGCGGTGTCCGCAAAGCGGTAGATGAGCAGATTGTCTTTCAGGCGCACGTCTTTGATCTCACAGGGCGCATTGTTCCGGAAGAGCCGGATCAGATAGGATTGCTGTCCCTTGGGGAAGACGGATTTCTGCCCGAAGGTGAGGTCTGTGATCAGACCCTGAGGTGATAAGGTGAGTTCTGATTTGCCAAAGTTGATAACCATATGTTTGTCCTTTCTCTACCCTGAATTGTTTTTGCTTTTACAATACTAAATTCCGGTAGATATGTCAATACAGAAAATAATAATTTGAATATGTATTTACAAAAAGAGGAAAGGGATGATAACATGGAAGAAAAAGGAAGAGGAAAAATGGAAAAAGTGATTGTCATCTTCAAGACGCATCTGGACTTGGGATTTACGGATTTGGCAGGGAATGTGCTGCATAATTACCGGGAGCATTATCTGCCGGGAGCCATGGAAGCGGCCAGGCAGCTGAGAGGGGAGAAGGAGGGCCTTATCTGGACTGTGGGTTCCTGGCTGATTCAGGATTATCTGGAGCACGGCAGGCACCCGGAACTGATGGAGGATGCCATTGCGCATGGGGACATCCGCTGGCACGGGATGCCGTTTACCACTCATACGGAACTGATGGACGAGGAGCTGCTTTCCTGCGGTCTGTGGATCTCCCGCGCCCTGGATGAGCGTTTTGGCATGCGGACTACCGCAGCCAAGCTCACGGACGTCCCCGGCCATACCAGGGGGATTGTGCCCCTTTTGTACAGGGCGGGAATCCGGTTTCTGCATATCGGGGTGAATCCCGCCTCCACGCCGCCGGACGTGCCGGAGCTGTTTCGCTGGCGCGCGCCTTCCGGGGAGGAGATTATCGTTATGTATAACCGGGATTACGGACAGATGACCCCGATAGGAGACAGCGGCTGCCGCGTGTGCTTTGCCCATACGGGGGATAATCACGGCCCCCAGTCTCCGGAGGATATCCGGAAGATTTACCGGATGCTCCATGAGCAATATCCGGAGGCGGAGCTTTCCGCGGGAACCTTGGAGGATTTGGCGCAGGCCGCGGAGGGACAGCGGGAACGCCTTCCGGTGATTGAGGGGGAAATCGGAGATACCTGGATACACGGCGCAGGCAGCGATCCGGGCAAGATCAGCGCCTACCGGGGGCTGCTGCGGCTGGGGAAGAGTCTGCCGGAAGACGAAAAGGAAGGATTCTACAGAGAATTGCTTCCGATTCCGGAGCATACCTGGGGGTTGGACGAGAAGACCTGCCTGGGGAAAAACGGGGAATCCGGGTTTCGGTTCGGGGATCATGGGAATTACCGGAGAAAGGAATTCGAGACTGCCAGGATGGGGGCAGCGTATCGGCGGTTGGAAGCTTCCTGGAAGGAGCAGAGAGGGTATCTGGAGGCGGCCCTGGAGAAGCTGCGGGGAGAGAACCGGAAACTGGGGGAGGCGGCCCTGGCGCAGCGCAGCAGAAAGCCCTGGGACCTGACCGGATTTACAGTGGAAGAGCCGGAGACTGTGTTTGAGGCAGGAGGATATCTGGTCAGGATCAGCGGACAGGGGGCGGTGAGCTTTCTGGAAAAGGCAGGAGAGGTGTTGGCCGATGAGGAGCATCCTCTTGGGCAGTTTCTGTATGAAGTGTTTTCGGAGACGGAATACGAAAGATTCCGGAGAGAATATGTGACCAGCGACGCGGAGTGGGCGGCGGAAGACTTTGGAAAGATCGGTATGATTGAGGCGGTAGCCTGCGGATGCTGTTATCTGCCAAGGGTAAGCGGTATCTGGCGGAAGGACAGGGATGTGATTATCCGCATGACGCTGCCCGAAGAGACCATAATGCGGTACGGAGGCATGGAACTGTTGGAGCAGCATCTGACATTGGGCGAAAATCAGATCGATTTTGATTTTGCCTGGTTCGGAAAGCGGGCCTGCCGGGTGGCGGAAGCTTCCTGGCTTCAATTCGCGCCGCCCCAGAGGCTTCTGGGTCTGAGGAAGCTGGAACAGTGGATTGGGCCAGAGGAAGTCGTGAGCGGCGGCAATAAGCGGCTGCATGGGGTGGACGAGGGCGTCCGGTTTGAGAACATGCTGCTTTCCACTTTGGATGCGCCGTTGGTAAACCTGGGAGAGCCTGCCCTGCTTACCTTTTCGCGGGAAAATGCGCCCGCTGACCGGGGAGTCTGCATCAATCTCCACAATAACGTATGGGGGACTAATTTTGTAATGTGGTATGACGAGGACGCAAGGTTCCGGTGCTCCCTGAAATTTTGAGGGGGCATGGAGCCTGCGCGGAGTGGGCGGCAGGATACATTGCGGAGGACGGAAAATTATGTTACAATAGCTTCAGATATGGAATAGGAAGCAGCAGCCCCGTCCGGCGCCGTCTGCAGTACAGGGCGGGGGAGTTGGGGAACGGAAATTGGGAGGAAGGGATTCATGCAGGCACGTTATGTTCAGATAGCAGAGCTGCTCAGGGGGCGGATTGCCGACGGTCAGTATCCTCTGGGGAACAGGATACCCACGGAAAACGAGTTGGCCCAGTCCCTGGGGGTCAGCCGTCCCACGGTGCGGCAGGCTCTGGATTTGCTGGCAAGGGAGGGAAGACTGACCAGAGTGAAGGGCAGCGGTACTTTTGTGGCCCAGCCAAAACTGGTCCATGAATCCACCAGTTTCGTCACGGGATATCGGGAGGAGAGCCGGAAGAAAAACCGTGTTCTGCGCACCCGGGTGGTTTGTATTCAGACGGAAAAAGCAGGGGAAAAGGTGGGGGATGCCCTGAGAATCCGTGGGGACGAGCTGGTCACCCGTCTGGTGAGAATACGGAATCTGGAGAATCTGTATGCCAATGCGCCTGTGGTATATACCACATTGTATGTTCCGCTGAAACTTTTTCCGGAGATGCCGGAGATGGATTTTACCGATACTTCTTTTTATGAGGCCCTGGATGCCAGGGGGCTTTCCGTGGTGCATGCCTCCCGGAAACTGGAGGTGGCCATGCCTCCGGCGGAGGTGGCGGCGGGGTTGGAGATTACGATATTTGAACCTACAGCTTTTATCACTTCACAGGGCTATACCCAGAACGGTCAGGTGGTGGAGTACACGGAGAGCTATTACCCGGCAAGCAGAAGCAGTTTTCAGATAGAAATCAACAGATAAAAGTACAAAAAAGCGACTTTACTCTTTCGTGCTATCGCGCAGCGATTTAAAAAGGAGGAAATATATTATGTTGAGAGTAGGAATGGTAGGAATCGGCGGCATCAGCGGCGCGCACATCCCTGCATGGGAGGCCATGGAGGAGACGGAGCTCACGGCGCTCTGCGATATCCGGCCGGAGCGTCTGGAACCCTATCCGGACAAGCATTTGTACACGGATTTTGAGGAAATGTTGAACGGGGAACAGTTGGATATCCTGGATATCTGTCTCCCTACCTATCTCCATGCGGATTTTGCCATCCGGGCCATGGAGCGGGGCATACATGTCATCTGTGAAAAGCCGGTTTCCCTGAAGGGGGAGGATGTGGAGCGGGTCTATGATGCCGCCCGCAGGAACGGGGTAAAGTTTATGGTGGCGCAGGTGCTGCGGTTCTGGCCGGAGTATGAGCTGCTGAAGGAGATGTATGATTCCGGAAAATACGGAAAGCTGCTGTCCGGTGCCATGAGCCGCCTGGGTCAGATTCCCAAATGGAGCTGGGACAACTGGATGTCTGACGAGAAGCGCAGCGGCCTGGTGCCCTTTGACCTGCATATCCATGATCTGGATTTCCTGGTATATGTTTTTGGGAAACCAGGGGATGCCAGGGTTCATCGGGCAAAGAGGCCGGAGCAGGACTATTTCAGTGTCGTATATGAGTATCCTGAATTTTTTATCACCACGGAGGCTGCCTGGTATGCGTCCCCCTATCCGTTTGCGGCCAGTTTCCGCTTCCAGTTTGAGAGGGCGATTCTGGCCTATGAGAAGGAGCAGTGCGTTCTGTACGAAGCGGATGGGACGGTGACGGACCTCACGGAAGCGGCTGAGGGAGATACAGGAGGGATCAATCTGCCCAAGAGCGATGCCTATGCCAATGAGATCCGCTATTTTACGGACTGCGTTCTGGAAGACCGGTTCCCGGATCGGGTGAAGCCGGAGGAACTGCATGAGGTAATACAGATCTTAAACAGTCTTTGATTTAACGTAAAGGAGGATTTGCCTGCAGGCCGGGGATTTTTTCCTGAGAACAGCAGCAGAAAAGCAGGGCTGTCACATCGTGGATTTTTTGATCCTCGATGCGGCAGCCCTGTTTTATGGAACAGTATTTTCCGTTATTCGCCCTTTACGGCGCCCTTTAATTCAAGGAGCCGTTGAAGGCCCAGTTTGTCGAGCTGTGCAAGATAGCCGTCCCAGTCAGCGTTGATATCGGACTGGCCGCTTACCCATTTCGCCTGGCACTGTGAGACATAATCCTTGATGGCGGTCTGCAGCTCGGAGAGCTCCTCTGCATTGTCCAGATCCGGCCAACCGGTAGGAACAATATTCTCAGTCAGGTAAGGCTCATATAAAGCGTCTCTGGGCACGGTCTCCTGATAAGCTTCCACTTCCTCTTTTACCTTGAAGCCTGCAGGAACATACTTGGGCAGAGACTGAGGCCACAGGTTGCCCCATGCATATTTCTCCTGATCCTCCTCGGACAGGGTGGCAATGTCGATCTTGGAATAAGATCCGTCCTCATGTTTGGTCACGATGGTGTCGTCGCCGTGCTGGGACATAACCGCATTGTCCAGTTCGAAGAAATTATCCCACCAACGGCAGATGATCTCCGGATGCTCGGCATTGTCAGTGATGACCACCTGGTTTTTCAATACACTGGTACCATAGGTATTGCGCAGCCATACAGGTGTGTCCATACCATCTCCCTTCAGCACGGGAACGGCTTCCCACTCGGGAACGGTGCCTGCGGGATAAGGATTGATATCACTGGAGGCATACATGATGGATACGCCGAAGATATCCTGTGCGCCTCTTGCCTTCCAGGTAGCGGCATCCTGGGTAAAGAGCTCCGGATCTACCAGACCTTCCGCATACAGGCTTGCCAGATACTCAATGCCCTGCTTGTATTGCTGTGAGGTTGCGCCGAATACCAGCTGATCGCCGTCCATGGTAAAGCCGTTGTTGTCAATGGAACAGCCGAAGTAACCGCACAGGTATCCCAGATGCAGGTTCTCCGGGCTGCCGGAGAGAGGAATTTCATCATTGGGATCTCCGTTGCCGTTTGCGTCCTGCTCTTTGAAAGCCCTCAGAACTTCGCGGAATTCCTCCGTGGTAGTGGGCATCTCCATATTGACATTTTCCAGCCACCTCTTATTGATATAAGGGTTATAGTCAACAAGGGGCGCTTCGATTGCATAGGGGATGGAATAAATGTGGCCGTCGGGAGCGGTCATGGCTTCCCGCACGCCCTCCAGGTTCAGGATTTCCGTAATCTTGGGGCAGTACTTCTCGAAATACTCCTCCAGGGGAACGAAGATTCCCATGTCCACGCCATAGGTAAGCACATCGCTTGCGCTGAGAATCCAACCGCCGATACAGTCGGCGTAATCTCCGGAGCCCAGAGCCAGGGAATATTTTTCCTGGGCAATCTCATAGGCGAAGCCCTGCACTTCCACATCCACGCCGGTCTGTTCCTTCAATACCGGGAACATCAGAGTATTTCCGCCCTCTGAGGAATCGACGAAAAGGGAGAAGGAGTATGCACCGTCGTCCACAATGGGAAGGCCCTCCGCATACATGAGATCGTCAACTTTCTCACGGTTTCCTCCGGATTCCTGGGATGCGTCGCCGCCGGAAGCTGCGCCTTCATCGGATGCAGTACCGGAATCCGAGGCTGTGCTTTCACTGGAAGACGAATCGTTTCCTCCGGCGTTGCTGCCGGTCTGGGCGCCGTCATTGCCGCAGCCCGAAAGCATGGTTGACAGGGTCATTGCGGTTGCCAATGAAGCTGCCAGTAACTTTTTGTTTCTCATAACATTTCCTCCTGAAATAATATTTATGTACTTATGCCGTAAGGCCATAAGCCTGGGTAATGAGACAGGGAGTTATCCCTTGACGGAGCCGATCATAACGCCCTTTACAAAATGCTTCTGTATCAGGGGATACAGGATCAGTACCGGAATACTGGAAATGATGATCAGGGAGTATTTCATCAGCTCCACCAGCTCCCGCTGCCGCTGGGCAGCTTCTCTGGCCGCTACACTGGTGGAAGCTGCCTGCCCGAGCTGCGCTTCATTCTGTACCAGAATGGAACGGAGAATCAGCTGCAGGGGGAATTTTTCTTCCGTCTGCATGTAGAGCAGGGCATTAAAGTAGGCATTCCAGTGGCCGACTCCGTAGTACAGCACCATGATGGCAATGATGGCGCCGGACAGGGGCAGGGCGATGGAGAAAAAGAAACGGGCATGGCTGCAGCCGTCAATCTCTGCGGCTTCGTAGAGCTCCTCGGAGATATTCTGCTGGAAAAAGGTTCTGGCCACGATCATATTGTAAACGCCCAGGGCGCCGGGGATAATCAGGCTCCACATGGTGTCCAGAAGGCCCGTTTTCTGAACCACCAGATAAGTGGGAATCATGCCGCCTCCGATAAACATGGTGATCAGATAAAAGGTGGTGACAAATTTTTTCAGCACAAACTTTGACCGGGACAGCGCATAGGCTGTGGGCAGCGTCACCGCCAGGTTAATCAGGGTGCCGCAGGCTGTGTAGAACACGGAATTCAGGAAACTTTTCATAATACGGGAATCCTTGAATACCTCCTGGTAGCCTCTGAAATTGATATCAACCGGAAGCAGGACAACTTTTCCTCCCGCAACTGCTTCCGGCGCTGATATGGAGGATATGATGATAAAATAAAGCGGGTAGGCGACAATCAGGAAAATAACGGTAAGTACCACAAAAATAATGCTGTCAAATATGACGTCTTCTCTGGAACGTTTTACTTTTTTGGTTGTAGTCTGCATTTTGTCCGCCCTCCTTACCACAGGCTTGTTCCCGACAGCTTGTCGGATATTTTGTTTACTACGATCAGCATCACGGCATTTACGGCAGAGTTAAACAGACCGATGGCCGATGAATAGGACAGGTTGCGGTCAATGAGACCCACCTGGTACACATAAGTGGAGATAACCTCCGACACGCCCTTGTTCAGGTCATTCTGCAGCAGGAACACCTTCTCGAAACCAACGGAGAGGACGCTGCCGCAGCTCATGATCAGCAGAATGGTGGCGGTGGGCAGGATTCCGGGCAGATCGATATACCGGATCCGCTGAAATTTTGTGGCTCCGTCGCAGATGGCAGCCTCGTGCAGCTCCGGACTGATGCCGGACAGGGCGGCAAAGTAAATGACGGAAGACCATCCCATGCCCTGCCATACGCCGGACCAGACATATATGTGCCGCCAGAATTTTTCCTCGGCCATAAAGTTCACGGCATCTCCGCCCAGGGACTTGATGACATTGTTGATAATGCCCACAGAGGGGGACAGGAACAGAATCAGCATACCGCACATGACCACAGTGGAGATAAAGTTGGGCGCGTAGGTAACTGTCTGGACCAGCTTCCGGTATTTCTTGTGCCGGAAGGAGTTCAGCATCAGCGCAAAGATAATGGGTATGGGGAACCCTACAATTATGGAGTAAATACTTAATACGAAAGTATTTTTAATGGTTGTGGTAAAATAAGGGGAGTTGAAAAAGCGGATGAAATGCTGCAGCCCCACCCACTGGCTTCCCATAAATCCCTTGTTGGGATTGTATTTCCGGAAAGCGATCTGCACACCGTACATAGGTATGTAGGAATAAATAAACGTAATGATCAGGCCTGGCAGAACGAACAGGATCAATGGAAAATCCCGTTTCAGCTTCTGCACGAATGTTTTGTTGTCGTGAACCTTTCCTGTGTTTTGTTTCTTCAATTCACTGTTCCTCCTTGTTTGATTCCGTATTTCCGAAAACAGACGGCAGCAGGCGGAATTCCGGACAGAAACAATGTTCCAAAAAGTATACTTTTTGGAACATTGTTTTATTTGGACAAAGTAGATAAAGGTGGACTATTTTTTTGGATATTTTGTCAGAGTTAAAACAATAAAAATAAGCATTATGTATAAAAACATAATGCTTCGAATGGTATACTTTGTGAGAAATTCCGATTATGGGCCTGTCGCTTTCGGCAGGTACCGCTTTCAATACAATATACAATAACGCAGTGGATATGTCAAGACATATAAAATATGTCTTGATAAATTGAGTAGCTTAAGGTATATACTTAGACAACACAATGTAATTACATAATTAAGAAAAATATATTTGTATTTACAAATGGGAGGCGCAGTGATATAATGAAAGGGTATTTGCAGCCTGCTGTGCTGCAGGGGGCACAAGGTGGGAAAGGAGAACGGAATGTGCCGTCAAATAGCTTTCCCGGACAGAAGCCGAAGAAAGCGAAAAGATATGTTGACATTATCGAGGAAGAGATTGTAAACTGTTGGTAGCGGAGAAAGATGCCTGTGGGATGTCTTTTCCCGGAGACGGGAGAACGGCTGAAGAAGCTTGAAAGGGGCCGCCGAAGAGGGGGCGCGTGAAGGAGAGAAGACGCTGCGAGGCAGGCAGGACGCGGATGTACGACAATAAACATGGCCGGAATCGGCAAGGAGGATTTTCATTATGATGCAGGAGTGGTTCAAGAAGGCGAAGCTTGGTATCTTTATTCATTGGGGTATCTATGCCGTGGGAGACGTGTCGGAGTCATGGTCTTTCCACAACGGCGCCATTTCTTATGAGGATTACATGAAGCAGTGCGACGGCTTCACGGCATCCAAATTTGACGCGGCGGCCTGGGCGGATCTGTTCAGGCGCGCAGGGGCTCAGTATGTGGTGCTGACTTCCAAACATCATGACGGTGTAGCGTTGTTTGATACCCAGTATTCCGATTTGAGTGTGGTGAAGAAGACCCCGGCAAAACGGGATCTGATCAAGGAATATACGGCGGCGGTCAGAGAGGCCGGCATGAAGGTGGGAATTTATTTCTCCCTCATTGACTGGTCCGATCCCCGCTACAGGACGGTTTATCCGGAAGGCTCTGATCCCCAGAACCATCTGAAGGATGTATTTGCCACCCCGGCAGGGGGACCGGAAGATCCTGAGAAGTGGCAGGAGTTCCTGGAGTTCAACAATAACCAGATGAGAGAGCTGATGACCAATTACGGCACAGTGGATCTGCTGTGGTTCGACGGAGACTGGGAGCGCAGCGCCAACCAGTGGAAGGCGAAGGAATTCAAGGAGTATCTTCAGTCCCTGAATCCCAACATTATCGTGAATTCCCGTCTCCAGGGCTACGGCGACTATGAGACCCCGGAACAGGGCATTCCGCTGATTGGGCCTGAGGGTGTGTGGGAGTTCTGCACCACCATCAACACTTCCTGGGGATACCGTCCTTCCGACAATCATTACAAGACCAGCCGTCAGGTGGTCCGTATGTTCTGCGACTGCCTGACTTTGGGCGGAAAGCTGCTTCTGGATGTGGGTCCCAGAGAGGATGGTACCCTGGACGAACGGCAGGTGAAGGTACTGGAGGATCTGGGACAGTTTATTCATGACAATGAGGAGGCCATCTATGAGACGGGGAAGGGCTTAAGCTACAATCAGTTCCTGGGCGGCAGCACCCTGTCCGCAGATAAGAAGACCATCTACCTCTTTGTGTATGACCAGCCCTCGGAGTTCCTGTGTGTGAAGGGAGTGAAGACCCCTGTGAAGAAGGTCAGCGTTCTCCACACCGGAGAGGAGCTTTCCTTCAGCTATACGGGTTCTCTGCCCTGGAGCGGCATCCCGGGAACCTTGTGGATCCGCGCGGACAAGATGCAGATGCATCCCCTGACCACGGTTCTGAAGGTGGAACTGGAGGGTGAGATTACATACAATCTGGGACATGGCGAGGTTGTGACGAATAACGACTGAGAAGCAGACGGCTGACAAGATGGCTGTGCACGGCAGGGCTGTGACTGTAAGAGGTTACGGTCCTGCCTTTGTATTAACCAGTTCAGGATAATGGAAAGACACGAAACAGGAGGGAGAAATGGAACTGAAATTATGGTATGAAAGGCAGGCGGAAAAATGGACTGAGGCGATGCCGCTTGGAAACGGCCGCATAGGCGCCATGGTGCATGGGGGTGTGAAGGAGGAGAAAATATGTTTTAACGAGGATACCCTGTGGTCCGGTTATCCCCATGACAAAAATGAGCCCGGAATGCATGTGTATTACAGGCAGGCCCGGGAGCTGGCCCGGGAGCACCGCTATAAAGAGGCCCAGCAGCTGTTGGAAGAACAGTTTACCGGAGGCTTTACGGAAAGTTATATGCCCATGGGAGATATGTACCTGAAAATGGAACATGGGGAAGGCAGCAGCTACAGGCGGGAACTGGACCTGCGGACAGGCGTTCACAAGGTATCCTATCAGGCTGACGGAGGAAACTACAAAAGGACTACATTTATATCTTATCCCGCCCAGGTTTTTGTGATGCGCCTGGAGTCAGAGCGGAAGGGGGGATTGACCTTTTCCCTGACTTTTAACAGTCAGCTGAAATACACGGTTTCCAGTGGAGAGGGAAATCTGGAAGTCAGGGGCTTATGTCCTTCCCATGCAGATCCTCATTATCTTGGAACCGTGAATGCCATTTTCTATTCCGACAAAAAAGAGGAGACGGGGATCCGGTATTTTTCCCTGATTCAGGTGGAAGCGGCAGATGGCGCCGTGGAGGGCAGGGATGGGGAAATCAGGGTATCCGGCGCTACGGAGGCTCTGATCTGTCTGGGTGTAAGGAGCAACTTTGCGGGTATTGATGCCTGCCCGGAGCTTGCGGGGAAAGACTGTGAGGAGCCCTGCCGCCGGGATGTGGAAGCGGCTGTGAAGAAAGGGTTTGGGGCGCTTCTGGAAGAGCATGAGAAAGATTTTTCCTCATATTTTGACAGGGTATCCTTCTCTCTGGGAGAGGATGAGAAGGCGGGGATTTCCACTTATGAAAGGCTGCGCAGTTTCCGGGATACAGGGGATGACCACTGGCTGCCTGTGTATCTGTTTCAGTTTGGCAGATATCTGACCATTTCGGCTTCCCGGCCCGGAAGTCAGGCCACGAATCTGCAGGGCATCTGGAACGATTCCACCCTGCCTCCATGGAGCAGCAATTACACCATCAATATCAATACGGAGATGAATTACTGGCCTGTATTTTCCTGCAATCTGGCAGAGATGAACGAGCCTTTGGTGGAGCTGATCCGGGGAATCAGTGAGAAGGGAAAGGGAACTGCGGAAAGATACTATGCAGCGCCGGGCTTTGTGTCCCATCATAATACGGATCTGTGGCGTTCCGCAAATCCGGTGGGTGATAAACGGAGTGGCTGCGGCTGCTGGGCATACTGGCCAATGTCCTCCGGATGGCTGTGTGAACATTTATATACGCAATATGAGTATACTCTTGACAGGGAATTTCTGGAGCGGACGGCCTATCCTATTATGAAGGAGGCGGCATTATTTTATCTGGCGGTTCTGGAGGAGGAAGGCGGCTTTCTTGCCTTTGGCCCTTCCACATCCCCTGAAAATTCCTTTCTGTGGGAGGGCGGGGCAGTGGCAGTGAGCCGGACCAATGCCATGACTATGACCATTATCCGGGAGCTTTTTGAGAACTGTCGGAAAGCGGGAGAAGTTCTGGGGATTCGGGAGGAATTCCAGGAGAGTCTGGAAGCTGCCCTGGGGAAGCTGGAACCTCTGGTCATCGGGAAGGACGGAAGGCTGCTTGAGTGGAATGAGGAACTTCCGGAGGCAGAGCCGGAGCACAGGCATTTGTCCCATTTATATGGAATGTTCCCTGCGGATCTGATTACCCTGGAGGAGACGCCGGAGTTGGCGGAGGCCTGCAAAAAATCCCTGTTGGCCAGGGGCTTTGAGGGAACGGGATGGAGCCTGGGGTGGAAGGTAAATCTCTGGGCCAGATTGCGGGAGGGAGGCAATGCGCTGCGCCTGATCAAACGGCAGCTGCATCTGGCGGAAGACGGACAGTCGGGAACCTGTCCTGATTTCTTCGGAAGCCATCCTCCCTTCCAGATAGACGGCAACTTTGGCGTGACATCCGGTATTGCGGAAATGCTGCTGCAGAGCAGGAAGGGCCAGATTCTGCTTCTTCCGGCTTTGCCTGCGGAATGGAGTGAAGGAAGCATCCGCGGATTGTGTGCAAAGGGAGGCATAGAGGCGGACCTGGCCTGGAGCGGGGGAAGACTGGGGACAGTTAAGCTGCGTTTTGCCAGGGATGTAGATGTGGTTTTGCGCTATAAGGACAGCGCTATGGATGAGGAGAGCGTTATGAAAATAAAAGGCAGAGCCGGGCAGGACTGGCAGGGGACCTGGAAGAACGGCTGCTTAGTGCCGGAAGAGGGCTGAGGAGCAGACCGTGCATGGCCAAAAAGGAGAAACTATGGGAAGTAAAATCAAAGACGTATACATAATCCACCACTCCCACACAGACATCGGGTACACGGATCTGCAGGAACAGATTATCTATAATCAAATAAACAATATACGGAATGCCATTGCTATTATAAGAAAGGGCTGGGAAACCGGAAGCCGGGAGAAAGATTTCAAATGGAACTGTGAGACTTACTTCTGTGTGGAACAGTTCCTGGAGAGCGCCTCCGAAGAGGAAAAGGCGGACTTTTTCGAGTTGGTTCGGAGAGGAAATATCGGCATTTCGGCCTCTTATCTCAACGGTACAGACCTGACGGAGGTAGAGATGCTGCATCAAAAGACCGCCCGGATGCAGGAAATCTTTACGGCCCGGGGATGTCCGGTGAAAACGGCAATGAATGCGGATATCAACGGCATTTCCCTGGGGGCGAGGGATGTGCTGATCAATAACGGCATCGAATTTTTATTTACCAATATCCATACCCATCACGGCATGTATCCCCTGTACCAGAACCAGAAGCCCTATTTCTGGGAAAACGAAGCGGGAAAGCGGCTGTTGGTGTGGAGCGGGGAGCATTACAATCTGGGAAATTCCCTGGGAATTGTTTTCAGCAAAAATGTGAATTACAGGACAGGGAGCGATGCAGGCAGGGACGGAACGGATGCGGCCGGGGCAGCAGCGCAGCAGGACAACGACGCAGCGGCTTTGGAAGCCCTGCATGATAAGCTGGGAAAAAGCATTGCGGAATATGAGGAGAGCGGTTATCCTTACGACTTTTATATCACAAGCGTCAGCGGCGTTTTCTCCGACAACGCGCCTGCCAATCCGGCCATTATCGCTGCAGTGAATGCTTTTAACCGGCGTTTCGGAGAGGAGGTCACCCTGCATATGGTGACCCTGCAGGAGCTGTATGACCTGATCCGGGAAAAGACTGCGGACGCCCCGGTATACCGTGGGGCAATGAATGACTGGTGGGGCAACGGCGTGGGAAGCACCCCCTACGCTGTGAAGCATTACAGGGAGGCACTGCGGATTTCCCATATCTGCGACCGCCTGGAGGAGAAAACCGGCGTGCATAACCAGGCCCTTGCAGAAGACTGCGCCCACAATGCCCTTCTGTACGCGGAGCATACCTGGGGACACTCCGCCACCATAGGGAGCCCTTACGAGACCATGGTGACAAACCTGGATATCCGCAAGACAGGTTATGCCTCCAGGGCCCATGAGGCGGCGTCCCTGCGGAGGATTCAGCAGTATCATCTGTTGGGGGACATCCTGCGCTATTACAATAATGCAGGGGAGGTAAAAGCCATCTCCATGAGCGGCAGGAAGGGACTGCTTCCCGTGGAATTCTATGTGGAGACAGCGGGAATTCCTGGCATGAAGGTGACGGATAAAAAGACGGGAGAGGAACTGGCAGTCCAGCTCTCGTCTCATCCCAGGGGAGTGCGGGTGAGTTTTGCGGCGGAATTTCAGCCGGGTGAGGAGAAGCTGTTCGCCTATGAGGAGAAGCCTGCGCCTGAGCAGGGGCTTTACTCCCGCGCGGCCTGGGTGGGGGCCGAACGGGTAAGGGATATCGTCAACGACTATGACAGGGAAAGCTATAAGCTTCCCTACGGATTGGAGAACCCCTGGTTTCGGATTTCCTGGAAGACAGGGGAGGGCATTACTTCTTTCTATAATAAACAGTCCGGCAGAGAAATGCTGAAAGGGGGAATGGAAGGCGGGGATGTCCTGGAAAATTTCTTCACCCCCATTTATGAAAATACGGAAATCCGTAAAGGTGTCTATGGGGAACGGGCTGCGCTGGGACGGAATATTCGGGGACTTCACGCGGCGCAGTATCAGGGAGACCTGAAAGATATCCGGATTCTGGATCACGGCCCCGTGTTTGACAGAACGGAGCTGGTCTTTGATCTGGAGGGTACTTCCTACAGCAGCGTTATCATCAAGATGTATAAACAGCTGCCCAGAATCGAGTTCACCTTCCGCATAGCCAAAACCTTAAGCCGGGACATTGAGAGTATTTATCTGCCCCTGTCCCTGAATCTGCCGGAGAGCGCGCTTTATATCCACAATGGCGGCGTGGCCATGCGTCCGGGTGTGGATCAGCTTCCGGGCACGAATATGGAATACTATATGGCGGACGAGGGACTGCTGTACCAGAACGGAAACCAGGGCATTCTCATCAATACCCTGGATACGCCTCTGCTCTACATGGGGGAGATGGAGAGCCATCCCATTGTGCTGTGCGATAACAAGGAAGAAAATAATCATCGTCCCGTATACAGCTGGATCATGAACAATACCTGGGAGACCAATTTTAAGATGGATTTGTCCGGTTTCGGGGAATTCTGCTACGCTCTGGAGCTTCGGGAGGGAAGCCTGGAAGAAAATATGCGCGCGTTGGCTGAAAATGACCTGGGGACAGTGAGTTTTATCACGGGATGAGTCCGAGACTGTCAATTGGACAGGAAAATACATGGACGAAAACGGAAAACTGCTGTATAGTTCAGAAAAGGGAGGAAACGGAAAATATGGAAAAGTATAAGAACGGGTCTCTGCCCATAGAGGAGCGGGTGGCGGACCTGATGTCCAGGATGACTCTGGAAGAAAAAATTTTGCAGACAGACCAGTATTCCATCATCGGTGATTATGTGAAGAGAAATGCCCAGGAGAGGGTGGAAGAGTTTCGCTGGGATGAATTTGAGGCAGCTTTAAACGGAAGAAGCGTGGGCAGCGTCCAGTTCCGCTCCGCCTCTCCGCAGCTTGCCAACAAACTGCAGCGCTATGCAGTGGAAAAGACCCGCCTGAGGATTCCTTTTCTCTTCAGCGAGGAAGCGCTGCACGGACTTCTTGACGGTTATGCCACCTGTTTCCCTCAGCAGATCGGTCTGGCAGGCACCTTCGAGCCGGAACTGGGCAGGCGGATGGGCCATGCCATAGCTGCGGAGGCAAGGGCCAGCGGCGTCCACGAGACCTGGAATCCCGTGATGGACTTAAGTTGGGATCCCCGGTACGGCAGGGTGGAGGAAGCCTTCGGAGAGGATACCTATCTGGGCGGCGAATTTGCCAGGGAGATTGTCAGGGGAATGCAGGGAAAGGACCTGAGGCATCCGGATACAGTGGCTGCGGAGCCAAAGCATTACTGCGGTTACGGAACTCCTGTGGGAGGGCTGAACTGCGCGCCTTCCGCCATGGGGAGGCATGACGTGTACGCCTGGGGACTGCCGATTTTTGAGCAGGCGTTTGTGGAGGGCGGGGCCTGGAATACCATGTGTTCCTATGCTGCCATTGACGGACAGCCTGTGGCGTCGGACCATGAGCTGCTGACGGAGGTGCTCCGGGGGCAGTACGGCATGCCCGGCTTTGTGCGCTCCGACATGACGGCAGTGGCGCGGTTAAAGGGCAGTTTTTCCACGGCAAAGGATAACCGGGAAGCCATCCGGCAGGGTTTGGAGGCGGGGGTTGACCTGCAGCTGTATGATTTCACCCATGAGGAGTGGATGGAGAGCATCCGCAGCCTCATTGAGAGCGGCGAGATGTCAGAGGAAGTGCTGGATACAGCCTGCGGGCGTGTGCTGAAGCTGAAATTTGCTTTGGGACTGTTTGAGAATCCTTATGTGGACGAAAGTCTTTACGACAGGACCGTGAACTGCGAAGCCCATCAGGAGACTGCACTGGATATCGCCAGAAAGTCCATTTGTCTGCTGAAAAACGAAAAGCATCTTCTTCCCCTGTCCGATTCCTGCAGAACCGTTGCCGTGGTGGGGCCGGGGGCGGACGAGGCGGCGCTTGGGGATTATGCCCCGAGGACAGCCGATTCCCATAAGGTGACGGTTTTGGACGGCATCCGGCAGCTTGCAGGGGAGGGCAGGACGGTTCTCTACGAAAAAGGCTGCAGCTACCTGGGAGAGAAGGTTTTTCCCTTCCACCCCGACTGGTTTGTTGATGAGACGGGAGAGGAGGGGCTTACCGCCCGCTATTACAATAACTGGGATCTCAGCGGAGACCCTGTGGTGACCCGCAGGGACTATATGGTGAATTTCAACTGGATTTATGCCAAGCCCCATGCGGATGTGAACGCGGAATGCTTCTCCGTGGCATGGACCGGAAAGCTGAAGGCCCGGAGCAGCTTCCGGGGCTGCCTTGCCATTCCCGGTCAGGACAGCATGCGTTTATATGTAGACGGAAAACTGTTAATCGACGCATGGAATCTTTCGGATGGAGAGCGGAAGACGGAAAAAACCGCAGGAGAGACCGAGGGTGAAGCAAGAATGGCGGACTTTGCCTTTGAGGCAGGCAGGGAATACGATATCCGCCTGGAATTCTGCAATGACGCCAGAGGCGCCAGGGTGGTCCTGGGCTACAACAAGGGCCGGGAGGACTGGAATCCTGCCCTGGAGCTGGTGAAAAAAGCGGATGTGGCGGTTGTCTGTCTGGGGGACAATGGGGAGACCAGCGGCGAGAATCTGGACCGGACGGACCTGATACTGCCCGGAAAGCAGCAGGAATTCCTGAAAGAAATCGCGGCCACGGGAACCCCGGTGGTTCTGGTGCTGCAGAACGGCAGGCCCCTTGCCCTGACCTGGGAGGAAGCCCATATCCCGGCCATTCTGGAATGCTGGTTCCCGGGGGAAAAGGGAGGCAGAGCCATTGCGGAAGTGCTGTTCGGAAAAACGTATCCCTCCGGACGGCTGCCCATGTCCTTCCCCAGAAGCGTGGGACAGGTTCCCTGCAATTATAACCGGATGCCCGGAGGCGGATGGCGCTATGTGGAGATGGACTGGAATCCCCTGTATCCCTTCGGCTACGGCCTCACCTACACCAATTTTGCGTACAGCGATCTGCAGGTGGAGGGGGACGGCCTGACTGCGGAGGCTGTGGAAAAGGGCGCGGAGGTGAAGGTTTCCTTTACCGTGACCAATACGGGGGGACGCTTCGGCCAGGAGACGGCGCAGCTTTATGTGCGGGATATGGTTTCCAGCACCGTGAAACCCAGGAAGGAACTGGCGGGCTTTCAGAAGATTGCTCTGGACCCCGGGGAGAGCAGGAGGGTGGAGCTTAAAATCGGCTCCAGGCAGATGCGCACACTGAACCGGAACTTTGAGTGGCATGTGGAGCCTGGCGTATTCCGGGTCATGGTGGGAGATAATTCTGCGGATATTCTGCTCACCGGAGAATTTGAGATCAGGGAATAGGCGCAGCTAAAGGCCGGATTGCCGGAGAGCAATAAAGGAAGGCCTGGGAGGAGACTGTCTGCTATGACAAAAAGACTTACATCAGAAAAAGAGATGAGGTTTCTCTGCTTTTTATGCTGTCTTGCCTATTTTATGAGTTATCTGACAAGACTGAATTATGCGGCCTGCATGGTGGAACTGCAGAGCGCCCTGGGGATAGGGAAAAGCATTGCCGGACTGCCTGTGACCATGTGCTTTCTGAGCTATGGGGTTGGGCAGTTGGTCTGCGGCTTTCTGGGAGACCGGTTCAGCCCGCAGAAAATGATCTTCGGAGGCCTGGCAGGGGCATCCGCCTGTAATCTGGCTGTAGCGCTGTTTCCCAGAATGAGCGTGATTGTCCCGGTATGGTGCCTCAACGGATTTTTCCAGTCCATGCTCTGGCCGCCCATGGTGCGCATCATGGCGGAGATGCTGGATGACAGATGGTACAGGCTCAGCTGTGTCCTGGTATCCATGGCATCCTCCGCAGCCACCATAGCGATTTATGTTTTAACGCCTGTATGCATACGGGTATCCGGCTGGAAAGCCGTGTTTATCGCTCCTGCGGTTCTGGGGACTGCGGCTGCCTTTTTCTGGCTTGTGAAAACCCTGGGACTGGGCAGCCGGGCGGAGAAGGCGGAAGGGGCAGACGGGCAGCGGACAGAGAGTGGGACGGAAGAGGCGGGGCAACAGTCGGTTGGCAGGGCATCCTTCTCCTTCCCCCGGCTGTTTGCGGAGGCTCCCCTGATTTTCATTCTTCTGGCCATTGTCCTCCAGGGAACCCTTCGGGACGGAATCACTACATGGATGCCTGTATACATGAGCGAGACGTTCGGGATGAGCAATTCCAGTTCCATCCTGTCCGCGGCTGCGCTTCCCGTGTTTGCCGTGTTCAGCACTCTGTTTGCCTCTTTTCTGCTGAGCCGCATAAAGAGCGAGGTCTCCACGGCCGCTCTGCTTTTCGGGGCGGGAGCCCTGTCGGGAGGGCTGATGCTCATGGCCTTTGACAGCGCGCCTGCGGTATGCATCCTGATGATGACCCTGATCACAGGCTGTATGCACGGCATCAACCTGATGCTGATCAGCAGGGTTCCGGGACATTTCGCCGGGTTCGGCAAGGTTTCCACAGTGTCCGGCATCTTAAACGCAGCTACCTATGTGGGAAGCTCCCTCTCTACCTACGGTTTCGGCGCCGTGGCGGAGGGCTCCGGCTGGAAGGCTGTGGTGGGGCTGTGGATTGCAGTGGGTATTCTGGGCCTGGCGTCCATGCTGTGCGCAAGGGGAAAATGGAGGAGGTTCTGCGGGAAATATCATTAAATCAACACTCACACTCCGGAACGGTTCCTATGTAAAAATGGTGAAGGGTGTGTTGGGGATGTAGGCTGATCCGGGTTGGAAAGAAAAAGAATGTCTCAAAAAGTATACTTTTTGAATCAGTTATGAGGTTCTCATATTCTATAATATTATCGACAAAAAGTCAATAAACTTAACCCTATTTTTTTGTTTATATTAAATAAATATTTTACCGTAAAAAAATGCCCCCAAAAGTATACATTTTGGGAAGGGCGGGAGGCAATGTCTCTCTGGAAGGGAAAAGCAGGGATGCAGCCGGAAACCACATGCAGGACAGTCCGGCAGTACAGCCGGGAACCGGTTTGCCGGGAGGACATGGAGAAGCTTCTGGAGATTGCTGCGGACTACGGCAGGGTGAAGAATTATGTGTATGCGCGCTACAGCGGCGTTGGCAGTCTTTCAAAGCTCTGGCCGGGCTACACCGTGCAGAATGAGATGACATCCTGCGGGCTGCGCAGTCAACTGGGACTGCCTTCCGTATATTTTTACCTGGCGGTCTTCGATGCCCTGGGGGACATCAAGGGACAATGGACCAGAACGAAATCGAAGCTTCTGGAGTTGATTGCTGCCAACGGAAACTTTACGGAAGAGGAAAAACATTATCTCCGTTTCCTGCTGAAGGTGAACAATGCGTTTGAGGCCGTGCTGAACCAAAGGCCCATGGAGCTGCAGAAGGGGATTCAGAAACAGCATGACGAACTGGCCCGGCAGGTGGACCAGGAAAGGCTCCGCCGTTATTTGTGCAGGCAGGTGCGCAGATATCACCTGAAAAACGGAAAGCCCCATACGGAGTCTGCAGATGGATTTTCCATTGCCGAAAGGGCATACCGTTATGGAGACCATGGAATTTACCTTTCGGTGAAGGAAAAAAGAAAACGGATTTTCGTACCCCTCACGGATAACAATCAGTATGGGAGTCAGCTTTATATCAGTCTGTATCCGGAGGAAAGCCGTATTGAAATTAAGGTTCCCGTGAATGTGGCAGTCCGGAAACATGAGGATTATGAAGGAGTTGTGGGGGCTGCTCTTGGAATGTATGTCATGCTGACCACGGACTCCGGACACAGGTACGGGGAAAGTCTGGGAAAATACCAGACGGAATACGCAGCCTGGGTGAGAGAACAGGCCCGCATTTACAGCCGCAGCAGGAAGGACAATCCGGGGCGCAAGAAGTACCGGACCAAAAAGCGGCGCTATGAAGAACAGCTTCACAGTTATATCAACCGGGAGCTGAACCGTTTTCTCCGGGAGGAAAAGCCCGGAACCGTCTATATCCCGAAACTGCCGGGGCCCCGGGGCGGAGGCAGGAATAAGAAGATCAATCAGTCCGTGTCCATGTGGCAGCGGGGGTATATCCGAGGCCGTCTGGTTCAGAAATGCATGGAACAGTCTGTGGAACTGGCAGAGATACTGGGAAAGGGCATCAGCGCGGAATGCAGCTGCTGCGGCGGGGCTGGGGAGAAAAAAGAGGGTATCTTCTGCTGCAGAGACTGCGGGTATACTGCGGAGGAGAAAGTCAATACCGCCCGCAATGCGCTGAAACGCGGAGTGGAGGGAAAGATCATTCGTCAGACAGGTCATAGGGATAACTGTCCGGATAAATTCCGGTGATGAGCCGGGGTTTTACCGGGATGCGGAACTGCCGGGAGCGGCAGGCCAAAAGGACCGGACAGCGCGTCCATGATAGCCGGAGGGGTATGGTATGCCCTTCCGCCATAAAAAAGGAAGAACGGCATTAGAAGGCGGCATTTGCCGCGGATTGGGTAGGCCAGGACCCTGTGAACACAGCATGCGGTGGATGCTGTGAGGTAGCAGGGAGCGAAGCAGGAGACTGCAGCATCCTGTGGTGGAAAACCGCGGATGTCCAATGTGCTTTATTTTAACAAGGGGAGAGGCAGTTTTCAAACTCTGAGGAAAGGGAGAAAAATGAAAAAGGAAAGTAAAAACGGAGATAAGGCAAAGATAATCATTATCCTGCTGATTCTGATTCTGCTGCTTGTAATCGGAATACTGGGTGTAGTCATATACAGGCTGGCAAATAAACCGGCGGAACCGGTGAGAATGGAGCGGGACATTTCGGAGGGTCTGGTGGTGGACGGAGGTTCTGACCGGAAGGCATCGGAGGCAACTTTTACTACAGATATGAATATGATCTGGACCTTTCCGTCCGGGAGCGCGGTTTCAGACAATGCACAGATCGGTAACTCCGCAAGCAATCTGTACGACTGTTATTTTGAAGTGTATCTGGAGGATGAGGAACAGACATTGCTTTACAGTTCACCGGTTCTGCCTGTGGGAAAGCAGCTGGATCAGTTGAAACTGAATCAGGCGCTTCCGGATGGGGCCTACGATGCCATATGTACTTATCACATTCTGGATGATGAAGATCCGGAGACGGAACTGGGAACGGTTTCTTTCAGAGTGAGTCTGATGTTTGTCCAGTGAACGCAGCTGAGGGCCTGCATGGAATTCGGTATATTCGCAGGACGGTTCGGATAAGAGGGCAGATATTATTCGGATTTTTCTGTGATATGCATAGAAGGAACTACCATCATTTAATATTACAAGGAGGTATTTAGTATTATGAAAACAAGAAAATTCACCAAAGCGGCAGCAGCTGTTTTGGCGTTGGCTATGTGCGCGCCGGTTTCGGTTTCTGCTTCCGCTACACCCACGCCTGTTCCCACACCGGAACCCATGAGCGGCAGTTTTGAGACATCATTTGACGTCTATTCGCCCAAGCTTACGGTTAAAGTACCGGTTAATCTGGATATCAAGGTAAATCCGCTCTCGGATTCTACTGCTGATGGCGTAAATAAGTTTTCGGTTGCATCCAACAGCATGGATATCTGGAATGCATCCGTAGATACGGAGGCTGATGCAGGGATTCCCATTAATGTTACCGTTAAGGCAACAATAACATCAAAGAAGGCTGACGTAATAACAGAGTATAATACTTTCACATCGGATGTAACAGCTACCACAAAGAGAATCAATCTGATGCTTTCACAGGCGCAGACAGCGGCGACTATCAAGCTTAAGGCAGGAGAAACGGCTGAATTTGAGGCTGCTGATAATAAGGTATTGAAACTTAGCCAGTGGGAAACGGATGTGGCGGCAGTTTATACCACTCCGGGACAGAGCGTTGCCATTACCAAGTATGGCTCTCTGCTTTCCATGGATATTGCCAAGCCGGAACTTGATACAGGCAAAACATCCTACATTGCCGACGCTGCCGATGTGAAAGCTACAGTAGGTTCTTTCGCAGTTACCGGTGTGGCAAATGCCAGCGCTGACTGGAAAGCGGATGACATCAAGGTTAATGTTACTTATGATGTGAAGGCAAGTAATGCCAGAAACATCTCTACACCTGCAATTGCAACAGCGCCCGTCTTCACATCCGGGGCAAGCGCAACCGACCTGACCATTGTGGTTCCCAATGTGGGAGAAGCCACGGTGATTGCCGTTGGATGTCACAATGACGGAAAGGGCCTTTACGGCGATTATGTCTGGGATGAGGATGCTTATACGGTAGCCTATGCTCCCAATACGACAACCACCACCCAGACAGATGCAACTATCACATTCTCCAAGTCGGATGCAGGACTTTCCCAGTTCCTTGCAGGAGACAATTATAAGGGCAAGGCACAGGACTTTATCATAGGACTGTCCGACGGACGTATGATTGTTACGACACTGACAGTAAACTGATCTGTTGGAATTGTGAATGGAACCATATGTAAACAGGTATTTCTGCCATATCTGTATACCAACTCACCTGCAAAGGTGGGTTGGTTTTATAAAGGAGTATATTTCCGGAAGGGAAATGGGCAGAGAGGAAGGTTGGTGAGTTCATGCGGAAAAACCTGGCATTTGTTTTGGCCGTTCTTATGCTGCATGGCAGCGTGGCGCTACATGCAGACATTGCAGCGCCAAATAAGATATTTCAAAAGGACGGCAGTATGACGGCATATTCTGCGGCCGGGGAGAAGCCCGAGCCCCCTGTAGAGACGGAGTCTCCGAATCCGGAGGAATCCCCTGCGCCGCCCCAGACACCGGAGCCTACGGAGGAGCCCGTGGGAACGGAGGAGCCTGTAGAGACTGAGAACCCCGTAGGAACGGAGGAGCCTGTAGAGACTGAGGAGCCCGTAGAGACGGAGTCTCCGAATCCGGAGGAATCCCCTGCGCCGCCCCAGACACCGGAGCCCACGGAGGAGCCTGTGGAGACAGAAGATCCTGTAGAGACTGAGGCCCCCGTAGGAACGGAGGAGCCTGAAGAAACGGAAGCCCCCGTAGAAACCGAGGAGCCTGCAGAGACACCGGAGCCTGAAGAAACGGAAGCCCCCGTAGAGTCCCGGTCTCCGGTTGACGGGGAAGAAACGCCGGAAAGCGGGGCTCCAACAACAGAGCCGGAAGAAACGGAAGATATGGAACATAATCCGGAGCAGCAGACAGAAGAAGTCGGGGATATCCGGTACAATGTTACCTTTCCCACAGGCACATCTGCGCATCTTGACCCCGGAAATGTAAGCGGCAGAGGACAGATTTTTTCAGACCGCTACACCATTGAAAATCACGGAAACACAGATGTGGTGATCAAGATAAAAAACATTCAGGTTTTCTATCGTTCCACAGAGGATGTCTATGCTCTTTCGGAGGAGGAAATAACGGACCACCGTTCTTCTGTAAAGAAAATGAATATCAATATGGTCTGGCTGAATGAAAGCGAACAGACAGAAAAAGTATTGAATATTATGGAAGGAACTGCAGATGAGGAAGTACTGACCTTACGGGCTGCCGGATACGACGGGCAGGGGGAGTATGCAGGCCTTCAGGACGGCAGCGCAGGAGTGTTTTATTTTACCGGAACCCTGAATGCAAATCCGGATATCCTCTGGGAGGAAGGCGAGATTACAGTCAAATTTGACTATGAAATCTTCTATGCCGGGGAAGGGGAGCCTGCGGATGCCGGGGGAATCAAAGGAGCCGCAGACCAGGGGGATGAAAGCTCGCCCATGGGTGCTGAGGGAATTGAAGGAGCCGCAGACCCGGGGGACGAAAGCGCGCCCATGGATGCCGGGGGAATTGAAGGAGCCGCAGACCCGGAGGGGAAAGAGACGCCTGTGGATACAGCGGGAACCGCGGGCTCCATATCCGAAAGATTGTCCCGCTGACGGGAGCCGGGCGGATAAAGGGAGAGGCCATATGAGAATAGCACAGAAACGGCAGATACAGGATTTTGTCAAACTCCTTGGAGAGGCGCATATTGAGATCAGAAAATGCCTGGAGAAGCAGACTGTGGGAAGGGCTTTGGAATTACTGGCGCAATGCCAGCAGGAAACCATAGAGCTGGGTACGCTGTTGGAGGAACTGGAAGGCCGGGGAGCGGCAGCCGTCCGCATACTGGAAGAATATTGTGAACTTCTGTACAGACTGCATCAGGAGATAGGAGAAGAAAAGTCTCCCAATCCTGCAAAAATATATAAGCGGCTGCGGAGTATGCTGATTCGCGTTGACAATAACATGAAGAATCACATCCGGATTCGCAGGGAAGCAGTCTTTCTGCCCTATAAGGCTTCCATGTGGGATTCTCTGGAAAGTGTATGGATGGCTGCGGCAGAGGATGAGGATTGTGACACATATGTCATTCCTGTTCCCTATTACGACAGAAATCCGGATGGAAGTTTTCGTCAGATCAATTATGAGGGAGGGCAGTTTCCCTCTTATGTGCCCATTACGGATTACAGATCCTATGATTTTGAAGCCTGCCGTCCGGATATGATTTTTATTCATAATCCATATGACGACTGCAATCATATCACATGCGTACATCCCTTTTTCTTTTCGGAGAATCTGAAGAAATACACGGAGATGCTGGTTTACATTCCTTATTTTGTTTCGGGAGGGGCAGGCGCGGTGAGCTACAGGGGGCTGCCCTATACCTTCTATTCGGATTATATTGTGACCCAGTCAGAACAGTACAGCCGCTGCTTTGAGAGGGAAGTGCAGAAGAAGCTTCTGCCCCTGGGAACGCCAAAGTTTGACAGGATTCTGAATTACAGACTGCAGGACGGCGATATTCCCGCAGACTGGAAAGAGAGGCTGACGGGAAAGATTTTTTTCTATAATACGGGTATCGGGGGCATTCTTCATTACGGAGGACAGGCCATCCGGAAAATGTTCTATGTCTTTGACCAGTTCAGGGATACGGAGGCGACCCTGATCTGGCGTCCCCACCCGCTGTTGGAATCGGCCCTGTGTTCCATGCGCCCGGATTTGCAGCCCCTGTATGAGGCTGCAAAAAGCAAATTCAGGGAGGTGCCTCATGGGATTCTGGATCAGACCCCGGATGTGGATCTGGCCGTCAGTCTTTCGGATGCCTATATCGGGGAAAGGACTTCCTCTGTGGTGCATTTGTTCGGAGTATCCGGAAAACCTGTATTGCTTACGGATATGAACATTGTCCGGAATTTTGATGAGGACTGTGTGAATGTGAAATTTTATGCATGCGCCATGGAGGGGGAGGCGGTCTGGGCGCCGGCAGGGGACAGAAACTGCCTGATGAAAATAAACCGGAGGGGCGAAGTGGAAGAGGCCTATGAGATAACAGGCGAGAAAAGAACGGGACAGATGCTGTACAGGGATATCGTAAACTACAATCAGCATCTTTACCTCATACCCCACCACGGGGAGGAAATCGCGGTTTTTGATCTGAAGACAAAGACTTTTGAAAAAATTTCCCCGCGTGTTTCCGGCAGGGGCAAATTTATAAAGGGACATCTGTACAGAGGGCGGATTTACATGGTTCCCTTCTCCGCTTCCTGCCTGGTTGAACTGGACTGTGAATCCGATCATGTGACCTGTCACGGGAAAATCGTGGAGAAAATGAAGAAACTGCAGAGAAGGGAAGGGCCCTTTTGCCTGAACGGAAGCATGTTGGCGGGAAATGAGCTGCTGATGGCAATGGCGGGAAGCAATCATGTGGCAGTCATGAACCTGGACACAGGGGCATTCCAGGCATATGAGGTGGGAGAGGAAACGGATAATTACTGCTGTATGGCAGGAAGAAAGGAAACGTATATTCTGGGCTCCAATGAGGGACGGAAGCTGACTTACTGGAACAGGAAAACGGGGGAGACAGAAGAGAGAACAGGGTATCCCAATGGTTGGGAAGGGGAGACGGAATGCTTTTATGAGATGATATGCATGGACAATCTGGTGTATGTCTTTCCCTGGAAGGGAAACATGATTCTGAGAATTTCTCTGGAGTCTCCGGGGATAACGCAGGTATTTCAGGGAAGGGGGCAGGAGGAGCCGCGGAAGGAATATTATACGGAACCGTTCCGCTATACCATGGTAAAGGAGGGGGATGCCGGGCAGATTCTGGCGCAGAGCGCCTGCTGTCATGGGATGGAAATCTTTTCCATGGAATTTTTTTCCACGGAAATTTTTTCCATGGAGGGGGACTGGAAGCGTCTTTCTGTCCGGCTGACCCAGGACAAAATGCCCTATTCCTGTGGCGGGCTGTTTGGAAGGCAGGGGGAAAATCTGCCCTGGGCCATGCAGGAGACAAAGCTGTATTCCATAAAAGGTTTTATGGAATATGTGGACAGGGAAACACATGATGTGCAGGCCCAGCTGAAAAGCTATGGGGAGGCAGTGGGCAGTCTGGACGGTGGCTGCGGACACAGAATATACAGGGAGCTTTCCCGCAGACTGGAAGACAGGTAGCGGCGCGGCGCAGGGAGGAATGAGTTGTACGACGGGCAGATAATTGATTTGGAACACAGAGCCCTTGGGTTGGTGGGAGACAGGAAACACTGCGGGCATTTTTGCCTGCAGTTTTGTTCGGCGCTGTCCATCAGATACTTTTTTACCACAAGGATGGACTATGGGGAATATGAGGAGGGGCAGCAGGAAGGGATAAAAAGGATTCCCTTAAACCGCTCTGTGGCGGAGAGGGAGGGGCTTCTTCTGATTCTGTGCAGACCCCATGCGTCCAGGAAGGAATATGACAGGCTGCTTCATTGCCAGGGATTTGAGTGGGGAGAGGACTATATTGATTCCCTGTGGGTGGTACAGTATTTCCGGGAGAAATACAGGACTGCGCTGACGGAGAAAAAGATCTGGATTTTCGGCGCCGGAAACGCAGGAAAACGTTTCCGGGAAAAGTATAAAGACAGCTATTCCATTCAGGGTTTTCTCTCAAACTTTCATGAGGAGAGAGAATGCATGGGA
Source organism: uncultured Lachnospiraceae bacterium (assembly GCA_947367855.1). Classification (GTDB taxonomy): domain Bacteria; phylum Bacillota; class Clostridia; order Lachnospirales; family Lachnospiraceae; genus Acetatifactor. Next base: position 26,827 of record CANBFE010000020.1, on the reverse strand, counting down.
CTTCCTGTGATGCGCCCCGGAGATATGGAAAGAGGAGAAGACACATATATAGTCATATGCAGCGGGGCCGGGGAGGAGATTTCAGGGCAGCTGCGGAAGATGGGACTGACGGCTGCGGAGTATGGTTTTCCGGACACAATGCCCAGGAAACTGTTTATCGGCGTGGGTACATGTCAGGTTACGAATACGGTGAGAATTCTGAGGAAAAACGTAAGCTTTGCCTGCCTGTATGAGGCCTGCAGTTATATTGATTCCATCTATGATGCCTGCAGCGAGACGGATAACAGGAGGCTGAGAAGTTACGGAAGATTCTGCGACGTGGTTTTCTATAATGTTGCATGCGCCGAAACCATGGATGTCAGAAACTACGGGCCGTTAATCAACAGATATTACACAAAGGCGCACAGGATATTTCAGCCCTTTTACTGTTTTCGGGGACAATTGCCCCAGGCTACGGCAGGGGAAAACAGGTATGAACTGGAAAGCGGATGGATCTGGGTCAGGGGAGACAGGGAAGTAAATGAAATGATAGAAAAGGGCTGCAGTGAAAGAGAGATTCTGGACAGAGTTTCCGGGGAAAACTACTGGCCGGAGGCGGAAATCCTGGCCCATTTCAAGAGGGAATTGAGAAAAACGGCAGTGTGGGACCGCTTTGCCTCCTTCCCCATAGAGCCCTTTATCCGGCAGAACTGCCATAAAATACAGGTATTTATCGACGGTACTCATTTCGGTTTTCAGCTGCATCTGTATCTGGCAGATAAAATAGCGGAAAGCCTGGGGACGGAGCCTGTGGGGGACCCGGAGGTGGTAAGCGCAATAGAGGGGGAACAGCACAGCGTCATGCCCATGTATCCCTGTGTCCGACGGGCGCTTGGGATGGAGAATCCGGAAGGCAGCAAATTCTGGAATATGGAGACTGGCAGCACGGAAATCCTTGGCTTTGAAGAACATATGAAAAGGTATATTCAGTATGTCATAAATGTCCGGAACATCTACGGGGAATCCGGCACACACTTTTTATTTTAAGGAGAATTTAATGAAAAAAATCATAAAAAGCGAAATTCTGCTGTCGGACAAGATTGCCATTGCAGATGATAAAGGAAATAAAATCACCTACAGGGAACTGGCAGGGAGGGCAGAAGCGCTGGGGCGCTGTCTCGAAGCGGGAAGCCTGGTGTTCTGCCTCTGTGACAGACAGAGGGAAACAGTGGAATTTCTCTATGAGTTATTATATGCCGGGGGGATACCACTGCTTCTGGAAGCGGATATAAACGGAGAATTCCTGGAGCGCCTCATCCGTGACTACAGGCCCCGGTACATCTATTGCAGGAAGTCCCATGAGATGGGGAGAAGATACCCGCATGAGGCGGAATGGGAGAATCATGCGCTGCTGAAGACAGGCATGGAGAGATATCCGATTCACCCTGACGTGGCATTGCTTTTGTCCACAAGCGGCACCACAGGAAGCGGAAAACTGGTTAAAATCAGCCACGAAAATATGGCGGACAATGCAGCCTGCGGATGTGCCCGTTTCGGGATGCACAGCGGCCAGAAAGGGCTTAGTCCGCTGCCCGTAAATTATGCTTACGGCATTTCCTTCTGCTTCTGGCACTGGTACTGCGGCGCAACCTGGCTGGTCACGGAGCTGCCCGTGCTGGGAAGAGATTTTCGGGAATTCTACACCAGGGAAAGGGTAAATAATTTTGCTGCAACGCCCTTTACCTATCAGGCCCTCCAGAGGGTTGGATTCTGGGATGCAGAGAGGGTGGAATCTCTGAATTATGCCATATCTGCAGGGGCGCAGCTGCCGGAGCAGACGCAGACATACCTGGTTGACGCACTGAAGGAAAAGTTCTGGAACGGCTACGGACAGACGGAGTGCTTCGGGGTGCTGACAGCCATGAATTTCCAGGATAAAAAGATGAAATTCGGCTCCGTGGGCAGGCCTTTTCCGAATGCGGAAGTGACAGCGGACAGGGACACAGGGGAAATGCTGATAAGAAGCAGGAGCGTGTGCATGGGGTATGCCGGGGACAGGGAGCAGCTGGCAGAGGGGGATGTGAACCGGGGGCTTCTGCATACCGGGGATGTCATTGAAATCGACGGAGAGGGATGCATTTTCCTGCGGGGAAGACTGAAACGATATGTGAAAATTCTGGGGAAAAGAGTAAGCCTGGACGATCTGGCAAATTACCTGGGAGATCAGTATCCGGATACAGAATTTGCCTGTACAGGGACAGATGAAAATATTGTCATTTTCCATACCGGGAAGGGACAGGAAGCGGAAAGGGAGATTCCTGCGCTTCTTGACCGCCGGATGAAAATCCCGTCCAGGTTTGTCTCCTGCCATTATCTGGAAAGAATTCCCAGAAATGACTCGGGCAAGATTGCTTATGGCTGTCTGCAGTGTTCCCGGTGACAGGACGGGAATGGGAAAGGAGCGGAAAATGCAGGAGAGAATAAGGAATATCTGCGAGGAATTATGCTGCAGGGAGCTTGGAGAGAAGGAGGAGCTCATAGCCTCGGGGCTGTTGGATTCCTTTAAAATCATGGAGCTTATCTGCAGCCTGGAGGAGAGCTTTGACATTGTATTTCAGCCGGAAGAGATTACGGAGCTGGATAATTTCTCCTGCATAAGCAGGATTGCGGAGATAACGGGCAGAAAGACGGGCCTGGGGCAGGACGGGAAAGAGAAGGTTTCCGGATGATGGACAAAGGGCAGGTCAGGGAATGGCTCAGGGAGGCGGAATATGTGAGCTTTGATCTCTTTGACACACTGCTGCTGCGCCTGGTGAGAGTACCCTCCCAGATTTTTGACAAAATGTACGAGGCGGCTCCGGATTTGTTTCCGGAACATATCGGCAGCTGCCAGTGGCGGCATATGCGGGCCTGCGCAGAGAAACGCGCAAGGGAAAGGAAAAAGGGGGAAGTGACCCTTGAGGAGATTTACCGGGAGCTTCCTTCCGTCATTAAGATGCCCCACAGGATTATGGAGCGGGAGATTCGGACGGAACGGGAAAATACCTTTCTGAATCCGGAGATGGAGGCTCTGCTGCTGGAAATAAAACGGGACTACAGGAAAAAGGTGATACTCACCTCCGATATGTATCTGTCAAAAGAGCATGTATTGGGTATTCTGCAGGATAACGGAATGGACCCATCCCTGTTGGATGAGGTTTTTATCTCGTCGGAATGCGGAGCGGCCAAGAGGGACGGGAGCCTGTTTTCCTATATCAGCCGGAAATTAGACTGTAAACCGGATAAAATATTACATATAGGCGATAACTGGAAGGCGGATTACAGAAATGCGGGGAAGGCAGGCTGGAGAAGCATTTATTATCCCATGATTTCGGAGGCACACTGCCGCCATCCCTATCTTGAGTATGAAAAGGAATTTTACGGAGATATAGGAAGGGAAATTTACGCCATGCGGATCCTTGCGGCTGACAGCAGCCTGGAAGGGGAGGCGAAGGAATGGTTTGAGATGGGCGCCATGACCCTCGGCCCGCTGCTCACTTACGGGGCGGAATGGGTTCTGGACCTGGCAGAGGAGAGGAATATCCACAATATTTATCCCATGATGCGGGAGGGGAGTTTTCTCTCGGTTCTCTTAAGGGCAGCGGCCGGGGAAAGGAACTGGCAGGGACGCATTGAGCCAATGTATGTATCCAGAAGGGCTTTATGCGCTGCGCTTCGTCCCGCGATAAAGCAAAAGGATATCAGAAATATCCTGGACGCAAAGTATATGACTGTGGGTTCTGCCCTGGAACTGCTGGGCCTGGATTTTGAGCACAGGGAGTATCTGCGGGAATATAAGGATTTCAGCCTCCTGTCCTGTAAGGAGATTGACAGGGATGGCGTCAGCCTTTACCGGAAAATCGTGCAGGATCTGACAGGGGATGAGGTGGTCCGGCAGATCAGGACCAGGTACGCGGATGCGGACCTGGGCCTGTGGGAATATCTGGTGAGTCTGAAAATGGACAGGGAGGATTACATTACCTTTGACCTGGGATGGAAGGGGACTTCCCAGAATGCCCTGGAGAGGATTTGCCGGAGAAGAAATGGGACAGGCAGGGGAATTCACCTTCTGGTGATTGAGAGGATCGCCATGCTGAAGGCGGGAAATCTGGAGGAAGGGGCGGATATCCGGGGATTTACGGGTAATATGTGGGGGAATTACAAGAGGAACGGCACGGCCATGGATGTGCTCTATGAACTGTTTTTAATGTGCGGGGAGGGAAGCACCAGAGGCTATGAGTGGAGGGACGGGGAAATACGTCCCCTTTGCGGGCCGGGCTGTCATGGGGAGGAGCTGAAAAAGATGGAGGCGGTCCAGGCGGGAATCCTTCACTTTCAGAAGCTGTACTTCCGGCTGAAAAAAGGAAGAAGGAAGATTCCGGTTCCGGGGAGGGAGGAACTGTACAAGATTGCCGTCCGGCTGTCGGTTCTGCCAACCAGGCGGGAGGCGGAACTGATAGGTTCCCTGACATTTGAGGAGAATTTCGGCACGGACAGAAGATGGCGGATCATTGACCCGGAGGGGCTGCGGAATTATGCCAGGCTGGGATATAACGGTTTTTCCCATCAGGGATATGAAAGGGCTGTGGAATGGTATGAGGGGATGGATTCCCTGTTGGACGGGCTGTTGTTCTACAAAAGGGCCATGTTCCATATGCGGGAGAGCATTTCCTGGCAGTACGCCATGTATGCGGAACGTATATGCGGAAGATTTCAGAGGTTTGTGTTAGTGGGGGCGGGACTGCGGGCGAGAACACTGCTTTACTTTCTGCATCTCATGGGAGAGACGGACAGGGTGGAGTTTCTTGCGGACAATGACCCCTCTCTGGAAGGGGAGAGGGTGTATGGCATTCCGGTTTACCCCGTGGAAAGGGAATGGGCCGGTAAGTGCTATTGCCTGACCTCCATGGACAGGAGGGTGGTGGCGGAACTGACAGAACAGCTCAAAGGCATGGACCCGGAATCGGTTGTTTACACTATGGATTCACAGGAGTGAGGAAAAATGAATTATGCGATTATTCTGGCAGGGGGCAGGGGCGTCCGCTTTCACGGGGATGTGCCAAAACAGTTCGTGGAGCTGACAGGATGTCCCATGCTTGTCTATTCCATGAAAACGGCGCAGCTGAACGGAAATGTGGATGCCGTCTGTGTCACGGCGCCCCTGCAGTATCATGACCAGATCAGAAAGTGGGCGGCAGAGTATGGCATAGACAAACTGTCCTTTCTGGCCGAATCTGGAAAGGAAAGGTATCAGTCCGTGCGCAATGGCCTGCTGATGCTTCCTGCGAAGCCAAGGGATACGGTTATGGTGATGACTGCGGTGTGCCCCTTTGTATCCCAGATCACCATGAATAAGCTGTATGAGGCCATTGGGAGATGGGACGCCTGTATCACGGTAATCAAGGCAACGGATGCAATCACGTTTAGCAATGACGGGGAAAACGTCAACCGGACACTGCAGAAGAGGAAGATGTTTATTCAGCAGGGCCCGCAGATTTTCAGGTACAATGTATTATGGCAGGCCCACAGGGCATACCAGGAGGACGAAAACAGAACAGAGGTAAATGAGGACAGCGAACTGGTTCTTAACATAGGGGTGGAATGCGGGATGGTGCATGGGGACAGGTACTGCGTGAAGGTTACATATCCGGAGGACCTGGCAATCGTGCAGGCGCTTTATCCTTTATTTATCAGACAGGAGGAAGGAATCAAATGACAGTTGCGGAAAAAATCGTGGCGCAGGATGCGGTAACCATAGCGGAGTCTCCTCTGGACTGGGGAGAGCTGAAGGGAAAAACAGTCCTTATCTCAGGCGCAAACGGCTATGTGCCCCAGTATCTGGTGCATGGTCTGCTGAAAAGAAACGATCTGTATCAGGATGGCATAAAGGTGGTGGCGCTCTGCAGGAACCGGGAGAGGGCTTACGGAAGGTTTTCGGCTTATTTGGGGAGGAAGGATTTTGAGCTGATCTTACAGGATGTGTGCGCGCCGGTGTCCTGTGGGGGGCCTGTGGATTACATTATTCACGGGGCCAGTCCTGCAGACAAAAAAAGCTGGCAGGAGGACGCGCTGGCGGTTTATGAGGCAAATGTAACCGGCTGCAGAAATCTGCTGGGACTGGCCAGGGAAAAGCAGGCGGTGTTTATGCTGATATCCAGCGTGGACGTCTACGGAAAATTTCCAGGGGAGGAACGTCTGACAGAGGACCGTCATGGGGAACTGGACCCCCTGGATACCGCAAATGTATATGCCTGTGCAAAGAGGGCGTCGGAGACCCTGTGCGCCTGTCATTCCCGCAGCGGTGTTCCCTGTAAGATTGTCAGACCGTTTCAGATACTGGCAGGGGGAATCCGCCCTGACGACGGAAGGCTTCATATCAATTTTATCTCCCAGATGCTGGAGAAGAACGAGATTGTGCTCAGGGGAGACGGAACGCCCCGCCGGTCCTTTCTGTATGTTACGGATGCCATTACCGGCATGCTCACCGTATTGCTGAAAGGAAAATCCGGAGAGGCCTACAATCTGTGCATGGAGGAGGGGGAGGCGTCCGTACTGGAACTGGCGCAGCTTATGGCTGCCCGGGTTACGGACCGCACAATCCGGATTGCCTATAATATGGAGACGAGAACGACGGACCCTGCAGTTACCAGGGCGATTTCCGTGGTCTGCGGAGACTCTGGGAAACTGCGCTCCCTGGGGTGGAAGCCGGAGGTTTCCCTGCCTGTGGCATGCAGAAGAATGATGACATATTACGGCGTGACGGAGGAGGAGTGACATGCTGTTCGTATTTATGTCTCAACCGGATTTTGCCTGCAATCCCCATGCGCTGTGGCGCTATATAGAGGAAAATACGGAGCATGAAACAGGATGGATTTTAAAGAAAAACGAACGCTATGAGACATTGCGGCTAAGAGGACTGCGCTGCGGCCTCTATGATACCCTGGAGGGAAACCGGCTCCTGGCGGAAGCGGATTATGTGATTATGAATTCCTACACGTTTCAGGAGATTCCCAAAAGGGAAAATCAGATTTTTGTGAATCTCTGGCATGGAAGCGGGATTAAGGCACATGATTATTTTGACCACCATATGGGCGCAGGACAGGCCCGGAAGCTGCAGCGGTATTTTGACAAGGTGGATTTGATGTGCGTGCACAGTCTGGACGACAGGTTCCGTCTGTCCGCCATGCTGCACTTTGATATCAGAAAATCTTTTGTCACCGGTCAGCCCAGACTGGACTGTGTAAAGAGTTCTGAGGGACGGAAAAAGTTGGGGAAACTGTTTGGAGAAAGGCTTGAGAATTTTCAGCGCCTGCTGTTTTTTGCGCCTTCTTTCCGGGCAAATATGAGTACCCATTCCGGAGCTTTCTGCACTGACAATATTTTCCGCCTGAAGGATTATCAGGATTGTCTTCTGAAGGATTTTCTGGAGAGAAACAATGCTGCGCTGATCTACAAGCTTCATCCTGTGGAACAGACCGCATTTTCCGGAAGGGAATTTACCATGAATCCCCGCTGCCTTGAACTGACGGATGAGATGCTGTTTGAGGCGGACATACGGTATGATGAGATTCTGAATGCCTTTGACATAATGATCAGCGATTATTCCTCCATTGCCTTTGACTTTCTGCTGCTTGACAGGCCCATAGTGTACCTGATTCCGGACTATGAGGAATACAGGCAGGCCAGGGGATTTGTGTTTCACAATGTGGATTACTACATGCCAGGGCCGAAGGTGTATGGTTTCGGGGAAATGCTGAATGCCCTGGAGGAGGCGTTTGACAGGCCGGATGCCTGGGCCGGGGAAAGGCGGAATGTCCGGCTGCAGAGATTTGATTTTCAGGATGACGGGGCATCCGGGCGGTGCCTGGAGACGATTCTGGGATACAGTCCGGTGAAAACGGAATATGAGCCTTATGTGAGTCCGGTCCGTCTCAAAATGCCCTCCAGTGCGGAACTGCTGCGCCCTTATATAAAAGATCCTGAGATTCTGCTGATTGACAGCACCCGTGAGACTTTGGACCGCAAGGCGCTTCTGGAGAGCTGCGGCAGGGCGAAAAAGGTTTATTATATTACGGGGGAGATTCCAAATCAGTACCGCAGGCTGAGCAGCAGAAATTCCTACAGGATTGCTGATCTGGAGCTGTATTACGAAGTGCGGAAATGTCCCAATGCGGAAATTGTGTTTATTGGGGGAGGCGTTGACTGCAGGCTGTTTTCCATGTCCGGAAAAAACGGCGGATGCAGAAAAACAAGAATTGGTTTTGCAGGGACAATCGATAACCGGATTTACTTTGCCATGGCGCAGTATCTGTGCGAGGCATTTCCGGAATTTGATATTGTATTTGCGGGAGATATCGTGGGAGATTTTCCGGCATGGCTTGGGGGATACGAGAACCTGCATTATGTGGAAGCCTCCTATGAGGAACTGCCGGAGATGATCCGGTCTTTTGACGTGGCGCTGCTTCCTTTTTTTGGAAGCCACAGAAAGACCGTACCAACAGAATTTTTTCAGTACCTGGCCTGTGGCAGGCAGGTGGTGGCATCCGACATGCCGAATCTGCCGGAATGCAGAGCTCTGTACAGAAGCGTGTCCATAGCCGATTCCGTTGAGCAGGTCAGGGCCGCATTAAAGAAGAAAGGAGTGGAGGAAATTGCCCGGGAGGGAAGGCGCCTGGCTGAACAGTATGACTGGGGCGTGCTGGCGGAGCGGTTTATAAAGTGAAAGGTGGCGGATTTTTTAATTTCTGAATTTGCGGACAAAATGCAATTGACGAACGGACAACAGATATGCTATAGTAGAATCAGCTTTCCGGCATGATCAGCCGGAGCGTGGTGAGCAGCGTGAGTATAAGCGTCGAATTCAGGCTGCGGCCTTATTAAGTAATACAAGTGTGTGGAAAACAGAGAGACAGAGTCTTCCATGTAAATATTTTGGCAACAGTGTTGCCTTATTGATTGAGTTAAAAGCTCAAATTTTATAAGTTGGTGACTATAAACCGGTGCTTAGGCACATCTAACTTGTGAAACGGTCAATAAGAGTAGTAAAAGTAAAATATTTGCTATATAGACTCTAAAAACCATATATCTGTTGTTTGCGCAATGTACTGTTCCCGAAAGGGGCAGAGGCAAAAAAGAATGGCAGAGATTTTTTAAGCAAGTGATGAAGGTGTCGCTTGCTTTTTTTGTATGCGGCAGGGACGGCGCGGCAGGAACCGTGTCAGTCGTAAGACACACATAAAGGAGAAAATATGAGCGAAAAACTTGCTTTGTACGGCTTTAACAATTTAACAAAGTCCCTCAGCTTCAACATCTATGACGTGTGCTATGCAAAGTCTCAGCGGGAGCAGAAGGACTACATTGCCTATATCGATCAGCAGTACAATTCCGAGCGTCTCACCAAACTTCTGGTGGATGTGACCAATATGATCGGCGCCACTGTGCTGAACATCTCCAGCCAGGACTATGAGCCCCAGGGGAGTTCGGTGACCATCCTCATTGCGGACGAGAGCAAGGTGCCTGTGGGGGACACCACTGTGGCCCATCTGGACAAGAGCCACATTACCGTGCATACTTATCCGGAATATCATCCGGATACCTGTCTGGCCACCTTTCGGGTGGATATAGACGTGGCCACCTGCGGGGAGATTACGCCTTTGTCTACATTAGACCACCTGATCGGCTCCTTTGATTCGGATATTATCACCATGGACTACAGGGTCAGGGGCTTTACCAGGGCAGTCAGCGGGGAGAAGCTGTTCATGGATCACAGGATGACCTCCATCCAGGATTATATCAACAAGGATACCCTGAAAAGATATGATGCTGTGGATATCAATGTGTATCAGGCGAACATTTTTCACACCAAGATGCTGATCAAGGAGATTGATCTGCAGAATTACCTCTTTAACAGCGATGTCTATGAGCTGCCGCCAAAGCTGCGCTTGGAGATTATGGACAACCTGCGCAGGGAGATGATCGAGATATTCAGCGGCAGGAATATTTATTAAATTCCCGGGTTCAGTATTCTGTCTGAAGCGATGCGGGGAGAAGGTTACGGAAAGGAAAGGGCGGGAAATGGGACGTTACAATCAGTCAAGGGCGCCGATTTACGAGGCGTTGGAAGAGTTCCGTCAGGAAAGGATTGTGCCCTTTGACGTTCCCGGACATAAGCGGGGCAGGGGCAATCCGGAACTGGTGGGGCTTCTGGGACAGCAGTGCGTGGGCATAGACGTAAATTCCATGAAGGCCCTGGACAATCTCTGCCATCCCGTGTCAGTGATTCGGGAGGCAGAGGAAATGGCGGCTGAGGCATTCGGGGCTGCGTATGCGTTCCTGATGGTGGGAGGGACTACGTCCTCTGTGCAGAGCATGGTGCTTGGCGCCAGCAAAAAGGGGGACAAGATCATTCTTCCCCGAAATGTGCACAGAAGCGTTATCAATGCCCTGGTTTTGAACGGAGCCATTCCCATCTACGTGAATCCGGACGTGGACAGTAAACTGGGAATTGCCCTGGGCATGAAGGTCTCCCAGGTGGAGCGGACCATGCAGGAGCATCCGGACGCGGTGGCGGTATTGGTGAACAATCCCACCTATTACGGCATCTGCTCCGATCTGAGAAGCATTGTGCGCATGGCCCATGCCCGCGGGATGAAGGTACTGGTGGACGAGGCCCACGGAACCCATTTTTATTTCGGGGATAAAATGCCCCTGTCGGCAATGGAGGCCGGGGCGGATATGGCTGCAGTCAGTATGCATAAATCGGGCGGAAGCCTGACCCAGAGTTCCTTTCTGCTGATCGGAAGCTCCGTGAATCCCGGTTATGTACGGCAGATCATCAATCTGACGCAGACTACAAGCGCATCTTATCTCCTGCTTGCCAGTCTGGACATCTCCCGGCGGAATCTGGCTCTGCGGGGAAAGAAGGAATTTGCCAAGGTGACGGCTCTGGCGGAGTATGCCAGGGAGGAAATCAACCGCATCGGAGGCTATTACGCTTATACATCGGAACTGATCAACGGCGACAGCATCTTCGATTTTGACAAGACAAAGTTGACAGTGAATACCCTGGGGATCGGTCTGGCGGGAATCGAAGTCTATGACCTGCTTCGGGACGAGTACGACATTCAGATGGAACTGGGGGACATCGCCAATGTGCTGGCCTACATTTCCATCGGGGACAGGGAGCGGGACATGGAACGGCTGATCGGCGCGCTGACAGAAATCAGACGGAAATACAGACAGGACAATGGGGGCATGTACACCCAGGAATACATTGAGCCAAAGGTGGCGGTTTCGCCCCAGAGCGCCTTTTATGCGGAGAAGGAATCCCTGCCCCTGGGGGAGACAAAGGGACGCATCTGCGGCGAGTTCGTCATGTGCTATCCTCCGGGAATCCCCATTCTGGCTCCCGGGGAGGAGATAACGGAGGAAATTCTGGAGTACATTATTTACGCCAAAGAAAAGGGATGCTCCATGACCGGGCCGGAGGATCCCGGGATCGGGAGACTGAACGTACTGAGGGAGCAGTGGGCGGTGTGAGAACGCTGCCTGGTAGAGGGGGTTGTTTTAGAAAACGGAACAGGAGGTATGCTTATGGATTTATGGTTTTCTGAACTGCACACACCAAACGTAAAGCTGTCTATACGGGTGAACAGGCAATTATACAGCGGCGAGAGCGATCTGCAGCGCATAGATGTGTTTGAATCCCCGGAGTTCGGGCGCTTTCTGGCACTGGACGGCTATATCATGCTGACGGAAAAGGATGAATTTATCTACCATGAGATGATTGTTCATGTGCCCATGGCAGTGCATCCCCATGTGCAGAGGGTGCTGGTCATCGGCGCAGGGGACGGCGGCGTGGTGCGGGAACTGGTGAAGTACCCGGAGATCGAATACATTGACCTGGTGGAGATCGACAGACAGGTGATTCAGGTGTGCAGGGACTACCTGCCCCAGACTGCCTGCAAACTGGACGACGAGAGAGTGTATATTCACTATGAGGACGGCCTGAGGTTTGTCCGTTCACGGGAAAACGAATACGATTTGATCATCGTGGATTCCACGGATCCCTTCGGACCCGGGGAAGGCCTTTTCACCAAGGAATTCTACGGAAACTGCTACAAGGCTCTGCGGGAGGACGGCATTATGGTAAATCAGCATGAAAGCCCCTTCTATGAGACGGATGCCACTGCCTGCATGCGCGCCCACAAGCGCATTGTGGAGAGCTTCCCCATCAGCCGGGTATACCAGGCGCATATTCCCACCTATCCTTCCGGCCACTGGCTCTTTGGTTTTGCGTCAAAAAAATATCATCCAGTGCGGGATATGGACGCGGCCCGGTGGGCGGAAAGAGGCTTTGAGACCCGGTATTACACCCCGAAGCTTCACGCGGGGGCATTCTGCCTTCCTGCTTATGTGGAGAAGCTGCTGCGGAAGGTGGAGATTCACGGGTAAACGGAAGGAAACTATCGGAGTATTCGGAGGAATGGACTGAAAAAGGGATATGGACACAAAGAACGGAGAGAGAAAAATGTCTAAAATTTTAGTTATCGGCTGCGGCGGCGTTGCCTCCGTAGCCATTCAGAAATGCGCCATGAAGGCGGATGTGTTTTCGGAGATCTGTATCGCCAGCCGCACGGTGGAGAAATGCGACGCCCTGAAGGAGAAGCTTGCGGGAAAGACGGCGGCTGTGATCACCACCGCCAGGGTGGACGCGGACAATGTGGAAGAGCTGATTGCCCTGATCAAAAGGGAAGAGCCAAAGGCCGTGCTGAACCTGGCGCTGCCCTATCAGGATCTGACGATTATGGATGCCTGTCTGGCCTGCGGGGTTGACTACATCGACACCGCCAATTATGAGGCGGAGGATACGGAAGACCCGGCATGGCGGGAGATTTACGAAAAAAGATGCAAAGAACAGGGATTTACCGCATATTTTGATTATTCCTGGCAGTGGGCCTATAAGGAACGTTTTGAAAAGGCAGGCATTACGGCGCTTCTGGGCTCCGGCTTTGACCCCGGAGTCACCAGTGTGTTTTCCGCCTATGCCCTGAAGCATTATTTTGATCAGATTCACTATATTGATATCATGGACTGCAACGGCGGAGACCACGGCTATCCCTTTGCCACCAATTTCAATCCGGAGATTAACCTGCGGGAGGTGTCCGCCAACGGCTCCTACTGGGAGGACGGCCACTGGGTGGAGACCAAGCCCATGGAAATTAAGCGGGAGTACGATTTCGCCCAGGTGGGCAGAAAGGATATGTATCTGCTGCACCATGAGGAGATCGAGTCCCTGGCAAAGAACATTCCCGGCGTTAAGCGCATCCGCTTTTTCATGACCTTCGGACAGAGCTATCTGACCCACATGAAATGCCTGGAGAATGTGGGGATGCTGCGCACGGATCCGGTGATGTTCCAGGGCAGGGAGATTGTGCCCATCCAGTTTTTGAAGGCGCTGCTTCCGGATCCGGCTTCCCTTGGTCCCCGCACAGTGGGCAAGACCAACATCGGCTGTATTTTCACCGGGGTAAAGGACGGGAAGGAGAGATCCGTTTATATCTACAATGTGTGCGATCATCAGGAATGCTATCGGGAAGTGGGTTCCCAGGCCATCTCCTACACTACCGGCGTGCCCGCCATGATCGGCGCCATGCTGGTGATGAACGGGACCTGGAAGAAACCGGGCGTATTCAATGTGGAGGAGTTCGATCCGGATCCCTATATGGAGGCCCTGAACAGGTACGGCCTGCCCTGGGTGGTGGAGGAAAACCCGGCGCTGATCGACTGAGTACCGGAAATCGGGCCTGTCCGGAAGACGGGTCAGAGCAACTTATTGAAGGAAAGCAGAATAAGTGTTGACGTTTGAGCATGTTTTAAAGTATAATCATAGCTGTTATCTATTATGTTAGATATACAGATAGAAGAAAGGAAGGCAGCTATATGAGGCAGTTTTTTGGAATGAGCCAGACCGGAGATTTGGCGGCGGCAGTACGTGGCCTGGACAGGCCCCAGTTTATTATGCTGTTGTCAAACAACGCCCAGTTTGAGGCGCATGTAAAGGCTTTGGAGTCTCTGTATCCCGGGATTCCCAGTATAGGGTGCATCGGGATGAGCTATGATACCAGGATCGTGGAAAAGGGAGTAGGTGTTATAGCATTTCTGGATGGCGTCAGCGCAACGGCAAATGTTTTGCAACAGGTATCCACTATGCCGGTAAAATATATTGACCGCCTGGAGAAGGATCTGCTCAAAGTAAACGCTTCCGGACAGGACACGGTATGCATTGATTTTTGCACCGGTAACGATGCATGTGTTTTGACTACATTTTATTCTTCCCTTAAATCAAGGGGCATTCAACTGGTGGGAGGAACAGGAGACGGGGGAAAAGTTTCAGCCAATGGCAGGATTTATGAGGATTCTGTGGCATATGGGCTGGTGAAGAACCAGAGAGGACGGGTTAAGACTTATAAGGAAAATATTTATCATCAGTTGGGAAACTACCGTTTTATTGCTTCCAATACAGACAGGGCAAAATACATACTCGGTTCGCTGAACGGGCAGCCGGCAAAACAGGTCTATAAAAACATTCTCCATGTGACGGATCAGGAGATTCTGACACAGACATTCAAGAATCCCTTTGGTAAAATCAACGGTGACGACGTGTGCATTATTTCAATCAAGGAAGTAACCGGAAATTCCCTGGCCTGTTTCCGCCAGGTGAATGATTCGGATGTGTTGGTTTTGCTGGAACTGGGAGATTATCGGGCTGTTGTCCGGGATACCATAGAGAAAATACACCGGGATTTTCCCAAGCGTTCTGCAGTATTTTCGGTAAACTGCCTGTTCCGGTATAAACTGTTTTGTGAGCACAATTATATGCAGCAGTATCTCCAGGAGATGGGCGCGTTGGGAAGCCATGCCGGACTGGTGGGATACGGAGAGCATTATAACAACCGATTTGTAAATCAGTCCATGACCTGTGTTGTATTTGAGTGATCCAGAGTTCCGGATGGGCAGAAGGTGCCCGGCAGTACATGGAATCCGGGGGACTGGAAATTGAAACAGGAAATGCATAACTGGATCAGGAGGAAGAAAAATGTTTTCAAAAAAGGGCCGGAAAAAATCAGGACAGGTGTATCATGACGAGAAAAGTCTTTATCCTGTGCTGCATGTGGTGGGCAGCCTGAAGGAATACGAGAAGGAACTTGCGCAGAAAGAGGTGGAATCCCTGTTCGAACTGGGGATGGTTGGGAACTCTTTTTCAGGGGTACTGAACGAAGCAGACCATTTTCAGGAACAGCTGCAGAACTTTGGGCAGTCTTTTTCCAATATCAATGAGGCTGCAGGACAGTTCGCGCAGGTTAAGACAGAAATTTCGAATACGGTATGCGGCGCCCAGGAAATGGTGGAATCGCTGAAGGAAACATCCGAACAGGTACAGCAGTCGTACAGTGCCATGGAAAGTACCTTTGAACAGCTGCAGAATGCAGTGAAAGATATCCGCCGCTGCATGGATAAAATTGTATCCATTGCCGATGAGACCAATATCCTTGCCATAAATGCCTCCATTGAGGCCGCAAGGGCAGGAGAGCAGGGAAAGGGTTTTGCCATAGTTGCAGAGAAGGTTAGGGAGCTGGCAAAGGAGATCAAGGAGCTGACGGACGACGTGGACGCAGGTGTCTGCAATGTGGAAAACGGCGCAAACCAGCTCAGCGACAGCATTACGACGTCACAACAGACCCTTGGACAGGGCGTTGATGTGGTAAACAGCACATCGGAATCTTTTCAGCTGATATCGGCAGCAGCGGAAGGGGCATCTTCCGTGCAGTCAGAGATCTCCAGCGTAATAGAAAGCTCTCAGAGCAATCTGCAGTTGATCTGCCAGTTTTTTGACAGAATAAGAAATCAGTACCAGGAGGTGGTAAAGCATATTGAACGTGCAAACCGCCTGGGGACCACAAAAAGTGCCATGTTTGAGGATGTGGATAATATGCTGTCCCAGATAGCGCCCATCGTCAAGGATACAAATATATAGCAGGAACAGAAAGGGGGATAACACGCCCCCTTTTTTGCAGTCCTGTTACTACTGGGCGGATGCGCCGGGAAAAGGCATTAAGCCTCCTGCAGATGTTTCAGCAAAGCCTGGCAGCCGTCCATTACGTCCCGGAAGGTGGCGTCAAAATCGCCGGTGTACCAGGGATCGGAGATATCCCGTTCCGAACCTGTGAAGGATAGCAGCCTGGAGATTTTCCCCTCAGGGTCGCCGCCCAGCATTCGGTGCATGTTGCGGATATTGGCGCTGTCCATGCCGATGAGGTAATCGTATTTTCCGTAATCGGAGGCTGTAAGCTGGACAGCGCGCTTGCCCTGGCAGCTGATGCCGTTCTCAGCCAGCTTCTGCCTGGCAGGTGGGTAGATGGGATTGCCTACACCGTTCCAGATCTCCTCTGTACTGGTGGCGGCGGAGGCAATGTGGAACTGGGCGGAAAGCCCTGCTTTTTCAACCAGATCTTTCATAACAAATTCAGCCATTGGGCTGCGGCAGATGTTGCCGTGGCAAACAAATAATATTTTTATCATGGTTTCCATATCTCCTTATATCTCGGTATATCCTCGTTTTTCCTTATGTTTTCAAGGTTTTCTCTCTGACCTCAAAAACTCTCTATGTCCTATATCATAGCATATCTTCCTATATCTTGTCCTCCAAAATAGGTAAAAAAAAGGTAAAATGACCTCTTTTTTACCTATCCCAGAGGTAAAACCCTCATGCCCGTTACTCGCCGGAGAGTCTTCTTTCCAACTCCCTCACTTCCTTTTCTACGTCATTGAATTTATAATGTGTGTAATATCCAAGAGTTGTCGCAATATCCGAATGGCCCATGAGATATTGCAGTGACTTCGGACTGATACCCGCCTTTGCCATGTTGGTACAATATGTATGCCTGCAAATGTGGGGCGTGATTATCGGCAGTTCTTCCTTGAATATCCTGTTATACTTGCCTAAAGCATACTCAAACCTTTTTTCCCAGTGTAACGCAAGGTAGGGCATACCGTTTTTATCCAGCACCAGAAAGCCGGCCTTTCCATCTACCATTGGCTCAACTTTCCATTTCTTACGTTTTTTAATCAGCTTTTGGAAACACTGGTATACTCCTTCGCTCATTGGCAAAATCCTCTCCCCGTATGTCGTTTTAGTATCTTCAATCAAGTATACACCTTCCCTTGTCCTTTGAAGCTGGTGGTGTATTTTTATTTTTCTATTCTCCATATCTATATCATCCAGAGTAAGACCACAAAACTCTGAAATCCTCATGCCGGTCTTGAAGAGGATATACACCCCTTCATAATATTGCGAATAATGTTTGTCTCCTTTTATAAAATCAAGGAACAGTCTTTCCTGTTTCGGCGTGACAGCCTCCCTTTTTACGCTGTCATTGACGATTACCGTAGACAGCTCCCAGTCAAAGGGATTTTTCTTTAGCAGATCGTCCTCGACTGCCATACGGAAAGCCGGGCGAAGAACCCCACGGATAGTATGAATACTGCTATAATGCTTTCCACCCTGCTGTAATTTTATCAGCCATTCCTTCGCATCCGATACCTTCACTTCATCAATGCGTTTACTTCCAAATATATCTCTTTTCAGCAGGTTAAGGACGGTCTTGTAACCAGCTGCCGTATTGTGACGCACCCCCGTTTTCAAAGAGATATATCTTTCTGCCAGTCCTAACACAGTGACATCCCCACCGTGGTATGCCACTTCCTCATTGAGAGATTTTTCAATCTCTTTTTCCAGTTCCCTCAATGCTTTGCATTCCCTTTTACCAGCTGGCAGTTTATCAGTTGGCTCCAGTTTCCAACTGTAAACATAGTGCATCTTATTGTCTCTGCCACGATAGGCATACATAAACTTTCCATCCTGTCTCTGCTGCTCACCTGTCCTCAATATACGGCCTTTGCTGTCTCTTCTTTTATTATCCTTGCTCATATTATTTTACCTCCATTTAATCAAAATTTTTTACTGCCCCCTCTTTCAAGGGGGCTTATGATACCGCTGAATTACTGATAGTGCAAGCACTTTCTTTATCTAATATGTATTTTTAAATTGACCCTAATCCATCAATTATTTTCTCGAACTGCTTTCTTTTTATTAGAACTTTTGTTCCATTCATCAATATGTAACTTTCTCTTTCATGCTCTGACAGAAACCTCCGAAGTTTGCTTTCTCCTATATTGAAATAATCAGAAGCCTCGGCAATGGTGAGCGTGTATTTCTCCCAGACTGGCACTTTCTCCACTTCTTTCTTCATTACTCCATCCCCCCTTCATCTGGAATGTCATAATTGAACCATATCCATTCAGAGGCTATATCACGTTCTTCCTTTCTCTGGCTGCTCTTTACTATTTTTATTAACTCCCGACTTTTCCAGCCATAAGGCAGCAAATAGTCATCATACAAGTCGTCTTTATCTGCGTGGTATCCAGACAGGAGAATGCGGCACTTGGCATTTTTAATTGTCTCTAACATCCATATATGTTCCATACCTTCCATTTCCTTAAAATAGACCTTATCAGCGCCTTCACCCCTCAACGTATGTAAATATGGAGGGTCAAGGTACATTTGAACGTCTGGATTATCTGCTGCTTCATCTATAATACTCCGAGCGTCTTTATTATCAACTTGAACACCTTGCAGCCTTTCATATATTCTTGGAAGGTTTGAGCGTATCTTACGTTGATAGGATTCTGTATTATAAGTTCCTCTGCTAAACTGTTTTCTGGTATTGTTAAAACTCTGGCTGACCAATACAAAAGTCAGTAGAGCCTTGTCAATATCGTTAATACTTTTGAAATTTTCCCTTTGGTGTTCACGAGCCATATTGAACAGCTTTTCATCATATGGAAGCCTCAGCATTTTTTCTAAAAGTTCTTTTCCCATATCTTTATCTGACATAACCTTATACAGGTTAGCGATTGCCGGATCATAATCATTTACAATCTCTATTTCACTGCGGCTCCGGTTCAACAGGGTTGCACCGGAACCAATAAACGGTTCTATGTAAATTTTTGATTGCGGCATGAGGGCGTTCAGCATGTCGTGCATTCTGTTTTTACCTCCATAATATCCAAAAAATGTAGTTTTTGAATTATTATCTTTTTCATTTGTCCCTGTATTTTCTGGTATCTCTATATCTAACGGCGGTAGTACTATCTCTATATCTTGATTTATGTCCGCCACGGTGCCCTCTGGTAATCTGACAGCATAGTATTTTCCATTGACCTCTCCAAAATGCAGGCGTTTATCATAGGCTCTGCCCTTATCAGTTATCAGTTTCCCCAACATTTTCAGCAGCCCCAGTATCTCTTTTCTGGTATATCCCACTTGCAGTTTCTTTGAAAATTCACCAAAGAAAGTAGTACGGATATATCCGACATTATCTTTTATAAAAACGAATGCTTTTGGATTGTTCTCTATTCTTTCTGAACAGATATGGATTCTATTAACCACCTCATCATAAACCCCCTCTGGGGATTCATCTGCACCCATAAGGACGGGTTCTTTTGTCTTTTTCAAAATTTCGATAATCTTTTCTTTGATTTCTTCAATTTCTTTTTCATCAAGTTCACTAAATCTCGGCAGTTCTTTGAGGAAGCCCAATGTTCCTTTCCTGTTATTCAGTCTGCTCATTTGTACGCTTTCCTGTGGATATAATTCCCCTTGTGGCGTCTGCAAATAAACTATCGCAAACTGCCTTAAATTTTTTTGCAGACTCCCAACACCGCAGAGCAGCCTGTATCCTTCCTCTGTCTCTTTCAGCAGGTGCAGATTTTCAAGGAACAAATTTTTTTCGTTTGTATCTTGCTTTTTTTCTTCATCTATGGTATAATTATTGTTGTAAGCGTAATCGAACATATGTTTACCTCCTCATCATTTTTGATTACACTCACAAATCACAGTACGTTGGTTATCGTGGTATGCACATCCCAAAAAGGACAGTATATCTCCCTTTACTGGACGTGTATGAACTCCCCACAATGTATAATTAAAATAGCTGTCACGCCTGACAGCCACCCAATGTATACATATAGAAACTAATGTATACTTTTCTTTTTTGAAATTTCCCCTATATTAAAAAATATTTGAAAATCCCCACGTATCATAATGGTTGAATACTATTTACCTTGTAAAAATCGTACTTGCAGTATCATTTTTCCAGCCAGATAAAATTTTGTTATAATAAAAATTAATCAGCTGCGTGTGATTCACAACTAACATTGTACTTTTCTTTATCACTTGAATTTATTGCTGCCGTTATGCTGGCTCGGTCTGCAACCTATGTATTTCTTCCTATATAAATATGATTTTCTGAAATGCTCCCCTTTACAGTCTTTTCAAAATTTCCCATGGTTCAGCATGACAGGCAGGACATACTGAAATACTTTTTTCCTAACCAGTCTGATTTTTGCTTTCATCCAATTTTTCAACACAGCAGACTACCACCATATACTTTTTTCTGGAAACGCTGCTTTCATACCTCAAAACAAACTTTTTACGAAAAAAAATATATCCCCTTCCCTTAACATGCACTTTTGAAAAATATCCGTGACATAATTTCTGTCTGTTCCAATTTTCTGTTTTTAATATGCACTTTTAAATCTGCGTCCATAAAAGAACCACCCACAGCCTTCAGACCGTGGGTGGCTCCCTTTCTAATCTTCTTCATCTTCCAGAGGTTCCAAATCTCCAAAAAGATTGACTTCAACATATACCTTGTCAAGGTCAAGGTTCATGCTTGGCTCCAGCATAGTTTGCAGTGTGACAATGTTGCTTGCCGTATTTATATGGCACAAAGCCTCCAGCAACGGCTTTCCGTTATGTTTTACTATTGCACGCATCAGTCCGCCACCCCCGCTCTTTTTAGCTTATTATAAATCTGCTCTGCGGTATATTTATTATTCCCCAGAGCAATCAGCTGTTCCATGTTCAAACCCCTTGTATATGCGTCCACCAGTTGAACACTGGAAATATCCTTGACTCCGAATGGCATGGTTTTTACTATGGTATTCCCACTGACACGCATATTCCGTACATCCCTGTCAAGATTAGCCATAAGCTGTTGCAGGCTCCAGACCTGTTTGCCTAAATTCTTTAGGCACTTTATAATCTGTTCTTCGTACATGATTATATCTCCTTTCTGTTAAAAATTTTTATAAGTTTCACTTCCTTATCAATCCCATGTATCTGTACATGACTGTAACGTGATTAAATCTCTCTGGAACCTCTTGAAACCCTTTTAACCAACAAGGCGCCCACTGTTCCCAATGGACGCCCTTGAACCTTATTTCTTTTTCTCTGGAACCGCTTTCTTTTCTTTCTCATATTCCAGAGATGCCAGTTCAATCTTATCATCTGCACCCAGTCTTGCACCGCCGGAAATGATTCCCAGCCGGAGATAGGCTTTTGTGTCCGATTCATTGAATTTGGCTTGCTCAAATTTTGTGCTGATACAGTCATAGTAAACAACTCCACTTTCTTCGTGTTTACCAATTACAATATAGAACACATTCACTGCAGTGTCTCCCTCAATCATCGGTGTATAATTATCACAACTGCGGTGTTCAATTAAATTTGAAGTAAAGAAACCCTCTTCATCTAAAACCAGATCATTTTCTTTCAATGCCAGACCACAAACTTTCTGCCCAGACTTAATCAAATTTCTTATTTGAATACTTGTACACTCCTGTATTGATTTACCATTGAAGATACTCCAACCAATTTCACGACTTCCCAAACACTCACGCCTTACTACAACTCTCATTTTACACATTTTTTGATTTCCTCCTTAATGTTTTAACATTTGTTTTCCTTAACTTCAAATACATTTTAACGCTAATACATTTATGTGCATAGACGTGATAGTGCAAGGAAACAGGCTGCTTGAAAGCATTGATTTTTAGGGCATATGTAGAAGAATACTTGATATTTATTCTTCTTTCATCATTTGCATATCACAGTCAAGGCAAGCAATATTCACATCTTTTGTTGCCCTTACAGAATTACCACATTTAGGACATATATATTTTCTTGTACTGCTTTTCTTTTTTGGTTTCTTTCCTTTTGTACCAGTTAAACCACCATTATCCCCGTCACTTCCATTTTCTCCGCCAGTCCAGTCATAAGCACCCATACGCACATATTCTATCTGGGAATCTAAATGATACTGTTTTATTGTTTCTATTAACTTTTCCGTAGGTTCGGTCACACTCCAGCCTATGCTCTCATGGTAGCTTATTTTTAAATCCCTTTTTTCAGCAATCTCCTTAAATTTTTTATTATGGTATCTATAATTGTTTGACGTATCTTTTATATTATTTTCCATTGCATACAGATGACAGCATTCATGCAGAAGAGTAGCGATGATATTTTCCACTGGTCTGTTGAGATATTCCGCAGATATATTTATCTCATGGTAAGAATCCCAACTGTCCTGCCAGACCTTGCCAACTGTAATATGACCATATGCACGTTGGGAAGATTGGATTGTAATGACTGCTTCTGGTAAACTATCCTCAAAGTAAACCCTATTTAAAACTAAATATGCCTGTTCTAAAAATTTATTATGTTCTGATAACATAAGCATGACCTCCAATCGCTTTTTATTTTCTATTGGAGGTCATGCCCTTTTTATGGTATTTTTAATATACACTTTTAAAAATTCTTTTAATGCTCCACATCATTTTTTCTGATGTCTGAATCAGCATTTTTATTACTATGAAATACTCATTACAAACAAACTCAATCAGATAATGCAGGAAAATAGCCACTGTATACTGACAAGCCAACAATTTCTATCAACTTGTTCAACTCATTTTTTCCATAATGCAATACTTGTTTTAATAGGTACATTGTTACTGATATTTCTAAAGGGAGATTTTGACAGGTCTTTTAAACTCATTCATGGATAGTTATTTTTATATACTGTATTGATTTATGTATCACATATCCATTTTTAACAGGTCTGATTTACTTAAATCATTTGAGGCAAACGGTCTGTACTGTATAATCGTTGAACCGATTTTTTAATTGAGAAATATGTGTATTCATGTTATAATGGGATTGTATAATTGAACAGAAAGCAGGATGCGATTTTCTGATAGGTGCCCTCTAGTCTTACGAAAGAGGGTGGTGCCCATGAGCGTGATGGAAGTTTTGACATTATTGCTTGTTATTTTTGCGGCTCTGTCTTACATAGACAATCATAAAAAGAAATAAGCATCCCAACCGCCTAAAGTGAGGATGCTTATTCTTTAATAAACAATTTTCACAGAGGGCAATCGGAACTTCGTGTCCGATAAACCTTTCTGATTAGATTATACACTAGAGCCGCTTGTTTTTCAAGTGGCTCTTTTTACACTTATGTGTGTAATTGTTCTAACAAGGTTGACATAACATCAACCTTGTTAAAACATATTTATTACTTAATGTTTATTCGAAGTATAATAATGGTCCATCACCACCAGAGCCTGGACCACCACCTACTGGAAGACCTGAGAATGCTCCACCTGGTTCACCTATTCCTACGCTGCCTGAGTCTTCACTACTGGAAGATTGTTCACCACTAGAGGGCTGACTATTTTCATTACTTGGTGGTGTGGTCTGTTTTGGCTGTGGCTTAGTGGTCGAAAGTAAACTACCACTTACCATCTCTGTCTTATCTTCATTCTTTAAAACATACCAGACTTTACCATCTGACTCTACTTTACCATTAACTGTTATTTCCTGTGCATATGTTAAACTTCCTACTATATCATATGTAGTATCTGGGCCACTACGCAGATTTGCATTAGTAGTAGCGTACATTGTAACTTCATCTATTGCAATTATTGTGTAACCTAAGTCTGGCTCTACTTCTTCACTTTGTATATCTTCCTCATTTATTGTATTTTCTTCACTTTCTATATTGTCCTCGCTTTCAGATGAAATTGTATCATCTATACTTTCTTGTGTAGGCTCAACAGTGGGAGAGGGTGTAGGCTCTGAACTCTCTGTGCTTTCTATGCTTTCCTCTGGCTCTGGTGTCTCTACTGTTGCATCCGCTATAACTGGCTCGGTTTGCTCACTGCAACCACCTGCACATCCACTTACTGATAACATGACCACTGTTATTATGAGTGCTGATTTAAACAATTTCTTATTTGTCATTTATATTTTTCCTTTCGTATATAAATTTATTTAGTGTTGATTATATCATCTTTTGTCCTACTTATCAATCTAAAATGTATATATACATTTTAAATGTTCTATTTTGTTATATGATATGCTAAAAGGAGATTTCTGATGATATATGGATTAGCCGAAAAGCTGGCTCTTTCGCGTAAAAAGAATAAACTTTCACAAGCACAGGTTGCCAAACATATCGGTGTGTCTTCCTCTGCTGTCTCTGCATATGAACTGGGAGAAGTTACACCCTCATTAGAAATTCTAATGAAACTTACGAACCTTTACCGTGTGTCTGCTGATTATCTTTTAGGAATCAGCTATCCCAGAGAGAGCGTGGCACTTGACACTTCTAAACTAACCAAACAACAATTAGTTGCACTACAAAATCTAATTGACACTATGAGATAAGGTACACCTGTTTCTATTGGTGTACCTTATTTTAATCATACACTTTTCAATTCTGTCAACACTTTATGCAGACCTGCAATCTCAACATTCCTTACAGCCTTTAAATAGTCATTGATGAATTGTATTGTGTTTACTTCAAAACAGTCCTCTGTTTGATGAAAGTATTCCATACCTGTTGAGATGAAAAACAATGTACTATCTAAGCACCTCACTTTCCTTTCCATCTCTTCCATATAATCTTCCATATGCCGGAGACGCTTTCTAATTTCTTTTTTCTTCATACCTTATGAACTCCTTTCTTATTTAATGGATTGGAATTGTAACGCTGGGTAAAAATGAAAGCAATAGCTGATTTCTAATTCATAAAGTTTTAATAAACAACAAAAATGTAATCTCTTTTATAATAGAAGAAATGCCAGACGTACTGACATTTCTTATAGGTTATATATTTTGTTAATATTGCAATCTCAATCTTTCAAATATACTGACTTTTATTTCATGCTTATATTGTTTAGTATAATTCAATCTGCCAATCGCACTGACATTTCTTATATTGTATAGAGGCTATATTTTTATAGCAGGTGGGGGAAGGTATATTTATTCTTAATTTCTTCATCTATTGTCACTATTGTGAAAGTTCTTTTGTATATAAATTTTTTATTTAATGAAGAGGTGGGGAAGTTGCTGCTTTTCCTCACCTCCATACTGTTATAAAATTGGGAACTGGGAACCCATTATCCTATGTCCTCCGTTATTTCCTTAACTTTTCTTTTATATTGTACCAATAAATATAATCTATGTAATTATATTTTTATCAGATGCTTTACTGAGCAAAACCAAATTTTTTGTTTTTTCCACCCTACGCACAATCTACAAATTTTGTTCATAATATAAACGTTCATCTTCCTCCATTGCATAATATTTTCTTATTGTCGCTCTGCTGGCATGAAACTTTTCTGCAACCTTTGATATACTCATGCCGCCTTTCACCAGACTATAAACCTCTGCTGGATTAATATCTTTTCTCACTGCGTTCTGGTTTCCTCTTTTTGTTTTAATCATAGAATATCCAGGTTCCCCTGCCCTTGCTAATGCTTCATAATAAAGAAGGGTTCTTTCCAATTCCATTATCTTTTTATTTTGAGCGGACTCTGACAGTTCTTTCTCCAGTCTTGATATCTTTTCTTTTGCCTCCAACCATTTACGTCCGTACTCGAGTCCTTCTTTATCCGATTTCATTATTTCTTCTTCCAATCCCCAAAATGCACTTATCATCTTTTCCAATAATTGAATTTTTTCAGAAATTTCATAATTGCACAACGCGTCTAAGTCAAAATTTTCTGTTGGATTTGCCTTTTCATAAAGTTTTTTACAGATTGCATCCAGACTCATACTGATCGATTCTTTTTCTATGTCAGTCATTTTCAAAACCTCCATCTTCATTTTTATTTAATTTTTTATATTTATCCATCGTAAAAATGTTATAATCACCGCCCACACTATAATCAAAAATAATATAAAAGTGGGAAAGCCATTTCCATTTATCCATGACCTTCCCATATCCAACACCAATTTTTTCCCTTACCTTATTAGCAGAATATAAATAAGTAAAACAAAGGTGAACTTTCCCTACCAATCCCAGAAAACCCCCTGTTTTTCAACATTTTTTCCTATCTTTCGCAGTCTTGCCGTGGCATATAAAAAGTATTTTTATCATTTTTCCATAACTCCTTAAATGTTCTATATTTCTTCTCAATTGCTTGATTTTACAGGTTTTTTCGACTGTTCCTACGTTCTGTGTTTCCAAAGTATTTTCTCAAATCGTCTCATACTTTCTCATATTTGTCCCTGTAAAATTGGTAAATACGTTGGTAAAGTAAGCGGCTCAATGAAAGGCAACCATTGGCATATCATCTGAAATGCGGGTCTGAGAACACCACGGATAGAATGAATGGAACTATATCCTCTGCCGTCCACCTGCTGAAGCTTAATGAGCCACTCCTTTGCGTCTGACAAACGTACCTTATCAATACGCTGCCTGCCAAATGCTTCTTTTTTCAAGACATTGATGACCGTTTTATATCCGGCAACTTCCGTCCTTGTCAATATAACGGAACCGATACCTCCCATCTGAGCGCTGATACTCGCCCTCACGCAAAATACGATTACGGTTATCTC
>CANBFE010000019.1 GCA_947367855.1 uncultured Lachnospiraceae bacterium | reverse complement strand
TAGGCCAGACCGTAATTCCCCCATTCCCCGTACCCTGACAGCAGTACCTTTGCAAGATAATCCACCGAATCCCACTGCTGGACTGGAAGAAACAGCCGGTTAGCAGTGACAGCCACCCCATACGACTCCTTTGGTTCCAGGACAACCACCTCAAAAACCGGCAGGGCGGCGTCAATGCAGGAAAGCATTCTGTCCGTGGTCTCAATGCAGGCATTCCTCTCCTCTTCACTGACGGCAGCTTCAAAATAATAGGCTGCGTAGTCCGTCCGGATCTTCTCCAGGTCTTTCTGAAAGGACAGCCCCATCGGCTCACTGTAGAGGACACTTTCTTTCTCATAAATGCGTTCTATTGCCGCTATACTTTCTTCCCCCTCAGCTGTTCCAGCTTCATTCTGAGCTTCAGCATACTGAGACTCTGTATGCTCAAAGTCAGTATTCACTGCCCGTTCCCCGGAGTCTCCATCATCCCCGGTAACACCGCAGGCACTCAGCAAAATTGTCAAAAATAAGATACACCTTTTTTCCATTGCCGCCTTCTCCTCTTATTTCAGCAACCTGTATAAATAGCCTATCTCATCATCCGATAACGCCCTCCACTCCTTTTCTTTCAACAATTGATTACCTCTGCTGTCTTTCTCCACACATGCATAATTTTCTCTTATCTTCTTCCCCAAATGTTTTAGCCGTAATCTTTGATACCCCTCTGCAAGATTCAGGAACTCGCAGAAAGGAAGAAG
The DNA here is from genome assembly GCA_947367855.1 of uncultured Lachnospiraceae bacterium. GTDB lineage: Bacteria > Bacillota > Clostridia > Lachnospirales > Lachnospiraceae > Acetatifactor. Next base: position 72,302 of record CANBFE010000019.1, on the reverse strand, counting down.
GGATGAAATAAACTTTTCTGTATCAGGAAAAACCACCATTCCATTCTCTATTGAGAATATTTCACCGGGCAGCCATTTATAGCAGTTCTCTCTTTCTAACTTTACCTTAATCACAGAATCGTTATAACATACTTCTTTGTTTCCGGGCAAGTCCAATGCCATTTTTATACTGGGAAGCATATACTCCAACAACGCATGACGGTCAGATACCTTCTCTCCGGTTCTGTCTGCCACATAAAATACACAGTTATATCCATTCAATTCTTTCTTTACTGCACTGTCCCCACTGACGAAGACCACCGGAACGCCATATCCAGCGAGCCAGTTTATCAACAGCTCAACTTCCCCAATACTCTTTTCCCCCAAAAAAAGTTCATCCACATCCGGTCTGAGCGTATGCGGACAAAATCCATCCTCTCCCTTCTTCGGATGAAATCCAATTAACATGGCGCAATCGTATTTTTCTACATTTTTTATTGACCAGATATGTTCACAGCATACATAACCTTTACCTGAAAAATACTCCACAATATTTTTTCCGTAATTATGGCAGTCTGCCACCGTTATGCATGCATTACTGCAGTTTTCTACTGCCCGAATGACACGTTCTGTTTCTTCAATCATTTTTTCCCTGCAGTCATCGTACTGCCTCATATCTGTTATTCCCGGACAGCCTTCCATATCTGCGATAATCAGAACGTTACTCCTCATTTTCTTCTCCCTTCTGCCTCAGCCTGAAAATATCAGGTATCCTGTTTTGGACGTCATTATAAAAATTATAGCAGTTGGGAGAATAAATGTCCCGGTCAACAGGAATGCCATTTGGACACCCACCGCCACAAAACAGCGCGTTTTTGCAGGTTCGGCACTCTTTTATTTTGGTAATGTCCCTTGTTAAAAAGCTTTTTTCTTTCATCTGAAGCTCCGGAAAATAAGTACCGACAGCCTTCTCTTTCTGCCCCACAGCAAGGATACAGTTATATATATCACCATAGGGATCATAAAAACACTTTACGCCCTCCGGATCACATGCCCTGATAACGGGACGGAGTCGAGTTCCGTTATATAAGAAAGAAAACAGCGGCAGCGTTTTCGTCAATATCTGATTTGCTCCCTGTGTACCTTTTGCATCCTGTTCCATCAATGTCTTATAAAGTCTGTTTCCCTCGTCGCTTCCACATTGAAATAGCGGCTGTATTTCAAATCTTACTTTTCTTCCCCACTCGGTTGATTCAATAAGGGATTTTTCCTGCATGATTTCTTCCAAGTTTTCTGAAGACAAGTTCATCCGTATGGTAACAGGTATATCAGCAGACAGACATTTTTGAATCCCTGATATAATCTTGCCATAAGTGGGCTGCCCCTTTACCTGAAAACGGGTTTCATTATGTTTTTCTTCTGTACCGTCAAGTGTAACCTGGATATTGGTAAATCGAACTGTGGACAATAAATCCATATATTCTTCCAGGTAAAATCCATTTGTAATCGCACTATACTCCACTTCAGGCGCCTTTTGGAAAATATATCTTACAATCTCCCTGTTTTCAGGCAGGAAGGGTTCCCCGCCAAATAACGTGATATGTTTTAGCTCCGGGCAGATTTCAAACACTTTATCTATCATCTCAACCGTCATCCGCTTCTCTCTTTTAACTGCATTTTCATAGCAATACGGACAGTGAAAATTGCAGCCATAAGTCAGGACAAAGCATACCGAATTCGGTTTTCTCTGCTGATTGCGCACTCTCAGCTTTTCGATGATCTGATTCTTTAATCTCTCCTCTTCCGCCTCCGGAAGGATATATTGCCGCTTTTCCAGTAAAGCATACAGTTTCTTCTCTTCTTCTCCTTCAGGAATAATTTCTTCCTGCTGCATCCATTTCTCAATAATTTCCCGTTCTTTCCTGTGAACCACATCCACAAGCCCATTGATACCATTGGCAAGTAAAATATCCCCATCATCGTTTTTCAAATCAATCACAACCAGATTATAAATTAATTTCATCAGACTCCCCCCTATACAATTTTCTCCAGATTTTCCCAGACAAACGGATCATTCCATGGTTCGCATACCGGCCGGTAAACCTCGCCGCCGCTTGTCAGCGGAAGAATACAGCCCCCTCCACATAAGTATCGCAGCCTGCACTGCCTGCACTGTTCCACTTTATATATTGTTCTGCTTCCCATTTTTTCCACTTTATCCCAATCAAAAGATTTATCTTTATAGTTTCCTATTTTACCGGCTTCACCGTCCAGGCACAGGCACCAGTATATATCCCCGTTTGGTTCAAGTACCATGGGAATCGATTTTGTGATGTCACATACATTGTATTTCAGATTACGCCTTTCATTTACAGGTCTGTGCAGAAGCCCTCCCAGTCTCCCGATCTCCGAGGAAATCTCCAAATAACTGTTGATCTCGCGAAAAAGAGGCCGGTATCTTTCCAAATCTTCCACTATTTCATCCCAGGTGTAAAACTCTCTGTCTATACTGCTTCTTGTATAATAATCCCTGGCCAAAACAAACTTTATTGTCGTGCCCGGATGTTCCAGGATTCTGCTTTCCTTCAGCAATTCTATGTATTCCGTAATATGGCTGCGCAGCTCCTTTGTCCACATGGTTACTATCCTGATCCGCTTGTTCATCTGCTGCAGGTATCTGATTCCGTCAATAATTTTATTAAACGCTTCCCCGCAATGGTTTACCTGCCGGATCACAGCATCCGGACCGTCAAGGGATAACTGGACTTCATCAAAAGCTTCAAACAGAACCTTATCTTTATATTGTAAAATATTAATGCCATTCGTAAATAATACTTTCTTTTCCGCCGGTACATGCTTACAAATATAATTAATCACATCAATGTTAGACGGGAGAAGCGATTCCCCACCGCTCACCACAATCTCTTCGAAGCCGGTATCATCAAAATACGGCAGTTTAAGATATTCCATAAAAGAAACAATATCCTCCACACTCATATTGAAACCATACTCCGGTTTATCTTTATATTTTCTTTGATAGCAATAGTCACAGCGAAAATTACAACTATGTGTGATATTAAAGGTAACACCCCTGACTGGAAATTTTGACAGATGAAGTTCGGATTCCTTCTCCAACCGTCTGTCTACCTCTTCCATAATCTCTGGCGGCAATATCTGTTTTTTCTCATGAAACTGTTCCAGAAAACTCTCTTCTTCACCCGAAAGATCTTTTCCGGCATCAAGTCTTCCCTCTATCAAAATCAGTTTATCCAACGCATCTTTTGTAATGGTTTCACGGCTTATACACTAAATTATCAAAGACAAAGCGTTTCATATCAGCCTCCATTCTTTAAACATCATTAGTAGTCGCTACTGCGTATAGTTTACCATGTATTTTCATACTTAGCAACTTTTTTTGGCAAGAAAAACCTGCCCCCGGAGAAATGTTACTCACAGGCAACCCATGGAGCAACACTTCACCAGGCGCAGGTTTCTGTTTCTGCATCCGGATCAATAACCAAGATAACTGATATTCATATCCACCTGTCCGCTGACGCCGCTGACACTTCCGTTAGACCTGTACTGCCACAGATCATATCTGCCCTTGTACGAGGGACTGGCTGCATACTGCGCCAGCCAGATCTTGTATGCGCTGAGGCTGCCCGCGTCGATCTTGCTCTCAAGCCATACTTTATTGGAATAAACGCCTGCCGTATAACCTGAATTCTGAATGGTCTGGCAGAATGCCCTGCACACTGCTGTTCTGGTGGTCTTGTCGATCTTATCTCCCCGGCCGCCGCTGGCTTCCACATCCAGAAAAACAGGATAGGAAATCTTGTACCGGCTGATCTGGTCCAAAACCATGGAAGCCTCTTCCACCGCCTCCACCTCACTCACTGCCTGGGAGAAGAAATATACTCCCACCTTCAGCCCTGCAGCCGAGGCTCCCTTTATGTTGGTTTCAAATTTGGGATCTTCTATCAGTTTGCCTTCTGCGGACCCTCTGTATCCGCACCGGATGATCACAAAGGTAATTCCCGAATTCTTCACCGCATTCCAGTCAATGGAGCCGTTCCATTTGGAAACGTCAATTCCCTGGCTTCCGTTGCTTCCCGTCACCAGCGCGCCGTCACTGGCAAAATTGTACTTTGCCCCCTGGATAACCTGCTCCCCGGTAACCCTGCTGCCGTCTGCAGTAAAGTAATAGACCTTCCCGTCCAGGGTCTGCCATCCTGTGTACTTTGCATCGCCTTTGACAAAAAACTTTTCAGCCGTATAGTAGTCAGCCCTCACGGCCTCCCTGTAGTTATTGCCTTCCATCACATAGAGCTGCTCACCGCCCGCATCCTTCAGCAGCGTAAGCTTATCCTCCCTGGGATGCATCTTTACTGTGACTGCGCAGGTGGCGCTGACCTCCTGGCCGTTTTCCAGATGCCTTACGGTGATAACCGCAACGCCTTCCGCAACGCCGTTTACCGTGATGTTTCTTCCTTCCACGCTTACGGTGGCAATGCCTGTATCCGATGACTGCGCCGTCACGGGCGATGTGCCGGAAAATGCGTTGATGACTTCCGCCTGAAGAACTACAGGAGTCTGGGTGAACACTGTCACTGCTTCCTTATCCAGCTTTATGCTGCGGTTTCCTGCAGCCACGGTTACCTGGATGGAGGCGGACGCCTGGGTCTCCGCCGTGCCGTTCTCATAATTTGCCGTTATGGTAACAGTCGTGGTTCCCGCAGCCACCATCGTCACATTGATATTACCCCGGTCGTCAACTGCTGCCGTAGCCACAGCGCCGTCGGCTGACGCCGCAGAGTATACAATTTTATGTCCGGGTGTAAATCCTGACGCTGCAGCCATTGCAGCCAGGGTCATCCCCGGCGTTCCATTCAGCGTTGCAGGCATGACTGCCACTGTCCCCTTGGAAAGCGCAGGCGGCTGCGTTGGGGTCGGCTCCGGTGTGGGCGTCTGTGTGGGCGTCGGCGTAGGTTCCGGTGTGGGTGCCTGGGTGGGCGTAGGTTCCGGCGTGGGTGCCTGGGTGGGCGTAGGTTCCGGTGTCGGCTCCGGTGTGGGCGCCTGGGTGGGTGTCGGTTCCGGCGTCGGCTCCGGTGTGGACGTTGGCTCCGGCGTCGGCTCCGGTGTGGGTGCCTGGGTAGGTTCCGAAGTCGTTTCCTCCGTTCCCTCCGGCTCCTGCTCCTCCGGTAACCCGGTGTCTCCCTGTGAGCTGTCTTCCGCTGTGCGCTCCTTACTTTCCTCTGCCGCAGAACCCCCGGCCACATCCTGTCCGCTCATGTATAAGATTCCTCTGGCCACGGAAAGGGTCAGCGGGTCCGGAATGGTGTTCTTTGCCACCTCATGATAGGTGGCCGAGATCACCTTGCTCTCCACCCAGGCCACGGTATCCTCCAGGGCCGATTCCACCACGGTTTCGTTTTTCCGGGTATCCTCCAGGGCAGCGTTTATCTCGCTTTCCTTCTTCACTTCATTCGCCACGTCTACCTTGTTGTAGGAAATCTCCTTCTTCACTTCCACGGAACGTTTGTCCGTAAAAAGGGTGTATCCGGCATATTTTTCATCTGTCAGAGGCTCCATGGCCACCTCATATGTACCCGGCGCGATATCCTTCTTGTAGATAATGCCGTCCATATCGTCGTCGGACCAGATATGGGACTTTCCCTCCGGATCCGTAACTGCTACGGAAAAAGGTACATTTGCAACCAGTTTTTCGTTTTTCCGGTTGACAAACTTTATCTTCAGGTCTTTCTGAACCGATGTAAAATCAGGTTCAACGGCCACTTCCCTCTCATAGCCTGTCTCGTTGTAGTCTTTCCCGGGTTCCTCCTCCGGAGGCGGCGTTATCCCGTTGAACTTTGCCATCTGCACATTGGCTACCGCCAGCAGACCTGCCTCCCCTATCAGGTTGATTCCGTTCAGCTGGGTACCCACATCGGCAAAATCGGACAGCTGCCTTTTCGTCAGATTGAAATTGACAAATACGGCTCCCGTGACAATGGCCATCACAAGCACTGCCACTCCGGCCGCAACCATCACCCTGTCCATTACATCCATGCTGTGAAACAGTCTTCCAACCTTTGCCAGAAAGTTTTCCCGGGAGGCAGGCGTCTGCCTTTTCCTCCCTGCTGCATCCGTTAATGCATCCTCTGCATAATATACTTCTTCCCCGGAATCCTCTCCTGCGTAATACAGCGCATCCTCAGAGTCATCCTCCACAAAGCGGTCTTCCTCTGCCTCATAATAATCCTCTGCCTCGCAGTATTCCTCTGCCTCACAGTATTCTTCTGCCTCATAATAATCCTCTGCAGCGTAATATTCTTCCTCCTCCGGGGTTTCATAAAACGCCTCCCCGTCCTCCGGCAGCTCATCCTCCCAGGCATCGCCATCTGTCTCCCGGCTACAGGGTTCCTCCCCCACATCGTCCCAGTCATATTCCCATTCATCTTTTTCCCGGCCTGCCTTTTCCATGGCTTCACCGGACTCTCTGACACGACGGAATAAATTTTTCATAATACCCATCCTCTCCCAAGACCACAAACGTAACAATTTTGTAATATTATAGCATTTTGTGCCTGCTTCTTCAAGTGACAACTTCCTTTCTTCATAATTTCTTAAAATCTTTTAAATCGTATTAATAATGTAGACTTTCCAATCCCATAATAGTAAAATAGTAGTAATAAAAAAGAAACGGAGAGCCACATGAAAAACAGGAAAAATACAAACGACAATCAGAAGGCAGGCCTTCTTCCCATACCCGATATCGATATCATAGACCTGGAATCCGGCGCGTCCGGAGAAGCTTCAAATGTTTCGGCTTCCCCGGAAGGCTCTGCCCCGGCCCTCTCTGTGGCAAAACCCGTAAAATCCGGAAAGAAGGGCCCTCTTTCCCATGTCAATATCCATGTGGTGCTGGGCCTGGTATTCCTGCTCTTTATCGGCGGCATCATTTATAAAATCCTGAACTTCGGCGTACTCGTGGACCTGGACGAAATATTCAAGGACGGTCCCGGCACCTATGAGGATAATTTCGACACCATACTCCCCCTGTTTGATGCCGAAGGCAACCCCCAGTACAGGCATTACGGACCTGAATCCACCATACTGCTGCTGGGCAACGCGCCCTTTGCGGACGACAGGGATTCCCCCGACAATCTGGCCAATATGATCCGGGAAATGACCGGCGCCACAGTTTACAACTGTTCCGTCAGCGGCAGTTATCTGGCTGCGGGGGCTGCAGAGCTGGATGCCAACGCCAATCCCTGGGACATCTTTAATCCCTACTGGCTGTGCTCCCTTGGCATGGATTTTCCCCGCTCCTTTGACCTGGACTATCAGACAGGTGTTGCGGCGTTGGGCGAAGACGCCCCTGCCGAAGCCCAGGAGGTATTCGACACCCTGAAATCCCTGGATTTTGCCGACGTTGACGTGGTAGTCCTCATGTATGACGGCAGCGATTATCTGGCCGGACACGGCATGTACAACGACGGGGATGCCACGGATCTCACACAGTTTACCGGCAGCACGGAAGCCACCATTGAACTGCTGCGCTTCTGCGCCCCCCATATCCGCGTCATGGTTCTGTCCCCTGCCTACGCCTATGGTCTGGACGAAAACGGAAACTATATCAGCAGCGACATCCAGCGGTACGGGGAGGATGTGCTGAGCACCTATGTGATCAAGCAGTATGCCTCCTGCAACTCCAGGCAGGTTACCTTTGTGGACAACCTGTACGGCACCATCAATGAGGACCAGGCCAAAGACTATCTCACCGACCACCTGCACCTGAACCTGGAGGGCAGAAAAAAAGTAGCCCAGCGCTTTGTGGACGCGCTCAACTACTTCAGTGACAGGGATCCCTCCAGATCCGCTACGGAATCACCAGCTCCGTAGCAGGATCCCGGTATATGACATATCCGTCAGTTTTCCCGAATTCCACCCAACCGTAATCCTCCGGATCGCCCTGCAGTTTCTGGTCCTCCCGGAAAATGCAGTAATGGCATCCGGCCTGGCGGACCAGGGGAACCAGAGTTTCCAGAGAGATGATTTCCTGTTCCATGGCCTCCGCAAGGGGATGATAATATCCCCATCTCTCCACAGTCATTTCCCTGCCATAGGGCATGCATGTGACAGGGGAATACTGCCTTACATAGGGCAGCAGTTCCATGGGAAACACTGCCATTACCTCCCGTCCCGGCACATTGATTTCATCGCAGATATGAACCACGCTGTCCGGCACATGATACAGATTCTCCGCCCTGGAGAAAAGCGGACTGCTGTATATCAGGCTGCCGGACACGGCAACGGCCCCAGCCATGGACAGGGCAGCCAGATCCGCCAGCAGACCTTCCTTTCCATGAAAAAAACTTCCCGGTGCTGCCTGGGTCCCGGCGATCCGCCTGCTGATCTGCACACAGGCATAGGCAATGGTAAGGGTTACGGGAAGCAGCCACAGAATGCGGTAATACACCTCTCCCCCGGCCGCCCTGTACACCAGTCCGGCAAACAGCGGGTTAAAGTACACAAGCAGCAGAATCACCGGAAAATACAGAAACAGAATGCGCAGGTCCTTTCTCTTTTCATTTATCCACAGGTACACCAGGGAGATCATGTACCATATGACAATCATTCCCGTGCCCATATATGCCTGAAACAGCTCGATCACATCTCTCCACATACAGCCTCCCCTCAGTCAAAAAACAGATATAAGCATGCATAAACGATACAGGGTATACAGCTCACTGCCATGGGAATGAGCACTCTGTACCTTTTGTAGCACAGGGCAGCAAGCAGTCCTGCAGTCCCCATGGCCAGGCAGACAAGCAGCGCCCCAAGGGTACTGCAGAGGCATCCGGTCACTGTAACCGTTCCCAGCATCAGGCAGAACCGCAGTGAAATGCTTTCCTTCTCCTGCATTTTCTTAAGCAGGATCAAAATCAGAAGCAGCAGAAAGGGAATCACTATGCTGCCCAGGGCAGCTTTTCCCTGCCTGCTTCTGGCTATCATGAAATTTTCCATTGTGTAGATGGAGGTGTTTCCAAACAGAACCAGAATTTCCGTAAATACCAGAAACAGGGCCATCTGTCTTCCCTTTTCCGGGAAAAGAAGCCTTCCAATGAGACCGAAAATGGCATAGGTCATGGCGATGAGAGCCACGGGCACCACCACTTTGGCCACGATTACGGCCTGCATGCCCGACAGCTCTGCCAGATAGGAAATCCAGATAGGAAAGGGCGCCAGGCCATGTCTGATGTCCAGCATCGTAGCCCCGCCTGTATAGGGCAGCTTCTGGTACATGGTGTCCGCATTCTGGGTTATGGAGGATACAGCCACATAATAGGCATCATCCGTATCCCCATAGGACAGCCGCACCGCCTGTACCAGTTGAAACAGCAGCATTCCCCAGAAAAGCAGCCACACCGGCAGCCCCTGCATCCTCTGTCCGCCCACGGCAGGCCATACCCGCCCGGCTCTTCCCTTCAGAGGGCGCCTTATCCTGGCTGCTGCCGCCAGAAGCAGCAGCGCCAATATATATCCCGAAAACAGCTTCACCAGAAACCCGAAGCTCCTTTCCTGCAGGATAAGCGGAACACAGATGAGCTGAAATCCGGCCCACAGCAGAAACTGACCGCTGACCCACCGGAAAAGCAGATTTCCGGCCAGGCCGTCAGCCTTTATAAACAGCTCCCCCACTGCCACGGGAACTGCCAGAAGCAATAAAAACAAAATCAACAGCTGTATTATCATTGTCTTCTATCCCTTTCCCGCCCTGTGTCTCCCATGGCCAGAAGCGCAAAAGCCAGCCACAGGCCGCCTGCAGTCACTGTATATTTATAATCCATGATCCCTGCACCCCGCATGGTGAGCGCAAGCGCCAGCAGCCCCATAACCGCCATGCAGACAGCCACGGCGGCCACCCCGGGTCCCGGTCTCCGGCTTCTTCCGGACAGAACCAGGACCCCGCCAGAAACCAGTGCCAGAAGCAGGGATGCCTTAAACCACCAGCATCCGTAATCCACATAGTATCCTGTCAGCGCAGGGCAATGCCCGCCCATGGCCTCATAGTTTCTTCCGGTATAGGAGTCATAGGCTTCCCCCTGAAGCTGCAGTTGGACTACAACCGGAGTTACAAGATATCCCAGCACATCCCAGCCGATCTGCCGGATGACCATGGGTCTGTGATATTTCCACCCTGTCTCCGCCATCTGCAGGTAATATTTCCCTGCCTCCTCCGGCTCCAGTCTCTCCTCCATGGCCTTTTCCAGAATCTCCATGTTACCCGGACAGTACCCGCTCTCCCACAGAACATCCTTCACTGTCTCCTGAAGCTCCGGGTCCCATAGTCCCTGATCGTTCCACATGGTAAACCAGGCAAAACGGCTTGCCATGGCTGCCTCCAGGCTGCGTCCCGGTTTTTCCCCGTCCCCCGGATCCAGGCAAAAAGCAAACCACAGTGCCCCGCAGAGAAGGATTCCCACAGACAGCTCTGGCATCCGGCGCTTTTTCCCCTGCTCCTCTTTCCCTTTCCTGCAGAGCAGAAGCTGCGCCAGAAAAGAAAACAGCAGAAACAGCAGCGTTCCCATCAGGGAAAACGGCAGCACCGCCAGATGACACTGCATGGCAAAGGGATAGGTCATCACTGCCAGTATCTCCCATATTCTGCGGCATCTGCCCCAGGAATCCCCCTGCCGTATCTCTCCCAACAGGGTGTTCAGAAAAAGGGATACCGCATAAAACGCCGCTCCCAGCTGCAGCAGATACAGGATCTGCGGATTCTCGCCCGTCAGCCCCGCAAGCGCCCTGTACAGGGCGGACTCCGGCTCGGGAAAATCCTGCCTGGACAGGAAATTGGCCCCCATCCAGGCCAGTCCCAGCAGAATCTGAACCGAAAACCCTATGAAAAGCGTTCCCCTGATCACCGCCCCCACATGGACGGCCGCCTTCTTTCCCAACTGCATCCCTCTCCTGCCGTCACCGATTCCGGTTCCTTCCTCAAGCATAAAATTCTTTTACGGTATCACAGATATAATCCACCTGTTCCTGTTTCAGCCCGTAATACATGGGCAGACGTACCAGGCGTTCGCTCTCCCTGGTGGTATATCTGTCCTCCCCGTGGAATCTGCCAAATTTCAGTCCGGCAGGAGCCGTGTGGAGAGGAACGTAATGAAATACCGCGTGGACTTCCCTCTTTTTGAGGTAAGCGATAAACTCTGTCCGCTCCTCAATATCCGCCGTCTTGATGTAGAACATGTGCCCATTGTGCACACAGCCCTCCGGAACCACAGGAAGCTCTATTTTTCCCGCCTCCGCCAGAGGCCTCAGATTTTCATAGTAACGGTTCCAACAGGCCAGTCTCGCCTCATTAATCTCCTCCGCGATCTCCAGCTGCGCATACAGATAGGCTGCATTCATGTCGCTGGGCAGATAGGAGGAACCGTAATTGATCCAGGTGTACTTGTCGATCTGCCCCCGGTTATATTTGCTCCGGTTGGTGCCCTTCTCCCGGATAATCTCTGCCGCCTCCACATCCCCGGGGTCCCGGATCAGCAGCGCTCCGCCCTCTCCCATACTGTAGTTTTTCGTCTCATGAAAGCTGAAGCAGCCAAAATTGCCGAAGGTTCCCAGTGCCTTTCCCTTATAGGTGGACATGATTCCCTGGGCCGCATCCTCAATCACTGCAAGTCCATGGCGCTCTGCGGTCTCCATAATGGAATCCATCTCGCAGGCGACGCCTGCATAATGCACAGGCACAATGGCCCTGGTGCGCTCCGTCACGGCAGATTCTATCAGTTTTTCGTCTATATTCATTGTATCCGGACGTATATCCACAAACACAGGCACCGCTCCCCGGAGCACAAAGGCATCGGCTGTGGATACAAAGGTAAAGGAAGGCATGATGACCTCATCCCCCCTGCCGATCTGTGGAAGCAGCAGCGCCGCCAGCTCCGTGGCATGGGTACAGGAAGTGGTCAGCAGACATTTTGCAGTTCCCGTATTCTTCTCAATCCACTGGTTGCACTTTTGCGTATAGGCTCCGTCTCCGCATATTTTCTGTTTTTCCACGCATTCCCGTATATATTCATATGCTTTTTCCGCATAAGGCGGTACGTTAAAATTGATCATGGCTAACCTCTCTTCCTTCCCGTTACAGTTTCTGATCTTCCGATCCTGTTTCCTCTTCCGTCTTCTGCCCAGTTCTCCTGCTGACGATATATTTGGGCCGTCCCTTCACTTCCTCATAAATTCTGGCAATGTAATGGCCGATGATTCCAAGGCTCAGCATCAGAAAGCCCCCGATGATCAGGATCAGCAGAATTACCGTTGTAAACCCCTCCACTGCAGTTCCGGAGAGATACTTTACCAGTGTCTGCACAAACAGAACCAGGCTGAACAGTATGGAGACCAGTCCCATTACCGTCACCAGCTGAAGGGGAAGCGTACTGAAGGACGTGGCATTGGTAACGGCATATTTCATCAGGCTGAAAAAGGACCACTTGCTCTGCCCGTACTGTCTGTCCCGCACTTCATAGGAGACCGAATCCGTCCGGAATCCCACCCAGAAACTCAGCGCCCGGAAAAAAGTATTGCGCTCCGGCAGCGTCAGCAGCACGTCCACCACCTTGCGGTCCAGAAGCTTGAAATCTGAGGACGCATTCATGTCCATCCTGATCAGATTACTCATAATCTTATAGAACAGTCCTGCCGAAAGCCTGTGTCCCAGGCTTTCCCTTCCCCTGCTCAGCTTAATGCCCTCAACCACCTCTGCCCCTGCCTTCCATTTCTCCCACATCAAGGGAATCATTTCCGGCGGATGCTGCAGATCACAGTCCATCACAATGACGGCATTGCCCCTGCTCATCTCCAGTCCCGCAAAAATGGCGGCCTCCTTGCCGAAATTGCGCGAAAACTCCTCCCCGCGGATCCTGGGGTTTGCTTCCGCAGCCTTCCGGATCTCCGAAAAAGTCCCGTCCCTGGAGCCGTCGCTTACAAATATAAGTTCGTAGTCAATCCTGTTTTCCTCCATAAGTCCGGACAGCACTTCCGCAGTATTCGCTATATTCTCTTCCTCGTTATATGCCGGCAGAACAATTGATAATAAAGCCATTTACTCCTGACCCCGGTTTCTCCACACTCAGCGCGTGGCATTCTCTGTCTTAATGTACATAATCCCGTCAATGACGCGGATGGAATCCTTTCCCGGAAAGCTGTCCATGGCAATGTATTCTTCCGAATAATACATCTCCTCCATAGCCTCCGCAGGCAGCAGGTTCAGGGTTGCCCCCAGATAATTCCGGATAAAAATCTCATAGTTTTTCCCCATATACAGCAGGCTGTCCCCGCTCATGCCGATCATCCCGGAAGTCACGGGAAGGGTGATATCCGTTACCGGGTAAACCTCATCCCCCACCACGCCCACCATGGCCACAGGAATTCCCTGGTAATAGCCTTCCGTCTGCTCTATCCTGTCCAACAGTCTCACACAGTAGGCATAGGTCTTCTCATACCGCCTCTGCAGATTGGCATAGGCGATATTGTCCGTGATGCAATAGCAGAAAATCAGAAGAACCGCCGCCAGGAGCGCTGTCCACTCCTGCCAGGATCCCCCGGATTCCTCCTCCCTGCAGCCTGCACCCAGGGCCACCGCGCCCACGGCATACAGCACCCACTGATAACGCATCAGCAGATGATAATTCACCCCCGGGGAGACAAGCAGAATGATATTGGTGGCCCCCGGCAGGGCAAACAGCACTGCTATCATTATAACCAGCAAAACCGGATTCTTCCAGTATTTTCTTTTGCGGCACCACAAAATCCCCGCCCATGCCGCAGTCACGGCCAGCAAAATCCAGGCCAGCGCGGAAAACACATTCTGAAACAGCACATTTCCCCCAAAGGAAAAACGGAAAAAATCCCGGTACATATCTGCCGCAGTCCCAAGGATTCCCCTTCCCGACGAGGCTCCGGACATCATGCCGTCGATTCCCTGATAGGTATCCAGCTGTTTTCCCTGCATTTTTAACAACACCTGCAGAAGACTGTAATACAGCCCGGCGCCCAGGATTCCCATATACAGATAACGCAGGATGCCCGGGATCACTCCTCCGGAAAGGGGCTTCTCCGCACTTTCCCCTCCCGGCAGCATCAGAATGGAGAACAGGGAAAGTATCATGGCCACCGGCAGATAGGCCTGATATATGCCCATGCTGAGGGCAAGGCACACCGCCCCCGGCAGAAAACCCAGCCGCAGCTTTTTGGTAAACAGCACTGCCAGTACAGCCAGCAGAATCCCCATCATATAACCGTCCAGGGTAAACACATAGGCAAATGTGGAGGCCACTGCCGGAAATACGGCCATAAGGCCTCCCACCACTGCCCCTGCCCATGCTTTTCTCACTTCCAGAAGCTCACACACCGCAGCGGCGGCGCAGCTTAGGTAGAAAAGCCCCAGAAGACCGATGAACCAGGGAATGGTATAGTAGGAGGAAATTCCACAGGCCACAGTGAGAAACCATCTGCCGGATGTGATCATATTCTGGTCAAAATACATACTGTCCAGTCCGTCATGGTTTGGAATGTCCGACAGCAGCACCGGCATATGGACCAGCACCCCTGCCAGAAAACAGCCCAGAAACGCAGCCTTCCACTCCTTCCTGATTTTTCCGTATACAAGCCGAAATACCTCTGCGGGTGACTTCATTCCCATCCTCCTTCTGTCTGTTATCCCTCCAACACTTCCGCTATGCGCCGGGCCAGCTTTTCCCGGCCTTCCCCGTTGGGATGGAGACCGTCCCTGGTGTACACATCCTTATCCTCCCAGGTCTCGTGGGGGAAAAAATCATGATACATATCTATGACCTCAATCCCCAGCTCCTCCGCCACCCCAAGCTCCGCTTCCACATATTCTTCCAGAAAACCTCCCCCCTGGTCCGCCTCCTCACAGGTAAGCCCGGTGAAAATATACCAGGTATAGGTGGGGGTGACCAGCACAATCCGGACATCGGGATTGGCCCTGCGCAGATATGCCACCGTAGTCCTCAAAGCGCCCAGAAAAGTATACTCGTCATAGGGCTCCTCCGGGTTCTCAATGGGAATCCCCGCATGGTAATCATTGACCCCCTGCTGAATCAGCACTGTTTCCACCCGGGAGAAATCTATGGTCTCCAGTCTGTCAATGTCTTCCTCAAAATATTCCGCATTGGTCTCCCGCATCCGCACGGTCTGCTGCACCCCGAAGTCGTCCGTTCCGACGGCCCTGGCCAGTCCCACCATGGACAGGGAATCCTTTCCATAGTCCATTCTCCGCCCCTGGGGCTGCCTTGCCATACAGGTCCCGCCCATACCGGCATTGTACACTGACTTTCCTGTCAGTTCCTGCAGCAGGGCCGGAACGGAGGTCTCATCCCGAACCTCCCCGAAAACGCTGTCCCCGAAAGCAACGATGCTGACCTGCTGCCTTTCCATTCCGTCCGTTCTCCTGCGGAAGGTTGCCAGGAACAGCGCCAGGAACAGCACTGCGGAAAACATACCGTATACTGCCATTCTCCTGCCGGACAAGCTTCTCATAATCCCTTCCTCCCGGCTGTCAGCCTTTCTGCAATCCTTGCGGCGCCCTGCCCGTCCACAAGGGATTTCATTTTTTCGCTGTACTTTCGCCGCAGCGCCGGGTCTTCCATTAACCTGACAATATTGTCAGTTATATCCTCCAACAGCTGTTTTCCCAGGGTGAGATAGCTTCCCCCGTAACAGACCAGGTCCTTCTCCCGGAAGCATTCCACAATGCGTCCCTGGCTCTCCACAAAGGAAAAGCAGATCATGGGCACTCCCACAGCGCACAGCTCGTACAGGGTGGATCCCCCTGCGCTGACAGCAATGTCACATTCTTTCATCAGCTCCTGCATCTGACTGACATTGCTGTATATCCGGACATTGGGACGCCCTGCGGCCAGAGCTTCCAGTTTTTCCAGGTGTTGGTTATAGGCGCCGCTTACCACCCGGTACTCCAGCCCGGAAGCCGGAGGATGTGACAGAACCCTTTCCAACAGCTGTCCCGCCAGATTGTACCCGTCGCTGCCCCCGGTGGTGATCAGCACCCTGGCCGCTTTCTCCCGCACCCTGTAGCTTACCCCCGAAAATTCCTTCCGCAGCGGCGCATAGGCCACTCCCGTCAGCATTTTGTCCCGCGGCATCATTTTGTACGAAAAATCGTCGCAGAAAATATTGTAATTGATCAGAAGATCCACCGCAAAGTCGCGGCCCAGATCGTCCAGATATCCCACGGGAACCAGCCTCCTGACCCTGCTCAGATACGCTTCGGTCACATAATAGCTGTCCGCCAGGAAAAAGTCCGGTTTCCGCTCCCGCAGAAGCTCTTCCAGGCGTTCCAGTTCCCCCTCCGGCTCCAGGTAATCGGAATGCAGAACCAGAAATTCCTGTCCCCTGGCCTGAAGCAGCGGCAGGGATTCCTCATCCGCCACCAGAAAGCAGACCTCCTCTCCCTGCCGTTTCAGCTCCCCGGCAATGGAAAGGCAGCGCATCACATGCCCTGAACCTATCTTATGGTTGGCGTCCGCCCGAATCCAGATCATCCGCATTTCCTCCTGTCCCTCTGTCCCCGCGCCCTGCGCTCACTCCACAATCCCGCCGCGCAGCAGACGGTACTTGGCCTCCGCCACTCTCCAGTCCTCTTCCGTGTCGATATCCTGGATCTCCAGCTCCGACAGAACCACAGGAATGGTCTTCTCCATCACCGTGGTTTTCTGCCTGGCAAAACTGGCCCTGTTCAGGCAGTAGAACTGTCCCACATCATGGTAAAAAGGCTCCAGATCCTGGGATCTGGTATTGCGGTACTCCGGCCACTTGAATTTCAGATACCCGTCCTCCATCACCAGGCAGCGCTGGGGCGGAAAGCCAAAGCGCACCACAGGATGCACGCAGTCCGCTCCGGAGCTCTCCAGAAGCTCCATGGCCTCCCTCAGCCTCTCTGCCGTGAGGAAGGGGGCCGTGGGATAAATACAGCAGAACAGGTCAAAATACTGTCCCCTCTTCCCGTACTCCTCAAGCACCTCCAAAAGCACCTGGGCCGTTGTGGCGAAATCCCCGGAAGTCTCCCCGCTCCGGAAGAAGGGCACCTCCGCCCCGCACTCCTCTGCCACACGGGCAATCTCCTTATCGTCAGTGGACACCATCACAGTGTCAAAAACCCCTGATTTCAGGGCTGCCTCAATGGAATAGGCAAGTATGGGCCTGCCGCAGAAATCCTTTATATTTTTATGGGGAATCCGCTTGCTTCCTCCCCTGGCCGTGATAACCGCCAATTTTTTCATCTTTTCAATCCCTTTCTCTTTCTCCCTTTTCCACGCCTTCCCGTTCCCGGACCAGTTTTCCGTCCTCCACCCGGTAGACCAGTTCGCACTTCTCGATGGTCTGCAGTCTGTGCGCTATAATGATCAGTGTCTTCCTGCCGTGAAGACTGTTGATGGACTCCATAATGGCGCCTTCCGTGTCATTGTCCAAAGCGGACGTGGCCTCGTCCAGAATCAGCACCTCCGGGTCATAGTAAAGCGCCCGGGCAATGCCGATCCGCTGCCTCTGCCCGCCGGAAAGCCGGATTCCCCGCTCCCCTATTCCTGTGTCCAGGCCCTCCGGAAGAGACTTCACAAATTCGTCCAGCCTCGCTTCCCGAAGCACCTCCCAGACCCTGTCCTCATCCACCTTACCGTCCTGCACGCCAAAGGCCACATTCCTTCTGATGGTGTCGTCCAGCATGAAAATCATCTGGGGAATGTAACCGATATTTTTCAGAAACTTCCTGTAATGGCCTTTCACGTTCTGTCCGTCCGCCAGGATGGAGCCTTCCCTCACCTCCAGAAGCCCCAGAAGAATATCCACCAGGGTGCTCTTTCCCGCCCCGGAGGTTCCCACGATTCCCACTGCGGAGCCCACCGGTATGGTGAGGTCCGCATGATCAAAGATCAGCTTGTCGCTGTTGGGATAGGCATAGACGATATCCTTTAATTCTATGGACTGCTTCAGGGGAAGCTTCTCCTCCTCGTCCGTGGCAAAGGACATGTCCACCCTTGCATCGCCGATCTCTTCCTGCAGATTGTCGCTGACCCCCATAAAGAAGGGTTCACAGAAGGAAATGGCATTCATCTGATTGTTGATCCTGTTCACGGCAGGAAGAAGCACAAAGGCCGCAGCCGCCAGAGTGGTCAGCACCTCCAGCATATTCCCAGTGCCGCTTCCCAGAAGGGTAAGCGCTATCATATACCCCATCATCACCGCAATGCAGACAGTCTCTATGAGAAGCTTGGGCACATTGTTGTACAGATCCCGCCGCTGCACAGCCTCCACATACCCCCTGCCGCATCTGCAGTACTCCTCCACAAAATACTGCTCCTTGCAGGTAACCTTCACTTCCTTGATTCCCTGGACTGTCTGTGAAATCCATTTGAACAGGCTGCTGTAGTAATCCTGGTTTTCCTTTCCCGCCCTGTACATCACAGGTTTCAGCACCTTTTTCACCACTGCCATCAAAATCCCCAGGGAAAATGCCAACAGAACTGTCATCAGTCCGTTGGTCATCAGACAGTACCCTATCACAAACAGGGACACCACCCCGTCCGACACCAGCTGGAGCAGGGCCAGAATCAGGGCATACATATTGTTTACATCTGAGGTAATGCTTCTCTGCACCACAGCGGTATCCGCATTCAGGTAAAATTCATAGCCTCTCCGCAGGTAATTCCGCATCATCCGCTCGGATGTCCTGAACTGATTGGTGTACACAAAGGCAAATGTCAGCTTCTGCTGCAGAAACAGAAACAGATTCTTCACCCCAAAGGTCACTGTGAGAAGCACCATCACAGTCACGGAAAAGCTCTGGAAATCCCTGCATCCCAGAAAATCATAAAAGCCCCTTACCAGGGCGCTGTTCTCCACGGACCGGGGGTCCACCACCACGCTGACCACCTGGACCAGCATCCCCACGCCTGCAGTCTGCAGAAAGGCGCCGATAACCATCAGCACCACAAGCCCTGCCATGGTTCTTTTCTGCTTTCCGTCCAGCAACACATTCAATTTCTTCAAAATCTGCGCCATTGACCGCTCTCCTCAATCCATTCGCCGGCCCGGATGTCCCCGGGCCTACCCTATCTGCTCGTTTTGTCTGTGGACCGCAGGGTCCTCATACTGATCCATAAAATCCGGTCCCAGCCGCACCGTCTCCTCCGCAAACTGAATGCCCCGGACCTCCGTAAATACGGAAATCACTTTCCGGAACCTGAGCCCCGGAAAAAAATTCAGCATCTCCATGGGAATCGTGGCGTCAAACTGGGGATACTCCGGAAAAAGCCTGCGGTAATCCAACACATCCCGGGGATGCGGCTTAAAGAAGACCGTTCCCTCCCGGCCATACTGCTCCGCCAGATCCCGGAAAATCCGTTCCCGCACATCCAGAGCGCACAGAGGCTCCGTCAGAATCAGAATCTTGTCCCCCACACCCGCGCTTTCTGCAATCTGCCTCTCCAGGGTCTCCTTGTCCCTGACGAAAGCCCTGAGAATCAGATCCTTCTCCCCCTCTCCCAGGGCGTCCACAAGAGGCTGCCTGGGAACCTCCCTGTACCTGGGGCAGGGGTGCGCAATGGCCCCGATGTCATTTACTTCCATATCCAGACAGTACTTTCCGTACCCGTTTTGCACAAAAATCAGATTGCAGTACCTGGACAGAAACGCCTTCAGCTTAAAATGCCCCCTGTTGTCATATCTGGCAGCATCGAAATTTTTCAGGCAGTTCAGTCCGTCCTCCACGGCATGGTAATAAATCCTGTTCTGATTCAGGTAATAGCCTATGGGATCGGAATCGCAGTAGACATAGATATCCCTGTATTCCCTGAAATCCACAGGCACATAGGGGGCCTCCAGCCGCGCATACAGCCTGGTAAACCGAATCCTGCAGAACAGATTCCCCAGGAGGCCTCCCCCTCCCTTTCTCCATCTGGCCAGCTCCGGAAAAAAATCCTCCCGCTTTTCGTCGAACTCCAGCACCCTGCGGAAGAGTCCCACCTTTTCCACACGGCTTTTCAGATCCTCGAAATTATTGGACATCCTGGAAAGTACCAGATCCGCCCCGGGTTCTTCCCCCGGTTTTCCCCCGGTCTCCCTGAGCAGGGCCAGTTCCTTCAGGAAAGTCACATAGACATGATAATAGGTATGACACACATAGATTCTCGGCAGCTTTGGCTGCTTCCCTTTTCCATCCATCCCCTTCCCCTTTCCGGCAGCACCCTGCTGCCCAAGACTTTACGCTCTGGTCTATTTTAGCATAAAGCGCCCTTTTTGTAAAATCATGGCAGAGATGCTGCTGCCCTCACCAGGTAGACAGTGTCGCCGTACACGCTCTCCTCCTCCGAAAGCAGCACCTGCTCCACCTCCAGGCCATAACTCTCCAGAGCCTCCAGAACGGCAGCCTCCTCCACATTCCCCTTTCGCAGCACCACCGCCTGCCCCAGTCCGGACAGACTCTCCCGCTCCGCCCTCTGCTCCAGTTCCGGAAGCTTCAACAGAAGCGTTTCCCTATATTCCGTAAATTCCATGAGATTATAGTAATATCCCACGCCGTCGTACAGACAGATACAGGGAAGTTCCCCGTATTCCTCCGCCACCTGAAACTGCTTTTCATATCCTCTGTATAAGTATTCCCCGTCATAGCCCGCCAGGTTCACCGCCCCCAGAAGAAGGGCCGGAAGCAGCAGCCACCAGGGATTTTTCCCGGGAAAACCCGCAAGAATCCGGACTGACAGAAGTGTCAGAATGATTCCGGCAAAGGGAAACAGGGGCATGATATACCTGTCTACCAGATAGGGCGACATTCTGGCAGCCAGCAGGAAATAGCAGCCGCAGGGCACAAGCAGCATAAGCCACAGTGCGCCGGACTCTGTTCCGCCCTCCGCCTTTCTCCTTCTGCATACCAGAAACAGCGCAAACGCCCCGCAGGCCAGAACTGCAATTCCCAACGCAGGACTTCCAAAACAGCCCTCCAGCAGAATGGAGCCGAAAGCCGAAAGCCTGGTCCCGTAACCGGAAAATCCCCTGCCCAGATTCTGCAGGGCCTCCTCCCCCCTTCCGCTGGAAAACACATCCTTGATGGAAAAGGGAAACAGCGCCACCCCTGTCACCCCGGCCAGAACCATGGTTCTGACATAGGCCTTCAGTTCCCCATACCTGCGCCTGACCGCCAGCAGAACCACAGTCACGGCAGCCAGAGTCAGACAGTAAAACAGGAAAAAATACTGGGTCAGAAAGCCCAGTACCGTCACGGCAGCCAGTCTCTTCCTTTTTGTCTCAAAGCCGCCCTCCAGCCACTTCCTGACATGCAGATAAAACAGCCCCACGCAGCAGGCAGTCATGACGCCGTACATGCGGATCAGCAGCACAGTGGCTATGGCGCCTCCGGAAAGCCCGTACACCAGGGCCATGCAGATTCCCGCCGCCTTCCCGTATCCCAGGGGCAGAAGTCCCCTGGCCTGCAGCAGCTCCCCCAGACCGAAAAAACACAAAAGGATGACCCCGATGGCCACAAGATTGATAAAACATCCCAAAAGAGGGGAAATGATTCCGGGAAACAGGGAAGACATGGTATGCAGAAGCATAAAATGCAGAGGAGGATGATTGTCGTCCATGACATTAAAATAGACCGACAGATAATTAAACCTGTCAACCCCGTCAGCAGTGAGGTAATCCCGGAACTGCCCGCCGCTTATCCACACCGGTTCCGGATATACATCCGCCTTATACTGCAGAAGCCTGCTTTTCCCCCGGTTCCTGGCCACATCCTCCACCGTGTCCGCCAGATTGCCCAGAGTCTCCCCAAAGGAACCGCCCCTTATCTCTTCGTTGACAAATTTTGCTAGCCTGCCCACGGGCTGGGTGGGCACAATCCAGGGATTGAACTCCGCGTTGGACAGCTCAAAGGAAAGAAGCTCATCCAGGTGATAGCCTTCCTTCCGGGCCACAAAACATCCCAGTACAATCAGCACACACAGCAGCGCTCCCAACAGACCCATATATTTTTTCCAGATTTCGTTCTTTTTCAACCAGATCTTCCCGCCTTATATCGTTTTTGTAGTCACTGTTCCTGACAGCCCCTGCGGACTGCCTGCCCGAACACCCCTAGTATACCCCAATCCTGCGGATTGCGCAATATTTCTCACTTGCATTCCCCCTGAAATTATGGTAGAGTGAGAACGATTCATTCGGTGCCTCCGCGAAGTATTTTCGTGCATATTTTGCACGAAAATCGAGACATAGAGTGAGAACGGGTTATACCCTGAAATATCTTCTTCAGAAAGGATCTGCATCCATGGAAAATAAAAAATTCAGCAAATATCTGCTGGCAATCCCGGCAGTCATCCTCCTGGCAGGGGCGCTGCTTGTCCTTTCCTATTTTATGAAGCCCAGGGCCCAGAGGGAAGACTATAAGCGCATCTCCTCCACCCGGTATGACTCTGTCTTTCTGTCCATGTTCCCTTTGGACAATTACAGGGAGGAGGATTTTTCCGGCTACTACGGCCTGACCCTTTTGAAAACCTCCTACTGCATTCCCAGGTTCCAGGTCATGGAACAGTATATGAAAAAAATCTCAAAATCCGGGAACGCAATCCGGACCGTGTACCTTGGCATCCGTCCGGACATGACGGATCCGGAAGAGCTGCGGTCCCTTATCACGCGCTACCCAAGCGCAGGCTTTGAGATTCTGCTGTCCTTCCCCTCAGCCTCCTATTGGACAGGCCTTTCCCAGGAGGATTATGACAGAATTCTTGCCGATTACTGTGATTTCCTTACCGCCCTGCCCTACAGCTCCAATTCCCACTTCTACTTTCTGGCTGACCAGGAATGGCTCATCGCCAATCCCGCCAACTACGAAAGCGAATGGCTCTCTGCGGAAGACGCTTCCCTGACGGCTATGACCCATATGAATCCCGGCTACCAATATCTGGTTACAGAGGAAAAGGCAGCCTCCCTCTGCAGTTCCCTGACTGAGCTGACAGAAAAACTGAGACGTGAGCCGGAGACCTTTCCTGATTTATCGGATATGTGTATTCTTTTTTTCGGTGACAGCGTCATAGGCAACTTTGTGGGCACTCTCTCCATCCCCGGCGTGGTTGCAGGTCTCTCCGGCGCAACGGTGTTCAACTGCGGCTATGGGGGAAACAGCGCCGTTATGGCGACTCCTGACGCCGTAGCCCTGCCCAGCATCCTGGATGCCTTCTTCAGCCGGGATCTCTCCGCCCTGCCGGAGACAGAGCAGGTGTACCGTGGTATTTCCGCCTACCTTGCAGACCCTCCCGAGGACAAGGAGCTGTGCTTTGTGATCAATTACGGTCTCAACGACTATTTCTGCGGCTATGATATCGCCTCGGAAGACCCCCTGGACGTATCCACCTTCTCCGGGGCCATGCGCAAGGCTGTCCAGACCATCCGTGCCAACAGGCCGGATGCCCGGATTATCCTGTGCACCCCTAATTTCGTCAATTTCTTTGATGCCGGAACCGAACCCCACGGCTCGAAAGGATATGTGCTCACGGATTATGTGGAAGTCGTCACCGCTCTCTCCCGGGAGCTTGGCACCGACCTGTTGGACAACTATAACGAGCTTGGCATCACCGTGAACAATCATGAGGAATATCTTCAGGATATGGTGCATCCCAACCTTCCCTGCCGTTATATCATAGGAAAGAACATCTGCAGCCTGATCGGGAATCTGCGCCGGACTCAGCAATAGTCCGGCGTCACCTCAGCCTGTACAGAACCAGTTCCCCGTCCCCGTACACCAGCGGATATCCCGCCTTTTTGCACATTCCCTGGATATCCCCTCCCGTGGGACATGCCAGGTACCGGCTCTGTAAATCCCCAAAATTCTCCGTCACGTAATCCCGCATGCAGCAGCTGATGCCAAACCCTTCCGGAAGGGCATACAGCAGCTGCCAGGGCGTGTTCACGGTCTCTCCCTCCACCCTGTCCTCAAAAGTCCAGATCACCACATTTTCATAATTGGGCGCATTCTCCCTCTCCAGCTCCAGTTCCCCCTGCAGAGCCTCCCTCCAGTTTTCCAGGGCTGCAGCTCTCTCCTCCTCCGCAAAGGGCACCTGATAGTCGTAGGGGTCCACTGCCTTATAGGAGAAAAACCATGCAAAGGTAACTCCCAGCAGAACGGCTTTCTTATAGTATCTGGTTTCCATCAGGGGAACCACAAACACTGCGGCAGCCAGGAAGGTCAGCAGATGCTTGCTCCCCTCTGTCAGCTTATACATCAGAAGCAGCGCAAAAAGCATTGCCAGAAAGGAGAATGCCAGATGCACTTCCGCAATCAGCAGCGCCTTTCCCTCCGTCTTTTTCCCTTTTCTGTATGCCGCCCAGTCCGCGGCGCTGTGTACAAGCAGGATTCCCATGCATATCACATAGCTGCCGAAAATAGCCCCTGAGGCCAGCCCTGTGCGAAATCCCTGCACCATATGTCCCAGAAAAGCCTTTCCCATATAGTAGAGCCTGGAGGCAGTATAGCCTGTCCCCCCAAAGATGCCCTGTTCCAAATAAGCGGAAATCCAGTCCGTAAAAAACAGGGGGGTAAAATATTCCGCGCCCAGATAATGTTTTATACCTACATACAGCCCCAGCACCAGGCCCATGACCCCTGCAGAGCCAAGGAATCCTTTCCATCCCCCGTTCTTCTCCCTGCGGACCCAGCAGAAGGCCGGAAGTAGCATAAAGAGAAGCATATACGGCCGCATCAGCGTCATCACTCCGGACAGAGCAAAAAGCAGGACCAGTTTCCACACACACTCCGCCCTCAGATGGCTGACAGCCAGGGCATAAAAGAGAATCAGCATGCAGAAACAGATCACCTCCGGCATTCCGGAAAGCAGATAACGGACAAAGGGTGTATAGAGACAAAACAGAAAGGCTAGTATCCCAAGCTGCTTCCAGGCAGGCCTCACCAGCCAGACATAGAGGAAGCAGCACAGCGACAGCAGCAGCAGATTGCACCAGATAGGAGACATCAGATTCCATCCGAACAAAAGCCCCCACAGAATCCAGGGAAAGACCAGAACCGGACTCCAGGCGGCAAAGGAAAGCTTCAATGCATGGCTCTCGTTAAACCCGAAATATCCCTGGGGACAGCCATAGTTCACGATACCCTCCACCTGTTTAAAATAGAACAGCTCGTCATTCCACTGGGACGCCGGCAAAAACACTTCCCCCAGGCTTCTCCCCTGGGTTCCACAGTACGCCAGGACACAGGCAAGGGGCAGCAGCGCCAGAAGCACTGCCTTTCCCAATGTGACATATCTTTTTTCCCCCCGGTACGCGCGACTCCACCAACCGATAAATTTTTCCATACTCACTCCAAATTAATTTTTTCCCGGATCACATACTGGGGCGAATTGTTCAGGCTGATGTAAATCCGCCCTACATACTCCCCGATCAGTCCAAGCATCAGCATGATCATGCCGCCGAAAAACACAA
Organism: uncultured Lachnospiraceae bacterium; assembly: GCA_947367855.1. Lineage (GTDB taxonomy): Bacteria > Bacillota > Clostridia > Lachnospirales > Lachnospiraceae > Acetatifactor. The sequence goes on along the minus strand of CANBFE010000019.1, from coordinate 46,787 downwards.
TGGCCGACATGGTGGAACTGAAGCCCATGGGCACATTGGGATTCAGGAAACGCTTTATAATGGTATAAATGCCATAGAGAAAACCAATCACCGCGCTGCCTGCCCCCAGGGCAGTGGCAATCCGCAGGGGCTTTACCGAAAACGCCGTAAAACCGTTGAACCACAGTCCCAGAAGCTTCTTAAAGGTGTAGCCTGATACCCCCACCTCCCGCTCCCTGTGCTTTACGGACACATTTGCGATATTCTTTGTGGCCCGGAGCACCAGACCTATGACATAGGGATAGGAATTCTCATAGCGTATCATGTCCTCCACCACAAAGCGCTTTACCGCGAAATAACTGGATACATACAGCTCGTGGGGCTTTCCCAGCATCACATGGGTCATCTCCTCGTTTACCCGGCTGCCCAGGTTACGGAATCTGGAATGCTGCTTGTGGTCATATCTGGCATACACCGCATCATAGCCTTCCTCAAGTTTCTCAAGCAGACTGCCCACCTCATCCGCAGGGGTCTGCCCGTCGTCATCCAGACAGACCACATAGTCCCCCTCCGAATAGCGCAGCCCTGCCATCAGCGCGGAATGCTGGCCAAAATTCCTGGAAAAATCAAGTCCCCTGATATAATCATGTTCCCCGCAGAGTTTACGTATCACCGAAAAAGTATTATCGGGAGAACAGTCATTTACCAACAGGATGTCATACTGATACTGTTCCAGGCCTTTCATGGTTTCCTCTATCTCCGTGACCACACCGGAAATCGTGTTTTCCGAACGATAACACGGAATTATAAAACTTACCTTTTTCCTCTGTTCCATAAATACCTCAACTCTCTGCCCGGTCCGTGCTCAATGCCGCCATCCATATGATATCCCGGTATTCCCCCCGGATTCTCACGTCGTCCCTGAGACAGGCCTCCTTCCGGAACCCTGCCTTTTCGTAGCTGCGGACAGCCCGGGCGTTTCCGGCCAGAGCCCGGAGATAAATCCGGTGCAGCTTCTCTTCCTCAAAGCAGTACCGGAGCATGAGCCTGGCGGCAGCGGTGCCGATTCCCCTTCCCCTGGCGCTTTCCTCTCCGATAAAAATGCCATACTCCGCCTTGTTATGTTCCCTGTCAATATCCCGGATATACACGCTTCCCACGGGAAGATCCCCATCCGACTCACAGATAATCATCTGGACTGCCTTCCCGGTCTCTATCATGGTCCGGATCCAGTTCTCATGTCCCTCTCTGGTAAAAGGGGCCTGGTAGATAAAATTCTCCCGGACGCTGTCCCTGTTCCTCCACCCTATGATCAGCTCCGTGTCCCCCGGCGTCATGGGCCGCAGGTAGATTCCCGCCTCCCTGTCAGCATACTGTCTCATGGACTCCCTCCTCTGCCTTCTGTCTCTTCTCCCCGCAGATACTGGTGAGCCTGTATTCAAAGTCACGCTTGTCCTTGGCCGCAAGCACTTCCAGAATCATTCCTGCAAAAAAGGACTGAATCCCTGCCAGAACCATAAAGCCGCACACAATAAGGGTTGGAAATCTCGGCACCAGGCCTGTCTGCAGATACTCCCGGAAAATGGGAAACATCAGCAGCGCAGCCGCCACAACCAATACCATGCACAGCGCGCCGAAAAAGTGCAGGGGCCTGTAATTTCTGTACAGCTGCAGCATCTTGCAGATTACACGGATGCCGTCTCTGTAGGTATTCAGTTTGGAAGTGCTGCCCTCCGGCCTGTCCCTGTACTCCACCACCAGATTTTCCACCTGCATATTGTAATTCACCGCATGGATGGTCATCTCCGTCTCTATCTCGAACCCTTTGGAAAAAACGGGAAAAGTCTTCACGAATTCATAGCTGAAGGCCCTGTAGCCTGTCATGATATCCTTGATATCCGTGCGAAACAGTCCGTTGATGCCAACCCGCATAAGGCTGTTTCCGAAATTGTGAAAGGGTCTCTTGTTCTCGGAAAAATACGTGGACGACAGCCTGTCCCCCACCACCATATCCGCATTCCGCTCCAACACAAGAGCAGCCATCTTCCCTGCGCAGTCCACGGGATAAGTATCGTCCCCGTCAAGCATCAGGTAACATTCCGCGTCGATCTCCCGGAACATTCTGCGTATCACATTGCCCTTTCCCTGCTTATATTCCCTGCGTACCACCGCCCCCTGTTTCCCGGCGATCTCCGCTGTGCCGTCCGTGGAATTATTGTCATATACATAAACCACGGCTTCCGGCAGCGCTTTCCGGACGTCGCCTATCACCTTGGCAATGGTCTGGGCCTCATTATAGCAGGGAATCAAAACGGCTATCTTATCCATGGGTCCTCATCCTTTCCCGATCCGTTCCTTCTTTTCCCGGATCCCAATCATCCTCCTAATAGTACATGCTTCCGCAAAAATAGTCCCGGAAATACAGAATGCCGCACACCACATGGCACAGCCAGGCCGCCCACTGAATCCCCAGAAGCAGCTTCCGTCCCTTCTTCCAATCCCTTCCCGTGACCTGAAGCAAAACAGCCAGCGCAGCCAAATGGCAGAAAAAGATACCGTACATATATCCCCAGGAAAAATTGAAATCCTGCTTCCGGAATCCCTTCTCGTACATCAGAAAAGCCTCCCCGAACCCCACGGCGTAAAGCATCCAGGAAAAACGGAATAACGTATTTTTCCTGCACTCCCTATAGTTTAAAACCAACACGGCAAGGGGAAATCCCAGGGCAAGGCACACTGCCAGGGGAATCAGGCCGCAGTACCGGCTCCATACCTCCCCGAAGCCAAAGCCCACGCCGCCTTCCTCGCCGCCCTCCGGTACGAACACTCCCTTATACTGGTACAGCAGCGCCAGAAAAGTGGGCACAAAGCACATCCCCAGCTGCAGGGCGGGCACAAAACCCCGGAAGCCTGTCCGAATCAGACGGTAGAGCATCAGAATCCCGCAGGTGCTCACCATTACCAAAGTAAAGCTGGGCTTTGTCATGGTGGCCAACAGCAGAAAAAGGGAGAACAGGGCATAATCCCGCTTTGTCGTTTCCTTTATCCCCTGCTCATACACAGGCAGCAGTTTTACATACCACAGAAAAGCCAGAATGGCAAAGGGCCTGGCTGCCATGTAAGTGGCATTGTGAAAGGGATTGGGCGTAAACACGCCCAGATAGCGGAAATGGATTCCCGGCAGATAAATCCCCCTGGGGGTATACAGCATGGAAATGAAAAACAGGGAGACAGACATCAGGCTGACCAACGCCCGGACCCACAGACCGTCCTGCCAGTGGGGCAGAACCAGACGGTTCAGGGCCAGTTTGGTCACCACCATTGCCAGCCCGTTGAGAAGCATGGTGGCAAGAGCCACAGCCATCTCCGGAGATGCAGCCAGATGCAGCAATGCAGCCAGCCTGAAGAAGAGCGGATAGGGAAAACTGTAGCCGCTGTCCAGTCCCTGCATCTCCAGAATATAGGCCTTCATATCCGAAGGGATCTCCCCCATGGTCTGCCTGTAAAACAGAAGCAGAGTGACCGCCGACACTCCGGTGAGCAACAAGAGGAAAATCAGGGCATCTGCCATCCTCCTGTTTCCCTGCAGCCTTCCTGCCTGCTCCATATGAACTTCCTTCCGCTTTCCGTGATTTCCGGCGCCTTTTTTCCCTGCTTCCATTTTCCGGATCCCGTTCCTCCCTTTTCTCCCCGATACCTTTCCCGGGCAACAAATTACCTTTGGAAATATACTACAATTTTCTTCACCGCATGTATCACGTCTTCCACATCATCATCCGTAAGCGTATAGTACAGGGGAAGTGACATGGCTTCCTCGTAATACTTCTCCGCATTGGGACACAGCCCCTTTTCATAACCCAGTTTTTCGTAATAGGAATGTCGGTAAACCGGCAGATAATGTACCTGGGAATGAATATTCTCTTCCCACAGCGCATCAAAAAACTGTCTTCTGTCACAGGTAAGCAGCTCCGTGTTCAGACGGAGAACATACAGATGCCTCACAGTATCCGACTCCGGTATCTCCTTCTGAATCTTTATCTGCGGCATCCCTGCAAACGCCTTATCGTATTTCGCCACAATTTCCTTTCTGCGGGCGGCAAAAAGGGGAAGCTTTTCCAACTGGCTGGTCAGCAGCGCAGCCTGGATTTCCGTGAGCCTGTAATTGAATCCCAGCTCCACCTGTTCATTGTACCACCGTGCGTCCGTGGGATGAACCATCTCCTCCTGACTGCGGGTAATGCCGTGGGTGCGCAGCCGCAGCAGTCTGCGGTACAGGGCGCTGTCATTGGTGGTGACTGCGCCGCCCTCCCCGGCGGTGACAGTCTTCACAGGATGAAAGCTGAAACAGGTCATATCCGCAATGCTTCCCACCGGGGTCCCCCTGTAGCGGGTGCCGATTGCATGGGCTGCGTCCTCTATGAGAATCAGATCATGCTTTCTGCAAAGTTCCCTCAGGGCATCATGCTCCACGGCCTGGCCCGTAAAGTCCACCGCCACAATCCCCTTTGTCCGGGGTGTGATCAGCTTCTCCACGGCCCGGGGATCCAGATTGCAGGTGTCTGGATCAATGTCCGCAAACACAGGTCGGGTGCCGCAGTACAGAATGCAGTTGGCGGATGCCGCAAAGGTAATGGGACTGACAATGACTTCGTCCCCCTCCTGAAAGCCTGCCGCTATGGCGGCAATATGCAGGGCTGCCGTTCCGTTTGCCACAGCCACCGCATGCTTTGCCCCTGTGACCTCACAGAGCCGCTTCTCCAGTTCGGGAACCCTGGGCCCGCAGGTCAGTTCCTCGCTCATAAGGGCTTCCACCACAGCCTGGACGTCCTCCCTGTCGATATACTGTTTTCCGTAGCTGATGGGAGTGGACCTCACCGGGCTCCCGCCAAAAACCGCCAACTGCTCCATATCCTGTCCTCCTTCTTTTCCCCGTCTATTTTCCCGTTTCCAGGGGATATTTACACTTGTCCTCCACGGTTATGTTTTCCCCCAGCTGAACCTCTATGATCTTCAGTTCCGCATCGGCAAAAACGGTATGCTTACAGCCTGCAGGCATGGACACCACGTCTCCCGGCCCAACAGCCCTCTCCGCGCCGTCCAGCACCACCCTGCCCCGTCCGCTCATGACGGTCCACACCTCGTCCCTGTTCTCATGGCTGTGATAGTACAGTCCGTGCCCCGGAAGCAGCACAATCTTGATGGTCAGGCTGTCTTCCTGCACATCCAGCACGGTAAAGCTTCCCCAGGACTTCTCCGCATACATGATCTGCTGTTCCATCCGCTCCACATAGGGTTTGATATAACTGCTCTGCACCTTGTCCGAAACCAGTATGCCGTCACTGCTGGCTGCCACCACCATATCCCTGCATCCCATGCAGAGAATGGGAATGTTCAGCTCATTGACCACATGGGTGTTCGCGCAGGTGTCGTTCAGAATCCCACGCCCCAACACAGGCTCCGCCATGGCTTCCGTAAAGGTATTCCAGGTCCCCAGATCCTTCCACTGCCCCCCGTAACGCAGCACCTGAATATCCTTCTCCCCTTCCGCCACCGCATAGTCAAAGCTGATCTTCTGCAGGCTTTCATAGCGGGCAAACAGATCCCCGTAATCCCGGAAGGAAAGCATCTCCCGGGCCTTCTCCAACAGATATCCCAACCGGAATGCGAACACGCCTCCGTTCCAGAGTGCTCCCTCTGCAATGTATTTTTCCGCTGCTGCCACATCCGGCTTTTCCCGGAAGGTATTCACCCTGCTTACCCGGTCCCCGGACACAGGGAGGATGTAGCCGTATTTCTCGCTGGCATAGGTAGGTTCGATGCCCAGAAGCGACAGATTGGCCTCTCCCTGTTCCGCCATCCGTCCGAGCTCCTTCAGGGCTTCAAAATAGGAATCCTCCACATAGGGGTCCACCGGACACACCACCACGCCTTCCTCCTCACCTACCCCCTGCCGTTCCTGCAGATAGGCCGCAGCCAGGCAGATTGCGGGAAAGGTATCCCTGCGGCATGGTTCCACACACACATCCACCCTGTCCCCCAGCTGGTTGCGGATAACGCTCACCTGCTTTTTGCTTGTGGCTATGGTCACTTTTGCCTCCCTGTCCGCAGAGAGAATCTGGCGGTACACCCGGGTGAGCATGGATTCCACCTGCCCCTCTTCCCCGGTCAGTATCCGTATAAACTGCTTGGAGCGGATATCATTGGACAAAGGCCACAGGCGCTGCCCGCTTCCGCCGGATAACAAGATAATATTCATGGTCAGCTCCCTTCCCTCACAGTTCCTTTCCGCAGAGCTCCAATGCAGCTCCGATCACCTTATCCATGTCGTAATATTTGTAGCTGCCCAGTCTCCCTCCAAAAATCACTTTGCCTTCCTTCTCCGCCCTGGCCCGGTAGGCCTGGTAGAGACTGTCGTTTTTCTCATTGTTCACGGGATAGTATGGCTCGTCCCCCTTTTTCCACTCACATGGATATTCCCGTGAAAGAATGGTGCCGGGCTGCTTCCCGAAAACAAAATGCTTGTGCTCTATAATCCTGGTATAGGGCACCTGGCGTTCCGTGTAATTCACCACCGCATTGCCCTGATAGTTCTCCGTCTCCAGCTCCTCCATCTCAAACCGTAGGGAACGGTATTCCAACACTCCCAGGGAATAGTCGTAAAAGGCATCAATCATTCCCGTATAAATCACCTTTTCCGCCAGGTTGTCCAGTTCCTCCCGGTGCTCCAGATAATCCGTGTTCAGCCGCACCTGGGTGCCCTCCAGAAGCCTCTCCACGATCTTCGTATATCCCTCCACGGGAATTCCCTGATATCTGTCATTAAAATAATTGTTGTCATAGGTAAAGCGCAGGGGAAGTCTCCTGATGATAAAAGCCGGAAGGTCCCTGCACTCCCGTCCCCACTGCTTCTCCGTATATCCCTTGATCAGCTTCTCATAGACATCCCTACCAACCAGAGAAAGCGCCTGCTCCTCCAGATTCCGGGGATTGGTAATGTGGAGATCCTCTATCTGCCTCCGGATAATCTCCTTTGCCTCCTCCGGCGTGGTAATCCCCCACATCCTGCTGAATGTGTTCATATTAAAAGGCAGGTTATACAGTTCATCCCTGTACCTGGCCACAGGGGAATTGATATAATTGTTAAATTCCGCAAACCGATTGACGTATTCCCATACATTTCTGTCCGACGTGTGAAAAATATGTGCGCCGTACCGATGCACCTGAATTCCGCTGATCTCTTCCGTGTATATATTCCCGGCTATATGTCCCCTCTTCTCCACTACCAGACATTTTTTTCCCTTTTCCCTGGCCTCCCGGGCAAACACTGCGCCAAAAAGTCCTGCGCCGACAATCAAATAGTCATACTGCATTCCTGACTCCTCACATTTCTCCCAGGGCCCGTTTCACCTGGGCTTCCTTTGCCGCCAGCCTCCGGTCATGTTCCGCCATCAGCCGCACCAGTTCCTCATAGCTTGTCTTCTGGGGATTCCATCCCAGGACTTCCCGGGCCTTTGTGGGATCTCCCCAGAGATTGTCCACATCCGTGGGACGAATCCAGTCCGGATTCACACACACCAACAGCCTGCCCGTATCCCGGTCATACCCTTTCTCGTCCACCCCGGCTCCTTCCCAGCGTATCTCCATGCCATTGGCCCTGAAGGCTCTCTCCGTAAAGTCCCGCACCGTGTGCTGCACCCCTGTGGCAATGACAAAATCCTCCGGAACATCATGCTGCAGCATCATCCACATACATTCCACATAATCCCTGGCATACCCCCAGTCCCGCAGGGATTCAAGATTTCCCAGCTCCAGACAGTCCTGGATTCCCTCTGCAATGCGGCCTGCCGCCAGGGTTATCTTGCGCGTGACAAAATTCTCCCCCCTGCGCTCGGATTCATGGTTAAACAAAATCCCGTTTACGGCAAACATGCCATAGGCATCCCTGTATTCCTTCACAATCCAGAATCCGTACAGTTTTGCCACCGCATAGGGGCTGTACGGATGAAACGGCGTAGTCTCTCTCTGGGGAATCTCCTCCACCTTCCCAAAGAGCTCCGATGTGGACGCCTGGTAGATTCTGGTCTTCCCGGCCAGTCCCAGAATCCTCACTGCCTCCAGAATCCGCAGTACGCCGATGGCGTCCACATCCCCGGTATACTCCGGCACATCAAAGGAAACCTGGACATGGGACTGCGCGGCCAGATTGTATATCTCATCAGGCTGCACCTGCCCGATAATATTCACCAGGGAGGAGGAATCCGACAGATCCCCGTCATGAAGCGAAACCGCATTTCTTCCAATCAGATGATCGATCCTCTTTGTGTTGGGCATGGATGCCCTTCTCACGATGCCGTGCACCTCATAGCCCTTCTCCAACAGAAATTCCGCCAGATAGGAACCGTCCTGTCCTGTAATGCCGGTAATCAAAGCCTTCTTCATTGATCCCACATCCTTTCCTGTTAAAACTTTTTCCATTATAGCAGATTCTGCCGGATATTCCAATCCCCTATTCTATCCTTTGCATCAGCCGTGAAATCTATCCCCGCTGTTATGTAATTGTTCTGTAAATGAAAGAGATTTCCGGCGGGATGCCGCGAAAAGCAGAAAAACAGATTTGGACATGAAATTAGTGGCTCGGCAAGGCCAAAGCCACTATTTCGATTCCCCTTTTATGTAATGTATTATATTTCATTAGTCTTTTCCTGTAAAGAAATTTTCATCGACAAAAGCCGACAATTCCTCGCTCCTTTCAGTTACTGCGCACTGGGTCAGGAATTCCCCTTGTCTTTCCCAGCACCGACGCCCTGCCGCCAGAATCTGTTAACGCTTCCGGATTTCCTCCAGCAAAGCGTCCAGTCTGTCCGCGTCTTCTTTCGTTACCTTTGAACTTCCCACCAGCGCTGCAAGAAAATTGGCCGGTTTTCCGCCGTAGCCCTCTTCCAGAATCTCCTGTGTCTGCACCTGCAGCAGATCCTCCCTGGACATGGCAAATTTCACATAGGCCCGGGTTCTGCTTACGATGGCCTTTTCCTCCAGACGGAACAGCAGGGTATTCAATGTCTGCCGTTTCCAGTTCTTTCCCTTTTCTTTCATAAGCTCCAACAGTTCCCTGGTCTGAACCGCCTCCTGGCGCTCCCACAGCACTTCCATGACAAGCCGCTCTGAATCCGTTATTTTGTGGTTGACTTTCACTCTGTTATCACCTCCTTCCACACAAGCTTATCTTACTATGCTTTTCCGTCCCTGTCAAAAGATTCTTCATGAAAAAGCATGGCATTCCTTATTGGGACATTTCCTCCAGCCGCCGCCTGATATCCTCCACGCCAAGCCAATCCGTGTTATTGCCGGAACTGTAGGAGAATCCTTCAGGGACTTTTTTCCCGGTGGGAGCCACCCGGCGGCTTTCGCTCCATACCATCTGGGGATATACAACGAAATGCTTCTCATATTCATAGGTATTGGGGGAATCCTCCACTGTAACCATGACCTCATGAAGTTTCTCTCCAACCCGAATGCCTACCTCCTTCATTCCGCATCCGGGCAGCAGGGCTTCCGCCAGATCCGTGATCTTAAAAGAAGGAAGCTTTGAGATGAAGGTCTCCCCTCCCCTGGCCTCCTCAAGCGCCTTGACCACAAGCTCCACGCCCTCCCTGAGGCTGATCCAGAACCGAGTCATCCGAAAATCCGTAATGGGCAGCTCCGTTTCCCCGTCTTCCACAATCTTCTGGAAAAAGGGAATCACCGAACCCCTGCTTCCTGCCACATTCCCGTAGCGCACAACTGCAAAACAGACGTCTTTGTTTCCCGCATAGGCATTGGCCGCGATAAACAGCTTGTCCGACACCAGCTTGGTTCCCCCGTACAGATTCACAGGGTTCACGGCCTTATCCGTGGACAGGGCCACAACCTTCTTCACTCCTGTATCCAGGGCAGCGTCAATGACATTCTGGGCGCCGTTGATGTTGGTCTTAATAGCCTCTGCAGGATTATACTCACAGGCAGGCACCTGCTTCAGGGCAGCCGCATGAATCACATAATCCACTCCCTCAAAGGCCCGGCGGAGCCTCTCCCCGTCCCTTACATCCCCGATGAAAAAGCGCATTTTGGATTCATACTCCCTGAATTCGTTCTGCATGTTAAACTGCTTGAATTCATCCCTGGAATAAATGATAATCTTCTTTGGATCATAATGATCGAGAACATATTTTGCAAAGGCTCTGCCAAAACTTCCTGTGCCGCCCGTGATCAGAATCGATTTATTATTCAGCATTTTGTTTCCCTTTCTGTAGAAAATTCCGGTGTAAAAAACATTTCCTTACTATCTTACTATACTCTGCCCTGATTTTCAACAACCTTCTATTCAATTCTCTGCAGTTTTCCAAATATTTATACAAGGGGCTGTCGCACCAGTAACAGGTGTACAGCCCCTTGTTTCTTTTCTTTACATAATATCAGGCGACCAGTCTATATCCGTATCCCCCTCGGAAGGTACCGGAGTGGGCTCCGGGGTAGGCTCCGGCGTAGGTTCCGGTGTTGGTACCGGGGTGGGTTGCGGAGTAGGCTGAGGCGTGGGGTCCGGCTGAGGAGCCTGCGTCGGATTCTCTGCAGGCTTCTGGGTAGGTGCCTCAGTAGGCTTCTGGGTAGGTTTTGGCGTGGATGCGGGCTTCTGGGTAGGCTTCGTTGTAGGTTCCGGTGTGGGAGTTGCCGCAACCTCTCCCTGCTCGTCATATGTCACAACTTCGGTCTTATACTCAAAATTTTCCCGATTTGTCCACAGATCAAATGCATCCCCGGCGCTTCCCGTATACTCGGATTTCGTGTATTCTCCTACCTTAATACCATTTGCGTAAGTTCCTGTCTCCTTCTTAATATATCCCGTCTCGCTGTTGATCTGCCATTTCTCAAAGGCTCCATTGTAGGCTCCGTCTGCAATTGTGGTCTGAAGCAGCCAGGTAACCCCCCTGGCCTGTTTCAGCAGCAGCAGCTCTCCCGTGTCCTTCTGATAGCAGACATTGATGTATGGCTTGTCCTCCACATCATAGCCCACCTGCGCGGACAGCAGCGTCTGCCCCGATCTCTGCAGACTGTAGCTCCGGCAGCCTTCATAGACGGTTTTTGCCATGGTCTCAAACCATTCCGGGCTGCTCACCATATGAATGGCTTCCCCAAGGTACTCCGGAAGCTCCAGGTTCTGCAGCAGGGTCTCCATTGCCTCCCGGACTGCCGGCTCCATTTCCGTTTCCCCTATGCCCATACCAACGACTGCTACCATTTCCCCTGCATCCGGTTCCTGGGCAGACTCCGACTCCCGGACATCCGGAGTTTCTTCCGGCTCCGATGTCAGATCCACGGGTTCCAATACTTCAATACTTCTGTCCGCCGCGCCTTCTCCGCTTCCATCCCCGCATCCTGCCAGCACGGCTGACGTCAGAAGACATACGGCCACACAGTATCTCCATCTGTTTTTCATAACTATCCTCCTGTTTCTCCCTGCACCGGTCTCTCATGCCCCCGGCGCGTATCTTCCCTTACTGCGCCTGGACGGCCAGGTTGTCCGCATCGCTGACAAGTTTCTTCAAAAAAGCATCCGCCTCCGAGCCATTCTCATATACACCCTGCGCTATAAGCTGCTGCGCCAGGGAATAAATGCTTCTGGCAACCACAGGCCCGTACACCACAGTCTCCACGCCGCCATTGTTCAGCACGGCATAGCTTCTGAAGGCAAATTCCGTCTTATATTGTTCTACCGGAAGTCCCACCAATACGGAAGTAAAGCGGTGTCTTCCTTCCACTGTCTCAAAAATCACATCCTGCATGACTCCGTTGGCATTCATTCCGTAGGAGATGCCCCCTGCAATCTTGGTCCCTCCCTTAATCATGGGATACTGGCTCAGATTGGCATTGTTGGTCACCAGAGTGCCGTATTCCTTCAGAGTATATCCGTCCACTCCCTGGGTCAGAAGTCTTCCCCGCAGCTCGGCAGAGATCCCGGACTTAAACCGGATTCCGGTTTTTCCCGTGACACGGATGGAAAAACCATGATAGGTCAGCAGATCCTGAAGCCCCGGCTGCGCCGTCGCGGTATAGACGGTTCCGTTGTGGCTCAGGCTCCATACATACATCCCCACGGGAACACCGTTTTCATTGTACCTGTAAACCACAGCGGTCCGCGCGCTGCCGTCAGGCGCTGTAACCGCCAGGCCGCCCTCTCTCTGCTGTCCCTGATAAGCCACCCCGTCCAGCCATACGACAGAATCCATGTATCCTTCCGGCAGCGCAAGCACCACCTCCGTGGAAACGGAAGGCACCCCGCCAGGCTCTCCGGGCATATTCTCATAGACCGGAATTTTGAAGACAAATGTATTATCAAGTGCGCCTGCCCCTTCGTAAAGCTTTTTGATGCTCAGGCCTTCCGTTGTGGGCGCCGTAATATTCTGCATGTACTGGTGCGTGTAGGTCTCATATGCATTGGGCGTTCCCGGAGGGTTAACATTGAATTTCTGCAGATACAGGGTATCCTGCGCCCGCTTGATATAGTTGGCGGAGATAAAATCAGCACCGCCGCGGAGAGCCTTCTCCACACTGTCCCATCCGTGGTCCCTTGCGTATTTCAGTCCGCTTGTGATAACCTGCTCATTGGTCTGACCCGTGGCGCCCACGTTAAAATAATTGTAATATCCTTCATATCCCGGATAATTGCCGGAAATCAGGGAAGATGTTCCGGAGCCCTGCTCCTGCAGCACCCTTGCTGCCAGATGAAAGGGACTCACCTTGCGTCCCTCCTCCCTGCCGATCTCCCAGAAGAGACTTGCATAGGTGGAATTGCTTCCCGGCGCCAGTTTTCCGTCATTGTCTGTCATGAAGGTATTTTTCAGGAACCTGCTCACCGCATCCAGGGTATGATATGCCTCATTGTAAGTCAGCTGCTCAAACTGGAATATGGCATTTTCCGTCAGGCTGTTCCTGGGATCCATGTACATCTCCAGGGCCGCCCTGGAAGCATAATACCAGTTGCCGGTATCATACAGGCCGTTCTTGGCCCAGTCCGGGAGGGTTTTGTACACAAGGCTCTTTCCTCCCTGCAGCTCCTTGTCAATGGAGATCTGCCAGTCAAGAGTGGTATTCATTTTGGCAAATGTCCAGTTGGGATGCTTCTTTTTCAATTCCAGAAGGGCCGGACGGTAGCTCTCCGGAAACTGTTCGATATCCGGATACACCGTAAGTCCCTCCGCATCCACCGTGTAGGCAGAGGCTTCCGGATTCATCCCATACTGCTCCTCCCACTCCAGAAAACGGGAATCCGCACAGGCCAGATAAGTACGGGGAACATACCCGTACAATGCCCCGGTGCTGCGGTCCAGTTTTACATAATACCAGATCTCCCCCTCATCCTCCACATAGACGTCCATGATATTCACTGTCTGTCCGCTGAGAACAGTGGTTTCCACACCGCTGTCCATGGAGGGCTGTGTGCGGATGGGATATTCGTCGCTTAAGTACACCAGCGCCATAATATCCCTCTCTGCCGCAATCTGCGCCAGAATCTCCCCTGCCTCCTCAATCCACAGGGCAGAGTCCCCATCCATGGATCCTGATGTGCGCTTCCAGGAATTCTCCGGCTCCTTTTCCTCTTCCCCGCCGGAGACAGTTTCTCCTGCCTCTTCTTCCGTTTCCTCACCAGAGAAGCCTGCCTGCTCTCCGTTTTCCGTACCCGCTTCCGGTTCCCCGCTTTCCGCACTCTGTTCCGGTTCCCCGCTTTCCGCACTCTGTTCCGGTTCCCCGGTTCCCGTACTCGCTTCCGGTTCCCCGCTTTCCGCACCCTCTTCCGGTTCCCCGCTTTCCCGCACGGATATATCCAGTGTCTCCTCTGCCGACACAAACGGCACAGGCCATTGGATGTCGGCTCCAAGCAGAGCGGCTGCCGCCAATACTCCGCACATGCCTTTTACAATTTTTTTCATCTCTGTACCATGCCTTTCTGCAGACCGTTCCCCCCGGAACCTGTCCGCCTTCCTCTGCGTAAGCCATCATAACATATATTTTTTTTAATTTGTCGAGGTACTTTTTTCCACCCTGATTCCTTATTCCCGAAGGCGCCACTTTGCGTGCAGCTTCCGGATCCCTCTTGGAGATATGGCAAACAGAGTGTGATACAGCTTGTTCTTTCCTGTCAAAACAGGGTTCTTCATAGATCTGAACCAGTTCCTCCGCAGATACGCCACGATCCCTTTATAGGTCCCGTTCTCCCTCTCCATCTGGGAAATGGGAATGTGCAGCAGATACTCCAACCGCTGGAAAACCCCGAACCGAAAGGCAGTCTGTTCCAGATCCGGATACTCCCTTTCCACAAGGGCCCCCACAAAGTCCGCGTTTTCCACACAGTCTGCATACACCCTGGAAAAATCCCCCTTATCCGCCCTGCGCGAATTACTACCGATCCGGTAAAATACATGATAGGACTGCCAGGGGAGGGAAAGGATTCTCTCCATATCAGGAAGCATCCGCACCAGAAGGAAGAAATCTTCGTTCAGCTTTCCCACCGGAAAGGCATCCTCCGGAAACAGATCCCTGCGGATCAGCTTCGTGCAGAAGGAACAGTCACCCCGGTGAAGCAGCAGCTCCCGCAGAAACTCTCCGCTCTGCGTCACCACAGGCTCCCCGGGCGGCACGCAGATATCCGGCAGACGTTTTCCCTCTGCATCCGTCTCATCCCTTGCCACCTGCGCTGCCGGAGTCCGGAAGGTCCGAATCCCCCACATCAGCCTTTCATACATGTCGGGATCGATGTAGTCATCGCTGTCCACAAATCCCACATATTCTCCGGAGGCATGCTTCAGGGCAAGGTTTCTGGCCGAGGACGAGCCTCCGTTTTCCTTATGAAATACCCGGATTCGTCCGTCTTCCTCCCCCAGGCTGTCGCATAACTCTCCCGTACCGTCCGTGGAGCCGTCGTCCACAAGGAGGATCTCCAGATTCCGATAGGTCTGTGCCGTGATGGAACGGACACATCTGGGCAGGTATTCCAGAATATTGTAGATCGGAACAATGACTGTGATCAATGGTGAATCCTTCATGGCATTACCTCGATAATGTAAGTATCCTCTTTCCGGTCTTCCGCTCAGACAGTGCCGGAGCAGGGGCGCAGGGGCGCAGCGCAGGGGCTGCCTTTCCGGCCTCCTCAGGCCCCGCCTCGCTTCCCAGAATCCCCTCCGTCAGCTTCAGCAGCTGTCCGGCGGCATTCTCTGCATTCCACACCTTTTCAATGGTTTCATAGGCCTTTCTGGCCAACTGCCTACAATAGATTCTATCTTTTACCACTCTTTCTGTCAAGGAGAACAGATGCTCGCCCTTTCCGTCCTCATACACCAGCCCGTTCCCGCCGTTTTTAACCAGAAAGGGCACGGCCCCTATCATATGATCTGCAATCAGGACGCAGGCGCTGTTCATGGCCTCATTGGCCACGGCCCCCCATCCCTCCTGCCTGTCACTGGTAAACAGAAAGATATCTGCCTTTTCCATATATCCCCGGACTGCTTCCGGGGACTGATAGCCCAGAAATGTCACACAGTCCCCCAGTTCCAGACGCTCCGCCAGCTCCTGCATACGGGGCCGCAGCTCCCCGTCCCCGATGATATCCATATGAAACTGCAGATTTTTCTCTTTGAGATATCCGGCTGTCTGAAGCGCAAGCTCCGGGTGTTTCCAGTGAATCATCCTGCCCGCCCAGAGAAGGCAGGGAATCCTGTCTTTTCCATAGCCTTTCCTGGCCAGAAGTTCTTCCACATTATAGCGCTTTTTTTCCGGAAAATATCCCCAGCAGAACATTTTCCCCGGATAGGACTTGATAATATGAAAATCCGAAGCAACATATCCGCCTGCGCACAGAAGGTATACCGGGGCATTCCGGTAGCGGGTGTGATCCCTGTATTTTTTCACCAGTCCCCTGGGGGAAACAGCCTTCCACTGCCCTGTTTTATACAGGCGCTCGCTGATCCTTATGACAGGAAGCCCGCTTTTGAGCCGCTCCCGGATATAGCTTTCGTCATCCGTCCCCCCGAACAGCACCACATCGCTGTCGGCAATGAGCTTCCTGCAGTCTTCCTCCTCCTGGTAGAACAGGCGGACATACTCCGGTCTCTCGGCTTCATGCCACCCCATCCGCACCCGCTCCTCCTCCATGGGTTCTGTCTGCACAAAGGTAAAATTCCCCTTAAGGAGGCGGTTCATGGCGTTGCAGAAGGGAATCTGGTGGTGATTAATATAGTTTGACACAAAAACGATTGAGGCTTCCTGTCCCGCCATCTCCCGGTAGATCTCCAGAAGTCTTTGGTAATTCACATCCCTGTCATGGGTTTTCCGGGCATGGAGAGCCGCATTCCTGCAGCAGGCCTCCCGCATTTCCGGGTTTCCCCACATCTCCAGAACCGCCCGGGCCAGGTTCCCGGAGATTCGTTCCAGTTCCCCGCTCCCTTCCCGGCTGCCGCTTTCCGGCATGGCAAAACCTTCGTATAATATGCCGTCCTCTCCCCCCTGAAATATGCCGGGAATGCCGCCCACTGCGGCAGCGATGCACGGCATTCCCAGAAGCATGGCCTCCCCCAGGGAATTGGGCGAATTTTCCACGGACGAGGGGCACACGAAAAGGCTGCTCTTCAAATACCTGTCCCGCATCTGCTCCCCGCTCATTTTGCCAAGGAAGACCACTTTGTCTTCTGTTCCTGTATCCCGCAGCAGCTTTCTCAGATATTTCCCGTAGGCGGATAGTTTCAGCTTCTGCTTCCAGGTTTTATGCTCCACAAGGCTGTTTCCCGCCACATATACCGCTGCGTCCGGATATTTTTCCAGAATGCGCGGCAGAGCAAGTATCATGTAATGCAGCCCTTTCAGGGGATAGTCTCCCTGACTTAAAAAGATGGAATGGGGAATGCACTCCGTCTCCCTCCAGACTCCTTCATAGAATTCCGGACGCAGGGTCTCGTTCATGGTATAATAGCGGGCATCCGGATTCCATCTCCCGGTCTGCATCCTGTCCCAGGGAGTGCGCCCGGTCAGATTCCCGGCAAGACCCACGATCTCCCGCTCCCTGCTGCCCCGCAGCGCAAATTTCTCCTGCTGCTGCCTCAGACTGTCCTGTCTCAGCAGATCCCGCAGCGTGACAGAGCGAATCACATCCCCGGGAAGATTCGCATAATAGGCATCCGCAATCTGGCTGCACAGCCCCTGAAGGCCCACAAGGATTCTCCCCTTCCTGGGAAAAATCCTGCACATGGCCAGGGTATGGGCATATTCCGTGCCAAAGCAGTGCACAATATCCGGCTTCACCTTATTGACGATTTTTTTCAGGGCAGGTTCCAGGGATTTCTCATATTTCTCTGCATGCGCCACATCCTCCCGGAATCCGTAGCAGACCATGGAATCCACCTCCAGGCCGTCCGGAACGGGTCCCTCCTGCACCGGAAATGCCACATACAGCCGGATGCCGTTCTCCTCTCCGCGCCGCAGCAGTATGTCTGCAAGGCCGCTGAGCCAGCCCTCTTTATTGGAAGCTTCCCTGTTTAACTTCCGCGCCACTGCGGGAAGCATAATATTGCAAAGCCATAAAACCTTCATGAAACGCTCCTCTGTAAAACCTGTCTGAAAATTCAGTTAAAAATCCAGTTGAGATAGGGCAGCAGACGGATATCCACTGCGTACATTCCCCTGAGCAGCAACAGAAAATAACCGCCAAAGGCACATACCACTCCTGCCCTGCAGAATCTGCGCAGCCACTTCTCCCGCATCCCCTCCACAAGCTCCGGAATCAGAAAAACCTGGGAGATAATCATGTAATATCCCACTCTGGATACCTCCGGGATAAAGGAGCCGCAGCAGTACACCGTCAGTCCGAACAGATTCAGAAAAAAGTAAAACCTTCTCCTGGGATTTCCCTGCAGGCTCTGTCTGTAGCAGACAAGGCACAGAGCCAGCACACACACGCATTTCAATATATTGGAATAGGAAAGTTCTCCTGTGTCAAAGGCAGAATTCCGGTAAAAGGGATAAAAATAGAATATCACTTCCTTGTAGAGATCCCTGGCAAAAAAGAGGCTTCCCAACAGGATGCCCCCCGCTGCGTAATGCCATCTTTTTAACGGCGTAGCGGCCAGCAATCTGGCCGTGAGATAAGCGGGAATCACCAACAGCACGGACTTGTGGAACATAGCCCCTGCCAGAACCACCAGAACAAATTTTCCGTACTCCCCCCGCAGCACATATTTCATGGAAAAAAGCGCCATGGCCAGGGCCAGATAATACCTGACGGAATTTAAACTGTTAAAATAGTATCCGCCTGTCATCAGCAGATACAAGGAAAAGGCAAAATAACTTCCCTGGTCATACAGAGCCTTCACAAAGAAAAACACTGTGACAATGGAGAAAAAGGCAAACACATACAGATATTCATCGTATCCGAAGAGCCCTTCAATCCATTTTACGATAATATTAAACCCAAATTCCGACGAAACATGGCGTCCCTGCATAATGAGCTTAAAATTATCCCTGTAAACCCAGTAGTCATTGCCAACTGCGATACGGCATGCCGACACCCCTGTCAGCAGACAGTACACCGCAAACGCCACAATCCGGTTTCTGGCCTGCTGCCGCCTGCAGGGACAGCTGCCCAAAAGGCGTCCTCCCCGGACAGCCTCCGGCACATATTCACGGTTGTCCGCAAACAGGGCCAGTCCCACAGTCACCGCAGTCAGCAGGATATATACCAACGCGCTTCTCTCCATATCAGTCTCCTGCCCTCATCCACCGGTAAGCCTGTCCAAGCGGCACCTCACTGCACAGCCTGGCCCTGTGCGCCAACAGAAAGCGCAGGGCCATCACTCCGGCCAGTCTGCCATACAGATGCCGGTACAGCACCCCTCTGTCCCGAAAAAACTTCTCATTGTATCCCGCAAACCAGGTGGAGCCCTCCGAGACCTCCCTGGCAATGGTCACAGGGGCAGTATATACGGAATATCCCTTGTCCATAAACTCTTTTAAAAACAGGCTGTCCTCTCCGCTGCCATACCTTGCGCCCCCGCCAAACAGCAGGGAAAAGGTTACCCCGGAGGAAAGCAGACTCTCCCTGCGCACCGCAAAGCTCACAGCCCCGTATCTGCCGCAGTTATACCAGCGGACCCTCTTCCGTTCCGTTATGTGATAGGTACGGCGCGCCTCTTCTATGGTAACATTAAAAAGTATCATATCTGCATCAGGATTGTGAAAAAATTCCTCCTCCACAGCCGCGGCATACCCGGGCTCATATACGATATCCCCGTCCGAAAACAGGCAGATATCGCCATCCGCCCGCAGAATGGCCTCGTTGCGGCTTCTGCCCACTCCCCTGTCCGGAAAAGAATAAAACCTGATACGGCTCTCTCCCTGCTGTCTCTCCTCATATCCCAGGCGGTCACACTGATTGATGATCACGGCGTCGGATTCCAGCCGCATCCTTTCTATCAGGGTCTCCGGTTCTTCATTCATCACTGACGCCAGCACCTGCACGCTCATACTTGGTCCTCTTTTTACCGTAATACCGATTTATCAGTTTCTCGTCCGCATCCCACAGAATGGCTGCCGTCACTCTGCAGTCCTGCTGCTCCAGATACTCCAGAACATACTCCAGCTTCTTCCCGCCGTGTCCCCCGGCCTTCACTGCCAGCAAAATTCCCCCGGCCTGCCGCAGGGTTCTGCAGACCTCCGGATCC
Source organism: uncultured Lachnospiraceae bacterium (assembly GCA_947367855.1). Lineage (GTDB taxonomy): Bacteria > Bacillota > Clostridia > Lachnospirales > Lachnospiraceae > Acetatifactor. The sequence goes on along the minus strand of CANBFE010000019.1, from coordinate 27,072 downwards.
TTCAGGGGGGAAGCTGCGGCAAACCATCCGGCATCCACAGTCTCGGGACAGGTCCGGCGAAGCTGCCAAAGCACCTGCTCCGGCTCCAGATCCTCCTGTACCATGCAGACGGCAATGCCCCGGCCCTCCTCCCGGTTCCGGAAAAAATACCGCAGGTTCTCCTCAAGCCCCCTGCTGCCCGGAGTCCCCGCTGTCCGCACCCCATAACGCCTGAAAATCAAAGAGGGCAGCCAGATCTTGTCGTCTCCGGTCTCCTTCAGCAAAAGCAGCACAACACAGAAAAAGCAGGACAGCACCCCGCTGAGGATCAGGGCTCTTCCCACCCTGACATCCGGAATCACCTCCTCCGGCACACCGGGATCAATGACGGAAATGAAATCAATCTCCCCAAGGACAAAGTCACAGGTCAGGGCCTTCTCCGCAGCCCTGGTGATATCCTGGCATTTTTCCGGGCTGTCCGCGGTAACCGTAACGGAAAGCACCCTGAGATCCGACCACACAAAGGCTTCCAGGGTTTCGCCCAGCTCCTGTTCCGTGATTTCCTGCCCCAGATGTCCGGACACCATCTCCAGAAACATCTGTGACTGCATATAGGTATTCCAGCTCATTTCGTTAATATAGCTCTGCATCAGGTCTTCCACGCTGTCCGCGGCATATTCCACCCGGAATACGGATGTGGCTGCATATTCCTTCTGGCTGCGCAGCAGCACGTTCTTCACATAATAGCCTCCGCCAAAGAGCAGAATTCCCGCACAGGTCACTGCCGCAATCATGGGAAGCTGATGCAGCATGCGCAGCACCGTGAGCCTCAGATCAAAGGGCTCCTTTCCGTAGCAGCCTTTCCACAGTTCCGCCCCGGCGCCAGCACCTTCCCTTTCGGTCATTCTTCTTCCTCCTTCCCCTGCCCCATCTGCTTTTTCTTCTTTTCCTCCCGCAGAGCCGTGATCTGCTCACTCTCAATCCCCTCGGTGCTGTCCGGCCAGAACAGGATTTTCAGGGTCAGAAGCATCAGCTTGATATCCAGGAGCACGGAGTAATTTTCGATATAGGTCAGGTCCAGTTTCAGTTTATCATACGGGGTGGTATTATATTTTCCGTAAACCTGCGCAAACCCGGCAAGCCCGGCCTTCACCTTCATGCGGTAGGCAAATTCCGGCATAACCTCCAGGTACTGGGCAATAATCTCCGGCCGCTCAGGCCTTGGTCCGATAAAGGACATGTCCCCCCTTAAAATATTGACCAGCTGGGGCAGCTCATCAATCCTGCATTTCCGGATTACCTTACCCACAGGAGTAATCCTGCTGTCCTTTCTGGCAGCCAGCCTGGCCACACCGTCCTTCTCCGCATCCGTCCTCATGCTGCGGAATTTCAGAATCTCGAATTCCCTCTGGTCCAAAGTACAGCGCACCTGTCTGTACAATACCGGTCCCCCGTCATAGAGTTTAATCAGGATGGCAGTGACCAACATAAACGGGGACGCCAGCACCAGCAGAATCATGGCGCACACAATGTCAATGGCCCTCTTGACAAAACGCTGTTCCACGGACAGGCTGTATTCCCTGGTAAGTAGCATGGGGCTGTCGAATACATGCAGCTCCTCAGCCCCCATCAGAATCACATCCGTAATCTTGGGAAGCAGATATACCCGGATGGAATGTCCGTAGCAGAACTTGATCAGCGGAGTCCTCTCCTCCACGGAAATGTCCCCGATCAGCACCGCATTGCATTCTCCCCTGGCATAGGTCTCCAGTATCATGCTGCTGACCTCCTGGAATCCTTTTCCCACATGCACGCTCCTGGTGATGATATATTTGTCCCTGCGGGTCTCAAATTTGCTCCGGGTCTGGTCCGTGGGCCTGTCCCCATGAATCAGCAGCAGTCTTCTGGGAGGAAAAATACGACGGTAGATCCAGTTGGCAATATTGATATACACAATCACCACCATTGTCTGCGCGATGGACATGAGCAGAAACACAGGGGGCGCAAAAAGCCTGGACGCCATGACGGACAGTTCTCCATAGATAAGCACATTTGCCATCAGTGTGGCGAAAATCTGGGAAAAGATGATCTCCACATTCTTCAGATAGCCCAGTCTCATTCCTCCGTACATGGTGGAAAGCAGGAAAAGCACCACGCCATAGATGGCCACCTCCAACAGATTTCTTTTAAACCAGAATTTACCCATGGTTTCAACCAGATTCAGGCGGAAGTAGAACATCCAGTAATATGCAAACAGAGCCACCTCCAGCCCGATGCATATGGCTGTCAGACTCAGATTGATCAGACGCTTAAAGCTTTCCCTTTTCCGCTGTTTTCTTTTTTCCATTGTATCTACATTCAACTGTCTCTTCCTCCTGCCTAAAGTTCCCCCCGGCCCTTCTTCTCCCTCAGAGCCTCCTTCTCATGGCCCTGAAAGCCCAGAAGCAGAAATGCCATGCGCTTTCCGCCACACCAAGCCCCTCTGCCTTCCGGTACAGATTCCAGATGCGGCGGAGAGCTTCCAGTTTGTTGGAGGAAAGACTCTTTCCCGCCCTCCGGTATTTTACAAGGTTTTCGTCAAGACCATATGCGGTGACGCCGCTGCGCAGAACCTTAAACCACAGGGCCGTATCCTCGCTTTTCATCTCAGGCATTTCCAACTGTTCCCTGGCAATCTTATCCGTATCAAACATTACCGTGGTGGTAAAAATGGTGGTATTGCTCAGGGCCTGTCTGTAATCCAGGGTCTCCGGCACATGAACTATCTTTCCCGTGCCCTTTCCCCTCTCATCCGCGAATTCATAGCCCGTGAACACAAACGCCGCATTCTTTTCCTTCATAAAACGCAGTTCCCGCTCCAGCTTTTCCGGCATCCACAAATCGTCCGCATCCAGATAGGCAATGTATCTTCCCCTTGCCTCCCGGAGCCCCCGGTTTCTGGCCCTGGCAGCCCCCATATTGGAGGGCTGTCGTATCAGCCGGATTCTTCCTCCTGGATGCTCATCCATATAACGTTCAATAATATTCAACGTTCCGTCTGTTCCGCAGTCCTCCACCAGAAGGAGCTCCCAGCTGCCACAGGTCTGTGCCTCCACGCACCGTATGGTCTCCTCTATATATTTTTCTACATTATATACAGGTACAATAATGCTAATCAGCTCGTCCATAGCCTTCCTCTTCTCCGGTATAAAACAGATAAAATCCCTCCAGAACCTCCGGCTGCCTGCCAAGAACGCCTGTCATTCTCTCCAGAATCTCCGGCGTCGTCTCCCCGGAAAGCAGGATACAGTTTACTCCCCGGTCCAACGCCTTCCGCACACAGGCCTCCAGTGTGACCATGTTTTTTGCCTGCGTCCCCTCCTGCATTTCAGGCACCAGATCAGCCTCCCCGGCGTTCCCTGCGTTCTCCATCCAACGCTCCAGAAGAATCACGTCCTCCTGGTACACATCATAGGCATAGGCATCCAGATACGCATCCCAAAGATTCCTGCCGTAGGGAAGCCTGATCCCGGCGTCCCTTTCCCTGGCATATTCCATAATCTCTGCAGGGCCCCACAGACAGATATCCCCGCCCGGAAATCTGTCCGAAAGACTGTCCAGAACCGCATAGGCCCGTACCCTCACGGTCCGGCGGGCATCCCTGTCCCAGCCGCCCATGCTCCCGCACAACAGGGCTGTTGCCAACAGAAGCAGGACCACAGGCAGGACTTTCCGCCAGTCACCCGCGCTGTGCTCCCTGTATTCTTCCAGGAAAACCGTTACCCCGTAGGCTGTCACCCCGGTCAGGGGCACCAGACTCCAGATCCACTCATAATTATAGAATTTTGTCTGGTACATCATCAGAACCGCTGCGGACACAGGCAGAATGCAGCACACCGCAGCCACGGATGTATACAGCAGCAGCGCCCTCTGCTCCTTCCTCCTTCTGCCAAACCACAGACAGAGCAGAACCGCCAGAAGCAGCGCCGGCAGTTTTCCATTCCCTGTATAGCCTGTCCATCCGCTCCATGCGTTATGAAGAAATTCCGTCATCTCGTCCCCCGCATTTCTCTTTGATCGGTAATTTTTCCTTTGCAGAAAATTTCCCGTAAAGCCATTGTGTCAGAGCCATTCCCGCCACAAAAGGCAGGCAGACCCCGAAACCGTACAGGGTCCAGACAATACAGGCCTCCCCGGGAATACACAGCACTGCAGGCAGCCACCTTTTCCGGACACACAGTGACAGGGCCCAGGGCAGAAAAACAAGGTTCCGGACAGTCACCCCCCTCCAGCCACAGCACAGCAGGTTAAATCCGTCCATCCCGTATTGATAGGCCCCCACCCAGATTAGTATTGACACTATTGTCATAAAACAAATCCGTTTTTCCCTCTGTTTTCCGCCTTTTTCTTCGGGAAAAAGGGAGACTGCCGCCAGACCAAATGCAGTATAGCTGCTGAACAGAGTCACTATGGGAATCACCAGGTACACCATCGTCCCGGGGGAAAGCCCGGTAAATTTACACAGGCTCCCGTAAAGGGTGGGCAGGCACAGAATCTTCAGCCTGGAGGGAATTCCCGCCGTATAGGGCTCTCCCGTCATGGGGTTTACCCGGTAAATGCCGTCCTGAACCAGAAAGCTTCCCACGGTTTCCACCGTCATGTCACCCTTCCTCCAGGCAGTATCCCCCACGCAGATAAAGACAAGCTGCGTGACAACAAGGAGCGCAAACGCCCCTGCCATCAGACGCTCTGTGCCGGTCAGCTTCCCTTTTTCTTCCCCTGCGGAAATCCTAAATCTCCGGGAGGAGCCATTCCTCCCTTTCCGCCTGCCCGCCAGGAACCACCCCACTGCCCCGCAGGCAATTGCCGCGCACGCACAGCCGCCCAACAGCATGGCGCATCCGGAAAAAGACCAGCCCAGAAACACACCTGCCAGATGGGCTGCGGCGGCCAGTCCGATCACAAGAATCTCCCCTGCGATCAGGTAATCCCCGATAAATAGTTTTTTCACTCTCATTACCTCAATTTGCTGTTTTCTTTGCAGAATAAGGTCATTTTATCATATTTATCCAATTAAGTCCACAAAAGCAGCCGGATTTTATCCGGCTGCTCTTATCTCGCAGTAAGAAGCATATCTGTCTCCTGTTGCATCATTTGTATTTTACATAGCCTTGATATCAAGCCGCACCTTATCTGCGATGCGGGCTATGTACTCACTGTTCGTAGGTCTGGTTCTGCCCGACGATGCGGAATATCCGAACATCTTCTCAAAGGTTTCCACATTTCCTCTGGTCCACGATACTTCAATGGCATTCCGTATGGCACGTTCCACCTTCTGATCCGTTGTTTTGAATCGTTTGGCAACTGCAGGGTACAGCAACTTGGTCACGCTGGTCACCACTTCCATATCCCTTCCTGTCAGCATAATGGCATCTCTCAGGTAGTGATATCCTTTTAAATGGGCCGGCACTCCCACATCCAACATAATTTCAGTAATATACTTCTCGAGTTCATAATCTTTAATAGCAGTAATCTCCACACGAATTCCCCTTTCCTTATGGATTGCTGCTTCTTTACTGCGATGCATATATAAAAAGAATATATATGTCAGAATTGTAAAAGTACTATCTCAGCCAGGAACCTGTATAAACTCTTCAACCTGTTTAAAATCTTTCTTTTACCAGATACAGCGGACGATTTTTCACCTCCATATACGTCTTTGCCAAATACTGTCCTAAAATACCTGTACAGAAAAACTGTACGCCACTGGTCATCAATATAATACATACAAGTGATGGCCATCCGGAAACCGGATCACCAAACAGCAGTTTGCGGACGATGATAAAAAGAATCATCAGAAAAGCCACCATGCAGAAAAATACTCCCACCACTGATGCAAGCATCAGCGGCACTGTGGAAAAAGCGGTTATTCCATCCAGGGAATAGAGAAACAGTTTCCAGAAATTCCACTTTGTCTCCCCTTTTGCCCGCTCCACATTTTCATATTCCAACCACTTTGTCCGGAAACCCACCCATCCAAAAATTCCCTTGGTAAATCTGTTGTATTCCCGCATGGACAGAATGGCATCCACCATCTGACGGGTCATCAGACGGTAATCCCTGGCGCCGTCCATGATTTCCGTCCTGGAAATCTTCTTCATCAGGCGGTAAAACATTCTGGCAAAAAAACTTCTCACCGGAGGCTCCCCTTTTCGTGAAACCCTTCTTGTAGCTACGGAATCATAGCCCTTTTCCATATAGGAAAACATTTCCGGAAGCAGGGACGGCGGATCCTGCAGGTCCACATCCATCATCACCACATAATCTCCGTTACAGTTCTCCAGTCCCGCAAACATGGCGGATTCTTTTCCAAAATTTCTGGAAAAGGCAATGAGATGGACACGCTGGTCTTTTTCCCTGAGTTTTCGGATTTCCGCAACCGTCCCGTCCCCTGAACCGTCATCCACATAAAGGATTTCAAGTGTAATATTCTTATCTTCAAAAAAGGGCTCGTTCTGCAAAAGTGCTTCATAAAAAAGAGGCACATTCTCTTCTTCATTATAGCAGGGTACGATCACGCTTAACAGACACATCTTTCTGCCGCCTCCGTTTTTATGTATAGTATACAGTCTTCCTTCTGAATCTGCAAGACATGAATTCCATTTTCCACCATCTTAACTATAAATAATTCTTAATTTTCCTGCCATTTGGATGACTAGACGCTGTTTTTATGGTAAAATAAGGGGTAATGATTAGATAATACCTGACAAAATCATTAACCACGCATTGTTTACGACAGGAGAGTAGTCATGAAAAAGATTAAAATACCTCTTATCATTTTAGCGGTTCTCATGTTATTTACAGCCTGCGGACAGGAGAACGAGCTTCCGGAACCCATCATCTCCGAGCCGGATGTCTCTTCCCCCACCGTCACACCCCCTCCTCCCTCGCTTCCGGATTCCGTTTCCCCGGAAATCATAATCGAGGACGATTCCCAGCCGCCCAGGGAAGGCATGGTCCGCAGCAGGCTGACCAACGAGTGGGTGGATGCGGATGTGGCGGACACCCGCCCCATAGCGGTAATGATTCCCAATGAAAGCGGCGCCATCCCCCACTACAATCTCTCCCAGGCCTCCGTTGTGTATGAAGCCAATGTGGAGGGCCGCATGACCAGACTCATGGCGATTTACGAGGACTGGCAGGACCTGCAGAAAATCGGCAATGTCCGCAGCCTGAGAGCTTATTACGCATACTGGGCATTTGAATGGGATGCCTTTCTTGTCCATCTGGGCGGACCATTCTTCATCAATGAGCTCATCGAGGAACCCGATACCCAGAACGTGGACGGCATTCTGAATTCGGATGCGGCTGCTTTCTTCCGCACCACAGACCGTTCCTCACCCCATAATGCCTATGCCTCAGGTTCAGGTCTGAAAAGCATTATCACGCAAAAAGGCTATTCCCTGAATTACAGGGGGCTCACCGACATTAACCATTTCCGCTTTACCACCAAGAAGACCCCCAACACCCTGAGCCAGTATGACAAGAATGCCAAAAGCGCCATCTACATTGACATGTCGGGATGTTATCCCCTGACCAGATGCTACTTCGAATTCAATGAAGAAGACGGACTCTACTACCGCTCCCAGCATCTGTCAGGAAACAGCGACGGTCCCCATATCGACCAGGCAACCGGGGAACAGCTGACTTTCAAAAATATACTGATACAGAACACAAAATATGAGGATCTTGGAGAAGGTTACCTGGCATTCCAGTGCCACGACACCACAAGAGACGGATGGTACTTCACCAACGGCCGCGGAATCCATGTGACCTGGGAGAAGGAAAGCGACTATGGCGCCACCAGGTACTATGATGATTACGGTAACGAAATCGTTCTGAATACCGGAAAAACCATGATCTGCATCATTGAGGAAGGCGATAATTTTACCTTCCGCTGAAATCTTCTTTTCCTCTGCAAACTGAAACCGGAATGTAATAACATTCCGGTTTTTTATATCCCATTATTCACCCAGTCCGTTTTCAACTGCCCTCACCAGTGCGTTTAAGGCCTCCTGTTCATCCTCTCCCTCACAGATAAATTCTATCTCGTCCCCGCTTTTCACACATGCGCCCAACACGCTCAATACACTTTTGGCATTTGCCGTACCATCCCGGAACTGAAATGTAATCAATGACTTAAACTGCATTGCTTCCTTACACAGAATTCCTGCTGGTCTGAGATGCAAGCCAGTGGGATTCTTGATCACGACTTTCTGACTTACCATTTGTCCTACCTCCAATTTATTTTTCCCCCAAAAAACGCAATACCTTCTCTATTTAGAATACCATGACTCTGTTTCAAATACAAGCTTAAAATACATTTAAAACATGACGTCCTGAATCAGATTTGCCAGTTTTTCCGCCTCCTGACGGATTATCTGTTTATCCTTTCCCTCAATCATTACACGCACCAAAGGCTCAGTGCCGGAAGGACGAATCAGCACCCTTCCCTCCCCGGCAAATCTCTCTTCCAGTTTTCTGATGGCCTCTGCAATCACCGGGTACTCCATGTATTTCTCTTTCTTGTGGTTTGCCACCTTGGCATTGACCAGTGCCTGGGGCAGGACCTCCATCACCTTGGCCAGCTCTGACAGCTTTTTCCCCGTCTCCACCAAGACCTCCAACAGATGCAGGGCGCTGAGAAGCCCGTCGCCGGTGGTATTCTCATCCAGGAAAATAATGTGTCCGGACTGCTCTCCTCCAAGGCTTGCTCCGATCTCCTTCATGCGCTCCAACACATAACGGTCTCCTACTTTTGTCTGTTCTATGGTAAGTCCCTGAGCCTTCCCCATCAGGAAAAATCCCAGGTTGCTCATAACCGTGGCCACAATGGTATCCTTTTTCAGCCTGCCCTTCTCCTTCATGTAATGACCCACGATGGCCATGATCTGGTCTCCGTCCACAATCTGGCCATTCTCGTCCACTGCCAACAGTCTGTCTGCATCCCCGTCAAAGGCAATTCCCAGATCCGCCTTCTCATATACAACCCGTGCCTGCAGTTCCGCCATATGGGTGGACCCGCAGTTGGAGTTGATGTTAGCCCCGTCAGGATTGTTGTGAATCGCCACCACGCCTGCACCCAGTTCCTTTAATGCTTCAATGGAGGTATAATGGGCCGCCCCTTCGGCACAGTCCACCACAATCCTGATTCCGTCCAGGGACACCGGCACTGCCTGAATCGCGTGGTTGATGTACTCCTCCCTGGCGTCTGTACGGTACTTGATCTTGCCCACTGCCGTGCCCGTGGGAAATTTAATTCCGGGCATGTTATGGTTAATCAGATATTCTATTTCGTCCTCCAGGGCATCAGGCAGTTTATATCCGTTCCCGTCAAAAAACTTGATTCCGTTAAACTCCACCGGATTATGGGAAGCGGAAATCACCACCCCGGCATCCACCTTATACTTCTGCGTCAGATAGGCAACCGCCGGAGTGGGAAGCACACCTACATACACACAGTTGGCGCCTACGGAACAGGCTCCGGCCATAAGGGCATTTGCGAGCATATCGCCGGAAATGCGTGTGTCACATCCCACCATGATCGTAGGTTTATGCGCCTTCTCCCTGGTAAGTACATACGCGCCCGCCTGCCCAAGCTGCATGGCAAGAAGGGGCGTCAGCTCCTCATTTGCAATCCCTCTCACACCGTCTGTTCCAAATAATCTGGCCATCTCTACTCTTCTTCCTCCTCTATTTCAACAATAATTACCCTTGCCGAAACTTCATTCTCCATCTTCACTTTTTCCGGGATCTCAAACTCTATGGGGATATCATAGGTTCCGGGCCTCATTTCCGTCATGTTCCGGCTTCTCATCCATTTCCCGATATCCAGAGTACCCCTGACTGCCCCCTGCTCCACCGCGGAGACCGCCGTATTCAGACCTGAAATTCTCAGTCTGTAGCTGTTCTGTCCCTCCGGATACTGCAGTTCAAAACCTTCAGGCATATTCTCCACCGTAATATTGCTGTTTGAAAGTACCAAAGTTCTCTCCATCTCGGCTTCAATATGGGCAGTGACATTTACCCTTCCGTTGAAACTGCTGTCTGCCAGACTTACATTATTCAGATAATTTTTCAGGTTAACCACCTTCTGCGTATCGGCGCTTTCTCCCGTGATATCCATAATCACGGTAACTTTGTTGATGTCTGCCAACGCGGAGGGTGTCCCCGCAAGCACTACAGTGGAAGGCTCACATTCCACTGCTCCGGTGGCCACATAGCCTTCTGCCGGCTCCCCTGTCAGCGTAGCCTCAACAGGAACCTCCTTTGTTGCCAGCACACGGACCTCCATATGCATGGTATCGGCATTTTTGATGATATCCGTGCCGTCCACCAGCTGGTCCTCCGCGTCATAGAAACGAATCTCCACATTTCCGGAGACCGTCTCCGTAGCGCCTGTCACGTCCATGTCAAGCCCAACATAACTGATCTGTTCCACCACGGACTGGGGCCCGCTGATCTCCACCCTGGTCTGGTCGCTTGTGGTATTGGCCACGATATATCCTTCCGCCACATCTCCCGATGTGGTATGGCGTACATTGACCCACTTCTGGGCCATCTCCTCCACGCTCAGCTGTACCACATCCGGACTGCTGGTAATGCTGATGATTCCTATGGTATCGTTCATCACGCTACAGCTGACCGCAATGGTATTCACCTCCGTCAGCCTGCTTACATCTGCTTCTGCAACGATATCCGAAGCCCTCAGCTGATTAATCACATTCCTTGGAGCCTCCACAGTCACCCGGACCCTGTCCGTATTGTTCTGAACCTCATAGAACTTATCTTCCAGCAGTTCCGTATTGATCAGATTCACCGGAATTCCGGAAAAGGTTACCGAATCCTTTGGATTGCTGACTATCACCACAAAAAACCAGATTGCCACAGCCAGAATGACGGATATCAGTTTTAATCCGATATTATTCAGCAGTTTTTTTCTGATCTGCTTTCTTGCCCTTGCCCTTACTTCCTTTATGTCTGTGTCTGCCCTTCGCATCTTCTTCTCCATTCATATTCATAATCTGCCGGATTTTTTCCTTCAGAGTCTCTGCATCCAGATGCCGCATCAGTTCACCTTCATAGGCAATGCTGATTCCTCCCGTCTCTTCGGATACGATCAGCGTCAGGGAATCCGTTACTTCCGATACCCCCACTCCCGCACGATGCCTGGTACCCAGGTCCTTGCTCAGATCCAGATTGTCTGACAGGGGCAGATAACAGGTAGCGCAGGTTACCCTGTTTCCCCGCACGATAACCGCGCCGTCATGAAGCGGCGTATTATGTTCGAAAATATTGATCAGCAGCTGGCTGGTGATCATTCCGTCCACCTCGATGCCTGTGCGCTCATAATCCTTCAGCGATTCCTTCCTCTCGATAACAATAAGCGCCCCTGTCTTCACTTTACCCATCTCAACACAGGCTTTTGCAATCTCGTTTACCGACTTCTCGGAAAAGGCATTTTCCTTCTTGTTGGCAGATCCGGAAAACCCGATGGAGGGAAGGAAATTTTTCTCCCCCAGAAGCTCCAGTGCCTGACGCAGCTCCGGCTGCAGAACTACAATAATCGCCGTCACTGCAAAGCTCAGCACATTCTGGGTTATCCAGATGATATTGGTCATGTTCATGGCATTCACAACAAAAAGGAAAAGGCAGATAACGATCAGGCCTTTCAGCATCCTCCATGACCTGGTGGTTTTCATCCATGCCAAAATATAGTATACCAGAAATGCGATGATCAGTATTTCTATCACATCATACAGATCCACCGTATTTGCATACGTCTTGATATTCTTCCAAAATTCGTTTGCCGTTTCAACCCACTGCATTCTAATCAGTCCCACTCTTCATCAATTAATCAGGGCCACTCTTCCTCTTCTTCATACCGCTCCGGCAGATCTGCAGACTTTCCGATGGTCATGCTCCGCGCCTGCGCTGTACGTGATCCTCCTGAAGCCGCTCTTCCGGACTGGCGGCGGCTGCCGCCCGATGTGGTCCTTTCCACGGTTACACTTCTTCCTGACTGTCTCTCATTTCTTTCCTGGACAGTTCTGTCGCCGGATGCGCTCCTTCCCGTCTGCGGCCTGCGGCCTGCTGTCTCTGACGGCCTGACATTTCCCGCTGCCTCTCTTGCGCGCTGGGAATTGATTTTCTTCACGGTTCTGGTAGACACGGATACCGCCATCTTGGGCACCGCCTTCACATAATAGTAATATTCGTCATCCTCAAACTGCACTCTCTCCGTGCGGCTGTAGTCCACACAAAACCGGAAAAATTCAATGACTTTTGCAACTACTATGGCAAGAAGCGCTCCCAAAAGCACACTCCCCACGGACAGATTAATATCGTAATACAGATCTCCCACCAACAGAACAACCACATTGACCATCACGCCTGCAATCATGGCAATGGTCCAGGCATAGTCAACGGACAGCCTGCGCAGCAGATAGACTACCAGTACAGTGATGGCAAACGCAGCAATAATCACCAACATGGTCTTGTTTCCCAGAAAGCTCTCCACCAACATCCTGATCTTTTCCAGGGCGTCTTCTTCTCCCATGGTTCTGATATTGGGAGCACTCTCTGTCACAAGCAGCAGCAGATAATATACCGCCACACCACATCCCACGGATACTGCAGAGGACGGCACACACAGCAGCCCCACTGCAATGGGAATCACATATGGTATCTTCATCGCGCATAAAAGGGGGGTAAGCACCACTACAAGGGAATCCTTGGGGCTAAAGCGGAAAAACAGCAGATACATGATCAGGTACAGACACAGCCCGACCAATGCCACTTCCATGGAAAGCGCATACATATGCATCAGGCTGAACACCGCCCCGAACAGGACTATTGCTCCTAAAGGCAGAAAGGAACATGCAAGCGCCACAATCAGGACAACCTTCATATCATCCAGCTGTGCCATATAGCCCATTTTGCCATTCAAAGTATTGAAAACAATAAATGCCAACAGAAACTTTACAATGGGTACCAGAAACACCTCACTTTTACTGTAGATCAGCTTCAGTCGTTCCTTCATTTCCAGTAAAACAGTCATTCCAACCTCCAACCGGGTCCTTTTTGATTATTGTTCATTATACATGGAACCCAGTTTCTTCAAATTATGATAGTAACACTTCAGGCTCTTTTTTGCCGAAGCATACTTCCAGGTACAGACAATATAGGTAAGCACTGCATAGCCGCCCACCATTGCGCAGAAATAGATCAAGATCTGCCTGGCAAAGGCAAAGATATCCATTTCATACAGGTTCTTCATGAACTCCTCAAAATTGCACAGCATGTAGATCCCAAACATAATAAAGAATGCCAGTACCGCGGAGATTATAGCCTTGAGCACCTGCACGGTAATATAATCGCTTCGGAAGTAATTTCCGATCTTCACATTCTTTTTGCCTTCCCCCTGTTCATAAGAAGCCATCCTTGTCATTAATATAATACGTTCTTCACTGAGCACACTACACCTCCCGCTTCCGTCACACCCCGGAACTGCCATTCCTGCACATGATACCCTTATGCATTATTTCAGGAATCTCATCTTGGCGCTGTCAGAGCTGTTCTTTGCAGGTTTGGGGGGCGTCTTCTTCCCCGCATTGAGAATATCCTGCAGATTTCTGGTCATATTGGCATTGCACTTCTCGCAGAATTTCCCGCTGCGAATAGCCTTACCGCAGGACTCACAGGCGAGCTGGATAGCCGATTCCGCTGACAGCTCCAGGCGCTCTTCCCTGAGCCACTGACGGATCTGGCCGGGATCCACCTCACAGGCCTCAGCCACCTCGGCAATCCCCGCCCCCTTATTCCCCCGGATGTATTCTTTAACCTCCTGAAACTTCTCCTCCAGCTTTTCACGGCATGAAGGACATGTCACCGGGCCTGAAACATAGTTAAAAATACTTCCGCAGTTTCTGCAATTTCTTACGTTCATAAAATCCTCCCATCCTGGTTCCGCGGATATACTCTCCTCCTGTAGGGCTCTCCGCACATCCACCTTTCTTTTCTCCGCAGCCGCCAGACATTTTTAGATGCCTGCGCCAATGGCCAGTGTTATAAAGTAGACTTCCTTAACTCCTGCCGTCTTTAAGACTCCGGCCACTTCATCCATGGTACTGCCGGTAGTATAAATATCATCCACGATAATTACCTTCTCTAATTTTACATCATTTTTTACTATATTAAAAGCTTTTTTCAAATTATTTTGCCGTTCCTGGGGATTTTCGTACTTCAGGGGGACCGTATTCTTCTCCCTGACCAGAAATCCGGTGCATACGGGAACCCCAAGAGCCTTCCCTGCTGCCCTGGCAAGCAGTTCCGCCTGATTATATCCCCTGACAGCCATGCGCTTCCTGTGAAGCGGAACGGGAATCAGCGCGTCAGGTTCCACATATCTGACAAAATCTCCCAGATACTCCGCCATCTGCTCCCCGAAATATTCCCCATACTCCCGTCTGCCGCCATATTTAAAGCGGTAAATGGGCAGCGCCGCGCTCTCGTATTCGTACAGGGCCCTTCCCCGTATAAAGCCATGCTGCTTCCGCCTGCAGTCGGAGCAGTACTCCTTCTCCTCCCCAAGCTTTTTTCCGCACTTCATGCACCATGGCGGGGTCAGCACCTTCAGTTTTCCCAGACATTCCAGGCAGATGCGTTCTCCTGACGGCCGCACGATTCCGTCACATACCGGACAGCGCAGCGGATACAGGAGCTGCAGCAGCGCCCTGTAAACCTTCCCAAAACTCCATATGGCCCGGCCTTCCGTCTTTTCCTTCTTTTTCATAGGTCTCCGAAATCTCCATTCCGGAACCTTCTCCTTCTCTTCTATTCTGCGCGGACTTCCCTCTGTTCCCCGCAGACTTCCCTTATTCTGGCCGCCAATGCCGTATACCTGCGGTTTTCGCTGACATTGTCGATCATGCCCCGGACTACGCCGCTGCTACCCAGTATTGTGACGCAGTTCCTTGCCCTGGTGATGGCAGTGTAGAGCAGATTCCGGTTAAAGAGCATCCTGGGACCTGTGAGCAGAGGCAGAATCACCGCGGGATACTCGCTTCCCTGGGACTTATGGATGGTGATTGCATAGGACAGCTCCAGTTCCTCCAGAAGGGAAAACGGATAAATCACCCGCCTCTGTTCATCATATTCCACTACCATGGTGGATGATGCCTCATCAATCTCCAGAATTCTTCCCATATCTCCATTAAAGACGCCAACCCCTTTATCCACAGGGATACCGTACCGGCTGACGATCTCCCACTCCAGCTGGTAATTATTTTTTATCTGCATCACCTTGTCGCCCTCGCGGTAAATGGTATCACCGCTGGCATGCTCCTTCTTCTTCCCGTCCGCAGGATTCAAAAAGCGCTGCAGAATTCCGTTCAGGGTCTCACAGCCAAGGCTGCCCTTGCGCATGGGAGTCAGCACCTGAATGTCGTAGGGCGAAGCTTTTACATACCTGGGCAGTTTTTCCTGAATCAGCAAAATCATATGTTTATATATGACATTTGCGTCATTTCTCTCCAGGAGAAAGAAATCCTTTGATTTATTGTCCAACGCAATCTGCTCTCCCCGGTTGATCCGGTGGGCATTTACCACAATATCGCTCTCCTCGGCCTGCCGGAAAATCTTTGCAAGCTCCACCATGGGAAAGCACTTACTGCAGATCAGATCCCGCAGCACCTGCCCGGGTCCCACACTGGGAAGCTGATTCACATCCCCTACCAAAACCAAACGGGTTCCCTGCACAATGGCATCCAACAGTGACTGAAACAGCTGAATATCCACCATGGACATCTCATCTATAATGATCACATCCGCTTCCAGGGGATTCTCCCTGTTTCGCCCGAAACTGGCTTTGCGCGCATTCTCTTCAGAAAGAGCGCTGTTCAGCTCCAACATGCGGTGAATGGTTTTGGCCTCAAAGCCTGTGGCTTCCGTCATGCGCTTTGCGGCCCGTCCCGTGGGAGCCGCAAGAAAAATATCAAGACCTTCCGCCTCAAAGTACTTTATCATTGTATTGATGGTGGTTGTCTTTCCTGTGCCCGGACCACCCGATAAAATAAATACCCCGTTGCGGATGCTCCCCCGGACAGCCTCCAGCTGCAGCCGGTCCGGCTCCACCCTGCCGCCTTCCATCAGCTGCCTCAGCTTCTCCTCCTCAGGCATCCTTTCCCGGGGAATCACGGGAATATTCAAATCATGAAGCATTCTTGCGCAGTTCAGCTCCGCGTAATAATAGGTAGAAAGAAAGACTGCGTCCTCCTTGATGACAAGCTTTTTGTCCATCATCAGATTTTCAGCCTGGAGCCGTATATGCTCTCCGGATACCCCCAGAAGTTCGCCGGCCCTGGCTGCCATCTGCTCCATGGGAAGATAACAGCAGCCGTCTCCCACAGCCTGCAGCAGCACAAACTGGATTCCGCTTCTGATACGGTACTCGGAATCTGCCCGGACCCCGATCCTGGACGCCAGCTCATCTGCCATTTTAAAGCCGATTCCACTGATGTCCTCCGCCAGCCTGTAGGGATTTTCCTTCATTATATTGTACAGCTCCGTACCGTAGGTTTCATATATTTTTACTGCCATGGTGTTGGAAATGCCGTATTTCTGCAGATGAACCATGGCATCCCGCAGGTCTCTCTTTTCCTCCATCTGGACGGCAATCTCCCTTGCCTTCCGCTCGCTGACGCCTCTCACCTCCGCCAACCGCTCGGGTTCCTCCTCAATAATGCGGAACGTATCGCTTCCGAATCTTTTCACGATTCTGGATGCCAGGGCAGGCCCCACTCCCTTCACTGCGCCCGAGCCAAGGTAGCGCTCCATGCCTGCGCTGTCTTCCGGTACTACAATGCGATAGCCGCTTATCTTAAACTGAACTCCGTATACCGGATGCTCCACATATTCTCCCTGGGCAGTAATGCTTTCCCCCTGGGCCAGGCCTCTGCACATGCCGACGCAGATGATCTCCTCACCCTCTGCCGCCAGGTTCATAACCGTGTAGCCGTTTTCACTGTTTTGAAAAATAATATGTTCCACATACCCGCTGACCGTTTCCATCCAACGTCCTCTATGCCCCCCTGAATCTTGTGTAGCAGAACAAGGCTGCTTTTTGTCTTCAGCAGCCTTACTTACAATTTATATCCTATTTGCGAACTGTCAGAAAATTCCTCTTGTCTGCCGCAGCTCCGCCTTCATTTTGTCTCTACAGCTTCCGTTCCGTTTTCCGTTTCGGGAACCTCCGGAACACCGTAATTGCGCTTCATCTGCTCATACAGCATCTTCGCCAGTCCGATTCCGCCGTTCTGACCGGCTGTCTCCTCAGCCAGACCCTGAATCATCTGATCCTTATAGTAATCCATCATGGTAGAGGTATAATTGGATGTGGATTCTCCCTGGGGAACCGTCTTCATCATTCCCTTATACATCTGCTCAATGAAATATGCCTCAAACTGTCTGCACGCATCCATCAACTCTGCGTCCGAAGCCCTGGAATAATCCGCATCTCCCAGCTTATCCTTAAGTCTGGATGCGGTCTGGTTCGCGGCATTGGAATACATATCACTGTACATGCCTGTTATATTGCTAAAATCCGTCATCTGGTCTCCTTCCAATCTGCGCCCCGCAGCCTGCTCTCATTACCTTCTCAGATTATTGGCCTGCTGAAGCATTTCGTCGGATGTGGTGATAGCCTTGGAATTCAGTTCATAAGCCCTCTGCGCCACAATCATATTTACCATTTCGTCCACTACCTGCACATTGGAACCTTCCAGATAGTTCTGAATAACGGCACTCTTCTCCACCATAGTGCTGGTAGCCTCATTGATGGGCTGTCCGCTTGCAGCAGACTGGGCATAAAGAGTATCCGCCAATTTTTCCAGGCCGTTAGGATTGTTAAACTGGAACAGGCCGATGGTAATGCCGATGGGCTGGGGCTGGTTCTTTGCGTCAGGATAACACAGCTCTCCATACTTGTTTACGCTTACATCAGGCAGTATGTAACTCCTGTCCAGAATGATGGGCTGTCCCGCCGTATTCAGTACAGGAAGGCCGTCGGAATTCGCAAGCATATTGCCGTTGTTTCCCAACACAAACTGGAAGTTGCCGTTTCGTGTATAATACGTATTTCCGTCGCTGCCCCTCACTGCAAAAAATCCCTTGCCGTCTATGGCGAAATCGGTATCACTCTCGGATGCAAGCATATTGCCCTGCTTAAATATGGTAGTGATTGCAGAATTGCGCACACCCAACCCTACCTGAGCCGATGTGGGCTTCCGCTCGCCGTTTGCCGTAGTTGTCTTGGTCTGTAATGTCTGGTATAAAAGAGTCTTAAACTCGTTTACATGGGTTTTGTAACCCTGGGTATTCACGTTTGCAAGATTATTTGAAATCGTGTCAAGATTTGTCTGCTGCGCAATCATTCCGGTTGCCGCTGTCCATAAGCTGCGTACCATATTCCTGTTCCTTTCTGCTGCCTCTCAACGAGGGTTATGTCCGGTCCGAACCTGTCGGCCCCTGCGCCTTTCCTATCCGTTCCTGCATATTTATCCGTCCCCTGCCGAAAGTCTCCGGCCCGGGATTTCATCTCAGGCTTATACTCTGCCAAGCTGGGTTGCCGCAATCTCCAGAGAGCCGTCATAGGTCTGAATAATCTTCTGATTGCTTTCATATGACCTGGTAATCGCAATCAGATTCACCATCTCCGACACGATCTGGACATTTGCCATCTCCAGGTATCCCGACTTGATCTCCGCATTGCCCTGGGTAAGTTTTGCCCCCTCAATTGGTCTGTAATAGGTCTCCCCGTATTTCTCCAGATAATTGTAATCCTCGAAATCAGCCACCTGAATCGTAGCCACTGCCACTCCGTTCTGGGTGATCCTGCCATTGCTGTCGATCTGGGCATCCTGCAGCGTATTCAGACGAATTCTGCGGTTCTGAGTATCCAACACATAATCGCCGTCCTCATTTACAAGATATCCCTCCACATTCAGGGTAAACTGACCTCCCCGTCCGTACATGGTGGATGTCTCTCCTGCCTTGTTGGTAAATTCCATGGCAAAGAAACCATCTCCCGCCAGGGCCAGATCAAATGTATTCCCCGTAACCCGGAAAGAACCCTGGGTAAAATCAGTATAGTTTTCCCCGATCTTTACCCCGGGGTTATTGTTGCCCAGACGCCTGCTGGCAAAGTGCCCGTTTGCCTGATCCTTGATCCTTACGGTCAGAACATCGTTAAAGGACTGGCTCGTAGCGCCTTCCTTCTTGTATCCCACAGTGGACGCATTTGCCAGATTATTGGTCATGGTATCCATTCTGTGCTGTTCGTTGATCATGGCCGTATAGGCAGTGTATAAACCTTTTAGCATGAAAAGCCTCCTTCTTACCTGCCGCTGTAATCAGAGATAAACTCCACATATTTTCCTGTCCCGATTGCAACCGCCGTCATGGGATCCTCTGCGGTTATGGTGTTGATCCCTGTCCTGGAGGAAATCAGCTCCTCCAGTCCTCTCAGCAGGCTGCCGCCTCCTGTGAGAACAATCCCCCGGTCCGCGATATCCGCCGCCAACTCAGGAGGCGTCTTCTCCAATACGCTGTGGATCGTCTCCACCACCTGGGAAGTAGTCTCCCGGAGAGCCTCCTCCGTTTCCTCGGAGGATACCTTAACTGTCTTGGGAAGTCCCGTGACCAGGTTTCTCCCCCTTACATCCATATAATCCACTTCACTTCGCTTG
This sequence comes from uncultured Lachnospiraceae bacterium, assembly GCA_947367855.1. Classification (GTDB taxonomy): domain Bacteria; phylum Bacillota; class Clostridia; order Lachnospirales; family Lachnospiraceae; genus Acetatifactor. The sequence continues at coordinate 7,309 of CANBFE010000019.1, read as the reverse complement.
TAGGCAGATCCGATCTTAATCTTCAGATCTTCTGCCGTTCTCTCGCCGATCAGCAGATTGTGCTTCTTGCGCATATAGCGCACAATAGCTTCATCGAAATCATCGCCAGCCACCTTGATGGAAGCGCTGACAACCGTTCCTCCCAGGGAAATCACGGCAATATCCGATGTCCCTCCGCCGATATCCACAATCATATTGCCGCAGGGCTTGGCAATGTCGATACCTGCCCCGATGGCAGCTGCGATGGGCTCCTCAATGATGTCCACATCCCTTGCGCCGGCCTGATATGTGGCATCCTCCACGGCCTTCTTCTCCACTTCCGTAACGCCGCTTGGAACACATACTGCTATGCGGGGCTTCCGGAAGGTTCTTCTGCCCAGGGCCTTCTGAATAAAATACTTCATCATTTTCTCGGTAACCGAATAATCCGATATAACGCCCTGCCGCAGAGGTCTGACCGCTATAATGTTTCCCGGGGTCCTGCCCAACATCAGACGGGCATCCTCTCCAATCGCTTTGATCTTGTTGGTGTCTCTGTCGAAGGCCACAACGGAAGGCTCCTTCAGTACAACGCCTTTTCCTCTGATGTATACTAAAATGCTGGCCGTACCCAAATCAATTCCGATATCAGTGCACTGCATAGAATCAATACCCCTTTCTGATGGATTCCTAACTTGTGGGCATGTCTTTTATCGTTTTCTGTACCACATACAGAAGCGCCCACCTGCTATACATTTACCTTGCAAATATTTTCGGTGCGTAGTATAAATTTCCAAAACAAGTCATACATTCCTTATTATAACCGAAAAGAATCCATTTTCATAGGGGTTTATGAAAATTTTAAGAAAAAGCCCGCATGTATACATTCCGGCGGCCCATTCTCCTCACAGTCTTATTTTATTTCGGCAGAATTCCCCCGCTTCTTTAGTTTTTTAAGATATTTCTCCCGGAATCCCGCTTCCTGTTATTTCCTGCTTCCGTCTCTGTCCAACATCTTCTTTATATAAATACCGGTATGGGAGGCTTCCACATCCGCCACTTCCTCAGGCGTTCCCTTTGCCACCACCGTGCCTCCCCTGTCTCCGCCCTCAGGTCCCATATCCACAATATAGTCCGCGGTCTTGATCACGTCCAGGTTGTGCTCGATGACCACAACGGTGTTTCCGCCCTCCGTAAGCCTGTGGAGAATGTCCACCAGCTTATGCACATCCGCAAAGTGAAGGCCTGTGGTGGGCTCGTCCAGGATGTATATGGTCTTGCCGGTACTGCGCCTGGAAAGCTCCGTTGCCAGTTTAATCCGCTGAGCCTCCCCGCCGGACAGAGTGGTGGAGGGCTGTCCAAGTTTTACATAGGAAAGTCCCACATCATACAGCGTCTCGATCTTTCTGCGGATGGAGGGCACATTCTCAAAAAAGGGCAGGGCCTCCTCCACTGTCATGTCCAACACATCGAAAATGTTCTTTCCCTTATACTTAACGTCCAGGGTCTCCCGGTTGTACCGTTTGCCCCCGCAGACCTCGCAGGGCACATAGACGTCAGGCAGGAAATGCATCTCGATCTTGATGATTCCGTCTCCTCCGCAGGCCTCGCAGCGCCCTCCCTTTACATTAAAGCTGAACCTGCCCTTGCCGTATCCCTTGGCCTTGGCATCCGCCGTGGAGGCGAAAAGATCCCTGATCTGGTCAAAGACACCCGTGTAGGTGGCGGGATTGGACCTGGGCGTCCGTCCGATGGGGGACTGGTCTATGGCGATCACCTTGTCCAGCTGCTCCAATCCCTGGATATCCCTATGCTTTCCGGGAATGCACCTGGCCCTGTTCAGATCCCTGGCCAGACGTTTGTACAAAATTTCATTGATCAAGGAACTTTTTCCCGAACCGGACACGCCGGTAACACAGGTCATCACTCCCAGAGGAATCTCCACATTGACGTTTTTCAGGTTGTTCTCCCTGGCTCCCAGGATCTTCAGAAAACTGGAAGACTTCCGCCGCTCCCGGGGAACGGGAATCCGCAGTTCGCCGCTGAGATACTTTCCGGTGACGGAACCGGGCACCTGCATAATCTCCTCCGCCGTGCCGCAGGCTACCACCTCTCCTCCGTGGGAGCCTGCGCCGGGACCGATATCCACCACATAATCGGCCTCCAACATGGTATCCTCGTCATGCTCCACCACAATCATGGTATTGCCCAGATCCCTCAGGTTCTTCAATGTCTTCAGCAGTTTGTCATTGTCCCTCTGGTGCAGGCCGATACTGGGCTCGTCCAGAATATAGCAGACACCCACAAGCCCGGAACCGATCTGGGTGGCCAGACGGATACGCTGTGCCTCCCCGCCGGACAGAGTGGCTGTAGCCCTGGACAGGGAGAGATACTCCAGTCCCACATCCACCAGAAAGCCCACCCTGGCCCTGATCTCCTTCAGCAGCTGCTTTCCGATGAGCTGCTGCTGGCTAGTGAGCTGCATCTGCCGCAGAAATTCATTGAGCTCCATAATGGAACTGGACGTAATTTCGTATATATTTTTATTGCATACAGTCACTGCAAGAGACTCTTTTTTCAGACGCATTCCCTTACATTCCCTGCAGGGGGTGATACGCATGAAGGTCTCATACTCCTGCTTCATGGTCTCGGAAAAAGTCTCTCTGTATCTGCGCTCCACACTCCGCACCAGACCCTCAAAGGCCACCGGATAGACGCCGCTGCCCCGCTGTCCCTGATAGTGCACTTCCACTTCTTTTCCGTTGGTACCCTGGACAAGGATCTCCTTAATCTGCTCCGGATACTTCTCAAAAGGCGTGTCCAGGTCAAAATGATACTCCTTGCACAAGGCCAGAAGCAGGGCGTTGGTAAAGCTGCTTTTGTCCATGCAGGACTGCCATCCGGTGACGGCTATGGCCCCCTGGTTGATGCTCAGCCTGGGATCCGGAATCATAAGTTCGATGGAAAATTCCATCTTGTAGCCAAGACCGGAGCATTCCGGACAGGCGCCGAAAGGATTGTTAAAGGAAAAGCTTCTGGGTTCGATCTCACTGATGCCGATGCCGCAGTCCGGGCAGGAGAAACTCTGGCTGAAGGTCATTGGCTCTCCGCCGATGACATCCACCACCAGAAGATTTTCCGCCAGATTCAGCACATTTTCAATGGAATCTGCCAGTCTCCGCTCTATCCCCGGCTTCACTGCCAGACGGTCCACCACGATCTCGATATTATGCTTGATATTTTTCTCAAGGGAAATCTCTTCCGTCAGTTCATAGAGATTGCCATCAATCCGAACACGCACATACCCGCTGCGCGCAGCCCGTTCCAACACCTTCTCATGTCTCCCCTTCCGGCCACGGACCACCGGAGCCAGCAGCTGCAGTTTCGTGCCCTCCGGCAGGGCCATGATCTGGTCCACCATCTGGTCCACTGTCTGCTTTGCGATCTCCCTGCCGCACTCCGGACAGTGGGGAGTGCCGATGCGTGCATAGAGCAGACGGAAATAATCATAAATCTCCGTCACGGTTCCCACCGTGGAGCGGGGATTCCGGTTGGTGGATTTCTGATCAATGGAGATGGCCGGCGACAATCCCTCAATCTTCTCCACATTGGGCTTCTCCATCTGGCCCAGGAACTGTCTTGCATAAGAGGACAACGATTCCATATAACGCCGCTGCCCTTCCGCATAAATGGTGTCAAACGCCAGAGAGGACTTGCCGGAACCTGACATTCCTGTCAGAACCACCAGTTCATTCCGGGGGATATCTACGTCGATATTTTTCAGATTATGCTCATTGGCCCCGCGTATCCTGATATACTCCCGGGGACGCATTTTCTTGATTTCTTCCATATTTACACACCTGTCCCTTTTCTATTGTATTTATTGAAAATATCCGCAATTCTGCCTGAGGCAGCCACCTTCCTCTGGATAAAATCCCCGGCCCTGGCGCAGTATCCTTCCACCCCGCACACAGCCGCAGTGATCAGCAGAGGCAGAAATACCAACAGATACCTGGCCCTGGCCTCAAACAGCATCTGATAAAGGAAAATCCCCAGACAGCAGATCACAAAAATGCCATAGTCTTCCCTCAGCTTCCCGGCGCAGATGCACAGGCCCGGTATTCCCAGGATACAGAAAATCCATGTCAGCTGACAGAGAGTCCTGTGTCCGCCCATATTGCTTCCTCCGGGCCAGAATATGTCCCGCAGCCGCTGTGTCCACGGGGTATGACTGGCAGTGTCCTCCGGGAACTCCCCTCCTATCCAGACTTCCGATGCCCATCCAAAGATCCCGTCATTGAAAGTCATCACCATCTTCCTCAGCCAGAAATACAGGGTTCCCAAAAGTCCCCGCTCTTTCAGTCTCTCCCCTGCCCTTTCTAGCGCAGCCTCGTTCCGCTCCCTTTTGCTCGTCTGAAATTCCCCAAAAATACTGGCGTCCTCACTGTTATACCCACCGGTGGTATCCTCATTCAGTCCCATGTAAAAATAATTCTGCCAGGAAGCCTCCACCTCCGGGTTAAAATCCAGACCGATTTCCCCAATGATATGACTTTTGAACGCCTCCGAGGCAAGCAGGAGTCCCGCAGCCAACAGGAATTCCGCCACGATAAGGCGCCAGTTCCTCCTGAAATGCAGGAACTCCATCACAAAGATTCCTATGAGAACAATGTAGACACTGGGTTTGATAAATCCTCCCGCCACGGCAGCTGCAATGGCCATCCCCATATAAAAATACTTCAAAAAGGTTTTATACGTCATCCTGCGGCACACATAAAAGTATACCCCCATAACAGGAAAGACGATTCCGTAAATATCGGTGTAGGGAACGATCTTCCATGGGGACATTCCCACCAGAACCAGGTATACCAGAAAAGCCACTGCCACTGCAACCGGTTTTTTGGTCACTTTCTTAACAGTAAGACAGCTGAACATTCCGCCCAGGGATACCAGCGCGCATCCCGTCTGCAGCCAGATAAACTCCGCCTCATGGGAGTATCCTTCCATCTCTCCCGCCTTTCTCAGAAGCATTCCCAGAATATAGGAAATCGGAATATTATTGGAATACATGGAAAGATAGGAAAAATATCCTATTTCGATTCTGTTGGCAATATCATAGGCGATTTTTCTTACCACCATGATATCCCAGGGCACCAGAAAGGCGATTTCCCCTGCCACGCGGACATTGACAAAATACAGCAGGAGAAACAGAATGGCCAGAATACCGTTTGCAATTCCGTTCCTGCCCATCGGCATTTTCCTGCTGATCCAAAACAGAAAAACGCAGAAGCAAATCCCTGCCAATGCCATTCCGAACAGAACCTGATTGGGCAGCAAGGTGGTCAGCTTCATCCCGTCATAATAATCCATCCCGTTTCCCACCAGACCTATACAGAGTATAACCGGCAGAAACAAAATCAAAAACAAAAGATTGAAAACTGTTGTTAATTTCCTTCCCATTTCTGCCACCTTCTCACCCCCGCCCCGGCAGATATCAATCCTTGTCCTCATCCAAATCCCTCAGCTTCGTCTTCAGCTCAATCATCTTGTCCCGCAGCTCTGCGGCAGCCTCAAAGTTCAGATCAGCGGCAGCTTTCTGCATCTTCTTCTGCACATCGGCGATCAGCTTCTCCAGTTCCTTCCGGCTCATGGATTCCGGATCCTTCTCGAAGCGCATCTCCTCCCTGGCCACCACCCTGGAGATGGCGATCAGATCCCTGACAGCCTTCTTGATGGTCTGAGGGGTGATGCCGTTCTCCTCATTGTATTTCATCTGGATCTCCCTGCGTCGGCTAGTTTCATTCAGCGCAATCTGCATGGACTCCGTAACCGTATCCGCATACATAACCACATGACCCTCGGCATTTCTGGCCGCACGTCCGATGGTCTGAATCAGGGAGGTGGCGCTGCGCAGAAACCCTTCCTTGTCCGCATCCAGAATGGCCACCAGGGAAATCTCCGGAATGTCCAGACCCTCCCTCAGAAGGTTGATGCCCACCAGCACATCGAACACGTCCAGGCGCATGTCCCGGATAATCTCCGCCCGCTCCAGGGTGTCGATGTCCGAGTGCAGATACTTCACCCGGATCCCCACTTCCTTCATATAATCTGTCAAGTCCTCCGCCATCCGCTTGGTCAGGGTAGTCACCAGTACCTTGTTATGCTTTTCCGTCTCCCGGTTGATCTCACTTATCAGATCATCAATCTGCCCCTCCACTGGCCGCACATCCACCTCCGGATCCAACAGCCCCGTAGGACGGATAATCTGCTCCGTCCGCAGCAGCTCATGTTCCTCCTCATACACAGAAGGTGTGGCGGATACAAAGAGCATCTGGTCAATATGCGCCTCAAATTCATCAAAATTCAAGGGTCTGTTGTCCAGGGCAGAGGGCAGCCGGAAGCCATAGTCCACCAGGGTCTGCTTTCTGGACCTGTCTCCTGCGTACATTCCGCGAATCTGGGGAATTGTCATATGGGACTCATCTATTATAATAAGAAAATCGTCGTTAAAAAAGTCCATCAGCGTCAGGGGCGGCGCTCCTTCCGGCATGCCGTTGAGATGCCTGGAGTAATTCTCGATGCCGGAGCAGAACCCCGTCTCCCGCATCATTTCAATGTCAAAGTTCGTCCGCTCCGCAATGCGCTGTGCCTCAATAAGCTTGTCCTCCCCCTTGAAGAACCGCACCTGCGCTTCCATCTCCTTCTCGATATTGTCACAGGCGATCTTGATCTTCTCCTGGGAAACCACATAGTGGGATGCGGGAAAGATGGCGATATGGTTCAGCACTGCATGCACCCTGCCGGACAGTGGCTCCACCTCCGCGATTCTGTCAATCTCGTCCCCAAAGAACTCTATCCGGATAAAATAGTCTCCGCCCTGGGCAGGATACACCTCTATCACATCACCGTGCACCCGGAAGCATCCCCTGTGCATGTCCATCTCATTGCGGGTATACTGAATGTCCACCAGTTCCCGGAGCACCTGGTCCCTGTCCTTGATCATACCCGGCCGCAGAGACACGATCATGTCCTTGTATTCGTCCGGACTGCCCAGACCGTAGATGCAGGACACACTGGCCACCACCACCACATCCCTGCGCTCCGTCAGAGAAGCCGTGGCCGACAGCCGGAGCTTGTCGATCTCGTCGTTGATGGAGGAGTCCTTGGCAATGTAGGTGTCGGAAGACGGCACATAGGCCTCAGGCTGATAGTAATCGTAATAGGACACAAAATACTCCACTGCGTTTTCCGGGAAAAATTCCTTGAACTCGCCGTAGAGCTGCCCGGCCAGGGTCTTATTGTGCGCTATGACCAAAGTGGGCTTGTTCAG
>CANBFE010000018.1 GCA_947367855.1 uncultured Lachnospiraceae bacterium | reverse complement strand
TATATCTGTTCTCCCAACAATCCCACCGGCGCCGCATTCAGCCGCAGCGGGCTGCAGGCCTGGGTGGACTTCGCAAATGAAATCGGCGCGGTTATCCTGTTTGACGCTGCATACGAAATCTTTATAGAAGATAAAGAGATCCCTCACAGCATTTACGAGCTGAGCGGCGCAGACAGATGTGCCATCGAAATCTGCTCCCTTTCCAAAACGGCAGGATTTACGGGGACTCGGGTGGGCTATACAGTGGTGCCCCGCAATCTGATCCGGGGCGGCATGAACCTCAATGAAATGTGGGCGCGCAATCGTGAGACCAGGACAAACGGCGTCTCCTACATCCTGCAAAAAGGGGCTTTGGCGGTATTTACACCGGAAGGCCAGAGACAGATCCACAGCAATCTGGGGATCTATAAAGAAAATGCCGCTTGTTTCATGAGGGCATTGGAGGCGGCGGGCATCTGGTATACAGGCGGCAAAAATGCGCCCTATCTCTGGATGAAATGCCCCGATGGTATGAGCGGCTGGGGATTTTTCGACTATCTGCTGAAGGAAATTCAGGTAGTCGGTATCCCGGGGGAGGGCTTCGGCGCATGCGGGCGAGGCTATTTCCGATTCTCCGCCTTTGGAAATCCGGAAGAGACCAAAGAGGCGGCAAGCCGCCTTTATCACTTATTGAAAAGGGGGTAAGGAATTGTCTGCACTTATGAAAGTTTCCTGTCTGCAAATGAAGATGGAACTTGGAAATCCGTCTGAAAATTTTCTTCATGCCAAGCAGATGATCCGCCGTGCCGTAAAAGAACATCCGGACGTGCTTGTGCTGCCCGAGACCTGGAATACGGGATTTTTCCCGAAGACGGGGCTTGCGGAACTGTCTTCCCACAATCTTGCCGAGGTTAAGGAACACATAGGCGGTCTGGCCATGAAATACAATGTGAATATCGTAGCAGGCTCGGTCTCCAATCTGCGCGATGGAAAGATTTTCAACACGGCAGCGGTGTTTGACCGAAAAGGCGCCTGTATTGCGGAATATGACAAAACCCATCTGTTTACACCTATGGGCGAGGACGGATTTTATACCCGGGGCGATCATATTTGCGTTTTTTCGTTAGACGGCATCAAATGCGGCGTAATTATCTGCTATGATCTGCGTTTCCCGGAACTCACACGCAGGCTCAGTTTGGACGGGATTGAGATACTGTTCGTGGTTTCTCAATGGCCGGAAGAAAGAATCACCCATTTACGATGCCTGACAACCGCAAGAGCCATTGAAAACCAGATATTCGTTGTGAACTGTAATTCCTGCTCATCAGTTGACGGTACCGTGTTTGGCGGAACATCCGCAGTGATTGACCCGATGGGCAGGACTCTGGCACTGGCGGGAAAAAAGGAAGAAATTCTGTCCGCTGAATGCCACATGAACCTGACAAAAAAAATCCGTGACAGCATACCTGTATTCCGGGACAGGCATCCCGGGCTTTACGAAACATAAATTGTGCCGCACAGCTGCCGGGATGCAATTTTCAAACATAATCCTATGCAGCCGGACACGCTCCCTGTCAATCCGTATAATACTGCGCCTGGGCATGCCACAGCTCGTAATATTTCCCCTGTTTATCCCGCAGAAGCTCCTCATGGCTCCCCCGCTGCACCAACCGTCCCTCATGGAACACCGCAATGTCATTGCAGAACCGGCAGGAGGAGAGCCTGTGGGAAATGTAAATGGCAGTCTTATCCTTGACCATGGCGTCAAATCCGGAATAAATCTCATATTCCGACAGAGGATCCAGACTGGCGGTAGGCTCGTCTAACAGCACAAAGGGCGCGTCCTTATACAAGGCCCTGGCAATGGCAATCTTCTGGGCCTCCCCGCCGGAGATCTCCACGCCGTCATCCGCAATGTCCTGATAGAGACAGGTATTCAGCCCATTGGGCAGCTGGTTAAGGCGCTCTTTCAGCCCCGCCTGCTCAAGGCACTTCACTGCCCGTTCCCTGTCCACCTCCATGGACGATGCCACATTGTTCCCCAGAGGCAGGGAAAGCAGCCGGAAATCCTGAAACACCACAGAGAACAGCCGGATGTATTCCTCCTGCCTGAACTTGCGGATATCCACCCCGTTTAACAGGATTTCTCCCTCCTGGGGATCATACAGGCGGCACATGAGCTTGATCATTGTGGTTTTGCCGGAGCCGTTCATGCCCACGATGGCCATGCGCTCCCCGATACGCAGCTTCATGGAAAGATTTTTCAGCGCATAGGTTTCCGTTCCCGGATACCGGAAGGAAACATTGCGGAATTCAATTTCATATTGATTGTCAAACCGTTTTTCCACCGGAAGCTTCCCTTTATACATCTCATCGCTGATACTCAACATCTCCAGTGTACTGCGCTCCCGCCTTGCCGTCAGCGCCAGTTCCCGGTACTGCTGTCCCATATTCTGAAGGCCTCCCACAATCTTTGTGATGGATTCCGCAAATTTGATGACACTGCCCACAGGAAATGCTCCCATCAGGGCGTATGCGCCGGAAACCAGGTATCCCGTCAGAGACAGCAGGCTGCCTGTACTTCCTTCCAGGGCACCGACTCTCCCGCTGTATTTTTCCAGGACAGAAGCCCAGGGCATGACTTTTTCTGCCTCCCTGACATGATCCGAAGTGTATTTTTTCATCAGGTCATAGCCGTCGTAGAGATGGATATCCTTGATAAAATGGTACTCTCCGCTCATGCAGCGCCTCACCCAGTACCAGGAAAAGCAGTAATATTTCCGAAAGACTTCCTCCGGATAGGGAGACGTTGTCCGCAGAAGCCGTTCCTGATAGGCCGCGTTGGCCTTTGTCCTTGCGGCTGTCAGGAGCCACAGGAGGATTCCAAGAGCGGCAAGTCCCAGATACATCCACAGATTCCGGGAGGCAATGATAATTTTCAAAATGGGATATGCCACCACAAGGGAACAGCACAGATTCAAAATCCCTGACACTATGGAGTCAACTTTCCAGAACAGGTCATAAATGCCTGCTCCCCATCCGTGGGCCTTGTCGATGCGGTCCTGCATGTCTTTCACATAAGGACTGTTTACCAGGGAATAATCCATGCTCTGGAACTTGGCGGCAAGGTTTCCGTTATATACTCTTGCGATATTCATCTTTCCCGGCTCAACAAATTCGTGCCACAGAACAGAAGACAGCACGGCTGCCAGTGTGGGCAGCGCCAGAAGAAGAATCACCGCTTTCATGATTTCCTCCATGGGCCTGGCCTCATACAGCATCTCCAGGATATCCGCTGACAGCACCACCGCCAGGGCACCTCCCACTGCGTCCAGAAGCAGCCGTATACAGTCCAGTAGATAGTATGTTTTATCGATCTTATATACATGTAATAACAAATTTCTGATGTTTTTTATATTTTCTCGAAATGGAAGTTTACTGGTCAGATCCTCCGGCCCGGAATGTTTTTCTGCCATTTTATATACCCCGCTTTCCCTGTCAATGTCTTTCTTTTTATCTTCTTCATTTTATTTCCCTTAAAACCAGATTCCTTAAGCCCCCGCTTAAACCGCCGGAATGCCCTCTGCGCTGTCCCCGGAACCGATATCGTATTATAACAGTTCAGACAGCCCCTCTCGCGAAGTCAGAACTGCTCTTTGAGCAATTTGCGCTCTGTGCATTCTGCGAGACATAATACCTGGACTGAATCTCAAACATATGGGCATAGCTTCCCCCCAGTTCCATCAGTTCCTCATGGGTACCTTCCTCCGCCACCCTTCCGTTTTCCAGAAACAGAATCCTGTCGGAGAACCTGGTACTGGCCAGGCGGTGGGAAATAAACAGGGATGTTCTTCCCCTGCTGATATTTACGTATTCCTGATAGATTTCGCTTTCTGCTATGGGGTCAAGTGCCGCGGTTGGCTCATCCAGAATCAGGATATTTCCGTCCTTATAAATGGCTCGCGCCAGTAAAAAACGCTGCTGCTGCCCGCCGGATAATTCCACTCCGTCCTGAAACGCCACCTTTGTCATATAGGAATCCGAACGGATGCCCTTCTCCCGGAACAGTTTCTCCAGGCCTGCTTTCCGCAGGGAATCCCATACTTTGGTCTCGTCCGTCTCTTCCGGTACTTTCATGGAGAGATTGCTTCCCATGGGATAGGGAAAAACAGTCGCCTCCTGAAAGACCACGGAAAACAGACGATACAATGCCTTTTTGGGCACTGTGGAAATATCCACGCCGTTAATCAGGATTTTCCCGCTGTCCGGCTCATACAGTCCGCAGAGCAGCTTCACCAGAGTCGTCTTTCCTGCGCCGTTCACCCCCAGAAGGGCAATCTTCTCCCCCGGACGTATTTTCAGGTGAAAATGATCATATACCTTCTGCTTTCCATAAGAGAAACTCACATCCTGAAATACAATCTCCGCAGGCTGCCTGTACAGCGCTTCCGGCACCTGGCCTTCCTGCTGAATGTCCGGCAGCTCCAGAAGACGCCGAAAGCAGGACGCATCCGCATTTGCCAGTTTCAGGTTGGAATACGTATTTACAATCCCTGTGACAAAGCCGGAAAAACCGTTGATGGCGCCAAAGTATACAAGGAACCCGGCCACGGAAATCTCTCCCCGGAGACAGGAATAAATCAGATAGCCGTAAGCAAAGCCGTTCCGAAGCACATTCAGCAGAAACTGCATGCAGTCCACGGCAATCATCTTCCTGTTATGGCGCCGTTCCATCTTTACCCTATCGCCGAATATTTTCTTACGCAATGTCATCAACCAGTCGTACATGGCAAAAATCCGCACATCCTTTGCCATTTCCGTATTCCGGAATGTCTGTTTCAGGTAATTGATTTCCCTGTCGGACTGGGCAAACTGCTCTCTGGCGGCAAGCTGCCAGAAATTTCTCAAACGGAGTATCCCGTAATTGACAAAAGAAAGCAGAAGCAGAACCGCCACAAGCCATGGCTTCAATATGCCCAGTACCGTGGAATACAGGAAGAAACATGCCGCATTGACAATCAGGTCCTTGGGATAAGCCAGCATCCGGTAGCTGACAGCCCAGTCCCCACCCTCCATGCTGTGGTAGGCACGTTTTATGATTTTCTGTTCATCGCCGTACTCCACATAGCGATAGAGGCATTTTGTCTCCCTTAACACGGCGTCGCTCTGCAGTATGGTCCGAAACCAGTTTTCCCCGAAATAAACCCGGTACGTCCCCCAGTTCAGCAGCACATTGCACAGCAGCACCCCAAGCCCGGCCAGGCCGATCAGCCCAAGTCCGCGGAACAGATCCCCGCCCTCCACCGCGCTTACCACAATTCCCGGCATCAGGATTCCGAAAAACGGAAGGAGGATTCTGCCCAGTACCTCAATGCCATGGTAAACCGCTGTTTTGGGAATCTCCCGATAGAGATAGCGGTAAAAATACAGTATGTTCGACAAAATGGAATATTTCATCCCAAACTCCTTTCCCGGCAGATTCTAATGTGTTTTTAGAGCGGGAATGCATTTTCAGACACGCTCTATGGTTCCAGGTTTACGGCCCCTCTGCCTCTGTCTCAAATGGTAACCCATATGCGCAAAAAAAGAACCGATTCTGCACGAATGGTTCTTTTTCTGCACGAGCGGCAGGTTGCCTGGCCCATTACAGCGGAATCAGAATCTCCGTGGCAAACACATCCCCTTCATCCTCACGGGTCCGATATCCCTGATATTTTTTGATCACCTTATCAATCCGCTGCAGCCCAAAGCCGTGGCTGTCCGAAGGCTTTGTGGAAAGATAGCGCCCGCCCTGCCTTCGGTAGGAACCGTCCGCCGCATTCATCACATAGACGTAAAGGTTCTCCTTGGCCCTGGCTATATACAAACGGATAAAACGCCGCTCCCGGGGCACCTTCAGACAGGCTTCCATGGCATTGTCCAACAGATTCCCGATCATCACGCTCAAGTCCACATCCGATACAGGAATCCTGGCGGGCACCTCCGCCGTAACATCCACCCGGATATCCTTCGCCCTGATGATGGACAGTTTGCTGTTCAAAATGGCGTCAAGCATAGAGTTTCCGGTCCGCAGTGCAATATCTATCGTATTATAGTCTTCCGTCAGCTCCTGAAGGTAATTCTGCAGCTGCTGTGTCTCTCCCATCTCCAGATAGGCCTGCATGGTCTGGAGATGATTCTTGAAATCATGGCGCCATCCCCTGGTCTGGCGGTAGAGATTGTCCACTTCCCGGCAATGCTTCTCGGTCAGGTCATTCTGGTACCGGGCAATCTGCTGTTCCACACAGCGGCGGATATAAAGGCGGATTCCCATTATCCCTGCAGGCATAGCCAATATTATAACAATCACAATCAACCAATTCATACCGCCTCCACACCCCTTAACAGCCTGTCTGGAACAGTTTCCGATTATCCCTTCAGCCGTTTGTCCGGAACAGCTTCCGAATATCCCCTTCAGCCACCTGCCCAGAACAGCTTCCGATTATCCTTTCAGCCGCCTCTCCGGAACAGTTTCCGATTATCCCTTCAGCCGCCTGTCCGGAACAGTTTCATAAATGCCTCGTTCACCGCCCCGTACATCCTGCGGCTCACCGGCACGGTCCGCCCGTTATCCATCAGGATATCCTGCTTCCCGATTTTGGCTATTCTGCGCAGGTTCACCAGATAGGAACGATGGCAGAACATGAAATCTCCATGACCCTCCAGGCGCTGCGCCGCCTCCCTGATCCCAAGCTTCAGGGAAAGCGTCTCCGTCAGGCACACCAGTTCACAATAATGTCCCACAGCCTCCCCGTACAGAATCCCTTCCGCATCTATTTTGATCAGCCCATCCTCCGTGGGAAGCAGAATGCTCCTGGTATCCTCCGCTTTTCTTGCCACACATTTTTCCAGACATTCCCACACTTTTTCCCGTTTAATGGGTTTCAGCAGGTAGTGGAGCGCCTCCACCTCAAAGCCCTCCTGCATGTAGTCCGCAACCCCGGTGGTAAAGATAATATTCACGTTCTTTCCCTTTTCCCGCAGCTTCTTTGCCAGGCTGACACCGTCCATTCCTTCCATGCAGATATCAAGAAAAAGCACGTCGAACCGCTGTTCCCCGCACCACCCAAAGTAAAAAGCATCGCTGCTGTGAAAAGTTTCCACTTCCGCGTCTGCCATTTTTTGTTTTTTCCACTCTTCGATATATTTCACCAGGATATCCCGGTGTACCTGTTCGTCATCCACCACCGCAATACTCAGCATATTTTCTCATCTCCCTAAGAAAGAATAATATACATCCGGCTATTTGACAACCGTTTTTTGGCAGCAGGAAAATAAATTATGAAAAAAATATAAAAAAAACAGTCTTTGCCTTGACATCGGCAGCATTTCACTTTAAACTGAAAATCAGAAACACTTCGCTGTTTCCGGTGGACTAACACCTTAATCCGAATCTTCTGCCGGACGAATGTGCCGGACGTTGGCGGACAACAGAAAAATCCGAATCTTCCACCGGACGAATGTGCCGGACGTTGGCGGACAACAGAAAAATTAGTCATAAAAAGAGAGTTGATGATACTGCGGTATTGCAGCTCTCTTTTTTCATCATATTTCCTTCCATATCATACATTATCAGGCTTCTTCCAATCTTATTATATCCTATTGTTCAAGTTTTGAAAGGAATATCTATGAAACATCTCACCTACAGCAAAAAAGACGCCATACGGATTGTCACCATGGCCGCAAAAGACTATGCACATCTGCTTGAAAACCAGAATTTCCTTTTTTTATACAAAAATCGGAACACTCACAATATCGCCTTTTTCCAGACACTCTTTACTGCCCGGAATTTCCAGCATCTCACAGGAATCTATCTCATAAATAAAGAAGGAGTCCTGGTTAAAAACCACATTCAATTTTACCGGAAATGCATCCAAAACAGACTTTCAGAATCTGAAATCCGCTTCAAACCAGACGGCACCACACCATTAAAATTAGCAGCCTTACCCCAAATTATCAACTTCATCAATTGCTCAAAAATGGTTGCGATCTATCATGAAATCAGACCAAAGCTTACAGTGGACCTCCTTACCGGAACCACAAACTTCTGCCTGGGTTTTACAGGTGACAAAAGGGGATATTACATGCCAAGTTCAGCCCTCCTGGAAGACATCCGCAAATTATCCCCTGAATCCCATCAGATTCTTGCCATCCTCTCCAAACCGGCCTCCGGAAAAACACCATGCTATCAAAACATCCGCTACCTGGCAAAAGGAATCCGTTTGGAAAAGCTCCTTCTGCCGCCAGAAATAAATTCCATCCTGGATCTCAGCCCGGAACTCACCTCACAAACAGGCTCCCCACCTGGAACACAGCCGTTGACACCGCCCAGGCCAGAACAATCTGAAACACCATCATTTTCACCGTAAAGCTCCAGGAACCGCTCTCCTTCTTAATCGTGGCCACCGTTGCCACACAGGGGACATACAGCAGGCAGAACAGCATCAGACAATAGGCGTTCAGGGGTCCGAAGGCAGGGTTAAACTGATGAATATTGTCCACGATAGCCCTCATTCCCGCATCCGAATTGGCGTTAGCCACACCGAACAGTACCGCAAAACTGGACACCACCACTTCCTTTGCGGAAATACCGGACAGCAGCGCCACGCCGATCTGCCACATGCCCAGACCTGCCGGGGCAAGCAGGGGCACAAGCAGGCGTCCCAACCCTGCGCCGAAGCTTTCCGCCGGATCTGCCACCATGCCGGAAAAGCCGAAATTCAGCACAAACCAGATGACAATGGAAGCGATAAAAATGGTAGTACCCGCCTTGGTAAGGTAATCTTTCAGCTTATTCCACACATAGATGCGGATTGTCCTGCCATTGGGCCTCTTATATTCCGGCAGCTCAATTAAAAGGGAATCATTGGACTTCCCCTTTTCCAGACGATTGATCACAAGGGCTGCCAGTATGGCAATGATCATTCCCACCACATACATGGAAAATGCCGCCGCTGCCGCGCAGTCCGGAAAAAACATATCGGAAAACAGCACATAGACCGGCAGTCTGGCAGAACAGGACATAAAGGGCGTCACCAGCATGGTCTTGCGTCTGTCATGCTCCGTCTCCAATGCCCTGGTGGCCATAATGGCAGGCACCGTACAGCCAAAGCCCAGAATCATGGGCAGAAAAGCTTTGCCGGAAAGACCCACCTTCCCCATGACGGAGTCCATCACATAAGCCACCCGGGCCATGTAGCCGCTGTCCTCCAGTACAGCCAGGGCCAGAAACAGAATAAAAATATTGGGAATAAAGGTAAGGATACCTCCCACCCCTGCAATGATTCCCTCCACAAGCAGCGATTCCAGCCATCCGGCCACACCGATGCCCCGCAATGCCGCTGTGGCTCCACCGGACAATGCGTCAAGCCCGGTCTCGAATACGCCTTTCAGCGCGTCTCCCACAGTGAAGGTAAGGAAGAACACAAAGCACATAATCAGCAGAAACACAGGAATCCCCCATACCGGATGGGTCAGAAGCCTGTCGATTCTGTCCGTGGAGGCAGCCTTTTTGCTTTTGTTAAAAAGAATCTCCTTTATCACCTTTTCGATATAAGCATACTTGCACTGGATGATTTCCTTCTCATAGCTTTTGTCCGCCACATGCACCACGGACATGGGATGCTCCTTTTTAACCTCCTCGTCATCCTCCAAAAGTTTGATGGCATGCCATCTGGCAGAGGAATGATCCGGATAGCTCTCCTGCATCATAGCCTCCAGTGCCTGAATTTTCTCTTCGATCTCCTCCGGATAATCCAGGATAAAATCCTCCATCCCCTCCTCGCAGTGATGGATGACCGCATGAAGCAGAATGTCCAGTCCGGTGCGCCGGGCCGCCGATACAGGCACCACCGGTATATCTCCCAACATTTCCGGCAGACGGTGCATATCGATCTCCATGCCCCGCTCTTCCACCACGTCCATCATGTTCAGCGCCAGTACAATGGGCTTTCCCAGTTCCAGAAGCTGCAGGGTCAGATACAGATTCCGCTCCAGGGAGGAGGCATCCACCACATTGATGATTGCATCAATCTCATCATCCATGGCGCAGAGCCTGGTAACCTTCTCCTCGATGGTATAGCAGGTCAGGGAATAGATACCCGGGGTGTCTACAATGGTAATTCTGGTGTCCTCATAACTGGTCTCCCCCTCCACCCGCTCTACGGTGACTCCCGGCCAGTTGGCCACCTTCAGCCGGGAACCGGTGAGGGCGTTGAACAGGGTGGTTTTGCCGCAGTTTGGATTGCCGATGCACGCTACACGAATATGCTTTTTTTCAGTCTCTTTTGTCCGACTCACGATTGCGCAGCCTCCTGTCCATCCAATTTTTCCATTCCGTCAAGACAACGGATTTCAATCCTTGATGAAATATGCCTGCCCAGAGCAAGGCGGGTACCCCTGACCTGAATAATCAGCGCCCCCTTGTTTTTCCGGTTCAGCACATTCACAATGGTTCCGTCATTCAGTCCTAATGCCTGCAGCCGCCTGGTGATGGCAGGCTCCACATACAGTCCCTCTATGCAGTAACTGCCGCCCTTTTGTGCCTCATATAATGTCATTTGCCTCAATCCTTTTCTTATTGTGAAACCGATTTTTCTTTTATGCAAAACTATCTTATCACGATTGCTTCCGTTTATCAACCGTGTCGTTTTCTCCTGTATGGCTTTTTCCAAAAAATGTCCACATCTCAAGTACTGAAATATCCTTTACTAATAATTTCCTCCACACCACCAATGACCGTCTCGTAAGGAAGATATGTAAATAGGAGCTTGCCTGTAATCCTCTCGTAATCTTGCCGATATATTTCCTTATGTATAATCTCTGCCAAAAGGTCATTGATACATACCCCTGTTTTAGCAGACGGACAGACCGGGAGAGGTTCCCGCAGGCTCCGGACTTCCTGAACAAGTCCTGACAAAAATGCATCCGGCACAGTGTATTCCATAATCTTGTAGATATCATACAAATGCCTGGAATGCCCTTCAACCTTATCTGACAGATAATAGTCGCAGACGGCAAACACCTTATCAATAAGAGTCCGTTCAATCGCCTGTGTTTGGATTTCAAAAGGCATAAGGTCAAATTCTTCTGCCAAATCTTCCTGCTCCGTCTTTTTCAGAAAACGATATATGTAGTTATCAGCCATACGGTTTACTGTAGGAAATGGCAGTAGAGCAATATAAGTCTCAATGACCAATTCCGGCTTTAATTCCAACAGCGGGGAATAAATGCTGGGATAACCGCTTCTGTAACAATTATAACTGCGCCGACTACGGGTTTCTCCAAGGTTTGAGACAGAGAATCCAAGAGACTCTATGGAAGAAACAACCGCCTTTTTTAGCTGCCGCCTGCGATTTTCCCCGGGAACGCCTTCTGATGCTGCATAGGAAATGTCGATATCTTCAGAAAAGCGTTCCAAGATCTGATAACATTTTGTCAGGGATGTACCACCTTTAAAAACCATTCCTTTTACCCTGGAGGCGAGCGCTCTAAGAGCAAGTGTAACATAATAATCTTTTTCAATTATTCCAGGCGGTATCTGCAGCTCATTAGAAGCAGCAATGACAAATTCGCGGAATGCTTCCTGGTCATGATGTAAATTCATAAATAATTCCCCATTCAATCAGTTTTTTTGCGGCAGCCCCTGTAATACCAGACAGCACACTGGAAAGAAGTTCCTTACTGTACTTTTGTTGTCTTGCATAGTTTTTTAAAAGAGCCCCTGTCTCTGCGTCGGAAAGTTCGGAATATTTTTCTGCCTGGGAAACACCATCCAGGAACTGGAGCAGCCCGATATTTTCCGATGTTATGGTAGTGGCAGGCCGTTTCAGTCGAACAGTCTGTGAGCCTACGGTGACGGTGCGCCCCTTTGTGGATTCTTTTGACGTTATAATCTCCAGTGTTGCAGGCATCTGAGTTGTCAGACCAATTTGATTGGCAAAAGTGGCTCCTGCAAAGTAGCCATAAATATCTGTTGTACTTTGGATATATTTGCGTATAATGACTTTCATGGGATCTAAATAACTTTTTTTCAGCAGTCGTGATGCCTTGGGAAGATAATAAATCCCGGTATCAAAACGGACCAGATCGCCTGACTTAAGCATCCGTTTGAAATACTGGCGCAGGGCATTGTCATTCAGCCCATCCAGCCGAATCTCGTTAATGAAAATCGGTTCGTTGTAACCATAGTTTTTTTCCAGATATTCCTTCAGCATACGGGTATCCACTCCTTCCACCTCCATACTACTATATTTATACCAAAAAGGTCAATAGATATGTCAAAATATAGTTTGTATGTTTTCTGTAAAATTATACAGAGAGAAGGTACTGACCGGGTTATCCTCCCCACAGGATTCGGCTGTTCCGAACCGTACTGCCTCTTCCGTATGCAGCCCGCGGATAATACCGGAAATGCAGTTAAACGCAGATCACCTGGACAGGCCGGATATCCGTGTCCTGCCGGGGAAGTTTCTCCGCCATCTGGCACCGGTATCCCACGGCAATCGTGCGTTCCTGCAGCGCCGGTCTGTCTGCCAGGTATCTGTCATAAAAGCCCTTGCCGTATCCCAGGCGGGTGCGGTACAGGTCAAATGCCGCTCCGGGCATCAGCATCAGCGTTCGCTCCGCAGCCTCCCGGGAGTACGGATATGCTTCCGTGGTACCTGCAGGTTCCGGAATGCCCCGATATCCCGGCACCAGTTCATCCAGGGAACTGATTTTGAAAAACTGCATTTGGGGCGTCTCCTGCCCCGAAGAAAGAACTTTCGGCACAAAAACGATTTTCCCTGCCCGAAGCGCCTCCTCCAGAATCGCCCCAGTGGAAATCTCGCTGCCATAGCTGACAAAACACAGCAGTATCTCCGCCCTGTAATACCACTGATGCCCCAGAATCCGCTCCGTCAGCAGCAGAGAGCCCCTGGCCCGCTCTTCCGCGCTCATTGCATCCCTGGCAGCCATTATCTTCTTTCTGATCTGTCTTTTCTCTGTAATGATATCCATCTCATCCCCCATAAAATTCTTCCTGAAAATCCCACGCCGCAGTTTCACCCACAGCCCTGAATCAGGTCATTCATTTCTTTCACATATAAACCGACATTCTGCGGCGAGTGGGCATCCGAGGCTGTCAGAACCGGAACATTACACTTTACCATACACTTCAGCATATCCGCATTCATTCCTAACCGCTTATCACCATAATGAATCGCCAACCCGCTGCTTTCTTCAATATACATATCATTTGAACAAAGCGCCTGTGCAAGCTGTAAATAAACTGGTCTGAAATCCTTTTGCGGATATGCCCCATAGCACTGTAATGACTGGGGATGCGCCAGACCTGAAAACAGGCCGCTGTTCACTAATGACAGCATGAGCCCATAATACCTTTCATACAGTTTATCCACGTCATAATCCTTCCTGTCCCAACGCTGTTTCAAATGGCTGAATGCCCATCCATCAATAAAGTGAATTGATCCGACTAAAAAGTCAAAAGAATACATTTGTTTTAGCTGCGCAATGTCAATCTCATGTTCTGGAGAATAGCATACTTCCAGACCAAATTTCAAACGTATGGGAAAATCCATATGTTTTAGCTTTTCAATATAATCTATATAATCCTTTAGAGGGCGCGCCTGTTCCTTTTTCCTTTGATACCAGTTTTTCTGATATTCATTATATACAGACATCTCATTATATAGATTATGACATTCTTTGAAGATATGGGTATGTTCAACAAAGAAAATCTCGTCTATATTTCTTTGTATGGCATACTCTATAAACTGTTCTATCCATTCTACCGAATAATCACCTTTTTCCAAATGAACATGCGCATCAGTCATGCAGGTTTTCCTCCTTCCACGCCGCAATCTGTGAAAACAGTTCTTCCCTGTTTATTTTTGAAAAATCTGTTGTGTCAACTTTAATCCGTCTGCCGTCAACCGCAAAAGCATCAAATCCCCGCTGTTCTATGCCGCGGACAAAGTCCTCATAAGAAATCGTTTTTGGCGTTTTCAGCCCACTCTCGTTCTTTTCCGGATAACAGTCATTCACAACATGCCCCCTGTGCCTGTCAGGACTGCTCTCCCGTTCCAGAAAACGACGATAGATCACTTTGTAATCCCCAGTCAGGGTAATGGTTAGCGCGGAATACTGATGCTTTTCCAGGAGATGTTTTATTCCCTGTTCCGACGCATATTCAAAATTATTCTCCAGAATAAAGGCCTGTCCTGCCTTCATCAGTTGGCCTGCCGCATAATACATGATTTCCATAGCGGCAGTTCCCAGATTTACTTTTTCCTCCCTGGACCGGAAACCAACATGGTCAAACAGCAGTTCTTTTATGGCATCCTTTGAAATAACAGGCAGCTTCAGTCTTTCTGACAGGACTTCTGCCATTGTGCTTTTTCCTGCCGCCGGAATACCTGTCACTAATATACAATACATTTTTCATACTCCCTTCAACTCAACCGTCTCTACAGCCACGCCAAGTTCTCCCGCCTGGATGAGAAAATCCTCGGACACATTACTATCCGTAATCAGCAGATCATAATCATTTACCCGGCATACCGAGTGAACGGAATTTTTTCCGATCTTCCTGGACGGATACAGCCCGATATTCATCCCGCTGTTCCTCATAACGGCTCTTCCAAATTCCACCCCTGCGGGATCGTGAATGGAGGCTCCGAAATCCAGAGACAATGCTGCATGTGACAAAAACGCTTTATTCATCCGGATATTTTTTACCATTTGAACAGTGTAAAAATCATGGCAGTGACCGCGGTGGGACATTTCCCCGCCCAATAAGATAACGGATATATTTATTCTTTTCCGCAGCGCCTCCGCGATGGTAACGGAATTTGTCAGGACTGTAACGGATAACTCCTCCGGCAGATGTTCAGCCATATAATATCCCACTAAAGATGTGGTAATATAAATGACATCCCTGTCTTCAATATATTCGATTGCTTTCCCGGCAACCGCCAGATAATCTGTCTGTATTTCCTTGATCTCTATTGGATTATAGGTGGGCGTGGGATAAATTTCCTTTGGATTAACCGCAATGGCTCCGCCATGGGTTCTCTGCAGCAGACCTTTGCTCTCCAATATTCTTAAATCCCGCCTTGCGCAATCCGCAGATATCTGATAACATTCCTGAATTTCCGATACCAGGATTCGTCCTGTCCGGTTTACCCTGTTCAGAATCTCTTTTTGACGTTCTTCCATAAACATAATAAACCTCTTTCTTCATGTTTGCAATTGTTTATTCTTGATTATATTTTATTATACATGTTTATTCCTATTTTGCAAGTACTGTTTTTATAGAGATTGACAAATCTCATCATGCATACTATAATCAATTTATATAAATAACTTATATAACCGAATTATAAGGAGAGCGCATAATGCCAAAGCAAAGAATTACAAAAGAAATGGTTGTTAATGCCGCTTTTGAAATTGCGAGAAACAGCGGCATGGAACAAGTTATGGTAAAGAACATTGCAGAAAAAATAGGGTGTTCTGTACAGCCTATTTACAGCTATTGTAAAAACATGGATGGTCTGCGGCAGGATGTAGTTGAACAGGTCAGATATTTCATACAGGAATATGTAACGGCTCACATTAACAAAGATGACTTGTTTCGCAGCACAGGAAAAACGTATATTCAGTTAGCACAAGATGAACCCCATTTATTTCGGATTTTTATTTTACACCAAAGGAAAGGGATTTCTTCGTTGAATGATTTATACCAATCGGAAGCCAATCCGCAAACTGCTGAATTTATTGCCAATAAACTGCACATTAGTGCAGAGCAGGCGAAACAGTTACATTTGAATATGTTAATTTATACCATTGGCATTGGCACTATCTTCTCCGTAACAACACCGGGAATTTCAATGGACGAAATATATACACAGCAGGAAGCTGCCTGCGAAGCATTTTTGAAACAGGCATTGGAATATGAAAGGAATCCACTATGAAAAAGGGAATTATTGTTTATCAGTCCAAGTATGGGGCAACAAAGAAATACGCCGAATGGCTCCAGGATATGACAGATTTTCGTTGTATACAAGTAGCGAAAGCGGCGGCAGATGACGTAGCACAATACGAAACCGTCATATTTTGCGGTGGTATATATGCTTCGGGAATAGCAGGTTTGCCATTTTTGAAAAAGAATATTGAAAAATTCAAGAATAAGAAAATGGCTATATTGTGTGTTGGTGCTTCTCCTTATGATGAAAGTGCGTTTACAGAAATTAAGGAGCATAATCTGACGGGAGATTTAATCAATATTCCGCTTTTTTATGGGAGGGGCGCATGGAATGAAAGCAAAATGAACTTCATAGACAGAACCTTATGCAAAATGTTACAGAAATCTGTGGCAAAAAAAGACCCAAGTACATATGAACCATGGATGAAAGCCCTTATGTGTGCAGCAGGACAAAATTGCGATTGGACAGATAAGAAGTATTTGGCTCCATTATTAGAGTATTTGGAAAAATAAGTAAGCGATTCTGTATGCCGCCGCTATGGATACACCATAACGGCGGTTTTTCTCTGAATTATAAACAACAATTTTCGTAATTCCGCACAGAATGCCTTCACAGGTGCAGAACAGGCATCTCCAGGTAAGAGCTTTGGGCCGCCGTGCGCCAGGTAGTGGTCACCTTAAATAAATCCCCGTCCACCTCCAGTTCCAGTACGCCCCCCTGCAGTTCCGTGAAGCTCTTTGCAATGGCAAGCCCCAGGCCGCTGCCCTCCGTGTTCCGGGAAGAGTCCCCTCTTACAAAGCGTTCCGTCAGCTCCGAGGAATCCACCGTAATCTCCTGGGCGGAAATATTTTTCAGGGTCACCACCACGGTATCGTCGATGCGGAATCCGTTCACATAGACCCGGGTGCCGGGAAGTGCGTATTTTGCAATATTTCCAAACAGATTTTCGTATATCCGGTAAGTCTTCTGGCTGTCCAGGGGCAGAACCACCTTCTCCTCCGTCAGATTCATCCGCACATCCAGGCCGGATTCCCCCAGTTTATCGGACATTTCAAAGGCCACCTGCTTCACCAGGTTCATGATGTCCACATCCATGATATTCAGGGTGACGTTCTGGGAACTGGCCTTGCTGAACTCAAACAAATCCTCGATGAGACTCTTCAGGCGCAGGGACTTCCGCTCCAGGGTGGCCAGATATTCCCGCCTCTGTTCCTCCGTATTTCCCTCTTCCTTCAGCAGGTTAATGTAAGTGATAATGGCAGTCAGGGGGGTCTTTAAATCATGGGACATGTTGGTCACCAGTTCCACCTTCATGCGCTGACTGCGCACCTCCGTATCCACCGCCTTCTGAAGTCCGTCCTGAATCTTGTAAACCTGCTCCCGGAAGGGTTCAAACACGCCCAGGTCTTCATTTATGACCACATCCAGACGCCCCTGGGCAATCTCGTCCACAGCCCGCAGGAGAATCCGGTAACGCTGCTGCAGTTCACTGACATATCTCCGCAGTATCACATACAGCACAAGGGAATAGACCACAGTAATGGCAAATCCTCCCACCCAGAAACAGCTGATGCCGAACAGAATCAGGGCGTTGATCACCAACAGCTTGATTATCGTTTTATTTGCATTCCGTGTCAGGTCCATATGAGCCACCGATTCATAGATGTCCCTGGCTCTTCCCCTCGTATAAGGGAAAAAGCGGTAGACCAGGCTTCGCCGCCTTATATAGTCTCTCAGGCCCAGTTCGCCCAGAGCCCTGGCGCAGACTCCCACATACCAACAGCAGAAGAAAAATCCGGTCAGCACAGCCAGGTTCCACAGGGAGATAAAAAGATCCGCCGTTTCCCCGGAACATCCCATATACCCCTGAAACGCCCCCCCTGCCTCGCCGCTGGCCACATAGGCCACCATATTGACGATAACCTCCGCCAGAGCGGTGAGAAGAACCCCAAGCAGAAGCACCAGTTCAAAGGGCGCTCTGCACAGCTTTTCCTCCTGCCAGGGCTTTGTCTTCCCCATCACAGGCAGGAAACAGCCAAGCAAAGCCATGATCAGCATGCACAAAAGCAATATCCCTCCCGCTCCGGCATCCATATAAGCATAGGAATCATTCCCCCAGGTGCGGCTGCAGCTGTAATACTGCAGACCGTTTCCGTCTGCCGTCAGGCTTCCTTTATAGAAATAGTCCCTCCGTTCCTTCCAGTCCTCGGCGGGGACGGAAAAGGTCACCGTGCAGTCCGCAGGGGTCCGAATCCTGCCGTGCTGACCGAACACCTCCATGGTTTCCTCCAACTGGGTCTTCACCAGGTTATCCCTGATCACCTCATTGCCGGCCTTCCGCACCGCGCCGGCATCGCTTCCGCCGACAGCATCCCCCACGGTCACATTTCCGGCCTTGTCGAAACGGAAACTGATGGAAAAATATTTATTTTCGCTGCCCAGACTCAGATCCTCCTCTGACATATTTGTCAGAAATGTACCTGTGGAATGATCTTCAATCAGATAGTCATAACACAGATTCAGCTCCCGGAAACTGCTTTCCAGGGACAGAAAATAATTCCCGAACCGCTCCAGTTCCATCTCCAGGTCAGCGCATTCCCCGCTGTCCAGAAGATAGGCCAGATTTCCCTCCCTGTACTCCTCCACCCATTCCGGGTCCACCAGTCCCATACTCTCGTATTCATTCAGCAGCTCCTCCAGAAGCGCAGGGTCAGCCTCCCCTTCCGGGAAATCATCGGCAGACTCCGACACGGCTGTATCCTCCTGCCCGGACTCCATCAGTAAATCCAGAAAATTCCTGTAATTTTCAACCTTCTTCCTATTCAGCAGCCACTGATATCCCTCCATGGCCTCCAGGTAGATGTCCTGATAGCCCGCCGTTTCCCCCTGTCTGGAATTGTACAGATCCCGGTAGAGCAGGTAGCAGCTCTGGTAAAGCCAGGCAATGCTCTCGGTGCTGTCTGTGGGACTGTCCTGATACCGCTCCGCCCCGGCCTGAAATATGCCGTAGAAACCGGAAAAAATCATGCCGCAGACCAGAGACACCGCCAGTCCCCTGGACAGCCAGGGCTTCTCACGCCACAGCCTCCTCATCAGCCCCTCTTTCTGCTTTTTTTCTTCCCGAAAAGGTATCTGCTCCACCGATTCCGCCTCTTTTTTCTTCTTTCCGAACAGTCCCATATTCCCCTCCCGATGATTCCCGCTCTTCCGGCGCATATTGGTGCTGTCGCATTAGGAAATTCTACGCCCCTTAATGCGGCAGCCTCTTCCCAACCTATTTGCCGCCGTGTCATTTCCGTCATAAGTCAAAATGACTCACTGTCTGTCGATTTTATACCCGACGCCCCATACCACCTTCAGATACTTGGGATTCTTGGGATCGATCTCGATTTTCTCCCGGATATTCCGCACATGCACCATGATGGTATCCGTATTCACCGCCTTCTCGTTCCAGATGCGCTCGTAAATCTCATCCGCGGAAAAAACCCTCCCCGGATTCTTGATCAGCAGCTGCACGATCTTAAACTCCATGGGCGTCAGCTTTACCGGCTCCCCGTCCACGCTGACCTCCACGGTATCCTCGTTCAGCTCCAGGCCGCCTATGGTATAAATATGATCCTTGCTTCCGTCCTCCTTCAGGGCCGACAGATACTTGGAATACCTGCGCAAATGGGAATTCACCCTGGCCAGAAGCTCCAGAGGCGTGAAAGGCTTGGTAACATAATCGTCTGCTCCCATATTCAGTCCCATGATCTTATCCACTTCCTCGGACTTGGCAGACAGCATGATTACCGGAAATTCATATTCCTTTGAACGGAGTTTCATCAGCATGGTTACGCCGTCCATAACCGGCATCATAATGTCAACGATGGCAAGGTGGATCTCCTCGCTCTCGATGACTTTCAGGCCCTCCGCTCCGTTTGCCGCCTGGAATACCCTGTATCCCTGATTCTTCAGGTAGATCTCAACGCCCTCCCGAATCGCCTTGTCGTCCTCCACTACAAGGATGTGGTAATTTTGTTCCATATGATGTCCTCCCTTTTCCCTCATACGGACTCCGGCTCCCACATTCCCGCTGCGCTTTTTCCACTGTCTGCCTTCTGCCCCGTCTTTCCGGGCAGGGGCTTTTCTCCCTCAGGCAAAACACGGTTCTTTCGTAAAATCATGCATACTCTGGCGCATCCCGGCCCGCACGCTCGCCGTGGCTGTCAGGCCCCGTGGGAAGGCAGCGCAGCATCAGAATTCAGCCTGCAGGCAGCAGCCGGATATTCCGTTTTTTCTGCATTGCGTTTTCCGCAATAACACTATTATAATAATGAACTGCTTTCAGCGCAACTGCTTCTTCACGGTAAAGGACACCTTTTCGGTAGGCATTGGCCGACATCTGCCTGTAGGCCTCCTGAGACTGTCCGGCACAGCAGTCCGAATCCAGACTCTCCAGAAATACCGTCACCTTCTCCGCATACTCCCTGCTGTCCTCCTCAGTCAGAATCCCGTTCACCCCGTCATCCACCAGGTCTTCCACTCCGGAAGCCCTCACAGCGATCACAGGCGTGGCTCCCGCGAAAGCTTCCAGTACCACAATGCCCTGCGTCTCTGTCTTGGACGCGAACAGAAAGCCGTCCGCAGCCTTAAAATAAGGCGCAATCTCCTGATTGGGAACCGCCCCGGCAAAGACCACGGTATCCCCCAGTCCCAGTTCCTCACTGCGCCTGCGCAGCGCCTCCCTGTCCGGCCCGTCTCCCACCATCAGCATACGGAACGGCTTCCCGTACAGAGCTTTCACCCGGGCCAGGCTCTCCAGAAGGAATCCCACATTTTTCTCACCCGCCATTCTGGACACGGTGAGCAGGAAAGGAATCTTCTCCCCGCCGTACTGTCTGCGGATGCTCCTGCCTTCTTCCGGATCAATGTCAAAATTTTTCCGCTCAATGCCCGTGGGAAGGATTCCCGTCCTGGACCGCCGCACTTTGCAGGTATCCGTCAGATATTCCTGCATCCCCTCCGTGGGCGCAAACACGAAATCGCAGTGCCGCAGGAACCTGCGCAGATACAGCGGCATAATGCGGTCCATCTTCAGCATGCCTTTGGTATAACTGCGCACATACTGCTCATATCTGGTATGGTATGTAAATACCAGAGGAACGCAATACTTCCGGGACAGGTACACTGCCGTCCTGCCGATGAGCATGGGATGGTGCACATGAATGATATCATAGCGCTGCTTCCGGAACTCCCTTTCAATCCGCAGATCAAAGGGATTGGGCAGGACGATGCCACCCACAAAGCGGTTCAGACAGGTGGAATAACGGAACACGTCCTGCTCCGGGCTTCCCTCCGGAAAATCCGCCTCTCTGTAGGTAGGCGCAAAAATCGTCACCTCATGCCCCAGTTCCTTCAGCCCTCCTGCCAGTCTCTCAATGGAAATGGGCACGCCTCCCACCACAGGTTTGTAATTATTTGTCATTAACGCTATTCTCATCTCTCGTCCGTCCTCTCCCCAATCCTATGCCATCCCCAACAGCTGAAACACCTGATCTCCCAGTACATAGCCCGCGCCGATAAAAGCGAAATTCCAGATCAGTATCCCGCAGGCGGAGCTTACCGTATATTTCATCAGATCCATCTTCACCACGCCCGCCGGAATGGATACGATGGTCCGCACCATGGGCAGAAGCTTCCCCACAAAGACGCCCATGCAGCCCTTCTGCCTGATCCATTCCAGATTCTTTTCCAGTACTTCCTTCTGTCTGGGAAACCGCCTGGTATAGGCATTCAGAAACACCTCGCCGCCCTTTCTGCCCAGAGCATACAGCGCCAGGCTCCCCAGAAGCCCCGCCGCCAGAGAGACTGTCATCACCCAGAAGAAATGGATATTCCCCTTTGCCGCCATAATGCCGGACAGGGGCATGATGATTCCTGCGGGAAATCCCGGCAGGTTCAGATACTCCAGAAACACGATCACAAAAATGGCAATTGCCCCATACCTGGTAAAATAATAAGTAAGTGTACCTAAGTCCATAACTGTCCCCCCTGACTTGTCTTTTTCTGTTGAGGACAGTATATGTTGAAAATATAAATTACAAACACAGGGATTTTGGAAGAATTTCTAAAGATATTTGAAAAACAATTAAAAGGGGGCCAATCGCCCCCTCTAATACCATTTGGCCTGCTCTCCCCAGATTCTGGCATATTCCCCGCCGGCCTTTTTCAGTTCCTCATGACTGCCCCATTCCACCGCCTTTCCGTCCTTCATCACCACAATCTTGTCCGCGTGCCTGCAGATGCCCACCCTGTGGGAGATGATTACGGAAGTCTTTCCCTGGATTAACCGCAGAAAATTGGTGAGAATCTCATACTCCACCAGAGGGTCCAGTGCACTGGTGGGTTCGTCCAGAATAATCAGGCTGCTGTCCCTAAACAGTCCCCTGGCGATGGCCACCTTCTGCCACTCTCCGCCGGACAGCTCAACTCCCCCGAACTCCCTGCCCAGCTGCGCCTTCGGTCCCCCGATTCCCCGCATCAGCTCCTGCATCCCCACGGCTTCCGCCACTTTGGTCAGGCCCGCCTGGTCCTCCCTGCGGCCAAAATCGCTCACCGTGATATTTTCTCCCAGAGAGAAATTATAATGAACGAAATCCTGAGGCACGATGGAAATATCCCTGTACAGTCCGTTTTTCTTTATTTCCGTTATCTTCTGATCGTCGTAGCATACATCCCCGGAACAGGCCGGGTAAGTTCCCGTCAGCACCTTGGACAATGTGGTCTTCCCGGAGCCGTTGACGCCCACGATGACCACATGCTCTCCTTTCCTGATGGTCAGATCCACGCCGTCCAGGGCATCCCGGTCCCCGCCCGGATAACGGAAATGCACCCCGTGCAAAGTGATCTCACGCCGGAAGGGCCGGTAGTCCTCCTGCCCCTCCTCTTCCGTCTCCGCCCGGAAGAAGTCATAATATTCCTCCACATGATGCCAGGACTGCAGGAAGCTCACCACAAAGGTGCTCAGCAGGGAAAGATTGTCCTGCAGCAGCCCGAAGGCGGTAAGACAGGCGGCAAACTGCCCCACCGCCAGTTCTCCCCTGACCATCAGAATTACCGCAATGGCCACATTTGCCACATAGCACAGATTTTTCAGCAATATTCCCGCTGCGGACCACCGGATGGCCCTCAGCTCCACTTCCTCCATCTCCCGGACCACTTCCACATTGGCCGCCACCCATTTCTCCTTCAGAAATCCGAAAAATCCCATGGTGCGCATCTCCTTCACGGGCTCTTTGGTGCAGAAGAGCTTCCAGAGATACACAAGCCGCCTTCGTTTCCCCGCCTGCCCCCTGTAGGTTCCGCTTCTGCGCTTTTCCGAGAAGATATCTATGGCCAGATACGGCAGGACGCCCAGCACCGCCCCGGGAAGCAGCCACAGGGAAAAGCTTCCCACCACGAAAAAGGTGCTGACGCAGACCAATACCGATCTCACATCCATCAGCAGATAGGAAAACATCCTGCTTGCCGCCAGATGCTGCGAATAGGCCGCGTCCGCATTTCGGAAGCTGTCCAGTACCTCCGGCTTCTCCAGAGCCTCAAGCCGCAGTTTCCCGGCAAAATCATACATTTTCCATCCGTAACAGGTTTCCTTTTTCCCTTCACCGTACAACCCCACCGCCCGCAGCAGCATGGTACATACCGCAGGCGAACCA
Source organism: uncultured Lachnospiraceae bacterium (assembly GCA_947367855.1). Lineage (GTDB taxonomy): Bacteria > Bacillota > Clostridia > Lachnospirales > Lachnospiraceae > Acetatifactor. The sequence continues at coordinate 53,158 of CANBFE010000018.1, read as the reverse complement.
ATACAGATACACAGAAATACGATATCCCGTTTAAAAAGAAGGAGATTTCCGCCCTCCAGATCAGCCGCAAGCCGGAACAGTTCCGCGATCAGCACAGGCTGCCACACCTGCAGCACTGCCTCGGCAATACTGGAAATCAGCTTTCCCCACAGCAGAAAAGGCATAAATTTCTGCATATCCCGGATTGCCAGGCCAAAACACGCCAAATGCTTTCTTATCCCTTTCATCCTCTGCCTCCCTTCTCCAGGTCAGAATCCTGCTCCTTTTCCGCCTGCTCCGTGTACCACGAGCTCTGGGCCAGGAACATGGTTCTGTACAGCCCCTCCGTTTCCATCAGCTGTTCATGGCTGCCGTCCTGCACAATCCGCCCCCCGTCCAACACCAGAATCCGGTCTGCCAGTTTCGCACTGGCCAGGCGGTGGGAGATCATGATAGTTCCGTTTTTATGAAAAATCCGGGCAAAATTCTCGTACATACGGCTCTCGGCAATGGGGTCCAGAGCCGCCGTGGGTTCATCCAGTACACAGAACGCCGCATCCGCCAGAAACGCCCTGGCGATGGCCACCCGCTGCCATTGCCCCCGGGACAGATTCTCCCCGTCCGTCTCCAGATGCCCCAGATTGCGGTCCAGTTCCTTTTCCGCCCCAAGATACAGCCCTGCTCCGCCTGCCTGATCCAGAGCCGTTTTGATCCGGGCGTCCTCCCCAATCCATGCAATGTCTCCCAGTGCCACATTTTCCCGCAGGGTAAGCTCATACTCCTGGAAATCCTGGAACACCACGGACAGGCATCTTTTCCGCAGAGCCTCCGACAGCTCCCGGACCGGCGCGCCGCCAATCAGCACCCTCCCTGTATCCGGCTCATACAGGCCGCTGAGAAGCTTTACCAAAGTGGACTTTCCGGCTCCGTTTTCCCCCACAAAGGCCACACGCTCCCCCGCCTTTATCCTGAAGGTGACATTCTTCAGCACCTGTCTGTCCGTGCCGGGATAGGTAAAGCTCACATTCTCAAAGGCGATATCCCCATGGGCCAGAGCCTCCACGTTTCCCCTGTCCCTGCGCTCCGGAAGATTCAGAAATTCCCGGTAATGCTCCACATCCATAGCAGTCCGAAATGTATTCGTCACTGTCCAGGAAGCGGACAGCATCTGATTCGTTATGGAATGCAGGGAGCCGATCACTGCGGTGAACTGTCCGATTGTAACGCTTCCCTGTAAAAACAGGTACGCCAAAGCGATGATAATAAAGACAAAATAGGTAATGTTGAGAAGCCTGCTGGCGCCCTCCAGAACCACCACCCGGCCGCCCGCCTTCCGGATCTCCTCCTCCACGCCGCCGCTGAACCTGCGCCATTTTTCCGCCATCATCTCCCGGCTTCCAAACACTTTCATCTCATACATGGCATTTCTGTCCTGAAACAGCCTTTTCAGATCTTCCAGTTTCCGGGCTTCCATGGTGGTGTCGCACAGCAGGGCCTGCAGCCGCTTCGTGGCAGCAAGATTCAGCAGCAGCATGGGAACTGCCACCAAAAAGATCCCTGCACCGATCCAGAAAGACACCGCCGCATAGACCCCCAGCATAAAGAAGATGGACAGCAGCGTCCGGACCGTGTTTATGCTTCCGATATAGCAGTTTTTCACCTTCTGCCAGGGTTCCTCCCCGATGCGCTTTAATATCCCCTGCACATCCGGAGATTCAAAGGCGCCGTACTCCAACCTGTCAAGTTTCTTGAGAATGTCCGGCGCCATGTTTCTGATCAGACGGATTTCCAGTACTTTTTCCTCGTATCCCTGCAGCCGTTCAAAGACAAACCAGACAAAAAGCATGGCAATCAAAAGGCTGCCGCTCAGCAGAAGCCCCTCCATCCCCTGCCCTGTGGTTCCATAGTCCATTCCGCCGTCCACCAGTCTCTGCACCAGAACCACCCTCAGTCCGCTGAAAAATCCCGGCGTCAGACAAACCAGAATGTACAGCAAAGCGTTCCATGGCGCATACTTTACCGTGAGTCCCACAGACAGGGCACAGTTTCTTATCACCTTCATGACCTCTCCTCCACGCTATCCGCAAAACGGATTTCTTTCCGGTGAACCCACCCACAGGCTCCCCTTCTGCATCCATCATAGCATATCACGGGACGCTTTGGGGCATTCCTGTTCCTTTTGGCAGAGTTTTTGTCATTTTCGGCAGAATACACCCGGCGGAGCTGCCCGCAAAATCCTGCCTGCCTGAAAAAATAACGAAAAATCCCCACGGCATTTGACAGCCCCGGGGAAATCTGTTACAATAAAAACATAAAGGGATACTGCCGATAGACGGCTAGTCCGAATTTGAGCAAACAAAAATAGTCGCCTTAGTTTTGCGGACCGGGGCGGCTATTTTTGTGATTTATTATTATCCTTGCTTCCTATCGCATATCCGAGTCCGAAGGCAGTCAGGCATAAGCTGATGACCGCTATCAGACCTTCCATTGTCAACATTGGCAAAGCCCTCCTTTCCCAGATTCCTGCAGGCAGGTTTCTATGTAATCGGAGGGTCACAGTCCCTCCGCAGAAGAACTAGCCGCCTACCGTTATGGCAGTACCCTTATGCAGATTTTATCACAAAATGTCGGACGCTACAAGCGGTTTCCAACTTTTTTCTTTTTCCCACTTGCCATACGGATTGATAAAGGTTGTTCTTAATCCGACTGAGCTACCTGTGAGAAAACTGCAGCCGCACCACCGCCTTGAACTCTCCCTGACTGTAATCCGTCACAAGGAGTCCTCCGTACCTGTGGGCTGTCCGTTCTGCGCTGCGCAGCCCCAGTCCGTGGCCGACGCCGTTTATTCTGTCTCCCTTTGCGGAAAGATACCCCTCTCCTGCCCGAACCGGTTCCTCTGCCGTATTGACCACGGTAATATAGCAGAATTCCTCCTCCCGGCGCATCCGCAGCACAATCCGCTTTTCCCCGGATATTCCGCTGCAGGCTTCCAGGGCGTTGTCCAGAAGGTTGCCCAGTATCACGCACAAATCCACTGCCGCTAATCCCGTCTGCGACAGCCCGCACAGCTCTAACTTCATCTCCGTGTCCTGCTTTCCCGCCTGATAAAGCTTGTCCCCCAACAGGGCATCCACCGGGGCGCAGCCCGTCCTGGAGGGAATCATCCTCCTCTCCACATCCTTCCGGAAGCTGTCCAAGTAGTCCGTAAGCTCTTCGAACCGCTTTTCCTCCGCCAGAATCTCCAGTACCCGGATATGATTTTTCAGATCATGCCACAACTCCCGGGTGCGCTGGTACTGCTGCTCCACGTTCCGCAGATACTCAGCCTGGTCTGCATGCCCGGTATTTGGGGCATGCCTGGTATTTGGGGCATTGCCCCCAAAGAATGTCCCTTTCCGAACCTCCGGTATACCTGCCCCGTTCCAATAGCAGCCTGCGTACTGCCGCTCTCTTCGCCTTTGTTTCAGATACCCGAAGCAGAAAAAGAAAAACAGCAGCCAAATCTGCCTGCCGAAAACCAAGAGCAGCTCCGTTGTCTCCTTCCATCCCTGCAGCGTCAGCTCCAGAAGCAGCGCCAGGCCCAGAAAATACTCGCCCTCATTCAAAATGCCCTGCATTATGCCCGATTCCCGGTTTCCGCATCCAGACCCGCGCATTCCGCTGCTTTCCCATTCCGTTACTTTCTCCCGGCAGCTCTCCTCCTGTTTCCACCGCTGCAGCAGCTTTCCCAGAGGAAACAAAAGCAGCAGACTCTCCGCCAACAGAATCCTGACTCCAGGCAATGCCCCTGACTCCCCTCCCGAAAAGGCAATTCCCTGCAGAATCAAATCCGCCATTCGTATCACCCCAGCTCCGTAGACGGCAAATTCCAGGAGATATGCCGCTGCTTCCGGAAGCGGCGTTTCCGCCGCTCCCGCCTTTGTTCTGTCTTTCCGGCTCCAATGGACACACAGCGCGCCTGCCGGAAGCAGGTTTGTAATTAACAATATTATATTCACCGCATTACTGTTGAACATTTATTCCACCAACCGTCCTTATCCCGATTACAGCTGCGCCTGAACCCTACGCCCTGCTGCAATCAATTATATCCCGTTTTGATGAAATCCTCAATTAAAATGCGCAATTAATCCCTGACCCGGAAAATCCTAAAACTGAAAATAGATAAACGCGGACGCGTCATAGGAAGGCCCGTAAACTCCAAAAATCAAAATTGAGAAGATTATTATATAGTAAACAATCCACCGAAACCAGATATTCTGCCGCGCAAGCACTCCCTTGAAGTCCACTCCTCTCCTCTTCCCATAATCCACCACCATCAGCACCATCAATGCCAATATCATAAGAACGAAATCCTTCTCGGTTAACGTCATGGTCTGTATGCCCAACAGATTGTCTGTGCTGAAGAAACCGTACAGTCCGATATTATGCATCCCATGCCGGAGCATCTCCAAAGCTGTCGTAAAGCTCTCCGCCCGGAAAAAAAGCCAGGCGAAATCCACCAGCCCAAAAGTCACAAGGCCCTGCAGCAGCCGATAACTCCCACAGTCCGTGCGTACATGGAACCTGTCCCGCAGCCTGTTCCGCAGAGTTCCGGTCAGATCCCCCGCCACATGGTACAGCCCGTTAAACAGCCCCCAGACCACAAAATTCCAGCCTGCTCCATGCCAAAGCCCGCTAGCGCCAAAGGTCAGCAGGATGTTACGGTACTTCCTGCCCTTTCCGCAGCGGTTCCCTCCAAGGGGAATGTACACATAGTCCCGAAACCATGTGGTCAGGGAAATGTGCCAGTTACGCCAGAACCCGCTCACCGTAGTGGCATAATAAGGACTCCTGAAATTCTTCGTCAGGTTAAAGCCCATCACTCTTGCCGCGCCTATGGCAATATCGGAATACCCCGCAAAATCACAGTAGATCTGAAATGCAAACAGGGCTGTAGCCAGTGCAATCTGAAGCCCGGAATAACCGGTGTAGTCTCCGTAGACCCCATCCACCAGAATGGCAATACGGTCCGCAATCACCAGTTTCTGAAAAAATCCCCACCCCATTAAAAGCAGGCCGTCCTTCACCCGCCCGGAGTCGAATTTATGGGGTTCCCGTATCTGATGCAGCAGATTCCCGCTGCGCTCAATGGGCCCTGCCACCAACTGAGGAAAAAAGGACAGAAACAGCGCATAGTGCAGAAAATTCTTCTCCGCCCGGGTCTCTCCCCGCCAGACATCCACCAGATAGCCTATGGCCTGAAAGGTATAAAACGAGATGCCCACCGGCAAAAGCACGTCAAAGACAGGCAGCTCCAGGGAGATATTTCCCAGGGAAAAAAGCTTCTCCACACTGTCCGCCGCAAATCCATAGTATTTAAAGAAGAATAATATCCCAAGATTCAGCGCCACACATCCTGCCAGGCACCATCCCCCGGCCCTATCCCACTGCTTTCCGCCCCGCTCCCGCCAGGCAGAGAGAAGCAGGGCGCTGCCCCAGGTACTCACGGTGGAAACCAGAATCAGAACTGCATATTCCGGATTCCAGCTCATATAGAAATAATAGCTGGCTGCCAACAGCCAAAGATGCTTCACCTTACAGGGAACCAAAAAATACAGCAGCGCCACAATCGGGAAAAAAATCAGAAAACTACCTGAATGAAATAACACAGTCCACTCCTCCCCATCACTCTTTATCCCGGAGCGTCTCCATGACAAACTCCGTCACCTTTTTCGCGCCTTTGCCATTCAAGTGATGATAGCCGTTAAACGCGTCCTCAAAGTCCTCCGCCACCAGACCGATCTCATCATAATGCAGGTTACAGTCCAGAAAAAACACATCCTCACTCTCGGTCAGGGCAGAGATTTTATCCGTGCAGCTGTCATAATTGGTAGAACGGATATACACGTCATACATGGGAGCCATGACCACACACAAGGGAATTCCCTCCTCCCGGCACAATCCGGCAAGCTTTCGGAAATGATCCTCATTGGTTCCTGAAATCACCCACTCGTAAGGGTTGTACCCGGCCTCGGCATACTCCCTGGCTGTGGACTTTGACATGGAAGTCTTGCTTGGATGGAAGGAAGAATAGTCCCCCGCTCCCTTTGTGAAGAACTCCAGATTTGAATTCAGCACCGCCATATTCGCCCAGTTACCGTGGCATCTGACAATGGGGAACAGCGCATACCCCCAGTTGCGCATCTCGTACTGTTCCATAATGGCCTGAAGCTTTGTCAGTCCCATACGCATCCCGTCGATATTGGACTCCTTCTTCCAGTCCCGGTCAGGATTATCGCCGTATCTCCAGTTATTGTCATCGTTCAGGGAAAATGCCTCCAGAATAATGACTTCCGGACGCTGATAATGCAGGGCTTCTTTTACATTAAAATAGGCCTGCACTGTATTCTGCGAGTTGGAGGCCAGAATATAGCTGCTCTTTCCGGTCATCCGGTAGATAACATCCGGGTCAAAGGTGGCATAGGCATGGCTGCTTCCCACTACCAGAATCTGGGCTTCCCCTTCTTCCAACGCGTAAAAGCACTGCCATGTGCGAATGATATCATTGGGCATATAAAGCAGTAATACCGCCAGATGCAGTCCCACTGACAGAAACAGGACAAAAAGCAGTCCCTTCAGAATTGAATATCTGCTGTCGGAAATATGTTTCTTCAAAAAACCCCTCCTTACCTGCGTCCGGCCTCATTCCTCCGGCGCAATTAGACATTTACTAATCATAATAAGGGATATTTTGTCATTTATGGTCTGCTGTCAGCATACAATCTGCCTCCCAGGCCCTGAAGGAAATTTCCACAAAAAAATAAGCCAATACCAGGTATCGGCTCATTTTCTTTCCATTTTCATTCAATTTTCCGAAGCATCAGCCTCCGGTTTACTTCCTTCTCAAAGCCACGGCTTACGGGCACTTCCGTTCCGTCTTCCAACCACAGACTGTTCCCCTTCCAGCGCCGCACATACCGCTCCTGCACTATATAGCTCCGATGACAGCGCAGAAATCCTCTTTCCCCCAGTTCCGCTTCCAGTACATCCAGTTTCTGATAAAAGGAATGGCTTTCTCCTGCCGTATGCAGCAGTACAATACGCTTCCGGCTTTCAAAGAACAGTATTTTTTTAATCGGAATCCTATATTCCTGATGCCCCTTGGCAAAGGAAAACCATTCTTCCTCCCCCAGTTCCCTCAGGCATTCCTCCATGACTTTTCCCAATTCCCTGTCCGCCTCTTCCTTCAGCAGATAGCGGAACGCTCTGACCTCATACCCCTTTCTGGCATACTCCGACAGACTGCTCAGGAATACGATCAGGCATTTTTCTCCCCTCTGCCGCAGGGCCCTGGCTGCTTCCAGTCCGTCCAGACCAGGCATCCGGATATCCAAGAAAATTATGTCCGGGCGGGCTGTCCCGTCCTCCCATGCTGCCAGAAGCGCCTCCCCGCAGTCATATTCCTCCACCCGGATATCCTGGCTGCGGGCAAAACTGTCCTTTACAAGAAGGTTCCGGAAATACGTCCGGAAAATTTCCTCATCGTCACAAATTGCTATATTCGTTACCATGATAACGGTTACACAGTCCTCCTCAGCCGTCACTCAATGTTACGCAGCCCTCATAGGTCTTCCATATTCCCTTCCCCAAAAACTGCCCGCTGCGGTCTTCTTCATACCGGGGCACCTCCAGTTCCGGAAGTTCGGACAGGCTGCCATCCAGATATTGTCCCAGACAATATACGGCTGTCTCAAGCCGGGCGATGAGCCCTCCGTAGCGGAGATCCAGCCGGGACCAGCCAAAGGGAGAACAGGTCTGCATCCACTGCTGCCTGTGGGCAATCCGTAGCGCCTTCACCCGTTCAAGCAGTTCCCCCATCTGTTCCGCATCTTTTCCAAGGGCCTCCCGGTCCCTGTCTTTATAGTGCTGATGCAGCCTTTCCCCCAGAGCGGCTTTCAGCTGCAGGGACTTGGCCAGAAGGAGCGGAACCTGTAAAAACCATCCCTCCTCCCCTGCCTTTTCCAGGTCTGCCTCCAACAGCTGCGCCGTTTTCCCATAATGCGCATCCAGTCCAAGCTCCCGCAGATCCGCGTCATACAGTCCCTCCAGGGGATCCTGCCAGAGAAGATATTTGGAGGAATTAGGCGGCCAGCGGTTCTCCGGATTGCTGCAGGGAATTGCATCCAGAAACGCCGCGTCCTCAAACCACCCTGCGCATAACCCGGTACATGCGGCAAAGCGGGCGTCCAGAACCTCACTGGCCACGGAGTCCGCACGGTAAGCGCTCTCCGCATAATACTGCATTCCCAGCAGTCCCAGCCAGTCACAGCACTCCGCTCCGTCGTCATGCCACAGACAGCCGTAGGCCATGGGAATCTGATATTTTTTTACCGCCTCCAACGCAGGCTCCGCAGTCCGGAAGGTAAACGGGTAATTGACGCAGAAGGAGGAGACAGAAAGCAGCGGACCCGCATAGATGGCCCTTCCCGTATCCCGGTGCCGTTTCATCATTCCGTCCAACAGGCCCGGGTCCCGGGAATAATAATCCCAGTAAATCAGACCCGCATCCTCCGGTATCCTGGCGCATATCTCCGGGTCCGGCGCCTCCTCCGGGTCCAGATAGGCATGCCTGGGAGAACTGTAGGAAAACAGCATGTCACTGTAAAGGGCGATTTCCAGTCCGCTCTCCCGGGCCAGGGCATGGACCCGCTGCAAATGCTCCAGGAAAATATCCAGGGGCCTGCGGACGCCGTTTTTCTGCCGGTACCGCCCTTCCCCCAGGCCATGGGTTTCATCCATGCCCACAATGACCATCCGGCTCCTTAAGCACTGACCTATCGTCTGCAGCATCTTCCCGATCAGCTCATAGGTTTTCTCCTCTCCCACCAACAGGCAGGAGGGACTGTCCTGCAGGGAACCATATTCCGGAAACCGAAGCACTTTTTCCAGATGTCCCAGAACCTGTATGGACGCCACTATGCTGATGCCGTACTGATGCGCATAGTCGTCCAACTGCCGCAGCTGCTCCCGGGTATAGCCTCCCCGCATATAGCCGAAACGAGGCTCTCCCTCCAGTTCATACACATCCTCCATATACAGGATCAGGCAATTCAGCCCCATCAGCGCCATGCGGTCCAGAACATCTCTCAAAAATCCGGGATTGGGCACACTGTTCCGGGAGGCGTCAATCATGACCCCGATACTGGGGATATACATTTTTTCTGTATAATCAATCGGGGACTTTCCCCCATTCTCCCGCAGAATCCCCAATGCCCGGAACAAATGAATCTTCTCCCGAAAGCCGATCCGGCAGCTGTCCCCCTCCAGGGTAATCTGCAGCGCCTCTTCTCCCCCGGCCGGCAGCCTGAATAACTCCACACGGATTTCATCCGCCCATCCTCCCTGAAAATAAAAAGCCGGAAGCCTGTGTATGGCGCTTACAATTGTTTCATCTTCTAATCCTCTGATTTCTCTGAACATTCTGTTCTCTCCTTCCATTCATACTGAAAACTCAATCCATTGGGCCGGGAGCTGTGGTCAGGATCATGGCCGCCAGATATAGATATGCCTGATTACCGCACTCCTGTATCTTGTGCGGAACAGCTCCATGCGGCAGCCCCTGTCACATCCTCTCGCCGATCTTCCCGTTTTCCGACTCCTGCAGCAGCCCTTTATCCAGGCTCTCCTGCAGCACATAGCCCACCACGCTCTCTATCACATTTCCCAGTCTGGAAAATCCGAACTTCTTCGCGGTCTCCCGGACCAGGTCCGCCCGGGTCATGCTGCCCTGCTGCCGCAGTACCTCCAGTGCGGCGTTTTGTATCTCCCGGGATGGAATATCGTCCATGCTCCGCCTGCCGGACTCATCCTCTCCCACCCGGTATATTGCATATTCATCGGGATTCTGCTCCTTCTTCCAATAGAATTCCCTGTCCTCATCTCTGGTGACAACCTTCTCCTCCCTCTCCAGGACAGCGGAAAAGATCCCTTCCACCCTGGTGCCCGCCCGGCTGATTCCGAAAGCTCCCAGTACCTTCCGCAGCAGCAGCTTCCTGCTCACCGGGGCTTCCTTCTCCAAAATGGTCCTCACCACCCCGGAGATCTTCTTCCCGCTCTCGGGCAGGTAGAAGTCATCCGGCAGGCCTGCAGGCGCGATCTGGGCGCACTCATAAATCCTGGCCCCAGTCTCCGGAGCCTCTTCCCTCCCCAAACGCTGAAAATTCTCAAAACAAACCGCCGGCTCCTTCTCCTTCTCCACCGGTTCCCGGGACTGGCGCGCGTTCTCGATCCCCTGCCGAATCTGGCCAAGCACCCTGGCAGGATCATCCATCCAGTCCAAAGTCCAGACCCGCATCACCTTCCATCCAAGTCCCTCCAATACTTCCGGCTGTAAGAGAAAACGGTCTCTGGCCGTGGCGGCTTCCCTGCAGTGCTCCCCGTCCAACAGGATGCCCATCAGATACCGCTGCCTGTCGCCGGGGTCCACGATACCCATATCCATCTTGAAAGCGGAACTGCCGATATTGCATTTCACTTCATACCCCATGGATTCCACGGCCCGGGCCATATCCTGTACCAGGAAATCTTCCTTTTTTGCCAGGGAACCTGCCCGCTGCGCCAACGCGCTCCTGCCTCTCTCGGCGAATTCCAGAAAGCCCTTCAGCCCTGCCAATCCCTCCGCCCTGGTCCGCGTCAGGTCAATCTGCTCCGGCCGCAGCACGGAATAGACAATCATGGATTTCCTGGCCCTGGTAATCGCCACATTCAGACGCCGCCAACCGCCTTCCCGGTTCAGCGGGCCGAAATTCATGGACACATTTCCCTCTGCATCCGGTCCGTATCCCACGGAAAACAAGATGACGTCCCTCTCATCCCCCTGGACATTTTCCAGGTTCTTAATAAAGACTGGTTCCCTGGAATTCCGGTCAAATTCCTCCAGTTCGGGATATTTCTTAAATTCTTCAAACAGCATATCGTCGATAAGGTTCTGTTGGGCGGAGCTGAACGCCACCACGCCGATGCTGTCCTTACGCAGGGTCTCGTCCTTCAGCCTGCGCAGCACCTCCGCGACGATCGCCCCGGCCTCCGCCTTATTCTGCTTGGTCTTTCCCTTATCGTAGAATCCCTCCGGGCGGATCAGCCGCACTTCCGATACCAGATCTGCAGGGGAAGGGAATGTGTAGAGCCGGTTGTCGTAATATTTCATGTTGCTGTAGGCAATCAGGCTCTCATGACGGGAACGGTAATGCCATTTTAACGACTCCTGGGGCATGGAAATAGCCAGGCAGTCATCCAGCAGGCTCTCCAAATCTTCCTGCTCCCCGTTCTCCTCATCCACGCGGTTGGAGGAAAAGAAATTGGTAGGCGGAAGCTGTTTGGGATCTCCCACCACAACCACATTCTCCCCTCTGGCAATGGTCCCCACAGCCTCACTGGTGGGGAGCTGCGAAGCCTCGTCAAAAATCACCAGATCGAATTTGGGAAAGGAAGGATCTATGTATTGGGCCACGGAAATGGGACTCATCAGCATACAGGGGCAGAGCTTCCGCAGCAGGGCCGGAATCTGGTCAAACAGCTTCCGCAGAGACATCTGACGCCCGTTGTTCCGAATCGCCTTTTTCAGGATGCCCAGTTCAGAACTGGAAGCGCTGCTGCCCCCGGAAACCGGAATCTGGGCCGACAGTCTGGCCGCCAGCTCCTGGATGGTTAGTCTCTGGTAACGGCACAGGGTCTCCCGGTACCGGGCAATCTCATCCTCATACTGCTTCCCGTGAAAAGCGCCCAGACGGCTGTCTCCCGCAATGGTTCCCAACGCCAGCTCATAATACAGATTTCCTGTGAACGCATCCTGAATCTCCGCTCCGCCCACCCGGCCGGCTTTGTACGCCTGGCTCACGGTCTCCAGTCCGTTGTCCCGAAGCGCTGCATCCGCCTGGTTGAAAGCCGTCTTGTTGCGCAGCTCTTCCAGATGGTCTGCATATCTCTCCAAAGTCTCCCGGATAATTTCCAACCACAGCCCCTCCTGCCGGCCCGTTTCAGGCTCCTCCTCTATATGCCAGGCCTCCAGAAAAGCGTCCAACTGCCTGTAAAATTCCTGCAGAGGACCCACATGTTCCGTCAGCATCCCCTCCTCTCCCCGGAGAACGGCTTCCATGACAACTTTTCTGTCCGGAAAGAGCCCACATCCCGCCTCCAGAGCGGCAGTTTTGTCCAATGCCGCCTCCAGGGCATCCCAATCCGTGGATACCCCGAAAAACATTCCCGCAGCCAGTTCTGTGACCTGGGACGGCGTCTCCTGAATTTCCCGTTTCCCGGCTTCCAACAGGCACAGCGCCTCATAGAGGGCGGGCATCCGGTCTTTGGTGACGGTTTCCGGCTCTTTGGCATAGAGCCGCAGTTCTTTCACCAGGCGGTTCTGTTCCAGGGCCCTGGGCAGGAACCATTTGCTGCCGGCCTGCTTCCACCGCCTGGCTGCCTGCCCTGCCTCATAGGTAAACACCGCCGGCTCAAACTGTGCCTCCAACAGGGCATACCTGCTGCGGTATTCCTTTCCGGTCTCCGCCAGTCTGCGGAGCTTCTCCCGGGCCTGGGAATAATCGGGGCACTGCAGCAGCGCCCCCAACACAGCGCCGGGCATCACGGCAGCGCCTGCCACTTTCAGCAGCCGCTCCGCTGTCTGTCTGCTTTTATCTCCTATGCCCCTGGCCCAGTAAAAAAGGGCTTCCTGATGAGGCAGCGCACGGGTGCATTTTTCTATCATCTCCTTCAGCTCTCCCCGCAGCCGCTCCCGCAGTTCCAGGGAATAGGTAAGCCCCTCATACCCCGCCAAAGGATGCTCCGCGTATACGCCCATCTCCCCTATGGCTACTTTGTACTGACGGATAAGCTCTTCCCACTTTTCGACGCGTCCCCTGTCCGCCCCCGACAGTGTCTCTTTGGCAAAACAAATTTTCCCTCTGTGCCCTTTATACCGCTCATAGCGCTCAATGGCTTCGTACAGGGAACAACCGTACTCCCGCCTTTGATGCAGCGCCTCTACGACGGCATTCAGCTCCCTCCGTAAATCGTGAATTCGCTCCGCCGTCTGCAGATATTCCTCCGGCGCCTTGATTCTCCCCACTTCCAGGGTCTTTTCCAGTCTGGCCAGAACCGTGCCCTTATTGGTCTTGTTGGAATGAAGCTCCAGGCAGAAGGGATCCAGGCCGATGTCTGCCAGTCTCTTCTGCACCACATTGAGAGCCGCCATCTTCTCCGCCACAAACAGTACGGATTTTCCCTGATAAAGCGCATTGGCAATCATATTGGTGATGGTCTGGGACTTTCCGGTGCCCGGCGGCCCGTGAAGTACAAAGCTCTGTCCTGCCGCCGCAGCCGCAATGGCAGCCATCTGGGAGGAGTCCGCACTCATGGGAACAGCCATGTCCGCCGGCGAAAGTGCCGTATCCAGACGCTCCGGCCGGATCCTCCCTTCCCCCGGTTCCCAGTTCATGCAGCCCTCTATCAGACTGGAGACCACCTTATTCTTCTCGATCTCTCCGCAGCGGCTGCGCAGATCGTTCCACATCACAAACTGGCCAAAGGAAAACAGTCCCAGATACGCCGCCTCCTCCACATTCCACCGCCGCTGCGCCATCACCGCCTGTCTGACGGTATGGAATACCAGGCGCAGATCCACCCCCTGCTCGTCCTCCGGAAGGGGATCCAGACCGCTGATTACAATCCCGTAGTCCTGTTGTAAAAACGCAAGCAGCGTCACGTTCATCCGGATTTCTTCCTGCCTGCTGCGGATGATAAATCCCCTGCTGCGCACGCTTCTCACAATGTCCACAGGTACCAGTACCAACGGCGCATACCTGGCTTTCTCCGACACATCGCTCTCATACCAACGCAGAAATCCCAACGCCAGAAACAGCGTGTTGGCTCCGTTTTCCTCCATACTCATCCTTGCGGAACGGTAGAGTCCTTTCAGACGTTTATCCAGTTCCGCAGGCTCCAAGAATGTACGGAGGCGATTGCTCTCAAATTCCTGGGAAGCGATATTCTGAATCAGGCTTAAGTCCGTCTCCTCTTCAAAAATCCGAAAATCCCGCTGCGTCCCGGCCCACTCGGAGGGTATCTCCAGAATCTGGAATTCCTTTCCGCCGGACAACCGATCCTCCAGTCTGCACAAATCCGCCGTCATTATCTGAAAAGCGTTCTTTGTTAACCGGAAATTCAGAAGTGTGTTCCGAAGGCTGAAATCCAACAGCTTCCGCTCCCATAGCTTCTGTTTTGTGATCCCCTCCTCCCGGACGCCCTCCGTCACGCGCCCCGCCAGGGACTGATCCAAAGCTGCCGGGAGCGGCGCCTCCGGGGTACGGCCCTCCCTCTCCTTCTCCCCCTGCTCCATCCTGTCCGCTTCTGTAAGCTGCAGGGGAATGGGCCGGATACCGCTGCCCCTGGAACGCCTGACATCTATGACATACCTGAATTCATCCGGGTTCCGGAAATGCCTCCTGCCCGATTCCACCGCCCCATCAAAGCCGATATTTTTGCCGGAGGTAAAGGCAGTGCATTCCACCAGGAGCATTTCTTCCGCCCCCTGTGCCATTCTCTTCTCAAGGGCAGAGAGATCGTCCACCACACAGTCCGGAAAAGTATTCTCTTCCAGCCAGCAGCCACCGCAGGCGTGTCCCCGCAGGAAAATCAGAAGCGGATGCAGGCCCACCGCCTCCAGGCAGGCCCCGTACAGCAGGGCCAGATCCAGACAGGTTCCCTGCTTCTGATCCAGTACGGTATGCGCCAGCCGGACCCGCTGTCCCGTCTTCTCAAAACTGGCAGGGGGATTGTTGTAGATGATCTCCTCCCGGCGCAGCGCCTCATAGACAGCCCCCATCTGCAGTTTCACATTGTTGGGATTGCGGGTCTGATAACCGGTGAAGGAAGGGCTTCCGGTCCAGTTCTTCAGCACCTCGGACGCATGCTGAATCACTTTTGCTATCACAGGATGGTTAGGCGTCACAAACGCGGCGATAAGCTCCGGCATACAAAGCCCGCCGTTCCACTGATCTGCAGCCAGCAGCTCGATCTCTTTTTCCAGAAGGAAAAGCCGCTCTTCCTTCCGGTACAGTTCCACCACAACCACGCCCAGAAGCTTTTCCGTCAGCGAGAACAGGTACTCCGTCTTCAGCTGAATCCTCACCGGGGAAATCTCCACCGCTTCTCCCGCCGGAATCTCCTGGATAAAATACTGATATTCCCGGGCGAAATCCGGTTCAAACCGGATCCTCACGTCCAGATCCGACAGAACCTCCTCCGTCTCGTTCCTGACAATCAGATTCCGTATCACGGGTACATAATTCTGCTGCATGGCAAAATTAATAGCCCCGGTAAAATTTCCGTCCACACTTACTCTGTGTTCCATGCCCCTCCTCCATAAGGTATCTCATCCCACTCTGTTCCGTCACAGGTTTTATCACCACAGCCGCTTCTTATATTCTACTATTTTACGGATGGAAAAACAAGAATTCGATAAAATAAAATGTAATTTTTCGAATGCCCTGGGACATAGATCAGAAAATCGCCAGAGCGTTTTCCATTTGACATCTCCAGTTTTTTAGGACTGGGATTTGAAAAATCATCTTTACAGACGATAGACATCCTCACAATTCAGATGTATAATTGTTAATGTCAAGCGGGCGGCGGTATTGAGCGGCGGCAAGACCGCCAAAGTGCCGCGCTGTTTCCTTGTATTTGTTGTCAAGTATCATTCGACGTGATTGCAGACAGTATCAACGAAAAGGTTAAATAAATATGAATATTGCAGACAGCATTATAAAAGACAAATTAAAAAACGTGTACTTCATTTGGGGACGTGGCAAAACTACGATTGCCAACCGCTTAAAAGAAGAATACGGTTTCTATATTTACAGCACTGACGAAAGCCGGGATCGCCAGGTGAAATTGGCTAATCCCGTTGACCAGCCCTATATGTGCCGTGATTTTCAAAAGGAATATGGCGTTAAAAGCTTTTGGGAGCTGCCCAAAGAAGTTATCGAAGAATATGAAAAGCATTTCGTTGCAGAAATGACACCTATGATGGTTGCCGAATTGATACAACTATCTGCTTTGCATAAAGTCATAATTTGCGAAGGAGATATTGACTATTGCGCGATTGCTCCGATTGCTGCTCATACTGTTCGTCTCTGCAATCAAAGCACATCCTTTGACTTGTTCAATCGCCCGGATCATGAAGATATCCGTGCTGTCATTTATGGCAGAACAGATTTAAGTGAAGAAAAAAAGCAACTTGTAATTCAAAATGCTTATGAAAGTGTTGCCGCAAATGAAGGGATGATACCCGATTGGGTGGTTGATCTGGGTATTAAAAATATTGTATGGAATGACCATACAGGCATCGACACCACAGCATTGGAAGTTGCGGCATATTTTGGATTGAACAAACAGGTACACAATGATGATTGAAGAACTTAAAATCCGCCAATTAACGAATCAGCATCTTATCAGACCTACAGATAAAATGACGGTGCTTCACGATCTTTGCGGTATTCAGGCGCAATTCATGGTAAACGCCATGCACTCGCTGAAAATAAGGTGCTCAGATTATGACGAAGATACCATCAAAAACGGGCTTGTGAAAAACTGGACTGTCAGAGGAACAATTCATGTGTTTGCGGAAGATGATCTCCCCCTATTTATTCATTGTAATAATGGGCAGGATTATCTGTGTAACGATTGGCGCGGATATACATTTTGGAATCAGCGTGATAAATGGGCACTTACACCGGAGCGACAGGCTTATTTTGCTAATGTGATCTTAGAGGCTCTTAATTGCTCAGAGCTGACGAGAGAAGAATTAAAAGAAACCTGCAGGCAAAACGGTATGACCGAACCGGAAGAAAACAGTATGTTTGACCAATGGGGTGGCGGCGTTCGAGAAATGTGCGAACGTGGATTTATAAACTATGTTGTCCAGGAAAAGAAAGCTTTCTGCTTATCTCCCGCGTTTACCCCCATTCCGGAGCAGGAAGCAAAGCTTGAAATGGCTCGTCGATACTTTACGCACATGGGTCCTTCCACCATTCATGATGCCATGTACTATTTCCATGCAACCGCCGCACAGGTTAAAGATTGGCTCTCCAAACTGCCTGTATCAACGGCAGAATGTGAAGGTAAGACCTATTATTATATCGACAATAATCAGACTTACGATCAAGAGATTCCAAAATGCCTGTTCCTTGCAGGGTTTGACCAGCTTCTCCTGGCTCACGAAAAAAAGGAAAGCCTGTTTTTAAGCCAGGAAAATATGAGAGCCATATT
The DNA here is from genome assembly GCA_947367855.1 of uncultured Lachnospiraceae bacterium. Lineage (GTDB taxonomy): Bacteria > Bacillota > Clostridia > Lachnospirales > Lachnospiraceae > Acetatifactor. The sequence goes on along the minus strand of CANBFE010000018.1, from coordinate 35,881 downwards.
TAACCTCGCAGGAATTGTAATGCCTGCATTGATGTTCGATGGCGAAGTGGTTGGTAAATGGAAAAAGAAGAATAAAAAACTGTCAGTTACGATGTTCAAAACAGTAACACAGCAGGAGAAAAACATCGTTGCCGATTTTGCAGGTGCGCTGTGGAACGATATTACATCAATCCGTTTTGATGAATGAACCGTTTCCTGTGGCGTTATACAAAAGATACTGCCTGGTGATGAGAAATGACAATTAACAAAAACGAATACTTAATTTGTCCTTGTAAAGTTTCATCCATACCATACTGGAAAACAAAGTCTATAACCTTACCCGATGGTATGAGCATTGTACATCAGGACAACTTTAATAAAAAAGAATATCAGCATTACATTGACGAGCCTTATTTCCGCCTGATCCATAATCTGCAAAACCTGTCTGTTCAGGCACTTCCCCAGGGATATTCGCTTTACAAAGCCACTTTGAAGGACTTTGCGGAGCACATCAATCGCTGCTATAGCAAGATCGGAGTAACAGAAGCCAACCTGCGAGACTACACAGCCCGCCCTGTGTATGATTCCGCTTTATGGCTGGCAATTAAGGATAATCAGACCAATGAAGTAGCTGCAACAGGAATTGCCGAACTTGACAAAGAGATTGGTGAGGGTGTTTTAGAGTGGATTCAGGTATCGGAACAACATCGCGGACAGGGATTGGGTAAATATGTCGTTTCAGAGTTGTTACGGCGAATGAAAGACAACGCTAAGTTCGCTACTGTATCCGGCCAATGTAATAACCCTGCAAATTCAGAGGTGTTGTATCGCAAGTGCGGATTTACCGGCTCTGATGTTTGGCACGTTTTGAGAAAGGGGGAGCTTCATAACCCGGGCTGAACAAAATATAGACACTAAACCATTTCTTTCGCCATAAATAAAACATGTTCACAGTCCGCAAACCCGTTTTTTCGATAGAAGGCGGGTGCCGGGGCATATTTGTTGGTAGAAAGAGTAATCCCTGCCAATCCTTTTTCCGTTACGTATTTTTCGATCTGCCCAATCAGCATGGAACCGTATCCTTTACGCTGCTGTTCCGGTTTTATGAACATTTCCTCCACGAAAATTTCACTGTTATTCCACCATACTTTTTCGTGTGCAAATATGCCGCCCATGATTTCATTTCCCTCTTCTAAAACATAGCCTACAAATTTTTTCATCTCAAAAAAATCCGTCAGGTACTCTGCTGCCGTCTGCTTTGTCCAAATACACTGCCACAGTTCATTATTGTATACACTGCACAAAATCTCCGCGCATGAAACAATGTCACGAGATTCCATTTTTCGAATATTCATGCTTGTATCCTCCTGTTTTTCCTAAAGTGCGTTAGAAAATTGCTTTCCGGCAGATGGCGGGAATGAATTTTCAAACACGTTCTAAGCTCTGAATTCCTACTTCCGCAGAATCTTTTCCATGGATTTGCCTTTGGCCAGCTCGTCCACCAGTTTATCCAGGTAGCGGATTTCCTGCATCAGGGGTTCCTGGATCTCCTCCACCCTTACCCCGCAGACCACTCCCTTAATCAGCCTTCTGTTCTCGTTTAACTGGGGGGCATTCCGGAAAAAGTCCCCGTAGGAAACCGCCTTTTCCGCCATGCCCTCCAATTCCGTCCGGCTGTAGCCGGTAAGCCAGCAGGTCACCTGGTCAACCTCATCCCTTGTGCGGCCTTTCTTCACCGCTTTGCTCACAAGCAGCTCATAGACCTTGTTGAAATCCATCTGATAGACCTTTTCGTTTGTCATTCTGTCATACCTCCGTCACATTCCCTGTTTTGTTCCCGCTGCCCTTTTCAAACAGATTTCCGGAACCATTCCCATCGGCTTCCAGGCGAAATCCTACTCCCGGGCAAGTCCTTAGGAATTGTGAAGAAATAAATTTGCACTTTCAGGAACGCAACACAAGATATATGCGTCTTCCTGTGCGGAAGACTGCAAATTTATTTCGTAACACTTCCTTACTCCCGAGGGTATCCCTACTTCCAGACAGGCCCTTACTCCCAGAAGAACTCCTCCCGGGCAGGCCCTTACTCCCAAAAGAACTCCTCCCCGGCAGGCCCTTACTCCCGCTCTGTCACTGTCACCCTCACCTGATCTCCGGGCTGCTTCCCGATTTTGGCGCGGATATCCTTCCGCAGGCCCAGGATATAGCAAATGCTCCCGTCCTCATTTTTTACACCCATATTCACAATGCTTCCGTCATAGGGTTCCCCGTCAAAGGTGGCATGGACTTTCACCCGGCCCCGGCCGAATTCCTTCCGAATATCATAGGGAAATATCACATAAGCGCCGCCTGTGTCCCCGGCGCTGTAAATCAGAGACTCAAATTCATATATTTTTTCACTCATTAGCATTTACTCCTAACCCGGACCAACCGGAACCAAACGTTTGCAGGGATATGCCCAATTCCGCCGGTAAGCCTCCGGCATTGCAGCGCCTAAACATGGGATTCCCATCCCTGCCCCATATCCCGCTGCAGCCCCCGGAAATCCAGATAATCCTCAATGAACTGCTTCCGCAGAAGGCTGAAGGGAACAAACTCATTGTACTTTCCCGGCACCTGCACCTTGTCCGGCAGGGGCAGGCTGTACAAATCAGGTTCAGAATCCAGAATATCCCTGACAATGGACTCCAGTTCCTCCCCGGTGCCGCTGAAAATCACCTCCAGATACAGGCTTGTACTCCAGGGCATCTTGTTGCTGATACCCCGCTGCAGCAGGAGGAAATGGAGGGTTACAAGCTGCCTGGTGCCCACCCAGGGAAACAGGGCGTATTTCCTGTCGGAAAGGGCGGTCACCAGATTCTCCAGGATGCCGCTGTTTCTGGCAATGTAGCGGATTTCCGTCAGCCGCTCCTGGCAGCGATCGCTTAAATACAGGTAAGGATCATCCTTCTGCATCACGCTCCGAACCTTGCGCACCAGGCGGGTATGCAGGTCAATCTCAAAATCCATGTCCCAGTCCACCGCGGAGATTCCCGGCACCTGCTTTACGAAGAGCACCTTGGATTTCACATTGATATCCACCGTCTCCCAGGACAGGCCCGCCAGGGCAAAGCGGGTACCCACTGGGTAGGGTTTGTCCACCGTGCCGATGGTGCGGTTTTCATCCTTCACCAGTAAATACTCTGGGGACTCGAAAACCGTCAGGAACTTGTGGCTGTTAATGATCTTCTCCCCGGCCCTGCCCACCGTCAGCCCGTTATGCTCCGTGCGCTCCAACTGCTCGATATCCACCAGATGCAGCAGGAGCTTCTTATAATCTTCCTGGGAAATCTTGCGGAAACACCCCAGGCTTAAAACCGCGCCGGCCAAGGCAGCCGGTGACATCTCTCCGTTGCTTTTCAGGCAGCTCATGGTCTGGTGGTACAACAGGTTATAAGGATGATACCTGGGAGGTATGGGTTCGATCCAGTGCTCCCGCAGATACAGCTCCACAATGGCAATGGTCCGGATAAATTCCCAGTTGATGGGGCCAAGCACATCGGAGGTATTGATTTTCAGGCTCTCCACAAAAGTAAACAGCAATTGGGGAATCTGGCCCCGCCTGCCGCAGCGCCCCAGTCTCTGGGCAAAACTGGATACATTCAGGGGAGCGCCCACCTGCACCGCCTGGTCCAGGGAGCCGATGTCAATGCCCAGTTCCAGGGTCACCGTGGCGCCGGTGACGATTTTCTCCTCCGCCGACTTCATCTCCTCCTCCGTGTTCTCCCGAAGCAGGGCGGACACATTGCCGTGGTGAACCCGGTATACATCCGGCGCCTTATGTTTTAACGCAATTTCGTGCAGATGCGCCATAATCTGCTCGATTTCCTCCCGGCTGTTGGCGAAGATAATGGTCTTCTTGTCCAAAGTCTGGCGGAACAGGTACTCGTAATGCTCCCTGTCCCCCATATCGCCTCCGGTATCCGTATCCACCACATTCAGACTGCCGTCCCGCTCCACCATGTCCCGTTTGTCCGCATAATTCACAAAGCGCTCCACATGCAGCCTGACCCGCTTCTTTCCCTCGTTGACTATGGGGGCCGCGCACTGCCTGCCGCTCCCGGTGTTCAGCCAGGCCTGGGCCAGGGACACGTCCCCCAGAGTGGCGGACAGGCCGATGCGCCTGGGATTCACTCCGGTAAGCTTCTTCAGCCGCTCCAATACGCACAGCAGCTGCAGCCCCCGGACATCCCGCATGAAATAATGCACTTCGTCGATAATCACAAAACGAAGATCCGAAAACATGGACAGGCAGCTCCCCCTGCGGTTGGTCAGCAGGCTTTCCAGAGACTCCGGGGTAATCTGCAGAATGCCCTCCGGATTCTTCATCAGCTTTTCCTTCCTGTCCATGGAAGCGTCCCCATGCCATTTTGTCACCGGGATATTGGAATCCAGAAGCAGCAGCTCCAGGCGCTTGAACTGATCGTTGATCAAGGCTTTCAGGGGAGAGATGTATACCACCCCCACGGAGGCTGCAGGGTGATTGTACAGCTCCGTGAGCACGGGAAGAAACGCGGCCTCCGTCTTGCCGGAAGCCGTGCCCGAGGACAGCAGCAGATTATCGTCGCTGTCGAAAATCACCTGACAGGCCGCCACCTGGTTGCCGTGAAGCTCCTCCCATTTATTTTGATAGATAAAATCCTGTATAAAAGGCGCAAGCCTGGAGAATGCGTCCATTTTGTACCTCCCCGGTTTTTGTTTGACTGCTGCTATCCCATGATGCCAGGGCCAAAAACTCTTCTGTACCCAACATCATAGCATAAAACCCGGGGGAAATTCAATGGAAAATATCATATGGAACAGGATAAATCCGTCTGCCGTTACCCCATCGCTGTCCTGTAAACTTTTGGAGTAACACTGATAAACCTTATGGGATAAAATTAGGTAGAACTGCCCGGCTAAAACCCGCCCAGTCCGGCAGTCAGCCGGACTGGGCGTATCTCACCTTAACAAATTCCCAGAACAGATCACGGATGCACCGGAGTGGTGAGATCGTCTGTGAACAGATCGAATTCCACGCGCATCATTGGTTTGTTATAGGTGCTTCCGCTTCTGCTTCTCGACTCCGGAATGCGGTTATTGCCGAAATAAATATGCGAGCAGCCGAAATATTTGTAATCCGGATTTATCATGGCTTCATAATGGTCTGTTGAATAGCGGTAGTTGATATAGAAGGTGGTGTGTATATGCTGGTTGCTGCCATTCACGCCGCAATCCACCGTATTCTCGCCTAACCGGGTCATATGGAGCATATCCATCATGGCATTGACTCTCTCCTCGTTTTCCTCATCTATCAGCCAGTCATGAGCGCCATAGCCTTCGCTGATATCAACCCAGCCCCTGTAGCAGGCGATGGCTGCCAGTTCAGAGTCGAATTCCAGGGGATCAATGCCTACCTCGGCGCGGTACTCGTTGACTTTCTCAAATTCTCTTGCCTGTAAGGAGGTCATTTTTACACAGAGCTGCAGCGGATCGTTTTTGCCCGATGTCTTGACGCCTTTCTGGGAATCCTGGTTCAGCATCCAGTAGAAATAATAGCACTCATAATGATCGCCGAAGGCATGGCGCAGCTCCTTTTTGCAGTTCTCCTGATAGGCAGCCACGTTAAAGGTCTCGTTTCCCTGGCGGCCTTCGTGTATGCCCACGGTCTGGAAATGCTCCAACAGAAGCGCCTCGTCATATTGGTACAGTAACGCGAGAGCCGGGAAAGATTCCATATAGAAATCCGCATCGAACACCAAAGACCAGTCGGCCTCTTCTATGTAGGCATCATACAGCTCGCCGTAGTCCCACTCTACATCATAAGGGTTGTGTCCGTTCTCCACATCCACCACGAAGGAGTCGACGTGGGTGTAGTATGGCTCCTCGACGCCCGCCTGGAGCTCACCAAGTCCGGCGATGGCATCCATGTCCGGAGAAACAATCAGGACTTCAGGCTCGGGGCTGGCTTTTGGATTGGCGGCGGAAACAGTCCTGCCGCCGGCAGCCTGGACGGGCATTGCGGCGCCTGCCAACAGGCCCACTGCCAACAGTACAGATACGGGATAAACAAACATATTCTTTTTCATGACGGATACCTCCTGAAACTATTTTTAACTTTTGATTTTAAGTTGCCTGCCTTACTGCGAATGGCATACCGCAGTGTGTCTGCTTAGAAATACTGCGCCAGGAACCACAGAATGATGATCACAACAATCCACGTTCCACAACCGCTGCTCTTTTTCCCGCCTGTGCTGTAATGCCGCGTCGGTTTGGACTGGCCGTAATTTCCTGATGTGTAGTTTGTGCTGCTGTACGATGATCTACTGCTGCTGCCATAGGACGATCCGGATTCTCTTTCCAGATATTCCGGGCGGGTCTGGTAGCCGCACAGCTCACATGTGCAGTTGCATCCGCCTGCGCCGGAGGGCCGCAGCAAGCCTGTATTACATTTGGGGCATGTTCCATATGATCTCATAATGATCGTTGTCTCCTTTCTTTTGACAAACTTCCAGGATTCCGACGGTAATCCGTTCTCCCGTGTTCCTTATGAGAATAGTATAGCAGGCTCTTGTCAGCACGTTCGTAATTATTACAGATATCTTCTTATTCCACGCCGAACGCCGGGAAAAATTGCTCCAACCAGTCACTCTGCCTCTCCCCCGACAGGTGATGCCTGCCAGGGGACATTGCCGTTAGGTTACACGGCTGGTCCGTACAGGATAGCCATGACGAAGCCCCTGATGATCTGCCCGATGATGACGCCGCCTCCGAACAGCAGAAGGAACCCCATGACGCGGCCGATGGCATACATGATCTCGTGGGCGCCGGTGTAATGCTTGCCGGAATCGTGCTCATAATAATATCTCTTACGCATGGTGATTCTCCTTTCTTATTTTTTGTCAATCCTTTTCAGGGATTGATTCATATGATACCGAAACCTCTAAGCAGTCCGGTGATGACGCCTCGAATGACGGCGCCGACGATAAAGCCGCCTCCGAACAGCAAGGCCCAATAGATGAACGGGCCGACAGTCTCGCCGAAACGATACCAGGCGCGGCTGTTGTCCTTCTTTGTGCAGCCATAATAGAAGTCGTTGTCGTCGTATCCTCGTACCTTGTCGATAATGACATAAATGATATTCCTCATGATATTCCTCGCTTTCCGGGCTGTTTGGGTGCATGTCTCCTGTTTTTATTGTGCAGTTTTTCGCATTTCGTAAATGCATGGCAGTTTTTACTTATCCGCCAGATAAGGCGAAGTGGACGCTTCGCGGGCAAAGAGGTCAAACTGTGCCGCCATGGTGTGCTCGCCGGAGTAATAGATGTCGGAGCATCCGAAATACAGGTTGTTACCCCTTACCATAGCTTCATAATGGGGTTCGGAATTTCGATATTTATTGGCCGTTTGACCAATGGAAAGATATTGCGTATGCACGGCATCATAAGATTTTACAGTGTTCTCCCCATAATAGCCGAGTCCCATCTCATCCAGATAACCATCCAGGGTATCGGTTTCTTCATTCATCCAGTCATGGGCATACATCTCGTTTATTACATCGTACCATGCGCGCCAGGACGCAAATGCCATCAGTTCCGGGTCAGCGGTGAGCGGTGCCGCGCCGACTTCCTCACGGAATTTGTTTACCGCTTTGAGCTCTTCTTCCTGGTATTGAGACAGTTCGATCGTAAGCCATACCGGATAGGTTTTTCCGGTGTTCGCTGTGTCAACATTCTTTTCCGTGTCCTGGTTCAGCATATAATAAAAATAATAGCACTCGTAATCGTCACCGAACGCGGTCCTGATCTTCTCGTCACAGTTTTCCAAATAGACTGCCAGGTTGAAGGACTCACAGCCCTGGCGTCCTTCGCGGACGCCGACGGTCTGGAAGTGCTCCGTCAGAAGTTCGTCGTTATTGTTGTACTGCAGCGCCAGCATGGGGAACGCAGCCTTGTAAAATTCTACATCAAAGACCAGGGACCAGTCGCAGGCGTCCACGTATTCGTCGTACAGCCTGTTCAGGCGGCTGTAATCCCTGTTTCTTTCTGCGGGTTTGTACTGCCAGGACAGGCCGTAGGGGTTTTCGTTCCCGTCGATCTCGATCTGGTATTTTCTGTATTTCAGGTATTCCGGGGACCAGGTCCCAACGAGGGTGCTTATCTCTTTTATAGCTTCCAGAGATGCCATGTCGCGTTCCGGCTCTGTCTCGGCGATGTTTTCGGGCTTTTCAGCTTCAGTTGCAGGCTGTTTCGTTCCGGTCACGGGCTTTTCTGTTTCAGTTGCAGGTTGTCTCGTGCCGGTCACGGGCTTTTCTGTTTCAGTTGCAGATTGTCTCGTTCCGGTCACGGGCTTTTCTGTTTCAGTTGCAGGCTGTCTCGTTCCGGTCACGGGCTTTTCTGTTTCAGTTGCAGGCTGTTTCGTTCCGGTCACGGGCTTTTCTGTCTCCGGTGTGCCGGTGCCCATGGAATTGACATTAACGGACGGGTACGGCGGATACAGATCGGGGTACAGGTCACGGTCAAATTCAGATATGATGTTGCTGTTTCGGCTACTGTCACTGGCCGCCACCGGCTGGCCGGTTTTGCCGCAGCCGGTGAGGGATGCGGAGAGCAGTGCTGCCGCCAGGAGGGCGGTGATGATCCCTGTGTTCTGCTTTCTGGTATTCCTCGTGTTTTTCATTATGCTTTCCTTTCCTTGGCGTCCTCGCCTAAACGGTTTTTCGTTTTGCCATGTGTCCTTGTACAAGACACGAATGTATGTATGCATCATGTTGCTGTGAACAACAACATGATGCCTTTGTATTACTCTTCATCCTCCGTAAAATTGTCCACATCAGGATATCTCATATCCCCCTCAGTAAAATCGTCCTCAAAAGGATATGTCATATCCCCCTCATTTCCGTCATATGAGTATTCTCCTTTAAAAGACTCCCCGTTTTCCCTATCATAGTGAAAAGAACTCGAAAGGTACACAAATGAGGGAAGGTAATCCAGATTTTCCTTTCTGGCTATCATTTTTGATAGAATCCAAAACCATTTAAACAGGCCGGCTTCCCCATAGCCTTCCGTTTCATAACTCCAGTCAGCGCTTTCCGTATCCGCAAGAATGTCATCGCCGCTTTTCTCCAATGCGCTGCAAATATTTGTCAGGTCATAGCCCTGTTGATATAGGTGGTATTCTCCGCCTTCTTTCAGCAGCCTGACGAAGTTTTCGGGTATATCGCTTAAACTAGCCGGCGGGTAGCCGATATACACCAAATCCTCCTCGTCCATCTGCTCCAAATCCTCCATATTCCACTCGCCGCCGTCAGAGATGATAGACGATATTTCCCACACAAGTTTTACAATTTGTTCTGATTCGTCAATCTCTAATCTGTCCCGGCAGCCCAATATACCGCTATCTTCTTTACTTAGCCTTGCCGCACACATGATTTCTGTTAATTTAGGGCTTTTAATACTTATTGTGACATAATTACTGCTGCTGGAATTGGTCACAAAATCTGTTCTGATTTTCATAGGCATCTTTTCCTTTCATCGATCCATTTTTCTATGTTCACTGCTGCAGAAAACAATTTCCGGCATCAGTGGGCAGCCGCCCAGGCAAAGCTCCCGTTTTTTACAGTCCGGACATGCGCTGCGCATACGGTTCCGGAAATGTTCAAAGGCTTCGCTGTTCCATGCGTCTTCGATGGTACATGGCCTAAGCGCTACCCCATACCGCCCCTTCCGGTCAAAGCTGCAGGTTGACATCACCATGTCGGCGCCGATGTAGCAGCTAAATCTCCCGCCCTCGCAGGTATCCAGAGACTGGGGCAGGATGTTTCTGCAAAAGCGGATGGCTCCCGGCACATTGCAGCTATCCATACCTACCCTGAAAGAATGGTCTCTGTCTACCTGTGCAAAAAACCGCTTCACCCTTGGGTCCTCCGGCGCAAGTACATTTTCCCGGGTCCCCTGTCCGGCAGGTTTATGGAGGAGAAAGATAACGGCATTGACGCCCTTGGGAAAATCGTCCCTCTCCAGGCGCTCTATGGCTTCGTCAATGCTGTTTTGTCCCAGAACATAATGAATGTTCGTCTTCACTCCCGCATCCAGGAGCATCCGGATGGCGTTGTGTGTATATGTGCTGCGGTACCAGCTCACAGCCACCGCCCCGCAGTATTTCCTGCAGACAGCCGCCAATTCCGGTGTCAGTCCATAGCCGGAGGTGGTAAAGTTGGGAACCAGGCCGTTTTCCCGGCAGATTTGAAGAAGCTCTTCAAAGTGTTCGTGTTGGTCCGGGTCACCCCGCCCGCCCAGGGCAAGCTGATTTGTCCTGCCCCGGCACTGCTCCGCAATCCATCGAAAATCGTCTATTGTCATATTCGGCTTTTCCGTCACTGCGCCGTTCTGGTAGCAGCCGATTCCCGCTTTCCGGCACAGCCCTGTTTTCCCATGGATACAATGCCCCATCACCCCCACATCGATGAGATGGGGAAACGATGCCATAAACGGGTCTGCGCCGGTATCGCGGCCGTTTTCGATAATGCCGCTGCGGACATAGACTCCAGTCTCGTCATCGAACAGAGTGATAAAATGGTACTTGGGATCTGTGATTTTACATTTCATCTGTTTATCGTCCCTCTTCCTTTCCTCATTGCAGCATTTATTTTCAATCAAGGTTCTCCCGTACTCCTTCGGACAGTCATTGTGAAGTTCCTGTCAAGGTGCGTTCCTTACAGAAAATAGTATAGCAGGCCTTCATATGTAAATTTGTAATTATTACAAATACAGCTTGCTCCTGTCGAACACATCAAAAGGACTGCCGCATGGTAAATTGTGCGGCAGTCCTCTGATGACCGTTTATGATGTCGTTTTCAGTCGTCCCACCGGCCAGGGATGGTGCGCATTCAATCCTGATAGCCTAAATTCCTGCGATACCGCTTAGCCTGATATTCCATGGCGCCCATATAATACAGCAGTTCCTCTTTAAGCTCTTTTCGTATATCTGAATGACCCGGTAAGCGCCTTCATTCTCATCCAAAAACCGTACCCGGGGCTTTTCCGTCAGAAGATATTTTCTATTCTGCCGCCTGGCTTCGGCATCCTCCGCCGCTGCCTCTTTTTCGCGCAGGTTGATAAAACGGATTTGATTTCTCCATTTCTATAAAATACTGCCTTCCAAGAATTTCCTCCAGCTCCGCCCTGTCAAGCGCCAGGCCCTCCGTCGGATTGCCCCTATCCATGGGTTGCGGCTCATATGGCACTGCCCGCAGGAGATCTGTAACGTCCAGAGCCAGAAGCGATGCCTTGTCCTCCACATTTCCTCTGTCCACAACGATTACGGGAATGTTCGGTTTTGCTTCCGCCGTGATCTTCAGGCACTTACAGCTCTCTGTCGCTTTGTAGTTCTTGGAATTTTCCCCAAAATCAATCAGGATTACGTCATATCTGTCCTCTCTCCTGCGGCTGTTCCAATTGCAGCTTTGTGTTCTTTACAGCAATACAGCAGCGAAAGAATGACCTCCGCCTCCTCCTCTGGTATATTTTGATATGAAATTTTACTGTTATACTCCAGACCGCCAGAATTTACAGTGATGCCTCCGAGAAAATACCTGGCTGGCGGTCTGCAGTCAGGTTGCACTGCAAATTTAACCGGTTCCAGTATATATTAACACATAGAAGATATAAAAACAACTGATAGCATATAAAATTATATGGTTTATTATGCATATATGTGCACTTTCTGCCACAGGCGCTTTCCTGGGGCATTGTCTTTCCCCGGTACACCAATGCCTTCATCCTTTCACAGCCAGGACTCCCTGTCCGCCATTTCCCGGGTATGATTGAAGGAAGCCGCCGCCTCAAGGCTTACTTCCATCTCTTCCACATTGTCGAAAGCCCAGTTAAACGCGTTCCGGATATCGGCAGGCATTTCCATTTCCTCATTCAGGTTCTTCACCACCCGGCGCGGGCTGTCGCATCCGCGCTTGCAGTACCGCTTGAAATCCTCCAAAACCTCCTCGTAGTTTTTCCCCTGTTTTTTGTGGAAGGTAGGATGCAGGCGGAACGCCCCTCCCACATCCCCCAGGAACTGTTCCCGGAATTTTTTATCCAGGCGCAGATAGTCAAAGCAGTAATGGGTCCCTGCCTTCTCATAAGCCTCCTTCAGCGCCTTTCCCGCGTCCGGCCTCTTTCCCGCCCTCTCATACAGTTCCCTGTAGTTCTCTTTCCCCGCAAGGAAGAAGACACATCCGCTCACTGTGTGTATGGCCAGGGGAATATAGAGATAGGGCGGCCGCTCCCTGTCCTGCTCCAGGCTCTCCCGAAGTTTGTCGGCCTGCTGCGGAGTCACATCCAACACGCAGAATCCCTGGCCTTCCATATGCCAGACCCCGCTGCCCTCCCCGCCCGTCTGTGCCTTCCTGCAGAATTCATAACCCTCCCGGCTGTCACAGTACGCCTCGAAGAGCCGCAGGGAAAAGTCCTGCTTCCGGGGCTCCTTTCCGGGCTTCCTTGCCCCCTCCTGCCCTCTGGCGGGATATCCGCTGTCCTGCAGCCAGGTCTTGATCTTAATGTGGAGCGCCATCTGCTCCAGACGGGCGGTCAGCCAGGGCAGATAGTCCTCCTTCTCCTCATCCTCCCCGTTTTTCACAGAGATCTCCAGATGCTGCAGCCGTCCGGCAATTTCCGTCCCTCCGGCATCCCGTTCCTCCCGTATCAGCCTCGCAAGCTCAGTCAGCTTCTTTCCCACATTGGCCTTGATGCGGATGTCTTCGCTCTGGCCGGCATCCGGATTCCCTGCAGGTTTCCCGTTCCCCGGCGCCTGCGCCCTCTCCGGGGACTCCCCGTTTCCTGCCTTCCCCGGCTTCACCACGCCCGACTCCAACAGCAGCGTTTCCAACCACAAATGTCCGTCCTGCATGCTGTTATCTTTATAATAGATGTCCCGCTCAGCCAGGTACTCCGTCAGCCACAGATAATAGTCCGTGTCCGTGATCAGCCCCGCCATATAACCGGCATCGTTCCGCCAAAGCTCCTCCCAGAAGTCACGGCGTTCCTTCTTGTCCTTCCCCGGCACATCCCTTAGAAGCACATCCCTGGTTTTGTCCTGGTTCCTGGCTCTGGCCCAGTCCGAGTATTCCTCCATTCCCATCACTTTTCCCAACAGCTCCTTGATTCGGGACTCGTCCCGGGGCCGTATGGGTTTCTCCGCCAAAAGCCATGGAAGCTTCTCCCAAAAGTCCCGGCCTTTCCCCGGAGCCTCCTCCAGTAGCCTGCTCCATTCCGGGTCCTCCCTCACAGTCTCTTCCAACAATTCCCTGATTTGGGACTTGCCCTTCGACTGCAGGTGATTCTTACGGCTATACTCCGAAAGCGACTTGTCAAGGCACTTCAGCAGCCCCGAAACATTCTCCGCCCAAAAAGCCCTGTAGAGGAAAGCCCTCTCACGTTGGTCTTCGCATTTGACCTGGTAATCGTAGATAATGTCATTGTAAAAAGTCTCACGGATACTGTTCACTGATTTTTCTTCCATTGCAGCCCCCTCTCACAGCGTTCCGCCTGCCGGCAGGGACCGTCATAGATACGGCTGTACACGTCCAACACCTTATCGGTATCCGCCATGGGGGAGAGTTCCCGATCAAGCAGATACAGATCCACGATCACCTCCAGCTCCTGCGAAAAGTCCCGCAACACCGCAGCACCGGCCTTCTCAAAGAGCGCCGCAAACCTCTTGCAGGCTTCCAGATACTCGGCCTTGCATGCAAAGCCTAAGGCAAGCCCGGCCAGGTAATCCCTCCGCTCGTACTCCTCTGCCATCCGCTCCAACTCGGCGGCCTCAAATGCAGCTTTGCTTTCGAAATCAGGAAACGGGTAAGGGTCATCGTCCTCATCATAATCCTCATAGGCATCATAATCATAATCGTCATAATCGTCATAGTCATCATAATCCTCATAAGCATCCCCGTAGTCGTCATCGCCGTCCGAGCCGCCTTCGGCTCCCTCCGCAGGGACATCGGTGTTTTCCCTGTTTTCGCAGCACACAGAGCCGTCCATTCCGTCCTCGCCGCTGCCCTTCTCCGTCTGCACCGCTTTTTCCGCCCGGACTGCCCCTTCCTCCAGAGTCGTGTCTTTGTCCGGAGCCGTTCCTCCGCCCACGCTTATCGCTTTGTCCGGCGCTGTTCCTTCGCCCTCGCTTATCGCTTTGTCCGGGGCTGTTCCTTCACCCGATTCCGCCGCTTCGTCCCGGGCGCTCCCCTCGCCCCTTCCTTTCCGGCAGGAACCCGGATGATGCCTGATGAAGATGCGTTTCATGTTGCCCTCATTGGTCATGGAATTAAGCCTGGTATTAGGCAGCCCCCACCAGGGACTCAGGGCGCTGTCGCTGAACTCTCTCTCCGGATCAACAATGATTTTATAGAGATGGAAGCCGAAGTGTGTGTCATAGCCCTCGTAGAGTTCATTCGTTTTGCTGCCGTCCGGACCGGCCATGACGCACCATCTCCTGGAAATCCGTCTGGCCTGTTCCAGAAGGAAAGCAAAATCCGTCCGCTCCTTCGACACGAAGCCGTAAGGATAGGCACGTACATACGCTCCCTCGTACAGACTGCACCGCATGACCAGGTAGAGGTAGAGTCCATACAGCTCCCGCCGCTCCCTAAGATAGGGTTCCGCCAGACTCTCTCCTGTAGCCGGATCCCTGTCCATATACGTCTGCAGCTTCTCCGCCCAGCCGCCCATGAGTTCTCCCACCAGGCTGCAGAGCTTCTCCTGGCTAAAGTTTCCCTTCCCGTCCGTGATCTGCGGCCGGAAGGAGTATCCATGCCCCTTCATATGGCCTGTCAGCCTCTCTGTCACCTCCTGGAGGCACAGCAGATTCTTTTGGTAATTTCCCCAGTTTCCCTCCAATATTCTCATCCTCTTCTTACCTCTCCTCTCCTGAAATCGGGAATATAATGTGTACGCAGTATAAAACAATCCGGCAGATTCCCGCAAGACGTCCCATCTGCATCTTGCGGAACCCTGTATGGGCTGCAGAGAAATGTTGTTGGCCCGCAATCTATCGCTGTGAATCCAAATGCGCCACAGCACATCTTGCGGCTTCAGGCAGTTTCCCCACAGCCCCTGCCCATCCTGTCACAGTCAGAAGCCGGACCATTCAGCCGGCAGATACGGCTCCACCCACATCGTATACAGATACACCGCCGACGCGTTTATCTCCTCCATGGCATGGGCCATCCGTTCCTCGCAGATGTTCTTCTCCAGAAGCTCCCGGAAATCCCGGAAGGGCGTCTGGGCTACCAGCGCACGCAGGGACTGGGGGCTGCAGTCATATTCAGGCAAAAATACCTGGCTGCGGACAGCTCTCGGGGCAAGTCCTTCCCTGCCGGGATCCGGCACATCCTCCGGATACGCTCCGGCCAGGGCGAGATAATGCCCATAAGGATCCGGATACCTTCCCCCTTCCTCCATCAGCTTCCGTCCCTCCAAACCGGGACAATACTTACCCAGGATCTCCCGGAACTGTCGTGCGCTGTCCGCCTGCGTCCCTCCCTGTTCTTCCAGGCAGCAGCAAAGGGCATCCATGCAACGGAGGATATGGTCCAGACGGCCAAATTCCTGCTGCGCGGCAATATAGCGCCTTAGGATATCCGCTAAGGCCTCCCCCAGAGTCCATGAGCCGTCATGGCTCTTCAGAAAGCACTGTCCAAACAATCGGAAATCTGTATGGGACGATCCCGGCATCCCCTCCTCCCCGGAAGTAAATTCCGCCAGGGCATCCAGATACTGTCCCAGGGTCATCCTCATGCAGTGGTAGATATCTTTGTTCTTCCCCCTGTCCTTCGCATGGTCCAGCAGCATCAGCCCCAGCAAAATGACGGCATTGACCGTGCCGGCGCGCCAGAGGAGCCGGCAGGGATGATCGGAGTCCTCCGCAGACAGCACCATTTCCGGCTGATCCCGCATACGGCAGGCGGTATCGTAGATTATCGCCAGCCTGAAGGTCTGACAGAAGCCATGATAAGTATCCACGTCCACAGAGGGATGCTCCCAGAACCTCCCTGTCAGTTCATTCATGGCATCCAAGTCTTCCGCTCCGCAGAAAAAATACCCGGCGGGGATTTCGGAAAATTTCCGCACCATCCGGACAGCGGCTTCCGGCGAGGATGCCCGGGACTCTGCCGCATATTGAAGTCGCTCCTCCAGTGTCAAAAGATCTCTTTCCTGTTTTTCCATATTTTCACCTTTCTGCCCGTTATCGACGGGCTTTGATTTTAATGTTTGCTTCTCCCTGTTGCTGAATATGATGCCCGTTCCATCCCTGTCCCAGTGGCAGTCACCGGCTTCATCCTCATACGGGGAATCCTCCGGATACTCCGAGCCGTATTCCCAGGAATCGTCTTCTTCGAATTCAGCCGCAAAATAAAAAGCGTCTTCGCCATAGTCATCCCCCTCCGTCCAATCATCTTCCCCAGTTTCCGGAATGGCAGTGCGCAGGAAAGTACAGCCGCTGAACGCATTGCTGCCGATCCTGCTGATGCCCTTAGGGATCGTCACCTCGGACAGGCCCGTGCAGCCGGAAAAGGCATTTCTGCCAATTTCCACGACACTCTCCGGAATGTCCACCCGGGTCAGGTTCACGCAGCCGGAAAAAGCATTTCTGCCAATTTCCACGACACCCTCCGGAATCTCCACCCGGGTCAGGCCCGTGCAGCCGGAAAAAGCGCCTTCACAGATTTGGAGAATGCCCTTCGGGAGAACCACGCCGGACAGACTCGTACAGCCCTCAAACACGAAAGGACTGATATAGGTATTACGCCCCGGAATCTCGATGTGGGTCAGGCTCACGCAGCCGGAAAAGGCACTTTCGCAGATTCCCCGGATCCCCTCCGGGATCACCAATGCGCCGGTCTTCCCCAACGGACAGCAGTGCAAAACATAATGCTTCTCATAGCCCTCCCAATCCCCCTCTTTCCCATCTTCATCTACCGTGGGTTTCATACCGCTCAAAGCACATACGTCTTCTTCATACATTCCAGATATCGTATCGCCCCGGACAGAAGAATCCCCACCGCCGTCTTCCTCCTCACAAGTCCCGGGCTTCAACTCTCCCAAACCATTAGAATCATCAACGCCGTCCTCTTCATCCCACTTCCACCTTATCCGCATTTCCAACAGCAGGCCGTCCACTGCGCGGTAAAATTTATTCTCTGTGTCTACCTTGATTTCAGTCAGGCCTGTACAACCATAAAAGGCATAGTCGCGGATCTCGACAACGCTTTCCGGAATCGTCACACTGGTCAGGCCTGTGCAGCCGGAAAAGGCATATCCATCGATAAACTTAAGCCTCTTTGGAAGGGTTATGCCCGTCAGATCCCTACGGCCTCCGAAAGCGCCCGAACACAATGACGAAATCCTGTCCGGAACCACCACCTCCGGTCCGGGACCCACGTATTTCTCCAAAAGACATCCATAAAAGAGGTGGAGGCAGATAATCCACCCGTCCCTCCTGGCCTGGCGGATCATTTCCTGCCAGATCGGATTTTCCTGGAATCCATTGTCCGGGGACCGGGTTGCTTTATCCTCTTTGTCCATATCTGATTTCTCCTTTCCTTTTTGCAGACCGCGCCCGCCATCCTCTTGCAGAAACCGGCCCTCTGCATCTTTTTCCTGCTCTCTGCCATCTTAGCATACGCTAAAGAATAATACAACTTACAGCATAGGTAGTAATACAATATATCTTCTCCGGCCGGAAGCCATGGCAGAAGCCGCCGTAATAGAACGGCCCCTTGCCCAGGCGTTTCCGAAATTCCCGATACATCCAAATACGTTACAAACCATCGCTTCCAAATACCGCTTCGCTCTCATCAACAGCCTGCTCCAACGTTTCCATCAGGCTGCGGTAAGCATCATCTCCATTCAGCTCGTACTTTACAGCCTTCCGCGGCTCGCTGCCCCGGGTGAAGAGGAACAGGCTGTCTAAGGGGAGGTTTAATACCGTAGAAACCTGGCAGTTGAACTTTTCCGCAAAATACCTTGCCGTCCGGGTGTCTGTCCCCCCCAGGTACAGGCAATGGTCACAGTTATTGATGATGGTCTGGGCCTTTGACTCTCCGTAGAGGCCCTCCAACTGGGAGAGGCTCTGTACGATCAGGCTGACATAAATCTCCCGGGAACGGATCACGGAGATGATCTTGTCGAAATCAGGAATCAAGGTGTTGGTGCTGAAATCGTCCAGGATCAAGCGCACCGGGATGGGAAGCCGGCTGTCCGGCTGCCTGTCCGCAGCAGCCATAAGATACTGCAGCGCCTGGGTATAGAACAGATTGATCAGGGCATCCTGGCTGCGGTCGGAGTCGCTGACGGACAGGAACAGAACCGTCTTTCCCCTAAGGAATGCCCCCAGGTCCACCTGGCGCTGCATCCGGAACATCCGTTTCATGCCGGAGTAAGACACCGCATCCAGGTGCTGTGCCAGGATCCCCTTGATACTGGCGTCCATCCTGTCCGCCTTTGTATTCTGCTGCACCATCCTGAATTTCCGCGCAAAGGCGCAGTCCGGGTGCGCAATGCATTCCTCCGCCACCACATTGTCCAGATCGGCAGTCCCCATCTTCGTAAGGAAGGTATACGCCTGGTACAGGTCATGCTGCTTCCGGGGCAGCCGGTTCAGGACGAAAAGGAGGATGGCCTCCAGGTACATCTGGGCAGCCATGTCCCAGAAAGGCTCTTTGTGGTTATTGCACGGGCAGATAGCCTGCGCCAC
The DNA here is from genome assembly GCA_947367855.1 of uncultured Lachnospiraceae bacterium. Lineage (GTDB taxonomy): Bacteria > Bacillota > Clostridia > Lachnospirales > Lachnospiraceae > Acetatifactor. The sequence goes on along the minus strand of CANBFE010000018.1, from coordinate 17,137 downwards.
CTTCTTGATGTCCTGCTCGTTGTAGTAGTCGCCCTCCCGGTTGGCCTCGCTGTCCCGGCATTTCCGGATGTAAGTCAGGGGATTGTAACCCCAGGGAGTGGCGGCCGTGTCGGTGAAGTCCAGGTGCATGACCGTGTAGCCCTGCTTTTCCAGATGTCTGCCGTAGAGCCTGCGCAGGTTCCCCTTGGTGTCGGCCACAATGAGGCTGTCCTGGGTATGGAGGATGTTGGGCACCACATAGCCCCTGGTTTTTCCGCCGCCGGAAGGCCCCACCACCAGGTCGTTGTTGTTAATCCCCGTGACCCAGGTGTCGTTGCTGACAGAGACACCCTTTGCAAGAATACGATTGGATCTGACGTTGTGAAACATATTTTCTTCTCCCTTCTGAAATTCCTCTGTGGATTTTTCCATTTGATACAGGCTTCCGCCGGTTCCCTCCATGGCCTAACAGCCCTCGGCCAGGCTCGTGATAATATGGTCCGCCAGGCCGAATTCCACGGCCTCCTCCGCCCGGAAATAGCTGTCTGTGGCGGTTTTGGCCAGAACCTCCTCCAGGCTTTTGCCGGAGTGTTCCGAGATGACCCTGGCAATAATCTGCCGGGTCTCCATCAGGTCATCGCTGACCGCTTTCAGTTTCAGGGCGCTGCCGCCGGTCTGGACGATCAGCGGGTCATGGATCATGATACGGCTGTGGGGCAGCATGTCCCGCCTGCTCCCTGATACAAAAAGCAACGCCGCCATGGAAGCCGCCAGTCCCACACAAACCGTACGGATGGGACAGCTCACCGCCTGCATCACATCGTAGAGAGCCATGCCGCTGTCTACGCTGCCGCCGGGGCTGTTGATAAAAAGGGTGATCTGTCCCTCCGGGTCCTGCCGCTGCAGGTAGCGCAGCTGACGGACCAGAGCGTTCACCGAGGCTGCGTCCACTTCTCCCACCAGTTCCACCTCCCGGTGGGACAGCATCTCATCCTGGATGGGAATGAGATCGTAGCCGTGGGATGATTCCCTGATGATTCTTGCTTCGTTTGAAATGTACATAAAGCTGTTTCCTCCTAATATGTAGTCGCTGCGCGGCGGCAGTGCGACTTTACCGTTCAGCCAGGAGTATTACTTATTAATACTTGACGCTTCCGTGGCTGTAATACCATTCTATCAGGTGCCGATTCCGGCATTTGTAAAAATTACGATATAATCAAATATAGCATACAGCATAGAAAAATAATGCCTTGTGCAGATTACACAAAATCTCATCTTTTAGTATGATTGGGATATACTATAAGCATTGGAGGGATTCTATGGTGCGGCGGACATTGGGCAGGCGTATCCGGGAAGAACGTCTGAAACTGAATCTTACACAGGAGAAGTTAGCGGAAGAGGTAAACCTCTCCATGGCATATATCGGGCAGATTGAACGCGGGGAGCGCAGTCTGACCCTGGATAATCTGGTGGCGGTGGCCAACCGGTTAGGCGTTACAGTGGATTACCTGCTTTCTGATTCCGTTAATCCGGATGAGGATGCGGAATATTTGATTTTACGTCAACTTCTGACCGGCAGGACAAAATCACAGAGAGCGTTGGCAGTCAACATGGTGAAGCTTATGTTTGGCTATCTGGATGAAAATTCCTTCCGGGACGGAAAAGGGGAAAATTAAATTTCCGCCTGGAAATGCAGGAAAATCAATTCACAAATCCTCATGGGGCATAGAGGCGCATTTCAGGAGAAAGCGGATTCCCTCCATAAACCCTCTGTTGAACAGCTCTTTTCCCAATTCGTCATAAAAATGATTCAGTTCTTCCTCTATCCGCAGATACTCCTCACCGGAGATATTGGCTGCCAACTCTGCGTACAGATGCTTTTCCCGCAGTTCCAGTTCCGGCGATTTTCCCGTAACCCTGCGGATATATATGGCGTCTGTAAAATACCGTTCCATGTCACATTCCTCCTTGTCTGATTGGTATGCCGGCAGGCGGCTTCACGAAGCAGGGGCATGAGTGTTTGGTTCATTTCTGATGCCCGATATTTATTATAGCAGGCTTGGCCTATGCATTCGTAATTTTTACGGTTTTCTCCGGCTTCCGTGTTTGTCCTGAAATTCTCCCTTCCCTGTAACTGCAAAATTCTTGCAAAATTCGGAAACTCTAGAAATTTTCATTAACCCCCTTGACATGGAGTCCGCTCCAACCTGTATAATACTGGAAAATGTCCTTTCATTCAAAACCTACCTTCCAAAGAAAACAGCATTCTATATAGAAGAAAAGCATTCCAGGTTTGTTTTCAAACCAGAGGTGACAGACATGACCGTCAAAAAAGTATGTGAAAAATACGGGATTTCCCCGGACACACTCAGGTACTACGAACGGGTCGGCGTCATACCGCCGGTAAACCGTACAGAAAAAGGCATCCGCAACTACACCCAGGAAGATATCGGCTGGGTGGAGAACGCCATCTGTATGCGCAATGCCGGCGTCCCCGTGGAAATGATCGCCGAATATGTGAAATTATGCCGCCAGGGAGACGATACCTTCTCCGCCAGACGGGACCTGCTGAAAACTGCCCGGGGCCTGATTTTAAAACAGATTGCCAAATATCAGACAGAATTGGAACGCCTGGAGTACAAGATTTCCCGCTACGAAACAGCCGTAGAAACCGGAAAACTTGTCTGGGACGACGCCCCCTAGAACCTTGGAAGGTGGGAATAAGGGCACAGGAGGCACGCATACGGGACTATAATCAGTATGCGGGCTGAATGGGCCCCAGAGGATTTTCGGATGCCGCTTTTTGGCAGACGGAAATCTCTCTGACGAAAAAGGGGCACAGGAGGCACGCATACGGGACTATAATAGGAGGATTTAAATTTATGATTTACAGAAAATTTCAGGATCTGCAGTTGTCCGGCTTAGGGCTGGGCATGATGCGCCTGCCCGTTCTGGACGGCGACGACAACACGGTGGACGAGGCAAAAACCGCGGAAATGATAGATTTTTGTCTTCAAAACGGCATCAATTATTTTGACACGGCATGGGGATATCACGGCGGCAATTCGGAACTGGCTGCCGGAAAAATCTTAAGCCGTTATCCAAGAGAGAGCTATTACCTTGCCAGTAAATTCCCGGGATATGACCTGTCCAACATGGACAAGGTGGAGGAAATCTTCGAAAAGCAGCTGGAAAAATGCCGCACGCCCTATTTTGATTTCTATCTCTTCCACAATGTTTACGAGGGCAATATCGACGCCTATCTTGATCCCCGGTACGGCATCCTGGACTATCTGCTGAAGCAGAAAGCAAACGGCCGCATCCGCCACCTGGGCTTCTCTGCTCATGGCAGTATCGATGTGATAAAGCGTTTCCTGGATGCTTACGGAAAGCATATGGAATTCGGACAGCTTCAGCTCAACTACATGGACTGGCATTTTCAGAATACACAGGAAAAAGCGGAGCTTCTCACGAAATCCGGCATTCCCATATGGGTTATGGAACCTCTGCGCGGCGGCAAACTGGCGGCAGCCTCCCAAGAACTTACCGAAAAAATGCATTCCCTGCGGCCTTCGGAGACGGTTCCCGGATGGGCCTTCCGTTTTCTGCAGAGCATTCCCGGCGTAACGGTAGTTTTATCCGGCATGTCCACCATGGAACAGCTTCAGGCTAACATTGCCACCTACGAGGCAGACGCTCCTCTCACCCAGGAAGAATTCCGCACTCTGGTGAATTCCATGGACGAGGAAGTGAAAAAGGCCGGACTGCCCTGTACCGCCTGCCATTACTGCACCAGTCACTGCCCCAAAAAGCTCCCGATCCCGGAGCTCATCGCCCTGTACAACGAACACAAAGCTACCGGCGGCGGCTTCATTGCTCCCATGGCTGTGGGAAGCATGCCTCTGGAAAAACGCCCTGCAAACTGCGTGGGCTGCAGAAGCTGTGAGCAGGTCTGCCCTCAGCAGATCAAAATATCGGAGATGATGGCGGACTTTACTTCCATGATCGGCATGTAACAAAACGTAAAACATAATAAAACATACTGATTTCCGATAAGGACCATCCCTTGAGAACCAACTCTGCAGGATAAGCATTTCACCAAAGGGAAACGTCATCCTGACTGTCAGTTCTCAAGGGAAAAGTCCGATCCGGAACATCTTTTATCAAACAAAACGCCCTAATAATAAAACACTTCCTGTATGCTGTTGTAGCCCGCAATCCCATCCTCTTTTAAACCGATCTTTTTCTGCAGGGCAAACGTTTCCCGTCTTGCCGCCTGCCCGTACAGACCATCCTCTGCCTGTCTGTGACCGAGAATCTCATTGCACCTGCCCTGCCACCATTTCACCACATGACCGGCGGAACCCACGATGTATTTCTGGCCGGATTTCTGCGCCTTCAGCACAATCTGCCTGCGGACATACTGTGTCTTCGGGCCGTCTATACCGTCCACTGTCAGCTCGTTTCCGTTTTCGTCCCGAATGCCGTCAGCCCTGGCAGCTGCCTGAAAATTGCGGATATTGATATTCTGCTTCTCCTCCCGGGGAACCCTGTCCATGGACTTGTCGAAATCCGCATAAAACCAGTTCAAATCCACATTTCCCTGTACGCCGGGCACCCTGCCGCCGGAGGTGTACTGCCAGATATCCGCAGCCTCCCGCTCCTCCTCCGAAAGCTCGGCGTTATACCTGGCATACCAGATATAAACCTTCCCCACGGCAGCCTCAATCCGCCCCAGATCAAAATAGTTCCGCAGATAGTCGCGGTTTCCGTAAAGAACCGGAAGATACCCCGCATCCCGCACATGGGTCAAAAATGCAATCGCCATGTCCGTAGCCAGTTGTTTCGTGATATCCACCCCGTTCTTTCTGGCGTAATTCACACTGTCATACTCAAAATCAAAGGCAATGGGACAGTTTTTCCAGTATTTTCCCGCCTGGGCAACCGCGTATCCCGCCTCCGCAGCAGCCATTTCCGCTGTATAGGCATAGGAAAACCAATACAGCACCACGGACATGCCCAGATGGTAGCAGGCATCCGCATTGGCCGCATATTGCTGATCCACATTATTCCGGCCGTATCCCATCCGCAGTCCTGCCATTCTGTAACCCGCATCCCGTATCCGCTTCATGTCCACAATCCCCTGATGGGCGGACAGATCCGGCCCCTCCCCTGTAATATACCTGTTCATCATTTCCTCATTCCATTCTCTGCCGCAATGCGGCTCCTTCTGAACAGTGTATGCATGGAGAGACCGTCCGCATTCCTCCGTCTCCATTATTCCGCCCATGCTCCTTTCCGCCTTGATTTTTTGTCCTTGATTCGTTCACCTCCATCAATCCCCTGTTGGAGGTTGAAGTCACCGTGGTGTCCCTATGGCGGCAGCAGGGAAATATTCGGCGTACCTCCCGTTTCCCACTGGGAGACCGCAGAGCTGCTGATCCCCAGAGATGAACTTTGGCGCAATGATTTCGGCATCTTTCACTCGTGAGCGGGGTCATTCGTCAGTATGTATTATGGAGAAAGGATTCAGCGCTTGAGGTGAGCCTTGCCGTAACGCTGAACAGAAAACGGGGTTCCGGGCGTGTTACACTGGATTCAGCATCAGACAGGAAGTAAACAGGAATCGAACAGGAATGTAAAATTTTTGTTGATTTTCTTTATATTTTCACATATAATTAAGGCGTAAGCAGCGTGATGAGGCAGGCGATATGTGTCTGCTTTTTTGCTACATGTGCAGCCGGAGGTAATGTTCATGGAAAGAATCATTGATGTTTCCCAATATATTTACAATGAATATAAAAGACAGTCAGGCGAAGCGATAGACGAAATGAAACTGCACAAATTACTTTATCTGGCGCAAAGGGAATGTCTTGCCATTACAGGAAGCCCCCTGTTTAGCGAAGTTTTTGAGGGTTGGAAATACGGCCCGGTATCAAAAGAAGTCAGAATGTATTATACGCCTGAAGGGATGTATTACAAAGGGTTAAGGAAGATTTCCACCCAGGCTGCATATATTGCCAAAAATGTAGTTCTTCAATATGGGGCTTTGGCTTCATGGAAATTAAGTGATATATCGCATAATGAGATTTCGTGGAAAAATTCACGGAAGGGGCTTGCAGAGGGAGAAAACGGCGACAGACCGCTGCTGCTTGATGATATAAGGAAAGATGCAGAAAAAGTACGGCCATATGACGCAATATATGATATGTACTACGATGAATTTGAAGACTCGGAGGCGGCTCAATGACAGGGAAAGCATATTGGGCCATCTTTCAGTATTATGACGGGAAGTTGAATAAGATGGCTTTTAAAAAACGGCCTGTCCTTGTAATCGGGAAGGCAGACGATAAAGACTGGGTTGTCCTTCCCATTTCCCGTGTGACACGGAGGGAGTATTTGGATTCCCATTATGATTTTGAAATGAACGTATTAAGTTATCCCAAAATGTCATTAAAACAAACTTCGTATGTCCGCACCCACAAACAAACCGTTTTGAATGAAGGAGAATTCTCAAGTTGTATTACGGATTTTCGGAAAGAATATCAAGATGCTTACATAGCAATAATGGCATTGGTGGAAGAATTTCAGAAGGATTTAATTAACAAATCTATTTGATTTATTTGGGGAAGTTATCGGTTCGAAGCTGTACGCCAGGATGTGGGAGGCACAGGCGCAGTATTATCAATAATGTTATTTGGGGAAGCGTGGGGATAAAATCCATGCTCTTTTTTTCTGAAAAAGCTATGATTGTCTGCCGCAATGCGGCTCCTTCTGAACAGTGTATGCATGGAGAGACCGTCCGCATTCCTCCGTCTCAATTATTCCGCCCATGCTCCTTTCATCTCTGCTTCTTTCCGCCCCATTAAATCCGCAACGGTTCAGACAGACCATAGAACTGCTGCCCATACTCGTGAGCATAAATTCACTATTATAGTGAAAAAATATCACTTTTCGTGTACTGGTATTTTCCCGAAAATACAGGTAAACTTCTTACAGTACCTGCCACAGCGGCCGCTGCAGAACAGATACCCCAAAATAAAACCATTGAAAAGGAGATTATCATGAAACTACGAATCGGTGAAAATATCAAATTCCTCCGCAAGGCAGCGGACATCACCCAGGAAACCCTTGCGGAAATGCTGGGAGTGTCCTGCCAGTCCGTCTCCCGTTGGGAACTGGGCACATGCTATCCGGATATGGAGCTGCTGCCTGCCATCGCAGAAATCTTCCGCTGCTCCGCAGACAGCCTGCTGGGCATTGATGATTCCACAGAAAAAGCAAAAGTGGATCAGTATCTGCAGCGCTTCCAGGCGGCTGTCAGCAAAGGTAAAATCGACGAGTGTATTACCATAGCCCGGGAAGGAACGGCGGAATTTCCCAATAACTACGCCCTGCTCAACAAACTGATGTACGCTCTCTTCATATCCGGCGACGATGACGGCAACATCCCTGACTGGAAAGAAAACATGGAAAAATATGACCGGGAAATCATCGCTCTGGGAGAACGGATCCGGAACTACTGCCCGGACCAGGAAATCCGCCTGGAAGCCACCGCCCGCCTGGCCTTTCAGCATGTGGAGATGGGCCGCAGAGACCTGGGCCGCTCCATCTACGAAACCCTTCCTCCCAAGCAATACTGCCGGGAAAATCAGATCTGGTGGGGACTGGAGGAAGCGGAAAAACTGCCCTTCATCAGAAGTCAGATTCGTGCGGACTATGAAAGCCTGACCGGATTCATCCTGAATTTAGGCAGCTCCGGATTTCTCTCCGCCTCCGATTCCATCCTGGCAATCAAAAAGGCTCTGGCCCTGGACGAACTGATCTGCGACGGACAGCTTCCCCAAAACAGCTGGCACAGCGCCCGGCAATACTGGGAACTGGCAAGGCAGTATGCAAGCCTTGGAGAAAGGGAATCCATGTACGAGAATCTGACTCTGGCAGCCCGGGCGGCAAAAGCCTTTGAATCCAGACCGGAAACCCAGTGCTACACAAGCCTGCTGTTGGGCGCCGTGACGGAAAAAGCCCAGGATTATGAGACCGATGACTCCCGGCCGCTGCCGGAAATCCTGCGGGATAAATGGCTCTCCTCTCCCGCCTTTGACGCTTACCGGAAAGAAGCTGAATTTCAGCACTTTTTAGACTCTATAACAAAATAATCATCATCACTGTTCAGACAGGGCGCTGAACTGTTACGAATCTTTATCCCTGCCCCGATAGGACTGCAATCCTCAACCTATCGGGGCATACTGCCTTTTTCTTCCAATGCAAGTCCAATCAGCCGGTCCGTCTGGTCAGCCATAAAAAGCGGAATGTTCAGCACATCCCCGTCCAGTTTCAAATTGTCAAGGGAGAACCTCACGCGGAGCCTGACCTGATCCGGGAATAACTCCTTGAATTTCTTCAGACTCTTACTGGCGGTGTTGGCCTCGGACTTGACTTCTACAGGGAATATATCATTCTTCCGCTGAATCAGGAAATCTACCTCATAAGGCGGATTATTCCGGCTCCAGTACCGGGGAACCACTTCAAACTGCGTAATTAAAGTCTGCAATACGAAGTTTTCCGTCAGGGCGCCTTTGAACTCGGTGAACAGACGATTGCCTTCTCCAAAGGCTGTCGGCGCCAACAGAGCCAGGCGGCGGAGCAGCCCCACATCCACCAGATAAATTTTAAATGCAGACAGGTCATCATAGGCGGCAACCGGCAGACCGGGAGCAGTACTGCGGTAGATTTTATGCACCAGCCTGGCATCCACCAGCCACTGCAAGGCATCCTCATATTCCCTGGCCCGCGCCCCCTCTTTAACCACCTTGTAAATAAATTTCTTATTCTCTCTAGCCAGCTGTGACGGCATGGACTTCCAGATCATGGAAATTTTCGGGAACTCGCCGATATTGGGGTGTTTGGCAAAGTCACGCTCATAAGCGCCGAGGATCCCGGACAAGGCCTCCTGCATAGCGGAAACGTCCCTCGCTTCCGTCCACATAAGTACTGGTTCCGGCATACCGCCCGTGACATAGTACATCTTCAATTTCTCACAAAGCGGATTGAAAAAGGCATCAGGAATCGGCTCAATCGTATCCACTCTTTCCAGATACCCGGCCAGATTTTCATCGCCGTTGGCGAGCAGAAACTCCGTCAAAGTCATCGGATCGATCTGCATGAAATTGACTTTGCCCACTGGGAAGGAGGATGGCTTCGCCAGGGCAATCCCCAATAAAGAACCTGCACAGGCAATGTGATACTGCGGAGCATTCTCACAGAAATACTTCATTGAGTTGATTACCTTGGGACAGTCCTGTACCTCGTCAAAGATAATGAGCGTCTTTTCCGACACAATCTTCTGACCACTGGCCAACATTAGATTCTGCAGAATGCGGTCTACATCCTTGGTTGTCTCAAAAAACTGCTTATATTCCTCATTTTCATCAAAGTTAAAGTAGGCTGTATTTTCATAATAACGTCTGCCGAATTCTTTGAGAACCCAGGTCTTGCCCACCTGACGCACGCCCTTTAAGATCAGAGGTTTGCGATAGGGTGAATTCTTCCAATCCAACAACTGATTCAAAATCAACCGCTCCATAAGCACTCCTTCACACTTTTATTTAGGTTTACGTGTATAATAATCACATTTTTATTATATATCAAATGTATGGAAAATACAACCGGAATGCCCAGACTCCTGTATCAAACAGGAAAATGAGGAACAAAAGCAAAAACAAACGTAAAGATTTCCAACAATCTATAGCCATACCCACCTGATTATGATACAATTTAGGGAGTCAACAACCCGAGGGGGCAGCCCCCTTCGGCAAAACAGGCATCCTGATCCATTACAAGGCTCTTTCCGGGGTTCTTGTAATGGTTCACACCATTATTATACCAGGAGGTAGTCAAATGTTAGAAGATCACATCTCGGACAAAAAATCCCTCTTCTCCACCGGTGTACATACCGAATTGAGGGAACAGAAAAGCCGCAGCCGGCAGGTTGTCATGATTCAGGGCAATCTCACCGGCAATGCCAGGATGGAAAGCTCCGGCACAAGCGCCAGAGTCTATCAGAACGGCGTATACGGTTTTTCGTCCATAGCAGAATGCTCCGGCGACGCCGCTGAAACCGTACTGAAGGCGGCCACAGAAAACGCCGGGTTCATGGACCGCCATGTAGGCCGGGGAAAGGGTCCTCTGCCCGTCATTCCCTGCAGCCCCATTCCCCAGGGCAGCAGCATCCAGGACGCCGAGCAGAAACACTATGTGGAATTCGCCAAAGCCCTGGACGGATACATCACGGAAAAATATCCGGGACTCTCCAGTCGTTCCGTTATCGCCACGGAAGATTCCCTGGAGAAAATCATCTGCACCTCAGACGGCTGCAGCGGCCATATCTGCGCGCCCAGAAGTTACATCTATGTCTTCCTGAACACGGAAACCGCTTCCGGCACTCCCATTGAACTGTTCAAATCCATTGGCGGAACCGGGATTTTCACCGAGAATTTCACTGATCCCGCTCTGCTCTACCCTGAAATCGACAAGCTCTATGAACAGATCATGCGGAAACGGGAGGGCGTTTATGCCGAGGCCGGCTACAAAACCGTAGTCTTAAGCGGATTTATGTCCGGCATGCTGGCCCATGAGGCCGTAGGCCATACGGTGGAAGCCGATCTGGTACTGGGCGGTTCCGTGGCAGGCCCGGCGCTGAACAAATGTGTGGCTTCCGAACTGGTAAACCTGGTGGATTACGCCCACACCGCCTTCGGCAGGCCTGTTCCTCTGCCCGTTTATCTGGACGACGAGGGCACCCCTGCGGAGGACGCAGTACTCATCCGGGACGGCATTTTGACAGGCTACATGCACAGCCGGGAAAGCGCTCAGCATTTCGGCGCCAAACCCCAGGGAAATGCCCGCGCCTGGAGCTTCTCCGACGAACCCCTGATCCGCATGCGGAATACTGCCGTGCTTCCGGGCAGAGATAAACTGGAGGACATTATCGCTTCCGTGGACGACGGCTATTATCTGATCACCAGTACCAACGGTCAGGCCGACACCACCGGCGAGTTCATGTTCGGCGTCAATATGGGCTATGAGATCAAGAACGGAAAACTGGGCCGCGCGCTTCTGGACACCACCATCTCCGGCGTAGCCTTCAATATGCTGAAAACCGTGGATATGGTATCGGATACCGTGGAATGGACCAGCTCCGGATTCTGCGGAAAGAAACAACCCATGCCCGTGGGAATGGGCGGCCCTGCCCTTCGCTGCAAAGTTATGATAGGAGGACGTTAAACATGACAGACATAAAAAGAATTGCCGAAAAGACAAAGCAGCTGCTGACGGATGCCGGCGCCCAGAAGGCCCAGTATACCGTGACGGAGAAGGAAAAACACGAATTTAACGTGGACGGAGGGGAATTCTCCCTGTTCCGCACCCTGTTTGACCGCAGTCTTTCCCTCACCGCCTATAAGGACCAGAAGAAAGGCTCCGCCTTTACCAACCAGTTTGACGACGCGGCCATAGAAGGCGCTGTGGCAGACTGTATCAAATCCGCGGAATCCGGCGTTGCGGACGAAGCCTTTGACATTGCCCCCGGACAGGAGAACCGGGTATTCCGGGACGGTGCTTACGAGCCGGATATTGATCTGTTCTTTGAACGCACCAGAGAGCTGATGGACGATATCCGGAAAAAGCATCCCAAAATTCTCATGGAGCAGATGATCGTAACCCATGACAAAATACATTCGATTTACCAGAATACCAACGGCACGGAATTTGAAGTCTATGAAGGAGCCTACTCCGTTTCCCTGATGTATTCTGCCCATGAGGGGGAAGCTACCACTTCTTTCTTCGGCAGCGATATCTACACGGATAAACTGGACCGCCCCTTTATTGAACTGGGATCTCTGGAAAAGGATTTAAGCGACACCGAAGCCCAGCTGTCCACCGTGCCCATGGAAGGCAAGTTTGAGGGCGTCATTGTGCTCACTCCCGGCAGCCTGGGAGAATTCCTCGGCAGCATCATCTCCAATTTTGCCTCGGACAATGTCATTCTGGAAAAAACCAGTATCTGGCTTGAAAAACTGGGCAGACAGGTGGCGGACGAACGGCTCACCATTTCCATGTGTCCCGGGGATTCCCGCATCGTGTGCGGGCAGAGGTATACTCAGGACGGCTTCCTGGCAGAAGATTATGACCTGATCAGAAACGGGGTGCTGAAATCCTTCCTGCTCTCCCTGTATGTGGCAAACAAATCCGGCTTTGCCCCGGCCAGGAATACCTCCTTCTCCGTCATCATAGAGAATGGGGACACTTCCTGCGAAGATATGATCAGGCAGATCAAAAAAGGCCTTATCATCGGCAGATTCTCCGGCGGACAGCCCGGCATCAACGGTGAATTCTCCGGTGTGGCAAAGAACAGCTTTCTGGTGGAAGACGGCCGGATCAGGGGCGCCGTCAGCGAGACCATGATCAACGGCAATCTGGCGGATCTGCTGAACAATCTGGTGGCCATCTCCAAAGAGACCGTGGCCAACGGCAATACCGTTCTGCCCTACATGGCTTTTGACAAGGTTGTGATTTCCGGGAAACAGTGACATTCCGGCTTTCCAAATTTCCCCTTGTCCCGAATAAATGTTAAATATCAGGCAGGACATGACGTTTTTCCGTCAGGAAGACGCCATGTCCTGTCTTTCTGTTCATATTTATGTTCCGTCACTCACCCGAAGAACCGTAATCTGACCAGGCTATAATCCTCGAATGCAGCCGCATAAATTCATCTATGCCGCATATACTACCCTGTGCGAGGTATTTTTCATGAAACATTTAAAATATACGATGATAATCGGCGCCCTCTTTGTTTTGATCACGGGATCCCTGTCCCATTTTCTGTATGACTGGACCGGACAGAATACTGTCGTTGGCCTTTTTGCTCCGGTAAACGAATCCATATGGGAACATATGAAACTGCTGTTTTTTCCCATGCTGCTGTATTCCCTGATTATCCTGTTTCTATACGGAAGAAAAACCCCCTGCCTTGCCTCTTCTCTCTGCTTTGGAATCATCGTCGGAACCCTGCTGATTCCTGTTCTTTTTTATGCCTACACCGCGGTTTTGGGCAAAAATATCTTTCTTCTGGACATCGGCACATTTATTTTGAGCGTTCTGACTGCCTTCCTGCTCTCCTGCCGCTTTACCCTGTCCTGCCGCCTGAAACCATATACCTTTCCGCTGTGCCTTTTGGTGGGAATTTTCTTTCTATGCTTTTTGCGGTTTACCTATCATCCGCCTGCGCTTAAAATCTTTGAGAGTCCATGATTTCCTGTAAGGGCTTTTTTAGCTGTTGACAGCACTGATGTCAATGCGATAACTGCTGTCCCTGTACGCAATATTCAGGCAGTAATCTCCTGTCTGCAGGGTTGTTTCATCCTCTATCGGATAAAAAACTTTTCCCTCCGCATCGAAAACAACCAGTTCTTCTATCAGCTGATGTTCAACCGTTTTTAATATTTGCCGGATACAGTTGTCACAAAAAAGCGTTTTCGAATAGAATTGTCCCGTATTGTCGGCTCTGCTGTTTATTCTTTCAAATTCTCCAGAATTTCGGGATTGTTTGAGAGAACCTCTCCCATAGTCCGGCAGTTTTCCAGTTCCGGACAGTCCCCGCATGTGGTCACACTTTTTTTCAGCGCGCACTGGCGAATTTCGCACATGCTGTCGCAAAATACCGTTTTGATCCCGTCAACACGGCATCCCTGACAGTTGATATGTTCCGGCAGAATGGGCGCGCCATTTAACTCTGCCCATAATTTTGCCGTTTTTTCACGCAATGCCTGATCGTCATTGACTGTCGCAAGGTATGCGTCGCATTTTTCACAGTCCAACCCACAATATCCAATCATTTCTTTCATTCTTATGTACCTCCTGATTTCTATTTGATCAATTGTTCCTTTACTGCAGTCTGCTGCAGATCAATCCCGGCACGCCCCATCGGCGCTTCCCCAGACAGTGCAGACAGGGTGGCCTGCTGTGAGACCCTTCATCGGCCCTCACTCATACAGTCTCTCATAGCCGCATTTTTCAATGACACAGCGCATGGGAACGTTTTCAGGCCGGGTACGGCAGGTGGCGGTCTTCCCTGCGGATACAATGCGGTTGGTAAGATATGCCGTCATTGCCGTTCCGAATCCCTTTCCGCGGAATTCCTCATAGGTTTTGATATCCGCCGCTTCCCAGAATGCAAAGGAATATCGCTCTATGCAGCCCCTGGCCGCCGGAATGCCGTCCTGATACAGCTGAAAATATTCGATATCCTCCGGTTCTGTTCCCATGGAACGGATCTCCCACCCAGGGGGAAGGGCAGGATTGGGTTCCAATACCTGTCTCCGGGTAAAATAAATGATCTCCTCTTCCTGTTTCAGCACTTGATAGTACCATTCATCATACAATGCGTCGCATCTGTCATTCCAAAGGCGCTTATAGTCCGGGGCGGAGACGATTCGCGCCGCCAGTTTTTCCACGGACAGGATTCCCTCCTCCGCACACATATTGATATCCGCGGCATAGGCCGCCCAGTCCAGATCATCCCTGTCCCACACGCAGGGGATGGACTTTATCCCATATAAAAATGCCGCTGCCGCCCGTGTATGACCGTCTGTCAGGAGCAGACGCCCCGCCAGACTTCTCACGGGGACAGGCTCCATTTTCTCTATGTCCCGGGGACTCTGAAACCAGCTGCGCACATCGGTTAGTTTCTTCTGACTGATATAGAGCTGACTGGGGGTAAGGGCCGCTATTTCCGCCATAAAAACCTGCTCTGCGCTTTGCTCCATAGCTTCCGCCGTCTGGAATGCCTTTGACAAATACAATACCAGATCATCATTGTTGCAGCAGTCCGCATACGGCTCACACACCGCGTCATTGTACCAGACGCCGCTTCCGTCGGGGATATAGCCCCGCTTTACATACATTCTCTGGGCGCTCCCGTATCCGCTGTGAAGCCCCACCCCAAGGTAAACCCGATGGGCGTACCGACTGGCAATTTCTTCCGCAATGTCCATAAGTTTGCTGCCGATACCAAAACGGCGGTATTTTTCCAATACTGCAAAGTCCACGATTTCCGGATAGCCGCTTCCGCCGAAGGCGCCGTTTGGGGCATCCGGATATACATGGATATAACCCGCCGGATTTCCAAGATATTCTGCCGTCAGTGACAGGGATTTCCCGGATTTCTGATCTTCAAGCCGCATCCGGAATTTGCTGATCTCCGAATGCCATCCCTGTGCCCGTTCTTCCTCCCAGAACTCCCGGGCGTCCGTGTACTTCATATCCCGCACCCGGATTTTTCCGTCATCAAAATAAACCAAAGTCCACCTCCCTGTTTATAATTCTCCATCTGCCCCGCAAAGTTCCCCATCTGCCCTGCATTTTATGTAAAACATCGCTTCCTAAAGATACAACCTGCCACCGTACAGTGCACAGTACGTACGCTGCCTGTGGCTGCCCGGGTACCGCTGCATTGGCAGTCCCGCAAAGGGATTTTAACTGTTTCTGCGGATTTTAATCAGGCGGAAAACATCTTGATACAAACCATCCTTGTCCTCTATGTCAATCATCAGCCATCTCTGGCCGTTTCCTTCCTGTGTCTCCCTATATAGATTCTCTAATGCAGCGGTACATTCCGGCAATATTGCCTCCACCGGCCCTTTTTCTTTTTGCCCTACCACCACCAGAACTTTAAAAAAGCCATCTTTGGGATACAGGGTGCACAATGTCTTTCCCGCCTTTTTCCATTTGATATTCCAACCCTTTTCCCAACTGCAGGAACTGTATTCCACTTTTTCAGTACACTGATACATCTCCCTGATTTCCGAACAAAATTCCATAAAAACAGGATTTCTCACATATTCGCTAATTTCATTGATGGCAGGGCAGTAATTTTTATCCTGTATATCGTTCATATTCTTACCTTCCTCCGCTTCTCTCGGCCTGAAAATGGCTTTTCTGCTCCAACGCTTCTATTTTCCCCGGCAATTGTAAGTAATTGGTAAAAACAATCTCCGGCTTTTCCTCCGGTTCCTGATGATAATAATGGTATTTGCCCCGCTTCAGCCAGGCCGTATGCATCCCTGCCAGGTTCCCGCCCCTGATGTCCGCTCCGGGATTATCTCCCACTACCAGTATATTTTCTACCGGTTCGCCGATAATTTCTGTGATATACCTGTAGCATTTCTCACTTGGTTTTGTGGACCCGATTTCCTGCGCCGACACGGTTTTCAGAAACACATGCTCCAGTCCCAGACATTGGAGCTTTCGCTCCTGTATTGCCCGCAGCTCATCTGTCAGCAAATACAATCCGTACTTTTCCTGCAGCCCGGGCAGCACGTAGAGGAAATCCGCAAAAGGCTTCATATTGTCATACACTGCCTGCCAATAGCATTCCGCCAATTCCGCCCCCGTGACATGGGTGACTCCCAGTTCCTCCAGGACCGCATCATACCATTTCGCTCTGTCGTTTGCCTCCGGCAGGCCCCTGCAGGCGCTTGTCACCCGGGATTTCACCTTTCGGAAAATGTCGTAAACCGCCTCCGGGGAGCTGTCGCAGCAGCCGGCCAGGTACACTGCCGTTTCCAGTTCCGCCGTCATTTTTACATCTGTCTCATTGTACAAAGTACCGTCCATATCAAAAATAATTGCGCTTATCATCTGTGGTTTCCAACCCTCCTATATCTCCACTGCAGGCAGCTCCGCCTGCACGTTTCCATCCTGAAAGAAAAATGCTCCTCCAAATGCCAATGTCATTTACATAAACCCTTCCTCCGTTAAGTTAAGTCTTTGCTCTCTCTAAATTTCTTTAAATTTCAAATCCTCCCTTGATATTTATGCGCATTATGCGTATAATGTAATTGTAAGGAAATTACAGCACATCCATCCAATAAAACCTGGCAAGGTTTCCATTCCAAATCATCCCGGAGACCTTGACCCCCGTACAATTAAATCTATTTTAAAGCAGGCCGGGCTCTAAAGCCTGGTACTGCAACACCATAAAGGAGGATTCATCTATGAAATTAACTTATCCCGCTTGTTTCTATCCTTGTGAAGAAAAAAAAGGAGGATTTACCGTTGAAGTTCCAGATCTTCCCGGCTGTGTCAGTGAAGGCAGCAC